>NZ_CAMPKE010000001.1 GCF_946887195.1 uncultured Halomonas sp.
GCTTTTCGTACTGATGTTGGTGCGAGTAGGCGGATGCCTGCGCCGCTAGCCGAGTGCCAAGGGCGTCGCGGTTAGGTGCTTGCAGTAGCTTTTCAATCTGTGTGGCCCAGTTTTCGGGATCATCGTTATCCAATATCAATTCTGGAAAGCACTCTTGAAGCAGCTCGGATGCGCCCGTCCAGGTTGAGACAATCACCGGAGTTTCGCAGGCCATAGCCTCAAGCACTACGCAGCCGAACTCTTCGATATGGGCCGGTAATACGAAAATATCGAGAGCGCCGTAAAGGCGCTCGACATCTTGGACGGTCGTTTTCCAGGTAAAGCGCTCGCCTAGGCCGAGTGCATCGGCTTGGCGCTGATAGGGCGAAGCGTCATCCTTGCCAACCACCAAAAACCGGCAGCGTTCAGGCAGGCGCGCATCAAGTAGTGCCGCGATCTCGACGAAAGCCGCAACGTTGCGCTTTTTGAAATTGCCGGAGGTGACCAAGCCAATGAGATAATCATCTTCGTCAACGCCGAGCGACGACCGCATGGCTTGGCGATCGTGGCGGGCATTGGCGGGATTGAACTGCTCGGGATCGTAGCCGGGGTAGCTGATTTCCAGTTGGTCGTCGCCGATGCCGTAGCGAGCCCTGAAATCGTTGGCCATCATTTGGGAATTGACAGCCACACGCTTGAAGTGGCCTTGGGTCAACACATGATCGTGGATGGCGGCGACTTCATGGTTGCGCGGTAGCTCCCGGCCATGGATTCGCTGGCTGGCGAGATGAACGCAGTTATGCATATAAATAACGTCGTTGCTTTCGACATCGCCATGGCTAACTAGCAAATCGGGGTGGTGGCGCTTGCACCAGGTTTGAACGCGGCGATTGAACCAGAAACGCCGAAATGCGCCTTTGAATGGCCAGCGAAGTAAACGAACTAGCGTAGCACCTTGGGCCTGGATTAGATCGATGCTGGCTTTCTCGGCCAGTACGATTACTCGATAGCCCATCTCGCCCAACAGAGCCATTTGATTAACGGCAATGCGTGAAGCGCCAGTATTTTTTTCGACTTGGCGGATGGCGATAACGGCCAGTGGTGGCTGGTTCTTTTGTGGTGCTGCGCTTTGCATCGTCCCTTCGCTGATCGTCACGCGCCTGGCCCCGCGCCCGGCTGGGTGCATAGGCTACATTCTTAAGGCTGTTAAGAATAGAGGATCAACGCTAACAGGAGCGGCGGGCTATGTGCCCGCCGCTCTTTTTTTGTTTCTTCTTTGGGTTCTTTGCGGAGTAACGTGATCAGCGCTCAAGTCCTTTTATAAGCCAAGGCATGGTTCAAACGGGCATATTGCTTGAGTGATTCACTATTAATCACTATGATTGAATGCTAACCGTTTCAAGTAAGGAGATCGACATGGCCAAAACCGAAACTCGTGTGCTGACCGCACACGTCCCCGTCCCGCTGGCCGAGAAGGTGGACCAATTGGCCGATCGTCTCGAACGCTCGCGCGGCTGGATCATGAAGCAGGCGCTTTCCTCCTGGATAATCCAGGAGGAAGAGCGCGACCGCCTGACCCTCGAAGCGCTGGCTGACGTGGATGCCGGTCAAGTCATCGACCACCAGGCGGTGCAGGCTTGGGCGGATAGTCTCGGCACCGACGCACCCTTGCCGGCACCACGCTGATGGAACTGAAGTGGACCAGCAAGGCGCTCTCCGACTTGATGCGGCTTTACGAGTTCCTGGCGACGGTGAATCCTGCGGCGGCCGCGCGCACCGTCCAGTCGCTGACCAAGGCTCCGACGCTGCTGTTGAGCAACCCGCGCATCGGCGAGCAACTATTCCTATTCGAGCCGCGCGAGGTACGGCGTATTCTCATCGACCAGTACGAAATGCGGTACGAGATTGCGGGCGAGATGGTCTACGTGTTGCGTTTGTGGCATACACGGGAAAAGCGGTAAGGATCCCAGGTCGGCGCAGCGACCGATATTTGCAGAAAGCTGAGCCCGCGGCGGCGGCGGAGATAGAGGCGCCACGTGCCGACGCTAGGCATTGATTCAAGCTATTACCTACCAACGCGCTGCTTTTCGGCATTGCCGTTCGATATGGTGGCGCTGTTGTTGCAATCGCCTCCAGCCCTGCTCGCTCAGCCCCGCGTTGGCTAGTGCGTCCTGTAGGTCTTGCGAGTCGATGAGTTCGGATAACCTGACAGCCAGTTGCGCGATCTGGCGTTTGACGAAGGGGTAACTGAAGCCGCATTCATTGGCGAATGCCTGCCAATCACGAGGCAAGAGCTGCTGCGAGTTGAACTGCTCGCCGATCGAGAAGGCGAGGCCGGGGTGATAGCCCAGCACGACGGTGCCAACCAGGTCGTAGGCTGGTGCCATAGTCCAGTTGCCTGCGCTGTCTTGTAGCAGGGATACGTTCTTGGCATGCCCATCGCTATTGCCGACCAGAACATTGAAAATTTGCCACAGCAGCAGTTGTTGGATGGATTTCGCGGCTGGACGGCAGACTTGCCGCACCGTTTGAGCGCATTGGCCGAAGGCCGGGCCATTCGGCACCTGGTATTTCTGGGTACGTGCAAGGCCCATGGCCTGGCATAAGTCTTCCTGGTGAAGGCGGCGTAGGTTCTCGGTACCGATGCCGCTTCGGTCATAACGTTCGACCAGCAGGTAAGCCTGGCGTCCGGCATGGCATATCTCGGTGCGTGCGCAGGGCAAGCCGGCCAGGTTGGCCAGGGTGTTTAGATACAGTTCGTTGAGGATAACGGCTTCTCTGCCTTCCACGGCGAATTTCAGAATGTGGGAAGACGCTGCGGCACCGCGTGGCAGATACATTTCACCGGACGTGATCAGCACCGGAATCTTGTCTTGCGCCCCTGCCAGTGAAAGGCGTGGGCGTATCGTTGGGTCGTCGCCGGCCATCAGCGCGTATCGCTCACGGTACGCTGCCCATTGTGCCAGCTTGTCGTGTGGAAGCGGCTGGTATTCACCTTCTTGAACGGGTAATTGTTCCGGCGGGAGAATGACCAGGGCGCCGGCACAGTCGCCACCGATCGCTTCGAGCAGGGAAAAATCGTCATCCACGATGCCAAGCCGCTTGATCAGCGCGGCTCGAGCCTGCTCCTCGGGCAATAGATTCCCGAACCAGCGGTGTGCCCGTTGGTCTTCAGGGGGCCAGGTTTTTTTATCGATAGGTAGGCTGTTGGAAATGGCGGAGCCTGTCGCCATCCAGGCGTCGTCATAATCGAAACCCATCAGCCGCTCGTCATCGCCTCGCCAAAGGGCTCCTACCAGGCGGTTGCCATGCCATACATTAAGCGTATCGCGGCGGTTCACCCTTTCGCCTCCTCGGGTGGATAAGCAACGAGCTCGATCCCCAAGGTCTCGAGAACCCGCAGGATGCGCACGAAGCTGCAGGTCTCGCGGCCGTTCTCCAGTTCGCTGAGAAAGCGGATACTGAGGCCGCAGAGGCCCGCCAGGGTTTCCAGCGTTAGCCCTTGGCTTTTCCGCGTTTCACGGATCAAGAGGCCGATCGCCTTCGCATCGCTAATCCGGATAGCTCTCGGCCCTTCGCAATCTTTCACCATGATGATCTCTAATTTCCCGAATGGGAAATATAGCATGGCTTGCAAGCTAATGTGAGCGAATTTTCCCAATTGGGATAATATTGAGATTACGGCACTTTATGCCTTGAAAATTTCCTGATTGGGAAATTTGCGAGCTAAGAAAGCAAAAGAGCGGCGGGCCAATGATGAAGTACCCGTCGCTCTTTTTGGTTATTGAATCTAGCAAGCCGGGGATAGCTATGCCGCAGCTTGGCTCATAAGGGTGTCATACGGAATCTTTAGCCCGTCGTGGAGCCGCTTGATCATTCGTAGGCTGAGTCTGCGCTTACGGTTGAGCACTTCCGAAACGCGTCCGCTTGAGCCGATATAGGCTTCTAGATCACGTTGTGTCAGACCCTGTTGCTCCATATGAAACTTGATAGCCTCGATAGGATCAGATGGGCCAATCGGATAATGCTCGTCTTCGTAGCGCTCAATCAGGATTGATAGCACTTCGATCTCGTCGGCTTCGGGGGAGCCTTCCTCAGCAGCCCAAAGCTCTTCCATGCGCGCGAAAGCCCGATCAAGATCAGTATCGTTATGGATAGGCCGAATACTCATCATATAGTCTCCGCATTAACTTGGTCATACTGGGCGTGAGTGCCGACGAAGCGAACCCAAGCGATTTGCTGTGTATATCGGATCGACACAATGACGCGATACTTGTTGCCTCCGATGTTGAACACGGCGCGACCGCCCTTGAGAATGCTGGCCGTTCTTATCTCGGCTTTCAGTTCTTGCGGCGTCGCCCATGACGCCTTGGACATCATGCTGTGCCACTCAGTGAGAGGAATGGCTGCGTCGTCATAACCCCGCTCCCAAAACTCTCTTAATGTGCGCTTGGCAATGACCCGCATTTTTCCTCCCGTTTTGGGAGAATCTTAGTCCTCGCTAAACACCGCGTCAAGTAATGGCGATCGCCTTGCGCCGGTACGACGGCTCATTACCATTTGATGGATGTCAGCCGTTCAGCGCCAAGGTTACCTTTCGTTGACATATGACTACACAAGGTAAATAATTTACATTGCGTTACTAATGCCAGGGCGGCGGTGTTATCCGGACGGACCAAAGAATTTAAAAATAACAAGGTGAGTTAGATGAGCCGTAACGATAGCCGCCGAAAGGCACAGCTTAGCGTTCGCGCGCCCAAGGGTTTTACCTTACCGGCCCGTACGGCCATCAGTACCGCGATTGCAGCCGCCCTGGGCGTCACTCCTGGCCTGGCATTCGCCAATACCATTACCCCGGATGGCCGAACGGCAACCGTCATCGATGTCAACGGCACGCTGACCGACATCACCACCGGTACGATTCGTGGCGCCAACGCGTTCAACTCCTTCCGAGATTTCCAGCTTTCATCGGGCAACACCGTCAACCTGCACTTGCCCGGTGGCACCGATAACCTGATCAACCTGGTGACCGATAGCCGAGCGGTCATCGATGGCACGCTCAATAGCATCAAGGCGGGCCGAATCGGCGGCAACGTCGTGTTTGCCGACCCGCACGGCATCGTCGTCGGGGCGAGCGGCGTGGTGAACGTGGGCAGCCTGATGCTGACGGCACCCTCGGCGGCATTCATGGACCAACTGATGGATGCCGATGGCAATATCGACGATGCCGCCGTGGAGCGCCTGCTCGCCGGTGAGGCACCGCTCTCATCGGACCCCACGGGCGTTATCGAGATCAACGGAACGATCAATGCCTTCGGCGCCGTGGCGATCGAAGGGCAGGGCGTGGTATTGACCGGTAACCTGCGCGCGGGGACCGACGCAGCGCACAAGGCGCTGTTCCATGCTGCCGTCAATACGGATGGCATCGCCGAAGCCGTCGACGCCACGGTAGCCAATGGCCAAATCATCATCCGGGCGGCGGCGGACGTCAGCGTTTCCGGCTTGGCGGACGCTTCCTCCGCTGAAACCGGCGGTGGCGGCGGTACGATCCGTGTGCGCGCCGGGCGCGATATCTCGCTCCAGAATGGTGCGGTGCTGGCTGCGGCCGGCGCGGACGACGGCGGCGACGGCGGTACTATCGATATTTGGGCCGACCGGGATGCCACGGTCGCGGCCGAGGCGCGTTTCGACGCATCCGCCGGCGCCACCGGAGACGGCGGCTTCATCGAGGTCAGCTCGGCGCGTAACGTCAGCCTCGACGGCCTCAACGCCGATCTCGGCGCAGGGGCCGGCGGCGAGGCGGGCGAGTTTCTGATCGACCCGATCTCCGTCACCGCCGGGTCCACCGCCTATTACACCAACGGCGGCGACGTCACCATCATCGCGTCCGACAGCATCACGCTGGAAGCCGGGGCCATCATCAATACCCGCCACATCGAAGGCGGTGCCGGCGACGCCGTGCTCGTCGGCGAACTGGGCGATCCGGACGACAACCCGGCCGGCCTGACCAACCCGACGCTGGCGGATGCGCTGAGTACCGCCTCGGTCGGCGATTCCGGCAATGTCACGCTGCAAGCCCCGGAGATCATCGTCGGCGAGAATGCCGCGATCAACACCTTCGCCACCGACGGCTTCGACGCCGGCGACATCACGCTCACATCCGGCGACAACTTCACCTGCAATATCTGCAAAGTATCGGACGTAGGCGATTATTTCGAGAACATTACCGACATAGGCACGCCGCTGACCGCCGCCTCCACCGACGATGTCTCGATCACCGTGGCGGCTGGCGCCGAACTCGATGCGCGCTATCGCGACCGGGCCGGTTACACGGGCGACGCCGGCCAGGGCGGCGATGTCACGCTGCGTGCCGAAGCCTCCGACATGCAGGTCGCCGGCTTCTCCCTCGCGGGTGCGTCGGTCCTCGTCAACGGCGCCTTGCGTGGTGCGAACGTGAACGTGACCGCCTCCGCCGACGCGGGCGTGGACTTCGCATGGCTGGCGACGCTTCTGGACCCGATGAACCCGAACCCGCCGCTCACGCTGCTCCAGGAGATGGCTAACAGCGACGTCCAGGCATTCCACCAGAATGCCATCGAGAACGCGGACGACGTGACCGACGTTACGAACCTGCTCGGCGTCCTCGGTCTGCCGGTAACCGCCGGCGTGGCCATTGCCGATGCCAACGTCAAGATCGGCAACGATGCGATCATTCAGGCCACCGGCGACGTCGACATCGATGCCGAGGCAACCCGCACGGTACTCGGTACTCCCGGTGCCGGGCTACTCACCGGCACGATACCGGAACTCGGGTTGAGCGCCATCTACGGCCACATCGAAGGCACCACCTCCGCATTGGTGACTGGCGATGCACAGATCACGGCCGGCGGTGCGCTGAGCGTTACCGCGACCAGCGAAAACACCATGGAAGTCGGCTCGGCGGCAATGGTCACGCAGGCGAAAACGGGCGTTAAAACGAAAGGCAACACATCACTCGCCTTCTCGGCCGGCATGAGTTATGTGGACGTGACCACCGAGGCCGTGATTGGCAGTGACGCACAAATTCACGATGCCGGTGCCGTCGAAGTCCGCGCCACGGGCGTGGATAAATTCACCACCGAGGCCTCCAGCCTGGCGGTCACACCCACGTCCGGCGCCAGCGCCAAGGCCCAGGGCGGCGTCACGGCAGCGGTCTCGCTGTGGTCCACCGATGTGCTCGCCGCGTTTGATGCGCGCCTGGCGAATGGCGTGAGCATCGGTTCGCTGGACGTCGTCGCCGACAGCATCGCCGAGACCCACGTCACCAAGACCACGGTGCAAACCGGGAACAACGTCTTCGACTACCTGCTCGGCACGCCGGCAAACCGGCAAGCCGCAATAAGCGGCCTCATTTCCGGCGCCCTGGGCAAGACCGGCGGAGCCGGTGCACCCAAGTTCGCCGCCGCCGCCTCGATCACGGTGAGCGAGCAGAGCGCCACCGCGCGCATCGGCGAGGGCGCCGTGGTTCGGGCCGATGGCGATGTAACGGTGCGCTCGCGCGTCGTCGATCAGGGCATTCGCAGCATTTCGGATAGCCGCGTCAACTCCACCGGCCCCGGCGCGGCCAGCCTCTCCGGCAGCGTGGCGCTCGCCTATGGCGAATACCATCACTCCAGCCACGCGGTGATTGGCGATGGCGCCATCGTCGAGGCCGAGCATATCGGCGTCGGCGCACGCAGCGAGCTACCGATCGATAACGATTACGAGGAGATCGTCGCCGACTTCGACGTAACGGAGTGGAGCGGCCCGGGAGATTTCTTCACGGCGCTCAATGGCATCGTCAACGCGGTGCTGCAGCCTGACGTGCCAGCGCTCGAGTCCTTCGGCCTGGCGGATTACCTGCTCACGGGTTACTCCAACGCCTATGGCGATGCGACCCAGGACGGCACCGCGATCTTCGGCTCGGCCAATGCGCTGCTCGCGACACAGGACACCCGCGCCTGGGTGGGCGAGGGCGCGCAGCTAACCGCCACTGGCGCCGATGGCGAGTGGACCTCCGAGTTCTCCATCGACGTTGAGAAAGCCGATGAGTTGGATATCAGTGCCCCCACCGAATGGACCTGGTCCGCGCCCGTGGATGTGGATGCGCGCACGCTGACCGAATCCATCGGCGTGACCGGCAATCTCTCGCTGCTGACCATCCTCACCAACCGCAACGCCCCGGCGGGCAAGTCGGTCGGCGGCAGCATCGGCTGGAACCAGTTCGACAGCACCACCATCGCCGGCATCGGCGATGGTGCCGTGGTGCGCGCGGATGCGCTGGACGTGGAGGCGACCTCGACCGATCACATGATCGTCATCGCCCCCAGCGCCGGCCAGGGCGACAGCATGGCCGGCAACGGCATCTTCAGCTACGCGCAAATCGACAGCGCCACCCACGCCAGCATTCACAACGGCGCCCACATCGATGCCGGCAGCGTGAATGTCCTGGCCGACCACAACGTCAATATCTGGGCGATCGGCGGCGCCGTCGCGGTCTCCAGCGGCAGCAGCATCGGTGCCGCCGTCGCCGTCAATAACATCGCGAGCGATACGCGCGCCTACTTCGGCGACAACAGTGACGACCGCGTGCTCGAGGATGACGAAGACGCGAATGCACCGGTCGCCGATGTGGTCGTGGCCGATGGCTCGAATGCCGGTGTGCGCACGGCCTCGCTCAATGTTGAGGCCCGCAGCGAGGGGCGAATCGGCGCCATCGGCGTTGCCGGCGCCGTTGCCCGCAGCAATCCAACAGCGGCCCCGCCGCCGGCGCCGCCAGCTCCACCCACCCCGGCCACGCCGACCAACAATAGCTTTCTCGCTGCACTCAAATCAGCCGGCGGTGCGCTCAACGCCGGTGGCAGCGCTCCCGGCGGGCAGAGCGCGACGCTCACCGGGTCGGGCTCCGGCACGCTCAACTTCAGCCGTCTTACTACCGTCGCCGAGATCGATGGAACCACGCTGCTGAACGCTGCCGGCGATGCGGCTCCGGATATCGACGTCCACGCGCTCACCAATGTCGATCAGGTCAGTGCCAGCGGCTCGGCCGCCGTCTCCATCGCCGGCGGCGGAGGCGGGCGTTCATCGGCGTTTGCCGGTGCCGTGGCGTTCAACGATATCGACAATACCACCCGCGCCGGGATCTACGGTTTCAAAGCGTTCAATGGCGGTTCCGTAGGCAGCGTGGGGTCCGTGGGTAACGTGGACGTGCTCGCCGCCAGTTCCGGCGATGCGCTTTCCATTGCTATCGCGCTGGCCGCCGCCAGCGGGAAGAGCACCGTCGGTGCCTCCGGCTCGGTCTCGATTGCCGACATCAGCGCCGACACCACCGCCGAGATCGAAAATAGTGAATTTACCGCCGACGCCGCGGACGACACCGTCTCGGTCACCGGCTACGACCGCTCCCGGGTGCTCGCCGGCGGCGGCGCGCTCTATCTCGGTCTCGGCGGTGGCAGCGGCGCGGGCGTGGGTCTGGCCGCCACCTACGGTCGCGTGGACAACGACGTCTCCGCCTACGTTCGTGGCAGTAAGCTCAGCGATTTCGGCAGCGTCAACGTCAATGCCCTCGGTGCCTCGCGCATCCTGGCGGGAGCCTTCGGCGGCAGCGTAGCCACCGGCAACTCGGCCTCCGGCGCGGGTTCGCTCTACATCATGACCCTCGACGGTGACCTCGCTGCGGGCATTACCGGCTCCTACGGCACCACCACCGATGCCGACGGCAACGAGGTCACCGACTACGACGATATCGAGCGCCGTTCCGATGTCGACACCAGCGGCGACGTCACCGTCACCGCGGCCAGCAGCGCGGGGGTGGCCGAGTTGGAGTCGCTGTTCAGCACCAAAGGTGGCTTTGACGAGCAAGCGGATTTCAATGGCAATGCGCTGGCCGGTATCGACTCGGACCAGACCGGCATCGACCCGGACGCCAGCATCCCGGGCGAGGCGGTGATCGGCTTCGCCGGCTCGCTCGCCGTGAGTGGCGGTAACGCCGCTGCCGGCATGGCCATCGGCTTCACCGACCTGCAGGGCAGCTACACTGCCGAAATTCGCGATGCCGACGTCACCGCGACGGCGGGCGATGTGGATGTCAGCGCGATCAATTCACGCCAGGCCATCGGCGTCGCGGCCGGCGCCAGCGTTTCCGGCAGTGGCGGCCCGTTCACACTGCTCGGCTCCGGCGCGATCACCCTGAGCGACACCGACGTCAGTGCGCTGGTCCACGGCGCCAGCTCGATCACGGCGGATCATGTCTCGGTCAATGCCGCGGCCGAGGGGACGATCTACTCCCTCGCCGGCAGTTTGAGCGCAAGCGCCTCGGGCTCGGCGGCCATCGGCGCGGCGGCTACCTACAACGAAATCGGCGGTACGGTCAGCGCACGTCTCGGCGGTAATAGCGTGATTACCGATGGCGGCGATCCGGCGGGCGACGCGCGCAGCGTGGATGTTACCGCCGATCAGGACGCGGATATCCGCTCCGCCGCGATTGCCGGAGCCGCAACCGGCGGCTCGGTGGCCATCGGCGGTTCGGCGACGATCAACACCATCACCACCGATACCTCCGCAACCCTCGATGCAAACGCCGTCACGGCGGATACCGTGCGCGTCGCCGTGCGCAACGGCACGCTGAACGATCGGGTCGGCGTCTGGTCGCTGGCCGGCAGCATCACGGCGAGCAATACCGCCGGTTTCGGCGCCGCCATTGCCGTCAACGACCTGGGCGGTTCCTACGATGCCCTGGTCAGCGGCACGACATTCACCGGTACCGATGAACTCACGGTTCATAGTTCTAGCGCTTCCGAAAACAAGACGCTCGCGGTTTCAGGCGGGGCTAGCGGGCAAGTGTCCGCTGGCGTTTCCAGCGCCACCAGCGTCGGCGACTATACGATCAGCGCCGGCCTCGAGGATGTCGATCTGCGCTCCGCCGATGCACGGGTCGACGTTTACGCCAGCGACGATTCGACCATCGACAGCCTGGCCGGCGCGGTGCAGATCGGCGGCAGCGCCGCCGTGGGCGCCGCTATCGCGGTCAACGATCTTGGCGCCAGCGTCGATGCCGGTATCTCGGGCGGCACGCTGGATGTGGAAAACGTGTTGTTGCAAGCGCGCTCACGCACCGATATCGATACCATCGCCGTAGGTATCGCCGGCAGCGGTACCGCGAGCGTATCGGGCTCGGTGGCGGTCAATCATGTAAGTAGTGCCACCAAAGCCGTTATCGATGGCGGTGCCGTAATCGAGGCAGCGAACAACGTCGGCGTGCTCGCCGGTAGCGACGACAGCGTCAGTATCGGTGCCGGCTCGGTGGCCATTTCGGGCTCGGTGTTCGGTGGCGCCGGTTCGGTGACAGTGAACGTACTGGAAGGCGAAACCGAAGCCGCCATTCGCGGCGCGACTACCCGTGTCGAGGCGCGTGGCGAAGACGACAGCGATACCGTTGCCGCTAGCGGCGGTGAACTCGCCAGCACGCCAAGCGGCAACCCGTTCGCCGAACTGTTCGGCGATGGCACCGGCGAAATCGCCGCGCCGGAAACCGAGGACTTCGAGGGTTACAGCGCGCCGGAACTGGCTGGCGCCAACCATGCGGCCACGGGCGTCGTAGTGGATGCGATCGCCCTTCAGCAGGCGGACACCATCGTGGCCACCGCTGGCGTGAGTGCCGATTTCGTCTCCGGAGGCACCGGTGTCGCCGCCGCGGTCAATACTACCGTGCTCGGTGGAAGCGCTCGGGCGCTGATCGAAGACGCCACCATTGGCGATGCAGCCTCGCCCGATGCCAATGGCGATGTCTCGGTCGCGGCCGGTCATCATGCCTATGGCACCAACGTGATGCTCGGTCTTGCCGCTGGTAGCGCCGGTGGTGTGGGCACGATCAGTGTCGATACCTACGACGGCGAAGCCACCGCCGCCATTCGCGACGCCGACGTGCATAGCGGCGGCGCGGTGGATCTCGAGGCGGTCTCCAGGCGCGACATGCTCACGGTCATCGCGGGCTTGTCCGTGGGCACATACGGTGGCGTTACCGGGAGCGGCGCGGTATCGGTGTTCAGTGGTGATACCACCGCCGAGATCACCGGCGATGCCTATGTCGACGCCGATAGCGTCAGTCTCGGCGCGGATAGCGAAACGCAGCAGGATCTGTTCATCGCCGGTCTTGCCGGTTCCGGCGGGTTCGGTGGCTCCGGCGCGCTCGCCGTGGCCATCAGCGAGTCCGATACCGTTGCCCGCATCGGCGATGGTGGCGAGCGTAGCGAAGTTCATAGCGATGGCGCCGTCACGCTCGACGCCGACAATGGCACGCAAATGACCACGCTGGCCGCGTCGGCGGCCATCGGCGGTGGCGCGCTCTCCGGCGCGGTGGGCGTGCAGTACATCGGTAATCGAACCGAGGCCAGTATCGATGATGCCGAGCTTCATGCCGGTGGTGCCCTCGATGTGAAGGCAACCGATGACATCACGCTCGATGCCATTGCCGGCAGCGCCGCAATCGGTGGCGTAGCCGGTGGCGTCGGCGTCAATGTCGGCGTCGTCAAGAGCGCCACCGTAGCGGAAATCGTCGACAGCGATGTCACCACCGGCGGCGCGGTGACGGTGGATGCCGTGCGTCATGCCAACCTGGAAGTGGATACCGTGGTTGCCAGTGCCAGCTTCGGCGGCGCCGCGTCGGTGAGCGGCGGCGTCGGCGTGCTGCTGTTCGGCGGCAGTCTGGACAACCAGGTCAGTGAGGATGCCGACGGCGATCTCGGCGACGAGCTCGGTAGCGGTGGCGGCAACTGGATCGGCAAGGCCGATGATTTCCGCAGCGAGGATCATCTCGCCACGACCGATGACGACGGCAACCGTGTCGATCGCACCGGGGGCGCGGCCGATCGTATCGACATGGGCGATTCGGATGAAACCGCACGCTTCGCCAGTGTGCAGAGTGCCGTGTACGGCGTCGGCGACGATGGCGTTGCCGCCACGATCAGTGGCGGCACGCTGAACGCCGGTACGTATCAGCGCAGCGTCGATGGTCAGACTCTGGTGGCGGGCGACCAGTCGGTTACTGTCCAGGCCACCGACAATATCCGCACACGTAACCAGGCCATTGCGGTTTCCGTGGGCGGCGCGGTCAGCGCCGGTGGCGGCGTGGCGGTCACTCAGGTCAACAGCGATGTATCCGCTGCGGCCGACGCCGAGCAGCTTCGTGCGTCGACACTGAGCGTTAAGGCGGCGAGTCGTAATGGGCTGGATGACGATGGCAACGTCGGCGATGCCGTGCGCGTCGCCGGTTACAGCGGAGCCGCTGGCTTGGTCGGGATTGGCGCGGCGGTGGGTGTCGGCATGCTGAACGGCTCGGTGGACGCGACCATCGGTGGCGATATCGATCTGCGCGATGGCGCCGAGGTAGAGGCGAAAGATGAAACCACCGCTAACGTTCGCGCCCTGGGGGCGAGCTTCGGCCTGGCCGGTGCGGTGGGCGTAGCGGTGGCCGTGGCCGATCGCGATGCCGAGGTGAGCGCGACGGCAAACGCCGGCACTGAGCTCGACGTGGTTGGCAATAACGCCGCCACGCTGACCGGTGTCGATATCCGTGCCGAGGCACTCGGTGGCGCCGATGCGCTGGCAGAGGCCGCCGCTGGTGGGCTCTTCTTCGCCGGCAGTGCTTCGGTCGCGGTCAGTAGCGACGATCGAACCGTGGATGCGAGCATCGGCGCAAACAGCGCCATCCGCTCGGGTGGCGATCTCTCGGTTACCGCGCGCGCGCTGCCCAATGTATCGGCGATCGCTCGCGGCGGAGCGATCTCCTATACCGCCTCGGTCGGGGCCTCGGTTGCCAGCGCCAGCAGCAATACCACGCTCAGCGCCGGCATCGGCGATGGCTCGATCCTCATGCTGGGCCGTAATGACACGGGCGGCACGCTGACCGTCAGCGCCGAGCAGCATGCCCCCAATAGCGCCGGTGCCTGGGCCGAAGGCTACGATGGCGCCGGGATTCGCGCCGAATCGGTGGCCGTCAATGGCGCGGTGTTTCTCTCGGCCAATGCCGCCGTCGCCACGGCCACCGACCGGGGCAGCGTTTCCAGCCGTGTCGGCGATGGCGTGATCGTTCTCCACGAAGCCAATGCCGATGGCGATTTGCCTACCGGCAGCAATGTCATTGTCGAGGCCCGGCGCGAGGCGGCCTTGTTGGCCACGACGACGGGTGTCGTTGCGGGTGCGTTGGCGGCTGGCGCCAGCATTGCCAATGCCGACAGCGACGGCAGTACCGATGCCTACTTCGGCGGTGGCATGGGCTTTCAGGCCAGCGGCTTTAGCCTGGACGCCTCCAGCGTGACCGACGTGGTGTCCGATGCGACCTCGGGCAGCGGCGGCCTCGTCGCTGGCGCGGCAGCGGAGGCCAACGTGCGCGACGATGCCGACAGTACCGCCGAGCTCGGCGGTACCAGCCTGGTGCGCGCCGATGAGGTCGATGTGCTCGCTCATCATCAGAGCCATTTCCGCCCTGCGGCCAATTCCGTGCAGGCGGCGGCGGTCGGCTTCAGCGGTTCATTGGCCAATGCCGATATCGACAGCACCGTAATCACTCGCGTGGCGGACGCCATCGATGTCGCCAATAACGGCTACGCTCGGGTGTTGGGCTATGACGTGGCGCTGGTGTCGGACAGCGACGTCAGCCGGGGCACGAACATCGCCGCCGCTCCCGATCGCGAGTACAGCGTCGAGGGCGGCGCGGGCGGTGTCTTGAATGGCGCGGCGGCGGATAGCGATATCGTCATCGATAAATCCAGCGCGGTCGATATCGGCGACGGCGCTTACCTGCGGGCGTTCAACAGGCCCGATGCTACCGCCAACTCCGGGTTGGCCAGCCTGACGCTGCTCGCCAACGGTAGTGTCAACGTCAACGATCGCGCCTACCTTGGCGCCGGCGGCGCCATCCAGGCGCCGTATTCCTCTTCCGAAATCGACCTGACCGGTTACACACAGGTGAACGTGGGCGATTCGGTGCGGCTGATGAGTGAAGACCTGCTCGGCATCAGCGCCTTCGAGACCCAGGTCAATGCCAGTGCCAAAGCCGTGACCAAGACCTGGGGCGGCGTCGGTTTCGCTGGCGCCACGACGGATACCGACGTGGCCTACACGCAGACGGTGAACGTCGGCGATGACACTCTGCTGGAGGGGCTGGGCTATACCTTCCTCACCGCCGGGCAGCGCGCCGATACGGTCAGCACTCAGGCCGTGTCGCTGTTCGATATCTCGGCGATCAGCGATACCTACAACTACACTGCGCTGCCCCTGGATACCCAGATCGATGCCCGCGCCAGCCTGGATACCGACGCCAGTGTCAGCCTCGGCACCGGCTCGCAGGTCATCGCCGGGTGGGACGTTACGATTGGCGGCCTGAAAGGCGAGCGTAACGTCATCGGCAAGGGCACCGGTCACAATCCCTACCTCGAGTTGTTCAGCGCCGAGACCACCGAGCGCAACGAAACCACCACCGGCAGCACGTCGCTCACACTCGATGGCGACGTCATCGCCGGTTTCTTCAACCAGTGGAGCTTCGATGTCGCCGACGATGGCGACAGCGTGGCTGTCACGCTCAATGGCAAGGCGCTGGATTCGGATCGCGCCGCTCAGGATGTCGCCGCCTACGTGGACGTGATCGGCGGCTTCGATGCTCAAGGCTACGTGGAGGATTTGAACGACCAGGTGGCCGAACTCGGCGAGACCTACCAATCGTTTGCGGAGCAGGTCGAAACCGCTGGGCTGCCGTCGTCCATCGGTGTGGTGCGTATTCATGATGTGACCGCCACCCAGGGCAATGTATTCGTGCTGGGCGACAGCCTTGCCGGCACCGGTAGCCTGGAGGCCAGGGGGGGCGCCAGCATCTCCGTGACCAACGCCTCCGATGCCTGGCTCGATGTCGCCAATCTCAACGTGATCGACAATATCGGCGGCCGCGTGCTGTTCACTGGCGCCATCGATGGCGCGAATACCGGCGGCGTGACGGTCAATCAGGTCAACGAGGGCGTGTCGCCGGCCATTGCCGTTGTCGCCAGCGGCAATACCGGCGCCTCCAGCGCCGATGGCCAACCGGGCCTGATGATCAGCGGGCCGCTCTACAACCAGCGCGGCCTGGTGCGGCTTTATAACCGCACCGGCAATATCTACCAGGGCAGCGTGGTGCAGGCCAACCAGGTGCAGGTGGTCGCGCCCAACGGCACCTACGTGATCATCGCGCCGGACGACACCATCCACGCTGGCGGCACGCCCTGGAGCGCTTGGGCGGGCGCGGAGTTCGACATCGGCGCGAGCGATGTCATCGCTTATGCGTTGCGCGATTACGTCGAGAACGTGCGGGGAGTGGATCTTAACACCAGCACCGATCTGGAGAACTATCTCTACAGGGACTGGTATAGCGGTACGTACACCTATGATCCGGGCGGCGATGCCGAGCCGTACACGGAGAGCTACTACACGAGTCTCATCCCTTATAACGCATACAGTATTTACGGCAACCATGGGGATGCGCCCTACGTTATCTTCGATAACGAGTATCGTCAGGCCCGCTTCGATTCGGTGCCGCTCAAGGCGATGTCGCAGACGGCTGGCTATGGTGCTATCGACGGATCCGGCCCTGCCGGTGGCGGTGTCCGCGCCAACAAGGTATTGATCCTTGCCGATGTGCTGGATATCAACGCGCCGATCATCGCCGGTCAGGAATCCGATATCACCATCGATTTGGACAGCGCGATTCGCACTCGTATCGATGACTGGCGCGAAACCGGCAGCGGCGACCAGCTCGACCTGACCTGGTATCACGAGAGCGGTCTCTACCAAAACTTGCCGCAATTCTTCCGCGATTTGCTCGGCCTGCCCAATGTTGGCGAGGCAAGTGGCGAAGGCTGGTATGCGCTGGCGCCCGGCGAGGCGATTCCGTTTACCGCCGATCGCACGGTATCGGGTTATTACGATCGCGACGCCAACCGCATCGTGATGAATGGCGTGCAGGGCGCGACCACCGGCTATATCTCGATCGATGCGAAGATCGTCTCCACCACGCAACTCGGCCGCCTCGAGGTCGTCAACGGTTACAGCGATATCACGCTGAACAACGCAACCGACCTGGAGCTGGTACTCAATGACGTTTCCACCGGCACGGCGGAGACTGGCGTCATCGAGATCACCGATCGCCTGCGTGACCGGCGCACCTGGTACGTCAACCGCATCGGCGGCGGCACCCAGAAGTACGTGACGACCGATCTGGGTACGGCAAGCTGGCTGGACGACGGCGTGGATCGGATCAGCACCGACGTCGATGTTTACCGACCCGAGGCGGGTACCCGTTTCGAGTGGAATCGTCGCTATCGGGCCGAGCGATCCATCGTCGGCGACAACTTTACCTATGTGGATTACCGCGCCCGGGCCACGCCCTGGGAGTTCGTCGATGGTGATTGGAATGCTGGCACTACGGGGGCCTACAACGGTGATATTACGGATTCGGGGATTTGCAGTGCGACGACCTGCGATTACACCGGAGGAGCAGCATTTAATCAGCAGGTAATAGATACCTATTTTGGTTCGACCCAAGGCGCGAATGTAGGTTTCTCCTACGAGTATTCCGTGGATGGCTGGGGCAGCCACCGTCATGATTTTCGCTGGCCGTTACGCGCCGAGATGACAACCCGCACCAGCGTGCGCGCCGATTATCCTATCGAGATCCGCTTCAGCGGCGATAGTCGCGGTTCCATCGATGTGACCTCCAACGCCGGCGTCACGGTAGCGGGACGCCTGGAAAGCCGTGGCGGCAACGTCACCATGAACGTGAACGACGCCGATGGCATAACGGGCCGAGACAGCGCGTTGATCAGCGCGGTCAGCGCCGACTTGCAAGCGGTGGGCGATATCGGTGGCGCCAGTTCGCCGTTGCGGGTGAGTCTGGATGGCGGCACGCTGAACGCCGAAAGCACGGCGGGCGCGGTGAATATCGTCTCGCCCGCCGGCGAGTTGCGCATCGGCACCGTCAGCGCGGCCGACGCGGTGCGCCTGGGTACCGACCAGTCGCTGTTGGGCACCGGAAGTGGCGTGAATGTCAGTGGGTCGCTGGTCGAATTGACCGCCCAAGGCGGACGTATCGGCCACGAGAACGGCGGTGCCATGAAGGTGTATGCGAGCCAGCGACTCGATGCCAGCGCATTGGACGATATTCTGCTGACTCAAGCCGATGACGATCTCTACCTTGGCAAGCTGGTCTCCCTCGATGGCGACATCAGTGTCACGGCCGAGGACGGCAATATCGTCAGTGCCACCAACCTCGATGTCTCCGATCTGGTCTCCCTGGAGGAACTGCGCCAGCGCTGGGCGGCGTTGGGCATCACCGGCGATGCGGCGGCGGATGATGGCGATGCGGCCATCGAAGCGTTCGAATCGATGGTCGAGCGTGAATACCGCCGTTACTGGCAGTTCGCCCAGGCATTGGAGAGCGCCGATGACGGCAACCTCCAGGTCAGCGACGCGGGCACTCGCTTGTATAGCGGGCTTGCGGCGGCCAATGGCCAGAGCGTTTCCGAGTACGTGATTGGCGAGTACCAGCGCCTCGATGGCTTTTTTGCAGATCTGTTGGGCACGACCGATCTTTCCGGCGCGGAAGGTTTCAGCGACTTCGATGCCGGCTGGCAATACACCGCTTCCGCGGCGCGCCAGGCGGAGTTCCGTAACGGCGCCATCTGGAGCGAAAAGCGCCTGGAGAATGCCATCAACGCGGCGGCGGTCAGCAGCGGCGCGGGTGTCAGTTGGCTGGACGATAGCCTCAATATCAGTGCGCGCGACGTGACTCTGCGAGCCAGTGGCGATATCGGCAGCTTCGGTACCCATGCATTCCGGCTCGGCCCCGACACCACCATCACCGATCAACAACGCCGATGGTTGCTGGCGGCGGCTCCGGGCGGGTTGCTGGTCGAGCAGGCCGCCGATGACGAGAGTGCCGTGGATATCGATGTGCGCACGTTGTCGCGCCTGCGGGTATCCGCGCGTGGCGAGCTCGACGTACAGGCCGGTACCGGCGGTGCGACGCGGGATATCTTCATCGGCGCCGATGGCGATGCCCGTATCGAGCGTCTCGATGCCGACGGTGAGATATATCTGGGTGCCCAGAATGGCATCAGTTATACCGAAACCGGCCAGACCGTCGCGGGCGCATCCAGAGGTTTGACCCTGCGCGCGGTGGGCGGCGACATACTCGGCTTCGGCGGTGAAGACTTCAAGCTCGCCATCGATGGCACCCTGACCGCCGCCATCGGTAGTGGTTCGGTGCATCTGCGCGATGTCGGTGGCGCGGCCGGCCTGGATGTGGGGATTCTCTACGCTCAGGACGATCTTGCCGTGCATGTGCCCGGCGATTTGCGCCAGGTGCAGGGCCGGGGCTTCACCATCGGCGCGCGCAGCCTGTGGCTCGACATCGGCGGTGATGCCGGTGCCATAGGCGATGCCACCACCGGCTTCGCCGGACCGCTGAATATCGCCATGCGTGGCGTGGAAGACGATGCCGAACTTGGTCTGGACGGTAGCTTGTACGGCAGTATCGGCGGCGATCTTCGCCTCAATGCCGATGTCCAGGGCGTGCGGCTCGGCGGTGAGGATGTGACGGCGGAAGACGACACGACCGTTACGCGCAAGCTAGCGGTGGGCGGCTCGCTCACGCTGACCTCGGGCGGCGACGTCATTATCGCCAACGACCTCGATACCGGCACTGGCGCCACACTGCAAAGCAGCGGCGATCTACTGCTCGACGGCCCGTTCTCGCTGGCCGCGACGACCGGCGACGTATCGCTGATCGGCACCTCGCTGACCATGGGCGAGGGCTCCGATGTCACCGCGGCAGCCGGCCGTATCGATGTCGGCACTACGGGCGATGCGTTGCTGACCCTGCTCGATAGCGGACTTACCGATGATGGCGGCACCGCGCCCGCGATTACGGTTACCGCCGGTGGCAGCGTACTCTCCGCACGGGTTTCGCCCGCGCCAAACCTTCGCGTCGCTGCGCCTCAGGGCGTGGCGATCGACGCCGGAACCGATATCGGCGGCGTCGATGCTCCCATCGTCATTAGCGGTGGCGGTTTGCTGGAAGCGAACGCCGGCCGCAATATTCACATCCTGGCGCTGGATACGGTGACCGGCGGCAACGTCGTCGCGACCGATGGCTTGATCGACCTGGCCATCGAGGGCAATGCAATCCTCGCCACATTGATGGCGGGTACCGGCATCGATGTCGATGCCGATGGCGATCTAGGCGTCGGTACCGCGACGGCCGGCTCACGAATGGCACTGAGCAGCGGCGGCGCTTTGATGGCGACGACACTGAGCGCAGGGGATGAGCTCGAGCTGACCGCAGCCACGGATATGACCCTCGGCTCGGCCACGGCGGCGACGGATCTGCTCCTCAACGCCGGTGGCGCGCTCATGGCCAATAGCCTGGAATCCCAGAGCGGTGGCATCGATTCCATCTCCGGCGATGACCTGACGGTAACATCAGCGACCAGCGAGCTGGATCAGCGCTATGACGCCGGTGGCGATCTTCGCCTCGGTACGGTCGTCGTGCGCGACGGTGGCATCGAAACCCTGGCCGGTGGCGTGATGAATCTTGCCAGCATTACCACCAGCGAAGATCAAACCCATGTCACGGATGGCGACTTCACGGCGGGCACGCTGCGCTCGACCGCCGGTGACGTTCGCGTCGACTCGAAAGGTGCCATCGACGTGGACGAGGTCGATGCGGCGGTGGATGTCGGGCTCGACGCAATGGCGGATCTGACGATCGGCGATGCCGTGGCGGGGCGTGACATGCGACTCGACACCGGCGCCTCGCTGACCCTGGATGGCCTCGATGCGGGGCGCGATATCACCACCGAGAGCGTTGGCGATACTGTGGGCGGCCCGATTGTCGCCGGTCGCAACCTGCGTGTCGCTGCCGGTTTCGACGAGGGCCAGCCGGCTGGCATGGCCGATATCGATTTGCACGCGGTGACTGCCGAGTTGGTGGCGCTGCGAGCCACGGACGATCTCCGCGTTCTCGGTCGTATCGGTGAGGAAACCCTGGGCGGCTTCGTCGATGCCGGCACCACCGCAACCTTCACCGCCGGCGGCGACATCGACATCACCAACGTGACGGCCGGCGATGACGTCACCGCCAGCGGCACATCGCTGACCTTCGGTACCATCGACAGCGGGGCGGATGTCAGTCTCGACGCCGTCGAGGACATTCTGGTCGCTTACGTCGACAGCGCCGGTTTCCAGGACCACACCGCCCGCGGAATGCTCGAGTTCGATCGCCTCGATGCGGGTGGCCCGGTTATCACGGTCAGCGGCGGAGATACTACTGGTTCCCGTGTGCGCAGCGACGGCGCCGTCGCCATGACCGCCGGCATGGGTTGGCTGGGAACGGGCAAGGCTAGCGGTGAGGTGAGCAAGACGGGTGACTTGTTGCTCGATGTCGTCGAGGCGCCCGAAGCGAGACTGCGTTCCGGCGGCGAGACACGCATCGATCGGATTCTCGCGGCCCAGGCTGCCAGGCTTTGGGGGCGGACGATCCGTTCCTCCGTTCGCGATAGCGACACTGGCCGGTTGGATATGTCCTTCGCTGGCGGCAACGAGGGGCTGGCCGATAGCGTCAGGCTCGATGTTCGCACCGACGGCGATGTCGTCTTTGACATGGCCTACGCCCGCGATGCCCGCATCGATACCGACAGCGACCGGGTCGCCATCGATGATGGCTGGATCAGCGAGTTGCTGAGAATGCAGACGCTGAACACCGAGCTGCTCATGGATCAGTTGGATCCGACCGCCCGCCCCGTGGACATTCAACTCCTGGAACTCGACCAGCGCTTCAAGCTGGCCATCGATGGTGCCGATATCTGGACAGATGCCTATGTCGAGCACTATCGCCTGGGCCATAGCGTCATGGTGCCGAATTTCCAGCTCGAGCATGGCGTCATGGGCATGGACGTGGGAGGCGAGAGTGCCGAGCGGAATATCACCCGCACCATGGAAGAAAGCCGAAATCCGCCTTTCTTCGGCATGCGTCGTCTCCAGCTGCCCACACCACCGCAACAGGCAGCGGGAGTGACATCGATCGATGGTGTATCGGTGAACCTCGGCAGCGAGGACCAGGCGTCTCGCGAGAGTGCGGATAGCGGCGATAACGACGATGACGCCCGTAACGTATAACCGATGGTTGTCGCGTTCCGGCAGGCTGGATTGGCCTGCCGGGCCTATCGACGCTTCCCTAAAACCTGGGGGTTCAATGATTCACTTTTGCCGATTCAGCCCGGCTCTTGTCCTGCTGATGCTTGTCGCCGCCGAAGACAGCTTGGCCCAGAGCGCCGCCGATGCCGCTCGCGGTCTCGATCCCAGTCTTCAGCGCGAGCGTATCCTGCGTGATCGGGAATACTTCGAGGAGCGAGCCGCGCCGAGTGAAGCTCCATCGGATGAGCCGGTCATCGTGGGGCCGGCGCCGGGCGGCGATGGCTCGCTCCCCGAGACGCAGAACGTGTTCGAACTGAAGGCCATTCGCTTCAATGAGTCCGCGTTCATCGATACGGCTACGCTTAGCGAGATCGGCTCGAAATACGTGGGCCGCCCGGTGCGATTCGCCGATCTCAACGAGATGATCGGGGAGATCAACGCCATCTATGCGCAGCGAGGTATCGTCAGCGCGCGAGCGCTGATTCCCGCGCAAACGATCGATGATGGCGTACTCCTGGTTCGCCTGGTGGAGGGTCGCCTGGGGCAACTGGAGATCGAGGGCAACGGCGCCACGCGCGATGGCTTCATCGCCGGCCGCCTGCCGTTGACGCCCGGCGAGGTGGTCGATGTACCGGCACTGCGCGAGTCGCTTACCCGCTTGAATCGCACGACCGAACTGAGCGTTCAGTCCGCGTTGCGCGCGGGTTCGGCCCCGGGCGAGACGGACATGCTCCTGCAGGTGGACGAGCCGCCGCGCGTATCCGCTCAGGTCTTCGTCGACAACCTGGGCACGGAGTCCACGGGCGAACTGCGAGGTGGGGCCATCCTGCAGATTTATTCACCACTGGGGATCGACGATCGTCTCACCTTTTACGGCGTAGGCAGCGAGGGCACGACGAATGGTTTCGTCGGCTATCGTTTCCCTTTCAACCGTAGCGGCGGCCGGGTGGATGTCTCGTATTCGCAAGGAGATATCGAAATTACCGATGGTCCGTTCGTGCCGCTCGACATCACCGGCGACAGTACGAGCTACGATGTCACGTTCACGCAACCCTTCCTGCGCGGGGATTCGTTATGGTTGGATGCCTTCGCCGGGGGCTCCTGGTCGGAGTCCAACACGGATATTTCCGGCGCGGCGTTGAGTGAGTTCGATGTGACCCGTTACACCATCGGCATAACGCTTCACGGTTTCACCGATCGCAGCGTATGGAGCCTGCAACAGGGAGCCAGTCGCGCCGAAAGCGAGAATATCTTCGGCGATACGCTCGATCTCGATATCTACAACGGCAACGGCAGCGTCTTCTACCGTATCGATGACCGTTGGAGCGCACAGGTTCGCGGAGGATGGCAGTACACGAGTGAGGAGACGGTGCCCTCGCCGTTGCTCTTTCAGATCGGTGGCATCAGCTCGGTGCGCGGCTACCCCGAGGGCGCTCTGGCCGGTGCCCGGGGCTACTATGTGAATCTCGAAGCGCAGCACCAGTGGCGCGAAGGATTATCGCCATTCGCGTTCATCGATCACGGCCTGGTCGACGATATCAGTCCCGATCGTGAAACGATCAGCAGTGTCGGCCTTGGGCTCGCCTGGCAGTACGGACGCTACCTGGCTGGAGAAATCAGCTGGGGACACGCTCTGGAAGAAGTGCTTCCCGATCAGGACAGTGGCCGCTTGCATGCGCGGGTCACCTATTCCTGGGCCGGCCTCTAATCAATTTCACGAACATGCATGCACTAAACAAGAAAAAGGATCCCTATCATGACGACGATGCTCTTCTATGGAAAAATCGCGCCGCTGAACCGTGACCGCCACCGTAAGCTTCGCCTGCGCATGGCGGATGACAAAGCGCGCTACGCTTCCAGCACGCATTACGTACCTATCGCCGGCACTGAGTTCTACCAGGCTGCGCGTGATTTCCCGGTGCTGTTTTCCGGTGGAGGCGGTGAGGGCGGCCCGATTGCCTTGCTTGGCCTGCGAGAAGAGGAAAATCTCTTCGTCGAGGAGGATGGCACCTGGGTCGAGGGCACGTATGTGCCGGCTTTCGTGCGCCGCTACCCGTTCATTCTGGCGCGTGGCGAAGGTAGCCAGAATTTGACCGTCTGTATCGATGAAGGCTTCAACGGCTTCAATGAAACCGAGGGTAGCCTGCTGTTCGACGAGGATGGCAAGGACACGGCCTATCTGGCCCGCACCATCGAGTTCGTCAATCGCTTCGCTGCCGAGATGCAGCGTACCCAGAGCTTCGTCAAGCGTCTCGATGAGTTGGAGCTGCTCGTTACGCGCAATTTGCGTATCACCGATGGCAAGGGGCGTAATTTCCTGCTGAACGACTTCCGTATCGTCGACGAGGAGCGCTTGTCCAAGCTCGAGGATGCGGTACTTGGAGAACTCAACCGGCAGGGGTGGCTGGGTTGGATCCATGCTCATCTGATTTCGCTGGGTAACGTCAACCGCTTACCGACGCGAGTTGCCGACGCCAGTGGCCCGGCGAGCGAGGAGTCCACCGATTCGGCTTTCGAATCACCTGAGGCCGATGAGCCGGAAACCACCAAGCATTGAAACCATGCATTGAAGCCGTGCATTAAAACCAAGAGTGCCTGCGCCAGCGGGCACTCGTGCTTAATCTGCCTTCTCCTGTCGAACGCTCCCTCGCCGTATTCTTGGCCGTTCTTCACCCTTCGATGCAAAAATTGCCCGCTGCAAATGCCCCGTGACGCGATCGAATGCTGTGCTATCCGCGCTTGAGCGGTAGAATCTAGCCTGGCGCCGTCGAATGGCAGGCGCCCTATAACTAGAAACCAATGCAGCAGGGAACCGATTAATGAGCCGTCAACGTATCAACCGGGGTGAAAGAAAGCGCGGTCAGGAGAACGCGATTTATGAGGATAGTCAGATCGAGCAATATTTGCTTTTGCTGATTTACTCGAAACGCCATACCACGGCGGAGAGCTTGTTTGCAGAGCTGCGCAGAATGATGCCGGCCGTGGATCCCATGCAGGTCAACCGTGTCGCGCACCGATTCGCCAGCGAGTTGAAGGCGGCCGGGCTGGCTCTTGCTGACGATTGAGTCGTCGGGTTGCTAGCAGCGCTGCCTCCTGGATTTGCGATCGATAGGGTAGCGCTGCGGCTGCCTCTTTTTTAGCCAATGCGCGGCCGAGATCGCCTGGCGTGCGCACAGAAGCCCCATGCTATAGTCCGACGTTACGGTCGTGCCGAGACGAAATGGATCAGAATGAGTGAGCCGAACGAGCAGGGCGGCAAGTCGCCGCTGTATAACCAGTCCATCGAAAAGGGTTTTACGGTGCTGGGATTGTTCAATGCGTCTCGTAGCGAATTGAGCCTTTCCGAGATATCGCGCCTGGCGGGCTGGAACATGGGCTCGGCCCAGCGGATTACTTATACGTTGGAAAAGCTGGGCTATCTCTACAAGAATCCGCAGAACCGCAAGTATCGGGTCGCCATCCATTCGTTGTCGTTGGGCTATACGTATCTGGAATCGAACTTGCTCATCGATTGTGCCAACCCACTGTTGTCGGAACTCAGCAATCACTGCGAGGAGTCGGTTTCGCTCACCGAGCCGTGTGGGCTGGAGATGGTCTACGTGGCGCGTTTTCCCAGTCGACGCTATATCCCGATTCACATGCCGATAGGTAGCCGGGTTCCGATGTACTGCACGGCGGCGGGGCGGGCATATTTATCGGTGCTGCCGACAGAAGAGATCGAGCGCCATATCGAGCGCTCGGATTTGCGAACCCACACGCCGCGCACCCTGGCCGAGCCCTCTGCGCTGGTATCGCTGATCGAGGGGTTCAGGCGTACCGGGCTCTCCTATAACGACGAGGAGTATTATCTCGGCGATATCAACATTGGTGCGCCGGTGCTCAATAGCCAAGGGCGCGCGGTGGCGGCCATTCACGTGACCGCACCCAGCAGCCGCTGGACGCTGGACGATGCGATGGCCAGGCTGGGTCCTCCGCTGGTCGACTGCGCGCGCGCGGTGACAAAGGCGGCGCGCACCCTGGCCTAAGGAACCTCTGAAAAACTACTGCGCTCGATCAGGCTGTGTTGAAGTCGTCCTTAAAGTACTCATTTACCGCCTGTAAACTCCGCCTTCTCGTACGACTTCGCCTTGCCTGGTCTTCGCTCGCTACCTTTTTCAGAAGCTTCCCAACTGATCGCGCAGGCGA
The DNA here is from genome assembly GCF_946887195.1 of uncultured Halomonas sp. The sequence goes on from NZ_CAMPKE010000001.1 coordinate 26,401, forward strand.
TAATAATTCACTACGGTCCCGACGTAGATCCTCTGCAGAAAGTGCAGGGGAATCGGCCGAATGGGCGATGGGCCGAAAGGTAGCTGCCAGTCGTCATCTTTCTTGCCGAGCCATTCGCCCAGCAATTTTCCCAGATGTGTCGCCATGCCGACGCCACGGCCGTTATAGCCTAGTGCAACGGTCAATCCCGGCGCGGGGCGATGCACGTGCGGCATGGCATCGCGGGTCAGCGCCACGCGCCCATACCAGCGGTACTCGATATCGACGTTTGCCAGGCTTGGGTAGATCTGCGCGATGGCGCGGCGCAGGTGAGCGAAGTCGTTTGGCCCTTGGGGATCGCGAAAGGGGCCGCGTCCTCCCATCAACAGGCGGCCTTCGGGGTCGCGGCGATAATAGAGAAGCAGCTTGCGGGCATCCGAAACGACCTGGTTACCCGGTATGATGCCGACGCCTTCGGCAGCGCTGAGCGGGCGCGTGGCGATCTGGAAGCTGTTCGCGGCGATGACCGATTGGCGCAGCTTGGGCCAGAGATCGTCGGAATAACCGTTGGTGCATAGCAGGACCTCATCCGCCGCGACTTCCCCGCCGCTCGCGAGCGTGAGCGTCCAGCCGTCCGATTGGCGCTGGAGCCGCTCGACCGGCGAGTGCTCGAACAGGCTCGCGCCGGCATCGCTAGCCGCCTTGGCAAGCCCCCGGCAGTAGCTCAGCGGATTGAGGCCGCCGGCACGCGGATCGACCCAGCCACCGATATAGGCGTTGCTTCCCAGCAGTTCGCTGACGTGCTGGCGGTCCAACAGGGTGACTTGAGTGCCGTGCTTCTGCCATTGGCGAGCCCGGTCCTGCGTGACCCGTAGGGAGGCGTTATCGAGCGCCGGCTGAATCCAGCCGTTGCGGGTGGCAGCACAATCGATGCCCAGCCGTTCGATCAACTCGAAAACCACATCGGCATTGCGCCCGGTGGTGTCGATCAGCGCCTGTCCGCGCTCCTGCCCATAGCGTTTGATCAGCGTATCCGGATCATGCTTGAGACCGGGGATGACCTGCCCGCCATTACGCCCCGAGGCGCCCCAGCCGATGCTTTCGGCTTCCAGTAATACGACATCGATGCCGCGTTCAGCCAGGTGCAGGGCGGCACTAAGGCCGGTAAATCCACCGCCGATAACGGCCACGCTTGCCCGTTGCTCTCCCCGCAATGCTGGCCAGGCCTGACCGGCATTGGCGCTGGCGGCCCATAGGGAATCGGGCATCGCAGCGGGCTCTCGCTTTGCATTCATGAACGCGTCTCTTGATGATTTCGATTGGGTGCAGAGGAAAGGTGGGTCAGTGATCGAGAACCCGGCGCAGAAAATCCTTGGTGCGTTCATGGCGTGGATTGGTGAGAACCCGCTTGGCCGGGCCGGCTTCGACGATCGCGCCGCCATACAGGAAGCACACGCGATCGGCGACCTCGCGGGCGAAGCTCATTTCATGGGTGACGACTACCATGGTCATGCCTTCTTCGGCGAGGGTGCGCATCACCTTGAGCACATCGCCGACCAGTTCCGGGTCCAGCGCCGAGGTGGGCTCGTCGAATAGCATGGCATCGGGGCGCATGGCGAGCGCGCGGGCGATCGCGACGCGCTGTTGTTGGCCGCCCGAGAGCTCGTTGGGGTAAGCGTGATATTTATCGCTGAGGCCGACCTTATCGAGCAGTTCTTCGGCCATCGCTTGCGCTTGCTGGCGGGGCTCGCGTTTGACGTAGATCGGACCCTCCATGACGTTTTCGATGACGCTGCGATGGGGAAACAGGTTGAAGCGCTGGAATACCATGCCGACCCGGGTGCGCAGGGCATGTATGTCCGCCTGCTGGGTGTCGACCCGCGCATCGTTGATCAATATCTCGCCGTGGTCGTAGCTATCCAGGCCGTTGATGCAGCGCAGTACCGTCGATTTTCCCGAGCCCGAAGGGCCGATCAGACACACCACTTCGCCGCTGGCGACCTCGAGGCTGACCCCGCGTAGTACCGCGGTATCGCCGAAGCTTTTATAAATATTGTTGATGGCGATCATTTGTTGCGCCTCCCGTTAGCTTGGCCAAAGTGCTTCTCCAGGCGATTGACGCCGAAGATCAACGGCAGGCTGAGTGCCAAGTAGAGCAGTGCCACCAGGGTGTAGACCGTCATGTTCTCGAACGTGGATGCCGCCAGCAGCTGGCCGGCGCGGGTCATTTCCGCGACGGTGATCGTCGATACCAGCGAGGAGTCCTTGAGCATCATCACCGTGGTATTGCCATAGGGCGGCAGTGTGATGCGAATGGCCTGCGGCAGGATGACCCGGCGCATGATCAAATCGTCTTCGGCTAAGCCGATGGGCACGAGAAAAGCGGCGGTGAAGCGTCAATGAAGCGCTATTCGTGAAACGCTACTTCAAGCCCCACTCGGCGAAGATGGCGTCGATCTTGCCCTGTTCCTCGAGGTGGGCGAGCGATTCGTTGAGCGTGGTGAGTAGTTCGCTATTGCCCTTGTTCACCGCGAGGCCGACCTGGCCAACCATTTCCGGCTGATAGCTCTCGACGAGTTTCAATTCAGGAAAGCGGTCCTGGCTGAATTGGTAGGCGATGATCGGCTCATCGCCAATACCGGCAGTTATCCGCCCGAGCGAGATGTCGTGCATCATGTCGGCCAGGGTGTTGTAACTGCGCACTTCGGCGAAGATGCCCATGTCATTGAGGTGCTCGAGATAGGTGGTGCCTACCTGGGCGCCGATGACCTCGCCGGCGAGATCGTCGAGTGTGGAGTACTGCGTTTCGTTGTCGCTCTGGACGACCAGCCCTTCGGCGTAAGGGAAGATATCGTTACTGAAATCCACGACTTCCGCCCGCTCGGGCGTTTTCAGCATGGCTGCGGAAATCACATCGATCTTCCCGGTGCGCAGCGATGGAATCAGTGAACTGAATTGCGATTGCTGAATGACGATCTCGTAGCCGGCATCTTCCCCGACGGCCTTGATGAGATCGACCATCGCACCGGTTATCTCGTTGGTTTCGACATCCAGAAAGGTGAAGGGAATGCCGCTCGGCGTGCTGCCCACGGTCAGCGTCTTATTGGCCGCGCTGGCAATCGATGGCGCGAATGCGACCGTGGCACCACACATCGTGAGCGCTGCGGCTGCCAACCAGTGGCGAGCAGGAGCAAGGCGGGGAGAGATACGTTCAATCATGGACGATATTGTTTTCATTGAAGCCTCGAGCGCGTCGAAAGCGCGGTTTTGTTATTGGCAGACCGTAATGGCCTCACTCGATACTCTCGTACGAAAACAAGGCTAGATGAATCCGAGTTATCGTTAAAGTATAATATTTTATCGATATACGATAAATAAGACAGGTTTACCAAAGTCGCGTTGTAACCACGGCGGGCAGGGATACACTCACCGGTACCGGTACCGGTACCGGTAATGCATCATGTCAGCCCAGCTCCAAGCCAAGAGATCATCGTCATGAGCCAATCCATGACCGCACCCGAGCGGGTGCATATCACCGAAGTCGGCCCGCGTGATGGGTTGCAGAACGAGAAGATCCTATTGCCCACGGCCGAGAAAGTGGAACTGGTGCGTGCCCTGGTGGCCGCCGGGGTCAAGGAGTTCGAGCTGACCTCGTTCGTCAGCCCGCGTGCGGTGCCAGCGCTGGCCGACGCTACTGAACTGGTGGCCGAGCTCAGGGATATCGAAGGCGTTCACTTTTCGGCGCTGGTGCCCAATCTGCGCGGTGCCGAGCGGGCGCTGGAGGCGGGCATCGATTCCATCGTACTGTTCGTCTCGGCATCGCAATCCCACAACGCCAAGAACGTCAATCGCAGCGTCGAAGAGTCGTTGCAGGGCTTCGAGCAGATCGCCAAGGCACTCGAGGGCAGCCCAATCGAGCTGCGCGGGGCGATCGCCACGGCTTTCGGTTGCCCTTTCGAGGGGGATGTCGATGTGCGGGCAGTCGGCGACATCGCCCAGCGTTTCGCCGCTATCGGCGTGCGCTACGTTTCACTGGGCGATACCACCGGGATGGCGACTCCGCCGTTGGTGAGCGAGCGCATTCGACACCTTCGCGAAGTCGCACCAAACATCGCGCCGACGCTGCATTTTCACAATACCCGGGGGATCGGGCTGGCCAACGTGATGCAGGGGCTTGCGCTCGGCGTGGATCGTTACGAGAGCTCGATCGGCGGCCTTGGCGGCTGCCCCTTCGCGCCCGGTGCGTCGGGCAACATCGCCAGCGAGGATCTGGTCTACCTGCTGAGTGAAATGGGCATCGACACCGGTATCGATCTGCCGCGCATGATCGAGGCGGCGCACGTCGCCACCCGCCTGATGGGGCGCTCGCTCCCCGCACAGGTTTCCAAGGCCGGACCTCGCCTGGCATTGAGCGACTGTTCGGCGGTTCCCACGGCAAGAGGGTAAACATGCCAGATTCCACGATTGCAGGATCGCTCGAGGGCATCCGTGTCATCGATCTGACGCGGGTGATCTCCGGCCCTTTCTGCACGCAGATACTCGGCGATCACGGTGCTGATGTGATCAAGGTCGAGCCGCCGGGGCGTGGCGACATCGTGCGCTCCCAAGGCAACATGATCAACGGTTTCAGCTGGTACTTCGCCCAGTTCAACCGCAACAAGCGCTCGCTGACGCTGGACCTGCGCAGCGAGGAGGGCAAGGCGATCCTCCACAAGCTGCTGGAAGGCGCCGACGTGCTGGTGGAGAACTTCCGGCCCGGCGTCATGGCCAGGATGGGGCTGGATGACGCGACACTGCGCGAGCGCTTCCCACGTCTGGTGGTGGGGCGAATCAATGGCTTCGGCTCCGATGGCCCTTATCGCGATCGCCCGGCCTACGACTTCATTGCTCAGGCCATGAGCGGCTTCATGGGTGTCAATGGCGACGCCGAGGGCGAACCCATGCGCGCCGCGCCACCGCTGAGCGATATGGTCGCCAGCCAGAATCTGGCGTTCGGTGTCTGTGCGGCGCTGGTGCGCCGTGAGCGCAGCGGTCAGGGCGATATCGTCGAAACCGCCTTGACCAACGGCCTGATCAGCATGATGGGCTATCTGGCGGCGGAGTACTTCGCCACGGGCCACGTGCCACAGCGCACCGGCAACGATCACCCCATGCTCTATCCCTATGGCCTGTTCAAGGCCAGCGACGGCGAGGTGGCGATCGCCCCCAGTAACGACATCATGGTCGAGCGCTTCCTGAAAGCCCTGGACATGCTCCACCTGCTTGACGACGAGCGCTTCGCCAGTAATCCCCAACGCATGGCCAATCGTGAAGCGCTGCGCGAGATACTGACCCAGGTGACCGAGCGGCGCAGCGTGCAGGAGTGGATCGAGCATCTGAACCGGGCCGGCGTGCCGTGCGGGCGCGTATTCACCCTTCGCGAGACGTTTGACGACCCCCAGGTGCAGGCCCAGCAGATGCAGCTGGAGCTGGACCAGGGCGAATACGGCAAGGTGCCCACGACCGGTTTCCCGGTGAAGATGAGTGGGGCGCCGGCGGCGATACACCGCAACGTGCCGCGCCTTGGCGAGCATACCCGCGAGCTTCTGGCCGAGCTGGGCATCGCCGAGGACGAGGAGAACGTCCTTCGCGAGCGGGGGATAATTTGAACTACGCTATGACACGCCGCCAGGGAGCCGCTGAATAAATCGTCGAACGGCATGAAGGGCAAGGCGCACGGAGCACAGAAGGCGAGACATAACATGTGTTAGGCGAGCCTTCGCGTACCGCGCAACGCAGCCCTTCGGCCGTGCAGGCATTTATGCAGTGGTTTCCTAACAAACAGTGACCATTACAAGGAAAAAACAACATGGCTATCATCAAACGATCAGTGAATAGCGTCGCCGCTACGGCATTGCTGGGATTGGGCCTGGCATTCAGCGCCCCCAGCCAGGCATTGCCGATCAGTGAGTGTCTGGCCCCGGCGGATCCGGGCGGCGGCTGGGACTTCACCTGCCGCTCGGTCGGTAAGCTGCTCTACGAGCTCGATCTGGTGGAAAACCCGGTGCAGGTCACCAATATGCCGGGCGGGGTGGGTGCCGTGGCCTATGCCGACGTTGCCAACAGCCGCGCCGACGACAGCGACCTGATCGTCGCCACCAGCACGGTGGGCGTGACCCAGATCGCCCAGGGGCGTTATCCGAGTGGCGCCGATACCATGCGCTGGCTGGCCATGCTGGGCACCGACGTGGGGGTTATCCTGGTCGACGACGACAGTCAGTATGAAACCCTGGAGCAACTGCTCGATGCGGTGGTCGAGGAGCCGTCATCGGTGGTCATGGCGGGCTCCAGCGGTGTCGGCGGTTGGGATCACATTCGCGCGCTGATGCTGGCCAAGGCCGCCGGGTTGCCATCGGATCAGATCGGCAGCATGCGCTGGGTGCAGTTCGATGGCGGTGGCCCCGCCGTGACCCAGATGATGGGCGGTCACGTCGATGTGGTATCCACCGACCTGGGTGAGATCGCCGGCTTCATCGAATCCGGCGATGTACGGGTACTGGCCGTGCTCTCCGAAGAGCCGCTTTCCCCTCCCTTCGATGAGCTGCCCACGGCGGCGTCCCAGGGCTATGACGTGGTCGGTTACAACTGGCGCGGCTTCTATACCGGCGGCGAAGTCTCCGACAGCGATTACACCACCATGGTCGATACCCTGAAAGCGCTCTACGACAGCCCCGAATGGAAGACCGTGGCCAAGAATAGCGGCCTGGAGCCGTTGTGGCGCGGTGGCCAGGAGTTCGATGATTTCGTGCGCGAATCCATCGAACAGGTCGAAGAGATCTCACGGGAGATCGGGGTCATTCAGTGACCGAAATGGATAGGGAGTCGCCGCGATCCCCCGCGTTCGTGGGGGATCGCATCGCCGGGGGCGTGCTGGCGATTCTCGCCCTCGGTGCCTGGTGGCATTCGTACACCTTCGTGACCGGCTTCATGCATGTCGTGGGGCCGGGCGTGTTTCCGCGCCTGGTCAGCATTCCACTGGGGTTGTTGTCGATCTATCTGATCGTTCGCCCCGGTTTCAACCAGCGCTGGCCGGAGCGCTCCGCGCTGTTGCGCCAGCTCAGCCTGCTGGTCGTGCTGGGTGGCTATGCCGCCTTTCTCGAGCCCTGGGGCTTTCTGCCGGCGACGCTGCTCGCCACTATCTTGCTGATTCGTCTCTTCAATGCCAATTGGAAGCAGGCCTTGGGTAGCGGTGCGCTACTCACGGTGACGCTCTATCTGCTGTTCGAATTCGCCTTGGGTATTCCGCTACCCGACATCCCTGGAATGAGTGATTAAGCCACCGTCATGGATATACTCAGCTCTCTCGCGCACGGCTTCACGGTGGCCATCGAACCCCAGCATCTGTTTCTGGTCCTGATCGGCTGCATCATCGGTACGTTGATCGGCGCGCTGCCGGGGCTAGGGCCGGTCAACGGCGTGGCCCTGATGATTCCGCTGACGTTCAATTTCGGGCTGACGCCCACCGCCGCGCTGATCCTGCTGGTCAGCATCTATTACGGTTGCATGTACGGTGGCCGTATCAGTTCCATCCTGCTGAACATTCCCGGCGATGAGCCGGCGATGATGACCACGCTCGATGGCTACCCCATGGCACTCAAGGGGCGTGGTGGCGAGGCGCTGGGGATTTCCGCGGTGGCGTCGTTCGTCGGCGCGACCCTCGCCACCATCGGCCTGACCCTGTTTGCGCCACTATTGGTGGGCTTCGCGATCCGCTTCGGTCCCGCCGAGTACTTCGCCCTGTTCCTGCTGGCCTTCGCCACTATCGGCGGGGTGACCAGCGGCAGCTTCACGAAGAGTTTCATCGCCGCCTGTGTCGGCCTGTTGCTGGGCACCGTGGGCATCGATCCGGTCAGTAGCGTGCCTCGCTATACCTTCGGCTGGTATGAGATATACAGCGGCATCGATTTCATCGTCGCCCTGGTCGGGCTGTTCGCGATATCCGAGTGCCTGTTCTTTCTCGAGGACACGAGCCACGGCAGCAAGCCGCGCATTCAGGTGGGGTCGGCCATTCCCGGCATGAAAAGCTCGCTCAAGTGTGCTCCGACCATCGCCCGTGGCTCGCTGATCGGTTTCATCGCCGGAGTGCTACCGGGCGCGGGGGCGTCGCTGGGCAGTTTTCTGGCCTACATACTGGAAAAGCGCTGGCTGGGCCGCAAGGGCGATTTCGGCAACGGCGACCCGCGTGGCGTAGCGGCGCCCGAGGCAGGCAACAATGCCGCCGCCGGCGGCGCACTGATTCCCATGCTCTCGCTGGGCATTCCGGGTAGCGGCACCACGGCGGTCCTGCTGGCGGTGTTACTGACCATGAACATCACGCCGGGACCGCTTTTATTCGAGCAGCAGCCCGATATCGTCTGGGGGCTGGTCGCGTCGCTATTCATCGGCAACATCATGTTGCTGATATTGAACATACCACTGGTCGGGCTGTTCGCCCGGGTACTGCAGGCACCCCCCTGGTTCCTGATGCCAATGGTGGTTCTGGTGGCCTTCGTCGGTATCTACTCGCTCAGCAACAGCGCCTTCGACTTGTACATGATGCTGGCGTTCGGGGTGCTGGGCTACATCATGCGCAAGCTCGAATTTCCGACGGTGCCCGTGGTGCTGGGGCTGCTCCTGGGTGGGCAAATGGAGTTCAACCTGCGGCGAGCCATGGCGATTTCCGGCGGCGATTGGAGCATTCTGTGGGGTAGTGGCATCTCGATCAGCATTTATGCGTTCGCCAGTGCGCTGATGATAGCTGGGCTGGTGTACGGGCTTTTCATCAAACGGCACGATAAACCCACGAGCGAATCTGGTTAAAGGCAAGCCGTTACCTGTATTGCTTTTCTTTAAACATGTTTATAACCCGGCGGATTAGACAACTACTACTAATCCGCCGGTTCGTTTAAGTCCTTCCTCGTTATTTTCCTACTTATTATATAAGCATGAATTTCATGCTCATTCTCTACGGCTACTCGTATTGGCGGGAGCCGTTATGCATGCTTTAATAATTCGGCTTGTTACGCAATTTTACACACAGGGCAACTGACCGGATACATGCAGCGCATTGTCGTAAATAAAGCGCCGGTATATCGGGTCTATTAATTCCACGACAAGAAAAGGTGAGCTCCATGGCAATGCCAAAGGAAGCCACGGATTTGCGGCGCATGCTCGATGCCTGCAAAGGATCCTTCATTTCAGTTGGTTTCTTCAGCATGTTCATCAACTTTCTCATGCTGGTCCCACCCTTATATATGCTTCAAGTGTATGACCGGGTAGTAACGACGGGAAGCGAAGAAACATTACTCATGCTGACAATGGTGGTGGTGTTCCTGTTTCTGGTCATGGGCGGCCTGGAAATGGTGCGTTCGCGAATACTGGTCAGAGTCGGCAATCGACTCGATTCGCTGATCAATGAACGTCTGTACGGTGCCATGTTCAAGAAAACGTTGGCGCTGCCCAGTCAGCCGTCCGCCCAGCCGCTGAACGATCTCACCAATATCCGCCAGTTTCTGACCGGCAACGGCCTGTTTGCCTTCTTCGATGCGCCCTGGGTGCCGGTATATATCGGCGTGCTGTTTCTCTTCCACCCCTGGTTCGGGATGTTCGCCATCGGCGCGGGTGTCGTATTGCTGGCGCTGGCGATCGCCAACGAGTTGATGACCAAGCGCTTGCTGGCCGAAGCGAACAATGAGCACATCAGGTCGCAGGATCTGGCCAACAGCAATCTGCGTAACGCCGAGGTGCTGCATGCCATGGGCATGCTGCCGAACATCATGGGGCGGTGGTCGGCCAAACATCACGAGTATCTGGTGCATCAATCGCATGCCAGCGACCGAGCCGGGGTGCTCACCAATCTCTCCAAGACGCTGCGCCTGCTGTTCCAGTCGCTGATTCTCGGCCTGGGCGCCTTCCTGGTGCTCCAGGGCAGCCTATCGCCGGGCATGATGATCGCGGGCTCGATCATCATGGGCCGGGCGCTGGCGCCTATCGATCAGATGATCGGCGGCTGGAAGGGGTTCGTCGCTGCGCGCAGTGCCTATGGCCGCATCGACGAGCTACTGAAGGCGATCCCCGCCGATGGTCAAAGCATGCCGCTGCCGGTGCCGAAAGGGCGAATCAGCGTGGAGAACGTCTCGGCGGCGCCGCCGGGCGAGCGTACGCCGACCATTGCCGGCATGGCCTTCGACGTGGCCCAGGGCGAGCATGTCGGCATCGTCGGCCCCAGCGCCGCCGGTAAATCCACCCTGGCGCGGGTGCTGCTGGGCATCTGGCCGCCCCTGGCCGGCACGGTGCGTCTCGATGGCGCCGATGTTACCCAGTGGAATCGCAACGAACTGGGGCTGCACATCGGTTATCTGCCGCAGGATATCGAGCTGTTCGATGGCACCGTCAGCGAGAACATCGCCCGTTTCGGTGCCGTGGATGGACAGGCGGTCGTCGAAGCCGCGGCAAAGGCCGGCGTTCACGAGATGATCCTGCGCATGCCGGAAGGCTACGACACCGTGATCAGCGCGAACGGTTCGCTATCTGGTGGCCAGCGCCAGCGTATCGGTCTGGCGCGCGCATTATATGGCCGCCCGGTGCTGGTCGTGCTCGACGAGCCCAATGCCAATCTCGACGTGGCGGGGGAGCGGGCGCTGGCCGATTGTCTCAAGCGGCTGAAGCAGGAGGGCACGACGCTGTTCGTGATCAGCCATCGCACGCCGATTCTCAAGGGCGTCGACAAGCTATTGATGCTCAAGGACGGGCAGATCGACAAGTTCGGCCCACCGGATCAAGTGGTATCGCAGGTCGGCCAGCCGGTACGCGGCCGTAAGGGGCAGCCCGGCGTGGCCCGGCCGGTGAATGGCAACCTATCGCCGATCAGGCCGGCCGCCAAAGGCCGCTCGCTCATGCAACCCGGCGCCGAGGAGCAAGGCCAATGAACGCGATGATACAACCGCAGGCCGACAACACATTGCCGATCAGCGACAAGGCCTGCCGGCGCTTGGGTATGCTGATCCTGCTGATTGCGTTCGGCGGGTTCGGCACCTGGGCGGTTTCCGCCAGCCTGGCCGTCGCCGTAGTGGCGCCGGGTTCGGTGTCGGTCGAGTCCTTCAAGAAGACCATTCAGCATCTGGAAGGCGGCATCGTTCAGCAGATTCTGGTGCGGGACGGCTACCAGGTCGAGGCGGGCGATACGTTGATGGTGCTCAACGATACCAAGGTGCGTTCCGAGCTGCATATCGCCCGCTCGCAGTACCGCATCGCGCGTGCCAGCGAAATTCGCCTGCTGGCGGAGCAGGCCGGCAAGAATACGTTGAGCTTCCCCGATGAGTTGATAATGTCCGATTCGCCACGCGTGCAGGAAGTGATTCGGGTCCAGCGCAAGCTGTTCAAGGCGCGTCGTGAATCGCTGCAAGGCACGTTGGCGGCGCTCGATGAGCAGGTCGTGCAGATGCAGGAGCAGATCGAGGGCCTGGAATCCACCAACCGGATCACTAGCCAGCGCATCGATTCGCTCAGTGGCGAAGCGGCGGATTATCGCTCGCTGTTCAAGGAGGGGCTGGGCAACAACCAGCGCTTGCGCGAGCTCGAGCGGCTGGTGCTGCAATATCGCAGTGAGATTGCCCAGAACCACTCGCAGATCGCCAGCCTGAAATCCCAGATCAGCGAAAACCAGCTGCAGAAAGAGATTCGCGTTCAGGAGTTTTTGCAGGACGTGGGCGAGCAACTGCGCGAGGCTCAGGCCAGCGTCGTCGATGCCGAGGAGCGCATCGTCGCCCTGGAGGATCAGGCCCGGCGCACCCACGTTACCGCGCCGGTTTCGGGCACGGTGGTAGGTTTGCAGGTGCATACGATCGGCGCGGTCGTCGGCCCCGGCGATCCCTTGATGGATATCGTGCCGGCGGGCGAAGGCTTCGTGATCGAGGCTCGCGTGCCGGATCGCGATATCGACAATATCTATGTCGGCCAGCCCGCCGAGATCCGCTTCAGCGCCTTCAATCAGCGTTTGTCGAATGTGATCGCCGGCGAGGTGGTGCATGTATCGGCGGACAGCTTCGTCGACGAAGCCACCCGAGCCCGCTATTACAAGGCCCGGATCGAAGTGACCGATAGTGGCCGCAAGGACATGACCGAGAGCATGCAACTGCTCGCCGGCATGCCGGCCGAGGTGATGATCCTTACCGGTGAGCGCACCTTTGCCAGCTATATCGCCAAGCCCATCAGCGACATGATGGCGCGTGCGATGAGGGAAGAGTGATGACGATTCCTCTTCGTAACCCATCGCCTTCGGAGTCGAAGGGTACCCGGCGGACCATCGCGCTTGGCCTGTTTGGTCTGACACTGGCAAGTGCGGTAGCCACTGCCCAACCGAGGGCAAACGGGCTTCCCTACCTCGATGGCCGGGCGCATGCGCCGATGGCCGATACTTACGCGATGGTCGATCCGCTCGTCACCCGTGGCGGCGAGTTGCCCTCGCTGCCCCTATTGTTGTCGCTGGCGCTGGAGAACGACAGCGAACTGGCCCGCCAGCGTTACGAGATGCAGGCCACCCAGCAGGAAGTGCCAATGGCGAGGGCCGGGCTCAAGCCGCAGATCAGCGCGCGCGCGGCCTACTCCTACCAGCGTGCCGACAACATCTATACCGAAAACCCCGACCGCTACCCCGATGAGGTCTACGACGATCGCGTGGCGGGGTTGACCGACGACACCTTCTGGCAGATCGAGCTTTCGCAGCCGCTGTTCAATCTCGAACGCTGGCGCCAGGTCACCCAGGCCGAGGAGCAGGTCGATGCCGCGATGCTTGAGGTCGCCGTGGCCGAACGCGATCTGGCATTGATGGTCGTCGAGGCGTATCTGAATGCGTATTTGGCCTCCCGCAAGCTGGGGCTGCTCGACTCCAAACGCGAATCGCTCGAGTTGCAGCTTCGCCAGGCCCAACGTACCTATGAGTTGGGGTTGGGGGATCGCATCAATGTGATGGAGTCGCAGGCACGACTCGATCAGGCGGTGGCCGATCAGGTGCAGGCGGAAAACCAGTTGGCCAACGCGCTCAGCGATCTACAGCGGCTGACGGGTCGCCTGCCCGATTTCTCCGGCTTTACCTTGGGCGATCTCAACGCGGCGAACATCGATCGGCAATGGACTGGCGACCCACAAGCCTGGCTATCGCGTGCATCGGATAACGTTCGGGTACGTCTGGCCGGGCAGCAGTATCAGGTCGCCCAAGTCGCGACCGAGGTGCGTCGGGCGAGCCGTTATCCCGTACTCGACCTGAATCTCAGCTACGGCGATCGCAACAGCTCCGATGTGCTGCGCAGCAGCGAGGATTATACCGCCAGCGTCGAGCTTAGCGCGCCGATCTATCAGGGTGGATATACCTCGGCGAGTATTCGTCAAGGCGAGCTGAGCGAGTTGGCGGGGCGTTCGGCGATGGTCAACGAGTTGCGTCTGGCGCAGGTCGAAGTACGCAAGCGCTTGCGTAGCCTGGAAGGCGATTTGCGCCAACTCGATGCCCTGGCGCGCTCCATCGAATCGAGTGCGCTGTTTCTCGAAGCGGCGATCAAGGGTGAGGATCTGGGTCTGCGCGACTTGGTCGATGTGCTGGATGCGCGTGCGGAACTCTTCGATCTGCGTATCCAGTTCGTCGAAGTCATCTGCCGTTACCTCAATGACAGGATCAATCTCGAGGCGGCGGTGGGCGATCTGGAGACGGCCGATCTGGTCGATGCCATGTCGCTCTTGCAACGTATTACGCTTACGAATGCGTGATATCTCCTACCGCAATAGCTGACTTACCTACGTCTTTAATGCTTCCCCAACGAGAAAGAAAAACCTGTCGTTAAGCATTTATGACTAGTTGTTTTAATAGCCGGTATTAGAGGCATGGCAAAATATCGCTATCTTACAAATTAAGCATGAAATTGTCTTTAAAAAAATGTGGTATGGGCTAAAGTGAGAGCGTCAATGTACTTTTCTTTACCTTTATTAATTTATCGTAACAAACGGGTGGAGCCATAAAAATTAGTCGTTTATTGGCCTTGGTGGAGTGCCGCGAACAACGCCGGGGCGGTAGCGTGGAAATTTATTATAGAAATTAGCTCATTCCACCCTAGAGCATGCGGTGTCTGTTTATTACACGGATGTTGGATGAAAAGGATCAGTAAACGGGTAAGGCGAAATACTGTGCAGGCGCTCTTCTATTATGGGTTTTAGCTGATATCTGGCGAGCTCGCAGGAGAAGAGCGGGATAAGTCATTAAAAATTGAGTAGGGGTTCGAATAACATGATTTCAAAACTCATCCATCTTCGGTTTCGCTGGGGCATGCCATTAATAGGTATTGTCATGGCTGTGTCGCTTTCCGCCTGCGCTTTGGCGCCGGGTGGGCGCATTGACTACGAGACCGATGCCGATCCGCTCGCCGATAACGTCACCATCAAGCCTATTACCATCGATCTGGTGAAAACGATGCGTGACATCCCTCGTCCAGAAGCCACTTCGCTGGCCGAGGCCAGTAATCAGATGCCAGACGTTCCGGCCGACTACGACTACCGTATTGGGCGTGGCGACGTATTGAACATCATCGTCTACGACCATCCTGAATTGACGATTCCCGCCGGTAGTGAGCGTAGTGCCGAAGAGTCCGGCAACGTCGTACATGCCAATGGCGCCATCTTCTATCCCTACGTTGGGTGGCTCGATGTCGCCGGACGGACGGTGCGCGATGTCAGAGATGAGATTCAGCGGCGTTTGGCCGATTTCATTGCCGAACCCCAGGTCGAAGTCAAAGTAGCGGCCTTCAATGCGCAGAAAGCTTATGTCACCGGCCAGGTCGCCGAGCCGGGCGTAATGCCGGTAACCAACGTGCCCATGTATGTGCTCGACGCGCTCAGCTTCGCCGGGGGCTTGACCGAACAAGCCAACTGGCACGATGTGATACTGACCCGTGACGGACAAGACACGCATATCTCGGTCTTCGATATGCTGGCGAATGGCGACATGGAGCAGAACGTGCTGCTCGAAGATGGCGACGTGCTCCACGTCATGAATATCGGCAATGAGCAGGTCTACGTCATGGGCGCAGTCAACGAGCCCGCGGCCCTGCCCATGTCCAACCGGCACTTGTCGTTGACCAATGCCATTGCGCAGGCTGGCGGCATCAACGAGGAGAGCGCCAATGCGTCGGGCATCTTCGTCATCCGTCATAATCCCGAGCCCAGTGAAACCTTCGCAACGGTTTATCAGTTGAATGCCGATAATGCCGCAGCCTTCATACTCGGCTCGCAGTTCATGTTGCAGCCGACCGATGTGGTCTACGTGACCGCCGCACCGCTGGCACTCTGGAACCGCGCGCTCAGCCAGTTGCTGCCGTCGCTGACGACGATCTACCAAGCCACGGAAATCAACGAAAACTTCTAGTGATGCAATTCACCCACCTTCTGATCGTTTGCACGGGCAATATCTGCCGCAGCCCGGTGGCGGCGGCCCTACTCAAGGGCCGTCTGCCACAGCTCACCATCGAATCAGCCGGGCTGGGTGCACTCGTTGGCAACGGCGTCGACGACTCGGCGAGAGCGCTGGCGGAGGCGGCGGGGCTGGATGTCAGCCAGCACCAGGCGCGACAGATTACCCCGGAAATGATTCAACGGGCCGACCTGGTGCTGGTCATGAGCGAAGGGCAACGTCTAGCCGTAGGCAAACTCGTGCCGGCAGCCATCGGTAAAACCCTTCTCTTTGGACATTGGCTGGGTGAGGGCGGCAGGGGCGAAGAGATTCCCGACCCCTACCGCAAGAGCCGCGAGGCCTTCGAACATGTTTATCGTCAGCTCGAGCGTGCCGCCAACGCATGGCAACGCAGGCTTGGCTGACACTTTCTCGCGTTACTCCGTTTCGTTCTCCGCTTCAGGTATTCTTCATGACCCAGAAACAGCTTATACCTCATGCCACTCGTAACAGTGATGAAATCGATCTCAGCCGCCAGCTAGGGATACTGGTCGACCATAAATGGTTGATCATCAGCATCACGGGGCTGTTTGCAATCGCTGGGGTCGTTTACGCGCTGCTGGCCACACCGATCTATCGCGCCGATGCGTTGGTGCAGGTCGAGAATGCCGCACCATCGAACCCTCTGGCCGATGTGACCAGCCTTCTGGGGCAGGAGCCGCCGTCGCAATCGGAAATCGAGATCATCCGCTCACGTATGGTGCTAGGCCGTGCGGTGGATATTCTCAATCTCGACCTGATCGTCGAACCGGTGAGAGTGCCGATCATCGGTGGCTTCTTGAGCCGCATCGGCGTCGAGCGCCCCGGGCCTGCCATCGGTTCGTTCTTCGAACGCATCGGGATGGAGCGGCCCGAGTTCACCAAAGGTTGGGGGTATACCTGGGCCGGCGAGACGATCGACGTCGCGGCCATGCCGGTCACCGAGGCTTACCTGGGTGAAACCTTTACGCTCGAGGTGCTCAGTGATCAGCGCTACGCCTTGTATTACGAGGATACAAAACTCGGCGAGGGCGGCACGGGCACGGCGGTGGAGTTCCTGGGAGGCGATGTCAGCTTGACGGTCGAGGCGATCGACGCAGCGCCCGGAGCGACCTTCACGCTCTCCCATATCCGGCGTTTGATGGCGATAGCCGACGTCAGGGAGAACTTGACGATTACCGAGCAGGGTCAGGAAACCGGCATTCTCAACTGGGGACTGACCAACCCGGAGCCGTCACAGGCCGAGACCACGCTGAGAACCATTTCCGATATTTACGTGACGCAAAATATCCAGCGCCAATCCGAGGAGGCGCGCAATAGCCTGGAATTCCTCAGTCAGCAGGTGCCAGCGGTACGTGAAGATCTACGTCAGGCGGAAAACCGACTCAATGAGTACCGAACGGCTCAGGGCAGCGTCGATCTCAGCCTGGAAACGCAATCCGTGCTCGAGCGCCTGGTCAACCTGGAGGCTCAACTCAACGAGCTGGAGTTCGCCGAAGCGGAGATTTCCCGGCGCTTTACTCCGAGCCACCCCACTTATGCGGCACTGCTCGAGAAGAAAGCCCAGTTGCAGAATGAGCGGGCCAACCTGGAAAGCCAGATCGATAGCCTGCCCGAAACCCAGCAGGAGATCCTGCGCCTGCAGCGCGATGTATCGGTGACCCAGGAAATCTACGTGCAATTGCTCAACAAAGTGCAGGAGATGCAAATTGCCGAGGCAAGCACGGTAGGTAACGTACGGGTTCTGGACGAAGCCCAGGTCTTCCCGCAGCCCGTGTCCCCCAATAAAAAGCTGATCGTCGTGTTGGCCATTCTACTGGGTGGCATGTTCGCCATGGGGCTGGTACTGCTTCGCGCCATACTCAACCGCGGTATAGAAACATCGGATCAGCTCGAGCAACTGGGATTGCCGGTATATGCCACCGTGCCGCTCTCCGAAGAGCAGGATAAGCTCAATAACCGCATCAAGCGCGGCGGAGCTCGGCGGAATTCCGCCGCCACGACATTGCTGGCCGAGCGCAATCCCACCGATACCTCTGTCGAGGCGCTGCGTGGGCTGCGTACCAGCCTGCATTTCGCCATGCTGGAAGGGGATGACAACCGCCTGATGATCACTGGTCCGAGCCCGGGGATCGGCAAGAGTTTTATCTCGGTCAACCTGGCCGCCGTGTGTGCCCAGACCGGCCAGCGCGTGTTGGTCATCGACGCCGATATGCGCAAAGGAAACATTCATAAAATGTTTGGCGAAATATCCGAAGGCGGGCTGAGTGAAGTGCTCGCCGGCCGCCAGGCATTTGGCGAAATGATACGTTCCGTCCAGGGTATCGAGAACCTGCATTATCTTTCGCGTGGCATCGCGCCGCCCAATCCCTCCGAGCTGCTGGTTACCTCGCAGTTCACGCAACTGCTGGACGATGTCAGCCAATATTACGATCTGGTGATTATCGACACGCCGCCGGTTCTCGCCGTGACCGATGCCGCCATTATCGGTAAGCAGGTGAGTACCACGCTGATGGTCGCACGGTATCAACTCAATCCGCCCAAGGAGATCGAACTCGCCATGCGGCGTCTGCAAACCGGTGGCGTAACGGTCAAGGGTGCGGTTCTCAATGCGCTCGAGCGCAAGGCAGCCACGGCGTATGGCTATGGTTACTACACCTATTCCTATAAATGACTGGGCCTGGTTAGCCACGCACGGGCCTCTATCCAAGCCGCGTTACTGAAATACGAATGAAGGCGCTCGAGAGTCAATCGCCAGAGCCGCAGTCCAACAGAAAGCCATATTTACCATGGAAGTTTGAGGTTACTGTAAATAACTATGCTTAAAGGACTAAGAAAAGACGGCCTGTTCTCTGGCGCTTTCATCTATTTGATATCCAATATCTTGAATGCTGCGATTCCTTTCCTGCTACTGCCAGTCCTCACTCGGTATCTGGAACCGGAAGGGTATGGGCAAGTGGCCATGTTCCAGACATTGATCTCCGCATTGGCTGCCTTTACCGGCCTGAATACAATCGCCGCAGCAAATAGAATATATTACGATGATCTACAGCGTCAGGAAATGGCGGACTATGTTAGTGCCTGCGTACAGATACTGATAGTCAGCAGCTTGCTGGTTTTTTTAGCAGTTTCCTTCTTTCGAATACCCTTATCCAGAGAGTTGGGCATAGACCCGTTTTGGATATTGATGGGTATCCTGGTCTCTGCAGCAACTTTCCTGGTCCGCTTGAGGCTGGGGCAATGGCAAGTCAGAAAGCAAGCCACCAAATATGGTGCTATGCAGATCGCCATGAGTCTGTTGAATGCCTTGGTTTCATTATTTTTGGTCGTTGTCCTGGTTTATGGTCCAGAGGGGAGAATGATTGGCCAAAGCATAGCCCCACTTATGATTGGTCTATTGGCCTTGTTTCTACTTAGAAGGGATGGGTTGCTCTCCTTTTCCTGGAAGCCAGGTTTTATAAAGGATGCCATGCAATTTGGCGTTCCTTTGATTCCCCATGTAGCGGGCATTTTTTTACTTTCAATGGTAGATAGATTGGTAGTCAATAAATACCTTGGTTTGGAAAGTGCCGGCATCTATATGGTGGCGGTACAGCTGACCATGGTCATGGGCATTCTATTCGATGCATTCAATAAAGCGTACATGCCTTGGCTATTCGAAAAGCTAAAAGAGAATGATATCCATGTTAAAGCGAAAATCGTGAACTGGACGTATGGTTATTTTCTCTTGGCACTTGTCATCGCGGTCACAGTGGCCTTGCTCGGGCCAACCGCAGTCGTTTGGCTGGCTGGCGATCGCTATTCCGCTGCAGCAAGTATCATGGGCTGGCTAGCTTTGGGACAGGCCTTTAATGGAATGTACCTGATGGTAACCAATTATATGTTTTATAGTAAACGAACGGGTATTCTATCCGTAGCTACCATTAGCTCCGGCCTGTTAAACTTACTACTTTTAGTCATGTTAGTTCCGGCTCTTGGCCTGGAAGGAGCCGCAATGTCTTTTGCCATTGTCATGATAATCCGTTTTTTATGCACTTGGCTATTGGCTCAGAAATGCTTCCCCATGCCTTGGTTTGCAACACCGCGCATATTTATTGCTAAAGAAATCAGTAGGTTTTTCTAAGGAGCGCCTCAATGAGGCTTAACTTATTCGTTATCGAATCACCTCTTCAGGCGATTTCCGCTTATGAGGCCAGGCAGAAGCTCTGTGTTGAAGATGAAAGCGTTATACTCATAAGGCTATGGGGAGGTCGCCGTAAAGAGAACGACAATCAAATAAAAAAAGTGGTGGATTATTTTAAGTGGAAAAATGTCATATATTTCAATACATGTGCCAAAAATTTTTTCGGCATGCACATGAAGATAATCAAGAATATAGCCAGCGTTTCGGGAAAGTTTAAAGGAAAAATAAATAGCATTTATTTGGGCGATTTCAATAGTGATTGGATGCATTATTTGAAATGCTCGGTTCGGCCTGATGATGTTTTTTTGTTAGATGATGGCACCAATACCATCTTTGCTTATAATGATCACATTTCCAAGAATGTTTATTGGCCGAAAAAGGAGAGAAGCCTTGCCAGGCAATGGTTGCATAACTTTCTTTACTTTCCTTTTTATAACAAAAAGCATGCCGAGAAGAGAATTACCATCTTCAGTAGCTTCGACTTGTGTGATAGCGATCCATTTGTAATAAAGAATACTTATGAAGAGCTAAAGAAGAAAATGAATGAAAAGTTTTTCATGGAAAACGAAGTTTATTATTTCGGAGCTAAATATAGCGAGTCGGGAATAATGAGTAGGCAGGATGAGTTGAGTTTTATAGCTAGGGTGATCGATTACTATAAAAATATTGGAAATAAATTTATTTATATTCCGCATAGGGACGAGGAGCAGGATAAGTTGGCAGCTATAGAGCAATTGGGGGATGTGCTTATAAAAAAGCTGAGCATGCCTGCGGAGCTTTATTTGATGACAAATGAGGAAGTGCCAGCCAATATAGGTGGTGCATATACAAGTGTTCTGTTAAACCTGAAGGTCATGTTCAGTAGTTTCTCACTACTATCATTTCGAATCCCTTATTCAATTGTCGATGAAAAGCATCTTGGTCCCGTGATTCAAGTATATGAGAACTATTCAAAGACTGGTATCGATGTGGTCGATATTTAAATGATAAGTATCCGTTAACCTGATCTTCAGCCAATAGAAGTTTTTGAACAGCCAGGGATGGCTTCTTATGGCAGTATTTAATGGGCTATGCTTGTAAGAGGTGCGCAACGTGAATTTTTTTATTTATACCGTTGGTTTCCTGCTTTTTTTCATGGCTACCTTCGTTAATGATTATAATATTGAAGGGTTCCCGGTATTTTATTTAATCTGGTTCTCGATAGTGCTTTTCAGATTGCTCTTGGAAATAGATATTCGACCTTTCGAATTTCTTTCTCAAGTTTTATTATTTGTTGTACTTCAGCCGCCTTTTTTCGTTGAATTCTTCGATACTGAAAACGTTTATATACATGGATATCTCTTCGCGGTTTTATATATAAATGCAGTATTTTTAATACCGTATTTTATGTCCAAGGCCACGTATTTGCGCTTGGTAATAATTGCAATTTTTTTAGCTGTCTCAGCCATTTCTCTGCTAAGTGTCGTTCAAGGCGATAACCGAGCGACAATCTATTTCGGGCCGAACGTTCTCTATAGGATTTACGGATTGCTGTTTGCGCTATTTTTATTAAGTTATTATTTCGAAGATAAATTCTTTCTCAATAAAAGCCTTTTTTGGCTCGTCTTCGTAATGTTCGTAATAAGCTTGGTTGCGACTGGCTCACGCGGTGCCATCGTCGTTTTCGGTATACCCTTTGTTTACCTTCTACTCAAGAAGGGCGCCTTTCAAATAAAAACCTTACATGTGCTATTTGCGCTAGTTCCTGCCTTGGCAGCCTTGTGTTATTTCATTTTGACAAATCTCGATATGTTCTGGAGGTTATTCTATTTTGACTTGGAGGGCGAAAGTATTGGCGCCAGGCTGGAGTATTTGAACCTGACATTGGAGTATGCGAGAAATTTCTCCTTCAGCCTGGACTATATATTTGGTCAATCCAGTCTGAACCCTCTCTGGAGCAATTATCCACACAATTTTGCATTGGAGTCGTTCGTATATGGTGGGTTGTGGATGCTAATGGTTGTCATGCTGCCGCTCATTGTCTTTATTTATAATGCTTTTTTCACCCGAGAAAAATTTTATATTATTTTGTTTTTTGTGTACCTTCCGATTTTTATTGGAGCCAGCGTATCAGGTAATCTAACCTATAATTTCCCGGTGATATCCGTTCCTTTTGTGGCCTTTGTCTATGCCTTCCTTAGTGCCGGTCGGTCCGATATTCCAAGCATGGGCGTGTTCAATAATGCTCGCACCAATGGTTGGGTTATTTGATGCGTGGCATTATTTTCCTGCCGGTTTAAAAAGTGACGACGCGCTCGTATAAATAATTTCTGAATTAATAATCGTACAGAGAGCTTTATGACTAACAAAATTGCGGTTGTCATTCCTACTCATAATAGAAATTCCGATCTAAAGAAAGCAGTCGACAGCGTTCTAGCACAGACGAAGCTGCCGAATGAATTGATCGTCATCGACGATGGATCAACTCCGCCAGTGACCAAAGAAATTTTTAGGGGTGCCTCTGATGAGATAGCTTGTCGTTTGATAAGAAACGAAGTGCCGAAAGGAGCGAATCATGCCAGGAATTTAGGCGTTACGTCGGCTGAGGGAAGTTTCATAGCGTTTCTTGACGATGATGATGAGTTTAAAGAAGACAAGATAGAGATGCTTGTAGACGCGATCGATAAAAATACTGACGCAGATGTTTTTTATCATCCCGCTGAAATTCATATGGTCAAGGAAGGTATCGTATATATCTCCAAACCTAAAAATTTCAAGCCAGATGAAGACATCTTTCGTACATTATTGATATCGAACAGAATCGGCGGCACTCCGATGGTGACTGTCAGAAAGGCGGCGCTGATCGATATAGGCATTTTCGATGAGCAAATGCCAGCGTTACAAGATTACGAACTTTGGTTGCGCTTGGCAAAGGCAGGATATAAATTCAAGCTAATCGATAGGCCTCTTACAAAATACCACTACGTGACGAGTCGAAGCAGTATATCCAAAAGCATCGCAGTCAGTTTGAAGGCCATTGATTTGATTGAGCAGAAGTACAGCCTGGAGTATTCAAATCTTTCGGATTTGGAAAAAAAACAGTATGCAGAGTGGAAGAACAAAAAATTAATTCATAAGTCTCTTCTTAATGGGCAGGCCTTTAAAGCGTTTCAGTTGCAAGTTGCACAATTTTTTTCGTCTCCTGGTTTGAAGCACTTGTTAGCCGTTTTCGCAATTATGCTGGGTCCAAAATTCGTTTATAAAATAAAAGCTGTGGCTGGCAGGTTCTAGTCTCCTTCAGACTTTGATTGCGATTTACTTGCTTAGATGATTTTATAGGTTATGTCATGCCGATGATTTCCGTTATAATGCCGGCCTTTAATTCTGAGCGATTCATTGTCAGCTCGATAGAATCCGTCCAGCGTCAATCTTTTCCCGATTGGGAATTGGTAATCGTGGATGATTGTTCTACTGATCAATCCTTTTCTATCATAGAAGAAATGAGTCAGGCGGATAGCCGAATTAAATTGCTGCGCCTTGATGCGAATGGCGGAGCGGCAGTAGCCAGAAACGCCGGAATTCAGCATGCGCAAGGTCGTTATATTGCTTTTCTCGATAGCGACGATACCTGGTTGCCTTATAAATTGGAGAGGCAGCTTGAATTCATACGCCACAAAAAAGCAGCCTTCGTTTTTTCCGCTTATAGAAAGGTGGACGATAAAGGCAACGATCTGGGAATCGTCGGTGTACCTGAGAAAGTAACCTATCATAAATTACTGAAAAGCTGCGTAATAGGCTGTTTGACAGTGATGTACGATACGCATGCGCTTGGTAAGGTCGAGATGCCACTTATCAGGAAGCGGCAGGATTTTGGGCTATGGTTGCGGTTGTTAAAAAGAGCCGATTATGCCTACGGCCAGAACGAGGTGTTGGCTGAGTATACGGTTAGAGTGGATTCCATATCGTTTAACAAGAAAAGTGCGGCCAGTTATCAATGGAAACTTTATCGCGAAGTTGAGCGGCTCTCTCTACTGCAGTCTTGCTATTATTTTGCGCATTACGCAGCGCTGGGAATGTTGAAAGCAAAGTGTCCTGCTTTTGCTAGAGGAATGGGTATTCTCGATTAACTGTATTGTGGAGGAAAGAATGAAGATCACTATTTTTGGTACAGGCTATGTGGGGCTGGTGACCGGGGCTTGCCTGGCCGATGTAGGACACAATGTGCTGTGCATGGATATCGATGAGGGCAAGGTCGCACGCCTGATCGATGGCAACATTCCTATTTTCGAACCGGGCCTGGAAGGCTTGGTGAAGCAGGGCATCGCTAGCGGGCGGTTACGATTCACTTCCGATGCCAGTGATGCGGTCTCTTTTGGGGTTCTGCAGTTTATCGCCGTAGGCACACCCCCCGACGAGGATGGCAGTGCCGATCTGCAGTACGTGCTAGCGGTGGCTAACACCATCGGCAAGCATATGAACGAATACAAGGTCGTGATCAATAAATCCACCGTGCCGGTGGGCACCGCTGACAAGGTTGACGACGCGCTGAGGCAGGTGCTTGCCTCGCGAGATTGCGATCTGGCGTTCGATGTCTGCTCCAATCCTGAATTCCTGAAGGAGGGCGCGGCCATCGACGATTTCACCAAAGGCGCGCGAATCGTGGTGGGTACCGATTCCGAGCATGTCGAAGCGCTGATGCGTGAGTGCTACGCACCTTACAACCGAAATCGAGAAAAACTGATATTCATGGATGTACGTAGCGCCGAGCTGACCAAGTACGCGGCCAACGCCATGCTGGCGACCAAGATCAGCTTCATGAACGAGATCGCCAATCTCGCGGAACGCCTGGGAGCGGATATCGAGCAGGTGCGCCATGGGATCGGCTCCGATCCGCGCATCGGTTATCACTTCATCTATCCCGGTTGCGGCTATGGGGGCTCGTGCTTTCCCAAGGATGTGCAGGCATTGGGGCGTACAGCCAACCAGGTCGGTTATGAGGCGGCATTGCTGGCTGCCGTGGAGGCAGTCAACCAGCGCCAAAAAAGCACGCTATTCAATAAACTGGCACAGGCCTTCGATGGTGATCTAAGGGACAGGAATATTGCCTTGTGGGGGCTCTCCTTCAAGCCCAATACCGACGATATGCGCGATGCGCCCAGTCGGGTATTGATGGAAGCGTTATGGGCCGTCGGCGCCAGGGTGCAAGCCTACGACCCAGAGGCCATGCAAGAGTGCCGTCGAATCTATGGCGAGCGGGACGACCTGATGTTGGTCAACGATCGCGAGAGCGCGGTACGGGGTGCCGATGCCCTGGTGATCTGCACGGAATGGAAGGCGTTTCGCACGGTTGATTTCGATTGGCTGCAACAGCAGCTGACGATGTCGGTCGTCGTCGATGGCCGTAATCTCTATGACCCATCCGATGTCAAACGTGCCGGTCTCTCCTACTTTGCGGTGGGGCGTGGCGATTCGCTGCGCCAGCCCAATCGGCTGGCGAACAAGCCGACCAGCGACCTTCGCCCTAGCGGGGTTTCCCAGTGCTGAATGGACCTTTTTCCGACTGGCCGTGCTTTTCGAAGGCCGAAGCCGAAGCGGTACAGCAAGTGCTGCTCTCCAATAAAGTGAACTATTGGACAGGGCAGGAAGGGCGAGAATTCGAACGTGAGTTCTCCCGTTTCGCCGATACCGAATATGCCATAGCGGTTTCCAATGGAACCACGGCCTTGGATCTCGCGTTGAAGGGGTTGGATATCGGCGAGGGCGATGAGGTGCTCGTTACCTCGAGAACGTTCCTGGCTTCGGCCTCCTGTATCGTGAACGCGGGGGCGGTGCCGGTATTCGTCGATGTCGATCGTGACTCGCAGAATATCGACCCGAGCGCGGTAGCGGCGGCTATCACGCCGGCGACGAAAGCGCTTGTCGCCGTTCACTTGGCAGGCTGGCCCTGTGAGATGGATAGATTGATGGCGCTGGCCGAAGCGCATGGTATCGCTGTGATCGAGGATTGCGCCCAGGCCCACGGAGCAACTTACAGAGGTAGATGTGTAGGGTCCATCGGGCATGTCGGTTGCTGGTCATTCTGTCAGGACAAGATCATGACCACCGGTGGCGAGGGTGGCATGGTGACCACCAACGACCGGGACCTGTGGAAGCGCATGTGGGCTTATAAGGACCACGGCAAGAGCTGGGACGCGGTCTACACGCGTGAGCATCCACCAGGCTTCCGCTGGCTGCATGAAAGTTTCGGTACCAACTGGCGATTGACCGAGATGCAGTCCGCGATTGGCCGTATTCAGCTGACGCGAATGCCGCAATGGCACCAGGCACGCAGTGCCAACGCCCAGCGTATCTGGCGGGCGGCCGCCGAATCCCCCGGGCTACGCGTTCCAGAGATACCCGATCATATCCAGCACGCTGCCTACAAGTGCTATTTGTTCGTCGATCCGCAACGGCTCAATAGCGGCTGGAATCGGGACGCCATCATCAACGAGATCGTCGCCCAGGGCGTGCCATGTTTTTCCGGTTCCTGCTCTGAAATATATCTCGAGAAAGCATTCGATGGCACCGGTTGGCGACCCAAGCAGTCGTTACCTGTAGCCAGGGAGTTGGGTGAAACCAGTTTGATGTTCCTGGTACACCCGACGCTGACGGATGCCGAGATCGAGAAAAGTTGTCGAGTATTGAAAGCGGTGATGCAGGTAGCAGCCGGTTAATTGCAATTATTGTTTCTCTTGGGTTCACGGGAGTCATTGTGAATACTTCCCGCAGAGGGTTCATATACAAGTTATTGGGAATCGGCGCTGTATTTTCGGTTGCGGAGAAAGCCTGGTCAATCGATCCGAATGCCAAGCTTCCCGCAATCGACCCGGCAATTGGCGATACGCCGCTTGCGACTGGATATGGCCTGGATGATATGTTGCGTCATGCCGATATCTCCGAAACCCGCGTTACCACTCCATCGGGAGAGCAGGCGCTGCATGTCGCGCTAAATCGACGCGTTATCTATATCGACTGTATTGCCGCCATGCTTGCACTGGATACGAAAAAACTGATGCATGGCCAACAGGTGACCGTGAGAGGCTACCATCCAGGCGCTGGCATTGGCGGTGGAACGTTTCATTGGGATGCCGAGAGCACGGCAGCGATCGATGATGGAACCGTTTTCGGGAATTCACCTCGCGGCCGATTCAAGCGAGCCGTCACAGGCCTGCTATGTGCCACCGACTTTGGCGCGATTCCCGAGGATAAGGTTACCGGCAGCGATGCCTTTTCCCGCATGCCTCCCGATGAATACCTGATCCGCTACGACATTTGCACCGGTGAGATTGCCTGGGTGGGTGATGGCTATGCTATTTCGACCACGCCGAACAGCACCATAACGCTAGATGACGGTGCCGGGCGCTTTTCGATCCATGGTAGCCGTACCAAGGTGCCCTATATCAATCTTGTGGGTAGATTGGAAATTGGCGGGGCAGACCCCGACAACCGCGCCGTTGGAGTTTATGTCGGCGTAGCCAATATCAAGAACTACTCATCGAGTCCCGCCTTCCGAGCGCAATGGGCCAGTGAAATAAAGATTCAGCACGTCGACATTCATCTGCTTGGCGATGACATCGGAAACCAAGGCGTCGCCTTTGTCGTACTGAAAAAGCCCGATTTAGGGTTCTTCCATGTCAAGGGCAATATATCGTTGGGCTATCAGTTCATCGGCAACTCAACGGTCGCTGAACCGACTATCGATGGTGGCCGCATCGGCACGTTGATCGCCGACAAGGACGATAGCTATCGCGGGGTCGAGAATGGCCATCATGGTTGCTATCTGAAGGGCTGCCGTGGACTCGGCGTTAGCCGAATCGAAGTCTACGGCAATGGCGCTCATGGCTGGAAAACCGATGGTGAGTATCATATCAAGCTGAGAGACAATCAGGCGTGTATCTTCGATTCACTGTATGCCTACGACTCGAAGGATGAGCATGGCCTGGGGTCGATTTTCATCACCTCGGACGGCAATACCTTGCCGCCCATGGTAGAAAATTACGGCAATTGCTATAACAACGTCTTCGGTTATACGGATGCTTATGCATCTTCTCCTGGTGTCAATAAAAACTGTACTATCCATAACGTCAAGGGATCATTCCAAATATCGAGTAAAGACGTTCTTGGGTGGTTAGTCACTGGGAAATACTCTTTTCTTCCTTCCGCATCGCAGATATTCAATAATTTCGAGTTTAACGGCTGCACTATTGATATACCCGCTCTAAAGGATAACGCTTGGCTAGTGCGAGCGGTAAAGGCCAGAAATAGCATTTTTCTGCAGAGATTAAGAGTGCACAATACCTCCATCGATTATTTGGATTCCTGTAAGATCAAGGGGGATGTCGAGTT
Source organism: uncultured Halomonas sp. (assembly GCF_946887195.1). The sequence continues at coordinate 54,414 of NZ_CAMPKE010000001.1, forward strand.
GGATAGCACTTATGGGAAATACAAATGCAATATCAACAACTCATTGGCGTCCGGTAGCCTGCTCACAAATACCTACGGCAGCCGTGAAGTAGTGGCGAACATAACGAATACTCATTTCGAAGGAAAGGAAGCACCAACATCATATCAGCCAACCAGGAGAAACTACCGTTATGTCTCATTCGAGGACCGGATCTATTTAAGCGAAAATATAACCACGGATGACCTAGGCGTTCGCTGAGCCATGAGTTGCCAACTACAGTGAATGCGGCGTGTGGCTGTTCTGGTTTCAGGTTCGATAATCGTGGAGAAAATATGATAAACAAAAAACCCGAGATAACGGTTATTATTCCTACTTACCACGATTGGGGACGGCTGAGACTTTGCGTGGAAGCGGTCAAAAGTCAAAATATTGAAGCAGATAGTTATGAGGTCATTATCGTTAACAATGACCCTGAAGACCGATTGCCGGCTAACTTTGATTTGCCAAATAATTTCCAGCTGATCAGTGAAAGTGGCCCCGGCTCCTATGCGGCAAGAAACGCGGCCTTGAAAATCGCGCAGGGGGAGGTCATTGCCTTTACCGATTCGGATTGCCGCCCTGCACCCGACTGGCTATCGAACGGCATGAAATATCTGATTGGGGGTGCCGATCGAGTCGCTGGGCGTGTGGAATTGAGCTTCAAGGATAACAATCTCTCTTGGGCTGAGATTTATGAGAAAGCCTTCTCTTTTCAACAGCATAAGAATGCAGCTCATGGCGTTTCCGTGACAGCGAACCTGATTGCCTGGCGTAGGGTGTTGGATGAAGTAGGCCCTTTCAACGATAAATTGATGTCTGGCGGCGATATCGAATGGAACGCCCGAGCCACGGCAATGGGTAAGTCCATCGTTTTTGGGGATGGCTGTACTGTCTTTCACCCGGCAAGAGCCAGCTTCCCTGAGCTGATAGCCAAGCGTAAAAGAATTGCCGGCGGCACTTACAGCATCCATGGCCTGAGAACAGCCGATGTATTGAAGGGGCTGATGCCGCCCGTCAATACGCTTCCCAATCTCGTTCGCGATAAAAAGCTGGCTGTACGGGAAAGGGCCATCGCTTTTCTAGTCTGTTATTACTTGAAGGTCTACCGACTGTATTTACTGCTTAGGTTTCAAGCCGGCCTGGAACGCCCTAGTCGAGTTTAATAACTGACAAAGGAGGCCTTTAGTGTGTTGCTTGCCTTGGCTGACGCTTTTCTCACCGCCATTCGGCGGCCTTCATTTTCGACCCAATTTGAGCGCTTTAGGGTATTGATAACCCGGTCGCGATGGTTGCTGACTTTCTTGCCACTAAGGTCTTGAGCGCACCTCATGCGCAGTGCCATTAGTCACGTAGTAATCCATATCGATCATTTTTCTCATTAATTATTTTTCTACCTTATTAGTATCGTTGGAAGAAAACTATTAAAAAAATGAGCATATGGCTAGCGGTTTTATGTGTAACAATATGTATTAAGCGTGTGGTTGATGTAAATCCTTGTTAAATCCCCCTGAGTTCTTCCAGTTAATATGTCGGGGATTATCATGGCTCTGGAAATTCCAGTTGGAGCCAGGGGCGGTAGCGTGGGTTAAATAAACAATCAGTTGTTGTGGTTTAGAGATTGAATGGCACTGTACTCCACAATATTTTAAATACAGCTTGCTGGGGCGTGTAAGAACGTGCGCAATTTCTCAGCCAGGGAATCGATATCTATGAATTTAATGGGTAAAAAAATATTGGTTACCGGGGCGGACGGATTTATTGGTTCGCATCTCACGGAAGCGTTAGTGAGGCGCGGCTATGACGTCAAAGCCTTCGTGATGTATAACGCTTTCAACAGTTGGGGTTGGCTGGACGAAGCTCCCCTGGATATCCGTAGCCATATAGAAATCGTTGCTGGCGATATCCGCGACCCTCATGGCGTGCGTCACGCGATGCGTGGTTGCGATGTCGTGTTTCATCTCGCTGCGCTGATTGCCATTCCGTATTCCTATCACTCCCCCGACACCTATGTGGATACCAACATCAAGGGGACGCTCAATGTCGTGCAGGCGGCGCGTGATCTGGGAGTGGCCAAGGTCGTGCATACCTCTACCAGCGAGGTTTATGGCACCGCTCGCCAGGTACCCATTACCGAGGATCACCCGCTGCAGGGGCAATCTCCCTACTCGGCGTCCAAGATCGGCGCCGATCAGATCGCTCTATCTTTCCATCGCTCCTTCTCCACGCCAGTGGCTTTGATACGCCCCTTCAATACCTACGGGCCTCGCCAATCCGCGCGTGCCGTGATTCCTACCATCATTTCCCAAATCGCCTCCGGCGTGCAGCGACTCAGCTTGGGTTCGGTACACCCAACGCGTGATTTCAGCTTTGTCGAAGACACCGTGGCCGGCTTCATTCGTGTCGCCGAATGCGACGCATCGATCGGGGAGGTCATCAATGTGGGTAGCGGCTTCGAAATCAGCATTGGCGATACGACGGCGCTGATTGCCGATCTGATGGGAAGCGAGGTGATCATCGAGACCGATCCGCAGCGCTTGCGTCCCGCCGATAGCGAAGTCGAGCGCCTCTGGGCAAGCACTGAAAAGGCCTCACGACTACTGGGTCACCATCCGGATCATGGTGGGCTCGATGGCTTGCGGCGAGGGCTCGAGAAGACCATCACCTGGTTTAGCCAGGCCGAGAACCTGGCGCGCTACAAGTCTCATCTCTACAACATCTAGGCTGAACATGAGCGAGTTCTACATCGTGGGTGGCGGTGGCCATGCGCGGGTACTGCTGTATGCGCTGAAGCAGTTGGGACACCGTGTCGGCGGTTATACGGCGCCGCGCGACGGAGGTTCGTCGATGGCGATTCCGTTTTTGGGCAGCGATGCCGTTTTCCTCGATCGTGATGCGCCATTACCCAGGCTGGCGGTGTTAGGGCTAGGCAAGCTGGCAAACGGCCGGCAGCGCCTCGAGTTGCTCGAGCGCTACCAGGCCCATGGATTCGATTTCCCTGTCTTGCATACTCTGCGCGCCACCGTGCACGACGATGTCAGCTCTGGCGCGGGAAGCGTAATCCTCGACGGGGCCGTGGTGATTACCGGTAGCCGATTGGGCCGCGCCTGCATCGTCAATACCAACGCCACCGTCGATCACGACTGCGTGCTGGGCGACGACGTTCATGTGGCCTCCGGGGCCACGCTTAGCGGCGGAGTGGTCGTCGGCGACCGATGCATGATCGGCACGGGCGCCAATCTCATCCACGCCGTGCGTCTATGCGCCGACTCGCTAATCGGCGCCGGAGCGACGGTAGTTCACGACATCACGACACCCGGCACCTATGTGGGAACCCCGGCGAGGAGAATTGCATGAGTGAGTCCGCTTCCACGTTCGTGATCGCCGAAGCCGGCGTGAATCACAATGGCTCGCTGGCGTTGGCGCTCGAGCTGGTGGATAGCGCCCAGGCTTGTGGCGCCGATGCCGTCAAGTTCCAGACCTTCAAGGCGGATCGCCTGGTCACGCGCCAGGCCGATACGGCCGCCTACCAAAAACGGACGATGTCAGAGCCGATGTCGCAGTACGCGATGCTCAAGACGCTCGAGCTGTCCGAGGCGGATTTCAGGCAGATCCATGAGCACTGCCAGGCCCGCGGAGTCGAGTTTCTTTCCAGCCCCTTCGATGAGCTCAGCGCCGCCTTTCTGAATGATCTCGGCATGCGCACGTTCAAGATTCCTTCGGGAGAAATAACCAATACGCCGCTATTGGAAGCCATCGGCGCCTTGGGCAAGGCGGTGATCGTTTCGACCGGCATGTGCTGGTTGAGCGAGGTGGAATCCGCGCTGCGAACCCTCGAGAAGGCAGGCGCCGCCGAGATTACGCTGCTGCACTGCGTAACGGAGTATCCCGCTCCCTACGCCGAGATCAACCTGTCCGCCATGGGTACCCTGGCGAATGCCTTCGGAGTGAAGGTGGGCTACTCGGATCACACCGCGGGTATCGAGATCCCCATCGCGGCGGTGGCGATGGGAGCAACGATGATCGAGAAGCACTTCACCCTGGATGCCGCCATGTCGGGGCCGGATCATGCGGCTTCCATGGAGCCGGGGGATTTCCGGCGCATGATCCAGGCCATACGACACGTCGAGAGTGCGCGCGGCGATGGCCGCAAGCGACCGGCTCCCTGCGAGCATGCCAATCTCGATGTGGTTCGCAAGAGCATCGCCGCCGGCCAAAACATCGCCGAAGGCGAAATCATCACGCGCGGCGATTTGACCGTGAAACGCCCGGGAACGGGGTTGTCGCCTTCCATGCTGGAAATGCTGATTGGCCGCCGTGCCACTCGTGCGATCGATGCCGATGAGCTCATCGACTGGAGCGACCTGGCATGAGTCCACGCCGGATCTGGGTGCTGACGACGACCCGCGCCGATTATGGTTTGCTCTACTGGCTGCTGCGCGAGATCGGCGACGATCCCGAATTGGAATTGATGCTGGCGGTAACCGGTACGCATCTCTCGACGGAGTTCGGCCATACCGTCGAGGAGATCGAGCGCGATGGCTTTCGTATCCATCGGCGCATGGAAATCCTGCTGTCATCGGACAGCCGCAGCGCCATGACCAAGGCCATGGGCTTGGCCATGCTGGCCTGCGGCGACGCTCTGGCCGAGGATCGCCCCGACCTGTTGGTGATGCTCGGCGATCGTTTCGAGATCGTGCCGGTCGCGTTGGCCGCGGTCGTGCAAGGGCTTCCGGTGGTTCATCTTCACGGCGGTGAAACCAGCCGCGGCGCGCTCGATGAGTATTTTCGGCATGCGGTCACCAAGCTCGCCAACGTTCATTTTCCGGCGACCGAAGCCTACAGGCAACGCATCCTGCAGATGGGTGAGAACCCGGCCCTGACATTCAACTATGGCGCCCCGGGGTTGGATCATCTTTACCGCAGTGAGTCGATGGAGCGCGAGGCGCTGGCCGAAGCGCTCGGCATGACGCTGGATCGCCCGACGGCGATCGTCACTTATCACCCGGTCACGGGCGAAGCGGATGCCTCGGTCGAAACACAGATCGCGGCCTTGCTGGAGGCCCTCGAATCCTATGACGATCTTCAACTCGTCTTTACGAAGGCCAATGCCGACACCCAAGGACGTGAAATAAACGCGCGCCTGACCCGGTGGTGCAGCGCGCATCCCGAACGTGGCCAGCTTTTTTCCAACCTGGGCCAACGGCTTTATCACGGCTGCCTTCGCCATTTGGATCTGATGATCGGCAATTCCTCGAGCGGCCTGGTCGAAGCACCCTCCTTTCGACTGCCCGTGGTCAATATCGGTGCCCGCCAGGAAGGGCGCTTGGCGGCGCGCAACGTCATCTCGGTGAGTTGCGACGCCGCTGACATTCGCAGCGGGCTCGATCGGGCGCTGAGCCCAGCGTTTCGTGCCTCGCTGACTGGCATGACAAACCCCTACGACAGATTCAACGATGGCGGTGCTTCACGAAGAATCAAGGAAACCCTCAAGACTATTCCGCTCGATGAGACGTTAACAAAAAAGCATTTTCATGACGTATCGGTTGACGCCGGGAACGATGAGAGAAGGGAGGTCATATGTTCGAATCAATCTTGATCGGCGAACAGCGCAAGGTTCTGGAGGCGCTATATCAGCTGGAGGAGACGAGCCGAAAGATTCTCTATGTCGTCAAGGAGGATAACCGGCTGGTCGGCACCCTGACCGATGGCGATGTCCGTCGCTGGATATTGGGTGGGGGAGATCTGGATGGTGAGGTCGGCGCGGTCTGCAATCATGTGCCTTATGCGGCCAAGGCTGGCGATGATATCGAAATCATCAAGAAAGCCATGCACTCCCTGCAGATCACATCGGTACCGGTTCTCGATGAAGAAGAAAACATCATCGATGTGTATTTTTGGGAAACCCTGTTTCAGGAAGCGGGGGAGGCCAGAAAAGTCCAACCACTCAACCTGCCCGTCGTGGTAATGGCCGGTGGCAAGGGGTCTCGACTCGCGCCCTTTACCAACGTGCTCCCCAAGCCGCTCATTCCTGTCGGGGAAAAAACTGCGATCGAAGTCATTATCGATTCTTTCGTCGGCTACGGAATGAATGATTTCTATCTTTCGGTCAATTACAAGTCGAAGTTGATCCAGGCCTATTTCGAAGAGCTTAATCACTCCTATCGAATCAACTATATCTATGAGGATAAGCCGTTAGGCACTGGTGGCAGCTTGCATGCTCTGATCGGCAAGTTCAATGGCGATCTGATCGTCACCAACTGCGATGTGATAATCAGAGCGGATTATCATGCCATGGTCGAGCACCATCATAAGGAAGGCAACGATATTACCATGGTGGTATCGATGCGCCCCTACGATATTCCCTACGGTATTTGCGATATCGTGGACAATGGGCAGCTTTGCGCGATGCGCGAGAAGCCGCATTATAACTTCATGGTGAATACGGGATTGTATGTGCTGAAATCATCGGTACTCGACATGATTCCAGAAAATCAGTTCTACCATCTCACTGAACTCATCGATAGCGTAAAGAGCCACAATGGACGTGTTGGTGTTTTTCCCATCAGTGCTCAGGCTTGGTCGGATACCGGTGAATGGCAGCAATATTGCGACACCATGGCGCAAATGAGATCCGCATAAGCACTATCCATTCAACTCCCTCAGGTGGCGATTCCATGATCGACAGCCGCAGAGTCATTGCTATCATCCCAGCGCGTGGCGGTAGCAAAACCATCCCCAAGAAGAATCTTCGATCCCTGAATGGCAAACCATTGATCGCTTGGTCCCTGGAACTTGCCAGGCTTGTAAAGGAAATCGACCGGGTCATCGTTTCAACCGATAATACCGACATTGCCGACGTCGCATTGGAGTATGGCGCTGAGGTTTATATGCGCCCGCCGGAGCTTGCCGCGGATAGCTCATTGGTTCTGGATGCGGTCATCAACCTGGCGCAACGTCTAAAGGAAGAGGGTGAGAGCGCCGTTTATGGCCTCTTGTTGGAGCCGACCTGTCCATTCAGGCAGGCGGCCGATGTGCAGTCATGTCTTTTTCGATTGCACTACGATGCGCACGATTCGGTAGCCACATTCAAACCCGCCGAATTGAATCCGCATCGATCCTGGCGAATCGATAATGGCATACCCGAGACGTTCATCGATGGCAGCGTGCCTTGGCTGCCTCGCCAGAAACTGCCCGAGGCCTACCAGCTCAGCGGCGAAGTTTACGCTTTCCGCTTCGACAAACTCGGGCTTGCGAGCCGAGGGATGCTGTTCGGCCGATCGGGGGCGGTAATCGTCAATGCTCAGTACTCCCTGGATATCGACAACGAGCGCGATTTCCGCATGGCAGAATTCATCGTTAGCGAGTGGAATCATGAACAGATCACTGCATGACTTGATGGACCTCACAGGGCGCACCGCGCTGGTTAGCGGAGGCGCCGGTCATTTGGGTAGCGCCATGGGTGAAGCGCTCGCCGAGTTGGGGGCCAATGTGGTTCTGGCCAGCCGCGATGGGCAACAGTGCCAGGCGATGGCGGCAAGGTTGCGTGACATGGGCCCGGCGGGTCGCCATCGCGGTATCGAGCTCGATGTCACCGATAAGGACTCGGTAGCGCGCTGCGTAGAGACTCTGAACGATCGTTATGGTGGCCTGGATATCCTTGTCAACAATGCATGGTCCGGCCGTAAGAACAGTTGGGAAAGCATTCAGGAGGATGATTGGTATTACGATGTCGATATCAGCCTCAACTCCGTTTTCCGCATGGTGAAACAGTGCTACCCGCTACTAAAAGAAAGATCGGGCTGTATCGTGAATATAGCCTCCATGTATGGGCATGTCGCTCCGGATTATCGGCTCTATGAGGGTACCGACCATGCCAACCCTCCGAGTTATGGCGCGGCGAAGGCGGGCGTGCTGCAGTTTACTCGCTATTTGGCGAGCTTCCTTTCACCGGATTCGATCCGCGTCAACGCATTGAGCCCGGGAGCGTTTCCCCACGCCATCACCCAGGAGAACGAAGCGTTCATGCAGCGGCTCAGGGACAAGGCGCCGTTGGGAAGGTTGGGTAATCCGGATGATCTCAAAGGCGCCATAAGCCTGCTGGCCAGCGATGCCGGTGCGTACATGACCGGGCAGAATCTCTGCGTGGATGGTGGCTGGGCGGTTTGGTAATGCTTATCAAGCGTGTGTTCCAGACGACAGCCACCTGACAGGGATGAGCAAGACATGACAACACGTGTAGGCATTATTGGGCTGAGTCAAGGCAATGGGCACCCATTTTCGTATTCATCGATCATCAACGGCTATTCGGATCGGGGTTTGCATGAGGCGGGCTGGCCGGGGATATACGACTATGTTCGTTGCCGGCATGCATCGGACTTCGGTGTCGGGGATTTAAAGGTTACGCATGCCTGGACACAGGATTCTTCACAAACGTCTTCTCTCTGTTTAGCCGCCAATATCGAGCACGCCGTGAGCGCTCCAGAGAATATGATTGGGGAAGTCGACGCCGTCATCATTGCTCGTGACGATCATGCGACGCATCGCTATTTTGCAGAGCCATTTCTCGATGCGAACATTCCCGTATTCATCGACAAGCCCTTGACGTTGAACAGAGACGACCTGGAATACTTCACTCCTTTTCTGGAAAAGGGCGTATTGATGTCCTGCTCGGGCATGCGCTATGCGAAAGAGCTGGATGCACTAAGAAGCGATACGTCTGACTATGGCAATCTTAAAATGGTTCGCGGGGCGATTGTAAATAACTGGGAGTGTTATGGGATACATTTGCTGGATGCTATCTTTCCGCTACTAAAATCTCGTCCTGTTTCGGTGCGCGCCTTGTCGTCTCATCACGAATGCCTCGCAATCACGATGTCGGATGGAATGTCGGTAGTCATCGATGCACTGCACGAAACACCCAAAATTCTCAGGGCCGAGTTTTTCGGATCCAGAAAGATAACCAGCCATGACATCAGCGATAACTTTTCCATGTTCCGGCGCCTTCTGTGGGAATTCTGGGGCATGGTCCGCCACCAGCGTCCACCTTATTCACCGCAATGCACCATCGATATCATCAATACCCTGATCGCTGGGAAGCAGGCGCTACAGACCAAGAGTGAGGTGGCAATCGATGCCTACAAGCTACAACCAATTGTTTGATCTTCGCGGGCGGGTTGCCATCGTCACCGGCGGGCTTGGCATACTGGGTCAGCAGTTTTGCCGGGCGTTGGCTGACTTCGGCGCCCATGTCGTGGTGGCCGACCTCGATGGCGATGGCGCCGAGCGCTATGCCCGCGAGCTTGCAAGCGACACCGGTATTGCCTGTGCGGGTTGGGCTTGCGATGTCACCAGCGAGGACTCCATAGAGGCGCTTATCGGCAGGACGATCGAGCGCTTCGGAGGCATCGATATCCTGCACAACAATGCCGCCAGCAAAGCCGACGACCTCCAGGCCTTTTTCGCTCCCGTCGAACAATACTCCCTAGCCGAGTGGCGCAAGATCATGACGGTGAACCTCGATGGCGTATTCCTGGTATCGCGCGCGGTAGGGCGACGAATGATCGAGCAGGGCAAGGGTGGGAGCATCATTCACACCGGTTCCATCTATGGCCAGCTCGGCAGCGATCCGCGCATCTACGCAGGCTCGGAATACATGGGCGTGGCCATCAACACGCCACCCGTCTATGCCGCCTCCAAGGCTGGTGTGACTGGCTTGGCTCGCTATCTGGCTACCGTCTGGGCGGAGCATGGTATCCGCGTCAATACGCTGGTTCCTGGCGGTGTGCAGAGCGGGCAGAACGCGGAATTCACATCCCGCTACTCGCAGCGCGTCCCTTTGGGGCGCATGGGACAGCCCGAGGATATGATCGGCGCACTCATTTATCTTGCCTCGGACGCTTCGCGCTATGTCACCGGGCAAAGTCTGTTTGTCGATGGCGGTTTGAGCGCCTGGTAATTACGAATCGTCATAGGAGAAGCCACGGTGTCCGATAGCCTCATGATTGTGATGTATCACTACGTGCGTCCCTTACAGGGATCGCGCTATCCCGATCTCAAGGCGCTGGAACTGGAACGCTTTCGCGGCCAGCTTGATTTCATCCAGCGGCATTGCCAGGTGGTGCGCATGGAAGACGTGATCGCCGCCGCGCGCGATCGGGCGCCGCTGCCACCACGGGCTGCACTCTTGACCTTCGATGACGGTTATCGGGATCACTATGAGCATGTGCTGCCCTTGCTCGCTGAGCGCGGTCTTCAGGGTAGCTTCTTCCCGCCTGCCTGCGCCGTACGCGAGGGGCGGGTGCTCGACGTCAACAAGATACACTTCACGCTGGCCAGCGGTGCGAATCCCACTGACCTGGTCAATGAAATTTATTCAGCGATCGATGAGCATCGTAGCGAGTACGGCCTTCGCGACAACGCAAGTTATTTCTCGGCCTACTCCAAAGAGAGTCGCTACGACGAACCGGAAGTGGCGTTCATCAAGCGAATCCTGCAGAAGGGGTTGCCCAAGCCGCTGCGTGCGCTGCTTGTCGACCGACTTTTCAGGCAGTTCGTGACCGAGGATGAAAAGGGCTTTGCCGCGGAGCTGTACATGAATGCCGATCAGCTTCGTGAACTGCATGCGGCGGGCATGTTTATCGGCAGCCACGGCGATCAACACCTTTGGCTGAACACGCTATCCCCGGATGATCAGCGTCGCGAGATAGACGCCAGCCTGGATTTTCTTGCCGAACTGGGTGTGGCAACCGATGAGTGGGTCATGTGCTACCCCTATGGCGGTTATAACGACTCCTTGCTGACACTGCTGCGCGATAAGCGGTGTGCACTGGGCCTGACAACCGATGTTGCGCTGGCGGACCTATCGCTCGATGACCCACTTCGGCTACCCAGGCTGGATACCAATGATGTGCCGAGTTCGCCCACGGCCGCGTTGGAGCACTGCCAATGGCTGCTGGAAGCCGCGGAATACAATGCATGAAAAGCGTGGGGAAAAGTAATGTTCGATATGAAGAGGTTGATTGCCGACCTGACGCCACTCAATCGTGTCGTATGCTCGAGTGATTTCGATGTCACCATCGCTTACATGCAGAACATTCTGCCATTCAACGAGCATACCTACTCGGCGCAAGAGGATTACAACGGCTGGGTCATTCCTCCCAAGTGGGATATCAAAAGCGCCGGGATATACTTTGAAGGGCAGCGGATATACGACGGCAGGCATCATCCGCTGGCAGTCATGGCACTCTCGGCACCTTTCCAGGGAACCGTGAGCCGGGAAGCGCTTCGCCAACATCTGCACTACGATCATCGCTACAGCGATGCGATCCCTTTTCATTTCCGCCAGATGTTTCGCAGCTGGGAGCGCGACTGGGGTTTTTGTGTCCCTAAAACCTTCTTCGATAGCCTCGCGCCGGGTGACTATGACGTCGTGATCGAAACCGAAGAAGCGCCGGGCACGTTGCGAGTGCTCGATTACACCCTCGAGGGGCGAGCGCCCGAGACGATCGTTTTCGGCGCCAATCTCGATCACCCGGGGGTAGCGAACGACGGTCTTTCCGGGGTGGCGGTAGGCGTGGCCCTGTTCGAGGCGTTGCGCAAGCGTCAAGGTCGGCTGAATTTCAGCTATCGGCTCGTATTGGCGCCTGGCATCATCGGCAACGAATATTACCTGGGTCATTTGCCGACAGAGGATCGAGAACGTCTTCTGGAAGGTGTCATGCTCGAGATGCTCGGTTCGCCAACCGAGTTGGCACTGCAGTTCTCTCGCCAGCGGCAATCCAATATGGAGCTTGCCCTGGCCGACACACTGACGAAAAGCGATTGCCGGCACCACACGGGCGAATTTGCGAGCGCACTCATCAACGACGAATACATCTGGGAAGCCTACGGTATCCCCATGGCGTCATTGTCGCGCTATCCCTATCCGGAGTATCACACCGACCGCGACACGGTTTCGCTGATGAGCGATGACAGTCTCGAAGAAGCCGTAAGCGTATTGCTGCAGGCAATCGATACGCTGGAAGCAAGCTCCGTCGTGCGTAAGCGCTTCTCGGGGAATATTTGCCTATCCCATCCAGCTTACGACCTCTATATCGACCCCGGGCAGGTTGCCTTTGGCGATATTCCAGACGATCAGCGGCGCCGAATGCGCCACTTGATGGATATCATCCCGACGCTGACGAGGCCCACCAGTACGAGCCTGCTGGCTGGTAGGGTCGGGTTGTCGTTACCTCTTGTCGAGGATTACCTCGAGCGATGGGCTCATCACGGGTTGTTGGAACTGTCTTGATCATCGTTAGCGGATAACCCTGATATCCCATCTCTCGATCTGTATCGCAATGCATCGATCCACGCAGAGCAAGTAGCCGGCCGCAAAAAAATCAAGGAACTTGGCGCAGAGGTTGAAATGTTATTTTCTTCATTCAAGCAGCACCTCAGCTCTCCTACCACGGAAGGGACAGCAGCAGGCATGGGTGGGGCCAAAGTCAGAGAAACGGCTCATATCCACCAGGATCATCACCCGTTACTGGAACATCAGCGGCGCCACTCGCAGCTTCTCGAGCGGCTGTTGATCAGCAATGTCATTCAGGTGGTCATTGGTTGGGTCCTGACGGTCATGATTCCAGCTATCGCCATTTGGGGATGGGGATATTGGGAAAATATAGGGCCAGAGCAATGGGCGGCGCTGATCAGTTGCTCGGTGACCTATTCACTGGCTATTTTCAGCGTACATAAATTAGCCAATCTTCCCCATGTGAAGTCTTACTTTCTGGTGCTGCCGAGCATAACGCTGTGCTATTTTTTAATGCTCATCATGCTGCTGGTAACGGCAATAAACGTTGATTATTCGTTCGTTCTGGTTAGCTATTTAGTCGGCAGCGGAATCGGCTTTTTATCCTGTCTTGGCGTGTATTTCATCAGTCGGAAGAAATTCGCTGTGGTGCCTTTTGGCAAGACCACCGCACTTCATGAAAATAGTGGTGCTGGGTGGTGCTTGCTGGATCGCCCTAGCCTCGCCAATATTCGAGTGAATGGTGTAGTGGCCGATCTGCAGGTCGATCATAGTGATGTCTGGAAGCGCTTTCTGGCGGATTGCACGATTTACCGCATACCCGTATACAGCGCTGGCAACGCGATGGAGATGACCTGCGGGAAAATCCCTCTCGATAGCCTTCAGGAAGAAGTTCGGCGTGGGAGTCTTTCTCCGCATGAAGGTTATGAGGCCCTCAAGCGAGCCATCGATGTCACCACGGTGCTGCTAATCATGCCCCTGGTACTTCCCTTGATGGCAGTCGCGATGATTGCCATTCGCCTGGACAGCCCCGGTGCGGCGATATTCAAGCAGCGCCGTATGGGGTTGTGCTGCCGGCAATTCACGGTTTACAAATTCCGTAGCATGTATACCGACCGTGTCGGCAAGGGATTCACCGTGGATGGCGAAGACCCCCGGGTGACGCCAGTCGGCAAAGTGATTCGTAAATATCGTATCGACGAACTTCCGCAATTATTCAATGTATTGAAAGGCGATATGAGTCTGATCGGGCCACGCCCCGAATCCATGGAACTCACGGATTGGTACGCCAAGGACGTTCCCTATTTTCATTATCGACATGTCGTGCGCCCCGGCATCTCGGGCTGGGCCCAGGTCATGCAGGGTTATGCCGCCGACGTGGATGGCATGATCGGTAAGCTGGAATACGATTTCTATTACATCAAGAATTTTTCATTCTGGCTCGACGCCCTCATCGTCATACGCACCTTCAAGACATTGATTACCGGTTTCGGATCTCGATAGAAACACCGGAATCCAGCAATTAATGTGATTAAGAAACGGTTCAGGTAACCAGTATGCTAAAGAGCCTCAAAGAGTTTTTTTCACTACTCACGTCAGAGCAGCGCAAGAAGCTATGGCGCCTGCAGATCCTCGTTGTTCTGATGGCTTTCGCCGAAATTGCCGGGGTGGTTTCCATCGGCCCTTTCATGGCGCTGGTGGGCGATATGGATCAGCTACAAGGGCAAGGGTGGATAGCCGATCTTTACCGGGCATCCGGTGCTGCCACGCCGGCCGATTTCTTGATCTGGGTGGGGGTGGGCGTGCTGGTGATTCTCACGCTGGCCGCGCTGGTCTCCATGATCACGATCTGGCGGCTTTCGCTATATGGCGCGCGAGTCGGTGTCGAGTTGGGCGATCGCTTGTACAACCATTACATGCATCAACCCTGGGTGTTCCATGCCAGTGGCAACAGTAGCCTACTGACCAACCAGATTACCCAGGAGTGCCAGCGGATGACGATTCGGATCATCAATCCGCTGATGTTGATGAATGCCAAGTTGACCATGGCGTTCTTCATGCTGCTGGCTATTTTCATCTATGATCCGGTCGTTGCCATCGCAGGCTTGGTGCTATTCATCGTCGCCTATCTTCTGCTCTATGTGACGGTTCGCCGGCGCTTGATTGCCAATGGTAGAGCGATTTCCAGATCGCAGACGCAACGCTACAAGCTATTGGTCGAGGGCTTTGGCGGCATCAAGGACGTACTGGTGCTGGGCCGGCAAAAAATCTTCACCGACCGCTTCACGAGGGCGAGCGGGCGCTTTGCTACCGCCCAGGGCACCAACCAGGCTTTGAGCCAGGCGCCACGCTATGCCATGGAGCTGGTGGCCTTCGGTAGCGTGATATTTCTGGTTCTCTACCTGCTCTCGGCGCATCGCGGCAATGTGGCGAATATCATGCCGATTCTCTCGGTCTATGCATTGGCTGGTTTCAAGTTGTTGCCGGCGTTTCAGCAGGTTTACTCGAGTATCTCCCAGATTCGTGGCGACCTGGCGGCATTCGATGCCGTGCGCGACGACCTGCGCGCCAGTGCGATAGTCAAGACGACCACAAAAGCCGATAAGGCCGATGAGGTGGCGCTTGGCACGGATGAGACTACCCACCGAAAGGCGCCGCAGCGATCCATCGCATTGCGGGATGTCACTTTTCAGTACCCAGGGAAAAAGGAGACGGCACTCGACGGCCTATCGATGGAGATCCCCATAAACCAGGTGATTGGCCTGGTTGGAGCTTCTGGTTCGGGAAAATCGACTACCATTGACCTGCTTCTAGGGCTCATCAGGCCCAGTGGCGGGCAATTGCTGATCGACGGTCAGCCATTGATGGACGATGACATACGCGCCTGGCAAAACATTCTTGGCTTCGTCCCGCAGAATATCTTTCTTACCGACGCGTCCATTCGAGAGAACATTGCCTTTGGCTTGCCGCCGGAGTCGATCGATGACGAATTGGTCAAGCAGTCGGCTACCCTGGCGCATCTGGATGATCTGCTCGGGGAGCTTCCCGATGGGCTGGACACCCGTGTGGGCGAGCGTGGCGTACAGCTTTCCGGTGGCCAGCGTCAGCGAATCGGCATCGCAAGGGCGCTTTATAACGATGCCGAAGTCTTGGTCCTGGATGAAGCCACCAGCGCGTTGGATGGCATCACTGAGAAATTAGTCATGGATGCCGTCCATGATTTCTCGGGAAAGAAGACCATCATCATCGTCGCGCATCGCTTGGCCACGGTTAAACAGTGCGACTGCATTTATCTCATGCACCGAGGGCGAGTCATCGACTCGGGGCGCTATGAAGACCTGCTGCGCAGCAACGATACCTTCAAGCGTATGGTCGAACATGCCTAAGGCATGGAAAGGCATCAACACCCTTCTCGTTGCCGCTTTTGTCCTGCTACTCATCGTGTGGCCCTGGGGCTATGTCGTCGTACCGCTGTTGGCGGGGGGTGTGGCGCTCGTTGGCGGTTTGGCGACGCTGGGCAAAGGAGCCCGGTTGGATGCAGAAGATGCGCTATGGCTAATGGCGCTACTGGGTTTCTCCGCGGTATGGCTGGCGGATGTGGCGCGCACGGGCGTATGGCCGCCAGGCCGGGGGAATGAGGGAATACTGCTACCCGTGTGGCCGATGCTCGCGGCTGCGATATTGGTCTGGTTTCGCCGTTACCCACCAGCACGGCGGGGCTGGTGGCTGGGTCTGGTCGGCGGCGCTTTGGGCGCCGCTACCATCGCTTGCTACGAGCGTTTCTGGCTAGGTGCGGAGCGGGCCGACAATGGTATGAATGCCATTCCGTTCGGGAATCTGTCGCTGCTGTTGGGGGCGCTTTCGCTGGTTGCCATGCTGGGGCGGGTCAGCCATCCCTCCCGCCGTGCTGTCGGACCGACCCTATTGCTGGGCCTGGCCGCCATCGCTGGGCTTGTCGCGTCGCTGCTTTCCGGTACGCGGGGAGGGTGGATCGCGTTGCCGCTGCTTGGCTGGTTGGTCTATCGCACCTTCGACACGGTACTGCCGAGAAAGCGCATGCTGGCGGTAATCGGGCTGCTGGGCGCGCTACTGATCGGCGCGATAAGCCTGCCTCAATCGGGTGTGATGGAGCGCATAACGATCGGGGTGCACAACATCCAGCGCTATTTCACCGATGATGTAGAGGACACACCCGAAGGGCTGCGCCTGGAAATGTGGAAGGCCGGTGTGGTGCTGTTTGCAGAAAAACCGTTGCTGGGATGGGGAGAAGGCCGTCTACAAGCGGCCCGGGATGAAAGAGTCGCCGCAGGCAAGTTACACCACGGCGTGAGTCGGTACAGCCAACTGCATAGCGATATCATCGATACGGCCGCTCGTCGTGGCCTGCTGGGCTTGCTTACCCTGGTGGGTCTGTATGGCATTCCCTTGCTGCTGTTTTCCCGTCATCTGCGCGACTGCCAGGATCCCCATGCACGCGTTCTGGCGCTTTCGGGGGTTGTCGTTGGTGTGGCCTTCATCGATTTCGGCTTGAGCCAATCCATGCTGCGCGATGCGCGTGGCCTGGCCGGGTACCTGGGGTTCAGCGTGAGTTGTTGGGTGCTATTGAAGGCAAGGTTACAGGAGAGCGCGGTAGCCAGATTTTCCGTAAGAATGAAACGATTGGAGGCCGCATATTCTGAATAAGTAATATTGGTAAAATTCTTGAAAGAATGATCTTGGTGCGTATGTAAGGGATAATAATAATGCTTAATTATAAGAAATTTAAAGATTTTTTAAAAACAATCAGGAAGCCGCTTTTTTCTATTTCGGAATTTGTTTCCGCGAAGAGGCTTCAAAAAAGGCTTTTGCATCCCGAGGATCTCGATAGTTTTATTGTCGATCCTCGATTGATAACTAGTTGTATAAGAAGAGGGGCAAAAAAAAGATTTTTTATATCAGCCGGTGACTGGGATATTAACGACGTTGGGCTTATATCCGAGTTGAGGCCTGTAATTTTTTCTACAGTACATGCCATGTTTACCCATGGCGTACACTACAAAAACACAGAGCAGTACGTTGAAATGATAAAAACAATTAATTCATCCCCAGCAGGAGAGGTTAGAACCTCACCCTCATTTGGAGCATATTGGTGTAAAAGCCAAGAAGACATCGATGAATATTTTAGGAAGCTCATCAGAGCTTATGAAAGCATCAAGAGAGATGGCTATAGGTCGCAGGCCCAGATAGCCGAGGATCGTCCCGAAGATTCAAGAAACTTATCGGATGAGATATTAGTTTTTATTGGCAGAAATGGTGATTTGATTCTGGGGAATGGCGGCACCCATAGAGTTATAATGGCCCAATCTCTAGGGTTGGAAAAGGTCCATGTTAGAATAAGTGGGATACATGAAGGCTTTTTAGGTGATATTCCCGGTTGGAAAGGGAGTGTGCGCAATGAGCTTGCTACTAAAGTTGTAGCAATGGGATTCATGTATCCAGCGGGGATTATTGGTAAGTCACATTAACATTGTCGATCAAGGATAGTAACCCGTGTTCCAATGTCCTCATTGCTCGAGTTATGGCGTCTACGCGATCAGACGATACTGGTGGCAGCGCCTTTTAAGAATGCCGAATCGTTACCACTGTCATGATTGCGGGCGTGTTCACCAACGTTCAGCCATGCTTGATACACGACCGGAACGAACGGACGATAAGTCTGACGACGCCGAGCCTCAGTAATAATCGTTTGGCTTGGCTTCACCCCAGCGGATTGAATCGCAACCCCTCGGTCAGCCCTTCCAGGGCATGACGCCCAGCGATCGAGTTGCCGTAGCTATCCAGGCGCGGCGACCAGGCGCAAATGCTCATTCGTCGTGGCAGAATAGCCACGATCCCTCCGCCTACGCCACTCTTGCCGGGCAGCCCCACTCGCCAGGCGAAATCCCCCGCCGCATCGTACAGTCCACACGTCAATAACAATGCATTGAGCTGGCGCGTTTCGACCGGCCCCAGCACCGTATCGCCGTTATGCGGGTTGATGCCCTGATTGGCGAGAAAGGCGAAGCTCTTGGCGAGCTCGATACAGTTCATCGCCAGCGAGCAGCTATGAAAATAGGTATCGAGCACATCCTCTACCTTGCTGTGCAGGTTGCCATAAGCCTGCATCAGATAGGCGAGCGCGGCATTGCGCGCCTTGTGATCCATTTCCGAACGCGCGATACGCTCATCGAAGCCAATGGTCGGCGTATCCGCGAGGCGCCTGACATGTTCGCGCAGGGTATGCTGGATCGGATAAATGCGCGATACCAGCATATCGGTGACCATCAGCGCACCGGCATTGATGAAGGGGTTGCGGGGGATGCCATTCTCCACCTCAAGCTGAACGATCGAATTGAACGCTTGACCGGAGGGCTCGCGACCGACCCGGCTCCAGATCGCTTCCGGCTCGAGCCGTTGCATGGCCAGCACCAGTGCATGCGCTTTCGAAATCGATTGAATCGAGAAGCGGGTGGTGGCATCTCCGGCATATTGAACCCGGCCATCGGTATGACACACGGCGATCCCGAACTGATCGGGGTCGACCTCGGCCAACGCCGGAATATAGCTGGCGACCTGGCCTTCGCCGTAGCACCTCGGTGCCTCGGTCGCCAGACGATCGAGTAGGGTTTGTATCTCGTCGAACGAGAGCGGCTGACCCATCGTGTCGATCACGTTACCTCACGCGGTGGTTGAAGGCTGATACCGCGATTGTCGGTCATTGCGGCGGTGATGAGAAACCGGCGAATGCCACTGTCATTATTTATACCGTTATCTTATGTTGGAAACATGTGATTCATCCACGCTGACCCATTGGCAAGAATAGGCGACTAACAGCGCCTTTTCGCGGCTTTGCCGGTACGGGCGTCTGGCTATGATGGTCATCATTGCCTTGACGCTGACCGCCCCACGCTGGGCGAGGAATCTCATGAACGTTTCCACCGTGATCGGTATCGTCGCCAGTGTGCTGCTGCTGGCGTGTGTCCTGTTGCTCAGTGCCGATACGGCGATGAGCTTCATCAATCTGCCAGGAATGGCGATCGTTATCGCCGGTACCCTGGCGGCGACCTTCATCAGTTACCCCTTGCGTGAAGTCATGCGTGTGGTGCGCGTGGTAGGAGTGGTCTTCCGCCGTGAAGACAGCTACGTCGAAGATGATATCGCCGAGTTGGTCGGCATGGCCCGGTTGTGGTTCAAGGGCGATATCCGCGCGGTGGAGAAGGCGCTGGCGCAAACGCGCAACCCGTTTCTGCGCACCGGGGTGCAATTGGTCATCGACAACACCCGGGATACCGAAATCATCGATCTGCTGCGTTGGCGCATTGCACGCCTGAAGGCGCGCGAACTGGCAGAGGCGCAGGTCTTTCGCACCATGGCTGCCTATGCACCGGCGTTTGGCATGCTCGGTACGTTGGTGGGCTTGGTCAACATGCTGCAGAACATGCAGGGCGGCGATCTCGCCGTGATCGGGCCGGCCATGGCGGTCGCACTGCTTTCCACCTTCTACGGCATTCTGATCGCCAACCTGGTTTGCAAGCCGATTGCGGTGAAGCTAGAGCGCCGCACCGAGCAGCGCCTGATCGCCATGAACATGGTGCTCGAAGGCGTATCACTGATTGCCAAGCGGCGCTTGCCGTCGTTCGTCGAAGAAACCCTGAACTCGTTCATTGCCAATTACCACGACGAGATTCGCGATCCGGTAACGCCTGTTGCCAAGGGCGAGAATGTCGACGAGAGCGCCACCGCCAATGCGTGAGACGATCCGTCGCGACATGTCGGGGCATGACGGCTTGGCGCATCACGGGCAAGGCCACGATTGGTCGGGCTGCGATCGGTTGCTGACGCTGCATCCGGAAGATCGCGGAGGCGACGATTGGATGATCAGCTATATGGACATCATGACCCTGCTGGTGGCGCTGTTCGTATTGTTGCTGAGTCTGAATTCAGGTGGGTCGGTACGCGATGCGCTGGCGTCCAGTGCATCGCCCTCCATACCACCGGCACCGGCAGCCAGGGTGTCCGCCGATGCCGGTGCCGTCGCCCGTCATATCGGCCTGCCGGGTATCGTCCTGCCCGAAGCCCTGCAAGCGGCGATGGCCGTGGCATCGAGCGTTGAACCTCGCCAGCCGCAGCTGAGTGAAACGGCAATCGCCGTGGCGAGACGCCTTGGCGAACGCCGGCTGATAACGCCGCAGGCCGTGATGGCAGCGCGGCAAGTGGCGCCATCGCCACGCATTCACGAGCAGGCCATGGCGGCGGTGGTCAAGATCGCCAGCATGCCCACGATCAGCGATGCCGCCCAGGCCGCCGCCATTCAGGTCGCCGGCGAGTGGCGTGTGCGAGACGACGCCAAGGCATTGCCGGTGATCGATGGCGTCGAGGTGTCGCGCGTCAAGGGCGGCATCAACCTGCGCATTCAAGACCATCTACTGTTCGACTCTGGCGCGGCGGCGCTGACCGGAGAAGGGCGGGAGGTCACCCAGCGCCTGGTGGAAATCCTGCAGAGCTATCCCGGCACGATTTCCGTCGAAGGGCATACCGATAGCGTACCGATCGACACACCGCGATTCCCTTCCAACTGGGAGCTTTCCAGCAGCCGTGCCACGGCGATTCTGCGCTACCTCATCGATGCGGGAATCGACGCCTCCCGGCTACGTGCCGTCGGTTATGCCGCTACGCGGCCATTGGAAAGCAACGATACCGCCGCGGGCCGCTCCGCCAATCGCCGGGTTGAAGTCATCATTCATGATTCGGGGGCGGCATGATCATAGGGCGACCAGGCGCTTGATATAAAGTTGCCTGGCGCTATGGCTCTAGCCAGTTTTCTACAGGCAGGTCGAGAATTCGCCGGGTGACTACCGTCAGATTCATGGCCAGCGCCTGGGCTGCGATGAGCTTGTCATGAAGCGGGACGTGAACGTCACGGCGCAAGCGACTCCCATGGGCGTTCTCGAAAACGCCATGGGAATCGCGGTCAGGAGGGGTTAAATCGCCTTCTTGCGCAACCACGCGGCGATGGCTTCGCCGGCGATCACCAGCACGATGATGGCGATCAGTACGGTGGCGACGGTGCGCCAGTCGAGGGTATTGATGCCACCCTGCAGGATGACGCCGATACCGCCGGCGCCGACCAGCCCGAGTACGGTGGATTCGCGCAGGTTGATATCCCAGCGCAATACACTGACGGCGAAGAAGGTCGGGATCACCTGCGGCACGATGGCATACAGCACCACCTTGGCATGCGACGCGCCGGTGGCTTCCAGCGCCTCGACGGGGCGTTGGTCGATCTCCTCGATGGCCTCGCCGATCAGCTTGCCGAGAAAGCCCAGCGAGCGAAACATGATGGCGATGATGCCCGCCAGTACGCCGGGCCCGAAGATGGCCACGAACAGCAGTGCCCAGATCAGCGTATTCACCGAGCGGCTCGATACCAGAATGAAGCGGCCAAGCCATAGCGTGGCGCGGTTTGGCGTGGTGTTCTGGGCAGCAATATAGGCAATCGGCAATGACATGATCACCGCGATGAACGTCGCGATGGTGGCGATGTTCAAAGTCTCGATGAGTGCCCAGACGATCTTGTCCAAACTCGAGAAATCGGGCGGCACCATGCGGCTGAACAGATCGCCGATCTGTGCGGGTGCATCCCACACCCAGGGCCAGATGATATTGATGGTGGAGAACGACCAGGTGACGGCCAGCACGACGATAGCCGTGATGGCCAGACGGGTCCAGCGCTGGCGGCTGTTATAACGCGACCAGGCGCGGTCGGCTACGGATGGTTTCACCAGATATTCCTCCGGATGCGGCCGCTGATGGCCTCGACGACGAGAATGACCGCAATGATTACCAGGGTAATGGCGAGCGCGAAGGCGTAATCGTAACGACCGAAGGCATTCATCAGTGTCGCGCCGATACCGCCGGCACCGACGATGCCGACCACGGCCGAGGCGCGCAGGTTGCTGTCCAGCTGATACATGGCGAGCCCGATCTGGCGCGGCATGATCTGTGGCAGTACGGCGAACTGCAGCACCGTGACATAGCGGGTGCCGCTACTGCGCAAGGCTTCCACCTGCCCCCAGTCGATCTCCTCGATACGTTCGGCGAGCATCTTGGCGACGAAGCCGATGGAGTAGATGGTCAGCGTGAGAACACCGGCGATCGGGCCGAAACCGACGGCCTTGACGAACAGAATCGCCACGATCACCGGATGGAAGCTACGTGCGGTGATGATCAGCCCGCGGCCCAGCAGGTAAACCGGCTTGGCGGCGATATTGCGCGCCGCCATGAAGGCGATGGGTACGCTCAGCGCGAGGCCCAGCAATGTTGCGAGAATGGCGATCTTGAAGCTCTCGAGTAGCCCTTCGATCAGCAGACCGCTACGTTCGAAACTGGGTGGGAACGCCCCGGAGAAGATGCGCTCGGCACGAGATATGCCTTCCTGAATGCGCGCCCAATCGAAGGGTAGGGTATATAGCGCCCATACCGCATAGACGACGCAACCGATCAGCAAGCCCCAGCGCAGCAACGGGTTGGCGATGAAAGGGGGCTTGCGCCAGGTGCGGGTGGCTGCCAGGGAGGGTGCTTGAGTGTCGCTGGTCATTGGGTAACCGCCTGCGTGAAGGCGGCCCCGGCATCTCCGCGCTCGTCGGACGGGGTTCCGCTGTAGACGGCGTCCATGGCATCGTCGTCCAGATCGCTGGGCTTGCCATCGAAGATCAGCCGGCCGAAACGCATGCCGACGATTCGGCGCGTGAACTCCTTGGCCTCGGCGACATTGTGAATATTGATCAGCACCGGCAGCTTCAACTCGTCCGCCAGGTTCTGAAGCAGTTCCATGATCTGGCGTGAACTGACCGGGTCCAGCGACGCGGTAGGCTCGTCGGCGAGCAGGATTTCGGGGTTCTGCATCAGGGCGCGTACGACACCGACACGTTGACGCTCACCGCCCGAAAGTTCGTCGGCGCGTTTGTTGGCATACTTGGCAATGCCCACGCGCTCCATCAAATGGTAGGCGCGCTCGATGTCCTCGGCGGGATAACGCCGCAGTGCGGCACGCCAGTAGGGAATGTAGCCCAGCCGACCGCACTGCACGTTCTCCATGACCGTGAGACGATCCACCAGGTTGAAGCCTTGGAAAATCATGCCGATACGGCGACGCGATTTACGTAGCTCGTCGCGTTTCAGGGTCGTGAGTTCCTGACCGTTCAGTTCTATGCTGCCCGAGGTGGGTTCGACCAGGCGGTTGATACAGCGTAGCAGGGTGCTCTTGCCGGCTCCCGATGCACCGATGATCGAGATCAGCGATTCGTCAGGCACCTCGAGATTGAGATCCTTGAGCACCGGCTCGCCGTTACCGTAACGCTTGATCAGATGGGTTATGCGCAACATGAAAAGAGTGTCTCCTCGGACATCTGCCGCCCTTGCCGGCGGCGTTGCAGGGTTGCGGGCAAGGGCGGAGCAGGGCGTCTGTTATTTAATGTTTTCTTTAGTGTAGGTGACGCCGTTGGCTTCCTGTATGTCACGAATCACTTCCCAATCCTCCTTATAGGTGATCGGAACGAATTTCGTGACCCCGGAGAACTCCTCACCCAGCGCGGTGCCTTCCAGTTCGAAGGTCATGAACGCCTCTTCGATTTTATCGGCCAGTTCCGGGTCCAGATTGTGGGCGTACGTGTACGACGTGGTCGGGAAGGATTTCGACTCATAAACGATCTTGAGCTTGCTGGGGTCGATGACACCACGATCGATCATGCGATCGACGACTTCCGAGGCGACTGGCGCGGCATCGTAGTCGCCGGCGGCCACGCCGAGTATCGACTGGTCATGCGAGCCGGA
This sequence comes from uncultured Halomonas sp., assembly GCF_946887195.1. The sequence goes on from NZ_CAMPKE010000001.1 coordinate 78,575, forward strand.
GTAAACGACTTCATAATCTTCGCCCGGCACGATGCCTTCCTTCGGGAACAGGGCGCGAGGCGCCTGGTTGCCGGAGTTGGACGTGGGAGACGTGTGCGCGACCCGCTTGCCCTTCAGATCCTCGATGCTATCGATGCCGCTGTCTTTCTGGGTATACAACTGCAGCTTGTAGCCGAACGAGCCGTCATCGGAACCCATGATGGCGAAAGGCACCGCACCGGCAAGGTTGACGGCGAACGGCGTGGGCCCGGTCGAGAAACCGGCGATGTGCAGGCGCCCGCTGCGCATGGCTTCGATCTGGGCGGCATTCGATTGCACGGCGAAGAAGCGCACGTCCTTGCCGGTGACCTCCTCCACATGTTCGATGAACGGTGCCCAGATATCCGCATAGATCGAGGGGTCGGTGACGGGCGTATAGGCGAACACCAGGGTATCCGGATTGACCAGCTTGTCCGGATCGGTCGGGGTGTCGGCGACGAGATCGCCATTCTTGTCGCAGTAGCCCTCGGCCAAGGCACCGTTGTCGGTGCATTCGGCGGCATTGGCGGTGGCTATCGGCAGTAACGTGGCGGCGAGTAGAGCACCCAACGTGAGCCGTAGAGGACGATTGAACAGACGGTCGTTAGAAACCTGCATGGTATGACTCCTTTCCATTTCCCTGGCTGTGTTTATTTTCAAATTGGGATGGATACTCACTGAGATTAAGCATTAAAGTTGGTTTTCACAACACTTCTAGGTCAAAATGTTGCCAACGGAACGTAATAATGTTGTCAAAGCAACATTTCACGCTCTGCTATTCACCATGTGGGGCTACCATGCCGAGGCCGCAATGTCATGACTCGTCGACCGCGCAAGGATGAACGACGCGCGCATATTCTCGAGGCGCTGCGTTATACACCGCATCTGCGCATTGCATCGCTCGCCGAGCGCTTCGGCGTTACCACCGAAACCGTGCGTCGCGATCTCGATGCGTTGAGCACGATGGGCCTGGTGGATCGCGCACATGGCGGTGCCGTGGCGCGACCGATGGGCGTGCAGCCATCGATATCCGAGCGTGAGCAATCGACCGTCAATGAACGCCGGCGTATCGCCGCGACTGCGGCGGGGCTGGTTTCGCCGGGACAGGTGTTGATGATCGACGCCGGTTCGACGACCACGCAACTGGCCTGGCAGTTGAGTGCCAATGGCGATGCGCTGACGGCGATCACCAATAGCTACCCGGTAGCCGCCGCGTTGTCGCCTTCGCCGGTGCGCATCATCGTCTGCCCCGGTGAATTCAACGCTCACGAAGGTGGCGTCTTCGGTCAGGACACCACGGAATTTCTCAAGCGCTTTCACGCCAACATCGCCTTTATCGGCGCAAGCGGGCTCTCGGCGGGTGGCATCAGCGACGTCAATCGCGACGCGGCGTGGGTCAAGCGAACGATGATCGAGCGCTGCGAAACCATCTACCTATTGGTCGACCACACCAAATTCAGCGTGCATGTGCTCGAGGTAGTGGCGTCACTGGATAGCCTGGATGGGCTCGTCACCGATAGACCGCCCCCCGCACCGTTGGCTCACGTCCTGAAAAAGGCGGGTGTCAGCGTGCATATCGCACCTCAAATGCAGGCCACGGACTACGACACACTGCCGAGTGCCAATGACAACGCGCCGCTGCGCCAGGAGAAAACATGAGTCGTTTTGCCGATGCCGACGCTGGGCTGCTGCGTCATGTCGATATCGTATTGACCGATGTCGATGACACGCTGACACGCCACGGCAAGCTTGCCCCCGCCACGCTGGATGCCATGGCACGGCTGATGAGCGCCGGTGTCCGCGTGATCCCGGTGACCGGTGGCTGCGCCGGCTGGTGCGATCACATCGTACGCGCCTGGCCGGTGACCGCGATCATCGGCGAGAGCGGTGCGTTTCGCTTCAGAATGTCACCCGGCGGTGGCCTCGAGCAGCGCTTCGTTCGCCCATTGGCCGAATTGCGTGAAGAGCAACGACAACTGTTGGAAATCGCTGCGCGGGCTCTGCAACAAGTGCCAGCGGCAAAGCTGGCTGCCGATCAGCCTTATCGGCTGGTCGATGTCGCCGTCGATCACGCTCAGGATGTCGGCCCGCTGGCGAGTGAGCAGATCGCGGCGGTGATCGGCAGTTTCCGCGATGCCGGTGCCCGTGCCCGGGCCAGTTCGATCCACGTCAATGCCTGGTTCGGCGATCACGACAAGGCGACGATGGCCGCAAGCCTGCTCGGCGAGGACATGGCATTGTCCACCGAGGCGCAGCGGCAGCGGGTGCTGTTCATTGGCGACGCACCCAACGACGAATCGCTGTTTCGCACCTATCCGTTGAGCGTCGGCGTGGCCAACATCAAGCCACACCTGGAGACCCTGGCACACCGCCCGCGCTGGTTATGCGATGCCAGTCACGGCGAGGGGTTCACCGAGATGGCTAATCGGCTACTGGCGGCGCGCAGCGAAATGGCCCTGCCAGTGGATTGAGTGGTGCAGAACGCGATCTGAATGGCGGCCGCTGCCGATAACGTCACTTCCTTGCCGGCCTGACGCAGATCGCGGCGATCACCTCGCCGGTATGCTGGACATGGGCGAGGATCAACTCCCGGGCCCGCTGCCCATCGTGCGCCTTCAGCGCCTCGAGGATCTCACGGTGCTCGTGCGCCGATTCCCGCCAGCGTCCCGACTTCCCCAGCGCCGCATAACGAGCCCGTTCCAGCCGGCCGATCAGCCGGCGATGGGTCTCCTCGAGCACCGGATTCTTCGCCCCGGCGACGATCATGGCATGCACACGCTGATTCAATTCGAAGTAAGCATCCAGATCGCCGGAGCCTTGCAGCTTCTCCATGCGCTCCTGCAGCGCCTCGACGCGCTTGAGTTCGGTATTGGTCATGCGCTCCGCGGCCAGCGCGATCGCGAAGCTCTCGATGCCGGCCTCGACTTCGAACAGGTGCTCGAGCTCGCGGGCATCGAACAGCGTGACCATGGCGTTGCGGTTGCGCCTGAGTACCACCAGCCCTTCACTTGCCAGCCGCGTCAAGGCCTCACGCAGCGGCGTGCGCGATAGCCCCAGCGCCTCGCAGAGCTCCGGCTCGATCAGGCGTTCACCGGGTGCGAGTTGGCCGCGTACGATCTTTCGGCGCAATTCGTCGAAGGCGGCCTCGGCCAGCGATGGCGGTTTGATCCGGCGCGACGCCGCGTTACTGCCAGCATGGCGGGCATGCGTAGCGCCGGGTGTTTCCGCTTCCGTTGGGGGACGGTGCGAACTATCCATGGTCATCCGTCGTTTGCGAGTGGACCGCCATTGTCACGCAGCCACGCAACAAGTCCAGCCCCGTCTCGGCCGGTGGGTCACGGCAATTGACGACCGACCAGGCCCGCCAGCGCGGGAGTGAGGCCGTGCCAGCCTTTCTCCGGTGGCGGCGCATAGCTGCCGGCGACCGGGATGGCGGGGCGCATGTCGACCATCGCTTGGGCCTGGGTCACCGCGCAGGTGACGCCATCGAGCACCGGCACCGACATGCGCTCGCTGACCGCGCGCGCCAACCCGGCCAGCGGAGCTCCGGCCAGAATCAGCGTATCGGCACCGTCGTGCTCGACCGCCTGGCGGCCAAGTTCGACCAGCCGCTCGCCCTGATTTTCCTGTACGCGGCCGATATGTTGCAGCGGCTCGTCGAGGGCGCGAATGCTGGCCAGACGACCTTCGAGGCCATGCGCCGCGATGCACTCGCGATACCAGGCCTGGATGCGTTGGGAGATGGCGATCACCGAGAATCGTCCCCCTTGCATGCAGGCACTGACCAGCGCGGCCTCGGTCATGCCGATCACCGGTATGGGCAGTGCCTCGCGCAGCGCGGCGAGCCCCGGGTCGCCGAAGGCGGCGACTACGATGGCATCATGCTGACGGTACTGCTCGGCAGCGATCTGCAGGGCGGCGTAACCGCCGATCAAGGCCTCGGCGCGGGTTTCGATATAAGCCACGCCGAAGGGGGCGGTGGCCAGTGTCAGCTCGGTGCCGGGGCGGATGCTGCGCTGCGCTTCGCAACCGATCAGGCGAGTCACGTCTGCGGAGATATTGGGGTTGATCACCAGTAGTTTCATGGTGTGCTCTCAGTTCGGGTATCCATCGGTCGATAAAAGCCCCCACCACCATTGAACAAGGCGGTGGTGGAGGAAAGAGACTTGCGTCGTTGAATCAGTAACCCAGCGTTCTCGGCAGCCAGGTGACGATAGCCGGGAATGCCATGCACAGCGCCAGTACCGCGTATTGGAAGAGGATGAATGGCCAGGCGCTCTTCATCAGCTCGTTGAGGCTGATCTTGGAGATGCCACACATCACGAACAGCAGTACGCCGACCGGCGGCGTCATCATGCCCACCACCAGGTTCATCACGAACAGGAAGCCGAACCATAGCGGATCGATGCCGTAGGAGACGGCGATCGGCGCCAGCAGCGGCACCAGCATGATGTAGGCGGCGTTGGACTCGATGAACATGCCGACCACGATCAGCAGTGCCATCACCAGCAGCAGAAACACCTGCGGATCGGCGGTCACGCTCTTCAGCCAATCGGCGAGCAGGATCGGCACCAGGTCGATGGTGAAGGCGAAGGTCATGGTCGAGGCGAAGGCGATCAGCGCACCGACCATGGCGGCGGTGACGGCGGCGTTGAAGATCGCTTTGGGCAGGTCCGACAGACGCAGCTTGCGGGTGACGAAGAAGCCGACCAGCAGTGAGTAGACCACGGCGATTGCCGCGCCCTCGGTGGGAGTGAAGGCACCGACGACGATACCGCCAACCACCACCACCGGCATCAGCAGGATCGGCAGGGCGCGCCAGGTTTGCAGCAGCACATGCTTGAGTCCGAGCGCCTCGCCGACCAGGGGGTAGCGCCGGCGCATCGAGATGAAGGTGGCCAGGCCCATGAAGCCCAGGGCGAGCAGGATGCCCGGCACCACGCCGGCCATGAACAGGCCGCCCACCGATACGCTCGAGCCGGCCATCAGCGCGTAGACGATCATCGCGTTGCTGGGCGGGATGATCGCGCCGAGATTCGCCGCCGAGGCGACCACGGCGCTGCTATAACCGGTGTCGTACTGCTGGCGCATCGATGGCACCATCGAGCTGCCGAGCGCACTGGCGCTGGCCACGGCGGCGCCGCTGACTGCCGCCAGCACCATGCCGGCGACGATCGCGACATGCGCCAGGCCGCCATGCACACGACCGATCAGCGAATTGGCGAAATCCACCAGCCGCTGCAGAATGCCGGCGGCGACCATCAACTCGCCGGCGAGCATGAACAGCGGGATGGCCATCAGCGGGAAGCTGTTGACCGAGTGCATCATGCGCTGCGGCAATACCGAAAGGTCCATATCGCCGACAAACAGGCCGACCAGCGATGCGAGTCCCAGCGCGAAGGCCAGCGGCATGCGTAGCAGAGCGAGTGTCAGGAACGTGACGATGATTGCCAGGGTCATGAGGTTTCCCCCTCTTCGCTGGCCGCGGGGGCGCTGGGCAATGGCTCGATCTGCATGACCTGCGCGATCAGGTGCAGGCAGCAATGGCCGGCGCTGACCAGTACGGCGATATAGAAAACGGCGGACGTGACCGGGATGGTCGGCATCAATTGCTGCCAGTTATTGGCGACGGCCCCCAGGCTGACCCAGAACAGTACGGCCATCAGCAGGGCGCTGATCAGCGCCATCGAACGCGCCAGCAGGCGCTGCGCGGCCTCGGGCAGCAGACCGGCCAGGGCATCGATACCGACATGAATGCCGATCTTGATGCCATGGGGGATGGCCAGGAAGATCGACCAGACGAAGAACAGCCGCGAGAGTTCGGTGGCGGAGTCGATCGAGGCCGATAGCACATAGCGGGCGAATACCTGCGCCGTGACCAGCAGTGTCATCAGCCCCATCGCCACGATGATGGCGTAGTAGGAGCTACGATCGAGTAGCCCCAGCCCCTGCAGAAAGCGGCGTTTGAGCGGGCTGGAGGCGGTAGCCTCCAGCCGGTGCGAGGCGGGTGTCATGACTTGAACTCCGCGAGCACCCGATCGACCAGGTCCGCGCCGAGCTTCTCACGCAGATCGTCGACCACGCCTTTGGTCGCTGCGCGCAACTGAGCGCGGGTCTCGTCGCCGATCGGCGTGAACTGCATGCCGCGCTCGATCAGCGTCTGGCGTGCGGCATCATCCTCTTTGGCGGCCTTGTCGCGCTGCCAGGCCACGGCTTCGGCCATGGCGTCACGCACGGCCTGACGCTGGGTGTCGCTCAGTCTATCGAACTTATTCTTGTTGGCGACGACGACGATGAATTCGTAGAAGTGCCCGGTATCCGACAGGTACTTCTGCACCTCATCGAAATGGTTGGTACTGATGATGCTGTAGGGATTCTCCTGGCCATCCAGTACGCCTTGCTGCAAGGCACCGTAGACCTCCTTGATATCCATCGATACCGGATTGGCGCCGAGTGCGCGGAAGGTATCGATATGGGTCTGGTTGGGTTGCAGGCGGATCTTGAGTCCCTCGAAGTCCTCGATCGTCTCGATCGGCCGCTTGCTGTTGGTCACATGGCGAAAGCCCAACTCCATGTAGCCCAGGGGGACGAAGCCGGCCGCGGCGAGTTTCTCACCGAGCATGTCACCGATCTCGCCGTCGATCAGTGCGAAGGCGTCCTCGCGGCTATCGAAGGCGAACGGCAGGCTCAGTACCTCGAGTTCGGGGACGATACGCGACAGGTAGGAGACGCCGATCCAGGTGCCCATGATGGCGCCGGATTTCACCTGGTCGACGTTCTCGCCCGCACCGCCCAACTGCATGTTGGGGAACAACTGAGCGGTCAGCTCGCCATCGGTGCGCTCGGCCAACTCCTTGGCGAAAATCTCCATGGCCTTGCTCGATGAATGATCGGTCGGGAAATTGCCGCCGAAACGCAGGGTCTCGGCGCTGGCCAGCATCGGCGAACTCAGCCCCAGAGCCAGCAGCAGGGCGGTACAACGTTGGGTCACGCGGCTTGTTATTGTCATGGATGTGATTCCTTCGATTGGCGTCGTTGACGTTGAGTCGGTCGCGGTGGCGACTCGTCAAAGCGTAGGCCAGGAATCAAAGTATTCAAAATACAAAATACGATTTTTTTATAAAACTATATTTATCAATAAGTTGTTTATTTAAGAATGGTCGATTGCTCAGTCGAATCAGGCGCAGCGGGGCGTATGTGACAAGGCCCCATGCGCCTCGCCGCGGCGAGAGCCGGGTCAGCGAGTCGCATCGAGAGAGGGCGGAAGTGGCAGGTCGTGCAGGCTGGGAAGGGTAATCAGGCGTGCTGTTGCAGTGCCTGAATCACGGCGTCGCCGGTCTTGCGCATGTGAATGCGCATGGCTGCCGAGAGCTTGTGCGAGTCGCGCTTCTCGAGCGCTTCGAGAATCTGTTCATGTTCGCTGGCGGATTCATCCCAGCGGCCCATCTGCATGTTGGCCATGTAGCGGGCGCGAGTGATCTTGACCGACAGCGACGCTTGAAGTTCGAGCAGTACGCTATTGCGGGCGATTTCGGTGAGCCGGCGATGGATCCGCTGGTTGAGCAGGAAGTACTCCGCACGCTCATGGCGCTGATAGAGATCGATCATGCGCTGGTGCAACGTGCGGATTTCAGCAATGTCGCTATCCGAAGCTCTCGCCGCCAGCAACTCCCCCGAGAGCCCCTCCAGTATCACCATGATCTCGAATAGATCGACGACTTCGGAGAGCGTGACTTCGGTGACCTTGGCACCCCGGTTGGGCAACAGCTCGACCAGGCCTTCGTTCGCCAATACCTTGAGCGCTTCGCGCAGCGGCGTACGCGATACGTCGAAGATTTCGCAGAGCTTCTTTTCGGAAATACGGCTGCCTGGCGCAAGTTCACCTTCCAGCACCATCTCTCGCAAGCGCTCGGTCACGGCCTCGTAAAGAGAGAGGCGACGCACTGGCAAAGGCTGTGCCCGCTCGACGAAAACGCTATCGACGCTCTCGTTCGACATATCGGCCATGGCTGTCTTCTCCTTTGTGATGGTGCCGTCGCGTTTAGCACGTTGCGTAAAAGTGTACTTGCAAAATCTCGCGAATGTGTAAATCTTAGATCAGCGACAAATTGCATTCAAAATGCAAAATTCAAATAAATCGTTCGTCGCTGCCGCCACGACGTGGCAGCCACCAGGACATCAGGATGGCCCTGCGACCATGAAACGTACCCTGATCGGTATGCTGACACCGTCTTCCAATACGGTTCTCGAGCCCTATACCAGCGCCTTGCTGCATAGCCAGATGCCTTGCGTCACGGCTCATTTTCAGCGCTTCATCGTCCGTGAAATCTCGATGCGAGACGAAGCGTTGGCACAGTTCGACCCTGCGCCGTTGCTGGAAGCCGCGCAGCTGCTCAATGATGCCCATATGGACGTCATCGCCTGGAACGGCACCTCCGCCAGCTGGCTCGGCTTCGAGGCCGACCGCCGCCTGTGCGATGCGATCAATGATGCGACCGGCGTGCCGGCCACGACCAGCGTGCTGGCACTGAACGAAGCGCTGGAGCGTACCGAAGTACGCCGCCTGGGGTTGGTGACGCCCTATCTCGACGACATCCAGGCACCGATCGTCGCCAACTACAATGCGGCGGGGCACGAGGTGGTCAGCGAGCGCCACCTGAACGATCGTGGCAACTTCTCCTTTTCCGAGTACGACGAAAAGACCCTGGCGGACATGGTGCGCGAGGTCGCTCTGGCGCGCCCCGATGCGATCACGATTCTATGCACCAATCTGCGCGGAGCCGGTATCGTTGACGAACTGGAGCGAGAAATTGGCATTCCCATTTATGATTCGGTCAGCGTGACCGTGTGGAAAACGCTGCGAATGACGGGCATCGACCCCGCACGGATTACCGGATGGGGCAGCTTGTTCGCCGATCCCCGCTTGCGGTACTGAAACTCTATCGACGCTGAGGCGGGGTGGGGAATAGCAACAAACCGATAGTCCATACAAAAAAGATGCAACAACAACAACGCACGATAGCAAGAGGAATATCAGATCATGAGAGCAAAGACGTTCAAGCGCGCGGCACTCGCCACCTCCGTCGTCTGCGGTGTGACGCTGAGTACGATGTCCTACTCGGCGGAAACGCTGATGCGTGTGGTGGGCAACTTCTCGGGCAACAAGATCCATGTCGAGCAGGTCGAGCGGCCCTTCTTCGGCAAACTCAATGCCCGCGACGACATGAAGGTCACCTACAACACCATGGACGCCATCGGGCTCGAGGCGGCCGATGCGCTGCGCATGCTGCGCACCGGCGCGTTCGATGTGATGTCGGTACAGATCGGCATGGCATCGCGTGACGATCCGTTCTTCGAAGGCGTCGATCTGGCCGGCGTGGCGCAGAATCTCGATGAGCAGCGCAAGGTCGTCGAGGCCATTCGCGAAAAAATGGATGCGCGGCTTCAGGAGCGTTTCAACGCCAAGCTGATGACGCTGTGGCCGTTCGGCCCGCAGATGCTGTTCTGCAACGGCGATATCGATGGCGTGGACGACTTGCAAGGCAAGAAGATTCGTGTCTTTACGCCGTCGATGTCGCGGCTGGTGGAAGGGCTGGGCGGGACCCCGGTAACCCTGCAATTCAGCGAGGTCTACCTGGCACTGCAGCGTGGCGTGGCCGATTGCGGCGTGACCGCACCTACCGCCGCCAACAGCGGCAAGTGGCCCGAGGTCACCACGCATCTGGTGCCGTTGCCGCTGTCGTACTCCGTTCAAGGGCACATGATGAATCTGGATGCCTGGAATCGGCTCGACGCGGCGCAGCAGCAGGAGTTGACGGCGGCGTTCAAGGAGATGGAGCAGCAGATGTGGGACATCGCCTATGACGTCAACGACGATGCGATCGCCTGCAGTACCGGTCAGGAAAACTGCCAGCAGCACACGGCCTACGACATGACCCTGGTCGATATCGATGAGTCGTCATCCAAGCTGGTCAGCGAAATCACCGAAACCGCCGTGCTGCCGGCGTGGGGCGAGAGCTGCAATCAGATCTATCCCGAATGCACCCAGGTGTGGAACGCAACGGTCGGCGAGGCAACAGGCTACACCATCCAGTAACCGACAGCGGCGGGAGCATGGTCTCCCGCCGCGTTACGGAGACGCATACGATGAAAGCCAATGACGCTTATCGCGCCGCCAATGGGTTGGCCCATGGTGCGGCGCTGCTTGCCGGTTATGGCGCGCTGTGCCTGTCGGGACTGATCACCTTCGAGGTCATCGCCCGCAAATTCTTCGACTTCTCGCTGCAGGGTGCCGATGAGATGGGCGGCTATGTGCTGGCGATCGGTGTCGCTTTCAGTTTCGCCTATGCGCTACTTCAGCGCGCCCACACTCGTGTGGATGTCGTGCTGGCCAAGTTGCCCGGCGGGGTAAGGGCGCCGCTCAACGTATTGGCGTCGTTGCTGCTGGCGGGGTTTGCACTGTTCATGCTGTGGCGCGGCGCCGATACGCTACTGGTCACGCTGGAATTCCAGAGCCATGCCAGCACGCCGTTGCAGACACCACTGTGGATACCGCAGTCGCTGTGGGTGGCGGGGCTGGCCATCTTCGCTCTGCTGGCCGCACTACTCGCGCTCAGGGCCTGTTTCCTTCTGCTGAGCGGCGATATCGATCGCCTCAATCGTGAATTCGATCCACGCTCGGCGGATGACGAACTCGACGAGGCACGCAGCGATTACGGCGTCGGCACGTCGGGATCGGACGCACGTCAGGGGAGTCATCACGCATGATCGGCGCATTCGAGGTCTTCATCGGGTTCGTCATCATGCTCGGCATGATGGCGATCGGCGTGCATGTCGCGGTGGCGATCTTCAGCGCCGCCGCTATCGGTACCTTGATGTATCTGGGGCTGCCGCTGCTTTACTCCTTCGGCGATACGCTATGGGGTACGCTCAACGATTTTCTGCTGACGGCGGTTCCGCTGTTCATCCTGCTCGGCGAGTTGCTGCTGCGCAGCGGCGTCACCGAGCGCATGTATAGCGCGCTGTCGGTGTGGCTCAGCCGCATGCCGGGTGGGCTGTTGCATACCAATATCGGCGCATCGACGGTATTCGCGGCGATGTCCGGCTCATCGGTCGCGACCGCCGCGACCATCGGCACCGTGGCGCTGCCGGCGCTCTCCAACCGGGGTTATAGCGAGCGGCTCTCGCTGGGCACGCTGGCGGCCGGCGCCACGCTGGGCATTCTGATTCCGCCCAGTATCAACATGATCATCTATGGCGCGATCACCAATACCTCGATCGGCAAGCTGTTCATCGCGGGCATTCTGCCGGGGCTGTTGCTGGCCGGAGCCTTCATGCTGACGGTCATGGCCTTCAGCCTGCTGCGGCCCGGCGTGGCGGGCGATGAGGAGCCACGCGTGCCGCTGGCGCAGCGCCTGCGCTCACTGGTCGATCTGATTCCCCCGGCCTGCGTCTTCGCCATCGTCATCGGCAGTATCTATAGCGGCTGGGCGACGCCCACCGAAGCCGCAGCACTCGGTGTCATGGCGGCGCTGGTGCTGGCGGCCATCAATCGCAAGCTGACGCTTGCCATGCTGCATGAGTGCTTCCTGTCGATGGCGCGGACCACGGCGATGATCCTGCTGATCATCGTGGCCGCGTTCTTCATGAACTACATCGTCGGCATTCTCGGCATTCCCTACGCGCTCACCACCTGGGTCGCCGATCTCGGCCTGACGCCGCTGGGGTTGATACTGGCGCTGGTGGTGTTCTATCTGGTGCTGGGTTGCTTTCTCGAAACGTTGTCGATGATGATCGCTACCGTACCCATCGTGGTGCCAATGGTGGTGCAGTTCGGCTTCGACCCGGTGTGGTTCGGCATTTTCCTGGTGATCATGATGGAGATTTCGTTGATCACTCCGCCGGTCGGCATGAACCTTTATGTGGTGCAGGGAGTGCGTGGCAAGGGACCGATCACCGACGTCATGCTGGGTAGCCTGCCGTTCCTGGCGATCATGCTGGCATTCGTACTGCTGATCATCCTATGGCCTGAGATGGTGCTCTGGCTCCCCAACGCCATGAGCGGCAGTTGAGTTTTCATTTTCATCTTTCAACAACCGGGTAACGTCGTCATGAAAGCGTTCGATCTGATCGTCAAGAATGGGTTGATCATCACCGCCGCGGATCGCTACAGCGCCGATATCGGCGTCAAGGATGGCGTTATCGTCGCGCTCGGCCAGGGGCTCGCCGATAGCGATGCCGAGCAGGTCATCGATGCCGACGGCCTGTGGGTCATGCCGGGCGGTATCGATGCGCACTGTCATCTCGACCAGCCGCTCGGCGACGGCGCGGTAATGGCCGACGACTTCTACACCGGCACGCGTTCGGCGGCGTGTGGCGGTACCACCTGCGTGATTCCTTTCGCCGCGCAGCAGAAGGGGCAGTCGCTACGCGATGCCGTCGACGATTACCATCAGCGCAGCGATGGCAAGGCGTTCATCGATTACGCCTTTCACATGATCGTCACCGACCCCACCGAGAGCGTGATCAACGACGAGTTGCCGGCGCTGATCGAGGAGGGCTACAGCTCGTTCAAGATCTACATGACCTACGACGACCTGAAGCTCAACGATAAAGAAATCCTCAGGCTGCTGGCGCTGGCCCGGCGCGAGAGCGCGATGGTCATGATCCACGCCGAGAACGCCGACTGCATCGCCTACCTGACCGAGCTGCTTGAGTCCTGCGGCAAGACCGATCCCTACTACCATGCCGAGTCGCACTCGGCGATCGGCGAGCGCGAGGCCACCCATCGGGCGATTTCGCTGGCCGAGCTGATCGATGTGCCGATGCTGATCGTGCACGTCTCGGGGCGCGAGGCGATCGAGCAGATCCGCTGGGCGCAGAGCCGGGGCCTGCGCGTCTACGGCGAGACCTGCCCGCAGTACCTGATGCTGACCGCCGAGGATCTGAAGCTGGACGGCTTCGAGGGCGCCAAGTGCGTATGCAGCCCGCCGCCACGCGACGAGGCCTCGCAGGAAGCGGTGTGGCAGGCGCTGGAGAGCGGCGTGTTCCAGGTCTTTTCTTCCGACCATGCGCCGTTTCGCTTCGACGACCCGCGTGGCAAGAAGCTGCACGGCGACAAGGCGGCGTTTCATCACATTCCCAACGGTATCCCCGGACTCGAGACGCGCCTGCCAATCCTGTTCTCCGAAGGAGTGGTGAAGGAGCGCATCGACGCCACCCGCTTCGTCGCGCTGACGGCGACCAACCCGGCCAAGATCTACGGGCTCTACCCGCGCAAGGGCACCATCGCCATTGGCGCCGATGCCGACCTGGTGCTGTGGGATGCCGCGCGCAAGAGCGTCATCCGCAACGCCGATCTGCATCACGACGTCGACTACACTCCCTACGAGGGCATCGAGTTGACCGGCAGCCCGGTAATGACGCTATGCCGGGGCCGAATCGTCTCGGCCCAGGGCGAGCTCACGGGGCAGGCGGGCTACGGGCAATTCCTCAAGTGCGAACGGCCCCAGCCGGCGCGCCCACGCGGCTTTGCCAAGGGGTTCTGAGTGCTCGAGATTGCTTGATGCCATGAGCGCTGGCACTGTCATGTGCCGGCCTCCGGCAACTGCTCAGCCGATGCGCGCGCCTGGTTTTAGAACCCAATCGATCGATTGCAATCAATCGGCCCCTTTTTGCACAGACCCGGTCAGCAATTCTTCCGACGGCTGTGATAGAAGCTGTGTCAGAAGCGGTGGCTCGAACTGGCGACGGATGCTCACAGCGTAAAATTCCTCGAACACGCCAGGCAGGGCGCCATAGTCGAAAAGGCTACCGGCCTGTAGTTCGTCGCGGACGACCACCGGTGGCAGTATTGCAAAATAAAGTGTATCTCGTGCCAGTAGGCGCATCATGGCCATATCATCAACTTCTGCAACAATCCGGGGACGCAGTTTGTGGTAGCTGCACAACTGGTCGAAGGCATGACGGATATTGTTCTCCTGACCGGGTACGATCAGGCTTCGCTCTGTCAGTAATTCAGGAAAGTTATTTGCCTCTGTCGCGCCTGGGGAACCAATCACACTCACTGACTGCCGGGCAATCCTCCGCGATCGCCATGGGTTTTCTTCATCACCATGAACGGGCTGATTGGAGAGAATCAGATCAAGCCTGTGCGCTGAAAGCCGCCTTAATAGATCCTCAAGGGTTCCGCTCTGAATGCTTAATTCCAGATCTTCTCGTCCCAGTAAGGGCTTCAGAAATCCTTCCTGAAAATTCCTTGATAACGTCGCAACGGCACCAATTTTGAGGCTCTGCCGATTAGTCTGAATACCAGAACTGAACAATGCAGTCAGTTCTCCACCTAGCCCGAAAATATCCTCGGCGTAACCGAAGGCAACGCGGCCTGCTTCGGAAAGATGCAAGCGACGACTTTTGCGGATGAATAACTCATAGCCGAGGCTGTCCTCGAGTTTGCGTATCTGCCCGGACAATGCCGACTGCGATACGTGGAGTGATTGCGCCGCGCGGGTCAAGTGTCCGGTTTTTGCAACCGTCCAGAAATAGAAAAGATGGTGGTAATTCAGTTTCATCAGCAATTGTTCTTTATAAACGAACGATAAGATCTTTATAAACCATTTTTTATATCAATGCATTCCCGGCAAAGTAGCGATGACTTTCACGGGGGCGCTCATGAATACTATTTCGACGGTTTTATCAATGGCGGCATTGCTTGCCTGGCTATTGCTGCCGGTGTCACTTCTGCTGGTGGCGGCATTCAGTGGCTGGACTACGGACCCACGGAAAAGGAATCGTTGCTGGCGGGTCGCCAGTCGGCTTCTGTCATGCACTATGCTGGTAACCTGTGCGATTGGCTTGTTATTGATGGTGGATGCCTGGGGCACCGACACGGGCTTGCCGGAACTTGGCCATGGTCTGGGTCTACAGCCCAATGGATTGGCGGTCTGGATGGCTTTGATGGTTGCCTTTATCGGCTGGGTCATTCTTCGCTACGCCGAAAACTATTTACGCGGTGATCCGGTCCGCGCGCATTTTCTTCCCTGGTTTCTGACGACACTATCGAGCGTATTGTTTCTGATATTCACGAACCATCTGCTAGTGCTCGCAGGGGCGTGGATCGGTGTCAGCCTTGCTTTACATCAGCTGCTGACCCTTTATCGGAACCGACCGGAAGCCCAGCTTGCCGCACTTCAGAAATTCATCGTCAGTCGTGTGGCGGACCTGTGCATCATCGCTGGCGTTCTGCTGCTTCATCATCAATACGACACCTTCCAACTCTCGGCCATGGTCATGTCGGCCAGCGCGGTGGCGCAGGATTCTGCCACTCTTGAAGTGGCCTCGGTGCTCTTGGCGTCGGCGGCCTTGCTGAAATGTGCCCAGGTGCCTTTCCACGGTTGGCTTCTTCGCGTCATGGAAGCGCCAACACCGGTTTCCGCTCTGTTACACGCTGGCGTCATCAACCTCGGGGGCTTTCTATGGCTTCGACTGTTCCCGGTGTTCGATGGTTTCACGATAGGTCATCTGGTTCTTCTGACTGTCGGTGGCATCACAGCCGTCGTCGGCGTGTTGACGATGATGAGCCAGGCATCCGTCAAGCACGCGCTGGCGTGGTCCACATCAGCGCAGATGGGATTCATGCTGTTTGAGATCGGCATGGGTGCATACACTCTGGCTCTTCTGCATTTGCTCGCTCATTCGCTGTACAAGGCTCACTCATTCCTCGCCTCGGGGCGCACCGTTGCCGCATCCAAGGTGGCACCATTCCAGGAAGCGGAGTCAAGAGTTCGGATCACCTGGAGTATGGTTGCCGCCGGTTTGGCGTCTCTGATGCTCTGGTTGAGCCCCGGTCTCGTGGAGAATAATCCGGTGCTGGGTGCAATGCTTGTGATAGCGGTTTTCGGCGCGGTTTTTGGCCTGCCCGCAGGAACCCGAGTCAGGCAAAAGCTTGCCCTGAGCTGCCTTGCCATCTCTTTAGTGCCTTTGTACGGCATTGTCCATTGGCTGCTGGGTCCTGTTATCACGCAGCATCCCGCTTACGCGCTGCCTCTCGTCAGCATCGTTGTCGGGCTTATCGTCGTGGGCACCCTGGCCCTTCTATCAGTGACGATGCTGGTTCAGCCCCAAGGTCGTCTGGCAAGAGCCGTGCGTTTTCACATCAGCAATGGCTTTTATCTGTCGCTTCCATTCGACCTCATGGCGGCTCGCCTCGCGGGTTACCCAAGGCGGCCCAAGCCGGATCGCGACAGCCCAGTCACAGGAAGAACAATGTTGGGAGAAAAGGCATGAATGATTCCACCGTATCTCGTTGCGGGGAGCCGATTTCGACCGCTGCCCAGCAAGCGGCACTGTCGGCTGCGACATCCGTGATTCCACCAAGTTGGCCGCTGGATCGCTTGATCGCCGTGAATCCCTGGTGGGATCTGAGGCATCTCCCGGCTGAAAGGGCTGTCGATGTTCCGGGAGCCAGAGTAAAGACCTCGATGCTGATGCCCACTCATTTTTATCGCGATGCCTGGAAGGAAGGTCGGATTCGGGAGCCGGATATTCTTGCCGCCATTTCAGAGTCCGGTACGCAGACCGAGTTAAACACCTTGCTCGCGACGCTTGACCGTGAGCCAGTCGATGCCATGGTGGGTGCGCCCTTGATGCTCGATCAGGCGTTCGTTCGTGACGCTATCCGACCTATCCATACGGTACGTCAGCAGGTGGCGCAGGCCTGCGGGCTATTCTTTGATTTACGGCAGTCACGGTGGCTGGTCGATATCGCTTCACAAAGCCTCTTCGAAAGCTGGCTGGAGCAGACCCAAAACGATCTGATGTTGGATCGTAGAACCGGGCTGGTTGGCGCCAGATCGATCGTGAGAGGCCTCGCCAATGAGGCGACAACGGCGTGTGAATGGGCGATCGATGTGTTGAAATTTTCCGCCAATGACCTGCAAACGCTGGCTCAGCGGTTGCTTTTCGAGCTTGTTGGCTGGGCTTCCTGGTGCAAGGGGGTTGATTGGCGGTCGGCGCTTGAAGGAGGGCAATCGAAACTGTGTGATCAACTGCTGACGGTCCTGCTGGTTTGGGAGGCGATTGCCGTTCAGTTGGCATCGCCGGAACGACGGCACCAATGGCATATTCAGTGGCGCGAGTATCAACGAGCCTCATTACGTACTCGAGTGCAGCCGTTGTGGATCTGGCACCGGGCGTACGAACTGGGTTATCAGCGCAGCCTGATTCATACCCTGATCGGTGCCGGCTCCGCCCCCCGATTAACACCGACTGCCACTGCTACCGAATTCCAGGCGGTATTTTGCATTGATGTGCGCTCCGAGGTGATGCGGCGTCACTTGGAGGAAGCCTGCCCAACCGCTCAGACTCTCGGCTTTGCGGGCTTTTTCGGTATGCCCGTGACTCAGCAAGGCCTAGGGCCCGAGAGCGAAACACCTCGGTTACCCGGGCTTCTCGCACCCGCCTATCGTTTGGCGGATTCCACGGGCGACCATGGGGAAGACCAGGCCCTTCAAAAGACCGCTTACCAGCGCGAGAGAGCCCGACAGACTGTTCGGAAAGCGAAATACAGTAGTTTATCGAGCTTCACACTGGTGGAAACGACCGGACTTGCGTGGGCTTGGAAGCTCACGCGAGACAGCCTGAATTTAAATAGAGTGACAGCGAGCTCATCGGCCCCTTTACAAAGCAGATTGTTTCATCGTTATGGTGGCGATCCCGTTTCCGATAACGAACGAGTCGATCTAGCGGAACAACTCCTGCGCGGCATGTCGCTTACCTCCGGATTCGCTTCCCTGCTGGTATTTGTTGGTCACGGCACTCACACCGACAATAACCCGCACCACGCTGGACTGGCCTGCGGCGCGTGCGGCGGACAGAATGGTGGTATCAATGCCAGCCTCGCAGCCAGGCTGATCAATGATCCTGTCGTACGATCCGGCCTGGCGGAGCGAGGAATCAGAATTCCCGACTTCACATACGCGATTGCAGCGGAACATTGCACCGTCACTGATCGGGTATCGATCATGGACAGAAACCACATTCCGGATGCTTACATCGCGAAGCTCGTCACGTTAGAAAATGGTTTTGCCGAAGCCGCCAAGCGAACTCGTCGGGAGCGAGCAGGTGCATTGAATCTCGATGGTCTTGACGACGAGACGCTATTACACCAGATGACAAAGCGTACCGTTAACTGGGCTGAGCCGAGGCCGGAATGGGGGCTTGCCAATAACGCGTCAATCGTTTTTGCAAAACGCACCAGGACAAAAGGCCTTGATTTCGCGGGGCGGATGTTTCTCCATGACTACGATGCTTCATTGGATTCAGAAGGAAACGTACTCAAGAGTTTGATGACAGCCCCGATGATCGTGGCCAACTGGATCAATTTGCAGTACCTCGGATCAGTAGCGGCCCCGGATACCTTTGGTGCGGGTAACAAGCTGCTTCACTCTGTCATAGGTGGAAACGTGGGTGTGATTGAGGGTAATGACCCAGACCTGCGAATCGGCCTTTCACACCAGTCGGTTCACGACGGGCAGCGCTGGCGCCATGAGCCCTTGAGGCTCAGTGTCTTCATTGACGCCCCACGTTCCAGCATTGACAGGGTCATCGCTGAGCAGCCTGATGTGGCGGCATTGGTCGAAAATCGCTGGTTGTGGCTGTTCAGATTTGCAGAAGATGGCATTGAACAATATCTCACGGGCGACTGGCGAAAGTGGTGAAAAAAACGGGCGGCTTAGTTGCCGCCCGCGTAGCTTCAGCAAGAGGTTTTGAGTGCTCGACATCGCTTGATGCCATGAATGGCTGGCATGGTCATGCGCCAGCCTCCGGCAATGGTTCAAGCCGATTTGTACGCCTGGCCTGGCGCTTCTCGACGAAGGCGCGAATCAGCACGTAGAACACCGGGGTGAGCAGCAGCCCGAAGAAGGTCACGCCGAGCATGCCGGAGAACACCGCCACGCCCATCGCCTGGCGCATCTCGGCGCCGGCGCCGGTCGAGAGCACCAGCGGCACCACGCCCATGATGAAGGCGAACGACGTCATCAGGATCGGGCGCAGGCGCAGCCGGCAAGCTTCCAGCACCGCAGCGATGCGATCCATGCCCTCCTGCTGCTTATCCTTGGCGAATTCGACGATCAGGATCGCGTTCTTGCAGGCCAGGCCGACCAGCACGATCAGCCCGATCTGGGTGAAGATATTGTTGTCACCACCCGAGAGAATCACCCCAGTGATCGCCGAGAGTAGCGTCATCGGTACGATCAGAATCACCGCCAGCGGCAGGCTCCAACTCTCGTACTGCGCAGCCAGCACCAGAAAGGCCAGTAGCACGCACAGTGGGAACACGAACAACGCGGTGTTGCCGGCCAGGATCTGCTGATAGGTCAGGTCGGTCCACTCATAGGTCATGCCGTTGGGCAGTTCTTCCTCGAGCAGTTTGGCGATCGCCGCCTCGGCCTGGCCGGAACTATAACCGGGCGCCGGACCGCCGTTGATTTCGGCGGTGAGAAAGCCGTTGTAGTGCATCACCCGGTCGGGGCCAGACGAGCGTTGCACGTCGACGAACGAGGCCAGCGGCACCATCTCGCCATCGACGTTGCGTACCTTGAGCTGGCCGATCTGTTCGGGCTCGAGGCGGAACTGCTGGTCGGCCTGGGCGATCACCTGGTAGGTGCGGCCGAAGCGGTTGAAATCGTTGACGTACAACGAGCCGAGGTAGATCTGCATGGTCTGGAAGATGTCGTCGATGGCCACGCCGTGCAACTTGGCCTTCTCGCGGTCGATGTCGGCGTCGATCTGCGGCACGTTGACCGTGAAGCTCGAGAACAGCCCGGCCAGCTCCGGCACCTGGCGGCTCTTGGCGATGATGTTCTGGGTCTGCCGGTAGAGCTCTTGGTAACCCAGGTTGGCGCGGTCCTCGATCTGCAGGCGAAAACCACCGATGGTTCCCAGTCCCATGACCGGCGGCGGTGGGAAGATCGCCACGAAGGCTTCCTTGATGCTGGCGAATTCCTGGTTCAAGGCGCCTGCGATGGCATTGGCTGACAGGCTCGGGTCCTGGCGCTGCTCGAAAGGGTCGAGGGTGACGAAGATGATTCCGCTGTTGGGACTGTTGGTGAAGCCGTTGATCGATAGGCCCGGAAACGCCACCGTGCTCTCGACGCCGGGATATTCCAGCGCCTTCTCCGACATCTCGCGAATCACCGCCTCGGTGCGATCCAGCGTCGCGGCATCGGGCAATTGCGCGAACGATACCAGGTACTGTTTGTCCTGCTGTGGCACGAAACCGCTCGGCGTATTCGCGAAGCCCATCCAGGTCAGGCCGATCAGACCGATATACACCAACACGGCGATGCTGTTGCCGCGCAGGATACGTCGGACCGTACCCACGTAACCCTGGCTGGCACGCTGGAAAAAGCGATTGAACGGGCGGAACAGCCAGCCGCCAAACAGCCGGTCGAGCAGTTTCGAGAAGCTATCCTTGGGGGCGTCATGGCTTCTTAGCAACGTGGCCGCCAGGGCCGGCGACAGGGTCAGTGAGTTGAACGCCGAGATCACCGTGGAAATGGCGATGGTCAGCGCGAACTGGCGATAGAACTGTCCGGTAAGCCCCGAGATGAACGCGGTGGGAATGAACACCGCGCACAGCACCAGCGCCGTGGCGACGATCGGCCCGGTCACTTCGCGCATGGCGCGCTTGGTGGCCTCTACCGGCGTCAGACCGAGGGCGATATTGCGCTCGACGTTTTCCACCACCACGATGGCGTCATCGACCACGATGCCGATGGCCAGTACCAGGCCGAACAGCGATAGGGCATTGAGCGAGAAGCCGAGCAGGTGCATCACCGCGAAGGTGCCGATCAACGAGACCGGTACCGCGGCGAGCGGAATGATCGAGGCGCGCCAGGTCTGCAGGAACAGCACCACCACCAATACCACCAGCAGGATGGCTTCGAGCAGGGTGTGTACCACCGCCTCGATGGAGCCGCGCACGAAGATCGTCGGATCGTAGACGATGGTGTAGTCGACCCCTTCGGGGAAGGCCTTGGCGAGTTCGGCCATACGCCCACGAACGGCGTCGGAGAGTTCCAGCGCATTCGAGCCGGGGCGCTGGAAGATCGGAATCGCCACCGCCGGCTTGTTGTCCAGCAACGAGCGCAGCGCGTACTGGCTGGCACCGAGTTCGATGCGCGCGATGTCTTTCAGGCGCACGATCTCGCCGCCCTGGCCGGCACGCACGATGATGTTCTCGAACTGCTCCTCGCTGACCAGCCGCCCTTGAGTATTGATCGACAACTGGAAGCTGGTGGCATTTGGCGCCGGTGGTGCGCCTAGCGCGCCGGCGGCCACCTGGCGGTTCTGTTCGCGAATCGCGGCGACCACGTCGCTGGCGGTCAGATTGCGCGAAGCGACCTGGTTGGGGTCGAGCCACACGCGCAGGGCGTAATCGCCGGCACCGAACAACTGCACGTCGCCGACGCCTTGTAGCCGCGCCAGCTCATCCTTGATGTTGAGAATCGCGTAATTGGACAGGTAGAGCATGTCGTAGCGGTCGTCCGGCGAGGTCAGGTGCACGACCATGGTCAGGTTGGGCGATGCCTTGATGGCGGTGACCCCCAAACGCTGCACCTCCTCGGGGAGTTTCGGCAATGCCCGGGCGACGCGGTTCTGAACCTGTACCTGAGCATTATCCAGGTCGGTGCCGAGGGCGAAGGTAACGGTCAGCGTCAGCTTGCCGTCGGCGGTCGATTGCGAGGACATGTAAAGCATGTGCTCCACCCCATTGATCGCCTGCTCCAGCGGCGTAGCCACGGTCGCACCGATCACCTTGGGATTGGCGCCGGGGTAGGAGGCATTCACCACCACGGTCGGCGGCACGACCTCGGGGTATTCGCTGATCGGCAGCTTGAACAGTGAGATAGCGCCACCGATCAGGATGAGCAGCGACAGTACGGCAGCGAAGATCGGTCGTTGGATGAAGAATTGCGAGAAATTCATCGGCCCTGGTTCCTTATGGGTTCACTACGCTGGCGCTAAGGCGATCGTTGTCATCCAGTGCGCGAGATGCTGTCAGGGCCGCTTTTACACGTCGCCCCTGGTGCTCCAGCCGGGCGAGGGTTGCCGCATCGGCCATCGGCACGATCTCGGCGCTTACCGTCATGCCGGGTCGTACGCGCTGCAGGCCATTGACGACGATGCGCTCGTTTGGGGCCAGCCCGTCGCGCACGATGCGCAGCCCCGCGACTTTCGGACCCAACTCGACAGCGCGATAAGCGACTTTTTGCTGATCATCGAGCACCAGCACGAATTTGCGATCGAGATCGGTACCCACGGCCGTGTCCTGGATCAGCACGGCGTCGTAACGCGCGCTGCCGACCAGCCTGAGTCGTACGTATAGGCCGGGGGTGAAGAGCCCGTCATCATTGTCGAATACGGCACGCCCGCGAATGGTGCCGGTCATCGGATCGACCTGGTTATCGATGAAGTCGATGTGGCCGAGATGCGGATAACCCGGCTCCCCGGCCAGACCGAGATAAACGGGGCTTGCCTGGCCGCGCTGGCCTTGCCGGGCCAGCGCCTGGTATTCGAGATAGGTGCGCTCATCGAGATTGAAGTAGGCGTAAACCCGCTCCGTCGAGACCAGCGTGGTGAGCAGCGTCTGCCCGGCGCTGACCAGGTTGCCGGCAGTCACCTCGGCGCGCCCAACATGCCCATCGATCGGTGCCGTGACACGGGTAAAGCTGAGTTCGAGCCGCGCAGCGTCGAGTTCGGCCTCGATGGCGGCGACTTGGGCGCGCGCCTGCCGGGCCTCGCTGATCCGCGCCTCGGCGAGCTCGGTGGAAATGGCATTGCTGGCCTTGAGCCGCTCACCTCGGCGAGCCTCGTTGGCCGCGCGCTCGAGATTGGCTTGCGCCTGTTCTAGCTCCGCTTCCAGCCGGCGTACCTCGACCTCGAATGGCCGGGGATCGATCTCGAACAGCACATCGCCCTTATGCACCAGCGAGCCGGCATCGAAATTCACCGTGTCGATGAAGCCGGAAACGCGCGGACGAATTTCCACGCTCTGCGGCGCCTCGAGGCGTCCGGTGAACTCGTCCCATTCGGTGACTTCCTGCTGCACGACCCGAGCCACGCTGACCTCGACGGCGGGCGGCGGTTCGCCATCTGCCTGAACGCCGAATGCCATCAGCACAAGTAACAGGGGTAGAAGCGACAAGTTTTTTGGCAACGTCAGGTGCGACTTTTTCATGTTTATCTCGCCGGTAGCGATTGGACTTGGCGCAGTTTGCGGGACGATGCCTGTATCGACGAATCGAACCCAGCGAAGATACTTATCATCGATAATGATGATCGCAATGGATGAAAAAACGCCGCCTCATGAGGCGGCGTTTATCGGGGTCATTGCACTATTTCGTAACGATTACCAGTCGAGCGGCCTTGTCGATGTCGGCGCGTTGTCATCGTCCCCGGGCAGCTCGGTGACATGATCGGTCTCGCGCGCGATGTTATGGAACGTCTGTGCCACACCATCGCTCTGGCCCAGGGCGATCAGCGCTCGTGGCTGTTCGCTGGTGCGTTCGATACTGGATGTCTTGGGTGCCAGCGGTTCGTGTATGGCTCTGAATGCCTGATCGCTCGCCACACTGGCGAGCGCGCCGACCGGCAATATGGCGGCGAAGACAAGAGCAGAAATGGATAGCGTTTTCATGATGGATGCCTCGTCAAATGTGGGGGTGAACCCTTTCGGTAAGCAGAGTCTGTCGCATGGCGCTGCTACGAACGAATCGAACGAGACGAAATTGATTATTACGCTAATTGATAGTGAGTAAATGGCATATCGATAAGCGAAAAGCGACGAACGGCCAGCATGCAAAGAGCCATTAGGCGTCGCTCAGGCTATCGGGGTCGCCGATGAACATCTGGATGCGCGAGCGCAGCCAGCGCTCGGCGGGGTCGTTGTCCTGGGCGCCGCGCCAGGCCATCGATAGCTCGAAGGCGGGACCCTCGAACGGCAACTCGTCTTCGCGCAATCCACCGCCCGCCGTCAACGCGGTAGCGGCGTAGTCGGGTACCGTGGCGATGATATCGGTGCCCGCGAGCAGCGCACTCAAGCCATTGAATTGAGGAACCGCCAACACCACGCGTCGCGAGCAACCCAACTCGGCCAGCCGGTCGTCGATATAACCGCCCAGGTCGCCGGCGAACGACACCAGCGCATGCGGGCGGGCGCAGTAATCCTCGAGCGACAACGACCCCGGTACGCCATCGGCTCGCAGCACACGCGGCTTGCTGCGCCGGAGACGCTTGCGCTTGGCATTGGCCGGCAACTCGTCGGTGTAGCTGACGCCCACCGAAATCTCGCCGGAGCTCAACAGGTTCGGCATCAGTAGATAATTGGCGCGGCGCACCACCAGCACCACATTGGGCGCTTCCGCGCGCACGCGCCTCAGCAACGGCGGCAGCAGTCCGAATTCGACATCGTCCGAGAGGCCGATGCGGAACACGGCGTCGCTGGTGGCGGGGTCGAACTCGCTGGTACTGCTCAGCGCATTGGAGATCGAATCCAGCGCGGGTTGCAGGTGCCTGAAGATTTCCTCGGCCCGTGTCGTGGGCTCCATGTTGCGGCCGGTGCGCACGAACAGCGGATCGTCGAACAGGCTGCGCAGGCGTGCGAGAGCCGCGCTGATCGCGGGCTGGCCGAGAAACAGTTTCTCCGCCGCGCGCGTCACGCTTCGCTCGTGCATCAGCGTCTCGAATACGATCAGCAAATTGAAGTCGACACGACGCAGGTCGTTACGATTCATCGGGTCTTCCTTGAAGCGGGCGGCATCGGCGAGCCGGAGTTTTCAACGGGTCGTTCCGTCGAGTGGGCTCGCCAATCGTGGCAAGCCTAAAACCTGAACATTGCTTGAGGTCAAGCGTTCGAGGGAAAGAAGTTCCATCAGCACAATCTATAACGAATATCGATGAACGTGAATGGCGTTTGCAGGCAAGCGCGGATAGAGTCTATGGCTATAGAAAGCCATCGGTAGCATGCTACTGGCTAGAAAGTCATTGGCGAGGTGAGCGATGCCCCGTGTCATCCGTTTTCATCGGTTTGGGCCCGCCGACGTGCTCGAATATGAAGAGCAGCCCAAGGCCATGCCCGCGACGGGCGAAGTACTGATCGCCACCCAGGCGATCGGCGTCAATTGGTATGACATTCTCTGGCGGCAGAACCTGGCACCATCGAAAGCAAGCTTGCCATCGAGGATCGGCTTTGAAATGGCCGGTGTGGTCGAGGCGATCGGCGAGGGTGTCGACGATCTCGCCGTGGGCGACCGGGTCGCTTGCCTGCCGGCTCACAACCCCAGCCAGTACGCCACTTATGGCGATCATGTCTTGCTGCCGCGCTGTTCGCTGACCCGCTACCCCAGGCAGCTCAGCGCGATCGAAGCCAGTGTGCATTATACGCCTTTGCTGAATGCCTATTTCGGGCTCGTCGACCTGGCCGATGTGCAACCGGGGCAGCGTGTGTTGGTGACGGCCGCCAGTCAGGGCGGTGGGCCTTACACCGTGCAGTTGATCAAGGCGCTGGGGGCCAGTGCGATCGCTACGACGCCGTTCGCAGAGGATCGCGATTATCTGGTTTCGCTGGGTGCCGAACACGTCATCGTCACCGAGGAACAGGATCTGGTGACGCAAGTCGCCAGGTTGACCGACGGTCGCGGGGTCGATGTGGTGATGGATGCGCTGGGAGGCCCGCAGATGACGCTATTGGGCGATGTGCTGGCACCGCGTGGGCGGCTGGTCCTGTACGGGCTGCGGGGCGGCAACGAAACCGCGCTTCCCGCCTGCGCCGCGTTCGAGAAGAACATCCAGTTTTTCGTGCACTGCCTGACCAGCTTTACCGGCAAACCCGAGCTCGGTATTCCGCAAAATTGTGAGGCGCTGCATCGCGCCTTGGCGGTGATCGATCGCATGACCGTCGATCGCGTACTGCTGCCGCAGATCGACTCGGTATTTCCCTTCACGGAAGTCATCGACGCTCATCGCTACCTGGAAAAGCAGTGCCCACGGCGGGGGCGGGTGGTGCTTGAAGTCTAAGCCCGTTGATGGGTTTGACGTTCCAGCAGGCGCCGAATGCAAGGCAACGCCAACTCGATACCGAGAGCAACCGTTTGGACCAACCGCTTGCAAAGGAATCCACCTTGACTCGAATCGCCGCCGGGCTATTAGTGATCGCCGGTTTGTACTTGGCGCAAGGTGTATTGATCCCGATTGCCATCGCGATCCTGCTCAGCTTTTTGCTGGCGCCGGTCGCCGATGGCCTCGAGCGATTTCACCTGCCGCGCATAGCCAGCGTGGTCCTGGTCGGGGCGCTGTCGCTCACACTGATAACCGGGGTCGCCACGCTGCTCGTGTCACAGGCCTACGAGGTGGCCGGTTCACTGCCGAAGTACCGCCAGAATATCGAGGAGCGCCTGCGCTTTTTTACAGGCGATGAACCGGGCGGCGTCATCGACGAAGCCGCCAAGACGATAAAAAAAGCCCGCAAGGAGATCGCCGATGAAAACAAGCAGAAGCAACAGGCGCTCGCCGAGCAGGACGCGGCGTCTGCCGAAAGCGGCCCGATATCGGTCGTCATCCATGAGCCATCGCCGACGGGCCTCGAACTTCTGAATACCTACGCGGGCACGGTTCTTGGACCGGTGGGGCAGGCCGCGCTGGTATTCATATTCGTCATTTTCATGCTGTTTCAACGCGAAGACTTGCGCGACCGCCTGATCCGCCTGATGGGGCCGGATCGTCTCGATGCCACGACCGGCGCCATCGATGATGCCGGCTCCCGAATCAGCCGCTATTTGTTGATGCAATTGATCATCAATATGACCTACGGGCTGCCGGTCGCGATAGGTCTGTGGCTCTTCGGCGTGCCGGGCGCACTGCTCTGGGGCTTGCTCGCGGCGCTGCTGCGATTCATCCCTTTCCTCGGCCCCTGGCTGGCCGCCTCCATGCCGATTCTGCTATCGCTCGCCGTGTTCGAAGGCTGGTATCTGCCGCTGGCGGTAGTCGGTCTGTTCGTGGTGCTGGAGCTGTTTTCTAACAACGTCATCGAGCCCTGGCTCTATGGCTCGAGTACCGGTCTGTCGCCCGTCGGCGTGATTCTGGCGGTCGTTTTCTGGAGTGCGTTGTGGGGACTCGTGGGTCTGGTCGTTGCGATCCCGGTGACGGTTTGTCTGGTCGTCGCCGGTCGATATCTGCCGCAGTTCGAGTTCTTCACCATCATGCTGAGCCGGGATCCCGCGCTGACATCCGCGGAGCGCTTTTATCAGCGCCTCCTGGCCAGGGATCAGGACGAGGCCGAGGATCTGGCACACGACCATGTCGAACGGCACGGCTTGATGAGCCTGTACGACCGGGTCATGGTCCCCGCGCTGCATCTGGCCGAGCGCAATCGCCACGCCGGGCAACTGGGAGCCGACAAGGTGCAAAGCATACTGGAAGGTATGACCGCCATCGTCGAGGACATGGGCGAACGGCAACAGCGCACGCTGGATTCGCAGAAGCCGGATGAGCCGTCATCCTCAACGAATGGCGATTACGTCGTGCTCTGCTTGCCGGCCCGGGACAGGGCCGATGAACTGACCGCCACCATGTTCGCTCAGGTATTGCGCGCCTCAGGTGTGGCGGTCGAAACCGGATCCACGCACGCTCTGGCGAGCGAGGTGGTCGCGCGGGTCGACGCCGCCACGACACCGCTGGTGTGTATCTCGGCACTGCCACCCGGCGCGGTCAGTCATGCGCGTTATCTGTGCCTGCGCCTCACCAGTCACAATGCCGGCTTGCCGATCGTTGTGGGCCTGTGGAACGTCACCGGCAATCTGGAGCGGATGAGCGCGCGTCTCACCGAGGCCGGGGCGAATCAGGTGGTCACTACCTTCGAGGGCGGTGCGGACCAGGTACGCCGCAGGCTTTCCAGTTTAGCCCGCACCGCAGATTGAGCGTCAATCTCGCTCCATCGCCAGGCTTTCGGCGATGGCTTTGATGCGCCGGGCGCGTTCGAGGTAGCAGTCGCGAAATAGCCCAGCGCTCGGCTAGCGGGCGGAGGACCAACGCCTCCTGGGGTGGCCGGTATTATTCGCCGACCCACTCCTTGGTCAGCGTGCGTTGCTCTGGATCGTAGCGGTAAACCGTGATGCCGCCATCGTCGCGATGCCCGGTGACCAGTACATTGGCCTGGGGCGAGGTGGCGATGCTCAGGCTACGCAGATACGACGAGGTCGACGGCCAGGGTTCCGTGCCGAGGTTGAAGTATTTCTGCGGCCAGGGATTGCCGGCCTCGAACAGTGCGACCCAGTGGCTGTAGGTGCCGAAGCGTAGGAACTCCTCGCTATCGTTGATAAAGGCCAGTGCGACGGTGGCAGTGGTTGCCAGCTGCCGATTTCCCCAGCGATTCGGTTCATCTGCCAAGGGTTCAGGAATGAGCTGGCTCTTATCCCATTGCTGACTGCTATCAGCACCATCAGGTGCATCCTCCAAAAAAATGCCATGGATGTAATCCGCCATACGATGGCGCTCTTTGGGATGATCGGTATTCCAGTACAAACCGATGGTATTTTCATCGCCGCTGACGACCCACTGGCCATTGGGGCTGATGACTGCGTCTACCTTCGAGCTATTGCCGGGTAGTTGAGCAATAGGTTGGAGGGTGTCTAGATCCCACAAAACAGGCAAGGCGTAATTGCTCCAGCGCTGCTTGGGGGCAAGAGGCGGATACTCTTCGATGTCATAGCCATCATGTGTCGTGGACCCGGCAGAAACGAATAGCCCTTTTTCTTCCGAGATACTGAGATGCAATAGCTTCCCGGTACCTAGAAAACTTGGTGAAATGCCATCCTCTTTAACGGGCACCATCTCATCGCCATAGCCTGCAAAGAGGCTCCACTCATCATCCGAAGCGATGTAGTGGGTTAGCGAAGTGTCCATGACATGGCCATAGGTGGGAAAATGCGAAAACTCCTTGAGTACTTCGCCACCGACCGTTTGTACCTGCACAGTATCGTCAAGGTTCTGCCATAGAAAGGCCTTGCGGTCGTGAATAAAGTAGGCGCTGTAGATATTGGCGTTGGTCGAAAGAATCTCTCGGCTATGTTGTTGTAAATCCCAAAGCACCAAGTGCTGGGATTTATGCGTGCTGATGGCGTAGCGCCCATCACTGGACACACCGATAACCATGGCTGGGCCTAGCTCGCCACCGGGCTGCCTGCTCTGAGACGAGCATGCCGTGATAAATACGGTAAGGCTCAATACACAGAGTCTTTTTAAATATTGCTTCACTATTTTGCGGTTAATAGCGGCCAAAGCGTGAGTTCCTTTTGATTCGTTCAACAATGCCTTCCTGATAGCTCTTGATAAAGATTTTTTCGGTGGGGTACTTCATCCCCGAATGCTCGAATAGCCAGGTCGATTGATCGACAAAATCAAAGCTGTCGTTACCCAACTTTCGGGCGAAGAAATCGATCCTCCTAACCTCATCAAATCCCACCAGGCCCAGCGCCGGCCTTACCCGCCGATCGCGCGGTTGCCAGTTGTCGCGCTGGCCCAATAACCGCAGGCGCTCGGCGAAGCGTTCCGCCATCAGCTCACCAATCTTGCCATGATGCGAGAGCGGCTTGAGCAGATCGTACTCGGGTAGCGGGGCATCCGGGTCGAGCGGGCCGATGGGGCTTGCCGCCGCTACCCGGCGCGCCTCGTCGATGATGGCGCGTTCGAGGGCATCCCAGGCGCGCTCGATGCGGTATTGGATATGGGGCTCGTCTCGGGCGCGCTGGTGCAGATGAACCGATAGCGCGTCTTCCCAGCCGCCACCCAGCGCGCGGGCGCGTTCGAAGTAATAGTCGCGAAAATAGCCCAGGCCGCCGGCGACCAGCGGCGGAAAGGTCCACCACTTCTTGGGGTAGGCGCCGCCGAGCTCGCCCAGGCGATCATCCTGGGTTGCGCCGACGAAGGCCGCGAGGTCGTTCAGCCAGTCGCGGGGATCGTACCATTGCTCGCTATCGACTTCGCCGTTGGGCCCCAGAATGCCGTCTTCGCGGGAGTGCAGCACCACAAGATTCTTTACTGAGCGATGCGCCATGGGGAAGGTGCCCATGCCTAGTGGGTGCGTCTCGCGGCCCGGCGAGCTCTGGCCGAAACTCTCGTCGTAGCCGCCCTTCAATGCCGAGGCGGTAAACGGGCTATCCGGCGACAAGGCGTTGTCGGCCACCGCGGGTTCCCACAGGAACAGGTTGTCGATGCACGCACCCGTTATACGATCGCCGAGGATGTTCAGCGCGCAGAGCACCACCCGTGCGCCCAGCGAATGGCTGACGATATTGATCGCGAGCTTGGCCTCGATCAACTGCCCCAGCACCGTGACCAGCCGTCGGCCGCTCTGCATGGCGCTGAATTCGGCCTCGATGAAGGCGGTCGAACCGGTATCGCCGGGCCAGGCGATGCCCACCACCCGGCTGTAGGGTCGCCAGTCGTCGTCCGTCATCCCGGCGGCACGATTAAGTTGATACTCCATGCTGGTTAGCCAACCACAGGCGCCGCTGCCATTCAGTCCGCGCATATCGGCATCCAGGGCCTGGCTCTGGCACAGCGTGGAGACCGTGGCGTCACCGCTGGGGCGCAGCAGCGGGGCGCCCAGCAGGAACGGCCCGCCGGCGTTAGCGGCCTCGGCCTCGGCACTGAAGCGGCCCCAGTCGCCGCGCCCGACGTTATAGCCATGCACGAACAGCGTGGCGCTTCCGCCATCCCGTCGTAATTGCTCGAGCTGGTCGTCGCTCAGACGATCCGCACCGCTACCTGGCGGGGTATGCAGGTCGATGAGGACCGGTGGCAGCAGGTAGGTCGCGGTCACGGTGGTCTCGTGCATCACCGCGTTGGTCTCCGGCGCGCCCAGCCCCGCCGCGACGGGATGCACCGGCCGGTCGTCGACGGCGACCAGGTGCCGCCCCGGCGCGTTCAGCAGTTGCCAGGAGAAGAGCCCCGCGATCACCCCAAGATGCTGGCTGACACCCTCAGCATCGGTAATACCGACGTAGCTTTTCAGGCGGCTGTCGCGCACCTCGACCCGGATGCCCTCGGGTAGCGGTCGTCCCAGAGTGTCCTTGTGTTCGAGAATCACCCATACCTTGGCCGCGCAGTCGGCGGGCATCTCCGCGCCGATACCCGTGTAGCAACTAGGTTGAAAGGGCAGCCAGTCATAAATCATTGCGGTTCTCCCGTGCAGGATGCCTTATCGCACGCGAGGCGTTGTTCCAGTGCAGCCAGTTTGGCCTGCCAAGAATACCGTCGACACGCGATTTGAGCAGCCACTGGGGCGATAGGGAGGGCGGGCGGGTCGAACGGGCCATGGGCGTTCCTTGACGGGATGAGCGAACAAGGAACGCTACGTGAAGCGAGTCGGTGTGGTAATGGCTAATCGATTAAAGTTATGTAGGAAATATCTTACAAAAAGGGACGCATCGACACACGATGTCTGCCGTCAGTCTCGCTCCATCGCCAGGCTTTCGGCGATGCCTTTGATGCGCCTTGCACGCTCGATGACCGGGGCGTCGACCATCTGGCCATCGACGCTGAATGCGCCGTGTTCGCGCTCGGCGGCCTCCAGCACGCGCTGCGCCCAGGCGAGTTCGGCGAGGCTCGGCGAAAACGCTTGGTGAATGGGCTCCAACTGGCGCGGATGAATGCACAGCATGCCGGCGAACCCCATATCGCGGGCGCGTGTCGCCGCGAGTCGCACGCCGTGGCTGTCATCGATGGCGGGATGAACGCTTTCAATCGGTGCCGACAACCCCGCCGCGCTGGAGTGAACCCGCAACTGATAACGGGCCTGATCGAGCAGGCGCTCGGCGCCTTCGCTGCCTGGCGTCAGGCCTAGCTCCAGGCCCAGATCCAACGCGCCGAAACTCAAGCGCTCGACCCCCGTGACGCAGGCCAGGCTCGCTAGCGTCAATAGTCCCTGCGCGGTCTCGATCAGCGGCCATAGCGGCTTGCCGCAGGTTGCGGCGTGCTCGAGTGCCGCAGTGCTCTGCGCCTTGGGCACGACGATTCCCTGAATACCGGCATGGCGCCGGCACAGTGCCAAATCATCCGCGAAGTGTTGGGTGTCGTGCGCATTGATGCGCACATGAATGGCGGCTTCCGGTGAGTCGCGAAGATAGGCATCGAGGCTATCGCGTGCCGAGCGCTTATCGGCTTCGGCAACGGCATCCTCGAGATCGACGATCACCACATCCGCGCCGCTGGCCAGTGCCTTGGCGATACGCTCGACGCGGGTGGCGGGTACGAATAACGCGGAGCGACACAGACGCTGGGACATCGATGCCTCCTGATGGGAAACGGGCTGGCTCATAGGCTACCGGCGTCCCGCAGGCGCGCGATATCGTCCTGGGCGTAGCCCAGCTCGGCAAGAATGCGTTCGCTGTGCTCGCCGAGTGCCGGCACACCGTCCATGCGTGGCGTGAAGGCATTGCTGCGGCCCGGCGGCAGCAGTGCGGGTAGCGTGCCGCTGGGGCTTTCGATGCTCGTCCAGCGCTGACGCGCGCTCAACTGCGGGTGTTTCCAGACACCGTGCATGTCGTTGACATGGGCATTGGCGATCTGCGCGCCATCGAGCCGTGCGATCACGTCATCGGCGCTCAGCGTCGAGAACGTGGCGTGGATGATCTCGCGCAGCGCCTCGCGATTGGCGACTCGCTTGAAGTTCGCCGCGAAGCGTTCATCATCGCCGAGAGCGGGCTGTTCAAGCACCTGAGTGCAGAATACCTGCCACTCGCGCTCGTTCTGCAGCCCCAGCATCACCGTCTGGCCATCGCCGGTGGCGAAGGGGCCATAGGGGTAGATGGTGGCATGCGCGGCGCCGGCCCGAGGCGGTGGCTCGGCCCCTTCGAAAGCGTAGTACATCGGGTAGCCCATCCACTCCACCAGGCTTTCCAGCATCGACACGTCGATATGGCTGCCTTCGCCGGTCCGGCCACGCAGCAACAGCGCCGAGAGGATGCTGCTCTGGGCATACATGCCGGCGGCGATATCGGCGATCGAGCAACCCGCCTTGGCCATCTCGTCGTCGCCCGGCCCGCCGGTGACCGAGAGAAAGCCGCCCTCGCTCTGGATCAACAGATCGTAGGCTTTCTTGTCCTGATAGGGGCCGCCTTCGCCATAACCCGAGATATCGCAGACGATCAGTCGAGGGAAGCGTTCATGCAGTGCCGCGAACGACAGTCCCAAACGCGCGGCGGCGCCCGGTGCGAGATTCTGCACCAGCACGTCGGCCTCACCCAGCAAGCGGTCGAGTATTTCAAGGCCTTCGTCATGCTTGAGGTTGAGCGTCAGGCTCTCCTTGGAGCGGTTGGTCCACACGAAGTGCGAGGCCAGGCCGCGCACGCGCTCATCGTAGCCACGCGCGAAATCGCCGACGCCGGGGCGCTCGACCTTGATCACCCGGGCGCCGAGATCGGCGAGCTGGCGGGTGCAGAAGGGCGCGGCAATCGCATGTTCCAGGCTGACGACGGTGATGCCGGCCAGCGGTCGCTGGCCATTCGCGGTATTCATCATGCAAGGTTCTCCGTTGGGGCACTGGCCTCGGTTGCCGGCAATAACTCGGCATCCACACGCGGAATCTGGCGCAATCCCCAACTCCATTGAATGAGCGAGTCGGCCTCGGCGGCGCTGGCGGCGCCGGAAAACGCGACCAGACGATGGAACTTGTCGGCGAGCTCATCGCGGCTGAGGGTATTGCCGGGGTCGCCCTTGGGCTCATCGATGGCCGCTACCCAGTGCTGCCCACTGCGGCCGGTCGCCTCGATGCGTCCCAGCCAATGCCGTGGATAGGCGTCATCGACCTCGCTGTCGAGGGTCATCGATACCTTGTCGCGAAACTCGGCGACATTCGCATCGCTCAGCGCGAAGCCTTGGAATTCCTCGAGCCCCGCCTTGCCATGCACGGCGATCAGGCCGAGCACGGTGCCCATCGAGAACTTGGCCTGATGCACCGTATGCGGAACATCCACCGCGCCCAGCACGTCGATCGCGGCCTGGTGAACGCGTGCCGTGACGCTGGCGATATCGTCGTGGGCGAGCCCTTCGCGCTGCATCAATTCGAGTAGCGCATCGGCGGCGGGGTGGGTGTGGCGGCACGAGGCGTGATACTTGAACGAGGTTTCGACGAGCGCCCAACGGCTGCCCAGCCGGTCGGTCAGGTGCGCGGCATCGGCATCATCGGACATGCCGGCGGCCAAGCCCTGGGCGCCGTCGAGAATACGCTGCGCGCCGGTCAGGCCGTCGGCGGTCAGGTAGGCGGCGAGCAAGCCATCGGCGGCTGCCTTGGCGGTGTGCAACTGCTTGGAGTCGGCGCCGTCGCGCAGGAACTCCCACAACCCGGCGGCCTGGGTGCCGGCGCTGCCGATGGCATGCACGAAGGCGTCGCTATCGAAATCCAGCAACTTGCCGACCGCCACGGCGGCAGCGAGGGTGCCCACGGTGCCGGTGGTGTGGAACGTTCGATAGTGCGAGCGACCGAGAAACTCACCGATGCGAATGCCGGCTTCATAACCGGCGACGGCGGCGACGATCACATCTTCACCGCTCTTGCCGAGATCCTGGGCGGCGGCCAGCACGGCGGGAAACACCACGGTGCCGGGATGCAGCACGGAGCTGTTGTGCAGATCGTCCTGTTCGACGACATGCGAGGCGGCTGCATTGACCAGCGCGGCGAAGTAGGGCGATGACAGCGCCCGCGTGGTCAGAATCTGACTGTTGGCGTTATTGGAGCCAGCGCCAGGCCCCATGCGAGCGGCATAGCGCTCGAAGAGCGGAATCGGATGATAGTTCCTGCCGGCCAGCGCCGAGCCGAGCCAGTCGAGAAACAGCTCCTCGGTGCGATCGACGACCGAATCCGGTAGGTCGACGTAGCGCAGCTTGGCCAGGAAGTCGGCGAGAGTACGGGTCGGGTTAGTCATTGAAAGCTCCCAGGAGTCCTTAAAATGAGCGTGGTAGTTCGAGCAAGTGCTCGGACACATAGGAGAGGATCAGGTTGGTCGAGATCGGCGCGACCTGATACAGACGCGTCTCGCGGAACTTGCGCTCGACATCGTACTCGCTGGCGAAGCCGAACCCGCCGTGGGTCTGCAGGCATACGTTGGCGGCTTCCCACGAGGCCTTGGCGGCCAGGTACTTGGCCATGTTGGCACTGGCGCCGGCGGGCTGCCCGGCATCGTATTCGTGACAGGCGCGCCAACGCATCAGATCGGCGGCCTCGACCTCGATATGCGCCTCGGCGATGGGGAACTGCACGCCCTGGTTCTGGCCGATGGGGCGGCCGAACACCTCGCGTTCGCGCGCATACTGGCTGGCCTTGTCGATGAACCAGCGGCCATCGCCGATACATTCGGCGGCGATCAGCGTGCGTTCGGCATTCAGGCCGTCGAGAATGTAGCGGAATCCTTTGCCTTCCTCACCGATCAAGCTATCGGCGGGAATCTCCAGGTTGTCGAAGAACAGCTCGTTGGTCTCGTGATTGACCATGTTGGCGATCGGCTGGACGCTCATGCCGTTGCCGATCGCCTCGGCCAGATCGACCAGGAAGATCGACATGCCGTCGACCTTCTTCTTCACCTCGGCCAGCGGCGTGGTGCGGGCCAGCAGGATCATCAGATCGGAGTGCTGGATGCGCGAGATCCACACCTTCTGGCCATTGACGACGTACTTGTCGCCGCGCTTCACCGCCGTGGTCTTGATCTTGGTGGTGTCGGTGCCGGTGGTGGGCTCGGTCACCGCCATGGATTGCAGGCGCAGTTCGCCGGCGGCGATGCGCGGCAGAAAGGCGCGCTTCTGCTCCTCGGAGCCATGCCGCAACAGCGTGAACATGTTGTACATCTGACCGTGTACGGTGCCGGAGTTGCCGCCGCAGCGATTGACCTCTTCGAGAATCACCGAAGCCTCGGTCAGCCCCAGGCCGGAACCGCCGTATTCCTCGGGAATCATCGCCGCCAGCCAGCCGGCCTCGGTCAGCTCCTTGACGAAGGCTTCGGGGAATTCCTTGCGCTCGTCGACACCGCGCCAATAGGCGGCATCGAACTGGGCGCAGAGGCTGCGCACGCCTTCGCGAATGGCGTTCAAGGCTTCGACGTCATGACTGAACATTCAACGGCTCTCCTGGTATTCGATATTTGCACGATGGGCTGGGCCCTTGCTGTTGGCGGCCCATAGCTCCGCCTTGCCGGACGATAGACGACGCCCCGCGACCTGGAAGGGCTCGGGGGCGATCAAGGGTCGCAGGCCGCGGTAACCGAGATGGGTCAATAGCGCATCGGGATTGGCATTCTTGAAGGCGCGCACCAGCAAGGTGGCGATCATCGGGCCATGCACGACCAGCCCGGGATAGCCTTCCTGCTCGGTGGCGTAGGGCCAGTCGTAGTGGATGCGATGGCCATTGAAGGTCGCCGCGGAGTAGCGAAACAGCAGGGTCGAGGTGGGCTCGATGGTCTCGCTCCACTCAGGCTTTGGCAGATCGTCGTCGAGCGACAGGCGCGGCGGACTGGGCTCTCGATAGACGATATCCTGCTCTTCCTGGATCGTGAGCAATCCGCCTTGACGGTACTCATGGCGAACGGTGACGAACAGCAGCTTGCCGGTGCGGCCCTGCTTTTCATCGATCGCGGCGATGGTCGATTCGCGCTGCGCCTCGACCCCGACCCGCAACGGGGCGAGAAAATCGATGCGTCCGCCGGCCCACATGCGATTGCGGTCATCCGCGGGCGGCAGGAACCCACCCCGCGCCGGGTGGCCGTCGAGGCCCAGGCTGTCGGCAGCCAGCGGCTCTTGAAAGAACGCCCAATGCCACAGCGGCGGCAGGGCGGCACCCTGTTCGAGCGGAGGCTGCGAGAAAGTGGCAGCCAGGCGCTTGACCAGCGCCGGAGCCAAGGTATCGTCACTGTATTCCTTTCTGCCTAGCCAATCGGCTGCTGAGTCGCCGGACATAGCTTTTCTCTCTCATTTTGTTTTAGGGGCTCCTTGGCAGCATGCGCGCCGTGCGGCGTTTGGGGAATTCGCATTTTCATGGGGTAGCGTTTGGTATGATTGAACACGCCGGCCAAGCGCTCTCCCTCAGTCTCTCGAGTAACACGTCATGCACTTCGATTTGCCCGACCTGCGCCTGTTCATTCACGTTGCCGAGGCGTCCAGCCTGACCGGCGGTGCGCGGCGGGCCTCGCTGTCGCCGGCGGCGGCGAGCATGCGCATCAAGGCGCTGGAAGGCCAACTGGGGAGTCGCCTGCTGTATCGCGGCAGCCAGGGCGTCGAACTGACGCCGGCGGGGCAGCGCTTGTTGCGTCAGGCGCGCGTGATCCTGCGCCAGGTGGAACACCTGAAGAGCGAGTTCACCCAATACGGCGATGACGCCGCCGGCCACTTGCGTATCTTCGCCAACACCACGGCGGTGACCGAGTTCATGCCCGAGGTGCTGGCGGTGTTTCTGGCCGAGCGCCCCGGCGTGACGATCGACCTGCAGGAGCGGCTGACCCGCGACATCGTACGTGGCGTGCTGGATGGTTCGACGGACCTGGGCATCGTCGCCGGTCAAGTGACCGCGACCGGATTGGAAATACTGCCGTTCAGCCAGGATCGCCTGGTGGTCGGGATGCCGATGGGTCATCCGTTGGCCGAGCGCGGCAAGGTCGATTTCAAGCAGACCCTGGATTACCCGCATATCGGCATGCACGACGGCAGCACGCTGTTGAGCTTTTTGCGCGAGCGGGTCGAGGCCTTGGGCCTCGATCTGCCACTACGCATTCAGGTGTTCGGTTTCGAGGCCGCCTGTCGAATGATCGAGGCGGGCGTGGGCATCGGCATCATTCCCGAGTCGGCGGCACGCCGGCACCAGCGCACCATGCAGCTTCAGGTTGTCGAACTGGACGAGCCATGGGCCGAGCGCGAACGTAGCGTAGTCGTGCGCGAGCGAGAGGCACTGCCGGGCTGTGGCCAGGCGCTGGTTGAGGCGCTTATGGCTTATGGGCGGGGCGATGGGGCTTCGGGCAGCGCCACTCTCGGATCGTTGCCCGGGAAGTGAAACGCCGCCCGCGACGCCGGTGCCCATCCCGACTATCGGCTACTCCGGTAGCGCATAGGCAATCACGTAGTCGCCTCTCGGCGTTTCCATGAAGTGATGCCCGCCGGCCATGATGACCAGGTATTCGCGACCGGCCGCTTCATAAACCATCGGCGTGGCCTGACCGCCGGCCGGCAGAACGTCTTTCCAGACGGTCTCGCCCGTTTCGGTATCGATGGCCCGGATCAGGTTGTCGGTCGCCGCCGCGATGAATATCAGGCCGCCGGCCGTAACCGCCGGGCCGCCGTTATTGGGTGTGCCGATCAGGATCGGTAGATGCGTCGGGAGGCCGAAAGGTCCATTGGCTCGCGCCGTGCCGAGAGGACGGTCCCAGATGGTCTCGCCACTCGCCAGGTCTATCGCGCGTATGCCGCCATAGGGCGGCTTCTTGCACGGCATTCCCGTCCACGGCATGCGCCAGCCGGCATGGATCGAGATGGCGTAGGGAGTACCGAACATGGGCTGCGAGCCCGTGTGAAGGTTGTCCGGGTTGGCTATCTCTTCATGCGCAATGAGTTCGTTGTACATGGGGATGTCGTTGTAATTGACGATGACGACGCCCCGTTGGGGGTCGACCGCAATGCCACCCCAGTCGGAGCCGCCGTTATAGCCAGGATACTCGATGTAGGGAGTGCCGGCGGTCGGCGGGGTATATATGCCTGCGTAGTTGGCCTCCTGAAACTGGATACGGCAAAGCATCTGGTCGATCGGCGTCAAGCCCCACATATCGGTTTCGGTCAGCGGCGGCTGCCGGAGCGTGTGGTAGAGCGAGAACGGCTGAGTGGCCGTTCTCTCCTGCGGCTCCACCCCACCCTGCGGCACTGGCCGTTCCTCGACGCCGGTGAGCGGCTCGCCCGTGCGGCGGTTCAGGACGTAGATCTCGCCTTGCTTGCTCGACAGGATGATCGCCGGCACCGGACCTTCGTCGGTGGGAAAGTCCACCAGCGTGCCGGTCGAACCCAAGTCATAATCCCAGACATCCTTGTGCACCGTCTGAAAATGCCAGACCGGCTCACCCGTGGTGACATCGATCGCGACCAGCGAGGTCGAAAACTCGTTTTCCGGCGGGCGGCGGGTCCCGCTCAGGAAATCGACGGTCGCATTGCCCATGGGCAGGTACACCAGGCCAAGCTCTTCGTCTGCAGAGGCCATCGTCCACATGTTCGGCGTGCCGCGAGTATAGGTTTCTCCCTCGGGCGGCCGGCCTTCGCGTTCCGGACGCATCATATCCCATGCCCAAAGCAGCTCGCCGGTGACGGCATCGAAACCCTGAATGACGCCGGACGGGGACTCCAGTTCTATTCCATCCAATACCTGATGGCCGCTGACGATCACGCCGCGCACGACGATCGCCGAGGATTTGGCGACCCTGCCGGGCTTGACCTCGCCCATGCCGCGGGTGATGTCGACTTGCCCGTTGTTACCGAACCCGGGGCAGGGCTCACCGGTATCCGCATCCACGGCGATCAAGCGGTGGTCGAGCGTGCCCTCGATGATGCGCGGCGAGCAAAGGGCTGCATCCGTGGCCGGGGTATCGCCGCTAATCGACGCAGTGGCGCGACGGTCAGCCGTTGCATTGTTACTCGCGCTGGCTGTCTCGGCTACATCAGCTGGGGTATCGGAACCCTGATTCCTGGCGGTATCGGTGCCGGCTTCGGGTACCTCGTAATAGGCCACGCTACGGCAAGCCGCGGTGTAGGGAATGTATTCATCCGGGTAATCGTGCTCGAAGCGCCAGAGCTCCTCGCCGGTACTGGCATCCAGCGCGATCAGATCATTGGTCGCCGAGCACAGGTACATCGTGCCATCGACCTCTATCGGTGTCGTTTCCGCGCCCCAGTTCGGGGGCAGTTCACCGGTACGATAGACCCAGGCACGCTCCAGGTTAGCTACATTGTCCGGAGTGATCTGCGTCAGTGGTGAATAGCGCATCGTCGCATTGCTGCGGCCGTATGCCGGCCAATCGCCCTTTGCCGGCGCATTCGCTTCCTGCACGGTATCGCCACCGCGTAGCGGTAGTGGGGAGATGGAGGCGGGGGTCGGCGTTGCCTCCGCGATGCCCCAGTTCGCCTCCGAAAAGCCATGGGGAACGAATGCCAGTGCGAAGAAGGCTATGAAAACCAATACGCACAAACCGGCCAGCGATCCGGATAGTTTCTTGGGTGGCGCACTCTTGAGCAACGGCATGAGCAGCGTGAGAAAAAAAGCCAGCACGCCGATCAGAGCAAACCGGGGAATCCATCCCCAGTAGTTCAAGCCCACTTCCCACAGCGTCCAGAAGAACGTGCCGAAGAACACGGCGCCATACCACCAGGCACCGGAAATGCGGCCACGCGCTAACTGAACACCCGCGATCACCAGGCCGATGCCGGCCACCAGGTAGTACCAGGATCCACCCAGGCCGATCAGTTGCACGCCGCCGATTATGAGGGCCAATCCCAAGAGCAGGAGAATGATGCCAAAGACAATCAAAAGCCAATGGCCAGTACGATCCGTGTTGTATGCTGCAGTCATGTCCTATCTTCCCTGACTATGTAGCGGTATCCGTTGGTAGATGCTCATAATCAAGTCTTTGTCACCACTACCACTCTGTCAAGGAACGTGGAATCACCGAGTTGATTACGACCCGGCAGCACCAGCACTCCGCATGTATCGCTGAGCTATGCTGAGGGTGGCATAACTAGCGAAGTCCGCTGGACAATCATGGGGTATAGCCATTGATCGGCGATCGCGATGTCATCGTCATCCACGACGAACGAATGCTGGATCACCGGCCCGACGCCGAGGGGCCCTTTCTGCCTGGGCGATTGGCGAATCGGGTGCAGACCATTCTCGGCGGGCTCTTCGATGGCGTGGTGTTGAAGTGGAGTTACCCGGAGCATCCGGGTCGCCTGCTGGCCATAACCGATCTGCTTGCGCGCGAACCAGTGCCCGGCGTGCGTTACGAGACGCCTCATGGCGCTTCGCAGGAACAGCTCGGGCGAGTGCACACCACCTCCTATCTGGAACATATCTACGCACTGCGCGGTAAGCAGGCCTGGCTGGATGTCGATACCACGGCGGTGTCTCCCGGCAGTGTCGAGGCCGCCGAAGTGGCTGCCGGTTCGGCCATCGCCGCGGTCGAGGCGGTTGTCGGCGGTCGCGCGCGCAGCGCCTTCGCGCTCTGCCGGCCCCCCGGCCATCACGCGGATTCGGTTCGCGCACGGGGTTTTTGCCTGTTCAATAACGTCGCGGTGGCGGCGGCCCATGCCCAGGCCGTACTGGGCTGCGAGCGCGTATTGATCGTCGACTGGGACGTTCACCATGGCAACGGAACCCAGGATATCTTCTGGGCCTCGCCGGATGTGATGTTCTTCGATACTCATCGTGCCGCGCCTTTCTATCCGGGCTCCGGCAGTAAAGAGGACATCGGCGCGGGACTGGGCGAGGGGTTGACCGTCAACGTGCCCTTGCCGGCCGGCTGCGGCGATCTTGCGCTGGTCAGGGTCTTTCGCGAGATTCTCGTGCCGGCTACGGAGTGGTTCAAACCGGATCTGATTCTGGTCTCGGCGGGCTTCGACATGCATAGGCTGGATCTGTGCCTGAACCTGAGCTATAGCGGCTTCGGGGCGATGACCGCTATCGTTCAGGAGCTGGCCGACAAGCACTGCAACGGACGCTTGGCCATGGTGCTGGAAGGCGGCTATCACCTCGAGTCGTTGTCGCACGGCGTTAGAAGCGTGCTCGAGGTGCTGGCGGGCGGCGACCCATCGCTGGCCGAGGAGCCCGGCGCGCGGGAGATCGCCGAGTTGATAGCCTTTCATAAAGGCGCTTTCAATTAGATGGTTTGATCCACTTCCCGGCGGCGAATGTGTAATACTTCAGACATATTTGCAGCGGCGCGCACGGGTCGGATTCCCTTTCCCCACCAGCGACCGCGGGCGAGGTTCCGATCATGGGGTCAATGTCTGACAAACCCCGGCGTTCGCTTTTCTGGCCGCTGGCGCTTTCTCATAGTCTGGTTTTCGTGGCAGGGGCGGTCTGTTACCGATTGCGGCTCTGGCCGTTTGGCGAGGACTATTACGCAGCGATAACCGCAATCCAACCCATCGGCGCGCTGGGCTTTCTCACAACCATCCATGCGCTCGAAGGGTTTGTCGTCTTATCTCTTTTCTACCTGATAGCGCGAAGTCGTTCACGGCTCGCCATCGTTCTGGGCGTTCTCGGTTTTTTCTATATCTTCTTATGGGGCTTGTGGGTCGTTTCCGACATGATGACGGGTGTCGGCATCAACCAATCGGTGATCTTCCATCTCTTCAGCGGTACCGAGGGTGCGGATTACAGCCAGTTCCTCGAGGAAGTGGCGGTGGCCGTGGCCTTCTTTTCGCTGGCGCTCGCGATTCTCGTTTTCTCGCTTGGGGTGGGCTGGCGCGCGGAGCGATCCCCTGAGCGCAGGGCGAGAATGCGGCCTCTGGTGCTGGGCATCGCCTTGCTTGCATCAGGCTGGCTCGTATCGCCCTGGCACCATGATTTCATGACGCTGTCCGACTCCTATGCTCGCATCAACAGCGAGCAGGCGAAGCGGCTCGATACCCTGTACGTCACCGAACCCAGAACCATCGCGAACAAGAAGAACCTGGTCGTGCTGTATCTGGAGAGTGTCGAGTTGACCTATTTCAACGAGGCACTGTTTCCCGGCTTGCTGCCCAACCTGAATCGACTGCGGGAAGCGTCGCTGAGCTTTTCGGGCATCGAACAATCACCCGGTGCGGGCTGGACGATTGCCGGCATGGTGAACACCCAATGCGGAATACCTTTGGTCACGCCCGGTGCGGGCATCAACCAAATGGGCCACGTTCAGCATTTCCTGCCCGAGGCCAAATGCCTCGCCGAAATTCTTGCCGCGAATGGCTATCACACGGTGTACATCGGTGGTGCCTCGGGGGAATTCGCCGGGAAGGGCGGTTTCCTTCGCCAGCACGGCTTCATGGAGGTCAAGGATCGGGCTTATTTTCAGACCGAGCGGCCACTCCCGGAAAGCGCGTTCTCCGGCTGGGGGCTTTACGACGATACGCTGCTCGATATCGTGCATGAGGAGTTCGTGACGCTGTCCGCGGAGGATGGCCCATTCGCCCTGTTCGCACTGACCATGGATACCCATCCTCCGAATGCCAACGTGCCGCCGAGTTGCGTAGGGCTCGAGTATGGCGACGGGTCGCGAAAAGCGCTCAATTCGCTACGTTGTACCGACCGCCTGGTGGGCGCTTTCATCGAGAAGATAAGACGCTCGCCTTATTATGAGAACACGACGTTGGTGGTCCTGTCGGATCACCTGGCCATGGTCAACGACGCCAAGGCACTACTCGACAAGGCGCAGCGTCGCGAGAACTTGTTGATGGTCTTCGATACCTCGCTGCCACCCGGTGAGCGGGACGTGCAGGGTACCATGGTGGATGTCGGCGCTACGCTGCTGGATGTGCTCGATGCCAGCGAAACGCGCCTGGGATTCGGGCGTTCGTTGCTCGCGTCGAACGAGGCGAAGCCGTCCTACTCCTCGGCTTTCTTCGCTGACGAAAACCTCGCCGATTATCTGAGCTTCTCGCGCCAGTTATGGGACATGCCGAGTGTCGTCGGCCGCATCTATAGCGATGGCAACGGGGGTGTGGTGTTCGGCGAGAACCTCGTCGATGCGCCGTTCTTTTCCGTGCTGGATAGCCAGAACAAGATCGTGGAAATCTACTTCGACGATTTCGCTGAGAAGCTCGATCAATTGCATCAGGGCGCCCGCTATCTTTATGCCCTGAGCTGCGAGCGCGCGCGTGGCGGCGACAGTGGCGTATGTCTGGTGTCGGGTCTGAAAGGCGCGGGCGAGAAGATATTCTCGCCCATGGAACTCGTCGAAGGGGTGCGTGCCGCCGAGTTGTTCTGACCTGACCTGACCTGAGCGGGCGGCAGGCCGGGCGCGTCTTGCCCAGCCTCAGAGAACCCCGCTCAGGATGCCGAATAGGTGTCCTTATAGCGTTGGCGTAGCTGATTCTTCTGTACCTTGCCCATGGTATTGCGGGGCAGGGCATTGATGAAGAACACCCGCTTGGGTTGCTTGTAGCGCGCGAGGCGGCCTTCGAGCGCTTGCAGCACGCTGGCTTCACTCGGGGTCTGCCCGGGTTGGGCGACTACCACGGCGGTAACGCCTTCACCGAAATCCGGGTGCGGCACGCCGATGACCGCGGACTCCACCACCTCGTCCATCTCGTCGATGATCTGTTCGACTTCCTTGGGGTACACGTTATAGCCGCCCGAGATCACCAGATCCTTGTCGCGACCGACGATATGGACATATCCGCGCTCGTCGATCATCGCCAGGTCGCCGGTAATGAAGAAGCCATCCTCGCCCAGCTCCTCACGGGTCTTCTCGGGCATCCGCCAGTAGCCGACGAAGACATTGGGACCGCGGACTTCGAGGATACCGATCTCGCCCTGGGCCAGCGTTGCATGGGTATCGCGGTCGCTGACGCGAACCTCGACGCCGGGCAGCGGCAAACCGACGGTACCGGCGATACGTTCGCCTTCATAGGGATTCGAGGTGTTCATGTTGGTTTCGGTCATGCCATAGCGCTCGAGAATGGCATGACCGGTACGCCGCTCGAATTCCTGGTGCGTCTCGGCGGTCAGCGGCGCGGAACCGGAGGTGAAAAGG
This sequence comes from uncultured Halomonas sp., assembly GCF_946887195.1. Next base: position 123,397 of record NZ_CAMPKE010000001.1, read on the forward strand.
CGCATGTTGCGAGTGAGCTCGGGAGTCAGCCGGGGATCCTGCAACAGCCGGGTGTAGAACGTCGGTACAGCCATCAGGGTCGTGCCATGGGGCAACTCATCGATGATCGCATCGACATCGAAGCGCGGTAGAAATAGCAGGCTGGCGCCAGCCAGCATCGCCACGTTGCAGGCCACGAACAGGCCATGGGTGTGAAAGATCGGCAGGGCGTGGATCAGCCGGTCGCGCTCGGTGAAACGCCAGCTTTCGACCAGTACGCTGGCATTCGAGTAAAGGTTGCCATGGGTCAGCATGGCGCCTTTGGAGCGTCCGGTCGTGCCCGACGTGTAGAGAATCGCGGCCAGGTCGTCGTTGGTACGCGGCTCGATGGGTTGGCGCGTAGCGCCCGGCGGAATCTGGATGCTCGAAGCCAGCTCCATCAGGCTGCCATCCGCCCGGGTGCCGAGCGTCGCCACGTTGGGACAGCCGGACTTGGCTGCGACGCGTCGTGCGGCATCGACATTTTCGGGGCGGCAGACGAACAACGCCGGCTCGGCATCGCCTAGAAAATAACCGATCTCCTCGGCGGTATAACCGGTATTGAGCGGTAAATAGACGCCGCCCATCCGCAGGCAGGCGAGATACAGCAGGATCGCTTCGGGGCTCTTGTCGACCTGCACGGCAACCCGGTCGCCGGGTGCCACACCCAGCGAGATCAGCGCCGCCGCCAATTGCTCGCTGGAGGCCAGGGCCTGGGCATGGCTGTAACGTCGGCCTCGTCGTGTGACGATGAAATCGGCATCCCCACGGGCCTGCATGCGCTCGGCAAACGTCTCGAAGAGGTTACGGTTCATTTTACGGTATCTCCCTTGAGCAGTTTGCGGGCACGTCGGCCGAGATCGCGCACCTCGGAAGAGCAGGCGATGGTGCCATCGGTGGTGTAGCGCTCATGATTGCGCTCGATATCCTCGAGCACGTAGAGGTAATTGATCATCAGACCGGCGGACTGATGAATGCCCTTGTCCGAGGTATCGCCAAGCCAATTGATACGATGCAAGCGGGCGCCGTTGCCCAGATGAAAGCGCGCGACGGGGTTGAGCGGCTGGTCATGATCGTTCTTGATCGACAGCAGGTAATGCGCGGCGAGCGGCTTGACGAGGCTTTTGAGCCGCTCGACCTGGGTTTCGTCATTGCGCCACTCGGGGTCGTTGAGGTGCGCAAGCGTCTCCCGGGCATCGGTGGCGAGCTGCTCGGGCGCATCCTGGCTTGTGAGAAACGTCGCTTCGAGCCATTGTCGAAAACCCGGTGCCGGCGAGAGCGTGACGAAGTGGCGCAGGTTGGGTAGCTCCTGCTTGAGCTCCTGCACCACCTGCTTGATCAAAAAGTTACCGAACGAGATGCCGCGCAAGCCGGTCTGGCAATTGCTGATGCCGAAGAAGGCGGCGGCATCGGCCGATTCCGGGTCATCGACATCGTACTTGTCGTTCAGGAGAATGCTCTGAATCTGATCGGGCAGACCCTTGTACAGCGCCACTTCGACGAAGATCAGCGGTTCATCGCCGATCGCCGGGTGAAAGAACGCGAAGCAGCGCCGGTCGCGGGCGTCCAGCCTGCGGCGAAGATCGTTCCAGTCGTGAATTGCATGCACCGCCTCGTAGCGGATGATCTTCTCGAGAATCACCGCTGGGGTGTTCCAGTCGATGCGTTTCAGGACCAGAAAACCGCGATTGAACCAGGAACCGAACAGATGCGCGAAGTCGGCATCGATCGCCGAGAACTCAGGATGTTCGGGCATCAGGCCGAGCAGGTCCTCGCGCATGCGTACCAGATCGAACGTGCCGCCACTGGTCAGGTTGAGCCGGCGCAGTAGCTCCTGCCGGCGCGGTTCGCAGGCGTCGAAGAGCGTCTGCAGGTCGCGATCGTCGCGCGCTTCCCGATAGGCCGCATAGGCCGCGTCGATCGCCTGCGGGTCGGCGGAGAAATCCGAGCCCAGCGCGGCAAAAAAGCGCGATTTCTGCTCCGCGCTCAAGCGAGCGTAAAGCGCCAGCGCTCGGCCTGCCAGCGCGATGCTCGAGGCTTCGCCATCGCTCTCCAGCAGCGCCGTGCAGGCGCTGACCAATTGCATGTGATCGGGATGAGCGGGCTCGCCGATACGCCGCCTCAGCAGTGCGTCACGCTGGGTAATGTTGCCGAAGAGTTCCTGCAGAAAACTCATGTTCATCGTTTCCTCCTTACCGGCTCTTCAGCCCATGATCAGGTTGGGTAGCCACGTGACGATGCCCGGGAAGAAGCATAAAAGCAGAATGCCAAACACCATGCACAGCGCGTAGGGCAGGCTGCCGAGCAGCACGTCGCGCAGGGCGATATCCGGGGCGATGCCCTTGATGATGAACAGATTCAACCCGACGGGCGGTGTGATCAGTCCGATTTCCAGGTTGATGGTCAGCACCACCGCGAACCAGTAAGGGTCGAAGTTGGCCTCCAGGATGATCGGCATGAGAATCGGCGCCGCCATCACGATGACCGCCACTGGTGGCAGAAAGAAGCCGGCGACCAGCAGGAACACGTTGATGACCGCCATCAGCACCCAGCGATTGACCTCGAGATCGGCGATCGCACCAGCCACGGTTTGCGTGATGAACATCGAGGACAGGGCAAAGGCGAAGATCTCGGCGGCGGCGATGATCAGCATGATCATCACGCTTTCGCGCAGGGCGTCGCGCATGATGATCCTGATCGGCCCGGCCTGCCACATGCGATAGACGATGATCGCCAGTGCCAGGCACAGGAAAGCGCCGGCTCCCGCCGCTTCGGAGGGCGTGGCGACGCCGCCGTAAAGCGCGAACAGTATGCCCGTGACCACGACCAGAAACGGCAGCACACGCACCAGCGCCTGCAGGTTGCCTTCGACGTTCTCCTTGACCTGGGCGGCGGCCTCGGCCACCGGATTGGGGCTATGATAGCCACCGGCCAATTGGCAGGCGATCAGTGTCCAGATCATGAACAGACCGGCCAGCATCAACCCGGGAATGGCGCCGGCGATGAATAGCCGACCGATCGAGGTCTCGGTGGCAATGCCATAGACGATCATGGTGACCGAAGGGGGAATGAGAATGCCCAGCGTGCCGCCCGCCGCGATACAGCCGGCAGCGACGCCATCCGGATAGCCGCGCTTGCGCATTTCGGGAATGCCCATCTTGCCGATTGCCGCGGCGGTCGCGGGCGATGAACCCGAGAGCGCGGCAAAGATGGAGCAGGCGCCGATGTTGGAGATGGCCAGCCCACCCGGCATTTTGCCCAGCCACAGATCGAGAGAGCGATACAGATCGCGCCCGGTTGGTGACGAGGCGACCGCCGCGCCCATCAGGATGAACATGGGTATCGCCACGAAGGCGAACGAGGCAATGCTGTGAAAGAAGGTTTCACCGAAATAGGTCAATTCGCCCAGGCCCCGGTCGAGAACCAGGGCGACCAGGGAAACGCCGCCGAGTGCGAAGGCGATGGGCGTGCCGATCGCCATCAATACGAACAGCGCGGTGACGACCAGGATACCGCTGGTGACTGGATCCATGTTCAGGACTCCCCACGCAGAATTTCCGCTACGTATTGCAGCGAGAGCAGGCTGATGCCGATCGCCATGGGTAGCAGCGCCGGCCATAGCGGCGGATTCCAGACCGTACCGGTGGTCCACCCCAGGCTGTAGGCCTCGATGACGTAGTGCCAGGCGCCGTAACTCAGGGCCACGCAGAAGCTCAGCCCCACCAGTGAAGCGACAAGCAGCATGAGCTTGCGGGTTATTCCACCGATGGCATCGGGAAGCGCGGTGACCGCCACGTGCCCGCCGGTCATCAATACATAGGGGGTACCGAGCAGCATCGATGCGGTGATCGAGAAGATGGTGAATTCCGTTTGCCAGACGGTACTCTCACCCAGGATGTAGCGCATGAAGATCATGTGGCAGATCGCCAGGACGCCGATCGCGAGCAGGGCTCCGGCGATGACGGCAACGATGCTGGATAAGGTGTCCATGAAACGGATATAGGCACCGATAACGCCATGGTTGGACGCTATCGGATGGCTCGAGGATTCGGCCATGTTCTCCCCTCGACGTCGATGGTCTGAATGGCCGTCTCGTCAGAGACGGCCGGTCGCAGTTGATATCGCTCGTGGTTCGACGTCTGTTATTCCACGGCGAGCGCCGCGTCGATGAGTTCCTGGCCGTTGGGGACGTTCTCGGCGAAGGTTTTGTAGGAACTCTGCTTGGCGATATCCAGCCAGGCCTGATAGTCCTCGGCGGACATGTTGACGACCTTGACGCCGTTCTCCTTGAAGATATCGACCATCTCCTGGTCGAGTGCGGCGGCCTCTTCGGCGAAGAATTCCTCGGCTTTCTGACCGGCATCGAGCAATGCCTGCTGCTGCTCCTCGTTGAGGCCGTCCCAGCTCTGCTCGGAAATCAGAATCGGCTCGTACATGAACCACAGGGCGTTTTCGCCGGGGGCGGTCAGGCAATCGACCTGCTCGTAGATGCGGTAGGATACGAACGAGCCGGACGACGTATTGGCGCCATCGAGAACGCCGGTCTGCATGGCGGTGTAGATTTCCGAGGATGGCATCGAGGCGATCGACGCGCCGGCGGTGGCCAGCATTTCATCGAACGCCGGGCCCGCCGCACGCATGGTCTGGCCTTCGACCGTATCGGGCGAGGTGATGCAACGCATGCTCGAGGCAAAACCGCCGGCCAGCCAGGCATCGGCGAGCACGCGCGCACCGGCCTCGTTGATGACCTCCTTGATCATGTCCATGAACTCGGAATCGTTCAGTCGTTGGGCGCGTTCGTGATTGCGCACCAGCCCGGGCATCAGAGTCGCCGAGAACTCGGGATGGCGACCGCTGGCGTAATCGAGCGGCAGCGATGTCATGTCCAACCGGCCACGCACCAGCGCGCCCCATTGCTCCTTGGCCTTGAACAGCGATTGGCCGGGATAGACCTGGATTTCCAGGTCGACGTCGGCAGCGGCGACTTCATCGGCCATCAGCTGAGCCATTTCGTCACGCACGTCCCCCTGGCCGCCGGGAAACTGGTGGGACAGGCGCAACACGGTTTGCGCCGAAGCGGCCGTGCTGAAGGCGAGAATCAGAGCCGCCGCAGTAACCGCGGAGGTGAGTTGGCGTTTCATAGCGTCTCCTGAGAATATTATTCTTGTGTAATGTGTATCAGCGTTGCTGATATATACTTCAATAGCCGTTGTGTATATTGGTGTCAATGTTATGCCGCTAGACCAAAGTGGCAGGGGTTGAATGACAAGCCATGACGAGAGCTGGAGGTGGCCTGTGAATGGTGAGAAGCGATCGAATGCCCAACGACTGAGAGATTCGCTGGAGGATGACATCATCAATGGGCGCCGGGCGCCCGGGGAGCGTCTCGATCCCGAAGCCCTGGCCAGGCAGTTCAATGTTTCCCGCACACCGATTCGCGAAGCGATCGTGCAACTGACCGCCAGCGGTCTGGTGACGGTATCGCCCAAGAAAGGTACGTTCGTCGCCAGGATCGGCGTCGCTCAGTTGATCGAGATGTTCGAGGTCATGGCCGAACTCGAAGGCATGTGCGGCCGTTTGGCCGCTCGGCGAATCACCGCCGAGGAGTTGACGACTCTGCGCGAGGCGCTGGCGCGCTGCGAGGCGTCGGCCGGGCAGGGCGACCCCGACGACTACTATTATGAGAACGAGCGCTTCCATCACTGTATCTATGCGGCAAGTCACAACGATTTTCTCGCCAGCGAAGCACATCAACTCAAGCAGCGCCTGAAGCCCTACCGGCGCTTGCAGCTTCAGGTGCGTCATCGGGTGAACAGCTCGCTTGGCGAGCATGGTGAAATCGTCGAGGCGATCGCGGCGGGCGATTCGCAGCGTGCCGAGCAGGCCCTGCGCAGTCATGTGCTGATTCAAGGGGAGCGATTCAGCGACTTCGCCGCGAGCGTGCAAAAGCTCAATGGCAAGGGGGCGATGGTGCCGCAATGAAACCCAGGACACCCCTGGGTTTCATTGCACCGGCGATCAACCGCCGCGCGTGGGCGGCTCGGAATGGGGTTGCGTGGAGGAGCTATCGGAGTGCGTGTCCGATGACAGCGGTTTATCCGACGTCATCGGCTTGTCTGACGATGATGACGGTTGATGGGTTGCCCCGGCCTTGGCGAACTCCGAGTGTTGCGGCGCCGTCGTTACGCCTGGCGACGCTGCATGGCTAGGAGAAGACGCTGCATGGCCAGGAGAAGGAGAAGCGCCTGGCCGTGACGCCTCGGTGCCCGACGTCTCGCTTTTCTTGTGCATCTTGGCCTGCGCCTTTTCGGCCTGCTGCTGCCCGGCGCTGGCGGCTTTATCCAACGTCTTGTCTCGCTTGTCACCCAGATATTCATCTTCGGCGCGTGTCGATGGTAGCAAGCCACCCAGCGCCGCGCCGAGCGCTATTCCCAGCGCTCCCGCGACCAGCGGATGCTCTTGAACGAAATGAGAGACCTCACTCCCGGCTCCCTGAGCCTTGTGAGAAAGGCTGCCCATGGTCGAGCTTCCGTTTGCGCGTGAGGTTTTGTCGCGTACGTTATTCATCATATGTCGTGCCTTGTCTTTGGTGGCTCCCATTCTGCTTCTTCCTTTGTCATGACGCCCCGAGTGGTTCGTGGGGGCGCCGACCAAGGTCGGATCCGTCCCCGAGGAAGTCGTGCCGGCGCCTATCGTCCCGGTTGCCGATCGATCGGTTGCACCAGCGGCTGGGGTCGTCACGGATGGGGCGGCTGGCGATGTCGCGCTCGGTAGTGGGGAGGAATGCGTGGCCATGCTGGAACGATTGACTGCCGAGCCATGACCCAGATGACTATCTTCATGATGGTAGTGATCGTCATGATGACGATCGTGCCGTGAGTTGGAGATTATCAGCCAACCCAGACCGATACCCGTGAGCATGACGGGCATGGGATTTTGCTTGATCACTGTGCCGAGGTTAGTCACGAAATCGTTGGCGCCTCCTTGACGCACATATTCATAGGTATCGTTGAGTATCTGCCGGGGAGAGAATTTTTCTTCCAGCTGATTGAGCGTATCGTCCAGTCGCGAACGCGTCTGTTCGATATCCGATTCGATCTCGTCCGGGTCACGGTGATTGTCGTGCTGAGTCATTTCATCTGCTCCTTTACCTTCTCTTCATGCTGTTTCGCAAAGCCACGGTCGTTCTTTACGCTGGCCATGCTTCTGCGGGGCATCAAGCTTTGCGACTTGAGCTTTTTACGGCCGCTTTGCAGCATGATGAGGCCGATAATGACGACGATGACTCCGACAATGAGTGCCGAGAGCCAAGGCGTCATCTCGGGAGGTAATACGGTATTGAGTCCATAGACCGCAGCGGCTAGAAGAACGAGAAAACCGCTCATCAATACGCCGCCGGCAATCGCGATGGAGGCGATGCCTCCGATTGCCTGCGATGACTTTTCCGACAATTCGGCCTTCGCTAACTCCACTTCCTTGCGAACGAGGGTCGTGATTTCGTTGGTGAGATCGGAAATCAGCGAACCGAAAGAGGGCTTATCTGGTTCCATGATGTCTTGCCTCCCTGGCTATGACAATTGGCGAGATTCACCGCTAGAGGGTTGGCTCGGAAGTTCCGCTATGCAGGGCTCCGCCATGCTGCGAGTAGCCATGCTGGGAAGCGGTGTGTCGATGGCTGCGCTCGCCTGAACTCTTCATGAAACGCGCCAGCAAGAACCCCGTGGCAATGGCTCCGCCGATGAAGACCGCAGGCTGACGGCGGCTGTAATCCTTTGCCTGTGTCAGTAGCGTCTCGATATCCCTGTCACGCAGACGCTCGGAAAGCACATCCGTGCTTCTGGCGAGGTTGTTGGCGCAACTCGAGAAGTAGTGCTGATCCTGCTCATCGAATTGCTCGGCCATCTTGTGAAACACGCTGGCTAGCTTGCCGGTCTGGTCCGCCGCCATGCCCTTTTGCTGATTGAGCAGCCCCGTAGCCCGCTCCCGCGCCGCGCTATTCAAGTCTTGCGCGGTATGCTTGGTCCGGTCCTTGAGGTCTTCGGTAGACGATGTGCTTGTCGTGGATGACGAGGTTCCCGTATGGGACTGTGAGCTTGGGTAAGTGGATTTTTCTGAATCGGCCATAAGTCTAACCTCCGTTTACAAACATGAGCGTAAATTGCGGAAATCCGCTAAATGGCTATCTTCCCTGAAGGTGGCTTCATCTCGAAAAATAGTTCTCCTGCCAAGTCTGTCAATGCCCTTCGATGACTACACTGCGTAATTGAAGGAGCGTTGTTACTTTTTCAGGATAACGAACTGATTTTTGCACTGGATGAAAGCAATGGAACTGCTCGAAAAGATCACCCGATACCTCGCTGACCATGAGTTGATACTGGCGACCGCCGAGTCCTGCACGGCGGGATTGATCGTCTCTGAAATCGCCCGTATCCCGGGTAGCGGACAATGCATAGACTGCGGTCTCGCTGTCTATTCCCCCGAAGCCAAGCATCGCTACCTGGGCGTTAGCCATTCAGCGATCGAAAATCACGGGCTGACCAGCGAGATCGTCTCCGGCGAAATGGCCACCGGCGCCTTGAAGAACAACAATGCCAACCTGGCCGTCGCGAATACCGGGATCGCCGGGCCCGACCCAGGTGACGACGGCACGCCTGTCGGAACGGTATGTCTGGCTTGGGCCTATCGCCATCAGGGCGAAATCTACCTATTCACCGAGACCCGCCGTTTCGATGGCGACAGGAATCAGGTTCGCCTGGCAGCGGCGCACTACTCGCTAGAGCGCATCGCCGATTATCATCGTCAGGTGGTGGCGGGCAAAGCCACGCCCACCTGATCCACGCCGAACGACCATGACGTAGAAGGAGAACCCCATGGCTACCGACACGCATGACGCGTCCTCCAAACCCGAGGCTCAGTGCATCCGGGATGCACTAGGCGTGCGATCCTCGATCGATCCTGAGCGGGAGATCGCCCAGCGAAGCGCATTTCTACGTGACCAGATGCTGGGGAGCGGGCAGCACGCACTGGTGCTGGGTATCAGCGGTGGCGTGGATTCCACCTTGGCCGGGCGGCTTGCCCAATTGGCCGTGGAGGATGCGCGCAAGCAGGGCGTCGCGGCGCGTTTTTATGCCGTACGCCTGCCCTACGGTGCCCAGCAGGACGAGGCGGAAGCACGGATGGCATTGGAATTCATCGCTGCCGACGAGGTGCTCGATATCGATGTCAAGCCCGCCAGCGATGCCATGCTGGCTTCGCTCGAGCTCAATGGCCTGACATTTCACGATGCCGCACACCGCGATTTCGTGCTGGGCAATATCAAGGCCAGGCAGCGCATGGTCGCTCAATACGCTATCGCTGGCACCTACGGCGGGCTGGTGGTCGGCACCGATCAGGCGGCCGAAGCGGCGATGGGCTTTTTTACCAAATATGGCGATGGCGCCTGCGATCTGGCGCCTCTCTCCGACCTTACCAAGCGCCAAGTGCGAGAGATGACGCGTACGTTGGGCGCACCGTCGACGCTCGTCGACAAGGTGCCGACGGCGGATCTCGAATCCCTCTCGCCACAGCGCACCGACGAAGACGCTTTGGGCATCCGTTATGACGATATCGATGCCTTCCTCGAAGGCCAGCCCGTGGACGACAGCGTGCGCGAAACCATTCTCGCGGCTTACTACCGCACGTCGCACAAGGGGCAGTTGCCGAAACAGCCTTGATAGTGCTTCCGGTGACGGATGCTTGCGCTTGGCCATCGCCCTGGTGCGATGAGCCCCCGTTTCCTGGCCATATTGGGACGAAGGAAACGATGCGATATAGTGCGCAACCAAAGGACACGGCAGGTTGGTCAGTCAGCGAATGGCCGGCACTGCCTCCCATGCTCGATTACGGACGCACTCACAGGATCGTTATTACATGAAGATTGCCATTTTCGGTACCGGTTACGTCGGCCTGGTCACCGGCGCCTGTCTCGCCGATGTCGGTCACGATGTGATGTGCATGGACGTGGATGGCGACAAGATCGCTCGTTTGAAGCGTGGTGAAATTCCCATCTACGAGCCAGGTCTCGAATCGATGGTCCAGATCAACACGGACGCCGGTCGGCTGCGTTTCACCACCGATGCCGCCGAGGCGGTCGGCTTTGGCGTCCTGCAATTCATCGCCGTGGGCACGCCGCCCGATGAAGATGGCAGTGCCGATCTGCAATACGTGCTGGCGGTGGCCACGACCATCGGCGAGCACATGGACGACTACAAGGTGGTGATCGACAAGTCCACGGTGCCGGTGGGCACCGCCGACAAGGTGCGCGACGCGCTGAGTCGGACGCTCGCCAAGCGTGGCAGCGAGCTTACGTTCGATGTCTGCTCCAATCCCGAGTTTCTCAAGGAGGGCGCGGCCATCGAGGATTTCACCAAGGGCGCACGGATCGTGGTAGGCACCGACTCCGAGCGTGTCGAGGCGCTGATGCGCGAATGCTACGCGCCCTATAACCGCAACCATGAAAAACTGATGTTCATGGATGTGCGCAGCGCCGAGCTGACCAAGTATGCCGCCAACGCCATGCTGGCGACCAAGATCAGCTTCATGAACGAGATCGCCAATCTCGCTGAGCGTCTCGGCGCGGATATCGAGGAGGTGCGCCGGGGTATCGGCTCGGACCCGCGTATCGGCTATCACTTCATCTATCCGGGCTGCGGCTACGGTGGTTCCTGCTTCCCCAAGGACGTCCAGGCGCTGGCGCGTACCGCCGGGCAGGTCGGTTATCCGGCCGAGTTGCTCGCTGCCGTCGAAGCGGTCAATCGGCGTCAGAAAACCACGCTGTTCGCCAAACTCCAGCACGCCTTCGACGGTGCGCTCGAGGGCAAGACCATCGCGTTATGGGGGCTGGCTTTCAAGCCCAACACCGACGATATGCGTGAAGCGCCCAGCCGGGCATTGATGGAAGCGCTGTGGGCGGCAGGGGCCAAGGTTCAGGCGCACGATCCCGAGGCCATGGACGAATGCCGGCGTCTGTATGGCCAACGCGACGACCTGACGCTGGTCGATAGCCGCGAGGCGGCGGTCGAGGGAAGCGACGCGCTGGTGATCTGTACGGAGTGGAAGAGCTACCGCACGGTCGACTTCGCCTGGCTCGCCCGCCAGCTCGCCACGCCGGTCATCGTCGATGGGCGCAACCTGTTCGAGCCCGATGCGGTGAAAAAGGCGGGGCTTCGTTATTACGCGGTGGGGCGTGGCGAATCCTTGATACCGGCGTGAGTTTCATCGATGCTTCAAACCTACAATTGCGCTCGAAAACGGCCGCTAATCGATTGAGTGAACGCGCACGAAGCCGCTCAGACTGAGATGATCGAAAAACCATTTCAGCGAGACGGCCATGTTCGTCAGGCAACCCGTGGCATATACGCCTAAGTATCATGAGAAGGCACTGCTGACAGCCAATCGCTTTCTAGGCCTGCCCAACGGGCTATGGAGCGTTTGGGCCACGCTGATGATCGCAATGACCGGCTGGTTCGCCAGCGGTGAGGCGCTGAGCGTTTTCGTCGTGCATTACGGCCTCTGGCTACTCGTCATCGCCCTGGCGATCTGGCTGATACTCAGTTGGCTGACACCATCGAGGCGTTTGCTGAAGCGTGCGGCGCTCGAGCAGCATCGCATCGAGGTGGAGCGCGTCGCGGCGCTTCACGGGATCGGCATCGATGACGTACTGCTGGCCAATAGCGACGCCGAGCGTCAGTTGCTGGAGGAGGGACGGGTCGCTCCGTCGAGTGCGAGCGGCTATCCGACAGGCTGAGCGCATGTTGTTCGTTCCGACAGGAAGCCCGGCCGGTTTACCGCGCCGGGCTATTTCGTTCTGGTTCGTTCCGGTGAGGATCTATACGCCGACCGCGCCGCCATCGATCTTCTGAATCACCACCGTCGAGGAGCGCGGGCGCACACGAGTGCCCGAGGGCGTGGCCTCGCTGGCATCGTCACGGTAAGGCCAGTTGTCTGGATGCTGGATATTGACGAAGATCGAGGTGTTGTCGGGCGTGGATGCGAACCCCGTCACTTCGCTGCCGTTGGGGCCAACGAGAAAACGCTTCAATTGATGCTGGTTCTCGGCATCGATAGTACCTGAGCGGCCGCTCTGGGCGCTCAGATTGGCCGGGATCACCGCCAGCATCTGATTGTTGGTATCGTCTGCAACGGCGTTGTCGCCGTTATCGGTCTGAATCCACAGGATACCGCGATTGTCGAAAACCAGTCCGTCGGGGCTGGCGAACTGATTGGCGGGCGTCAGCCCCGAGCGATTGATCTCGGCCCTGGCCTCGGCGTCGGCACCGAACACGAAGATATCCCAGCGAAAACTGGCCTGGTCGTCATCCTCGCGCCAGCGAATGATCTGGCCGTTGACGTTACTGGGCCTGGGGTTGGCGGCATCGAGCCGGTCCTGGCCGCGCTCGTCGTTGTTGGTCAGCGTCATGTAGACATCGCCACTGACCGGATCGACCGCGCCCCATTCCGGGCGATCCATCGGCGTGGCGCCGACCAGATCGGCGGCGTGAGCGGTATTCAGGATGATGTCCGCCAATTCGCCCAGCTCACCGCCGAGTGTGGTGCCTTTCAGGGTCGCGGCCTGCGGGATCAGGGGTAGCCATTCACCGCTGCCATCGTCATTGAAGCGAGCGACGTGCAAGGTACCCTCGTCCATGTACTTGGCGCCGGTGGCCAGGCGATCGTCGGGTTCGGCATCGGCGGGATTCCACTTGGCGTTCGAGACGAACTTGTAGATGTACTCGAAGCGGGCATCGTGGCCGGAGTAGAACACCACCGGCTTGCCGGCTTCGAGCCTGCCCGGCCAGCAGCCTTCATGGCGGAAGCGGCCCAGCGCGGTGCGCTTGACGGCGCGCTGGGCGACATCGAAAGGGTCGATCTCGACGATATAGCCGAACGTGCTGGCCTCGTTACGATAATCGTCGGTGGCGCTGGCGCCCTTGGGGGTCAGATCGAAGCGCGCGAACTCACCCTCCTTTTCGCTGGGATCGCCTGCCGCGGTTTCCCAGCCGAAGCGGGTTGCGTCGCTGGGAATGCCGAGGCGTCGCTGGTCGTCGGGCAGCGTAGCGGCGCGATTGACGAACACATCCGGCCAGTTCTCTTCGCAGGTCAGGTAGGTGCCCCAGGGCGTATAGCCGTTGCCGCAGTTATTGTTGGTTCCGCGTGCGAGTGCGCCGTCTTTCGAGAACGCGGTCTTGACGTGATCGGTGTTTGCCATGGGGCCGGACAGCGCCATGACCGTGGCCGAGGTGATGCGGCGATTGAGCGGGTCGCGCTCGGAGACTCGCCACTGGCCATCGACACGGGTGATGCGCACCGCACTCACGCCATGGGCGTTGATCTCCTTGCGAACCTCCTCGGCGGGGCGTTGGCCCGCGACCTGGCTGGCGCCACCGGGGTGCAGCGCATCCTGATCGATATATTCGTTATTGATGACGAGAATGCCATCGTCGGAGCGCCCGGCAATCGGGAAGAAATGCATGCCGTCGTGATGCATGCCCACGGCATTGAGCTGATCGCTCGCGGTATTGCCGCCATCGGCCCTCCAGGCGCTGGCATCGCCGTTGAGCGGCGTTCCCCACGGGGCCAGCACACGTGCCGTGTAGCCAGCGGGAACCGCTACGGCATCGGTCTTCGAGCCGGGCAGGGAGTCGAAGCCCAGGCTGATGGCAGCAGCGGCTCTGGCGCCCCGTTCGAGTCGCCGATCGTCACCGCCGGCCACTGCGAAGCCGCCAAACAGCGTGACGGCGGCGAGGCCTAGCCCGCCTTTCATGACATGGCGGCGCGACCAGCTCCGCTCGAGAATGGCGGAGAATGGCTCGTTCCCGCTCGGGTTACGGTTGGGTTCATTATTGAACTCGCTCATATCGCGGCCTCTGTTCGGGGGAGATTGCCATCCCGACCCTACCGGCGCTTTGTGACAGTTTGCTGAAGTGGCTCACCCGGTCCGGTTATGCCACAGTGGAGCGACAATCAACGTCAAGGGGTGGGTCATGCTGGATCGTATTTTTGCAGCCGTTGGCATCGGCGCGGCGCGCGTCGATACCTTGCTCGAAACGGATAGCCTGCGCGCCGGCGAGCGTCTGGTCGGCAAGGTGGTCATTCAGGGCGGCAAGGTGGATCAAGCGATCGATGGATTGGTTCTCGAGCTCTCCTCGGAGGTGATTCGCGAGATCGACGACAAGAAGGTGCGCGTACCTCACGCCTGGGCGCGTCTGGGCATCAGCGAAGCGATGACGGTGAAGGCGGGCGAAACCCGTGAGGTGGCGTTCGATTTCGAGGTACCGCTGGCCGCGCCGTTGGCGGTGGGGCGGCAACAGCCCAAGACCTGGGTAGCGACCCGTGCCGATATCTCCATGGCGCTGGATCCGCGCGACCAGGATCCGCTGCGCATTCTGCCGAGCGCATTGCACGAAGCGGTCTTCGAGGCCATGCAGGCGCTGGGCTTTCAATTGCTCAACGCCCCGCTCGAAGCGTCGCGGCGCAACCCGCAGATGGGCTTTGTGCAGGAGTTCGAATTCCGGCCCCAGCGCGGCGGGCGCTTTGCGCACCTCGATGAGGCCGAGATCGCCTTCCTGCCATCGTCTCAGGGTGTGCTGGATATGCTGATTCAGCGCGATACCAAAGCACGCGGTCTGGGGTCGCTGCTTTCCGAAATGGCCGGCACCGACGAGCAGTTGCATCGCTTGACGCTCGAAGGCCACGAGTCGAGCCGTGAGCTCGAAGGTCACTTGGCGCAACTCCTCTCCTAAACCAGCCCCCGCTTGCGCAGTACCGCGGCGATGATCGGCACCGGTGTCATCAGGTGTTCGCGCATCATCGTCGCGGCACGCGTGGCGTCGCGTGCCAGTACGACGTCAACCAGCGCGGCATGCTGCCGGCGCTTGGCGTCCAGCGCCTGTTCGGAGAAAACCGTCTCGCACAGCCACAGGTGACGGTAGCGCTCGGCCTGATCGAACAGACTGGCGCGTGCCTGAAGCAGATGCGGCGAGCCGCAACCGGCAACGATGGCGGCGTGAAATGCCTTGTGACGCGCATCCCAGACATCGAGCGCGTCTTCGGCCCCCTTGACTTCGACGACCTTGGCCAGGGTGTGCGCCTTGGCCAGAACATCGGCCTCCCACAGGTCGTCGCCACGCTCGATGGCCAGCGTGAGAATCAGCGCTTCGAGGTGGGCGCGCGCATCGTAGATATCGTCGAGTTCGGCCAGCGACATCGCCGCCACTCGATAACCGCGCTGGCTGATCGCCACTACCATGCGCTCCGACACCAACTGCGACAGCGCCTCGCGTAGCGGACCGACGCCAAGTTCATAGCGCGCCTTCAGGTGACTCATCAGCAATTTCTCGCCCGGCGGGTAGACGCCGCGAATGATGTCGCGCTTGAGCCAGGCATAGGCACGGATGCCAAGATTCTGGCGGGGTGTACTATCCATGAGACGTTGGCCGCTGCATAAGGTGATCGATATTTTACCCAATGTCGTTCGCTTTCAGGAAATGGGGGACAATCTTCCATACAATTGATGAACTGTAAAAATACCGACGGTTCGAGGTAGGCGTGTACGATTTCATCATCATCGGCGGCGGCATCATCGGCATGTCCACCGCCATGCAGCTCATCCAGGCCTATCCTGATCGGCGCATGCTGTTGGTCGAGAAGGAGGATGGTCCGGCGCGCCATCAGAGCGGGCATAACAGCGGCGTGATTCATGCGGGCGTCTATTACACGCCGGGTAGCCTGAAGACGCGATTCTGTCTCGAAGGCAATCGCGCCACCAAGACGTTCTGCACCGCGCATGACATCCCCTACGATGAGTGCGGCAAGCTGTTGGTGGCGACCAACGAGCTGGAAATGCAGCGCATGCAGGCGTTGTGGGAGCGGACCGAGGCCAATGGCCTGGAGCGCAGTTGGCTCAGTGCCGATGAGCTACGCGAGCGCGAGCCCAATATCACCGGTATCGGCGGCATCCACGTGCCGGCCAGTGGAATCGTCGATTATGCCCAGGTCGCCGCTGCCATGGGCCGCGAATTCGAGGCTGCCGGCGGTGAGATTCGCTACTCCACGGCGGTTGTCGGCCTCGAGGAGCGGCGTGGCGAGGTGGTTGCGAAAACGACCCGGGGCGAGTTGGCGTCCCGCTACCTGATCTCTTGCTCCGGCCTGATGGCGGATCGTGTGGTGCGCATGCTGGGGCTCGATCCCTGCTTCACCATCTGCCCGTTTCGCGGTGAGTACTACCGCCTGGCTCCCGAGCATCACCGCATCGTCAAGCATCTGATCTACCCGATACCCAATCCTGCGATGCCCTTTCTCGGCGTACACCTGACACGCATGATCGATGGCTCGGTGACGGTAGGCCCCAACGCCGTGCTGGCATTCAAGCGCGAGGGTTATCGCAAGACCGATGTCTCGTTGATGGATGCCGCGAGCATGCTGACCAATCCGGGCATTCTCAAGGTGCTCAAGGCCAATCTGCGCCCAGGATTGACCGAGATGAAGAATTCGCTCTTCAAGAAGAGCTACCTGCAAGAGGTGCGCAAATATTGCCCGAGCCTGACGGCGGACGACCTCGAACCGTATCCCGCCGGTGTGCGGGCACAGGCCATATCGAGAGAAGGCAAACTGATCGACGACTTCCTGTTCGTCAACACCAGGCGCACGGTCAATGTCTGCAACGCGCCATCGCCGGCCGCCACCTCGGCGCTGCCCATCGGTGCGCATATCGTCGCCAAGGTCAGGACCCAGGTGGAAGATTGAGCGCCAAGAACAGCGTCTAGAAGGTGAGGGTGCCGCCCTGCATGGGTATCAACTTACCGTGATCGATGATCGCGCCACTGGGTTCGGCATGCGGTGCGCTCTTCTCGGGTTCGATCGTTACCGCCAGGTCGGCCGTGCGTAGCGACGCGCGAAGCGCATCGGGCATCGGCATGCGCGCATGGCCGTGTGCCGGCAGCATGCCCAGCGACACCGGGGTGCCATCGGCGATGAACCACAGTTCGCCGCCCATTCCGGCCGGCATGGCGCTGGGCTGCACGGCTTGAACCATGATTTCGCCCTCCTGACTGGCACTGATGATCCAGCCGGGAATCTGCTTTTCGTCCAGCACCACGAACACCGCATCGCCAGGCACCACGGGGCCCTGGGGTAACTGGCCCCATGAAATGGCGAAGCCGAGTGCCAGGGCGGCGAATCCGGCGGTCAGCGTTTGCCATAGGCCAAGGCGCTGCAACCAGGGGCGCGGGCCAAGGCCGACCGCGCGTGCGATGCGCGGCCACAATCCCGCCGGGGGCGCGACCGGGGTGAGCTGGTCGTTGAACGGTTGTAGGTGTTCGCGCCATTCGTCGACCTGGCGCTGCAGTTCCGGACTGACTGCCAGCAAGGCTTCGAAGGCGGCGCGTTGCGAGGCGTCGAGCGTGCCCAGCACATACTCGCCGGCGGCTTGCTCACGCTCGCCGGGGTCGCTCAGATCCCATGGCTCATGCATGCCTTTAACCTCTCGAGTCCGCGCCGTATCCAGCTTTTGATGGTGCCCAGTGGCTGGGTCAATGTAGTGGCCAGTTCCGCGTGAGTCAGGCCCTCGAAATACGCTTTTTCCAGCGTTTGGCGCTGGCTCGCCGACAATATCTCCAGACACTCGTGCAGCATCCGGCTCTGCTGTTCCAGGTCACTGGCCGCGACCAGGTCGACGTCATTGGCCAATGTTTCAAAGGCATCGTCGCCGTCTTCGGGATGCCGTTTCTGGCGCCGTAGCCAATCGATGCCGATATTTCGCGTGATCGTACTCAGCCATGTCATCGGCTTTGCCCGGCTGGAATCATAGCGATCCGCGGTCTGCCAGACGCGTAGGTAAACCTGTTGCAAACAGTCCTGAGCGGCCGATTCCTCTCTGACAATACGCAGTAACTGTGCATAAAGATGCGCGCTGGTTTCACGATAAAGACGCTCGAAGGCTGTGCCTTCTCCACCGGCGCACGCCGCGAGATGAGCGATGAGGTGTTCTTGCGATGAATCCTGCATGCCATTTCCTTGTGGCCAAGGTCGCCTGGTACGCGAGTTTGCTGTCTTTAGTCTTGATAAACCAGAGCCCGGTGTAAAGCGTGGATTCTCAACGCATCGCTCGATCCGCTGCGCAGTGAATCCATAACCGAAACCCTGGCGTATCACCTTCCGAGATCTCATTTCGAGATCGCCGAAAAGAGGCAACGAACCATGATCAAACGCAACCTGTTTACTGGTGCGGTACTCTCAGCGGCAATGCTCTTCACGGCTTCGGCCTGGGCTTCCCATGGTCCCACCGAAGTCGGTGGTGCAACGATGTATCCCGACAAGAATATCATTGCGAATGCCGTCAATTCCGGCGAGCACGAGACACTGGTCGCCGCGGTCAAGGCGGCCGGCCTGGTCGAAACCTTGCAGGGCGAGGGGCCATTCACGGTTTTCGCACCGGTCGATAGCGCCTTCAACAGGCTGCCGGCCGGCACCGTGCCGATGCTACTGGAGCCGGAAAACAAGGACAAATTGCAAGCGGTGCTGACCTATCATGTCGTGCCCGGCAACTTGACTCACGAAGACTTGAAAGAAGCGGTCATGGCCGGCGGTGGCAGCACCATGCTGGAAACCGTCAATGGTGCCAGCCTGACGGTAATGAAGAACGGCAATAACCTGGTTGTCAAGGACATGGCTGGCAATGTCGCCAGCATCAGTACCTATGATGTCGCGCAGTCCAACGGTGTGATTCATGTCATCGATCGGGTCTTGATGCCGCACGAATGAACCAGTGACACGCCATTGTACCGCCGGCCGCGTGCCGGCGGTTTTCATTTCAACACCGGCACCATGCCGACCTTGGTCGCGTTGGGCACCCTGGCCCTTGATGCAAGAAAACGCCTGACGCATCATCGTAGCTGCGATTGAACAATCACAATAACGCAGGGCATGTCAGCATGCCCGCCACACTGGCGATTCTTCCTCATGAGCATGCCACCCGCGACTCTGATCGTCGTCGATGACGACGCCGAAATTCGCGAATTACTCGCCGACTATCTCGGTCGCCATGGTTACCGCGCCCTGGTGGCCGAGGATGCCGAGGCCTTGCATCGGCTGCTGGTTCATGAAGTGCCGCAATTGCTGATAGTCGATATCATGCTACCGGGCGATGACGGCTTCGCGATTTGCCGCGACCTGCGCCGTACCAGCGATGTGCCGATCATCATGCTCACCGCTAGCGGCGACGATACCGATCGTATTCTGGGGCTCGAACTGGGCGCCGACGACTACCTTGGCAAACCGTTCAATCCTCGCGAACTGTTGGCTCGCATCAAGGCCGTGCTACGCCGCGCCAGGCCGCCCGCGGTGCTCGAACAAGCCCGGCGCGTGCGCTTCGGCGATTGGTGCCTGGATCGCGTCAGTCGCGAACTGATCGATAGCGAAGGGCAGCGCAGCACGCTATCAGGCGCCGATTATCAGCTACTGCAAGTGTTCCTGGATCATCCCGAGCAGGTATTGTCCCGCGATGCGCTGTTCGACTTGAGCCGTGGCCGCCCCGCACCGCCGCTGGATCGCTCGATCGACGTGCATGTCTGCCGTTTGCGCCAACGCCTCAGGGACGACGCGCACTCGTCCTTGATTCGCACCGTACGCGGGGCGGGTTACGTGCTGGCCTCCCAGGTGGAAGTCGTGCAGTGAGCGATGCCGTCCCCCGGCGTTCATGGCTGGACTCCCGGAGACGTTCGCTGTTGCGTTTGCTGCCGCGCACGCTGCGTGGGCGCTTCGTACTGATAATGATCGTTGGTGTGCTCAGCGCCCAGCTTGCCAGCTACGCACTATGGAGCGCGCAGTCCCGCTCCAGTCAATATGAGCAACTCGATGAGCTCTCGAACAATCTGGCCTACAGCATTGCGTCGACGGTGCGCTTCTTTCGTTCGCTGCCTTACGAATACCGTCATATCGTGCTCAATCAGCTGCGCGACATGGGCGGAACGCGCTTTTTCGTCAGCGTCAACGAAAAGCGTGTCGATATCGCGGATATCGGCGATGGCGCCCGCAAGAGGCTGGTGATCGCCAATGTACAGCGGGTATTGGCCAGCGAACTGGGCATACGCGATGCATGGATCGAGTTCTCGCGCCCCGAGACGCTCAGGGTCTTCAATAACGAGGTGTTGCTGAGCGAGTTGCCGCCGAGCTGGAGCCACTACAGCCTGCTGATGGAGCCGGTATCGCCGCCGATACTGGTGGTGCAGATGTCGCTCGAACCCGGCACCTGGCTGTATGTCGCCACGTTGTTCCCGATGATCGATCCGCTCGCTGAACGTCCCTGGCTATCGGGAGACCGGTTGTTCGTGCTGTTGATGGTGCTGGTCACGGTGATTGCGCTGTCGTTATGGCTGATTCGTGGGGTGACGCGGCCACTGGCTCGCCTGGCGCGCGCCGCCCGGCTATTGGGCGAGGATCTCGATGCGCCACCGCTGTCCGAGCGCGGGCCTCGCGAGGTGGTGGCATCGGCGCGGGCCTTCAATCGCATGCAGGAGCGTATTCGCTCTCAGGTGGGCGAGCGCGAGCGGCTGTTCTCGGCGATTTCGCATGATCTCAAGACCCCGATCACGCGCTTGAGGCTACGTGCCGAAATGCTCGACGACGAGCGGCAGCGGATGCGCTTCTGCGCCTCTCTCGATGAGCTGGATCTGCTGGTCAAGGGCGCGCTGGCATCGGTCAAGGGGCTCGATCTGCACGAGAGGACCGAGACGTTGGATATTCGCGCCATGCTGGTATCGCTGGCTCAGGAACTGAAAGTGCAGGGTGGCAGCGTCGCTGTCAGCGGCGATGCGGCGCGCCTCGCGGTGAAGCCGTTGGCTTTCAAGCGTTGCCTGGCCAACCTGATCGAGAACGCGATCTTCTACGGACAGCGCGTGGAGGTGCGCATCCGCAGCCATTGGGATGAACTGTGCATTATCGTGCGCGATCACGGGCCGGGTATTCCCGATACCCAGTTCGAACGCGTCTTCGCACCGTTCGTACGCCTCGAAGCATCACGCAGCCGGCATACCGGTGGCAGTGGCCTGGGTTTGAGCATCGCCCGGCACATCGTGCATGCGCATGGCGGTACGCTAGCGATGGGCAATCACCCCGAAGGCGGTCTGCGGGTCACGTTGCGCTTTCCCGTTCGCGGCGGGTATAGCAACCTGACGTAATAGTTTGAAACCTTTCGGCCGGGAAGGATCGCGTAATCTCGTCGTGACACGCCGAGTCGCCAGAGGAGACCCGCATGGACATCTACGATCCGCTCCAGCTACAAGCGCATATCCGCAAGATCATGGCGTTCTATCATCCGGGCTGCATCGATCCCAACGGTGGGTTCTTTCACTACCTGCGCGACGACGGCAGCATCGACGATCGCTATCACCGCCACCTGGTTTCCAGCACCCGCTACGTCTTCACCTATGCGCGCTACGGCGCCTACTTCGATGAGCCTGAGTATCTGCACTGGGCACGCCACGGCTTGGCGTATCTAGAGAAGCAACACTTCCAGACGCGCTATCAGGGTTATGCCTGGGCGTTGCAGGATGGCGAGGTGGAAGACGACACCAACCACTGTTACGGCCTGGCCTTCGTCATGCTGGCCTATGCCACGGCCCTCAAGGCCGGTATCGACGAAGCGCGAGAGGGGCTTTACCGGGTGCATGCCCTGCAGACCCGGCGTTTCTGGGAGCCACAGTGGCAACTCTATGCCGATGAGGCGGATAGCCGGTGGCGGGTCAGCGACTATCGAGGCCAGAACGCCAACATGCACAGCTGCGAGGCGCTGATCGCCGCCTTCGAGGCGACCGGCGACGAGCAATTCATCGAGCGTGCCCTGTCGATCGCCAATGCGATCTGTCGGCGCCAGGCGCGCCAGGGCAATGGCTGGATCTGGGAGCATTACGACAGAAACTGGCGCGCCGATTTCGCGTACAACCGCCACGACCCCAAGCATCTGTTTCGGCCTTGGGGCTTCCAGCCCGGTCACCAGACCGAATGGGCCAAGCTGCTGGTGGTGCTGGCACGCCATCACCGTGAGGCCTGGTTGATACCGACCGCTCGTCAGCTGTTTCTGAGCACGGTGGAGAAGGCCTGGCATCCACACTACGGTGGACTGGTTTATGGGCTCGATCTCGACGGCACTATCAGCGATGGCGACAAGTATTTCTGGGTGCAGGCCGAGAGCCTGGCGGCGGCGGCGATGCTCGGCGAGCTGACCGGTGAGCGGCGTTTCTGGCGCTGGTACGAGCGGATCTGGGAATTCAGCCTGCGGCACATGGTCGATCATCGTCATGGCGCCTGGTATCGCATCCTGTCTCCCGACAACCGCCCCTATACCGACCTCAAGAGCCCGGCCGGCAAGGTGGATTACCACACCATGGGCGCCTGTTACGACATCATCGACGCGTTGCGCCGGCGCGATGGCCGCGTGGATGTTTCAAGTTCGTAATAAACCGCAAACACTATTCAGCACTATGTAATCCCCATCACCGGGACGGATACGGTAGCGTGTCTTCATCCGCGCGGGGCATTTTCGCGGGTCAACAATAACAAGCCGGAGACACGACGTATGAAAGCAGTAAAGCAAGCATTGCTGGGCCTGGCGGTTGCCGCTTCGATCGGCACGGCCCAAGCCGGCGAGGTCGAAGTGTTGCATTGGTGGACCTCGGGTGGCGAGGCGCGCGCGGTGGGCGTCCTGAAGGAGTTGATGGAAGAGGAAGGGCACACCTGGAAGGACTTCGCCGTGGCCGGTGGCGCAGGCAGCAGTGCGATGACCGTGCTCAAGTCGCGTGCGGTTTCCGGCAACCCACCGACCGCCGCACAGATCAAGGGGCCGGCGATTCAGCAGTGGGCCGAGCTTGGCCTGCTGGGCAATCTCGATGAGGTCGCCGAGCAGGGCGATTGGGATACGTTACTGCCCGAGGTGGTTGCCGATATCATGCGTTACGACGGCCACTATGTGGCGGTGCCGGTCAATGTGCACCGGGTCAACTGGCTGTGGGCCAACCCCGAGGTATTGGCCGACGCGGGTGTCGAGATGCCGACTACCTGGGAAGAACTGTTCAGCGCCGCCGAGAAGATCCGCGCGGCCGGTTACATTCCGCTGGCGCATGGTGGCCAGCCCTGGCAGGACGCGACGATCTTCGAAACGGTGGTACTGAGTGTCGGCGGTAGCGACTTCTATCGCAAGGCGCTGGTCGAACTCGACCCCGCGGCGCTGCACAGCGACACCATGATCGAATCGCTGACGCTCTTCAAACGCTTGCGCGGTTTGATGGACGAGGGCGTGCCGGGTCGCGACTGGAACATTGCCACCTCGATGGTCATCAGCGGCGATGCCGCCATGCAGTTGATGGGCGATTGGGTCAAGGGCGAATTCAGCGCCGCCGGGCTGACCGCCGGTGAAGGCTACCTGTGCGCACCGGCACCGGGCACCGCCGACGCCTTCACCTTCAATACCGATAGTTTCGCGATGTTCCGCGTCAACGACGAAGGCGCCCATGAAGCGCAGCGCGATCTCGCTCGCTTGATTCTCGAACCCGAGTTTCAGCTCGCCTTCAATAAGATCAAGGGCTCGATTCCGGTGCGTACCGATCTCGATATCAGTGAGTTCGATAGCTGCGCCCAGCGGTCCATGCAGGATTTCAAGGCGAGCATCGAGAGCGACACGCTGGTACCTAGCATGGCGCATGGCATGGCGCTGTCCAGCGCCGCGCAGGGGGCGATCTTCGATATCGTCACCAGCTACTTCAATTCCACCGACATGACGGCGGAGCAGGCCGCCGAGCGCTTGGCCGACGTCGCCAATTCGGGGCTTTAAGCGAGCAAGCCGCGGCCCACAGGGAGGTGGGCCATTCCTCGATCAAAGGTATCTGTCATGTCACTCATTTCAGCCGACGCTACGCCACGCCGTGGCATGGCTCGCCGCACGCCCTCCGGATGGTTGCAAGCGTGGTTGCCGCGCATCGTGGTGGCGCCGTCATTGGCCGTATCGCTGTTCTTCGTCTACGGCTTCATGCTGTGGACCTTCGTGCTCTCGCTGACCAGCTCGAGAATGCTGCCGAGTTACGACTTCATCGGTTTCGCCCAATACGTCCGCTTGATGGAAAACGAACGCTGGTGGGTCGCGTCGACGAACCTGGTGGTGTTCGGTGGGTTGTTCGTGGGTATCTGTCTCGCGCTGGGGGCTGGGCTCGCGATACTGCTCGATCAGCGCATCCGCCAGGAAGGTGCGCTGCGCACGATCTACCTGTACCCCATGGCCCTGTCGTTCATCGTCACCGGGGTGGTGTGGAAGTGGCTGCTCAACCCGAGCCTGGGCATCGAAGCGATGGTTCAAAGCTGGGGCTTTGCGTCGTTCTCCTTCGATTGGCTGGTCGACCCGGACATGGCCATCTACACCTTGGTGATCGCGGCGGTGTGGCAAGCTTCAGGCTTCGTCATGGCGCTGTTCCTGGCCGGGCTGCGCGGCATCGACGACAGCATCCTCAAGGCCGCTCAACTCGATGGGGCGAGCCTGCCGCGCATCTATTGGCGCGTCGTCATGCCGTGCCTGCGACCGGTGCTGTTCAGCGCGGTGATGATCCTCGCGCATATCGCCATCAAGAGCTTCGATCTGGTGATGGCACTGACCGGTGGCGGCCCCGGTTATGCCACGGACCTGCCGGCGACCTTCATGTATACCCATACCTTTTCGCGCGCCCAGATCGGGCTCGGCTCGGCCAGTGCCATGCTGATGCTGGGTGGTGTGCTGGCGATTCTCGTTCCTTACCTCTACTGCGAACTGCGAGGCCGCAAGCATGGATAACGTGATTCGACGCCGCAGCGCCGGCGCGCGGTTCTCGCGCTTTGCCGTCTACGTGATTCTGGTGGGCATGGCGCTGGTCTATCTGATGCCGCTGGTCATCATGCTGCTGACCTCGATCAAGCCGCTCGAGGAGATCCGCCCCGGCACGCTGCTGGCATTACCGCAGTCACCGACACTCGCGCCCTGGATCGCGGCATGGGGCGAGGCCTGTACCGGCATGCGCTGCGAAGGGGTCGGCGGCTATTTCTGGAATTCGTTCAGCATCGTCATTCCGGCGGTGACCATCTCCACCGCGATCGGCGCGCTCAACGGTTATGCGTTGACCCAGTGGCGATTCAGGGGCTCCGAATGGATCTTCGCCTTGATCCTGTTCGGCTGCTTCATTCCCTTCCAGGTGGTACTGCTTCCGATGGCGCGCACCCTGGGGTGGCTGGGGCTGTCGAGTTCGACCGCCGGTCTGGTACTGGTGCACGTGGTGTTCGGTATCGCTTTCACGACACTCTTCTTTCGCAACTTCTACGTGGCGATTCCCGCTGAGCTGGTATCGGCGGCGAAGCTCGATGGCGCCGGCTTCTTCCGCATCTTCTGGCGCATTCTGCTGCCCGTGTCGGCGCCGATCATCGTCGTCTCGGTGATCTGGCAGTTCACCCAGATCTGGAACGACTTCCTGTTCGGGGTCGCCTTCTCCGCCTACGAGACGCAGCCGGTGACGGTGGCGCTGAACAACCTGGTCAACACCTCCACCGGGGTCAAACGCTATAACGTCAACATGGCCGCGGCGATGATCGCGGCGCTGCCCACGCTGGTGGTGTATGTCCTGGCTGGCAAGTATTTCGTGCGCGGCCTGACGGCCGGTTCGGTCAAAGGCTAGCAAGAACAATAACGGGGTTATCTCTTATGTCAGCTTTGGAAATTCGCCAGGTTCGCAAGGATTTCGGTACCACGCGTGTACTCGAGGACGTCAGCCTGGCCATCGATTCCGGGGAGTTCCTGATCCTGGTCGGCCCGTCGGGGTGTGGCAAGTCCACGCTGATGAACGCCATTGCGGGGCTGGAGCCGGTCACCGGTGGTCAGATTCTCATCGCCGGGGAGGATGTCACCTGGCTAACGCCCGCCGAGCGCGATATCGCCATGGTCTTCCAGTCCTATGCGCTCTACCCGAGCATGACGGTGCGTCAGAATATCGCCTTCGGCCTGGAGATGCGCAAGGTGCCCAGGCGCGAACGCGAGCAGGCGGTCGAGCGGGTCGCCGATCTGTTGCAGATTTCGCAATTGCTGGAGCGCAAGCCGGCACAGCTCTCCGGCGGCCAGCGTCAGCGGGTGGCGATGGGCCGCGCGCTGGCCCGCGAGCCCCAGGTCTATCTGTTCGACGAGCCGCTTTCCAACCTCGATGCCAAGCTGCGCGTGGAGATGCGTACCGAGATCAAGAAGCTGCATCAGCGCCTGGGCACCACCATCGTCTACGTCACCCACGATCAGATCGAAGCGATGACCCTGGCCGATCGCATCGCGGTAATGCGCGACGGGCACATTCTGCAGTTGGGCACGCCGGATGAAGTCTACAACGATCCGGTCGATATGTTCGTGGCCGGATTCATGGGCTCGCCGTCGATGAATTTCGTGCATGCCACGCTGGACACCACGCGAGACGGTTACCGATTGCATATCGAAACGCCCGGCGAGGAGCGGCTGACGCTGCCGTGGCCGGCGGATCGCGCCACCCCGGCGATGGCCGATCATCATGCGCGCGAGGTGATTCTGGGGGTGCGTCCCGAACACTTCTCGCAGGAGGACGAACGCCTCGGTGAGCAGGCCGTGGGTACGCCGCTCTCGGCGCGAATCAGTATTGCCGAGCCGACCGGTGCGGATATTCTGTTACGCCTGCCGCTGGGCGCCGGCGAGGTGACCGCGCGCATCGGACCCACGGCGAAGCTCGCCTCCGGCGATCGTATCGCCCTGCGTCTCGATATGAGCCGGGCGGTACTCTTCGCGCCGGATAGCCAGCAGCGCCTGGCCTAGGAAACCACTGCATAAATGCCTGCACGGACGAATAGCTGCGTTACGCGGTACTCGAAGGCTCGCCTAACCCCATGTTATGTCTCGCCTTCTGTGTTCCGGGCGCCTTGCTATTCATTCCGCTCGACAATTTATTCAGCGGTTCCACAAGTCGATTCCGCTCACGTCTTAGCGAGTCGTGTCGATGGTGGAGAGATGCAACTCGCGCCAGGCGGCATAGGTACTCAGGAAAACGCGACCGGTCAGCGAATCGAGCAGATCGGTATGCTTCAGACGATCCATGACCGGCCCCTTGACCTCGGCCAGGTGCAGCGTCACCTCGGCATCCGCGAGGCGCGCATTGATCGCTTCCAGACTCTCGATGGCCGAGGTGTCGACCAGATTGACCGCCGAGCAGATCAGCACCACGTGGTCGAGCTCCGGGTGCTCGGCGATCAGGCCGTAGACGGTGTCCTCGAGATAGCGCGCGTTGGCGAAGTAGAGGCTTTCGTCGATGCGCAGCAGCGCGACCCGCTGGCTGCTCTCCACGTCGTGACGGGTCACGTTGCGAAAGTGCTCCGTGCCGGGCACGCGCCCGACCAGCGCGCTGTGCGGGCGACTGGTGCGGTAGAGAAATAGCCCGATGGATAGCCCCATGCCGGCGAGAATACCGACTTCGACGCCTTCGATCAGGGTCAGCCCTAGCGTTGCCAGCATGGCGGCGAAATCGCTGCGTGAATAGCGCCAGGTCCGGCGCATGGCGGAAATGTCGACCAAGGTGAGCACCGATACCGTGATGACGGCGGCCAGCGTGGCGACCGGCAAATAGTGCAGCAGCGGCGTGAAGAACAGCGTGACCAGACCGATACCGAGTGCGGCGACGATGCCGGCGGCGGGGGTGCGTGCGCCGGCATCGAAGTTGATCACCGTGCGTGACAGACCACCGGTGACCGGCATGCCACCGGAGAAAGCCGCGGCCAGGTTGGCGGTACCCAGGCCGATCAGTTCCTGATCGGGGGAGATCCGCTCGCGGCGTTTGGCCGCCAGCATTTGCCCCATCGATACCGACTCGACGAAGCCCACCACGCTGATCAATAGCGCCGGTACCAGCAATGTTTTCCATAATGCGGGATCGAAGCCCGGTAGCGTCAGCGGCGGCAGGCCGCCGGGCACAGCGCCGACCACCTCGACGCCCGTGCCCGCCAGATTGAAACGCCAACTGATCGATGTGGTGACGATGACCGCGAATACCGGTCCGGTCTTGCCGATCAATTCGGCCAAGCGCTCCGGAAAGCCCAGGCGTATTAGTGTGGTTTTGGCATAGCGGCGCATGGCAATGAGAAAAGCCAGGGTGCCGGCGCCGATGGCCAATGTCGGCAGGTGTGCCGAGGGCAGATGCGTTACCAGGTCCGTCACTAGCGTGACGACGGTATAGCCCGAGGCTGAAATACCCAGCAGGTGCGCCGCCTGACTGGCGGCGATCAGCAGGCCCGATGCCGATAGAAACCCGGAGATCACCGGATGACTGAGGAAATTGGCGAAGAAGCCCAGGCGCAACAGTCCCATGACGGTGAGCATCAGCCCGGATAGCAACGTCAGCACTAGTGCCGCCTCGATATAGGCGCTCGAGCCGGGCACGGCGATGCCGGCCAGCGCGGCGGCGGTCATCAGCGCGATGATCGCGACTGGGCCGACCGCCAGCGTGCGACTCGAGCCGAATAGCGTATAGGCAAACAGTGGCAGCAGACTGGCGTACAGCCCCACCACGGCGGGCAAGCCGGCCAGCAGGGCATAGGCCAGCGACTGGGGGATGACCATCACGGTGACGATCAGGCCGGCGAGCAGATCGTGACCGAATAGCTCGCGCCGGTAATGGGGTAGCCAGACGAGAATGGGGAAGTAACGTTCGAGCATCCGGGCGCGTGCCGTGGCGGTGTGGGAAACGAAGAGGGCGATGACGCCAATGCATTGATAGTAAAGTATTCAGAGCGCTAGCGCAGGTATTGAATGTCGCCACAGCATTAGGTTGGTAAATATCAACGTCAATGTTAAAAATTCTGGATTTCCTAACGTCGTTCAAGCTGCCATGCTTTAACGATACTCAACGCATCCGATGCGCTTTCATCGACCGAGCAGGAGCCCATCATGAGCCTGGACATTCATTCCACAACATCGAGCGCCTCCCAGCCCACTGCGAATCCCGATACCGGGTTGAATAACGCCTATTGGATGCCGTTCACCGCCAATCGCGATTTTCGCGATCATCCGCGCATGCTGGCGGGCGCCGAAGGCCGTTATTTGATCGACCGGCAGGGGCGTCGGCTGTTCGATTCGCTGTCGGGTCTCTGGTGCTGCGGCGCCGGGCATAACCGCGAGGAGATCCAGCAGGCGGTGGCCCGGCAGTTGGGCAGCCTGGATTACGCGCCGGGTTTTCAGGTCGGTCATCCGCTGGCGTTCGCGCTGGCCGAACGTATCGCGGCGCTGATGCCGGCCACGCTCGATCACGTTTTCTTCACCAACTCGGGCTCGGAGTGCACCGACACCGCGCTGAAAATGGCGCGCGCTTACTGGCGGCTCAAGGGCAAGCCGGAGAAGACCCGCATCATCGGTCGGGCCAAGGGCTATCACGGCGTCAATATCGGTGGTACCAGCGTCGGCGGTATTGTTGGCAATCGCAAGCACTACGGGCAATTGCTCGATGTCGGCCATCTGCCGCATACGCTGCAGGCCGATCAGGCCTTCACGCGTGGCCAGGCCGAAAGTGGGGCCGAACTGGCCGATGCGCTGCTCGATCATATCGCGCTGTACGATGCCTCCAACATCGCGGCGGTGATCGTCGAGCCGATGTCCGGTTCCGCCGGGGTGGTCGTGCCGCCCAAGGGCTATCTCGAGCGCTTGCGGGCGATCTGCGATAAGCACGACATCCTGCTGATCTTCGATGAAGTGATCACCGCCTTTGGCCGCAGCGGCGCGAATACCGGCGCCGATGCCTTCGGTGTGGTGCCCGATATCATGAACGTGGCCAAGCAGGTCACCAACGGCGCCGTGCCGATGGGTGCGGTAATTGCCTCCAACGAGATTTTCGATACCTTCATGCACGCTGGCGGGCCACGGCATGCGGTCGAGTTCGCCCATGGCTATACCTACAGCGCGCACCCGGTCGCCTGTGCCGCGGGGCTTGCGGCGCTGGAGCTGTTCGAACGCGAGGATTTCCCCGCGCAGGTGCGCGGTATCGCGCCGGCATTCGAGACTCGGCTGCATGCACTGCAAGGGCGCGCGCACATCGTCGATATTCGCAACTACGGCTTGGCCGGCGCGATTCAACTGGCGCCGCGCGATGGCGATCCAACGATTCGCCCGCGCGATGCCGCGTTGGCATTGTGGGATGCCGGTTTCTACGTGCGCTACGGTGGCGACACCCTGCAGTTCGGCCCACCGTTCTCGACCACCGAGGGTGAACTCGAACGCCTTTTCGACGCCGTTGCGACGACGCTCGACCATCTGAACTGAACACGCGAAACACGCCCAGACATGAACCGAAAGGAAGGAATTATGCAGCAGGTTTCACATTTTATTGGCGGTGAGCGCGTTAGCGCGACCGGCGCCATGTTGGACATCACCAACCCGGCGACAGGACAGGTAATCCGCCAGGTCGCCGATGGCGACGCGGCCACCGTGCGGCAGGCCATCGATGCCGCCCAGGCGGCATTCCCCGCCTGGCGCGACACACCGCCGGCCAAGCGTGCCCAGATCATGTTTCGCTTCAAGCAGCTACTCGAAGATGACGCCGACCGGCTGGTTCGCTTGATCAGCGAGGAGCACGGCAAGACGCCGGAGGACGCCATGGGCGAACTCAAGCGCGGCATCGAGAACATCGAATACGCTTGCGCCGTGCCCGAGCTGCTCAAGGGCGAGTATTCGCATAACGCTGGCCCCAACATCGACGCCTGGTCCAACTTCCAGCCGCTGGGCGTGGTCGCGGGCATCACGCCGTTCAATTTTCCGGCGATGGTGCCGCTGTGGATGTACCCGATGGCCATCGCCTGCGGCAATGCATTCATC
The DNA here is from genome assembly GCF_946887195.1 of uncultured Halomonas sp. Next base: position 154,319 of record NZ_CAMPKE010000001.1, read on the forward strand.
CTCAAGCCCTCGGAGAAGGATCCGACATCGACGCTGGCGATCGCCGAGCTGCTCGATCAGGCCGGGCTGCCCAAAGGCATCATGAACGTCGTGCATGGTGGCCGGGAAACGGTGGAAGCGCTGATCGACGCACCCGAGGTCAAGGCGCTGTCGTTCGTCGGTTCCACCCCGGTGGCCGAATCGATCTACGCGCGCGGCTGCGCCAATGGCAAGCGCGTTCAGGCACTTGGCGGTGCCAAGAACCACGCCGTGGTGCTGCCCGATGCGGATATCGACAATGCCGCCAATACGCTGATGGGCGCGGCATTCGGTAGCTGCGGCGAGCGTTGCATGGCGATCTCGGTGGCGGTGTGTGTCGGCGACGATACCGCCGAGCGGCTGATCGAGACCATGAAGCCCAAGATCGCCGCGCTCAAGATTGGCCCGGGAACCGAGAAGGGTCTGGATATGGGGCCGCTGGTCACCGGTGCGCTTCGCGACAAGGTGCTGGGTTATCTCGAAGACGGCCTGCGCAGTGGGGCCGAGCTGGTTGCCGATGGGCGTGGGCTCAGCGTTGCCGGCCATGAGGAGGGTTTCTTCCTCGGCGGTTGCCTGTTCGATCGCGTGACGCCCGAGATGCGCATCTATCGGGAAGAGATCTTCGGCCCGGTGCTGTGTATCGTGCGGGTCGCCAGCCTGGACGCCGCCATCGAGCTGATCAACGCGCATGAGTTCGGCAACGGTACCTGCCTGTTCACCCGTGACGGTGAAGCCGCGCGGCGTTTCGGCGATAGCATCGAGGTCGGCATGGTGGGTATCAACGTACCGCTGCCGGTGCCGGTGGCGTATCACAGCTTTGGCGGCTGGAAGCGCTCGCTGTTCGGCGATCTGCACGCCTATGGGCCCGACGCCGTGCGCTTCTATACACGGCGCAAGGCGATTTCCCAGCGCTGGCCGTCGCCATTCGAAACCTCACATGCCGAGTTCAACTTTCCTTCGGGCAACTGAGTAGCGCCTCTCTCCCTCGCGCCCGGGCCTATCGGCTCGGGCCTTTTTATGCCCTCGACCATCGTCCTACTGCCAAAGTGCAAGGCGTTATCTCTGCATTAATCGCATCGACTTGCCGATAATAGTTGCACAATAACGAATAAATAGGTCGTGAGCATGCGCATCGGATCGGTCTTTCTCACTGGATTTCTCATCGCGGCGGTGCTGGCCGTCGGCTTCTTTCTGGACTCGGCTTGGTCACCCTATCTCACCGGCCTGTTGGGTGGGCTGGCGGGGTTGAGCCATGATCGGTTCGCGCGGATCTATCACAGCCAGGAGGCGGCGCTCGAGCGTATGAGCAAGCGGGGCCTGCCGGTTTCGGCGCGCGATTATCTGTCGCTGCGACGCATGGCGCAGCGTTTGGTCAGCCGTGCCGGGCGCGCGGCAATCGCTTCCGCCGAGGTATCGCACCATGCCGATCGCCTCGATAAGCGCATCGGCGAGCAGGAGACCATCGTCCGCGAGGCCGTCACCAGCATGGGAGCGATTAGCGAGGCTATCGAGCGGGTTTCGGCCAGTGCCAGCCAGGCGGCGGAACTGGCCGGGCGCTCGCGCGGTGCCAATCAGAGCAGTCGCGAAGCGCTCTATAAGGTCATCGCGGAAATGGCGGCGCTGGCCGAGCGCTCCGAAGAGGCGCTGATACTGCTCGAGGCGTTGAGCAAGAAGAGCGATAGCGTGCGCGATGTGACCGGGCTGATCGAAGATATCGCCGAGCAGACCAACCTGCTTTCGCTCAATGCCTCGATCGAGGCGGCGCGTGCGGGCGAGCATGGGCGCGGTTTCGCCGTGGTTGCCGGCGAAGTGCGCGAATTGGCACGACGTACCGCCGACGCCACACAGCAGGTGGAAGCGCTGGTCGATGAGATCGGCGATAGCAGTCATCGCGTGGTCGATACCATCGGCCACCTGATGCGCCGGGTCGGCGACCGGGCCAAGGAGGTCGAAACCGTGGGTGGTCACCTATCCACCATGACCCGGGATTACGACGTGGTGGAGGGAGAAATCGCCAGTATCGCCGAATCGATGACCGCTACGCGCGGCCATACCCGGCAAGTGGCGCAGACCCTCGGCACGCTGGAAACGCATGTCGACGAGGGCAATCGCGACATGCACGATCTGGCCAATCAGGCCCGGGCGTTGATGGAAGCCGCCGAGACCGTCGATGGCGAACTTGCCCAGCAGCGCCTCAATGGCCGACATCAACAGGTGTTCGCGCAAGCGCGGCGTGCCGCCGATGCGATCGGGGCGCTGTTCGACAAGGCGATCAAACAGGGCGCTCTCGACGACAAGGGACTCTTCAATAACCAGTATGAACCGATCGACGGCACCAATCCGCCCAAGTATCGCACGCCTTATGACGAGTTCACCGATCAGCATTTGCCCAGGATTCAAGAGCCGTTACTGGAAACGCTCGGCGCGGCGTATGCGATTACCTGCGATCAGCGCGGCTATGTACCCACGCATAACCATCATGTCAGCCGACCGCCTTGTGGCGATTATGAAACCGATTTGAAATACAGCCGCAGCAAGCGCTTGTTCGATGACCCGACCGGCAGCCGTTGCGGCGCGCATATCCAGCCGCTACTGGTGCAGACCTATAAACGCGACACCGGCGAAGTGATGCATGACCTGTCGGTGCCGATCTTCGTCGGCGGCCGCCACTGGGGTGGTTTCCGTGTCGGCTATCAGCCAGATGGCGCTGCTTGAGCAGTGAAGTGACGCCCCGGAGCCTTGATCGGCATGGGGTTTCGCGCGTGGGCGTAGCTCATCTCGGCAAGGCACTCAAGAATTTCTACGCTTTGCCGTTAATGACGGTAATACCAATTAACGAATAAATGCCGATGACCGTAGTTGGGCAAGTGCCAATTGGGCGGTTTCGTCTCGAGACGAGCGGGCCGCTTGGCAGCCGATGGGTACACCGGTGCGCAGGGGAGATCAATGCATGCTCAAAGGGACGCAGAGGCCCTTGGCCTTGCTGCAGGAAGTATTGCTGGGTGAGTCGGCCGAGAATGCGTTGGCCATCAATGAGCTGATAATGGAGATGGATGAGGCATGCCAATTGATGGCGCCCGCATTGCTGCGTCTATGCATCGATAACGAGGACGATCGGGAAAACCCATTGACCGCATCCGGCCTGGCCTGGCGCATGCGCGATCCACTGAGCGCATTGCATGATTGGGTGCTCTCCAGGGCCACGAAATCTTTGGATGTCGAGCCCCGACTCCTGAAGGACTTCCTCAATTTCGTGGTGATGACTCGCAGCCTGGCCCAGTTACAAGGGTGGCCGGCACCGGGTCGGCTCATGCACTTGTTGGGGCTGGCCATGACGCGTGCCCGTTTGGAATCCCATTTTGGGCTGGATTCGGCACCGATATTGCTCAAGGCTCAGGGAACCCGTGGCCTGAGCGTCGTCGAAATCGCCGCGTTGTGCGGTCTCAAGTTAACGACCGTGCGCAACGCCGTATCGCGACGTGAAATGCCGCATACTCGCGATGGTGGGGTGCCGCTGGACGACGCCCTGGACTGGATGGTACAGCGCAGCGGTTTCCTGTATGCGCATATCAATGCCACGACATGGAATCGGCGAACCAACGGGCGCTTGGCCGCCGAGTGGCTGGCGAGCTCTCCGCATGTGGTCTTCGAGCGCTACATCAGTCGGCTGCGCCTATCGCTGTGGCACGTCCAGAGCAATGGGCGGCGCTTCGCGCTGAATGCCGAGGGTGTGAGAAATTGTGTTCTGCTATTGCCCAATGTCGATGCGCAGCTACTCGAGGGGTTGAGCCTGGAGCGGCTCGACGATCGTAGTGACGACCCGGCGGCAATGATGCATCGCGAAGCGTTCATGCTTGCGCCGAGCGAATCGCTATGGCAATGCCAGGCGCCGACGCTGCATAGCCTGAACGCACTGATCGAGCGGTTGGGGTGTGATATATGCGACGATCAGCCAGTCAGCGCCTGAGAGGGGTTTACAAACTCCTGCGCTAGGCCATGCTGCGTTAAAACCAGCCTCAAAAATGCTCATTTACAGAACGTAAACTCCGCTTTTTTCGGCTGATTTCGCCTTGCCTGGTCGTCGCTCGCTACATTTGTAAACACCCTCTAAGGAATTACTTTACGGATTCATTTATCAGCAATTCCGCATAGCTAGCCGATCAGGATGCCGGCGCGGCTTTGTCCTGCGTATGGCTTTGCCAGGCCGAGTAGGTGTACAGGAGCAGCCCGATCCAGATCAGTACGAAAGAGGCGAGTTGGGAAGGCGCCAGCGGTTCGTGAAAAATCAGCAGCGCGATGCAAAACTGCAGTGTCGGGTTGATATACATCAGGAACCCGACGGTGATGAGCCGCAGACGCCGGGCAGCGCCGGCGAAAGCCATCAAGGGCAGGGCGGTGATCACGCCGCTGGCGATGAGCAACAGACTGGCGCGTGAGTCGCCCACCATGAAATGGGACTGCCCGTTAGCGCTAAGCCAGGCGATGGCGATCAGCCCCAGCGGCATCAACAGTAGGGTTTCGACGAACAGACCCGAGAGACCATCCAATGGCACCTGCTTGCGCAGCAGGCCATAGGTGCCGAACGATAGCGCCAGGCTCAGCGAGAGCCAGGGCAACTCACCCAGCACCACCAGCTGAATGGCGATCGCCACGGTCGCCAGGCCCACGGCAACGCCTTGCAGGCGCTCCATGCTCTCCTTGAGTATGAGCATGCCGAGCGTGACGCTGACCAGCGGTGTCAGGAAATACCCCAGACTGGCCTGAAGCACCTGATGGCTCTCGACGGCGTAGATGTACATGCCCCAGTTGAAGCCGATCAACAGGGCGCAGGCGAGAACCCTGCCCAAACGCTGCGGATATGCCAGCGCCGCGCGTATCGGTGCCCAGCGTTGCAGCACCGTTACCAGCCCGACCAGGAACAGACACGACCAAATCACCCGATGAATCAATATCTCCCAGGCGGGGATGCCCTCGAACAGCGCGAAGAACAGGGGAAAGCAGCCCCACATGATGTAGGCGGTCAGTCCAAAGACGACGCCCTTGGTCGCTTCCCTGTCGGGCTGGAGGGGTTGGCTCATGAAGGTAGGATATCCTTGATTCAATTCCGTCTAATTTACCATGATTGGGGCTGATTTAGGCAGTCTCGCACGATCGAGTCAATGACGCTGCAGGGCGGAGTATCCTCGGTTAGGCTTGAGTCATGAGGTAGCTGTTTAGGACGAGCATCGATGAGGAGAACGACATGAGCGAACTTCGCACCACATTGGTGCAACCCGATCTGCGTTGGGAAGATCCCGAGGCCAATTGCCGCCTGCTCGATGAGCAATTGGGTGGGTTGGATGGTAACGATACCGATTTGATCGTTGTGCCGGAAATGTTCGCCACCGGTTTTACCATGAACTCGAGAGAAATGGCCGAGCCCATGGAGCGTAGCCGTAGCGTCGCCTGGCTGCGCGATCAGGCTGTCAGTCGCGGTTGTGTAATGACCGGCAGCGTAGCGGTCCTTGCCGAAGGTGAGTATTACAATCGCATGATCTGGGCGACGCCGGATGGCGATCTGACTCATTACGACAAGCGCCACCTGTTTCGCATGGCCGGTGAGCATGAGCGCTATGGCATGGGCAATGAGCGCGTCGTCGTCGAACTCAAGGGCTTTCGACTGCTATTGACGGTATGCTACGACCTGCGTTTCCCGGTCTGGTTGCGCCAGCAGCCGAGCGCGGGCAACCATTTCGAGTACGATGCCATGCTCTGCGTGGCCAATTGGCCGGCGCCACGCCGCCAACCCTGGCGAACCTTGCTGCAGGCACGGGCGATCGAGAACCTGTGCTACGTGATTGGTGTCAACCGAGTCGGTGAAGACGCCAAAAAACTCGCATACGCCGGCGATTCGATGCTGGTCGATTACAAGGGCGACACGCTGATCGACGAGCCCCGCGATCGTCCCTTCATTCGTACCGGTGTGCTCGATCGCCTGGCTCTGAGTGAGTTCCGCGACAAATTTCCGGCCTGGATGGATGCCGATCGCTTTACGGTGGAGAGTTGATGCGCCTGGATAGATTTCTTAGTGAGACGACCGATCTGACCCGCAGCCTGGCGAAAAAGGCCCTGCATCGCGAAGAAGTCAGCGTCGATGGTGAAACGGTCAAGGACCCGGCGATCAAGGTCGATGCCACCAGCGACGTACGCTGGTTGGGCGAGCCATTGGCGCTGGTCGGCTTGCGTTACCTGATGATGCACAAGCCGCTCGGCGTCGAGTGTACCCGGCGCCCCGGGCTATACCCCACGGTGCTCGAATTGATCGATTTGCCCAAGGTCGAGCGGCTGCACCCGGTGGGGCGCTTGGATGTCGATACCAGCGGCCTTGTGCTGTTGACCGACGATGGCCAATGGACGCATCGCGTGACCTCACCGAAGGCCAAATGCGCCAAGGTTTATGTGGCAACCCTCGCCGAGCCGCTCGAAGGCGACGCCGCGAAGCAGGCCATCGAGGCCTTTGCCGAAGGCATTCAGCTCGACGGGGAGGACGCGCCGACGAGGCCCGCCGAATTGGCAATGGTTAGCGCGCACGAGGCGCGCTTATCGCTTACCGAGGGCAAATACCATCAGGTCAGGCGGATGTTCGCCGCTATCGGCAATTATGTTGAAAGCCTGCATCGTGAATCGATCGGGCCGCTGGAGCTCGACCCGGATCTGGAGCCGGGTGAGTGTCGCATGCTGAGGCCCGAGGAGATTGCCGCTTTCTGATGAGCTTAAAACTTATACCGTTATCTATGCGATTTAACCCGACCCATACCCAATGACCTCAACGCAGCTCGGAAACCGTCTTCAGCCCCGCGGCCTCGACCAACGCCCGGGTATAATCGCTGCGCGGCGCTCCCAGCACTTGCTCGCAGTCACCTTGCTCGACGATATGGCCGTCCTTCAGCACCATGATGCGATGAGCCATGGCACGTACCACGGCCAGGTCATGACTGATGAACAAATAGCTCAATTGGCGGCGTGCCTGGAGATCGCGTAGCAGCTCTACCAGTTGCTTTTGCACGGTGCGATCGAGTGCCGAGGTGGGTTCGTCGAGCACGATCAATTCGGGCTCGAGAATGATGGCGCGAGCGACGGCGATGCGCTGACGCTGCCCGCCCGAGAATTCATGGGGGTAGCGCGCCGCACAGTCCTCCGGCAAGCCAACCTCGCGCAGCGTGGCGACGACGCGCCGTGAGATTTCCTCCTTGCCAAGCTCAGGGTAGTGAAAGCTCAAGCCCTCGCTGACGATATCCATTACCGGCAGGCGAGGCGACAGCGAGCCGTAAGGATCCTGGAAGACGACCTGGAAGCGTTTGCGGCATTTGCGCAGGGCGTTACCGCTCAGCGTATCGATACGCTCGCCATCGAATTCGATCTCACCCTTGGCACTGGCCAGACGCAGAAGCGCCAGTGCCAGCGTTGTCTTGCCCGAACCCGATTCGCCGACGATGCCCAGGGTCTCGCCGCGAGCGAGTTGCAGATCGAGCGGATGCACGGCAATGAAGGGCGCCGGCCGGCGTGAGAAAAGCCGCTTGGGTCGCGAAAAGCTCACCCGAAGCCGACGGGCATCGAGCAATCGCTTATCGCCCCCGGCGGTATCGGCAATGGCACTCGGGCGTCCTTCGGGCTCTGCATCGAGCAGCAGACGGGTATAGGCACTACGCGGCCGACTGAAGACCTCATCGACCGGGCCGGTTTCCTGCTCGCGCCCCTGGAAGAGTACACAGACCCGATCGGCATGGCGCCGCACCAGATTGAGATCGTGAGTGATGAACAGCATCGCCATGCCGTGACGTTCGCGCAGCTCGGCGAGCAGCGCGAGGATCTCCTGTTGCACGGTGACATCGAGCGCGGTGGTCGGTTCGTCGGCGATCAATAGCCGCGGCCGATTGGCGATGGCCATGGCGATCATCACGCGCTGGCGCTGGCCGCCTGATAGCTGATGCGGCCAAGCGTCGAGCAGTTCATCGACACGCGGCAAACGGACCTGCTCGAGCAGCTTGCGGGCCTGCTCGCGCGCGGCGTTACCGGTGATGCCCTGATGCAAGCGCAGGGTTTCGCCGATCTGCTTGGCGACGGTATGCAGCGGATTCAGCGATGTCGTCGGTTCCTGAAAAATGAAACCGACCTGATTGCCGCGAATGCCTCGCCAGTCGTTATCGGTAAGCCGCGATAGATCGCTGCCACTCAGATTGCGGCCACCGCTGACGTTGGCGTTGGCCGGTAACAGACCCATCGCCCCCAGCGCACTGACCGACTTGCCCGAACCGGACTCGCCGACCAGTGCCAGGGTTTCGCCACGACGTATCTGCAGTGACAGCCCATCGAGTACCGGTACGCCGCCGAAACCGATGCTGAAATCCTCGAGGGTGAATACGCTATCAGTGCTCATCGGCGCGCTCCTTTTGCTGCTGTTCCTGCGTTGCACTGGCGGCCGGTTGCGGCAATGTCGTGGTCGCCTGGATATGACGTGGGTCGAAGGCATCGCGCAGGCCCTCGCCGATGAATACCAGCAACGACAGCATCAAACTAAGGGTGACGAAGGCGGTGACCCCAAGCCATGGCGCCTGCAGGTTGTTCTTGCCCTGGGCAACCAACTCGCCCAGCGAAGGCGAGCCCGGCGGTAGGCCGAAGCCGAGAAAATCGAGTGCCGTTAGCGTAGTGATCGCTCCGGTGAAGAGAAAGGGAATGAAGGTCAGGGTAGCGACCATCGCGTTGGGTAGCACATGGCGCCACATGATCAGCCGCGAAGGCAGGCCAAGGGCGCGAGCGGCGCGCACGTATTCCAGATTGCGCGCACGCAGGAACTCGGCGCGCACGATATCGACCAGACCCAGCCACGAAAACAGCAACATGATCGCCAATAGCCACCACAGGTTGGGCTGCACCAGGCTGGCGAGAATGATCAGCATGAACAGCACTGGCAAGCCGGCCCATATTTCGGTGAAACGCTGGCCGATCAGATCGATCTTGCCGCCGAAATAGCCCTGAATGCCGCCGAATACCACACCGAGTATCATCGAGCCTGCGGTCAATACCAGCGCGAAGACGACCGACAGTCGAAAGCCGTAGATCACGCGGGCCAGCACGTCTCGCCCCTGGTCGTCGGTGCCCAGCCAGTGGCGAAGGCTGGGCGGCGATGGGGCGGGGCGATCGAGCCCAAGATCCAGCGTATCGTAGGAGAACGGGATCGGCGGCCACAACATCCAGCCATTCTCCTCGATCTCATTACGCACGAACGGATCGCGATACACGGCGGTGGTGGGCAGGAAGCCGCCGAATTCGGTCTCGGGATAATCGACCAGCAGGGGCGCATACCATTGCCCCTGGTAGCGCATCACGATGGGCTTGTCGTTGGCGATCAACTCCGCCCCCAGGCTGAGCACGAAGAGGATGGCGAATACCCACAGCGCGATCCAGGCTCGCCGGTTATGACGAAATACCGATAGCCGGCGCCGGGTGATCGGGGAAAGTTTTGCTTGCAACCGCTCGCGTAGCGCCATCATGACTCCCGCGTCTCGAAGTCGATGCGCGGGTCGACCCACACATAGGTCAGATCGGAGATCAGCTTCAGGATCAGCCCGATCAGCGTGTACAGGTAGAGGGTGCCGAAGATCACCGGGTAGTCGCGCTGCATGACGGCCTCGAAGCCCAGCAGGCCGAGGCCATCGAGCGAGAAGATGACTTCGATCAACAGCGCGCCGGTGAAGAAGATGCCGATCAGCGCCGAGGGAAACCCGGCAATGATGATCAGCATGGCGTTGCGAAACACGTGCCCATACAGCACGCGGCGGTCGCTGGCGCCCTTGGCGCGGGCGGTGAGTACGTACTGCTTGTGTATCTCGTCGAGAAAGCTGTTCTTGGTCAGCATGGTCAGGGTGGCGAAACCGCCGATCGCGCCGGCAATCACCGGTAGGGTGATGTGCCAGAAGTAGTCGACGATCTTGCCCCACGGCGAGAGCTGTTCGAAATTGGGCGACGTCAGCCCGCGCAGCGGGAACACATCGAAGTAACTACCGCCTGCCAGCAGCACGATCAGCAGGATAGCGAACAGAAAACCGGGGATGGCGTAACCGACGATGACCAGCCCCGAGGACCACACATCGAAACGCGAACCATGGCGTAGCGCCTTGCGAATGCCCAGCGGGATCGACACCAGATAAACCAGCAGGGTGGTCCATAACCCCAGTGAGATCGATACCGGCAAGCGCTCGACCATCAGATCGATGACCGGTCGATCGCGAAAGAAGCTGGTACCGAAATCGAAGGTGGCGTAATCGACGATCATGTCGAAAAAGCGCTCGGGGGCGGGTTCATCGAAGCCGAACTGCGCCTCCAGCTCGGCGATGAAGCGCGGGTCGAGACCGCGCGCCGCGCGTGATTCGCCAAGATTGGCGGAAGGGTCGCCGCCACCGCCGCTGAGCCGGGTGCTGGCGGTGGCATCGAGCCCCTGGTAGCGGGCGATGATCTGGTCGATGGGTCCACCGGGCGCCGCCTGAACGATGATGAAGTTCACCAGCATGATTCCCAGCAGCGTGGGTATCATCAATAACAGGCGGCGCAGGACATAGGCGGCCACAGCGTATCCTTATGCGTTCAGCCGCCGTGCTGGCGACGAGTGACGGCCTCGGCGCGCTGGGGATCGACCCACCAGGCATCCAGGTCCAGAGTGTATTCGGCAAATGGCTGGGGATAGCCGAACTTGTCCCACAGGGCGATTCTGATCGCTCCCAGATAGTACTGCGGGATCACATAGAAACCCCAGCGCAGCACACGATCGAGCGCCTTGGCGGCGGTGTTCAATGCCTCGCGCGAGTCGGCGCGAATCAACGCTTCTACCAGCGCGTCGATCACAGGGTTCTCGAGTCCGATCAGGTTGCGGCTGCGTGGCTGGTCGGCGTAGGCGCTGGTCCAGTATTCGCGCTGCTCGTTGCCGGGATTGTTCGATTGCGGAAAGGTCGCGACGATCATGTCGTAATCGAAGGTGCCCAGCCGGTGCAGGTACTGATTGACGTCGACGGTGCGAATGCGACCCTGAATGCCCAAGCGCGCCAGCGTATGCAGTAGCGGCTGCACGATGCGCTCGAACGAAGCGTCATAAAGCAATACCTCGAACGTGAAAGGCTCGCCTGTCTCGCTGTCGACGAGCCGATCGTTGCGTACCTCATAGCCGGCTTCGCGCAGCAGGCCCAGCGCCTTGCGCAGGCGTGGACGCAGCTCGTCGGGCTGCTCGATGGGCAATGGTTCCTCGAAAACCTGCGCGGGCAATGCATCGCGATAGGGTTCGAGCAGGGCGAGCTCGCCATCGCTGGGCAGACCACTAGCCTCCATGTCGGAGTTCTCGAAGTAGCTATTGGTACGCTCGTAGGCACCGTAGAACAGGTGCTTGTTCAGCCATGGAAAATCGAAGGCGAGACCGATGGCCTTGCGCACCCGGATGTCCTGGAATTTTTCACGGCGCAGATTCATCACGAAAGCCTGCATGCCGGCCGGCTGGCCGCTGGGTACCTTCAAGCGCTCGATGAAACCCTGATTGGCGGCGGGGAAGTCGTAGGCGGTTGCCCAGTTGCTCGAACTGGATTCGATACGCAAATCAACGTTGCCGGCCTTGAAGGCTTCCAGTGCGACGGTCTGGTCGCGATAGTAATCGAAGATCAGCCGGTCGATGTTATGGCGACCGCGATTGACCGGCAACTCGCGCCCCCAGTAATCCTCGACACGCTGATAGACGATGCGCTGGCCCGGTTCGATATGTGCGATTCGGTAAGGGCCGGAACCCAGCAGCGGGTCGAGCGTCGGCGTCGCGAACTCGCGTTCTTTCCAGAAATGTGCAGGCAGCACCGGCAACTGGCCGAGAATCAGCGGCAACTCACGGGAATTGTGAGCGGCGAATTCGAAGCGCACGGTGTGTTCGTCGAGCGCGCGTACCGACGTCACATCCGCGTAATAGGCGCTATAGAAGGGTTCGCCCTCGTCGCGCAGCAGGCGAAAACTGAAAACCACATCCGCTGCCGTGACCGGCGTACCATCATGAAAGCGGGCTTCGGGGTGAAGATCGAACTCCATCCAGCGGCGATCGGGATCCAGGCGGATGCCTTCGGCCAGCAGACCATACATCGTGAAGGGCTCGTCGGGGTTTGCCACCATCAACGTATCGTAGGTCAGCATGAGCCCGCTGGCGGGCGTGCCCTTGATGATGAAGGGGTTGGTCGAATTGAAACTGCCGAGCGAGGCGCGGGCCATCTCGCCGCCCTTGGGCGCATCGGGATTGACGTAGGGGAAGTGATCGAAACCCGCAGGAAGCGCAGGGGCATCGTACATGGCCAGGCCATGTACGGTGGGCACGTCCCGTGGTGGCGCGGCAACGACCAACGGCGCCAAGGCCATGGCCATCGCGAGCACGGCGGCCCGAGCGATATGCAACATTGGCGGCTTCCTTCTTGTTATGACCCGGCGATGACCTGCGGTAAGCGACAGTCGCCAAGTTATCATCCTTCCCGATAAAGTGTCAGCCGCTGGCCGGGTTGCAGGTACTGATCCGCATCGAGTTCGTTCCAGCGTGCGATATCGGTCACCGATACGTTATGCCGCGCGGCGATGCGCGAGAGACTGTCGCCGACGCGCACCTGCACGATGAACGTATCGCCGCCATACTCTTCGCTACCACCCGCCGTGGGTACCTTGAGCATCTGGCCGATACGAATCACATCGCCATTCAGGTCGTTATACTCGCGCAGTACGCTCAGCGGTATCGAGTGCCGTGCGGCGATGGCCGATAACGTATCGCCAGGTTGCACCTGATAGCGACCGACGGAAGCGAAGGCACTATCGGGCTGTTCCGCCAACGCGAGGAGCAGCGTATCGCGAGCGTCATAAGGCACCAGCAGGCCATCGGCTCGACGCGGCACGGCGATATCTTGCAACAGCGCCGGATTGAGCGTTTCGAGCCTATCGAGACTGACATCGGCAAGTCGCGCGACCCGCTCGAGGTCCAACTGACCCTTGAGTTCCACGCGTGCAAAGGCGGGGCGATCGGGAATGCTGGGCAACGTGATCCCATAGCGGGCCGGCTCGGCGATCACCCTCGACAACGCCAGCAGCTTGGGTACGTAATTCATGGTTTGCCTGGGCAGATCGAGATGCCAGTAATCGGCCGGCTCGCCACGAGCCACGGCGGCACGCAGCGCGAGATTGACCGTGCCGGCACCTGCGTTATAGGCCGCCAGGGCGAGTTCGAGATCGCCGTCGTACCACTGGTTGGCCTGCTGCTGAAGGTATTCGATCGCCGCACGGGTCGAGGCGATCACATCCAGGCGGCCGTCATACCACCAGTCCCGATGCAGGCCCAGGGCATCGCCGGTGCCCGGCATGAATTGCCATAATCCGGTAGCGCCCCCGGGATTGCGCGCGGTCGGGTCATAGGCGCTCTCGATGAACGGCAGCAGGGCGATTTCGCCGGGCATGTCGTGACGTTCCAGCTCGTCGACGACCCAGCCCAGCCAGGGGCGCGCCTGCTCGGCCATGAGCGCGACGCTGCGGGGATGCTTGCGGTAATAATCGATCCATTCGCGTACGCGGGGCTCGTCGGTGTCGACTTGCCATTCATAATTGGCGCGTAGATTTTCCCACACGGTGGCCGGTGCGGCCGGTACCAGAACCAGAGCATCCCAGAATGGCGCGGTAGCGTCCGATTCGGCTTGCACGGCGCCACTCGAGGCGCATGTCAACAACAGCCCGCCCGCCAGGCCAATAACCTGGCGGCGAGTCGATCGATCGTTCATCTCACAGTATCCTCGTGGGCGCGTTGCATGGCGTCCAAGGTATTCAAAAGCTGTCTTTCCAGGCGCGCAGCGTCGTAAAGGTGGCCAGCGATGTGTCCGTAGGCCCATGCGCGGCGGCGGCGGCCTTGACACCGGCCTCGTCGGTGCGCAGGAAAGGGTTGATCTGACGCTCACGACCGATCGTGCTTGGCAGTGTCGGTCGTTCCAGATTTCGAGCACGCTGGCAGTCGCGCAGGTAGGCGTCGCGAATCGTATTGCCCGGCTCGGCAGCCTCGGCGAAACGCAGATTGGCCAGGGTGTACTCGTGAGCGGCAAGGACCAGCGTGTTGTCAGGCAGGGCGGCAAGACGCAGCAACGAATCGTGCATCTGCTCGGGACTGCCCTCGAACAGCCGCCCGCAGCCGGCGGAGAACAGCGTATCGCCACATAGCAGCAGCGGTGGCGTGCCATCGGCAAAGTAGGCGATGTGGTCCGTCGTATGACCAGGCACGGCCATCACATTGAAACGACGCCCCAGCACGCGGCATTCGTCGCCATCGCCGAGACGCTCGTCGAGCGCCTTGATGTTCGGGTTGGCGGGGCCGATGATGCGCGGCGAAAAACGCTTGGCGAGTTCGGCGATCCCACCGGTATGGTCATGGTGATGGTGCGTCACCAGAATCGTCGAGAGGCCGAGCCCCTCGCGCTCGAGATACTCGATCACCGGGGCGGCATCGCCCGGGTCGACGATAGCGACATCGGTGGTGGTATCCTGGCGTAGCAGCCATATATAGTTATCGCTAAAAGCGGGAATCGGTGTCACGCTCAACATGGAATGTCAGTCCTCGACGCGGTTGCCTGCGACCAGGCCATGGCCAATGCTCATGGGGTCTTCCCGAAAGACAGGCGGCGCAAAATGGCTAAACCTTGGGGGGATCGACGCGCTGTGTCAAATTCGCATTTAACGATATCGCTCGCCCAACTGGTCCGCGAAGGGCGTCGTTACTGGGCATCCAGCGCCGGCCAGGCGCATTGGCAGGCCGAGCGGGCCTGCCTGGGGCCGGTTTGCGAGCGCCTTTTTGGCGCGCATAGTCTACAGCTCGGCATGGCGCCACGATTGAGCGACATGTGCCCGATACGCCATGCCTTGGGCTGGTCGCCGACTCGCGAATTGGCCGACGATGATTCGTGCGTGGTATGCGCGCCCGATCAACTGCCATTTCCCGATGAGTGCTTCACGCTTGTCGTCGTCCATCATCTGCTCGAGGTAGTGCCCGAGCCACACCGTCTATTGCAGGAAGCCACGCGTGTCGTCGCCGACGATGGTTGCCTGGTGCTGTTCGGCTGGTCGCCGCTGGGCCTCGAGGGTTTGAATCGTCCCTGGCCATTGCGGCGCCAGGAACTGCCCTGGCGTGGGCGCTGGCGCACGCCAGGGCGTCTCAAGGACTGGCTGGCGTTTGTCGATTTCGAAATCGAACGGGTAGACTACTGCGGTTTCCGTATGCCCGGCGGCATGCCGCGCAATGCTACGCTGGAAACGCTGGGGCGGCGTCACAACCTGCCGCTGGGCGACACCTATATGATTCGCGCACGGCGCCGAATGCAGTGGGCCCAGGTGTCGCGTCCGCGTTTGCCGAACCGTGCCGTGGGCGGGCCGCTGCTCGGCCATGCGCCGCGCGTAACGGCCCATGAATCCGAATGCGAAAGGATGACCGAGCTTGACTGATACCGCACTGCCCGACGTCATCATTCATACCGACGGCGCCTGCCGTGGCAATCCAGGCCCGGGTGGGTGGGGGGCATTGTTGAATGCGGGGCGCCACGAAAAGACCTTGAACGGCTTCGAGGCCACGACCACCAACAATCGCATGGAACTGACGGCCGCAATCATGGCGCTGCGCGAGCTCAAGCGACCTTGCCGTGTGACGCTGCATACCGATTCCGAATATTTGCGCAAGGGTATTACCGAGTGGATTCACGGCTGGCAGAAACGCGGCTGGAAGACCGCCGCCAAGCAGCCGGTGAAGAACGCCGATTTATGGCGTGAGCTGCTTGCCGAGAGCCAGCGCCATGAGGTGCGCTGGCATTGGGTCAAGGGTCACAGCGGCCACCCGGGCAACGAGCGTGCCGATGCGCTGGCCAACGCCGCCATCGATGCGGCGACGGTCACTCAATAACTTTTTTTCATCGACGAGGCATGCATGCGCCAGATCGTCCTGGATACCGAGACCACCGGTATCGATCCCAAGGAAGGCCACCGGCTGATCGAGATCGGCGCGGTGGAATTGATCAACCGTCGCCCGACCGGCCAGACGTTTCATCAGTACATCAATCCCGAACGCGAGATCGAGGTCGAGGCGATCGGTATACACGGCATCACCAACGAGCGCGTCGCGGGCGAGCCTCGTTTCGCCGAGGTTGCCGACGCCTTCTGGGCCTTCATTCAAGGCGCCGAGCTGATCATTCATAACGCTGCCTTCGACGTCGGCTTCATCGAGCATGAGTTCGGCCTGTTGCACACCCTGCGCGGCGATCCGCGGCTTGGGCCGGTCGCCGATCATTGCGGCGTGCTCGATACCCTCAAGCTGGCCCGCGACAAGCACCCGGGGCAGCGCAACAGTCTCGATGCGCTGTGCAAGCGCTACGAGATCGATAACGGCCATCGCGTACTGCACGGCGCGCTGCTCGACGCCGAGATCCTGGCCGACGTGTATCTGGCCATGACCGGTGGGCAGACCGCGCTGCTGCTCGATGCCGAGGCCGAAAGAGACGGCGATGCCGCCAGTGGCGGGCTGGGTGGCATTCGTCGCTTGAGCGGCGAGCGGCCACGTTTGGTCGTTACGCCGCCCAGCGACGTGGAACTCGCCGCGCATCACGCCAAGCTGGCACGCATTCGCGAGAGCGCTGGCCAGTGCCATTGGGATACCTTGCCGGGCTGGCAAGCGACCGGCGAGAGCGCTGATGTTTCGTCGTGATCTGCCCGCCGCCGAAGCCTATGGCGGCGGCCTCGCGATTCGCCTCGATGAGCGTGGGTCGATTGCGCCCGGCGCTGATGGCGGCATTCTCATTGCCATGCGCGAGTGGCCCGATGCGGCACAGCCGCTGGGCTTCTGGGACGATCAGCCGGTAGCGGTAACCGTCGACGCTGGCGACAACGACTGGCCGACGGCGCGCGCCTGGCTGGCCGAGCTTCCCGAGACGCTGTTTCCGCTGATTTCCACGGCGCTACAGGTCGTGGCATGGCAGCGCAATCACCGTTTCTGCGGGCGCTGCGGGCAAGCGGCCGAGCGGGTCACGAGTGAGTTCGCCATGCAGTGCCCAGCCTGCGGCCATCGCAATTATCCGCGGATTTCGCCATGCATCATCACCCTGGTCACGCATGGTGAGGATCTTCTGCTCGCACGCAGCCCGCGCTTTCCCCCTGGGCGCTACTCGACCCTGGCGGGTTTCATCGAGCCGGGCGAAGCGGTCGAGGAGGCGGTGCGACGGGAGATATTCGAGGAGGTCGGCTTGGCGGTGGGGCGTATCACTTACTTTCGTAGCCAGCCATGGCCATTCCCGCATGCGCTGATGTTGGGTTTCTTCGCCGAGGCGGCCGAACGGCGCATTCGGGTCGATGGCGTGGAGATCGCCGACGCGGCCTGGTTTTCACCGCGCCGGCTTCCGCAATTGCCACCGCCTTATTCGATCTCGCGAGCCTTGATCGATACGCATCTGCGCGCGGTGAGCACGCGCTGAGACCTATCGGCTCGGGAACAGGCTGGTCAACTTGGTCGCCAGCATGACGTTGCCGCTGGCCTTGAGCTTGCCGGACATGAAAGCCTGCATGCCATTGATCTCGCCATTCATGACGCCTTTCAGCGTGGCGCTGTCGGTCGACAGAGTAACCGATGGGTCGTCATGCTCCCCTTGGAGAATGTCGAGATCGCCATTCTTGACGACCAGGTAATAGTCGTCGGCATCGCTGATGTTGAATTGGAACACATCGTCCACGCCCTCAGCGGCCTGTGGGTCGAAGCGGGACTTGAGGCTATCGATAGTGCTTTGCGTGTCGGCCATGATGGGTTCCTGTATCGAACGATGAGGGAGACATTGATTTCAGCTTATTTAAAACGATCGTTTGAAGCAAGCTGTTTACGTTCGCAAGCAAGGCTCGAACGCCCGATGCAGCGTCAAGCGGTACCGAAAACACAGGCATGGAGGTAGGCGTGAGCGATTGGTTATCCCACTATGGTTTGTTCCTGGCCCAGGTCATCACGCTGACGGTGGCCATCGGCTTGCTGATCGTTCTAATCGCTCGGCTGCGGGGCAGGGAGGAGCGCAGCCGACTGCGTATCGAAGAGCTCAATACCCACTATCGGACTCGCCAGCGCCGGCTTCGCCTGGCCGCCATGGATAAGAAGCGGCGCAAGGCGGCGCTGAAAGCATTCAAGAAGGACGATAAGCGGGAAAGTCGTGCGGCGAGCGAGCGAGATGGCGATCCTGACAAGAACCGGCGGTCGACTGTCTGGGTTCTGGATTTCCACGGTGATATCAAGGCCTCGGCAACGCCGCGTCTCGCCGAAGAGATATCGGCGGTACTCGGCGTGGTGGAAGTGGGCGATGAAGTCGTCGTGCGCCTCGAGTCGCCGGGCGGGCTGGTCCATGCCTACGGGCTGGCGGCGGCACAGCTCGATCGGCTGCGTCAAGCCGGTGTGACGACGACGATCTGTGTCGACAAGGTCGCTGCCAGTGGCGGCTATATGATGGCCTGTTGCGCCGATCAGCTGCGCGTCGCGCCATTCGCCGTGATCGGCTCGATCGGGGTCGTGGCGCAGCTGCCCAATATCCATCGTCTGCTGAAGAAACACGATGTCGACGTCGAGTTGCTCACGGCCGGTCGCTACAAGCGTACGCTGACGGTGCTGGGGGAAAACACCGAAGAGGGCCGTGAGAAATTCACCGAGGATCTGGAAAACATTCACGAACTATTCAAGCGCTACGTGGCCGAGCGTCGTCCTGGACTGGATATCGAAGCGGTCTCGACCGGCGAGATATGGTACGGCAGTGAAGCGCTGGGCAGGGGGCTGGCCGATGCCATGGGCACCAGCGAGGCTTACCTACTCGAGCGTATGAAGGAAGCGCGGGTGATCAGCTTGGCGTTCGACAAGCGTCGTAAATTGACCGAGCGATTGGGACTGGCTGTCTCGGCTGGCGTGGAACGTGGAATCCAGCGTCTTTATGAGGCACTGGAAGCCAGCGGCTGGCAGCGACGCTGATGGCATCTGTCCGGTCGTTACTTCAGCCAGCGTAAAGCTTGGCCAGGGTTTCCACCACCGTGCGCGCTTCGTTGCCCTGAAGCGAGTAGTAGATCGTCTGCGATGAGCGTCGTGTGGCGACCAGCCCCTCGCGGCGAAGTATCGCCAAATGCTGGGAAAGTGCCGATTGGCTGAGTGCCAGCTTGGCATTGAGCTCGGAGACCGATAGCTCACCGTCATCGAGCAGGCACAGGATACGCAGACGATTCTCGTTGGCCATGGCCTTGAGCAGGTTGGTCGCGCTGACGATGACGTTGTCGCGCTTGTCGAGTCGCTGTGCATCGGGTTGATGGGTGCTCATGGTGCATCTCCTACTGGTGATGTCTCCACGCAGCAGTGGCGGCATGCAAGCCGCTGCGAGCGGTGTTGGCAATGATCCATTTAACGTCACTATCTATAAAAGCTAATTATCCATTAGATACAGAATGGCTCATTCGGTTCGACGGCGTCGCTATTCGATGCAGCCTGTTCCTCCTTTCTGATTTAGCGAATCTTCAAGAACTTCGCCAACCGTGTCCAAGCGGCCATTTAACGTTAAATCAGCGGGATCAACGGCCTAGGCAGCATCGCTAGCGATATATTGTCGACAATTTGCTTCTATCTTCTAAAGGCCTCACGGTTAAGTGGATAATTTTTAGCCACACTTAGCCAATGGTATGAAGGCAAGCGCGCGCCATTGCTCTAAAGTGTCAACAATCATGGCAATGGTTTTCTCAAGGCGCTGGCCCGAAAATATAATCATAAGCAGGCATTTTCATGCGTACGTATCAGACCGAATACCAACGATCGATTGACCAACCCGATGTTTTCTGGGCTCAGCAGGCTTTACGAATTCCATGGTTCACACCGCCCCGGGACGTGCTGAATCATGACGCTCAAGGGCATGCGCGCTGGTATGGCGATGGATTGCTCAACACGTGTCACGTGGCGCTGGATCACCATGTCGAGACGGGGCGCGGCGATCAGCCGGCGATTTTCTGGGATTCACCGGTCACCGATACCAAGCGCACCCTGACCTATCGCCAGCTGCGGGACCAGGTAGCGGTCTTCGCCGGCGCGCTGGCCGGGCTTGGCGTGGAGAAGGGCGACCGGGTAGTCATCTACATGCCGATGGTGCCCGAGGCGCTGGTTGCGATGTATGCCTGCGCGCGTCTGGGCGCGGTGCATTCGGTGGTGTTCGGCGGATTCGCCGCGCATGAACTGGCCGTACGCATCGACGATGCCGAGCCGAAAGTGGTCATCGCCGCCTCCTGTGGCGTCGAGGTCGACAAGGTACTGCCGTACAAGCCGATCATCGATCAGGCGCTAGCGCAGAGCACTCATCGGCCATCGGCCTGCGTGATTCTGCAGCGCGAGCAATTGCAGGCCGACATGGGCGCCATCGATCACGATTGGCAAGCGCTCGTCGCCAGTGCCACGGCGGTCGATTGCGTACCGGTCAAGGGTACCGATCCGCTATATATCCTTTATACCTCGGGCACGACCGGCAAGCCCAAAGGGGTGATGCGCGATCACGGCGGCCATGCGGTGGCGCTGCACTACTCCATGGAGCATATCTATGGCATGGCGCCGGGCGAGGTGTTCTTCTCGGCTTCGGACATCGGCTGGGTGGTGGGGCACTCCTATATCGTCTATGCGCCGCTGATATTCGGCTGTACCACCGTGGTGTACGAAGGCAAGCCGGTGCGCACGCCGAATGCCAGCGCCTTCTGGCGAGTCATCGAGGAGTACCGAGTGCGGGCGTTTTTCACCGCGCCCACGGCGTTTCGCGCCATCAAGAAGGAGGATCCCGACGGCAAGGGGCTCAACGAGCACGACATCAGCTGTCTGAGAACGCTATTCCTGGCCGGCGAACGCCTCGACCCTCCGACCTTCCATTGGCTGGACGGCCTGCTCGACGTGCCGGTGATCGATCATTGGTGGCAGACCGAAACCGGCTGGCCGATCGTTGCCAATCTTCAGGGGCTCGATCCGCAGCCGGTCAAACCCGGCTCGGCGACCTTTCCCGTGCCGGGTTTCAATGTTGGCGTGCTCGATACCCAAGGCGAGCCCGCCGCGCCCGGCGAGCAGGGCAGTGTGGTCATCAGAGAGCCGATGCCACCGGGTTGCCTGACCGGGATTTGGCGCGACCCGCAGCGCTTTCACAGCGCCTACATGGCGGCTTATCCGGGCTGTTACCTGACCGGCGATGGCGGATATTTCGATGGTGATGGCTATCTGTTCATCATGGGTCGCACCGATGATGTCATCAATGTGGCAGGCCACCGGCTATCCACCGGCGAGATGGAGGAGGTCGTCGGTTCGCACGCCGCGGTTGCCGAATGCGCGGTGGTCGGTATCCAGGATTCCCTCAAGGGCCAGGTTCCAGTGGGGCTGGTGATTCCCAAGGATGGTTTCGATGGCGACACGCAAACCCTCGAGCATGAATTGATCGCGCTGGTGCGCGAAAGGATTGGCGCCGTCGCCAGCTTCAAGCAGGTATTGGTGGTATCGCGGCTGCCCAAGACGCGCTCGGGCAAGATTCTGCGCAAGCTGCTGCGAACCATCGCCGATGGCGAGGCATTCGGCATTCCTTCGACCATCGACGACCCGACCAGCCTGGAAGATGTGCGTGGTGCGATGGTCGAACACCGAATCGGGGCTGCCGATAGATCGCACCAGGTCTGATCGTCATTGCCGACAATCGGTGTCGATTTCTGTATACTGGCGCCGATTTGCGCTGCTATGCCAACGCGGCCATCAACCCGACCGATGACGAGGGTTCCCTCACCCCTCGGCTGTACAAAAAGGACGCTCGATGCTTGCCCTCACCGATACCCAATACCGTCGCTGCCTTGTCGCGCTGGTTGCCTTCCACATCGCCATCATCGCCGCCAGCAACTACCTGGTGCAGCTGCCGTTCAGCCTATTCGGCTTGCATACCACCTGGGGCGCGTTCAGTTTCCCGTTCATCTTCCTCGCCACCGATCTCACGGTAAGGCTATTCGGCAAAAGCGCCGCGCGGCGCATCATTGCCCGGGTCATGCTGCCGGCGCTGCTCATCTCCTATGTGTTGTCGGTGCTGTTCGAAAAGGGCGAGTTCAGGAGCATCGAAGCGCTGGGTAGCTTCAACCTGTTCGTCGCACGCATCGCGCTGGCCAGCTTCATGGCGTATGTCATCGGCCAACTGCTGGATATCCAGGTATTCGATCGGCTCCGCCGCAACGCGCATTGGTGGGTAGCGCCGGCGGTATCGACGGTATTCGGCAATCTGGCCGACACCTTCGCATTCTTCTCTATCGCGTTTCATCAGGGGCCGGATGCCTTCATGGCCAGCCATTGGATCGAGATCGCCTGGGTCGATTACGGCGTCAAACTGGCGATTTCCCTGCTGCTCTTCCTGCCGATGTACGGCATCCTGCTGAGTTGGCTATCGCGGCGCCTGCTGATTTGGGGCGCCAGGCCAAGCGAAGAGCGCATCTGAGACCCGTGACAAGGAGCCAAGGCGAGCATGAGTGAGACCGTCAAGCTGCATTTTCAGGATAACGGCCCAACGGATGGGCATCCGTTGGTGGTGCTGCATGGATTGTTCGGTAGTGCCGACAACTGGCGCTCGCACGTCAAGAAATGGCAGAGCCGGCGGCGGGTGATCACGCTGGATCTACGTAACCATGGCGAGTCGCCACATGCGTCGAGCATGAGCTATGCGGACATGGCGGACGACGTGATTGCGCTGCTCGACCGGCTGGCCATCGAGCGCTGCGATCTGTTGGGTCATTCGATGGGCGGAAAAGTGGCAATCAGCCTGGCACGGCGTTTTCCCGAGCGGCTGATGTCGCTGATCGTGGCCGATATCGCACCGGTGGCCTACACCCACCATCACGATACGATCATTGCCGCCATGCGCCGTGTCGAAGCAGGGCAGCCGAACTCTCGCAAGGCGGCGGATGCCTTGATGGCGGAGCGCATCGAGACATCGGCGACTCGACTGTTCCTGGCGACCAATCTGGTGCGTGGCGATGGCGACAATGTGCTGCGCTGGCGAGTCGGGCTCGACGAGATCGAGGCGGATTATGCATCGATTGCCGCCGAACCGGCCGGGGATAGCGCCTATCGAGGGCCGACCTTGGTAATGCGTGGCGCACACTCGGATTATGTATCCGATGGCGTCTTGCCCAGGCTTTACGAGGTATTGCCGGAGGCCGAAATCGTCACCCTCGATGCCGGCCATTGGCTGCACGCTGAGGCTCCCGAGGCCTTTCAGCAGGCCATCGATGAATTTCTCGAGCGGCGCTCTTCATAGGCCCTGCATAGACCCTACATAGCCGAGCTCAGGGTACGCCGAGTTCGATGGCGAGCCGCTTGACCGGGGTGAGTGTCTCGACCAGTCCTCGCTGCTGCAGGTAGGCTTCGAAGCGCGCGTAACGTTGCTCCTGCAGTACCCCCGGGCGCAACGCGAGGTAGCGCAGTGTATCCTGCCAGGCTTGGGCATTGGTTTCGGTATCCAGCGCCGGCCTGGCATTGCGCACGAGTTCCCACGCCTGCTGGGGATGGTTGACCGCCCATAACGTGGCTTGCTGCAAGGCCTCGAGAAAGCTGGCGATGTCTCGTCGATGCTGCTTGAGGGTGTCGCGATTGGCGATCAGGATCATCTCATCGTAGAGCGGCACGCCATGTTCCTCGACGGCGAATGCCACCGTCATGACGCCTTCCTGGGCCATCTGGCGTCGCTCCAGGTGGCGCTGCGCACCGATCACGGCATCGACATCATTGCGAATCAGCGAGCGTGTCAACGCGAAATCGACCCGTTTCAGTTTTACGTCCTTCGGCGATACGGACTGGTTGGACAACATCCCATCGAGCAATACTCGAGCCTGCTCCTCGAGGGCATAACCAATCGTCTTGCCTTCAAGATCGGTCAGCGAAGCGATGCCGCTATCCTTGCGTACTAGCAGGGCACTGAGTGGCATGGGAACCAGCGTGCCGACGCGGATCAGCGGTAGACCCTGTTCAACCAGCATATGCAATCTGGGCTGTGAGGTTATCGCCAGTTCGGTACGTTGCGCGGCGACCAGCTTGGGGGGAACGCTGGGATCTGCGGGCATGGTCAGAACGACATCGAGACCTTCGCGTTCGAACAGGCCGCGCTCCTGAGCGATGATCAGCGGTGCATGATAGAGGTTGAGATACCAATCCAACATCACGTTCAGGCGATGTTCAGGTGGTGGAGTGATCGGCTCGGGTGCCTGCACGACGACTCGTGGCGCGGGAGGAATGCTGGGTCTGGCCTCGCTCCGATCCACGTCGCCAGACGCACGTTCGCGATGTGAGATGGCGATGGCCGTATCGATCGCGGCTTCGCTGATTACCGGGGCATCGTTCTTACCCGATGCCGGGCCAATGATGGCCAGCATCAGGATCAATGCCATCGGTAGAATATTGCGCAGCACTATGGTCATGGCGTCCTTTCTGAACGGCGAGGGCTGGCCCCGCTGCGGTTGCGGCCGCTCAGTCTATCCTCAGCGGCGACGCCGTGACCAGCCTGGGGAATCAACGGCGCCGGTCCGCTTCAGCCGGCTCGAAGCGAGCCACTGCATGGCGGCGTATGGGCATCGTCCGTCGCGGTAAGTGGGGCGGCATGGCATAATTGGCGAGTCGTTTCCCGAAAGGCCCCGCCATGGATAGCATCAATACCCTGTTTCTTTTCAGTGGCTCGCTGATCGCGCTGAGCATTCTCGCCAGTCGTCTTTCATCGCTGTTCGGGCTGCCGTTATTGGTGATTTTCCTGGGATTGGGAATGCTGGCCGGTGAAGATGGCTTGCTCGGCATCGATTTCGACGACTACTCCCTGGCTTTCATCATCGGCCATTTGGCCCTGGCGATGATCCTGCTCGATGGCGGTTTGAGAACACGGCTGAAGACGTTTCGCGTTGGCTTCAAACCGGCCCTGTCGCTGGCCACGGTAGGCGTTTTCGTCACCAGCGGGGTGGTCGGCGTCTTCGCGATGTGGATTTTCGACCTGAGCCTGATCCAGGGATTGCTGGTCGGCGCCATCGTCGGCTCCACCGACGCGGCGGCGGTATTCTCGATGCTCAGCGGGAGTGGGGTAAACATCAACGAGCGCGTCAGCGCCACGTTGGAGATCGAATCGGGTACTAACGATCCGATGGCAATCTTCCTGACCATCACCCTGATAGAAATGTTAACGGGTGATATTGGCGGGCCATTGGATACGCTGTTGCTGTTCATCAAGCAGTTTGGCCTGGGCCTGCTGATCGGCATAGGCTTCGGTTGGCTGAGCGGGCGATTGCTGCGCTCGATAGACCTGGCTCCAGGGTTGTATTCCCTATTGGCCCTGGCACTGGGTTTTTGTATCTTCGGTTTGACCAGCGCCCTGGGAGGAAGCGGTTTCCTGGCCATCTATCTGGCTGGGCTGATGATCGGCAATCGGCCGGGACGCCATCTTCAATTCATTCTACCGGTTCACGATGGGCTGGCCTGGCTGAGCCAGATAGGTCTATTTCTTGTGCTGGGCATGCTCGTCTCGCCTAGCGAAATGCTCGAGTATGCCGTGCCCGGCGGTTTGGTGGCGCTCGTTTTGATCTTGGTCGCGAGACCGCTGGCGGTGCTCCTGGCGATCAAGCCCTTCTTCAGTTTTCGTTGGCGCGAAATCACCTTCATCTCCTGGGTGGGATTGCGCGGCGCAGTACCGATCGTGCTATCGATCTTTCCGGTGATCGGCGGCGTCGAAAATGCCGCGCTGTATTTCAACGTGGCCTTTTTCGTGGTCCTGCTATCGCTGCTGATACAGGGCACATCGTTAGCCCCCATGTCTCGTTGGACCCGCGTCGATATACCCACGGGAGTTACGCCCAATCACCGTGGGGTGCTGGGTGTCCTGCCCGAAAACGATTATGAAATATTCGTCTATCAGGTCGAGAACGAAGCCTTGGAGGATGTGCCGATTCGCCTGCTGCGCTTTCCTTCGGGGGCACTGATTTCGGCACTGTTTCGTCAGCATGCGATGTTGCACCCCAAGGGCAGCACACGGCTTAAGCTTGGCGATATGCTCTGCGTGATCGGGCGCACCGACGATTTGCCAGCGCTCAATAGACTGTTCAATGGCGATGCCCGACTCAAGCGTGAGCGTGCCTTCTTCGGCACGTTCACGCTAGATGGCGAGGCGCTGATGAGCGACGTTGCCGATGCCTATGGCCTGACGCTCAGTCCCGGCGAGCATGACATGTCGTTGGGCGAATTCGTGTCATTGCGTGTCGGTGGACATCCGGTGGTTGGCGACGATGTCGGTTGGCATGGCATCCATTGGGTGGTCAGTGCGATGAATGGCAACCGAGTGACCAAGGTGGGATTGAGGCTCTATCAGTGACCCAGCGTGGGTTGTCGTCAAGTTGGATCACGACCGGTAGAGCTGCTCGAATTCGGCCTTGAGATCCCGGTCGTGCACTATGATTTCCGACGTCTTGACGTTGCCGCTGGCATCTTTCCACTGAACGGTATTGCTTCCCTCGATGAGCGCGGCATTGGCTTCTGCCGCCGTCGAAACGGAAATATCGTTGATATGGTAGATGACCGCTTTATCGGTAATCGTACCCAGCAGCGGGCTGCCCAAGGACATGCGCAGGACTTTCAATGCCTTGCTACCGTCCGCGAACTCATCACTGGCCAATTGATGGCGGGAGGAGTCGGGGAGAGGCCCCTGATCGCTTTCCACCCCATCCTGGCGATAGAAATCGATGGTGTTCTTCAAATCGTCATTGATCATCGAACAAAAAACGGTAAGCAATAGCAGAACCAGTGTTAGTCCGATCAGACCGAAAATAACCGGGTAATCGTAGCTTGTACGAATAATAGAGGCGTTATCGGTAATCATTGTTTCAGTAATAATGCCGCAGCGCATGATCAGAAACGTCGAGCCTATTGCCGAGCCCGCCGTCAGAACCCAGATTACCCATATCCAGATATCCCATTTTTCAGGATTTGACATTATTTTTCTCTATACAGAACATCATTATTATAGATGACTGCACGATTATAGATGGCTTGCGCGATGCGATTCCAGAGTTTGTTTTAACGTTATTTTGAATCGATTGCGTTCCTAATTAAACTATGAATTACCGACGATGATTTCGCATCGATACACACATTAAGCGTGGCATAACGTAATAATAGGTATCGAAACGTTAAATACCGCTACTTCAAGTAACTTACATGCCTGTGCCATCGAACATCCGCGTTTTACCGTTTATCGGCCGAAACGAGCAAGTTGCAAATTGACAAGCTCATATCGGCTTGCCAGCCTGAGAAGAAGGACAAGCCGATATGAGCCCAGGAAATGGCCATTTGTCTTTGGCGACGACTCTCGGCAGTCCGCCTTCGCTAACCGGCAATCAAAGGACGATACCGTGACGCTATCCGCTTTCGCTATTAACTGTACATTGAAATCCTCTCCCACCGAATCCTCCTGCGAGCGGTTGTTAACGCAAACCTTGGCTGAGTTCGAACGCCATGGCGTAAAAACCGAGCTGCTGCGCGCGGCGGATTACCATATTAAACCCGGCGTAACCTCCGATGAGGGTGAGGGCGATGACTGGCCCGAGATCCGCCGAAAAGTACTGGATGCCGATATTTTCATTCTCGGCACGCCGATCTGGCTGGGCCATCCATCGAGTCTTTGCCAGCGTGTTCTCGAGCGCCTGGATGCCTTTCTCGGCGAGAAAGACGACGCGGGGCGCATGGTTTCATATGGTCGAGTCGCCGGTGTCGCGGTGGTCGGCAACGAAGATGGCGCTCACCATGTGGTCGCGGATCTTTTTCAAGGGTTGAACGATGTCGGTTTCACCCTTGCCGCCAACGCATGCACCTACTGGGTCGGCGAAGCGATGCAGCCGGGCGATTTCAAGGATTTGCCGAAGACGCCCGACGCGGTCGCCCAGGCGACGGCGGGATTCGCCCGTAACAGCGTGCACCTGGTGAATCAATTGAAGCAGGCTCAATACCCGGCACAACAGTAGGAGGTGGCCATGACTCGCACGGCACGCGTCGAGCCTATCAAGGAAGAGCGCGAGGACAGCATATTGATCAGCGGCTGGAGAGTGGTCGACGTCAGCGCCTCGAATCACTCCGAAGTATCCCGCCACGATACCGAACCCGAAGCGATTGCGGCCGCACGCGAATACGAAAGAGAGACATCGAAGGAGCCGGGATCGGATCCGGACGACACACAGGATTATGACAGTTCGGACACGAGCGAGTGGAGCGGGAGAGAGCAGGAAAGGGAGTGAGTGGCGGAGGGACAGGGATTCGAACCCTGGAAGGGCGTTAACCCTTGCCGGTTTTCAAGACCGGTGCATTCAACCGCTCTGCCATCCCTCCGGCTCACGGCGTTGAATACTACCAACTTTTGCGCAGTCGTCAAGAGCGTTGGCAATCAGCGGGTTAAGAGAACAAGGCGTTTGGAAGGAACAGGGTGGCCCGGCTATACCCATCAAGGAGAAAGGACCATGGCAGAGCACATGACACGCGTGCCGATAGAGCAGGTTGGCAGTGCACAGCTCGCCAACGTGCACATCATCGGAGCGATCGGCCGGGACGACGACTCGCATCGCTACGTCGAATTGATGAGCGACCTGCAGCATCTACCCATGGGCAGTTCCGAAGAGGGCGGTGTCGCCAATATTCTGCTGGTCGAGGTGGATGATCCCAACGACTCGCAGTGCCTGCGCGATGCGGTCGAAACGCTCGCTCGGCATGAGCACTTCGAGCAGCGTCGCCACTGTTTCAAGCAGTACTGAAATCGATATCCGCCACGCGCCTGGATCGGCTCCGCATGCACGACATGCGACGCGTTAAATGATGTTGCTTGCGAAGGGAACGCCAAGCCTGCATCCTTGGTCTATTATCGAGATCAATAACGCACAGGGAGCCTCGATTCATGGCCTACCAATCCTCACATGTGACCGATCGTCAGCAGACGCAGGCGGTCAGCGCCAACAAAGTGCTTCGCAATACCTACATGTTGCTGGCAATGACGTTGCTGTTCTCGGCCGTGACTGCCGGTGCGGCAATGGCCATGGGCATCGCCCAGTTGAACATTTTCGTGTTCTTCATCGGTGCCTACGGCCTGATGTTTCTGGTACACAAGACCGCCAACTCCGCGATGGGATTGCTGGCGACCTTCGCTTTCACCGGCTTCATGGGCTTCACGCTGGGGCCGCTGCTCAGCCTCTACCTGACCATACCCAATGGCGCGCAATTAGTCATGACCGCGCTGGCCATGACCGGGGTGACATTCGTCGGCCTGTCCGCCGTGGCGCTGATTACCAAGAAGGATTTCAGCTTCCTCAGTAACTTCCTGATGGCCGGTGCCATCGTACTGATCCTGGCGATGGTCGTGGCGATGATCTTCGATATCGCCGCACTGGCGCTGGCGGTTTCCGCCGGTTTCGTGCTGTTCTCCTCGGCGGTGATCCTCTACCAGACCAGCGAGATCGTACACCGTGCGGGAGAAACCAATTACATTCTGGCGGCCATCACGCTCTATGTGTCGATCTATAATCTGTTCGTCAGCCTGCTGATGCTGCTGGGTGTGATGAGCGACGACTGATCGCGCCGGATCGTTGTAGCGATACGGCCCCGCCTGCCCAGGCGGGGCCGGTTTGTTTGTACGCCGAGGAAGCTATCGCATGCGCTATGCAATTCTCGTTCAGGGTGCGCCCTATAGCCACCAAGCCGCGCACTCGGCGCTGCGCTTCGCCGACGCGCTGATCGCTCGCGGGCACCGGTTGGAGACGGTGTTCTTCTACCACGACGGCGTCTACAATGCCTCGCGGCTGGCATCGCCGCCTCAGGACGAACCGCACCTGGTCGATGCCTGGCAGCGCCTGCATGACGTTCACGGTACCGCGCTGTTGGTTTGTGTCGCCGCCGCCCTGCGCCGGGGCTTGCTCGACGAGCGTGAAGCCAGGCGCCATGGCAAGCAGGGGCATAGTCTGGAAGCGCCATTTGAGTTGGCTGGCGTCGGTCAGTTGGTCGATGCCGGAACGACCCACGATCGTCTGATCACGTTTTCTCCCTAGCGGTCGACAATAGGCGAACCAGGAGGTTTATCGATGCTAGTCGTGTTGCGCCATGCCCCGCATGGCAGTAGCTGGCTTCGAGAAGGGTTGGATGTCGCGTTGGTCGGTGCGGCCTTTGGCCAGGCAGTGACATTACTGTTTCTTGGCGATGGCGTCGAAGCGCTGGTGCGCCATCAGCAAGCCGGACCGCTGGGCCAGAAGGGCACACACCCGACGCTGGACATGCTGGCCATGTACGACATAGACGATGTACGAGTGGATGCCGAATCGCTGGCCGAGCGTGGGCTAGCGCCGGACGATCTGCACTTATCGGTGACTCCTGTCGCGGCCGAGGCACTGCCTGGGCTATTCGCCGAGCATGGGCCGATATTCACTTTCTAATCCAAGCGCCCCACGAGGAGAAGACTGCGCATGCTGTTGCACCTGCTCAACCGGTCGCCGGCATCGAATTGCATCTATCGCGATACGCTGCGTGCGATGGGCGATGACGATCGCCTGCTATTGATCGAAGATGGCGTGTATGGCGCGCTAACGCCACTGGCGGATCGCTTCGAGGCGATCGCCGGTCGGCTCTTCGTGCTGCGTGAAGACCTGGCTTCTCGTGGCCTGGAAGAGCGCTGTGATGAGCGAGCGCAGGTGATCGACATGCAGGGTTTCGTGGTGTTGACCGAAGAGGCCGAGCGTACGGTGAGCTGGTTCTGATGGCGACGACAGGCATTGCCCGTCACGTACGGGTTGGCGAACGCGAGATCGGCCTCGACCCCGAAGGCTATCTGGTCGATCTCCACGATTGGTCGCCGGGCGTGGCGGAGACCCTGGCTGCGGAGGAGGGGCGCATACTGACCGCCGAGCATTGGGAGATCATCCAGGTGCTGCGCGATTTCTATGCGCGCTTCGAGACGGCGCCAGCGATGCGGCCATTGGTCAAGGCAGTCGGCCAGGCTCTCGGTGCCGACAAGGGCAAGTCGCTGCATCTCATGAAGCTGTTTCCCGAGAGTCCGGCCAAGGTCGCCGCACGTTTGGCTGGCTTACCCAAACCCACCAACTGCCTGTAGCGATCCACACCAACCATGAACTTTCTCGCCCATGCCTGGCTTGCCCGCGATGGCAACGATGCCTTTCTCTACGGCAACCTGATCGCCGATGGCGTGAAAGGTCCCGATCTTGGCAGTTGGCCCACCGACATGGCACTCGGCATTCGTCATCATCGGCGTGTCGATGCAACGGTCGACGCCCATCCCGTGCTATTGGGGGCTCGTGCCCGGGCACCCCGCGAGGGGCGGCGCTATGCCGGTATCGCACTCGATATACTCTGGGATCACTTCGTGGCCCGGCATTACGCCGATGCACCGCTGGTACGGCGCTGTTATCGCGTCCTCGAAGCGCATCCCACGCCGCCACGCCTGGCAAGCATGGTGCCGGCGCTCATCGCCCAGGATTGGCTGAACGGCTATGCCGATTTCGGCTTCACCTGCAGTGCGGTGGCCGGTGTCGGTCGGCGGCTCTCCGGCCCCAATCGCCTGGCCGAGCTGGTTCCCTGGCTGGAGGACGATTACGCCGCGCTGGAGCGCGACTTTCATGCGCTATGGCCCGATCTCAAGCGACAGCTACGGGTTTGACGTCGCGCCTAGCCTTCCACCAGCCACAGGCAATCCAGCCAGTCGCCTTCATGGATCTCGCTATGTTCCGGAATCACCGCCAGGGCATCGGCATCGACACATGACGACAGCACCGCCGAATTCTGGTCGGCGAACGCTTGCGCAACGATGCCCTCCGCCGTGAAATCCAGCATCACCCGCATATAGTGTCGGCGTGCCTGGGTGCGCGTGGCGAAGCCGGCCCGCGCGCGCAGATGGGGCAGCCTGGCGAGAGCGGAGCAACCCAACAACGCACCCATCAACGGCCGCAGATAAATCCAGGCACCGACGAAGCCCGATACCGGATTGCCGGGCAAGCCGACGAAGCGGGCTTCACTATGATCGCCGCGTGCGATACGCCCGAGCGCCAGCGGCTTGCCGGGGCGCATCGCCAGGCGCCACAGGTCCAGTTTTCCAAGCTGCTCCAGCGCACGCTTGACATGATCCTCCTCGCCGACGCTGACGCCGCCGGTGGATACCACGACATCGGCCTGTTCCGCGGCCTGGCGCAGTATCCGGCCGGTGGTTTCGAAGTCGTCGGGTACCGCGGCGATGAATACGATCTCGCCGCCGAACCTCTCCAGCAATCGCTTGAGCATGGGCCGATTGGAGTTGTAGATCTGCCCAGCGGCGAGCGGCTGCCCGGGGTCGACGATCTCATCGCCCGTCGAGAGCAGGGCGATACGCGGGCGGCGGCGTACCGCTACCTCGGTGATACCCTGGCCAGCCAAATGGCCCAGTGCCGCGGCCTCGAGTCGAACGCCGGCAGGGAGCAGAAGGCTGCCGGTGCGCACGTCGCGGCCACGCCGGCGAATGTTGTCGCCCAGCGTCAGAGCGGCGGGGAATCGCACGCCGGCAGCGCATTTTTCGACGTTCTCCTGCATGACCACGCAATCGGCACCCGGTGGAATTTCGCCGCCGGTGAAGATACGCGCGCAGCTCCCCGGTTCCAACGGTTGCGGTGGGCTGCCGGCAGCGACACGCTGGCTGACCGGTAGCTCACGCCCGGCATCCGCCACATGCAGGGCGTAGCCATCCATGGCGCTGTTGTCGGCGGGCGGCACGTCGAGCCGCGCCGCGACGTCTTCGGCGAGTACGCGCCCGGCGGTTTGAGAAGCGCTCACCCATTCGGCTTCGAGTGGGGACACGCCAGCGAGCATGGCATCGAGCGCCGCTTCGACGCTCTGCAGATCGGCTTTTTGCATCTCAGCCATGCGTGCCTCGCCCGGGAATGACGAGATTGGCGTAGTTGCAGGGCTTATGCCGGCTATCGAGCTGCTCCTGGAGTATTCCATCCCAGGCGGTGCGGCAGGCACCGGTGGAACCGGGCAGGCAGAATACCACCGTGGCATTGGCCAGCCCGCCAAGACAGCGGCTCTGGATGGTCGAGCTGCCGATTTCCCGCCAGGACAGATGCCGGAACAGCTCGCCGAAGCCTTCGATGCTCTTGTCGAGCAACACGCCGACGGCTTCCGGCGTCGAGTCGCGCCCGGTGAAACCGGTGCCGCCGGTGGTCAGCACGACCTGGACCCGCGCATCGGCGATCCATTCGGCGACTACCGCGCGAATGCAGTAGACATCATCGGCGACGATGCGCTTCTCGATGAGCCGGTGGCCCGCCGCGCTGAGACGCTCCACCAACGCCTGCCCTGAACGGTCGGTATCTTCACTGCGCGTATCGGAGACCGTGAGTACGGCAATATCCAGCGCCACGAAGGCGTCGCGGTCGTCGCTCATGGGCGTCCCTTGTTCTGGTTGCGAGCCTCGAGCGCAGCCAGTTGCTCCGGCGTGGCAGGGGCCTGGTATTTGTCTTTCCATTCGCTATAGGGCATGCGATAGACGTATTCCCGCGCCGCGTCGTAGTCGAGTTCAGCGCCGCGCTCGTCGGCGGCGGCAACCAGCCACTTGGAGAGGCAGTTGCGGCAGAAATCGGCAAGGATCATCAAGTCGATGTTCTGCACGTCCTTGTTGGCATCGAGATGCGCGAGCAGGCGCCGGAAGGCGGCGGCTTCGAGTTCGGTGCGGGTTGCATCATCTAGATCGTGCATGGCGGCAGGGCTCTCCCGGTAAGGTTTCGATTGATCTCCAGCATAACAAAAGACACCGCCCGTGGGCGGTGTCGTGAGCGCTTGAAGGTGCGATTCAATTAGGCCGCTGAGCGGTTGCCGTATCGTCATCGGCAGCCTTGCCCTGTGCCGCCTCGGGGGCCCTGTTCTTGACCTCGTCGTACCAGAGATTGTGATGCTGTTTGGCCCAGGTCTCATCGACGTAGCCCGTTTTCATGCCCTCGAAGGCGCCTTCCGTGCCCAGCGTGCCGATATAGATATGCCCGAGAGCCACCGCCACCAGGCCCAGCGAGCCGATGCCATGAATGATATTGGCCCATTGCATGGTATCGCGGCCTTGATTGAAGTTGGGAAAATCCATGACCAGGCCGCTGATCACCACCAGCAGGCCGACCGTGGCCAGCAGCCAGTACCAGCCTTTCTCGCCGGCGTTGGCGAAGCCGGCGTCGGGGTGCGCCTTGCCGAACATGCCGCCGCCTTTCTTGAGCCACGTCCAATCGTGCTTCTTGGGCAGATTGATGGTCAGCCACTTGGCCAGCACCAGGATCAGCATGATGCCGAACAGCGGACCTAGGTAGTTATGCACGATCTTGGTGCCCGAGATCATCGGTGCCCAGAAACCATTGCCGAACAGCGGCTGGAAAACGAACTTGCCGTACATCAGGTTCAGCCCGGTCAGTGCCAGGGCGATGAACAGGCAGGCCAGCGTCCAGTGCATGGCGCGCTCGACCGCGGTCCAGCGCAGCAGCTTGCGCCCGCTTCGCGGCTCGTCGAGCTTGTTCTTGCCGACAATCAAATAGAAGATCACCAGCACCGCCAGCATGCCGCCGATGGCGATCAGCCCACCGGGCGAGATCCAGCGATTGCGTATCTGGCGCCAATACTCGCCGCTGGGGTTGATCAGGCCATAGGTGGAGTCGGCGCGACTGTCGATGAAATCCTCACCGTTCTTGACCGCTCGCCAGGTGTCGGCGGTAACCCCACCGACCGCCTGGCTGATCTCGCCCTGCGCACTCCAGCCTTCAGTGCCTTGCTCCTGAGCCAAGGCGGCGGGGGACGCCAGTATCAGCATCAGCGGCAACACCGCCACCAGGCACAGCAGGCGCCGGAGGTGCTTCGTCAGCCTATCCATGACTTGCCTCCTTACCCTTGGCGGGTCGCATCGTAATAGCCTTGATTGTTGAAGGAGCCATTGGAGACATCCGGCGTCGGCCGCCCATCGAGTTCCGACCAGGCGCCATCCTCGTGACCACGGTATACGACGCGCTGACGGAAGATATCGGCCACGGTCTGCGCATCGCCGGCCAGCAGCGCCTTGGTCGAGCACATCTCGGCACACAGCGGCAGCTTGCCTTCGGCGATGCGATTGGCACCGTATTTCTCGTACTCCTCTTCCTTGGTTTCGGCGGGACCGCCGGCGCAGAACGTGCACTTGTCCATCTTGCCGCGCTCGCCGAACGCGCTCTGCTGCGGGAACTGCGGAGCACCGAATGGGCAGGCATACAGGCAATAGCCGCAACCGATGCATAGATCCTTGTCATGCAGCACGATGCCGTCGTCGGTCTTGTAGAAGCAGTCGGTAGGGCACACGGCCATGCAGGGTGCATCGTCGCAGTGCATGCAGGCCACCGAGATCGAAACCTCGCTGGGCTCACCATCGTTGAGCGTGACGACACGGCGGCGCTGAATGCCCCACGGCGTCTCGTTGGCATTCTTGCAGGCGGTGACGCAACCGTTGCACTCGATGCAGCGTTCGGCGTCGCACATGAATTTCATCTGGGCCATGGTGTTCTCCTTGTCCCCGCGTGGGGCACTGGGCTCCACGCGGGTTTCGCTGTCGGGTCAGGTCGTCAGGCTTTTTCGATTCGGCACAGGGTGCATTTGGTTTCCTGCATCTGCGTCACCCGATCGTAGCCGTAGGTGGTTGCCGTATTGGCCGCCTCGCCGACCACGTAGGGCGACGCTCCCTCGGGATACTTGGCGGTCAGATCCTCGCCCTGGAACATGCCGCCGAAGTGGAACGGCATGAATACCGTATCGGGGCCGACTCGCGGCGTGACCATGGCCTTGACCCTGACACGCCCACCTTCGGCGCCTTCGACCCAGACCATGTTGCCGTCCTGAATGCCCAGGTCGTTGGCCAGCTTGGGATTGATCTCGACGAACATCTCCTGCTGCAACTCGGCCAGCCAGGCCATCGAGCGGGTTTCCTCGCCGCCACCCTCGTACTCGACCATACGCCCGGAAGTCAGAATGATCGGGTAGCGATCGCTGAAGTCCTGCTCCTGAATCGAGCGATACAGCGTTGGCAGTCGATTGAACGACTCGACGTCCTCCCAGGTGGGGAACTTCTCGACCAGATCGCGACGGCTGGTGTAAATCGGCTCGCGGTGTTTGGGAATCGGGTCGGGGAAGGTCCACACTTCGCAGCGCGCCTTGGCATTGCCGAACGGCGCGCAACCGTGCTCGATGGATACCCGCTGAATACCGCCGGAGAGGTCGGTCTTCCAGTTCTGTCCTTCGGCGGCGGCTTTCTCGGCCTCGGTCAGATCGTCCCACCAGCCGAGCTGCTTGAGCATGTCGGCGGTGAATTCCGGATAACCGTCGTGGATTTCGGAACCCTGGCTTGCCACGCCATCGGCAAGCAGGTTCACGCCGTTACGCTCGACGCCGAAACGTGCACGGAAGGTCAAACCGCCTTCTTTCACGGGCTTGCTCATGTCATAGAGCAATGGTGTGCCGGGATGACCGAACTCGGCGGTGCCCCAGCAGGGCCACGGCAGGCCGTAATACTCGCCATCGACCGGACCGCCGACCGCTTGCATGGTATGGAAATCGAAGGTGTGCCAGTTCTTCTGGTGAGTCTTGAGGCGCTCGGGGCTCTGCCCGGTATAGCCGACCACCCACATGCCGCGATTGAATTCGCGAGTGATGTCCTCGACCAGCGGCTCGGTGCCGTTGACCTGAATGTTCTTGAACATCTGATCGGCGAAGCCGAGTTTCTTGGCCAGCAGATACATGATCTCGTGGTCGGGACGCGACTCGAACCCCGGCTCGATGACCCGGTCGCGCCACTGCAGCGCGCGGTTGGTCGCCGTTACGCTGCCCGAGGTCTCGAACTGGGTCGCCGCCGGCAGCAGGTAGACGCCATCGGTGCGATCGTGCATGACCGAGGCGACGGTCGGGTAGGGGTCGACCACCACCATCATTTCCAACTGATTCATGGCTTTCTTCATTTCGGTGCCGCGGGTCTGCGAATTGACCGCGTGGCCCCAATAGAACATCGCCTTGAGCTTGCTGCGCTGGGCGATCTGCTCTTCGTCCTCGAGCACGCCATCGATCCACCGCGACACCGTGATGCCGTTGGTGTACATCGGCTTGCCATCTGCGTATTCGGTCTGGTCGAAGCGGTTCTTCATCCACTCGTAG
The DNA here is from genome assembly GCF_946887195.1 of uncultured Halomonas sp. Next base: position 191,625 of record NZ_CAMPKE010000001.1, read on the forward strand.
TCGACGTCCCAGACCTTGCCCCAGTGCTGCCAGGCGCCTTCGGTCAGGCCGTAGTAGCCGGGCAGCGAATGCGACATCAGGCCCATGTCGGTCGCGCCCTGAACGTTGTCGTGGCCGCGGAAGATGTTCGCACCGCCGCCGGAAACGCCAAGGTTGCCCAGTGCCAGCTCGAGGATGCAGTAGGCACGGGTATTGTTGTTACCGGTGGAGTGCTGGGTACCGCCCATGCACCACACCACGCAGCCCGGGCGGTTATCGGCCAGCCGCTTGGCGACATCGTACATGTCGGCTTCGGGTACGCCGGTCACCGATTCGACGACGGCCGGCGTGTAGTTGGCGACCTCGGCACGCACCATGTCCATGCCGTAAACGCGCTGCTCGATGAACTGGCGATCCTCCCAGCCATTCTCGAAGATGTGCCACAGCAGGCCCCAGATATAGGCCACGTCCGAGCCGGGGCGAATGCGCACGTACTTGTTGGCCTTGGCGGCGGTGCGAGTGAAGCGCGGGTCGGCGACGATGATATTGGCGTTGTTGCGCTCCTTGGCCAGCAGGATGTGCTGCATGGCCACCGGGTGCGCTTCGCAGGGGTTGGAGCCGATGAACAGCATCGAACGGCTGTTCTGCATGTCGTTGAGCGAATTGGTCATCGCCCCGAAGCCCCAGGTATTGGCGACCCCGGCCACGGTGGTGGAGTGGCAGATACGCGCCTGGTGATCGGTGTTGTTGGTGCCGAACAGGGCAGCGAACTTGCGTAATAGATAAGCCTGCTCGTTGCTGAACTTGGCCGAGCCCAGCCAGTAGACGCTATCCGGGCCGTACTGATCGGTGAGCTCGAGCACCTTGTCGCCGATCTCGTCGATCGCCTGCTCCCAGGAGAGCCGCTTCCATTCGCCGCCCTCGAGCTTCATCGGGTACTTGAGACGCCGCACGGAGTGCCCATGCTCACGCAGCGATGCGCCCTTGGCGCAGTGGGCGCCACGGTTGACGGGGTGATCGAAGGCGGGCTCCTGCTTGGTCCAGACGCCTTCCTGAACCTCGGCATAAACGCCGCAGCCCACCGAGCAGTGCGAACAGATGGTGCGCTTGGTTTCGACCGGGGCCTCGGAGACGGCGGTTTTTTCCTGTGCCTGGGCACGCCGCATCATGGTGTTGCCCATGAAGCCGGCAGCAGCCAGGCCACCGGTGGCAGCGCCACTGCGTTGGAGGAATTGACGACGCGAGATACCCAGCCCCTGGCCGGCCGGCTGCGCGGATTTACGGGTCAGACGCATGATGACGCTCCTCTTACCGGTGTGGCGCTAGTCGCGCAGGGTGGCGTAGAAAGCACGCACGTGATCGGTTTCGCGGTAGTGCGTATCCGGGGCGGCGGTCGTCGCCGCGTCGCTGCCCTGATCGGCCTGAGCGAAAGTGACATGACCCATGCTCGCCGCGGCACCCACGGCGGCGGTACCCAACCCAAAATTACGCAAAAAACGGCGGCGCTGAGGATTGTCAGCCGTGCTCGATGTCTTGCCCATGATCCTTCTCCTCGGGTCGTTACAGTCGTTGTTGTCGATGTGCTGGCTGGGCGGGGTCGATCAATCGCAGCGTGTCGCCCACCTCGTCCAGCATGTGCTGATCCTGCTGTAGAAATGCATGCCCCAATTGGCCGACGCTGGCGTAGAAGGGGGTATCCACCGTCGCCAGATCGGTCATGAAATCGAGCCCCCACGGCGCCAGATGGCGCGCGAAGAAGCGGCCCTGTTCGGCGGGTTCGGCTTCGATCAGCATCGCCATGACTTCGCACAGGGCGGCGAAATGGTCCTCGGGCTCCTTGACATCGGGCGCGCGTTCGAAGCCGAGGCGCTGTAGATCCTGGCGCAGCTCGACCAAGGGCAGCTCCATCAGCGAGCCGGTCAGGTACCAGGAGGCGTAAGGCGTAAGCTCACCCTGAATGACACCGATCAAGTGCCGAAAGTGCGCCCGCTCGAGCGGCTCCGGCTGGGTATTGGCCGCGGCCAGCGCCAGCGCCGCCCAATGGGCTTTCAGTTCACCGGCATCATCCATCGCCTCGAGACCCGCCAGGAAATCGAGCAGGTCGCCATCCGGCGCTTCGCGCACCAACCGTGCCAATAGTCGGTAGACATCGGCCCGCAAGGCATCGTATTCGGCGATTGGCGGCATGTTCATACCTTCAATTGAGCTTCGGGGTTGCGCGCCAGTTCGTGCCACACGTCCTTGACGCGGCAGTCCTCGCACATCTCGAGGCGTTTGAGTGCCTCGCCAGCGAAATAGGGGTGATCGACGAGCTTGGCCTTGATACTGGCGATGGTGCTGACGGTCGCGAAGGGCGTACCGCAGGCAATGCACGTGAAGGCCGCTTCCTGCTTGACGATGCGTCGGGCCGCACGCGCTTCGATGTCGGCCAGAAAGCCAGGTTGCAAGGCGATCGCGCTTTCGGGGCAGGTGCTTTCGCATAGGCCGCACTGCACGCAATCGGCCTCGTGAAAGCTCAGTTGCGGCGAGCGATCGTCGCCACCGGCCAGCGCCGGTGTCGGACAGGCGGAGACGCAGGCCAGGCACAGCGTGCAGGCTTCGTCATTCACGGCGATGGTGCCGAAGGGCGCACCGGTAGGCATCGGCTCGCGTACGCCGCTGGGCGTACCCAACTTGGCCAGATGCTCGATGACGCCATTCAGGCGCTCGCGCTTGCCGCTGATTGGCGTTAGCGGAATATCGCGTGGGGGCAGCGGCTCGAAAAGGGCCGCCGCATCGCGCTGCTCCGCTGTATCGATAACGGAAATTCGCCGCGGATCATGGCCGAGCGCGACAAGCAGGGCTTGCGCCTGGGCAAGCTGATCGACGATCAGCGTGGCGAGACTGGGCGCCAACCCGGCATGACGCTGAATACGTACTTGCGCGGCGCCATCGGCCAGCGCCGCCAGCCAGTGCTCCTGGCCCGCCGCACCAAGCTCCTCGAGCGGGACGTCGAGAACATGCCCGGCGACAGGGGAGCTCTCCCGCTCGAGCCAGGCCTGATCGACGAAGCGCACTACCGGCGCCTGACCGCCTGCCTGGCGGTAGGCGTCGAGCAGGCGCGTCACGTAATCGAGCTGACGCTGCGGCTGCGGCAACGTGTACTGGATCGCTCCCGTGGGACAGACGCTGGTGCAGCTTCCCGCGCCATGGCAGCGAAACGGATCGATCTCGATCCAGGATTCGATTCGGCCTTTCACGCTTTCGACAGCATCGGCGGGGCAGACGTCGAGGCAGCGGGTGCAGCCGGTCCTGCCGTTCGAGTCATGCGCGCAGATGGCATGGTCGATCTGGAAATAGCGGGGCTTCTCGAACTCGCCGACGCTGTAGGCGATCGTTTCCAGCGCCTCATCGCAAGCGTCGCTTCCCCAACGCACGGCATGATAACCCGGTGGCGGCAACTGCAGATCGAGTTGGGCGGGCGAGCCGAGGTCCAGCACCAGGTCGAAAGCGTCGCGACCGATACAGGCGCGCGCCAGATTGGCGGTGCCTGCGTCGTCATGAAAAGGCATCTCGACGGTGAACGCGCCCAGATAACCTTGAATGTGCAGGGGCGTCGCCGAGTAGCAGGGCAGGTGGGACGTGGCTTCGAAAGCGGCCAGTGCGCCGTTGCGATCGATATCGGCTGGCGTTTCTCGATTGACCAGCAGCGATATCGAGGCCAGGGCCTGCATGGCATGAAGCCGCTGGGCGGCGAGACGAGCGCTGGCTTCGTCGCCGACGATCAGCAAATGGCCCTGGCTGGTATAGCTGACGCCTGCCGGGGCCAGATTCACCGGCCAGGACACCTTGGCCCGAGCCGCTTCCCTGGCTGCCCGGTCGCGGGGCTCGTCCAGCGTTGCCGCAGTGATACGCTGTGTCATGTCACCTCATCATCATGTCGGTCAGGCGGCGTACAGGGTTTTATTCGTCGGTGTCTGGTCGGTATTCAACGCTTGCCATGTCGCTGCGCCGCCAGACCCTGTTGGCCACCTATGTATATAAGCAGTAGCGATACCTGAGTAAGAGTCGCTTGGCTCCGCCAGATGCCACGCCGGCGGAACGCAACGCTAAAAAACAGCAGCCTCCTGCGTCAGACTGTCCCGCTTGTGGGTCGCGATGGGTCAGGTTCATCGGCGACGTCCCGCTCTAGGTCTTCGGCGTGGGCATCCAGCGTGTCGCTCGTTCGCGTAATGGGTTGCTCGCCTTGCTCGCGAGAGGTCAGGGTTGCGGTATCGCTGTGATCGCTGGCTTCGGTATCTTCCGGCAGCCGCTTCATCCAGCTACGCAATTGCGATGCGACATCGCGGCTCAAATCGCGCATCTGGGTGAAGTCCTGATCGTAATCGTCGAGGCCGTCGCGCACGTTGTATTGGCTGGCGGTGAACATGTGCCGCAGCGCGCGGCGCTTGAGTTCCGGGCTGACTCCCGGCGCCAGGTAGGCCTTGAAATCGCCGCTCGGGTCGAGCGTATCGGGGTCGGGGAGCTCGTCATCGAGCGCGCCTTGCTCGCAGGTTGGCTCTTGCGCTTCGCTGATGCCATCATCCACACCAGCGGCCGCGTTCGCTACCGGGTCGATCTCGCCCGGCGGCATGTCGGCAGGGGCCGTTGTCGTATCCGACCATACCTCGGTCTCGTAACCAGGATCGTCATCCAGCCCACGCTTGCGGCGCGACCAGCGCTCGAAGCGACTCATGCCCGGCTCTCCCGATCGATTTCCCTGGCGCGCCCGGCGCCCTTGCGCTTTTTCTTACGGGCACCGTCGTCCCCTTCGCCGTGGCGCACCAGGTAGGCCTCCAGCCAGGCCTGGATGGCCAATGGCATGGCCACGTCGAGCACCAGACGCTCGCCATCCATCCAGCCGGCGGCGACTTCCTGGCTGGCGGTAAGCGCATCGGGGAAGACCACGTCGTCGCGCTCCTCGCAGCGCACGAACAAGCGCGGGGAACCCGCACCGATGTTATGCCGATAGGCGGCTCGCTCGGTCATGTAGAGTTGCAAACCGAGCACGTACGGCCCGACGCTGCCGGGCTCGAGCGCGGTCACATCCCATTGGGTGACGGTAAATCCCTTGACGGTGTGCGGCCGACCCTCGACGCGCAGGCTCAGGGTGCGCAGGCTATCGCTGGGCATGGTGGGCTGGTCTCCATTCGATCGCTACTGGCTGTTCTCAAGCAAGGGGCGTGCCGTATCCTGAAGCCGACACGCGCTTCGGTTGTCCGTGGATTTCCTTGTTATGCTGCACGAACCGATGGGGAGAACGCCAACATGAGCCAAATTGACCTAAGTCGAGCACGCTTGCCCACTACGCTGGAAATCTCGGTGATCGATGAATTCGGCGAGGCGCACAGCCAGGCGATCGCCGCCGAGCGCGCCTTGACGCTGTATCTCAATCGTCGCGAGATCGTCACGCTGATGACGCTCGGTGCCGAGCCCGAGGCGCTGGTGGTCGGTTATCTGCGCAACCAGGGCCTGCTGGTACGCGTCGAGGATATCGAGGCGGTACAGGTCGATTGGGACGTGGAGGCGGCAGCCGTCGTGACGCGCCATTTGCCGGAGGATCTCGAAACGCGCCTCTCGCAGCGCACCGTGACCACCGGCTGCGGGCAGGGCACGGTATTCGGTCGCCTGCTGGATGCCACGGCATTGACCCCGCTACCGGCGACACGCCTGGCGCAGTCGGTGCTCTATCGCCTGCTCGACAACCTGGGCGCCTATAACGAGACCTACCGCAATGCCGGCGCGGTGCATGGCTGCGCGCTGTGCCATCAGGATCGGGTACTCGATTTCGTCGAGGACGTGGGTCGCCATAATGCCGTGGACACCCTGGCCGGGCGGCAATGGCTGAATGAGGCAGGCAGCAAAGAAGAGGCCGACATCTTCTACACCACCGGGCGTTTGACCTCCGAGATGGTGCTCAAGGTGGCGCAGATGGGCATCGGCGTGTTGGTGTCGCGCTCGGGAGTGACGCAAAAGGGCGTCGAATTGGCCGAGCGCTTCGGGGTGTTGCTGATCGCCCGTGCCAAGGGCCGGCATTTTCAGGCCATCCATGCCGCGGGGCGATTGCTGCTGGACGCGCCGCCGCCCCGACGCCCTGGCGACCGCAAGGCGACACACACCAGGACAGCGGGAGAGCGCGGGTGAACGATACCGACAATCCGTTCCTCAACGTGCACCACGTTGCCGAGTTACTGCACCTCAACGAAAAGAAGATCTACCAATTGGCGAGCGAAGGCGCTTTGCCGGCGACCAAGATCACCGGCAAATGGCTATTCCCGCGCAAACTGGTCGAGCAGTGGATCCTCGAGTCCTGCCACCATGGTGTGCTCGCCGACCGGCTGATGATCACCGGTAGCGACGACCCGCTGTTGTCGGCGCTGGTCATGCGCCTCAACCAGCAGCAGCAGGGGCAGGCGTTCTATGGCTATAGCGTCACCGGGACACAACTCGGACTCGACCTGCTCTCCCAGGGGCGCGCCGATGTCTGCGCCATTCACTGGGGCCGTGCCGAAGAGAGCGAACTGCGCCACCCGGCGCTGATCCGCGGGCATGGCGGTTATCGCCAGTGGGTCATGGTGCGCCTGTTTCGGCGCACGCAAGGATTGATCGTGCGCCATGAGGATCGCCACCTGCCACTGCACCCTCGAGGCCTGTCTCAAGCGCTTTCGGGCGCCGGTCGGCGCTGGGCGATACGCCAGGAGGGCGCCGGCTCGCAGCGCTTTCTCAAGGAGTGGCTGGCCGGCCAGCAGTTGCGTCTCGATCAGCTCAATTGCCAGGCGGTGGCCTATAGTGAAAGAGAGGTGGCTTCGCTGGTCGCCAGGCAAGAGGTGGATATCGGTCCGGGCACGCTGTCGGCGGCCAACGAGTTCGGGCTGGGGTTCATTCCCGTTAGCGAAGAGGCCTTCGATCTGGTGACGCCGCGCAATGTCTATTTCCGCTCTTTACTGCAACAGCTGTTTGATTTCATGAACAGCGTGGCGGGGCTGGGACTGGCCCAGTCGCTCGGCGGCTACTCATTGGAGGAGAGCGGGAAATTGTTATGGCGCGGCGATGCCACGCAACACGATTAGCTATCCCGGACGACGCCGGCACGAGGCTTGTGCCTTAAGGGTTTTGTAAATTATCTTGGCCGTAGGTATCGAGCGGAACCAAAGCTCGCCATCCACGGCCACGATAACAATCACTCTCGGAGGAACGGAACTCCATGACCCATTCAACGACGGACGGCAAGCTGTCGCGCGTTCTGGCGCGCAAGGATGTACTGGCCTTGGCCTTCGGCGCCATGATCGGCTGGGGCTGGATCGTAATGACCGGAAGCTGGATTCAATCCGCCGGCAGCCTGGGGGCGATCACGGCGTTTCTGATTGGCGGTGTCGCCATCGTACTGGTCGGCTTGACCTACGCGGAATTGGCCTCGGCCATGCCGCAGGTGGGTGGCGAACATGTCTACAGCTATCGGGCGCTGGGCCATTTCGCCTCGTTCATCTGCACCTGGACCATCGTGCTGGGTTACGTCAGCGTGGTGGCCTTCGAGGCCGTGGCGCTGCCCACGGTGTTCGATCAGCTGTTTCCCGGCTACTCGGTCGGCTACCTGTGGACCGTCGCCGGCTGGGAGGTCGAGGCGACCTGGGTTGCCGTCGGCCTGATCGGCTCGCTGGTGATGATGTGGATCAACTACATCGGCATTCGCACCGCCGCGCTGGTGCAGAAGCTGGTGACACTGCTGATCATGGTGGTGGGCGTCATGTTCATCACCGGGGCGCTGTTCACCGGGGAAGCCGCGACCATGCAACCGTTGTTCAGTGTCGAGAATGGCGTCATTGGCGGGATCATGACGGTGCTGATCATGGTGCCGTTCATGTTCGTCGGTTTCGACGTCATCCCCCAGGCCGCCGAGGAGATCGACCTGCCGTTTCGCGAGATCGGTCGGGTACTGATGTTTTCGGTGATTCTCGCGGTGTTCTGGTACGCGCTGATCATTCTCGGCACCTCGCTGATGCTCGCGCCCGAGGAGCTGGCCGGCAGCACGCTGGCCGTGCCCGATGCCATGCAGGCGGTATTTGCCGCACCCTGGGCGGGCAAGTTGATGGTATTGGCCGGTGTCGCCGGGATCATCACCAGCTGGAACGCGTTCTATATCGGTGGCTCGCGGGCCATCTACGCGCTGGCGCAAGCGGGCATGTTGCCGGCCTTTCTGGGCAAGCTGCATCCGCGCCACAAGACGCCGGTCAATGCCATCCTGCTGATCGGCGTGGTTTCCAGCCTGGCACCGTTCTTCGGCCGCCCCGCGCTGGTCTGGCTGGTCGATGCCGGCGGGCTCGGCATCGTGACCGCTTATCTATTCGTGGCCTTGTCGTTTCTGGTGCTGCGCTTCCGTGAGCCGGAGATGGAGCGCCCGTTCAAGGTGGGTTACGGCAAGCTGGTCGGCGGGCTCGCCGTGGTGATGTCGGCGGCACTGGTTCTGCTGTATTTGCCGGGCAGCCCATCGGCGCTGTTGCCGGTCGAGTGGGTGGTCTTCGGTGGTTGGATGCTGCTGGGTCTGGCGATGTATTTCTGGTCGCGGCAGCGCTACGGTGCCGACTATGCCGAAAAGGCCATGCAGCGTGAGCTGAAAGGCGAAGCGCCACTGCAGTGAGATCGCAGCGATAAGTGGTGTTGTTTGCGGTAAGCGAGCAAAAAGCGTCTGGTAGAACTCGCCAGGCGCTTTTTTCGTCGAATCTAGCCGGTTTCAGCGCGGGTACATACCGACAGCACGATGGCATCGTTCTCGCTGATCGATACCAGCGCATGCCCCATGTCGCTATCGAAGTAGATGCTGTCGCCATGCTCCAGGCTCAGCGGTTCATAGAACTCGGTATAGAGTTGGATCGCTCCTTCGAGAACGATCAGGAATTCCTCGCCATCGTGGCGCACCCACTCGCTGAATTCATCGAAGCTGCGCGCACGCACGATCGTCTTGAAGGGGATCATGCGCTTTTGCGCCAGCTGATGAGATAGCAACTCATGCTCGTAGGTCGGCGTTGGGTGCAGTTGCCCACCGCCGACGCGCGTCAGATCGCGCCGCCCCAGTGTACGTGACTGCGGCTTGGGTTGGCTGAGCAATTGCGGCAGGTCGATGCCCAACCCGTTGATCAGTTTCTGGACCGCGGTGAATGTCGGCGAGATCAGGTCGTTCTCGATCTTGGACAGGGTCGAGCGTGCGAGGCCGGTACGCTGGCTGACGTCTTCCAGCGTCCATTGGTTGGCCAGGCGAATCTCCTTGAGCCGGTCGCCCAGGCGCAGCGGCTCGACGAAAGGCTTGCGGCCCGAAGCGATACGCAGCGCGGCATCCTGATCGGTTGTGGCGGACATGGCAGTTCACGATTGGAAATTTATTTCCTGAATCCTACCACATCGAATCGATGCAAAGAGGCCAAGTGCGCGCTGGAGCTAATCACTTGCGACATGCGAGCCAGGCGCGAAGGGAGCAAGTTTCCTGCAAGCGGGAAACCTGAGCTTTCTAAGCGCGTTGATAAGGCAATCCCAACAATGCCCTGACATGCGCTTCGGCGCTACGCCCCAGGGCATCCAAGTCGTAGCCGCCCTCAAGGACCGACACCAGGCGATGGCCGGCATGGATGCGGGCGATATCCATGGCGAATTCCGTAATCCAGTGATAGTCCTCGTCCTCCAGGCGGATATCGGCCATGGGGTCCTCGCGATGGGCATCGAAGCCCGCCGAAACCAGTATCAGCTCCGGGCGGTGCGCCTGAAGCGCAGGTAGCCAATCGCGCTCGACGGCCCGACGGAAGACACCGCTATCGCTACCGGGGTCGAGCGGCGTGGCAATCACGTTCTCGTAATCGGGAGTCAGATAGCGCCAGGGATAGAACGGAAATTGAAAACTGGTGCAGATCAGCACGTTCGGATCGTCGCGAAAGATATCGATGGTGCCGTTGCACTGATGCACGTCGAAATCGAGAATCGCGATGCGCTCCACGCCGTAGCAGGCCCGCGCATGCGCGGCGCCGACGGCGATATTGTTGTAGAAGCAGAAACCCATGGCCTCGGTGGCTTCGGCGTGATGGCCGGGCGGACGCACCGCGCATAAGACATTGTCGGCTTGCTGGCGAAAGACCTGATCGACGCCGCGAACCACGGCGCCGGCGGCCAACCGCGCGGCAATCAGGCTATCGGGATTCATCAGCGTGTCGGCATCCAGCGTGACAAGCCCTTGCCTGGGCACGCACTTCTCCAGTGCCTCGATGTGGCGCAATGGGTGCACCCGCGTGAGTTGCTCGTCGCTCGCCGGTTTGGCATCCGATTGCATGGTCTGTTGCAGCACGCCGCCAAGCGCCAGACGGGCGCGTATCGCCTCCAATCGCCTGGGACATTCCGGGTGTCCCGGTCCCATATGATGCAGATCGCAATGCGGATGGCTGATTAACGACGTGATCATGGCGCTCTCCCGGTCTGACGAGACATTAATCATTGCCGGCGCTTGCATGACAGTGTCAATAAGTCGTACACAGGGAAAGCCATCGTGTCGAGGAGCTAGCCAGCCGTGGGTACGCGCTTTCTGCGTCATTTCTTCGAACCGGCGAGCCTTGCCGTCATCGGTGCGTCGGAAAAGCCCCATTCGATGGGCGGGCTGGTGATCCGCAACCTGCAGGAGAGCGGTTTTCCCGGCGCCATCTGGGCGGTCAACCCCAAGGGCTACGATACGGTGTTCGGCCAGCGCTGCGTTGCGTCGGTTTCGGCGCTGCCATCGGTGCCCGATCTGGCGGTGCTCTGTACGCCGGTGGCAACGATACCCAAATCGATCGAGCAGTTGGGAAAAATCGGCGTCAAGGCGGCGATGGTACTCTCGGGTGGCGCCTATCTGGATGACAAAAGCGCCGACGGCGGCTCGGTTCGCGAACGCATGCTCAAGGCGGCGCGGCACTCGGGCATCCGTGTGCTAGGGCCTGAATGCCTGGGACTGATCGTGCCGGGGCGCCATCTCAATGCCACCTATGCCAGCCAGCCGGTAAAGCCGGGCCGGGTCGCTTATCTGGGCCAATCGGGCATGCTCGGTAATGCCATGATCGACTGGGCGGCGGGGCGGGGGATCGGCTTCTCGCATCTGGTGACACTGGGCGATAGCGTCGATGTGATGCTTCCCGATCTGATCGATTACATCAATCAGTATTCGCCCAGCCAGGCGATTCTGCTGCATCTCGAGCGGATCCACGACTCGCAGCATTTCATGACGGCGCTGCGCGATGCATCGCGAAATCGCCTGGTACTGGCGATCAAGAGCGGGCGAACCCCTCAGTCCGATCTTTCCGATGTGCCGGCGACCCCGGGCATCGCCAATCGCGACGTGATCGTCGACGCCGCGCTGGCTCGCGCCGGAGTGGTGCGCGTCGATAACTCCGACGAGCTGTTCGATGCACTCGAAACCCTCTCGCGCATGAAACCGCTGCGCGGCGACCGGCTGGCGATCGTCGCCAATGGGCTTGGGCCGGCGCTACTGGCGATCGACAAGCTGATCGGCGCCGGCGGCAAACTGGCCCAGTTCGACGATGCGACGCGCCAGGCCCTGCTCGAGGGCGGTTTCGATGTCAGCCTGCCGGGGCGCAACCCGGTGGACCTGGGTGGCAACGCGTCGCCCGAGCGGTTCGTCGAGGCGCTGGAGATCGTCGCCGCCGATGCCAATGTCGATGTCGTACTGGTCGTGCATGCGCCGACCCGACTGGCGCCGTCGAAGCGTACCGCACAGGCGATCGTCGCCAATCGCAAGCGCTTCAGGCGCAATCTGCTGACCAGCTGGATGGGGCTGGAGGAAGCGCTTTCGGCGCGTCACGAGTGCAATCTGGCAGGCATCCCCACCTATATTTCGCCGGAAAAGGCGGTCAAGGCTTTCATGCACATGGTGGATTACCAGCGGGTGCAGGCATTGCTGCAACAAACGCCGCCAAGCCTTCCGTTCACCACCACGCAGGCGATCCGCGCGCGCTGCCATCGCCTGATCGAGCAGGCCAAGGCGCGTGGGCGAGAGCTTTTGACGCACGAAGAAACCGCTCAGGTGCTGGCGGCTTACGGCATTCCGACGGCGCCAAGCCGCTATGTATTCACACCGCAGGAGGGGGCGGCGGCGGCCGGCGATTGCCAGGAGCGCTTGGCACTCAAGGTGATTCATGCGCATAACTGCGTGCCGTTTCGCTATCGCCAGCATCCGCACAAGCTGTCAGCGGGGCTGCTGCAGGATCTGCAAACGCCCGAGCAGGTCGCCGATGGCATACATCGGCTGGGCGACAAGGTGCGCGAGAAATTTCCCGACAGCGCTATTTTCAGCTACTGCCTGCAACCCATGCAGCGTGGCAAGCACTCCATGCAATTGTGCGCCGGTATCACCCGCGATCCGATCTTCGGGCCGGTGATCGTATTCGGCATCGGCGGCTACAAGGTCAACGTACTGGCCGATCGTCATGTGGCGCTGCCGCCGCTGAACATGACCCTGGCCGACGACCTGATCTCCCGCACGCATGCCGCCAAGCTGATTCTCGAGCACTCGCGCGACCCACGGCGCGATATCGATCAACTATGCCAACTGCTGGTCAAGCTGTCGCAGATGGCCTCCGATCTTCCCGAGCTGCGCGGCCTGGAGCTCAATCCGCTGCTGCTCAATCGCGACGGTCTGGTGGCGGTGGATTTCGCTCTCGATCTCGGTACGCCGGCGCGCCACGCGATCATGCCCTACCCGGAAGAGTTGCGGGAATGGGTGACGCTCGATGACGGCCTGCATGTCGAGATACGTCCGATTCGCGGCGAGGATGCGCCTTTGATCGCCGGCTTTCACTCCCGGCTCTCCGAGGAGAGCATTCGCTTTCGCTACTTTCACCATAAAGCCGACCTGTCCAAGCGGGATCTATCGACGCTGGCACAGATCAACTACGATCGTCAGATGGCCTTCATCGCCGAACATGGCGTCGCGAATGGCGCTTTGGATGACGCTAGAGAGATGCTGGGCGTCGTTCGGGTATGGAATGATCCCGACAACATTCGTACCGAATTCTCGATCATCATTCGCGACGACATGCATGGTCAGGGGCTCGGCAATCTTCTGATGAACAAGATGATTCACTACTGCAAGGGGGTAGGCACGCTGGAGATGTTCGGCAAGATAATGGTCGACAATCATCCGATGCGAGCGCTGATGAAACACCTTGGCTTCAGCAGCCATTACAACATGGAAGAACAAATCATCGATGCCAGATTGCGTCTCAATGAGCCGACGAGCGAATGGCAGCGCCATCGCCTGGAAAATCCGGGAGATTGACCCATCGATCCCACGCGAGGCGCACTGTTGCTAGGCTGGTAAATTGAACCGTTGATCAATCAAAAGCTGTTCTGGTTTGAACACCTATTGATAAAATTGTATGATGCCAAACAACTATAAGCATTCGTTATCATACGTACGTGGGTCATTCCGGTGAGTAATGTCATCGTGGCTCCGTGGCGTGTTGACGAAAAAAGTCGACGCAAAACAGGCAAGCCTATGAGCGAAACGCAGCAGACCAAGATTCAGGTACGCGGCCTGAGTAAAGTCTTCGGCAACCAGCCGAAAAAAGGGCTGGAACTCCGCGATCAGGGCCTGACACGCTCGCAAATTCATGAGAAAACCGGCCAGACCCTGGGCCTGTCGAATATCACATTCGATGTCATGGAAGGGGAGCTACTGGTCATCATGGGACTTTCAGGGTCCGGCAAATCGACCTTGATCCGCTGTCTCAACCGTCTCATCGAGCCCACCGAGGGCGATATCGTCATCGATGGCGAGAATATTCCCAAGCTCAGCGACAAGGAGCTCCTGGAGTGCCGCCGCCGACACTTCTCGATGGTCTTCCAGCACTTCGCGCTGTTTCCGCACCGTAGTGTGCAACTCAATGCGGAATATGGCCTCGAGATCCGTGGCGTCGACAAGGCGGAGCGCGCTCGCAAGGCCCGCGAGGCCCTCAAGCAGGTCGGTCTCGATGGCTGGGAAGATTCACTGCCGAGCCAGCTCTCCGGCGGCATGCAGCAGCGGGTCGGCCTGGCGCGTGCGCTGGCCAACGACTCGACGGTACTGCTGATGGACGAGGCGTTTTCGGCGCTCGATCCGCTGATCCGAAAGGACATGCAGCAGGAGTTGCTCGAACTCCAGCATCGCATGAAGAAGACCACCATCTTCATCACTCACGATCTCGATGAGGCGATCAACATCGGCGATCGCATCATTCTTCTCAAGGATGGCGAGATCGTACAGAGCGGCACCCCCGAAGAGATTCTTACTCGCCCAGCCGACGATTACGTGGCGCGCTTCGTCGAAGGGGTCGACATGTCGAGGATTCTCTGTGCGCATCATGCCATGCGCCCGGTGCGTGCCACCGCGCGTAATGACGATGGCCCACGCACGGTACTGCGCAAGCTCAGCGAGAATGGACTCGACTCGATCTACGTTACCGACCGCGAGCGCAAGCTGCTGGGATTGATCTCGGCCGATGCCGCCGATCAGGCCGCTAAAGAGGGCAAACAGAACCTCGATGGCCTCATTCATAACGATTTTCCCAAGGTCGGTCCCGACGAGCCGCTGCACAATCTGTTTGCCATGTTTTGCGACAAGAGCTATCCGATCGCCGTGGTCGACGACGACCAGCGCCTGCTAGGCGTCGTGGTCAAAGGCGCCGTGTTGGCGGAACTGGCAGAAGCAGGAGCACACTGACATGGCTATCGATATTCCTCGCATTCCGCTCGGTGAATGGATCGAGGGTGGACTGGACTTCCTGACCTCGAACTACTCCATGGTCACGCGTGGCATCTCGGAAGTGACCCAGGCCTGGATCAACGTTCTCAACGACGCCCTGATGTGGCTCCCCGAGTGGGGGCTGATGGCCATCATCGCGCTGTTGTGTTGGCGCATCGGCGGGCTTCGCCTGGGTATCGGCGCCGTACTGGGTCTGGCGCTGATCTGGAACCTGGGGCTGTGGATTCCGATGATCGAGACGTTGACGCTAGTGGTGATCGCCACGCTGGTCGCGATATTGATCGCCTTGCCCGTGGGTATCGCCGCTGCGCTATCCGACAAGCTGTATGGCCTGATCATGCCGATACTGGACTTCATGCAGACGATGCCGGCCTTCGTCTATCTGATCCCCGCGATCCCGTTCTTCGGCATCGGCGCGGTGTCGGCGATCTTCGCCACGGTGATCTTCTCGATGCCGCCGGCGATTCGCTTCACCACGCTGGGTATTCGTCAGGTTCCCAAGGATCTGATCGAGGCCGCCGATGCCTTCGGCTCCACGCGTACCCAGAAACTCTTCAAGGTACAGTTGCCGCTGTCGCTGCCGACCGTCATGGCGGGCATCAACCAGACCATCATGCTGGCATTGTCGATGGTGGTCATCGCCGCGATGATCGGCGCCGATGGGCTGGGCAGCGAAGTCTGGAAGGCCATTCAGCGGCTACGCCCCGGCGAGGGTTTCGAAGCCGGCATCGCGGTGGTCATTCTCGCCATGCTGCTCGATCGTCTGACGCAATCGTTTCGCAGGACCAAGAAGGCGCAATAAGCGCCCGAAGATCCGGCTCGGCCTCACTGGGCGGAACCGGCAGGCGGCATGTTGCGAGATCGATGGTGCATGCCGTCGGAATCACACTCACCATAAGAAGGGGAAAGTGATGAAAACATTCAATGCAATGTCCCGCGCAGTACGCTACGGCTCGCTGATGATGGTCGCCGGTATGGGAATGTCCGGCATCGCTCAGGCTCAGGAAGACAAGGGAACCGTGACGCTGGCCTATGTCGAATGGGCTTCCGAGGTCGCCTCGACCAACGTGGTGCGTGCGGTACTCGAAGACATGGGCTATGACGTCGAGATGGCGTCGCTGTCCGCCGCCGCGATGTGGCAAGCCGTCGCCACCGGCGATGCCGACGGCATGGTCGCCGCCTGGTTGCCGACCACCCATGCGAGCTATCTCGAGCGGACCAAGGACCAGTTGGTCGACCTGGGGCCGAATCTGGATGGCACCAAGCTGGGACTGGTCGTACCCGCTTATACCGAACTCAGCTCGATCGATCAGCTCGACGACAAGGCCGAAATGATCGATGGCGAGATCATCGGTATCGACCCCGGTGCCGGCCTGATGGGGCTGACCGAGGAAGTGCTCACCGAGTACGATCTCGAAGGGTCGATCGACCTCAAGAGCAGCAGCGGGGCGACCATGGCCGCCGCGCTCGAGACGGCGATCGAGAACGAGCAGGACATCGTCGTGACCGGCTGGACGCCGCACTGGATGTTCGCGCGCTGGGATCTCAAATACCTCGACGATCCCAAAAACGTCTATGGTGGCGCCGAGCAGATTCATACCGTGGTGCGCCAGGGGCTCGAAGAGGACATGCCGGAAGTCTATGCATTCCTGGATAATTTCGAGTGGACACCCGATCAGATGGGTGAAGTCATGCTGATGAACCAGGAAGAGGGCTCCGATCCTTACGCCAACGCCCAGCAGTGGGTCGAAGAGCATCCCGATGTGGTTGCCGAATGGACCGGCGAATCCTGATCGCGACCGGCACACTGCAAACAAGCGGTTTGCAATAGCAAGACGCAAACCGCCTGGCTTGGCCGGGCGGTTTATCAAAAACCACCTTCGGGTGGTTTTTTTCGTCTTTCTTTATCCGCCGGGCAGGCAAGGGCGGAGCATGGTCTAGACTAACGGGGCGTATCCGAATCGGCAGCGTTGACGCCACCACCATGCATAATCAGCCCTTATGGAGAAGCCTATCAGTCATAACCTGATTTTTGATTTATCGCTAAGTGCCTGTTATAGTTGACTACAAATTCGCAACAGCGAACGAAAATCATGAACGTATCCACTCAAGCCTTTACGACATCGGCCGATCTGGCCAAGCCCAGTATCGCCGATGCGGTTGTGGGGCATGCCCATACACCACTGTTCATCCGCAAGCCCAGCACCGATGACGGCTGGGGCATCTATGAACTGGTGAAGTCCTGCCCGCCGCTCGACGTCAACTCCGCCTACGCCTATTTGCTGCTGGCGACGCAGTTTCGCGATAGCTGTGCGGTAGCGACCAATGAAGAGGGCGAAATCGTCGGTTTCGTTTCCGGCTACCCCAAGCGCAACGCACCCGATACGTATTTCCTCTGGCAGGTCGCCGTAGGCGAAAAGGCGCGTGGCACCGGGTTGGCGCGTCGCCTCGTGGAAGCGGTGATGAGCCGCCCCGAGATGGCCCATATGCGTCACCTGGAAACCACGATCACGCCGGATAACGAAGCATCCTGGGGACTCTTCAAACGCCTCGCCGATCGCTGGCAGGCGCCGCTCAACAGCCGTGAGTATTTTTCCACCGACCAGCTGGGCGGTGAGCACGATCCGGAGAACCTGGTGCGCATAGGTCCTTTCGACCCCGAGCGTATCTAGGCATCAAGGCGAAAGGACGCTTTGCGCCCTCGTCACGTCACTCTTTTCTCTCGACCAGGAGGTCGCTGCATGCAGACCCAGATTCTCGAACGAATGGAATCGGAAGTTCGCACCTACTCACGCTCGTTTCCCACCGTATTCACCGAAGCCCGAGGCGCTCGGCTGCATAGTGAAGACGGCAAGCAGTACATCGATTTTCTCGCCGGTGCCGGCACCCTGAACTACGGCCACAATCATCCCAAGATCAAACAGGCCTTGGTCGATTACATCGCGTCCGACGGCATCGTGCATGGCCTCGATATGTGGACCGAAGCCAAGCGCAACTATCTGCAGACCCTGGAAGAGGTGATCCTCAAGCCACGCGGGCTGGATTACAAGGTGTATCTGCCGGGCCCGACCGGCACCAATGCTGTCGAGGCCGCTACCCGCTTGGCGCGCATTGCCACCGGCCGGCGAACCGTCGTCTCTTTCACCAACGGCTTCCATGGCGTGACCATGGGTTCGCTGGCCTTGACCGGCAACAGCAAATTCCGCGAAGCCACCGGTGGGATTACCCCACAGGGCGGCTTCTTCTTGCCGTTCGATGGTTATCTGGGTGAGGGCGTCGATACCCTCGATTACTTCGAGAAGCTGCTCGGCGACAAGTCCAGCGGGCTCGATTTCCCCGCGGCCGTCATTCTCGAAACGGTGCAGGGCGAGGGCGGCATCAACCCGGCCGGCATCGATTGGCTCAAGCGCCTGGAGACGATTTGCCGCAGCAACGGTATTCTCCTGATCATCGATGACATCCAGGCGGGCTGCGGCCGCACCGGTAAGTTCTTCAGTTTCGAGCATGCCGGCATCACGCCGGACATCGTGACCAACTCCAAGTCGCTGTCCGGTTATGGCCTGCCATTCGCGCACGTATTGTTGCGCCCCGAACTCGACAAGTGGAAGCCCGGCCAGTACAACGGCACGTTTCGCGGCTTCAATCTGGCCTTTGCCACGGCTGCCGCGGCGCTGCGCGAATTCTGGAGCGACGATACCTTCGAGCGTGACGTCCAGCGCAAGGGCCGCCTGGTCGAGGAAGGATTCCAGAAAATCGCCAGTTGGCTGTCCGAGATGGGTTATCCAGCCAGTGAACGGGGTCGGGGCCTGATGCGCGGCCTGGATGTCGGCACCGGCGAGATTGCCGACAAGATTACCGCGCAGGCGTTCAAGAACGGCTTGGTCATCGAAACCTGCGGCGACGATGGCCAGGTCATCAAGTGCCTGTGCCCGCTGGTTATCAGCGACGAGGACATTGCCGAAGGCCTGAATATTCTCGAGACCAGTGCCAAACAGGTCATGGGCTGAACCGATTTGCATGCTAAGGTTTAGCCAGGCCGGCTCGTGTCGGTCGCCATGTTGTGTCATTCATACAAGTCGCACCATGTATTAGATGATTGGTGGCAAGAAAAGGATTCCTGACATGATCGTTCGCAATATCGATGAAGCACGCCAGACAGAGCGCCTGGTTACCGCCGCCAACGGCAATTGGGATAGCACGCGTATGCTGCTGGCCGAAGATGGCGGTGGCTTCTCGTTCCATATCACGCGCATCTTCGAAGGCACCGAGACTCACATTCATTACAAGCATCATTTCGAGTCGGTGTATTGCATCGAGGGCGAAGGTGAAGTCGAGACCTTGGCCGACGGCAAGATCTGGCCGATCAAGCCGGGCGATATCTATATCCTCAACCAGCATGACGAACACATGCTGCGCGCGTCCAAGACCATGATTCTGGCCTGCGTTTTCACGCCCGGCCTGACCGGCAACGAAGACCATCGCGAAGACGGCTCTTACGCGCCGACCCTGGAAGACTAAACGCCGACCAGCATTGGCGTAATTTGGAAAAGCCCTGCCAACTTCGGTTGGCAGGGCTTCGTCGTTTCAGGGCGCGCGATCGAATACCAGCGTAATCTCGCCGAGCGTAACGCCGAATTTCTTCATCGCGGTACGGTTGATTAAACGACCATCGGGTTGCAGAAACATCCAGTCGTCCATGGTGAAGGTCCAGGGCGAGCCATCGATAAGCACATCGAGCGGATAGCTCATGTGGAAAACGTGTCCGTAGCTTTCAGCCTCGACAGCGCCTTCGACATCATCGGCGCGGCCTTGCCAATGGTGCTCGTCAACTCGTTCGAACGTCCATACACGCCGGTCAGTATCGCCATTGGCGTATACGAAATCCTCCTCTAGCGTCAGTGTATCGCCATCGACATGGCCCTCGATATCCACCGGTTACTCGATAGTATCGATAACTAGCAACTCGGCCGTGCCCGAAACGATTGTCCGATGTTCCTCACCAGCTCTGACTACAGCGAAATCGCCAGGACGCAGCGTGTGAGATTTTCCCTCGATCTCTAAAATCATTTCACCTTGAAGAACGTAAAAGGACTCATCGGCATCGAGGTGCCTATGGAGATTGGCTGACTTGGCACATACCCGACGATGCCGGATGTGCGCGTTTCCGACTGAGCCAAGGAGATGCTTCTCCCAGCAGCCCGGTTTCAGGTCAGAGGAGTTGGGGCTATTGAGCGCGACCAAAGGCATGGATGTTTTCCTGTTAACGGCTGGGAAAGAAAGGCTGTCTGACTGGAGAACATGACATTCGATAAGAATCGCCGCAACTTACCATTGACTTCGCATAATGTATATTATGTTAAATGCGATCAAAAAGGCTTCTGTATGTCCTACGCTTATGCGCTTTAGATGTGGCCCGTTAGAAGGTAATCTTCCCAAACGCAGCCATTCAGGAAAGCGATCCCTTCGGAACGCAGCAAAGGAGTGACACGTGAATCATTCGACCTCAAAAGGCGTGGCCAAGGCTGCCAGACGACGGCTTACCACGCCCTTGGCTATCGCAACCGGCCTATGGACGGCAATAATGGCACCCGCTTGTCTTGCCTTCGGTTTCGAGGATGTGGCGGAAAAGGCAAGGACGCTTGCCGGGCAGGAGTATCAGGCGCCGGAAACCAATACCACGCCAACGCTGCGTGAGCTGGAATACGAGCAGTACGCGCAAATCCAGTACCGGATGGACCAGGCGATATGGCGCGAAGAAGGACTGCCCTTCCAATTGAGCTTCTTCCATGAGGGTATGCATTACGTCAGCGCCGTGGAGATGAACGTCATCGATGATAGCGGCGTCCATGAGATCCCTTTCAATCCCGACGATTTCCATTATGGCGATATAACGCTGAAAGAAGAGGATCTCGAGGGCCTGGGCTTTGCCGGGTTCAGGATTCACTACCCGATCAATACGCCCAATGTCTTCGATGAAATCATGGTATTTCAGGGCGCGAGCTATTTCCGCGTGGTTGGCGAGAATCAGGTCTATGGCCTTTCCGGGCGTGGACTCGCCATCGACACCGAGACGCCCTCCAATAAACCGGGCGTGCCCACGGGTGAAGAATTTCCGGCCTTCCGCGAGTTCTGGGTCGTGAAGCCCGAGCCCGATAGCCAATCGCTGACCCTATTCGCCCTGCTCGATTCGCCCAGTGCAACGGGAGCCTACCGCTTCGTACTACACCCGGGCACCGACACCCGGCTAGACGTTCAATCGCGTATTTTCCTGCGCAAACCCGTCAAGAAACTGGGTATCGCACCGCTTACCAGCATGTTTCTGTTCGGCCCCAGCCAGCCTTCGCCGACGCTGAACTACCGCCCGGCGATACATGACTCCAACGGCCTGCTGATACACGCAGGCAAGGCCGGCTGGATCTGGCGGCCATTGGTCAATCCCAAGCAGGTCGAAGTCAGCAACCAGCACGTCGAGGATCTGGAGGGCTTTGGCTTGCTGCAACGCAGCCATGACTTCCAGGATTATGAGGACTTGGTCGATCGCTATGACCTGCGTCCCAGCGCCTGGATCGTGCCGCAGGGAGATTGGGGGCCGGGCTCCGTGGAACTGGTCGAAATTCCCACACAGAACGAGACCAACGACAATATCGTCGCCTTCTGGAAGCCCGATGAGATGCCACCGATCGGCGAGCCTATCGATTTCAATTACCGTATTTACTGGACGATGAACGAGAGCAAGTACCACGATCCCGCACTGTCCTGGGCCGATCATACCCTGCGCTCACGCGGCGAGGTACGCCAGAACGACCTGATCCGCAAGCCGGATGGTTCGCTGGCCTTCGTCATCGACTTCATGGGACCGGCGCTCGAATCGTTGGCACCGGAGATTCGCCCCACCGCGATAATCGATGTCGGCGACAATGGTAAACTGGTCGAGAGCCGCGTCATTCGCAACGTCGCGGAAGGCGGCTGGCGAGTCATCCTGCGGGTCGAGCGGACCGATGAGTCTCAGCCGCTGGAAATACGCGCTCATCTGGAAGAGAGCACGCGCCACCTATCCGAAACCTGGTTCTACCGCCTGCCTGTTGCCGGCTGAGCCTACCCTGATGAAAGACCCGTGCGCACCGGTTGCCATGACGACCGGTGCGTTATCGTGTAGGGGCCATTAATGCAATGGCTATAACCGTGTTTCGAGGCTCGTCTGGTTGATGGAAGATAAACAAACGACAGCAAGTGAAAGAAAGAAAGAGCGCTTTTTCGGATTGGAGTGGCTACGGTTTTTTCTTGGCTTATACATCGTAGTATTTCATACACTGCACACCTACCCATCGATAAGCAATTGGGTCGGGTATGTCACCGATATCGGCTTCTTTTCGACCAGCGCCTTCTTCGTGCTCTCGGGTTTTCTGTTGGCACATGTGTATCTCGATGACGATAAACAGTTGCGCGAACCCGCCAAGCACTTCTGGATCAAACGCTTTGCGAACTTATACCCCATTCACATCGGTGCGGTGTTCCTGGCGATGGCGATCGCCACGCTGATCGGTTATCTGGCCATCACACCCGAGGATGCCGGTGCTTCTATTCGTTTCGTACTCTATGACGTCAATGACGACTCCAGTGCCGAGAGCATTCGACACTATATGAGCAATGCGGAACTGGCGCTGAATATACTGCTCAATTTGACGCTACTGCATGCCTGGAATCCGCTTTATCTGACTTTCAATCCCGTCACCTGGTCGATTTCGACGCTGTTCTTTTTCTATCTCACTTTCCCATGGATCGCACCGAGGTTGTCGCGCATCAAGTCCCAGCGCCGGGCGCTGGTATTGACCAATCTGATTTACCTGATCCCGCCGATCATGGTCATCGCAACGACCGATTTCGCCACGCCGGAAACCGGCATTTTACATCGCAATCCCCTGATCCGACTGCCGGAATTCATCGCCGGCATCCTGCTCTGCGCCCTCTATACGCAGCGCAGACAGCTGGGCTTACGCTTGAAACCAGGCATGTGCCTGGCGATGCTGGCGTTCATCGTATTGTCGTTGATCGTTGGCGCATGGCTGCTACGCCACCAGAGCCCCGCCTGGTATTACCTGCTGCACAATGGCCTGTTGTTGCCCGCCCAACTGGCATTGATTTTCATCGTCGCCCACTGGTCGCCCCCTTCCAGTCAGCGCATGCGCCGCCTGGCCAGCCGCCTTGGCGGCGCATCGCTACCGATGTTTGCGCTACACGTGCCGCTGTTCGTGATATTCACGCGAATCGAGAGCGTGTTGAAAGGCGAACCCAGCCTGTGCCTGAGCAGTCTTTCGCGATGCATGGAGGCCGCCGGAACCGCGTCGATATGGATGTATCCCCTCTTCCTGCTCTTCACCGTGCTGTTCTGCGTGAAGTTTCAGGAGATTTTCGTGGTACGCATTCGAAAATGGCTGCAAGCCAAATTACTGCCAGCCAAGCCCGCGAGTGCCCATTCCCGCAATGCCTCCTGAGCGCAGATGATCCGTGCAGTTTCATCGCGCGACGCCCACACATGGACGTTGGGCCATCGACTCATTATCATCGTGGCCCATTCAGTCAGCCTTGCCGAATAACAACTTGTCTCAAAGGATCTCGACCCATCATGTCAATCCGCCGCTTTTTGCAGGTGATTTCCATCGTCATGCCTGTCGCGCTGAGTGGCTGCGTGGCGCAGCCAAACGATAGCCGGCTCGATGGCATGGTGACGAGCACGCAGTTCGATTCCCGTCTTGATGCCCTCGAAACAACGTTGAGCCAGCGCTGCGATCTGCAAACCGAACAATGGCAGGCGCACGAAACGCACGCCGATAATCGGGGCGATGAACTGAGCGACGAGATACGCAATGTCGGCAGAGTGCTTCGCGGTCTGCGGGCCGATGTCGAACGGCTCGACACCGAGCCGAACCTGGTCATCAGCGATTGTTCCGCCACCCAGAATCCACTGCTTGAAAACAAGCAATTGCTGGGGCGTAACGAGTGGGTCGGTTTTCCGACGATCGGTACCTATCTCAAGGCACGTATCGATTCCGGGGCGAATACGGCATCGCTATCGGCTACCGACATTACCGAGTTCGAGCGCGATGGCGAGGATTGGCTGCGCTTCAAACTGGCGCTGGACGACGATGCCGCGGTGATCGATGACGTGCGTGGCGAATGGATCGAAGCCGAGGTAACACGTCGCGTCCGTATCATTCAGGCTTCCGGCTCGGAGAGCCGCCCTGTGATTACGCTGCTGATGGAGCTCGGTCCGATCAAGCAGAACGTCGAATTCACGCTCAACGATCGTACCCACCTTACCTACCCCGTTCTGCTGGGCCGACGCTTCATGATGGATATCGCGCTAATCGACGTGGCCAAGGCCTATCTGCACGAACGCCCCGAATACCCGGGCGGGGAGCCTTCGGAGTTGGCCGCCGAGGATGAAGCCGCCGACCTCGTCGATGACGACGAAGACGAATAAGGATCCTGCATGTCACGCGTGCCCTTCTATCTGCTGGTCGGCGTTTTGATGCTGGCCGGCATCCTGCTCACCCTGTATCGCAATATTGCCTACGATGTGCCCTGGACGCCGGGCGAGCAGCGCCACGTATGGGAGGTCGAGGCGCAGGTCAACTTCATCGCCGAGGGCGGCCCGGTCAAAGTCAATCTGGCCTTGCCGAAGAATCAGCGGAATTTCAGGGTGCTGACCGAGAATACCGCATCATCCGGCTATGGCCTGTCATTTCTCGAAGAGAAGAATGGTCGACGGGCGCAGTGGGCGACCCGCGATGCCATCGGCAATCAGCAACTCTACTACTCGGTTCAACTGCTCGTGGTACCGGATGCCACTGCACCGGTTACCGTGCGCCCTCCGATTCCCCAGGGCATCGTCTGGGAGCGCCCCTACGATACCGCTGCCCAGCAAGTCATCGAGCGCGCCTATCGACGCTCGGCCGACCCTTTCACCTTCGCTCGTGAGCTGATACGCAACTTCACCGGCGAGCGCCAGGGCGAGAATGCCCGCTTGCTACTGACGCAGTTCGACCGCACGCCACTATTGGTGCGTCTGTTGCATCAAGCCGGGGTCGCGGCGCGCGAAGTCAATGGCCTGATGCTGGAAGATGGCCGGCGCCGCCAGACGCTCACCCCCTGGTTGCAGGTATTCGACGAAGACGGTTGGGTATTGATCGACCCAGCGACCGGCGAACAGGGCCGGCCGGACAACCTGTTGCTATGGGAAGCCAGCGGCCAGGCCGTGCTCGAGGTACAGGGCGGCACCCGCTCGAACGTCACTTTCACGATGATTCGGCATAATGAGCCCGCCGCGGTCGCGGTGCGCAATCAACTCGCCAACGACACCCTGCTCAATTTCTCGATCCACAGCCTGCCGCTCGAGGAGCAATCGCTGTTTCGCACCATTCTACTGCTGCCGATCGGCGCCCTGGTCGTCGTCTTGCTGCGCGTGCTGGTCGGGATCAAGACCTCGGGAACGTTCATGCCCGTACTGATCGCCCTCGCCTTCATTCAAACCACGCTGTTCACCGGCCTGGTCGGCTTCCTGCTGGTGGTGGCGGTCGGGCTGGTGATTCGAAGCTACCTGTCGCGTCTCAACCTGCTGCTGGTCGCCCGCGTCTCGGCGGTGATCATCACGGTCATTGCGATCATTTCCATCTTCTCCGTGATGGCCTACCGAATGGGATTGAATGCCGGCCTGACGATCACCTTCTTCCCGATGATCATCCTCAGTTGGACCATCGAACGCATGTCGATCCTGTGGGAAGAGGAAGGCCCCAAGGAGGTGTTGGTCCAGGGTGGCGGCAGCCTGCTGACCGCCGTGCTTGCCTACCTGGCGATGAACAATCCCTGGGTGCGCCATATCACCTTCAACTTCCTCGGCATGCAATTGATTCTGATGGCGCTGATTTTGCTGCTGGGCAATTACACCGGCTATCGCTTGCTCGAACTGCGCCGTTTCAAGCCGGTCACGGAGGACTGACGCCATGTGGGCAGCTCCCGCCAAGCTAGAGGCCAAAGGCATCGTCGGCATGAACCGGCGTAACATCCGCTATATCGGTCGCTACAACGATCGCCGGCTGTATCCCCTGGTCGACGACAAGCTCAAGACCAAGCTGCTGGCCAAGCGTCACGGCATCGCCACACCGGAGCTGATCGGCACCGTTACCACCCAGTTCGATGTCAAGCATATCGCCGAGATGGTCGCCGGCCACCCGGGCTTCGTGATCAAACCGGCCAAGGGCAGCGGCGGCAAGGGCATTCTGGTCATCGAGCACCAGGATGCCGAGGGTTATGTCAAACCCAGTGGCCATCGCCTCGCCCAAGACGATATCAAGCGCCACGTATCGAACATTCTCTCCGGGCTGTATTCGCTGGGTGGCTCGCCCGATGTAGCGCTGGTCGAATCGCTGATCGCCTTCGACGAGACGTTTGCCGAATACACCTACGAAGGCGTACCCGACATCCGCGTGATCGTCTTCAAGGGGTACCCGGTGATGGCCATGATGCGCCTCTCCACCGCCGCCTCGGATGGCAAGGCCAACCTGCATCAGGGCGCGGTGGGCGTAGGGCTGGACATCGCCAGCGGCACCGCGCTGCGTGGCGTACAGTTCGACCGCCCGCGTGCCGATCACCCCGATACCGGCCACGAACTGGCCAGCCTGACGATCCCCAATTGGGAAGAACTACTGAGACTGGCGGCGAGCTGTTATGAAATGACCGGGCTGGGGTATCTGGGAACCGATATGGTGCTCGATCGTCATCACGGCCCCATGTTACTGGAACTCAATGCCCGCCCCGGCCTGGCGATTCAGATGGCCAATGGCGAAGGGCTGCGCTCGCGCCTGGATCTGATCGAGCGTCAGGCCGAAGGCGACACGGTCGAGGCGCGAGTCGATTTCTCACGCCGGCATTTCGCGCGCCTCGGCGAGTGGCCGCCGCTTCCTGAGTTGCGTCTGGCTGCCATCCGGTCAGGCGCGTAGAATGGAGCCCCTTACGGTCAACGACAGCGATTCATGCCGGATACACAGTCCCTGATTCAGCAGGCCGAGCGCCAGTGTCATCAGCGCAACGTGCGCTTCACGCCGATACGTCGCCGCGTGCTGGAAATGATATCCTCCTCCGCCGGCGGGCTGAAGGCCTATGACCTGCTCGACGAGTTGGCGACCGAGCACGCCTCGGCGCGTCCACCGACGGTTTATCGGGCGCTGGATTTTCTGATCGAGCAAGGGTTGGTCCATCGCATCGAATCGCTCAACGCCTACGTGGCCTGCCCCTGCCCCGAGCATGTCCACGGCTTCCAGTTGTTGATCTGCCGCCATTGCGGTCGCGTCGAAGAGCTGCATCTCGATGAGGTCAACGATCAACTGAAAAGCCGCGCTCGGTCACTCGGCTTCGATGTCGATCGCCAGACCATCGAATTGCTGGGTACCTGCGATGCCTGCCGGGCCAGTTCGGTAAGCTCAGCCTGACGACCGCGTCAATCATCGCCCACAGCATCGGGAAAACCATGAGCGAACTCTTCGAATCCCTGGAATCCGCCGAGCGCGGCACCCGGCATCCGCTGGCAACGATTCTCGATGCCGCCCGCTGGAACGCTGACGGCCTGCTGCCGGCCATTGCTCAGCAACATGACAGCGGCGAGGTACTGATGATGGCCTGGATGAATCGGCAAGCACTGGAAGAAACGCTGACCACCGGACGCGTCTGCTACTTCTCGCGCTCGCGCGGCAAGCTATGGCGCAAGGGCGAGTCGTCCGGCCAGGAGCAGCATCTGAAAGCAGCGCATCTTGATTGCGATGGTGACACGCTGCTGCTCAGCGTCGACCAGACCGGGCCAGCCTGTCATACCGGGCGGCGTAGCTGCTTTTATGTGGCGGTGAATGCCGAGCATGGCGAAGTCGATGCCGAACCGTTGATCGATCCGGCCGAGCTATACGCCGGCAAGCGCTGAGAAACCCCTGAAAACTATTGCGCTCGGCCAGGCGGCGTTGCAGTCGCCCTCGGGCGCGAGTCCGATCAAAATACTCATTTACTGCTCGTAAACTCCGCCTTACCTGGCCTTCGCCCGCTACTTTTTCAGAGGCTTCCAAACCATGCTCAGCCGGCTACTTGGTGGCGTATTGATCGGGCTGATTCGCGTCTATCAGTACGTTATCAGCCCCCTGCTTGGCCCACGCTGCCGATTCTGGCCAAGTTGCTCGAGTTATGCCATCGATGCCGTGCGACTGCACGGGCCACTCGAGGGCGGTTGGCTGGCGCTCAAGCGCATTCTCAAATGCCACCCCTGGCACCCGGGTGGCGTCGATCCGGTACCGCCTCGCCGTGGCTGCAATCGCACCCATCACGACGATACCCGCTAGCCACTAGCTTGCCGCCTTCTCCTGCTCGGCCACGGCGAAAATCCGCTTCAGCATCGCATGCAAGCCATTGGCGCGTGTCGGCGACAGGTGCTTGTCGAGCCCGAGATCCTCGAGAAAACTCGGCGGTGTGGCGGCGATCTCGCCTGGCGCGCGATCATTGTAGATGCGCATCAAGACCGCGATCAGCCCGGAAACGATCGCGGCATCCGATGTCGCCAGAAAATGTAGGGTTTCGCCCTCTCGCTCATGGTGAATCCAGACATTGGACTGGCAACCATGAATCTTCGTCTCGGCGGTTTTCAGTTCATCGGGAAACGCCGGCAATTGCTTGCCCATGTCGATAATGTACTGATAACGATCCATCCAGTTATCGAACAGGCTGAACTCCTCGATCAATTCGGCCTGGGCTTGCTGTGCACTCATGGTAGCTCCTCTTCAGAATCGCTCCTTCAGTATAACGGCTTGACCGGCGTCATGGAGCGATGCGTATATTTCAATTACCCAAATTACGTAATACGTAAGAATATTTTATTCCCACCATTGCCTTGCGCTACGCTAATCTGGAGAAAGTGGCAAAGGTGCTTCAGGAGCAAGCCACGACTTCATTCGGTTCATGAGCGCAAGGAGAGGCGCATGGCACGCAGTGGCATTCAGTACGAAGACGTGCGGCGGGCGATCGATCTGTTATTGCAGCAGGCCGAAAGTCCCAGCGTGCAGAAAATCCGCGATGTGCTGGGAACCGGCAGCTTCACGACGATCAGCGATCACCTGAGGGAGTGGCGAACCCAGCGTGACGAGAATCGCGATCGATCCACATCGCAGGACATTCCCGCTCCCGTCGAGTCGCTGGTTCAGGAACTTTGGCGGCAGGCCCAGGAGAGCGCAGCCGATGGCCTGGCGCACTATCGCCAGGAGGCGGATCGAAGAGTCGAGGAGGCCCAAGGAGCGGCCGGTGCGGCTCGACGTGATGCCGAGGACGCCACCCAGCGCGAAACCGCGCTCAGCGACCATCTACGCCAGGCGCAGAGTCGCATCGAAGCGTATTGCACTCAGATCGCCCGCCTCGAGGCCGAGCGCGATAGCGCCCGGCAACACGAAGCCCAACTCGAACGCCAAACGCAAAGCGTCGAAGAGCAACTCGCGCGTCTACAGGCCGATAACGAGCGCTTGGGACGCGAGCATCACGCCACGCTGACCCGCAAGAGCGATGAATTCCGCGCGCAACTCGCCCAGGAAGAGCAACGCCACGAAGCGGCCGAAGCCCGCTTGATGAAGCTACTCGACAGTGCGCGGCAGGAGCGTCAAGCGAGCGATAAGCAGCAGTCGCAACGTCTTGAAGCGCTGGAGAAGCGCACCGCCGATCTCGATACCCGCTTCCAGCAGGCCCGCCACGATCTCGCCGACGAACAGGCCAAGCATCGTGAAGCCGGCTGGGCATTGCGTCAGGCGCAGGATGCACTCAAACAGAGCGAGTTGAAGATTCAGCGCATGCAGGAAGCGCTTGATGAAAAACAGCGGACGCTGAGCGCGACCGAGGAGCGACTTCGCGACAGCGAGGCTCGCCTGGCGCAAGTGCCCTTGCCGCCTTTCGTGTATTGATGCCCCGATCGAAATGACCAGGCCGCCCAACGGTCACAAGCGCTGGGCGGCCTGTTAATGAGGAATAACCAGGATATCGCCGATCAATAGTAGGCGTTGGTGGTATCGGTATGGTCGGTGACATCGCGGATGCCGGCAAGCTCTGGGATGCGCTCGAGCAGCGTCTTCTCGACGCCATCCTTCAAGGTCAGGTCGACCGCGGCACAACCCTGACAGCCCCCACCGAATTGCAGAACGGCAATATTCTCTTCGGCCAATTGGATCAGTTTTATCTCGCCGCCGTGAGATGCCAGCCCCGGGTTGATTTCGCTGTACAGTACGTAATTGATGCGATCTTCCAGCGGGCTATCGGCGTTGACCTTGGGCATCTTGGCGTTGGGCGCCTTGATGGTCAGTTGGCCACCCATGCGGTCGGCATTGAAATCGACCACGGCCTCTTCCAGGAACGCCAAGCTGTGCTTGTCGAGGAAGACGTTGATTTTCTCCAACGCCAGCTTCTCATCGGTGGGTTCTTCCTCACCGGGTCGGCAGTAAGCCAGGCAAGTCTCGGCGTAGGGCGTGCCGGGCTGGGTAATGAAAATCCGTACCGCGATACCCTCGACGTTCTGCTTGGCCAGCAGTTCGGCGAGGTAATCCTGGGCGCTGTCGGTAATCTCGATGTTCTGGCTCATGAAGCACGACTCATCATGGAAGTTCTATACCTAATGGTAAGAAAAAACCGCCGCCGACACAATCCCGAGTCAAATACTCGGTTATGACGCCCCTGCCCCGTGCCCATCGCTTTCTGATAAGATGGCGAGCCGATAAATGACGGCCCAAGGCACCTGCCGAGCCAATTCATGAGCGTCGCCCGTTTCGGGTGCGCGCCGTTACAGATTGCAGGAGAACCACGTCGATCATGGCTGCCGCTTCGCACTTTTCACAAGATCCGCCCGCCCGCAATGCCACGCTGCCCACTGGCCTGGCCGATAGCCTGGCGCGGCGCATTCTGATCCTCGATGGCGGCATGGGTACCATGCTGCAGAATGCCAGACTGAGCGAAGAGGAGTTTCGTGGCGAGCGATTCAGCGACTGGCCGTCGCAGTTGCAAGGCAACAACGACCTGCTGGCACTGACCCAGCCCGATGTGGTGCGTCGCATTCATCGCGACTACCTCGAAGCCGGCGCCGACATCGTCGAAACCAATACCTTCAACAGCACGCGTCTCTCGCAGGCCGACTATGGCATGCAGGAGTACGTGGCCGAGCTCAATCGCGAATCGGCACGCCTGGCCCGCGAGGTGTGCGATAGCGTTGCCGAAGAGACCGGCGTGCCGCGCTACGTGGCCGGCGTGCTGGGCCCGACCAGCCGTACGGCGTCGCTGTCGCCCGATGTCAACGACCCAGCCAAGCGCAACGTTACCTTCGATGCCCTGCGCGAGAACTACTACGAGGCTGCGGTGGCGCTTATCGAGGGCGGCGCCGACTTCATCCTGATCGAAACCATCTTCGACACCCTGAATGCCAAAGCCGCGATCTATGCGCTCGAGGAGTTGTTCGACGACCGCGGCCAGCGCCTGCCGGTGATGATCTCCGGCACCATTACCGATGCCTCTGGCCGCACCCTCTCGGGCCAAACCACCGAGGCGTTCTGGAATTCGGTGCGTCATGCCCGGCCGCTGTCGGTGGGGCTGAATTGCGCCCTCGGTGCCAAGGAGCTGCGTCCCTATCTGGAAGAACTTTCCAATAAGGCCGACACCTTCGTCTCGGCCCACCCCAACGCCGGCCTGCCCAACGAGTTCGGTGAATACGAACAGACGCCCGAAGAGATGGCGGCGATCGTTCGCGAATTCGCCGAAAGCGGCCTGGTCAATATCATCGGCGGCTGTTGCGGCACCACGCCAGAGCATATTGCCGCGATTCGCGACGCCGTCGAGAGCCTTGCGCCACGCCAGATTCCCGAGCGCCCTCGCGCCTGCCGGCTATCCGGCCTGGAGCCGTTCAATATCGACGCCGACTCGCTGTTCGTGAATGTCGGCGAGCGCACCAATGTGACCGGCTCGGCACGTTTCAAGCGGCTTATCAAGGACGGGGATTTCACCACCGCGCTGGAGGTGGCGCTGGAGCAGGTCGAAAACGGCGCCCAGTTGATCGACATCAACATGGACGAGGGCATGCTCGACTCCCAGGAGGCGATGGTGCACTTCCTGCATCTGGTCGCCTCCGAGCCGGATATCTCCCGCGTGCCGATCATGATCGACTCCTCCAAGTGGGAGATCATCGAGGCCGGGCTCAAGTGCATCCAGGGCAAGGCGGTGGTCAACTCGATCTCGCTCAAGGAGGGCGAAGCCGCCTTCCGCGAACAGGCGCGCGCCTGTCGCCGCTTCGGTGCGGCGATCGTCGTCATGGCCTTCGACGAGACCGGCCAGGCCGATACCCTGGCACGCAAG
Source organism: uncultured Halomonas sp. (assembly GCF_946887195.1). The sequence continues at coordinate 223,792 of NZ_CAMPKE010000001.1, forward strand.
ACCGAGATCTGCGAGCGCGCCTATCGCCTGCTGGTCGACGAGATCGACTTCCCCGCCGAAGACATCATCTTCGACCCCAATATCTTCGCTATCGCCACCGGCATCGAGGAGCACAACAACTACGCCGTCGACTTCATCGATGCCACGCGCTGGATTCGCGAGCATCTGCCGCATGCCATGGTCTCCGGCGGCGTCTCCAACGTGTCGTTCTCGTTTCGCGGCAACAACACGGTGCGCGAAGCGATTCACTCGGTGTTTCTCTATCACGCCATCCGCGCCGGGCTGACCATGGGCATCGTCAACGCCGGCCAGCTTGGCGTCTACGACGACTTGCCCGAGGACCTGCGCGAAGCGGTCGAGGACGTTGTCAACAACCGTCGCAACGATGCCACCGAGCGGCTGCTCGATATCGCCGAGCAGTACAAGGGCGAAGGTAGTGGTGAAACCAAGAAAGAAGATCTCGAATGGCGTGGCTGGGAGGTCGAAAAGCGCATCGAGCATGCACTGGTCAAGGGCATTACCAGTTACATCATCGAAGACACCGAACTCGCCCGTCAGCGCATCGCGCGGCCCATCGAGGTCATCGAAGGCCCGTTGATGGATGGCATGAACGTGGTCGGCGATCTGTTCGGCGCCGGTAAGATGTTTCTGCCCCAGGTAGTCAAGTCGGCACGCGTGATGAAGCAGGCGGTGGCCTATCTGCTGCCCTATATCGAGGCCGAGAAGAGCGACGATGCCCAGACCAAGGGCAAGATCGTCATGGCCACGGTCAAGGGTGACGTGCATGACATCGGCAAGAACATCGTCGGTGTAGTCCTGCAGTGCAACAACTACGAGGTCGTCGATCTGGGCGTGATGGTACCGGCGGAGAAAATTCTGCAAACCGCCAAGGATGAAAACGCCGATATCATCGGTCTATCGGGGCTGATCACGCCGTCGCTCGACGAGATGGTGCATGTCGCCAAGGAGATGCAGCGCCAAGGTTTCGACATACCGCTGCTGATCGGCGGCGCCACCACGTCGAAGGCGCATACCGCCGTCAAGATCGAGCCGCAATACGCGCAGCCTGTGATCTACGTCACCGATGCCTCGCGCGCGGTGGGCGTTGCCAGTCGCCTGCTCTCCCCGAGCCTCAAGCCGGCCTATGTCGATGAAATTCGTGCGGAGTACGAGAAGGTCCGCGAGCGTAATGCCAAGCGCCGGCCCAAGGCGGCGGATCTCTCCTATGCCGAGGCGCGCGAACGGCGCTTCCAGCCTGATTGGCTGGACTACACCCCGCCGGCGCCGACCTTCACCGGGCTCAAGGTATTCGACGATTACGATTTGAACGAATTGGTCGACGTGATCGACTGGACGCCGTTCTTCATGAGCTGGCAACTGGTCGGCAAGTACCCCAAGATTCTCGAGGACGATGTCGTCGGCGAAGCGGCACGCAATCTGTTTGCCGACGCCGAGGTCATGCTGCGCAAGCTGATCGATGAAAAGCATATCACCGCGCGCGGCGTGATCGGCCTGTGGCCGGCCAACAGCGTCGATGACGATGTCATCGAAGTGTACGCCGACGAGTCTCGCCAGACGGTCGTCGAGCGGCTGCACCATATTCGCCAGCAGATGACCAAGAATCGCGATGGCATCTGCTACAGTCTGGCCGACTTCGTCGCCCCCAAGGAAAGCGACAAGCCCGACTGGATCGGCGGTTTCGCGGTGACCACCGGGCATGGCGCCGATGAGTTGGCCAAGCGGTACCAGGAGGCCGGCGACGATTACAGCGCGATCATGGTCAAGGCGCTGGCCGACCGCCTGGCCGAAGCGTTCGCCGAGCGCATGCACGAGCGCGTGCGCAAGGAGTTCTGGGGCTACGTGCCCGATGAAACCCTCGACAACGAGGCGCTGATCGCCGAGAAGTATCAGGGCATCCGCCCCGCGCCCGGCTATCCGGCCTGCCCCGATCATACCGAGAAGGCGACGCTGTTCCGGCTGCTCGAGGCCAGCGAGAAAACCGGCATGATCCTGACCGACAGCTTCGCCATGTGGCCGGCGGCGGCGGTGTCGGGCTGGTACTTCTCACACCCTGACTCGAAGTATTTCTCGACCGGCAAGATCACCCGCGACCAGGTCGAGGCGTTGGCCGAACGCAAGGAGATGGCGCTCGACGATCTGGAACGCTGGCTGTCGCCGGTGCTCTCCTACGATCCGGCCTGACGGTAGCGGCCTGCCCTGGCGGGTCGCTTCTTCGATAGCGCGCATGCTTCCCAAGTCGTCACGCCGCCGGGTCATCCTCAGGCTGGGGTTGCCGATCATCGGCGGCATGCTCACGCAGAGCCTGCTCAACCTGGTCGATGCCGCATTGGTCGGCGCGCTGGGAGCATCGGCACTGGCTGGCGTAGGCATCGGTGGCTACGCGATGTTCCTGATCACAGCCATGGTCTTCGGGCTCTCATCCGGTGTGCAGTCGCAAACCGCTCGGCGCCATGGCGAGAATGCCATCGCCCAGCGCGCGCTGGCACTCAATGCCGGGCTTGCCATTGCATTGGCAGCCGCCCTGCCGCTGACGCTGCTATGCCTGTGGCAAGCGCCGTCTTTGATAGGACTGATCAATCAGCAGCCGGCCGTGCAGGCTATCGCAGTCGAGTATTTCCGCTGGCGCGTCGTCGCGCTGGTACCGGTGGCAATGATCTTCTGCTTCCGCGGGTACTGGAACGGCATTCAGCGCACCGGCGTTTACCTGCGCATCATGCTGATCATGCATGTCGTCAATGTGCTGGCCAGCATCGGCCTGATCTTCGGCGTTGCCGGACTGCCCAGGATGGGTGCCGCCGGTGCCGGCGCCGGCACTACAGTGGCGATGTTCGTTGGGCTATGGATCTGGTCGCGCTATAGCCACCGCCACACTGGCGGTAGTGGCGGCCTCTTCAAACGCCTGCCGGGCCGCGACACCGTTCTGACCACGCTCAGGCTGGCAATGCCTCACTCCTTTCAGCAACTCTGGTTCGCCACCGGTTACGCCGTGCTGTTCTGGATTCTCGGCCAGATCGACACCGCCAGCGTGGCGGTGGGCCATGTGCTGGTCAATCTGTCGTTGCTGCTGATTCTACCGGGTGTCGGGCTGGGCCTGGCGGCGATGAGTCTGGTCGGCCAGGCGCTGGGACGCGAGTCGCCGGACGACGCCCATCGCTGGGGGTGGGATACCGTGCGTGTAGCCTGTGCCGGCCTGACTCTGTTGGCGCTGCCAATGCTGCTGGCACCTGAGTGGGTATTGGGTTTTTTCCTGCACAGCGACGCGCTGATCGCGATGGGCCGGCTACCCCTGCAACTGACCGCGTTGATGATCGTTTTCGATGCCACGGCCATCGTGCTTGGCCAGGCGCTGCTTGGTGCCGGCGCCAATCGTGTCGTCATGACGGTCACCCTAGCCCTTCAGTGGTTGATATTTCTGCCGATAGCATGGTGGACGGGCGTGATATTGGAATATGGTTTAATCGGTATCTGGTGGACTCAGCTCGGCTATCGTTGCCTGAATTCCCTGTGCTTCGCTCTGATCTGGCAGCGCCGGCATTGGCAACGGCTCACGGTATGAAATGGTTGACCATGACCCGGCCACGCAGGTGCGCCTGCAACGGCTGGTTAGGGAGTTCTAGTGCATAACGCGGCTTCGCTGAAGGCTTTTTTGCCTGGGCTGATGGCTCTTCTTCCCAAGCTGATGGCTCTTTTCCCCAAACTGGCGGCTCTTCTTGCCGAGCCCAAAGCGTGTTTCCCCGCATCGACACCCGAGGCAAGGACATGAGACGCTGGCTGTCGCTGGATTGGCTGTTCGTGCTGCGCATTCTTCCCGTGTCTCTGTTGATCGCGGTAGCGCTGAGCGGTTTTCAGGCCTGGCAGATGCAGAGCAACTTCACCCGCGAACTCGAATACAAGGAGTCGGAGTTGCTGCGCATCGGCGCGGCACTGCTGGCTTCCCCCATGTGGCACATGGACCAGGCGAGTATCCAGGCGCTGGTCGATGTGCTGTACGCCGATGACGACGTCACCAGCGTGCAGATTCTCGATAGCGCCGGCAATCTCGTCTTCGCGAGCGAAAGTTCGAAAACGCCGCTGCAGCCGCTATGGCGAAGCGCTCCCATCGTGTTCAACAACGATTTCCGCTCGCATGAAACCGGCGAAATCCGCCTGGCGTTTTCCCGGGAACAGCTCAGCGAGAGCATCCAGGCCGCCGTGGTCAATATCTTCCTTGCCGTTGGGTTGATGGTGCTGTTGATCACCTGGCTCTCGCTCCGCTTTCACTACCGCCATGTGATCACTCCGCTCAATGCCATCCTCGCCGCCATGCGTCATCTCGGCAGCGGCGAGGGGTTCCGTCCAATCTCCACCCGTGCCGCCGGTGAAGTCGGCGACGCCCTGCGCGCCTTCAATATGCTGGGCACGCAACTCGACGAGGCGCAACGAGAAATCGATTATCAAACGCGCCACGACCGCCTGACACAGCTCTACAACCGCACCGGCCTTTCCGAAGCGCTCGATGAGTGGATCGCCACGCAGCCGCAGCGTTGCCTGGGCCTTCTGCAACTCGATATCAACCATTTCCGCTGGATCAACGAGAGTTACGGTCAGCAAGCCGGCAATGTGCTGCTCGTCGACATCGCCGAACGCATCAATCAGTCGGCGCTGCAATCGAACGGCGATTTCCTGACTCGCCTGGGTGCCGACGAGTTCGTCGTTGCCTTCGCCGATGCCGATGCCGATGTATTGGCCGCCCAGGCCGCACAGCTGCGAGATATCCTGCAGGCGCCCTTCTTCATCGGTCAGGAAGAACTGTTCGTCTCTTTCACGATGGGCGGCGCCCTCTATCCTCGTCATGCGCATACCACCGAGTCGCTGATCAAGGCCCTGGTGCTGGCCATTCAGAACGTCAAGGCGGTCGGTCGCGGTCAATACCGGCTCTACCGGCACAGCACATCGCGGCTAGCGGCCAGCGACATGATCATTCTCGAACGCGATCTGCACCATGCCCTGAATGAAGGCCACCTACAGCTGGTGTTCCAGCCTATTTTCGGGGTCGATGTCGGCAAGGTCGTCGGCGCCGAGGCTTTGCTGCGCATGGTGCATCCGGAACGCGGCATGATCTCGCCGGCTACGTTCATTCCGGTCGCCGAGGAGTCCGGGCTGATCGTACCGATCGGCCAGTGGGTGGTGGATCAGGGGCTGGAATGGCTCAAGCGCATGGAGGCCCAAGGGCACCATGAGTTGACACTATCCTTCAATGTGTCGGCGCGCCAGTTGCATGCGGGCGGTTTCGTGGAGGCGCTATGCCATTCATTGAAGGCACACGCCGTACCGGCGCAGCGCGTCATACTCGAGATGACCGAGAATCTGATGTTCAATCCCGAACCATCGATTCTCGAGCAGTTTGCCGCCCTGCGTGCACTCGGTTGCCGTCTGGCGATCGATGACTTCGGCACGGGCTATTCATCGCTCAGCTACCTGCAAAAACTACCCTTCGACATCATCAAGATCGACCGCAGCTTCGTCCAGGGCGGGCCACAGGATGAGCGTCATGCGCTGCTGGCCAGTGCGATCATCGAAATGGGGCATGCATTGGGCTTGAGCGTTACCGTGGAAGGCATTGAAACCCCGGATCAGGCCTCGCGCTTCATTGCGATGTCCGCCGACCACCTCCAGGGTTTTCACTACGCTCGCCCCCAGGATGGCGAGAGCTTCGCCCATCTGCTGATGTCGCAACCGGCTCGGCAAAGCGCCCCTCCCTCTTTTTAAGAACACAAAATTCAAAAAATATACTTATTTATTCTTTCATAGAATAAACGAAACGGGTTAAGGTCGGGGCCAGGCACCGTTCCCACTCGCCTCGACTAGCAGGACGATCCCGAATGTATCGGTACGACACTTACGACCAGACCCTTGTGAATGAGCGCGTTGCGCAATTCCGCGGCCAGATGGAACGCTATCTGGCCGGTCAGATCAGCGAGGCTGAGTTTCTGCCGTTACGCGTTCAGAACGGTTTGTATATTCAGCGCTACGCACCGATGCTGCGCATCGCGGTTCCCTACGGCATGCTGGGCTCCTACCAGTTGCGCAAGCTGGCCGATATCGCCAGCCACTACGATCGCGGTTACGGGCACTTCACGACTCGAACCAACATCCAGCTCAACTGGCCCAAGCTGGAAGAGGTGCCGGACATTCTCGCTGAGCTGGCCAGCGTACAGATGCACTCGATTCAGACCAGCGGCAACGACATCCGCAATACCACTACCGATCAGTTCGCCGGTGTGGCCAAGGATGAGGTCGAGGATCCGCGCCCCTGGTGCGAGCTGATTCGCCAGTGGACCACTTTCCACCCGGAATTCGCCTACCTGCCGCGCAAGTTCAAGATCGCAATGACCGGTGCCAGCGAAGATCGCGCCGCGATCCAGGTTCACGATATCGGTCTGCGCCTATGGCACGACGACGATGGCGAGTTGCGCATTCGCGTATTGGCGGGCGGTGGCCTGGGTCGTACGCCGGTGATCGGCGACGTGGTGTGCGAGGATCTGCCCTGGCAGCATTTGCTGACCTATATCGAAGCCATCGTGCGGGTCTATAATCAGTTCGGTCGTCGCGACAACAAGTTCAAGGCGCGTATCAAGATTCTGGTCAAGGCGCTGGGCATCGACGAATTCCGCCGCCGCGTCGAGGCGGAGTGGGCGCATCTGAAGGATGGCCCGCAAACGCTGTCGATGGAGGTGGTCGATGCCGTGCGCCGGCATTTCGTGGACCCCGACCGCCGGCCGGTTTCCGATGTGGCTATCGAGCAATTCGAAGCCTTGCGCCTGAGCGACCGGGCGTTCGCCCGCTTCGTAACCAACAATGTCACGGACCACAAGGTGCCTGGCTACAAGGCCATCACGCTTTCGCTGAAGCGTCGCGATCATGCACCGGGCGACATCACCGCCGAGCAAATGCATGCAGTGGCCGATCTCGCCGATGAATATAGCTTCGGCGAGCTACGCGTGACCCATGAACAGAACCTGGTGCTCAGTGACGTTCCGGTCGACCGGCTCGAAGAACTCTGGCAGCGCCTGCAGGCTCTCGGCATGGCCAACCCCACGGTGGGTACCCTGGCCGACCTGATCTGCTGTCCGGGCGGCGATTACTGCGCTCTGGCGAATGCCAAGTCGATCCCCATCGCCCAGGCGATTCAGTCACGCTTCGAGGACCTGGATTTTCTCTACGACCTTGGCCCGCTCGATCTGAACATTTCAGGTTGCATGAATGCTTGCGGTCACCACCATGTCGGGCATATCGGCATTCTCGGCGTCGACAAGAAAGGCGAAGAGTACTACCAGATTTCCCTCGGCGGCAGCCAGGGCGACGAAACCTCGCTAGGCAAGATTCTGGGCCCCTCGTTCTATAGCCAAGACGTTCCGGGAGTCATCGACAAGGTGCTCGAGGTCTACGTTGACCAGCGCCACGAGGACGAACCGTTCCTCGATACGTATCGCCGTATCGGCATCAAGCCATTCAAGGAGCATGTTTATGCATGACGACATGCCTGAAATTCTTCCATCGAGCGCGCAGGTTCTGAAGAAGAGCGGTCGCATGGTGGCCAATCCCTGGCATCTTTCACTGGACGATGACGTCTTGCCGGACCAGCGCCCCGCCATCGTGCCGCTGGCGCTATGGCGGGAAAACTCGCAGGACGGCCGACTGGCGCCGCTGCTCGACAGCGACGTGGAGCTGAGTCAGGAACTGGGCCGCGAATTGCTCGCCGCCCCTTTGATAGCCATTCGCTTCCCGGTATTCACCGACGGGCGAGGCTATACCCTGGCCAGGCTACTGCGCGAGCGCTACGCGATAAGCGGCGAGATTCGTGCCGTCGGCGATGTCCTGATCGATCAACTCTTCTACATGACCCGCTGTGGATTCGATGCCTTCGACCTGCGCGAAGACCAGCTCGTCGAGAACGCCATAAAAGCGCTCGATACGTTCAGCTTGAGCTATCAGTCGGTCGTCGATATTCCGGAGCCGCTGTTCGCACGCCGGCTTCGTGAAAGCACCGCCAAACGGCGCGAATGCGAGCCAAGCTATTGATTGTCAGATAGTTGCGATATTGCTTAACGAAAGCGCCGCCATCGTGGCGGCGCTTTCGTTTGTGCCCTAACCGCGACGCTTCTGCTGTCGCTCTCTATTGCGCGCCCTGGCGCGCTCGGACTTGCGCAACATCACATACGTCGCGCCAATGCCGCCGTGCGCTGGCTGAGCCGAGGCATACGCCTGCACCTCATCGAACTGCATCAACCATTTGGCCACATAGGAGCGCACCACATTGGCATGGCTATCCAGCGCCTTGCCGCGCCCATGCACTACCAGCAGGCAACGCAAATCGTTTGCCAGTCCATCCTGAACGAACGAGAAAAGCTCGCGGCGGCACGCCGAGACCGGTCGCTTGAGCAGATGCAGACGCGCTTCGGGCGCATAGCCGCCCTGTCGCAACCGCTGCGTCACACCACTCTGGATGCCATCGCGACGGTACTCGATCGGATCGAAGGGAGGTAGCAGATCGACGAAGTCATCGGCGAGGAAGTTGCTCGATTCCGGCAACGCTTCGGCACTGGCGCGCCTTGCCAGTTGCGCTTCGCTGGGCGGTAACGGCGTACTGTCGAGTTCGGCCTTGTCGCGCCCCTTGGAAAGTGGGCGCACCTCGTCGCCCATCAGATTACGGAAATCGACGTCCTGCTCCAGGCAGTGATTCATGGCAGTGCCTCCGACGATACTCTGTCAGCTCATCTTATCAGATGATATTGAAGCTAACGTGCCCTGCGAAACGTCAGGTTGATGCGCTGCCCACCGACCAGCGGATGATGATCCTCCTTGAGTGGGAGCACGCCATGATAGCGAAGTCTCGCTTCCCCGCCCCATACCACGACATCGCCATGCCTCAGCGGCACGCGTAGCGGTTTGTCGTTACGCCGCAACCCGCCGAACAGGAACGTGGCGGGAATGCCCAACGAAACGGAAACGATGGGCGCGGTGAAATCCCGCTCATCCTTGTCCTGATGCAGCGACAGTTTGGTGCCGGGTGTGTAACGGTTGATCAGGCAGGCGTCCGGTTCGAAATCCTCGAAGCCGGCACTCGCAGCCGCGTTTCTCGCCAGAGCAAGAAACGCCTCGGGCATGCGCGGCCAGGGCTTGCCACTGAGCGGATCCAGCGTGTCGTAGCGATATCCCGAGCGATCCGCCACCCAGCCATGGGTGCCGCAGTTGGTCATCGCCACCGACATGCGGTAGCCACCGGGTGTCGTCAGGTGACGAAACGGTGCCGCATCGGCGATATCGCGAATCGATGCCAGAATGGTCATCTGATCCGTCATCGCGAAGTGGCGAAGCACCACGGCGCCTGGGCATAGCGGGTCGTGCCATATGCGCTCCGATTCCATATCGAAAAATAGATCCTGGGTCATTTCGGCGCGGCTCCCTACTCACATGGCATCGTGAAAGATGATACCGAGCGTCTGCCGGTGGCCCGAGCGAAGACGACTCACACCATGGCGAAGATTGACCCGATAGGCACCCCGCTTACCTTGGACCGGTCGATGGTGTACGGCGAATATCACGGCGTCACCACGTCCCAGCGAGACGACTTCAGGCCGCGATTGCATGCGTGGCCGCTGCTCTGTCAGCACGAATTCGCCACCCGTGAAATCGTCTCCCGGCTCGGATAACAGTACGGCGACCTGGAGTGGAAAGACATGCTCGCCGTAAAGATCCTGATGCAGGCAGTTGTAATCGTCGGTGCCATATTGAAGCAACAGTGGTGTTGGCCGGCATTGACCCGCGTCGTGGCAACGCGCGATGAAATCGGCATGCCGGTCCGGGTAGCGAACGTCGATCCTCATCGCCTCGTTCCAGCGGTTGGCAACCGGCACCAGATGCGGATAGATCGACTCTCGCAATCCAGCAACGAGAGCGGGCAAGGGATAATCGAAATACCGGTACTCACCACGGCCAAAGCCATGACGCCCCATTACGACTCGGCTACGAAATAACTCGTCCGCTGTATACAGTGCCGCCAATTCACCGCACTCCCGGGCGTTGAGCATGTTGTCGATCGCCGCACAGCCATGGGCATCGAGCTCCTCCGCCAGTCGCCGCCAATCGAATGAATCCACGCGATCGGCGATGACGTTGACCGCTGTCACCATCGCTGCGCCTCCACTGCCTGCATAGCGTTTCGCTCCCTGCTCGAGTAGTCTTTTGCGCTGAGTTCCAGCCTTCGTTTCCATAGTATAGAGACGGCTATCGGAGGCTAGCGGGTATCGGCACTCATGCTTACATAGCTCCGTTCGGGCAATTTGCTTGGTGATAAAGGCAAGGTAAGATAACGGTATAAAAAGATAGCGTGAAAACATACCCGTTGCCGTGCAGTTGTGGGCTTGACTGCGCGAGTTCTACAATGGCGGCTAATCACTTGATTTTTCGGTACTGTGTAGAGGATTCGCCATGGCTGCCCTGACGCTTTATCACAATCCGCGCTGTTCGAAATCCCGAGAGGCCTTGGCACTGCTTGAAGCGCATTCCGCCGACTTCACGCTTCGCCGCTATCTTGACGAGCCGCTGTCGCTGGTTGAATTGCAAGCGCTGGCGGCGCGCCTGGAAGGCCCTATAAAGGCTCTCGTGCGCACCAACGAAGCCGAGTGGAAGGCACTGGCTCTCGACTCCCCCAGTGACGAACAGTACCTGGAGGCTATCGCCAGCCACCCCCGCTTGCTACAACGCCCGCTGCTCGATCGTGGCGATCGCGCCGTTATCGGTCGTCCTCCCGAGGCGATCATGACGCTTCTCGACAGGGCCTGAACATGCCCATTGGCCTCACTTAACTTCCAGGAGTCGTCATGAGCGCTTTCCTGCCCTACGTACTGGTCGTGTATTACTCCCGCTTCGGCGCCACGCGCACGCTGGCCGAGCAGGTCGCGGCCGGTGTCGAAGATAACCCCGGCATCGCTGCTCGCCTGCGCTGCGTGCCATCCGTTTCGCCCACTTGCGAGGCCGTCGATCCCGAGATTCCCGCCGAAGGGGCGGTGTATGCCACCATCGATGATCTGCGCCACTGCGCCGGTCTGGCAATCGGCAGCCCGACGCGATTCGGCAACATGGCGGCGCCGCTCAAGTATTTTCTCGACGGCACCAGCGAGCTATGGCTAAACGGGGCGCTGGTCGACAAGCCCGCCACCGCATTCACTTCCACCGCCAGCCTGCATGGCGGGCAGGAGGCGACACTGCTGACCATGCTGGTACCGCTGCTGCACCAGGGCATGGTCTACGCGGGCGTTCCCTACAGTGAGAGCGGACTGCTCTCGACGACCAGCGGCGGCACGCCCTACGGTACCAGCCACCTTGCGGGAGCGCGTAGCGATCGCAGCGTCGACGATACCGAACGCGAATTGGCACGCGCGCAAGGCAAGCGCATCGCCCGGCTCGCTTTGGCGCTACGCAGCCTACGCGAGGGGAGCTGATGCGCGCCGCCCTGGAAAAATTCGAACGACGTCATGGCCTGGCGCTGCTTACCCAGCGTGCGCGAACGGGCGTGCTGATCGGTTATCTATCGCTCATCGTATTGCTGATGATCGGTGGCTTGCAGCTTCAGGCACGCAGCGATGCTGGGCTGCTACCGATACTGGTGCGGGTATTGCCCTTGATTCTGTTCCTGCCGACCATCGTGATGCGGCGCGCGCGCGGCCATGCCTGGCTTGCCTTCGTCAGCCTGCTCTACTTCATGCAGGGCGTGATGATTGCCACCTTGCCGGACATGGCCTGGTTGGGCGTGCTCGAAGTGGCATCCGCCCTGCTGCTATTCACCGCCAGCATGCTTTTCGCGCGCTGGCGAGGCCGACAACTCAAGCTGTGAGGCCGTCCAGCTCGCTGATCCTACTGATGTTCGCGATCAGTATCGTGGGCAGCCTGTTTCATCTTCCCATGTGGCCAGCCGCGCTGCTGAGTTGGCTGGCGACGTTACGCCTGGGGCGGCGGCTGCCCAGAGCCTCGCGGCAGCAGGCCCTGTGCCTGGGAGGTGCGGGAGTCGCGTTCTGGGCAGTGGCGCTGGTTCGGGATACCCCCCATTCGCTACTCTCCGCCATGGTCATCAACCAGCCGCTGTTGATGATGTTTGCCGGCGTGAGCTTTCTGGCGATGGCCACACCGCTGGAAAGCCCCACGGCAGCGCGCCGGGAGGGCAGCCTGCTGGGCACGATCCTCGGCGTACACCTATTCGGTGCCGCTATCAATCTCTCCGTGCTGTTCCTGTTCGGCGACCGTATGCAGCGTGACGGCAAACTCACGCGGCGCCAGGCCATGGTGCTCGGTCGCGCGTTTCCCGCCGCCGCGGCCTGGTCGCCCTTCTTCGTCGCCATGGGGGTGGCGCTGACATACGCTCCCGGCCTCGAGTTCCTGGCATTGCTACCCTGGGGCCTGGCCTGCGCCGGGCTGCTGCTATGCCTGGTGACACTCGATGTGCTGCGTGTCAGCGGCGACTTCACCGGCTACCCGATCGAGGCACGAACGCTGGTATTGCCCTGCCTGCTTGCGCTGTCGGTGATCGGTTTGCACCAGTGGCAACCATCGCTTTCCATTCTGTTGATCATCAGTATCGTCGCGCCATTCTTCGCGCTATTGCTTACGCCGAAAAGCGAACGACGCGCGCGCTTGCGGCGCCAGCTCAACGATGGCCTGCCGCGCCTGGCACCGCAGTTCGCCCTGTTTCTGGCTGCGGGCGTGCTCTCCAGCGGGCTCGCTGCGCTGCTGGCCAGCTGGCCGCAAGGGCCCGTGCTACCTTTCGATCACTTCGGACATATGCATGCCTGGATGACACTCGGTATCATCGTTGCCCTGGCTTTCGGCGGTGTGCATCCCCTGGTCGGCATCACCACGCTGGCGCCCTTGCTGGCCTCGCTATCGCCAGATCCCACCCTGCTTGGCATGATGTTCTTGATGAGCTGGGCGCTCGGCACCGGCAGCAGCCCACTCTCGGGCAGCAACCTGGCGATATGCGTACGCTATAACGTCAAGGCCCGTGACATGCTGCGCTGGAATCTGCCCTACGCCGTTCTGGGCTGGCTGGCTTGCGGACTGGTCTTCGCCGCTCATGCCCGGTGGGGATGAAAACGCTGAACGTCGTCGATACGCATCATGGAGAGCCTGGGTGTCTCTGATCCAACGCTGGCGCTACGCCGCGCTGCAAACCTTGCCGGTCATGTTCGGCTACCTGCCGCTGGGCGCGGCCTTCGGCATTCTGTTCATGCAGCTCGGCCATCCCTGGTGGTTCGCCGTGCTGATGTCGCTCTTCATCTATGCCGGCGCCGGTCAGTTCTTGATGGTAACGCTGCTGGCCAATCAGGCAGGCCTGCTCGAAGTCGCGGTCGCGACCTTCATGCTCAATTCACGCCATCTGTTTTATGGGCTATCGCTACTCAAGCGCTTTAATGGCGCGGGCTGGCGCAAGCCTTATCTGATCTTTGCGCTGACCGATGAAACCTACTCGCTGCTGACCAACCAGTCGCGTCAGCAACAAGGGCCGGAAGACCACGCCATGGCATGGCGAATCAGCGCACTCAATCAGTTTTGGTGGGTATTGGGAACCCTCGGCGGTGCGATCGCCGGCGCCACCCTCGAGTTCGACAGCCGGGGCATCGAATTCGCGCTGACCGCCCTGTTCATCGTTCTGACATTGGAGCAGGCCAGCCGCCTACGCCACGCCCTGCCCTTCGTCATCGCCCTGATCACTGGGCTTGGCGCCATCGTAGTGCTGCCCGAACAGCACTTGCTGCTGGGTGCCATCGCCGCGGCCAGCCTCATTCTGCTGGCTCACTATCGCATTACGGCGCCGCGCCAGGAGACATTACCGTGAATGAAACTACACTATTGATATTCATCGGCGTTGCCGCCCTGGCCACCTTCGCCACGCGAGTGCTGCCGTTCGTTGCGCTCTCCAGCCATGCCGATCATCCGTTGATTCTGCACCTGGGTCGCTACCTACCGCCGGCAGTCATGATGATTCTGGTTATTTACGCATTGCGGGATTTTCGTCCGCTGGCGGATGGTCAACTCAACATGGCCGGCAATGGCTTGCCGATGTTGCTGGCCTCTGGCGGCGTGGTGGCGCTGCATTTGTGGCGACGCAATGCCCTGCTGTCGATCATGGGAGGAACCGGTTTCTACATGCTGATGGTGCAGTTGGGCTGGCACGTGGCACCATGAAGCCGATTACCGCAGCGCTTGAGCCGAGCGCTGGCAACGGCGAAGATGAAGACCAACGTCAGGGAGAACGCCATGAACCATGAAATTGCCGATATCCGGCGCGATTATACCGGCGATAGCCTGGATGCGGTCAGCGCACCGCAAACCCCGCTGCCACTATTCAGCGAGTGGCTATCATTGGCGCTGGAGCGCGAGGTGGAGGACGCCAACGCCATGACCCTGGCCACCGTGGATAGCCTGGGATTGCCCCATGCGCGCGTCGTGCTGCTCAAGGGTTTCGATGAGCGTGGCTTCGTTTTCTATACCAATTACCAGAGCCACAAGGGCAGCGAACTGGCCAACGTTCCGCATGCCGCATTGGTGTTCTGGTGGCCGGCGCTTCACCGTCAGGTGCGTATCGAGGGCAGAGTCGAGCAGGCCGATGCCGAGGAGTCCGACCGCTACTTTCATAGCCGGCCACGCAACAGCCAGTTGAGCGCCTGGATTGCCCAGCAGAGCGTCGAAATTCCCGATCGCGATTGGCTCGAAGAGCGCAAGCATCGTTTCGAACAGGTCTTCGAGGGCCAGCAGGTGGATCGCCCTCGCCATTGGGGCGGTTATCGCGTGGTTCCCGAGATGATCGAATTCTGGCAGGGCCAATCGAATCGCCTTCACGACCGCCTACGCTACAGCCTCAATGACAATGGCTGGTTCAAGGTGCGCCTGGCCCCATAAGGTATCTCGATTCTGCCAGTGGCGGGATCGTGAGACGATCCCGCCACTGGCGAAACGGCTTATGAGCGTGTCGGCGTACGCATGGTGACCAGCTCTTCGGCCCCCGTCGGGTGAATCCCCACGGTGGCGTCGAAATCGGCCTTGGTCAGCCCCGCACGAACGGCGATAGCGACCCCTTGGATCACTTCTCCGGCTTCTTCGCCGACGATATGCGCACCGAGCACCCGATCGCTGACATCGTCGACGACCAGTTTCATCAGGCAACGCTCGTCGCTACCCGACAGGGTGTGCTTCATGGGCCGGAAGTCCGCGGTATAAATGCGCACCGCATCGTATTCGGCGCGCGCCTGCTCTTCGGAAAGCCCGACGGTGCCGATATTGGGATGGCAGAACACCGCCGTGGCGATATTGCGATAATCCAGCGCTCGCGGCGGCGTCTGGCTGAAGTGATGCTGAACCATGTGCATCGCCTCGGCCAGCGCGACCGGCGTCAGCTCCGGGCCGCCGGTGACGTCGCCCAGCGCGAGAATCGATGCCACCGAGGTTTCATAACGCTCGTTGACCTTCAACGTGCCATCGGGATTGAGCGCAATATCGAGCCTATCCAGCCCCAAGCCTTCGAGATGCGGGCGCCGGCCGGTTGCCGCAAGCACCGCATCGACTTCCAGCGTCTCGCCGTTGGTCAACGATACGAGCAGGCCGTTCTCGACTTTCTCGATGGACTCGATATTGGTCTCGAAATGCAGGTTGACGCCCTTCTTGGCCATCTCGTCGCGAGCGAACTCGCGCACCTCGTGATCGAAACCGCGCAGGAACAGCTCGCCGCGATAGACCAAGTGAGTATCGCTGCCCAATCCATTGAAGATACTGGCGAATTCGACAGCGATATAACCGCCGCCCAGCACCAGAAAGCGCTTGGGGAACGTATCCAGATCGAAAACCCGGTTGGAGTCGAGCGCATGCTCGTTGCCCGGGAAATCCGGCACCCAGGGCCAGCCGCCCACGGCTACCAGAATCTTCTCGGCGCGGATGCTCTCGCCCGCTACCTCGACGCGGTGTTCATCGACCACCTTGGCACGGCCGTTGATCAGGCGCACGCCGGCGCCATCCAGCAGCCGAGCGTAAATCCCGTTCAGACGCTTGATCTCTTCGATCTTGTTATCGCGCAGCGTCGCCCAATTGAAGCGCGGTGCATCATCAAGCTCCCAACCGAAGCCGGCGCTGTCGTCGAAGGCTTCGTGGAAATGCGCCGCGTAGGAATACAGCTTCTTTGGAACGCAGCCGACATTGACGCAGGTGCCACCCAGATAGCGGTCCTCGGCGATGGCAACGCGGGCACCGGTAGCCGCCGCGGTGCGTGCGGCGCGCACGCCTCCGGAACCGGCGCCAATGACGAACAGATCGTAATCGTACTCAGCCACGTTGGAACTCTCTTCTGGTTCGGATTTCGCGACAATAATACCAGATCGAGCCACTTCCTCGGGAATGGCTCTGATTGATGCAGACTATCGCACCCATCGATCGTCTCTCTTCTCCAGTCGAGCCGGCACCGGCTTGACCCGAGCGGCCTCAAGGGTAAAAATTCATGCTCGACAATGGTCTAAGGCAAACTCATGAACGATATCGATACGCTGCTCGAACAGAATCGTGCGTGGTCCGAAGCCATGCGCGAGCGCGACCCTGAATTCTTCGCTCGGCTCTCCCAGCAACAGAACCCCGATTATCTGTGGATCGGCTGCTCCGATAGCCGCGTGCCCGCCAACCAGATCATCGATCTGCCCCCCGGCGAGGTCTTCGTCCATCGCAATATCGCCAACATCGTCCATCATAACGATATGAATGCGCTATCGGTGGTGCAGTACGCGGTCGATGTACTCAAGGTCAAGCACATCATGATCGTCGGTCATTACGGCTGCGGTGGCGTCAATGCCGCCATCACCGGTGGTGAGTGCGGTATCGTCGATTACTGGCTGCACTCGGTGCGCGAGCTTTACAGCCATCACCGCCAGGAACTGGCCCACCTATCGCTCGAAGCGCAGATCGATCGCATGTGCGAGTTGAACGTTCAGGCCCAGGTCGCCAATCTATGCCGCACCAAGATCATCCAGCGCGCCTGGCTGCGCGACCAGCCGCTCTCGGTGCATGGCTGGGTCTATGGGCTAAGCGATGGCCGCGTCACCAACCTGAATTGCACGGTCGAAGGACTCGATCAGGTGGCACAGCTCTACCGGGTCGACCGCGTCGTACCGGTACCATCGGCCGATTGATTGGAGATTCGCTGGCTGGAAGACTTCATCGCCCTGGCGAAGACACGCCACTTCTCGCGCGCCGCCGATGCGCAGAGCATCACGCAACCGACGTTCTCGCGGCGGATCAAGCTGCTCGAAGAGGCGATGGGCACCACGCTGATCAATCGCCAGACCCTGCCCCTGTCATTGACGCCGGCCGGGGAGGAGTTCTTGCAGTTCTGCGAACAGGTCACCGAGCGGGTGCGCCTGACCCGTGAACGCATTCATCAAATCACCCAGGATCAGGCGCGGCGTATCGTCGTGGCCGCCCCGCAGAGCGTGCTGTCGTACCTGTTGCCGAGCTGGCTCGAACGGCACGGCCTGCAGCAGCGTGTCGAACCTTACCTGCGCGCCACCGGCTGGCTACTGCCCGACTACTTCCAGGCGCTCGATCGCGACGAATGCGATCTCGCCCTATGCTATTGGCCATGTGGGCGCTGCCCATTGGATATCGACCTGACGGACTACGAGTATCTGCATATCGGCCAGGAAGCGCTCGTTCCGGTCAGCGCAGCCAACGCCAATGGCCTGCCGCGATTCTCCCTACCGGGTAGCCGGCGGCAACCACTGCCCCATATCGCTTATCACCCTCGCAGTCTGTTGCACGCGGTACTCAAGGCGCATCTCGCACTCACGGCGCAACAGGTACATCTGCACACACTCAACGAGAACGTCCAGACCGCCAATATCAAGGAGCTGGTGATCCAGGGCTATGGCCTTGCCTGGCTGCCGCTGCGCACGGCCCAGCCCGCGCTCGATAGTGGCGAACTGATCCGCGCCGGCGATGCCCGCTGGGATATTCCGCTCGAGTTGCGCCTGTATCGCAAGCGCCAGCATCGCCATCCCGGGCTCGACGATCTCTGGCAGCAACTCAAGGAGAGCTGACGATGACCGATTCACGCACGGCGCTGCATCTGGCACACCTGGATGCTCTCGAGAGCGCCTATGCCACGCTTCTCGACGCTCACGGTTACGATGGTGTGCTGCTCTATAGCGGGCATCCCCACCGGCATTTCGCCGACGACCAGGAGGCCAGCTTCGCGACCTATGGCCATTTCCTTCACTGGGTCGCTCAGCCAGGACTCAGTCATAGCTGGCTATTCGTCCGACCCGGGCATCGTCCGTTGCTGCGCTTCCATGCACCGGCCGACTTCTGGCATTTGGCTCCGCACCTCCCCAATGCCGCCTGGACACGGCGCTTCACCATCGAGACGGCGACGGATGCCCGGCCACCCAACGTGACGGGCAAGCGTCTGGCGGTACTCGGCGATGTCGCGCCCGACGTGGCCGAGCGGCTAGGTGCCGAGCGCAATCCCCCGGCTTTGACGCGCGCGCTCGATGAGTTGCGCGTACGCAAGAGCGCTTACGAGATCGATTGCCTGCGCGAAGCCAACCGGCTGGCCATGACCGGGCATCATGCCGCGCGCGATGCCTTTCTCGGCGGTGCCGCCGAACTGGACATCCAACTCGCCTATCTGGGCGCGAGTCGCCAGCGCGAGTCGCAAGTGCCCTATCAGAACATCGTCGGTCTCAACATGCATGCCGGGGTGCTGCACTATCAGCACTACGATCTCGATCCGCCGGCAAATCGCTACAGCCTGCTGGTGGATGCCGGACGCGGCGTGGCGGGCTACGCCGCCGACGTTACCCGCACCTGGTCGGGCCCTGACGCCGATGCCCAATTCGCCGAGTTGATCAAGGGCGTCGACGATCTGCAACAGGCGCTCATCGCGGCCATTCGTCCCGGACTCTGCTATGTCGAATTGCATCGCACGATGCATCATTACCTGGGCGAGCTGCTGCACACACAGGGCCTGGTAAGCGGTAGCGCCGAAAGCGCGGTGGCAACCGGGATCACCCGCGCGTTCTGCCCACATGGGCTGGGCCACTTGCTGGGATTGCAGGTTCACGATGTCGCCGGTCGCTATAGCAGTAGCGGCGAATCGCTGCCACCGCCTGAAAACGATCCGGCACTGCGCCTGACCCGGGAACTGCAAGCCGACATGGTGGTCACCATGGAACCGGGACTGTATTTTATTCCGCTGCTGCTCGAGCCGTTGCGCGATACCCCGGCCGGTCGCGACATCGACTGGAAGGCGATCGCACGCTTGGCGCCACATGGCGGAATCCGTATCGAGGACAATGTCGTGGTGGGTGCCGAAGGGCCAGTCAACCTGACTCGCTAACGCGGCTGTTGCCAGGAGGGCCTGGCGGGATATGCTGGGAAAGACTACATAGCGAGGCCGGTATGTCACGCACCATCGTTCCCGCCGACTTTCAGGCCGCCCGTGGCCTGGGCAACCGTCATGTGCAGACGTTACTGCCGCGTTTGCGACCACTGACGTCACTCGAGCGCGATACCGAGATTCTCAATCTTCCCGATGGCGATTTCGTCGAATTGGCTTGGGTGCGCCCAGCTCCACAGCGCGACGACGCCCCGCTGTTCATTCTGTTCCATGGGCTCGAAGGCTCCTTCGATTCACCCTATGCACGTGATCTGCTGGCGAGTGCCGCATCGCTCGGCTGGCGCGCTCTGCTGATGCATTTTCGAGGTTGCGGCCGCTCGCCCAATCGGCTTGCGCGGGCCTATCACTCCGGTGACACCGCCGATGCCTACTGGCTGATCGGCCTGTTGGCGCAGCGCTATCCACGGGCGATAAAGGTGGCAGCCGGCGTCTCGCTGGGGGGCAACATGCTGGTCAAACTGGTTGCCGAACAGGGCGGCGATGGTCTGGACCTGGCCGGCGCCATCGCGATCAGCGCGCCACTCGATCTGGCCGCCAGCGCCGATGCGCTCAATCACGGCTTCGCGCGCCACTATCAGCGTCATCTGCTGAAGACGCTCAAATACAAGATCGTCGCCAAGATGGCCAACGGCCCCTTGCCGCTACGCATCTCTTCGCAACAGATCAAACGCCTCGACAGCTTCTGGGCCTATGACAACGAGGTCACCGCTCCACTGCATGGGTTCTCCTCGGCCAGCGATTACTATCGCCGCGCCTCGGCCGGACGATTGATCGGCGATATCGAACTACCCACGCTGATCCTGCATGCCGCCGACGACCCGTTCATGCCAGGCGATCTATTCGACAAGCTGCCCATGCCAAGCGATGCGGTGCGCGTCGAGATCGCTCGGCAAGGCGGCCATGTAGGATTCATGGAATGCCGACGGAGCCGTTTGAGCTCATGGCTGACACGGCGCGTCGCATTGCAGTTGCAGGACTGGGCCTCGATGCCGCATCGGATCGGCGCCACCGCCGACCGCGACTGAGCAGCCCCTTCAGGACACTTTTGAGGGAATTGCTGAATAAATCGCCGAACGAGATGAAACGCAAGGCGCACGGAACACAAAAAACGAGACATAACATATGGTTAGGCGAGTTTTTGAGTACCGCGCAACACAGCGATTCGCTCGTGCAGGCATTTATGCAGTGATTCCTTAGCCGATCGGGCTGCTCACCCCGGTACCCTTCAGGCCACAATAACCGCCGGGATTCTTGGCCAGATATTGCTGGTGGTACTCTTCGGCGACATAGAACGTCTCGAGCGGCGCGATTTGCGTGGTGATCGTCCCTTTGCCGGCAACGTCCAAAGCACGCTGGTACTGCTCACGGCTCTGCTCGGCCAACGCACGTTGCGCATCGCTGGTAGTATAAATCGCCGAGCGATACTGGCTGCCGATATCGTTGCCCTGCCGCATGCCCTGTGTCGGGTCGTGCGCTTCCCAGAACACCCGCAACAGCTCCGGCAAGCCGATTTCGGTGGGGTCGAAGATCACCCGCACGACCTCGCTATGCCCCGTGCGCCCGGTACAGGTCTCCTCGTAAGTCGGATTGGGCGTTAGGCCGCCGGCATAGCCGACCGCAGTGACAATCACGCCGGGCAACTCCCAGAACAGCCGTTCGGCTCCCCAGAAGCAGCCAAGACCCAATACCACCTCCTCGTATCCCGGCGGGAACGGTGCCAGCATCGAGCGTTGATTGACGGCGTGCCGACCGCTGATCTGCAGCGGCTCCTGGCGGCCGGGCAAGGCATCGTCAACCGTTGGCATGCGCTGTTTCTCCCTTGTCCACATGGCGTGAATCCTCCTTGTGAAAATGTTGGTAACGATAGCTCGAAGACACGAATCGCCTCGGCGAGGCTCCATTTTACGGCGCATCATCGCTGCGCCCAAGGCTGAAGGCATAGATCAGATCCACGGCTTGAGCGGCGCCCGAAACGGCCTCCAGATACAGATTCTGCAATAGCTTGTAGCGTAGCGTCAGTTCGGCGATCGGCGAGAAGATACCCACGCCATAGCTGACCTTGAGATCCTCGAACAGGTAACCGCTGACCACGACCTGGCTATCGTCGCCACTGCCCGCGGTATCCAGGCTCAGATCCTCGACACCGAAAGCCTGACCCAATTGGCCCACGGCGCCACCGGTACGCGATAGCGACAGCCCGATCAGCGCCGATGTCAGTGCGCTATCGGCCCCACCCGAATCATCGGGTGCGCGGCCACGCAGTAGATAGGACAACGCGCGGCTCTCATTCATTGCCGGTTCCGAGAATATTTCAAGGCTTGGCTGCGAGGCCGGCCCGGTGACGCGCAGGCCGGCAATCACATCGTCCTCGGTCACTTCCGGATTGCGAATGGCCTCGAGCTGCAGGCGCGGCTGCGACGCCGGACCACTGAACAGCACCTCGCCCTGGCGGATGATCAAATCCTGACCGAAGGCCTCGAAGCGGCCGTTGACGAGATTGACATCGCCGAACAGCTGCACGGGCCCGCTGCCCTGGCGCACCTGCAACTCGCCTTCCAGCATCGCCTCGAGCCCGTAGGCCTCGAGCCGGACATCGGGGCCGAGAATGACTTCGATGCGCACATCGAGCTGCATGCCGGCATCGGCCAATGCCTGCGCGGTGGCTTCATCGGCGCCTTCGCCCGCCTGCTCGATGGCCTGCTGCGCCTCGCGGCGAGCCTCGGCTTCGTCCTCACGCGTGATGATCACCGCATCGCTGCTCGGCGACACCGCGGAAGGCGGCATATCGGCGACTTCCAAGCGCCCCCAGGGCACCCGTACCTGACCGCGAATCCTCAACAGTTCCGGTGAGGCGTTTATGGTGAGATCCGGGGCGACCTTCAGGCGCCCGAAGGCGGGCAATACGACCAGCAGTGGCGACTCGCTGCCGTCCAGCGCGAGCTCGGCCTGCCACTGGCCGGGCTGAGGCCAACTCGCATCGCCCTGGATATTCAGGCGACCCTCCTCGGCGGCGATGAAGCCCTGCAACGTTGCATTGTCGCCCCGCAAGGCGATCTCCAGGCGACCATCGCGTACCTCGAGTGGGATGTCGCCGCCTTGCGCGCGCAGGCCAGTGAGTGCCAGTTGCCCATTCAGGCGTGGGTTGCTCAAATCGCCACTCAGCGTCACGTCGCCGTTGATCGCCCCTTCGAGCTGTTGCAAGCCGGTGACCAGCGTTCGATACGGCGAGAGACGAATGTCGTCGAGGCGCAGACGCCCTTCAAGCGCAGCAGCCCCGGCAGGGTCGTCGACCTGCACGTCGAGCTGAATCCGGCCGGCCTCGGCCAGCGTCAGATCGGTCGTCAGTTGCGCCTGGGCTTGCGTGGCGTCGAGATTCAGCGCCAGTGTCGATACCGGCAGCGACCACGGCTGGCCATAGGCATCCTGCCCACTCAACGCCAGTCGGCTTTGCACATTGGCATCGGCCGACCACTGCCGACCGCCAGCGGACCATTCGACGCGGACCTCGCCGTCGGTCTGGCCTTCGGCGCTCCAGCCCTCCGGCAGCGCCGCGGCCAGCAGGTCCATGGGTACGTCACGCAGTGCCAGTTGCGCGTTGCCGCGCTGGGCCGAGGCCATTAGCGTCTCGACCAGACACAGACTGCCGCCTTGGCGACGCACCAGGCAGAAAGGCTCGACGGTGACACTGCCCGCCGCCAGATTGGCATTGAAGGCCGTGGGCTCGGCGAGGCGCAGCTCCGCCTGCTCGCTATCGACCTCGAGGGAGAGCAGGCGGCCACGATAGCGATCGCGGGCCGCATTGAGGCCCCCTTCCAGCGCCAACGACGCGCGCGCCAGTGGCATATCCTCGGCGGCATTGGCAGAAAACGTCAGGCGGTGCTGCGACAAGCGCCCATCGAGATCGAGATCCAGTCGCTTGAAGCGCTGGCCAGCGGCATTCAACCCGCCGATATCCAGCGCCACATCGAGATCCGGATCATCCAGACCGGAGACCGTGGCGTCGAGATTCAGGCTATCCAGCGAATTCGCGGCATAGCGCAGCGCCTCGCCACTCAGCGCCAGGTCGAGTTGCGGCGCTTCGAGCGTACCATCGAGCGCGAAGCGCCCATTGAGGCGTCCGCCGAGCTCGGGGAGCAACGTTGCCAACGCCGGAGCGTTTAGCTCACCGCTCAACGTCATGCTCTCGGCGATCCGGCCTTCGGCGGTCAGGCTGTTCTGCCCTTGGCGCAACTCCAGTTGATCGATGATCCAGCGCATGTCGCTGTTGCCGCTGAGTTGCGCGTTCAATGCCAGGGGCCGCTCCTGTAGAGTGCCATCGATGGCCAGCTGCGGCACATCCAGCTCCCATCCCTGCTCGCCCATGGCGAAGTGCACCCGAGCGTCGCCATTGAGCGTGCCGCTGACAGCATCGGTCACGGCGTCCAGCGCGAAGCGATCGAGCCGCAGCGTCGCGGTGACATCCAGCGCAGGCGCCCAGCGTATCTCGCCACGGCTGATCAGCGCGCCCTCACCGGCGGCCACCGACAAGGGCCGCCATGCGAAACGCTCGAGATCGCCTTCGCCGGCCATCGCCAGGCGGACCTCTTCGGGCAACGTCGTTCCCGTTACGGCGGCGGAGAGTGCCGCCGTGTAGTGGCTCAAATCGCCCTCGGCATGCAGCGTCAGGTCGCGAACGCGGTAACTGTCGGGCTGCTGGGAGGTGGAACCTGCAGCCGACTCGCTCTCTTCGCCGGAAGATTCGTTACTGGCGCTTTCGGCTGGCTGCGGTGGCGCTTGCTGCGTCCTGGCTTGCTTCTCGGCAGCCGGAACGCCGGGCGCATCGGCGAGCGGCCAATCGATCTGTTCGGCATTCAATGTCACCTGAAACGGCAGCGTCGGCGCCAACACATCGGCCTGGGCCTTCAATGTCGCTGCGACGGGGCCACTCGCTTGCAGTTCGGCGTTCAAGTCCGCCAGGCTGCCATCGAGCGTCAGCGCAATCGTTTCACCACGCACCGGCGGACGGTGAATCCGAGCGTTCAGGCTGATATCGAGCGGATAGTCGTCACGCAGACTTACGTTCGCCGCAAGCTCGGCGTCGGCATCCGCTGTGCTCACGCTCAGACTATTCAGGTGGACGTCATGGCCGCGCGCCTGGAGGCGCAACGCCAAGCGCTCGACGACATAGGACGTCGGGCCTTCGAGACGAAAATCCTCGACGATCAGGCTAGGCACGTTGACGGCGATTGGCAGGCGGATATCGGGTAAATCCAGCGGTTCGCGTTCGCTCAGCGGCACCGCTGTCTCGGCGCTACTCTCTTCGGCCACAGCCGGTAGCGATTCGCTGGGCGGCGTGGCGAGGGCGATCGCGCTATCGATCGCATCGGCCGTCAAGGCAGTGCCCGGCGCCTGCTCTGCGCTTGGCGCAACGTTGCCTTGGCCCTGGGTATCGCCGGGTGTGCCGGCCTCACCGCTTTGTCGATTGCCAAAGGCCAGGGTTTGCCCCGGCGATACGGGCAAGCGCAAGCGCGGCGCAATCAGCCGCGTCGGCAACAGGGTCAGCGCGTCGCCGTCGATGCGCGCACCACTGGTGAAGCGCTGCCAGGACAATTGCGTGCCGTCGGCCAATCGCACATCGACATCACGAAGTTCCAATGCACGCAGCTCGATCGGAAACGGCACGGCGATCGATGGCAGCCCACCGCCGCCAGCCGGCTCGGGCGGTGGTTCGCTGGCTGGCGCGGTTTCCTCCACACGCACATCGACATGTTCGAGTTGCAATACATCCAGGCACAGCTTGCCATCGAGCAAGCAGTCGTCAGCCCACGCCAGGTGCAAGCGTCCGATGTGAATATCGGCTGGGCCGGCCTGCAGGCTCAACTCGGTGAGTGTCAATTCGTCGAGCGGCGAGCCGACGACACTCTCGACGCTCAATAGGCCGCGCTGTTCGCCCTGGGCTATCAGCCAACCGGTGCCCCAGGGCGATAATGCCAGGCCCAACAGCAGGAATACCAAGCCCAGCAGCCATAGCACGAACCATAGCGACAGGCGAATCAGCGGCACAATCAAAACTCGGGCCCGATGGCGAAATGCAGACGCCAAGAGTCCTCCTCGTCATCCAGGGGGTGGGCGACATCCAGCCGAATCGGGCCGACCGGCGAGACCCAGCGCACACCGAGACCGACACCGGTCGCCAGATCGTCGGGCCACCACTCATTGAAGGCGTTGCCGGTATCGACGAAGGCGGCTCCCCACCAGTCGCCGGTGATCCGCCGCTGCGCTTCCAGGCTGGCGGTGAACATGTGCTGGCCGCCGATCAGTTCGCCGTCGGCGTTCTCGGGCGCCAGGCTTTCGTAGGAGTAGCCGCGCACGGTGGTATCGCCACCGGTGAAGAAACGCAGCGAAGGCGGAATCTTTTCGAAGTTGTCGGTGCTGATCGCACCGGCACCGACACGCCCGACGAACCGGTTGTCGTCGCCGATCATGCGAATCCATTGGGAGTCGAGGGTGGCGCGCACGAAGTTGGCGTCCGACCCCCAACTCGTATCGGAAACCTCCAGCGAGAAGCGCTGGCGATCGCCCCAGGTGGGAAAACGTGGATTGCGCGTGCGGGTACGCGTCCAGCTGATGCCGGGATAAAGCAGCAGCACCTGATCTTCCTGGTCGGCCTGGGTGAAATCCTCGTAAGTGGTGCGAAAATAGAGTCGCTGAATCCAGCCATTGTCGAACTCCCAACGCCTGGCGATCTCGGCCGACGCCTCGAGACTCTGGGTGTCTTCGTTGTCGAAGTTCTTGAGGCCATAAAGCAATTCGTAGCTATCGCGCAGCGGGTTCTCCAGTGGCATGACGTACTCGCCACTGAACCGCTGTTCGGGGCCGGAGAGATAGAGCTCATGATTGAGGCTATCGCCGTTTTCATTGATCCATGGCTGCTGCCAGGAGAATTGCGTGCGCGGCCCTACGTCGGTGGCGTAGCCGATACCCACTTCGAACTGATGGCGATCCGCCGGCGTCAGTTCGATATCCAACGGCACTGTCGGCGGGCCATCTCTGCCGGCAGCGGTTGCGGCATTGATTGCATCCGCTGAGAGTAACTCACGCTGTGAAGCAGCCCGGTCAGTGCCGGTTGCGGATTGGCGGTCGAGAGCCTCCCACCAGTTACGGTGCGCCTGCGCCACCGACGAGGCATTGGCCGCGTTGGCGATACGCGGTCGTATGCCGATACTGCCAAACCAATCGGTCTGACTCAGGCGCTGGTTATATTCGGCCAGTTCACCGGCCAGGTAAGGATCGCCGGGCTCGAACGGCAGCATATTGCGCAACCGCGACTGCTCTATCTGAGAGCCCTCGAAACTCACCTCGCCAAACCGATAGCGCGTGCCGCTATCCAGCGTCAGATAAATACGCGCACTCTCCTCCCAAGGCCTTACCTCGATACGCCGCTCGGTGAAACGGGCATCGAAATAACCGCGCTCGAGAGCCAAGCTGGAAAACCGGTTGCGCAGACCATCGTATTTGGCATGCAGGAGCGGCTCGCCCTCCTGCAGCGGCAAATCGTCGAGAACCTGCTGGAAGGCACTGTCATCGCTGGCGTCATCGATCACCTCGACATCCAGTTCGGTAATCGTGACGCGTGGTCCGGGCTGGATGCGAATATCGACGCGCTCGACGCTCTCCTTACCGACCAACTGGATATCCAGCTCGGGTTCGTAGTAACCATAGGCACGCAATGCCTCGACGACGCGCCGACGCACCTCGGCCAGCAGACGCTGGCGCGCGTAATCGGAGGCTTGCAGCTCGACCAGATAGGTCGCCACGTTATCGGCGACATCGCCCTCGACGCCGGTGACCTCGGCCTCGAGCGCTTGCGCGGGCACACTCAGCGATGCCAGACACAGCGTGCCGAGCCAGCGTCCACGACAGCTGAAACGCACGGATCAGGGCCCCTCTGGAAGCGGCGAGCCATCGGCGACATCGAGCGCCCTAATGATGCGGTTCGTCAACTGCCAATGACTGGCGTCCAGCGATTCCCTTCGCATTGAGCGTTTCTCCTGCTGGTTTGCCCCGCTGGTCCATGAACGACTATTGGCTGTCGAGGCTTTCGATAATCGCATTCAGGACCAGTTGATTCTGGCGTAACTCGGTCAGCGATGTCTGGCTTGCCGAGACACTCGCGCTTAATTCTTCCAGGCGCTGCTGTTGAGTCGCATCAGCGTTCTGCAGCGTTTCGAGTGTGCCAGCCATCTCATCGAGCCGCGACTCTAAACTGGCCTGCAGTTGTGCTTGCGTCTCTTCGATTCCGGCGAGGCGCGATTGCAGCTCGGTATCATCTTCGGCCAGCATGCGGCGACGCTCTTGCATTTCATCCAAGGCCGACTGCATATCATCCAGCCGCGCCACCAGCGAAGCGCGCGCATCTTCGCCGCTCTGCTCGAGAATATCCAGCGACCGCTGCATGGCGCTGATGGTAGCCGTCAGGGTATCTCGCCGTTGGTTGGCCGTTTCAAATCGCTGCGCCAACTCACCCAACGCGGCATCGTCGGCACTGTTCTGTTCTAGACTGTCCAGACTGACTTTAAGTTCGCCAAGCTCCGCTTGTAGCGCTTCACGAGCCGCTTGCATGTCGGTGAGCCGCTGCTCGATGGTGTTGGAAACCTCGCGGCTATCGCCCAGGCTATCGAGTCGTGCGTGCAGATTGGAGAGCTGCCCTTCGAGATGGCGCTGATCGACCATCAGGGTTTGCCGGTCGATCCAGTAAGAGGCGCTCAACACGAGCAGCCCGACAAGCAGGAGCAGGCATATCACCCATAACGGCCAGGTTCTGGTGCGGCGACGGTATACGGGTGGAGAACGATGCCGAGCGACCAGCTCGCTATCGGACTCCGGCACGATGGGTGTGGTCAGTCGCGGCTCGTCCGAGCGTTCCACCATGGGTTCTCCTCATCAGTCCAGGGCGCGTTGAGTCAGATCAGCAAGGGAAAGACCAAGTGTCGTCATCGGAATTGGCGAGCATACCCCAGGCTGCTAACATGTTACGACACCACTTCTCGCAGATGCTTGGTATTGTAAGGTTTTTATCGCCGGAACAGGAAATGGACGCTTGAAACCTGCCTACCGGCACATCGAGTGGTGTAACCACGGTGATATTCATAGAAAAGGAGCTGACCATGGCATTCGAACTTCCCGCACTGCCATTCGAGAAGAACGCGCTGGAGCCGCATATCTCCGCCGAAACGCTGGAGTATCACTATGGCAAGCATCACCAGGCCTACGTGACCAAGCTCAACGACCTGACCAATGGCACCGACGATGCCAACAAGTCACTCGAGGATATCATCAAGTCATCCTCGGGCGGCCTGTTCAATCAAGCGGCACAAGTGTGGAATCACACCTTCTACTGGCACTGCCTGTCACCCAATGGCGGCGGTGAGCCCACCGGCGCGCTCGGCGAAGCGATCAGCGCCAAATTCGGCTCCTTCGACAAGTTCAAGGAGGAGTTCAACACCAAGGCGGCCGGTAACTTCGGCTCGGGCTGGACCTGGCTTATCAAGACCGACGACGGCGGCGTGGACATCGTCAACACCGACGACGCCGACACCCCGATCGCCCATGGCCAGACGCCCCTGCTGACCATCGACGTATGGGAGCATGCCTACTACATCGATTATCGCAATGCCCGCCCCAAGTATCTGGAAGCGGTGTGGAACGTGATCAACTGGGATTTCGTCGCCCAGAACTATAGCTGAGCCACAACGGCTCACGCGCTGGACCGTGATTGACATGACGCCCTGCGATTGCAGGGCGTCGTCGTTTTTGAGTGGCCCGAGAATAGCTCAGGGGATTTCAAGGATTGGCGCGGCGGCCGATCCCCCGATAAACCAAACCCCGCGCGGCGACATAGACCGGATCGTAGATATTGCGCCCATCGAGAATCAGCTTGGCGCCGAGCGACTCGGAGAGCCGCCGCCAATCCGGGTTCCAGTAGCATTTCCATTCGGTGACCAGCATCAGCGCATCGGCACCCTCGCAGGCGTCGTAGGGGTCGTCGGTACAAAGCGTCAACAGCGGATGCTCTCCCAGCCGCTTTTTCAATGTCGGCAAGGCCGCCGGATCGTGCAGGCGCACATGCACCCCTTGAGCCCATAATGCGCGCAGCAGCGTCAGCACCGGCGCATGGTCGATACGTGTGGTGCCGGGTTTGAACGCCGCTCCCCAGATAGCCACGGTGCGCCCTTCCAACTGGCCGTGAAAATGCCCCCAGAGCTTGCGAAACAGCGTCTCCTTCTTGTGCTCGTTGATGTCGAGCACCTGCTCGAGCAGGTGCGATTCGCGTCCGGTGGCGTACTGCACATCGGCCAGGCGCATCAGATCGCGGGAAAAATTGAAACCGCCGAAACCGCAACCGGGGTAAAGGTATTCGTAGCCAATACGGGTATCGGCCCCCATACCCTGGCGCACGTGCTCGACATCCACACCCAGCGCATCGGCCAGGCCAGCGACTTCGTTCATGTAGCTGATGCGCGTCGCCAGCATGCCGTTGATAGCCAGCTTGGTCAGCTCGGCGGCACGCCGCGGCATACGTTGAAACACTTCGGCCCGGCGATTGAAGGCGCGTAGCAACTCGCGCATCTGATCCGCCGCCCAGTCATCCTCGCAGCCCAGCAACCAGCGAGTGGGTCGTGTGAATACCTGCCAGGCGCGACCCTCCTCGAGCATGTCCGGCAGGACCACCGCGACCTGCGAAGCATGTCGCAACAACCCTTCGAGGCTTTCGGTCTGACCCACCGGGAATGTCGAGTTGTTGACCACCACCAGTGGCGAATCCTGCCGCTGTGCGATGGCATCGACGAAACGCTCGGCGACGTCGCGCTGATCCGGCGCCAGAGCCAGCCAGGCGATATCCACCTCGCCCAGCGATTCCAGCGAATCGACCAGATGCAGCGAGCCGCCTTTACGACTGGCCGCGAGCTGATCGGAAACGCCCGGCTCGCGCGTCAACCAATCGGCCTCGGCCAACTGCTGCCAACGCGCTTCCTCATGAGGCCACCAGTCGACCTGATGACCGACCGACGATAACGCCGCCGCCGCGGTGGCCGCTGCTAGCTCGCTTCCATGCACGATGATTCGCATCGGCTCACTCTCCGTTGGCGTAACGGGTTAGCAATTCGGTAAACCCCGGGCCGAACTTGGGGTGGCGTTTACCGAGCGCCAAGGTGGCTTCGAGATAACCTAACTGATGCCCGCAATCGTATGTCGCCCCCTGCATGCGGTAAGCCGCGACATTCGATGTCTCGCGCAGGGTGTCGATGGCATCGGTGAGCTGGATTTCATTGCCGGCCCCCGGCTTCGTTTCGGCGAGCAGCGCGAAGATCGACCCCGGCAACAGGTAGCGCCCGATCACCGCCAGGCTCGACGGTGCCTCCCCGACCTTGGGCTTTTCGACCACGCCGGTGATCGGCGTGCTGTTACCGGGTGCCGGCGCGTCGCCAGCGAGCGCCACGATGCCGTACTGATCGACTCTGTCGCGGGGCACGTTCTCGACCATGATCTGCGCCTCGCCGCTGGCCTCGAATGCCGCGATCATGCCGGCCAGATCGTTGCGCTCCAGACCATCGGCATCGACCAGCACATCCGGCAACAGCACCGTGAAGGGCTCGTCGTCGCCGATTACCGGGCGCGCGCAGAGGATAGCGTGCCCCAGACCCAGCGGTTCGGGTTGGCGCACGCTGATGATGCTGACATCGCTGGGAATGATGTTACGCAGCTCATCGAGCAGTTCCTGCTTGCCCTTGGCCTCGAGACTGGCTTCGAGTTCGAAGTGTTTGTCGAAATGGTTCTCGATGGCGCTCTTGCTGGAATGCGTGACCAGCACGATTTCCTTGATGCCCGCGGTGACTGCCTCTTCGACCACGTATTGGATCACCGGCCTGTCGACGATGGTGATCATCTCCTTGGGTATCGCCTTGGAGGCCGGCAGGCAACGCGTACCAAGCCCGGCCACGGGGAGAACGGCCTTACGAATCATGGGGTCCCTCCTGCATGATGAGTGTCGTGAATCAGTATGCCATAGCCAGGTGGCAAGCAACCGGGCGATGCCTTCGCGACTTGGCGGCTCGATCACGCCGCGTTCGCGGCGCTGAACAGGCCTCGTGACGATGGCACCGAGTGGCATGCCTGTCGAGAACCAAAATTGCGCCAAGAAAGAGTAGAATGCCCGCATCATACCGAAGGAGGATCGTGATGCCATCCGTCGCGCCGCTCGAGGTCGAGCTATTGATAGAAGCTCGTTGGGTATTGCCCATGAGCGAGGGTCTTCCGACTCTGGAAAATCACGCCGTAGCCATCGACGCGGGCCGCCTGCTTGGCCCCTGGCCGATTGCCGAAGCGCGGGACCGCGTCAGCGCCAGGCAAGTGATGCACCTCTCCCGACATGCCCTGCTCCCCGGCCTGGTCAACGCTCACAATCATGCCGGCATGAGTCTGATGCGCGGCTACGCCGACGATCTGCCGTTGATGACCTGGCTCAACGAACATATCTGGCCGGCCGAGGCCGCGCACGTGAATCCCGCTTTCGTCGCCGATGGCACCCGCCTGGCCATCGCTGAAATGCTGCGCTCGGGCACCACGACATTCGCCGATATGTATCTGGCACCGGAGGCGGTCGGTGAGGTGCTCGCGGCCGGCATGATGCGCGTTCAGCTATGCACGCCACTGATCGATTTCCCCACGCCATGGGCGCCGGACTTCACCAGCGGATTGGAGCATACCGAGGCATTGATCGAACGTTATCGCGATCATCCGACCATCAGCCTGGCCTTCGGTCCGCATGCGCCGTATACCGTCGGCGACGACAGTTTGCGTCGGCTGCTCACAGCCCACGAACGGCTCGGGTTGCCAATTCAGATGCATGTCCACGAGACCGCCGATGAAGTCGAGCAGGGGCTAGCGAAAGACGGCAAACGGCCATTGCGACGCCTTGCCGATGCCGGCCTGCTGGGCCCGCATTTTCAGGCCGTGCACATGACCCAGATCGATGACGAGGATATCGCCATCCTGCGCGATACCGGCACCCACGTGGTGCACTGCCCGCAATCGAATCTCAAGCTGGCCAGCGGCTTCTGCCCCGTTGCCCGTCTGCAAGAGGCCGGCATCAACGTAGCGCTGGGCACCGACGGCGCCGCCAGCAATAATGATCTGGACATGTTCGACGAGATCAAGAGTGCCGCCCTGCTGGCCAAGGGTGTGAGCAATGATGCCGCCGCACTGCCGGCCATGGCGGCACTGGCCATGGCCACGCGCGATGGCGCCCGTGCCCTGGGGTTGGGCGATCGCCTCGGTCAATTGAAGGATGGCTTCGATGCCGACGTGATCGCGGTGGATCTCGATGACATCAATACGCTACCGGTGCATCATCCAGCCTCGAGTGTGGTTTATGCCATGAACAGCCGCCAGGTCAGCCACCTTTGGGTCGGTGGCCAGGCGCGGCTAGTGGACGGTGAATTGCAGGGCATCGATAGCCAGGAACTCAAGCGCATGGCAGCCGACTATCGGCATGCCATGGCGATAACCAGCCAACCGGGAGAGGCGCAATGAGTCAAGCGCAGCGCGATAGCGATCATCGTGGCGATCATCGCAGCAATGTCGATCATGCCGAGATCGCCAAATTCGAAGCACTCGCCAGCCGCTGGTGGGACAAGGAGAGCGAGTTCAAGCCACTGCACGATATCAACCCGCTACGCCTGGATTTCATCGATGCCCGCGCCGGACTTGCCGGCAAGCGTGTGATCGATGTCGGCTGTGGTGGCGGTATCCTCAGTGAAGCCATGGCTCATCGTGGTGCCAGCGTCACCGGCATCGACATGGGCGAAGCGCCTCTCGCCGTGGCGCGGCTGCATCAGCAGGAGAGCGGCGTCGATGTCGACTATCATCAGGCCAGCGCCGAGGAAATGGCCGCCGACCATCCCGGCGAGTTCGATATCGTCACCTGCCTGGAGATGCTCGAACACGTGCCCGACCCCGCCGCCGTGGTGCGTGCCTGTGCCACACTGGTCAAGCCCGGTGGCCAGGTGTTCTTCTCAACCATCAATCGCAATCCCAAAGCCTACGCTTTCGCCATTATCGGCGCCGAATACGTGCTCGGTCTACTGCCTCGCGGTACGCATGAATTCCGCAAGTTCATTCGCCCCTCGGAGCTATCGAGCTGGTGTCGTGCCACGGGCCTGCGCGTGCGCGAACAGAGCGGCATGACCTACAACCCGTTGACCCGCCACTATCGGCTCAATTCGCGCGACGTCTCGGTCAATTACCTCATGCATTGCTCGCTGGAGGCGCCGTGACAGCCGCCGGAACACTGCTGCGCGCACCCAAGGCACTGCTGTTCGATCTCGATGGAACGCTAGTCGATACCGCTCCCGATCTTGCGCGGGCGACCAATGCGCTGCGTGCCCATCATGGCCTCGAGGCGCTGCCCTTCGAGACGATTCGCTCGCAGGTCTCCAATGGGGGCAGCGCCCTGGTGACGCTGGCACTCGGGTTTGACGCCAAACATCCGGAACATGCCACGGCGCGCGACTTTCTTCTTGACGCCTATGGCAGGAATGTCGCGGTAGAGAGCCAGGTCTTCGCGGGACTGGAGCGCCTGCTCGAGCTTTGGGCTCTGCCGCCCAGGGCCTGGGGCATCGTCACCAACAAGCCGCGCGCGTATACCGTGCCGTTGATCGAGGCGCTGGGATTGACGCCCGGCGCCCTGCTCTGCGCCGACGATCTGCCGGTCAAGAAGCCCTCGCCCGAGCCATTGTGGGAAGCGGCACGCCAGTTGGGTGTCGAACCCGCGGCATGTTGGTACATCGGCGATCATGCCCGCGACATGCAGGCCGCGCGAGCCGCCGGCATGGCGGCGATCGCCGTCGGTTACGGGTATATCGATGAGCAGGAGAATCGCCGTGAATGGCAGGCGGATATCTGGTTCGAGCGCCCGGCGGATCTGGTCGAGGCGCTGATCGACGGACAGGATGTTAGCTAGATAGCGGATTACTGCCGAGGCGGCTATTCACTGAAAACCGCTCAGGGCTGTTCACTAAAAACCGCTCAGGGCTGTGCATCGAAGCGCTCGCCAGTATGCCCACGACTATCGGGGCCCATCAGCCATAGATACGTTCCTGTGATTTCAGCGGGCTTGCGCAGGGTACCGGGATCCTCACCGGGAAACGCGGTCTTGCGCATTTGCGTGCGCGTGGCGCCGGGATTGAGGCTGTTGACGCGAATCTCGCTGAGATTCTCCAGCTCATCGGCCAAGACCTCGACGAAGCCCTCGGTGGCGAACTTGGAAACCGAATAGGCGCCCCAGAAAGCGCGCCCCTTGCGACCGACACTCGACGTCGTGAAGATCACCGAGGCATCGCTCGACGATTTGAGCAGTGGCAACAGCGCCTGGGTCATCCAGATCGGGCCGTTGATGTTGACCTGCATGACCTGCTCCCACAATTGCGGGTTGTACTGCTCGAAGGGCGTAATACGCCCCAGCAGACCGGCATTGTGAAGAATGCCATCGAGGCGACCGAATTCCTTGTCCAGGGTTTCGGCCATGTCCTGGTAATCCTTGAGCGTGGCGCCTTCGAAATTCAGGGGAAAAATAGCCGGCTGCGGACCACCGGCCGTCTCGATCTCATCGTATACCGCTTCGAGCTTGGCGATGGTCCTGCCCAGCAATATCACCGTGGCGCCATGCCGGGCATAGGCCAGCGCGGCGGCACGACCGATGCCATCCCCCGCACCGGTGACCAGGATGATGCGCCCATCGAGCAGATCGGCTGGCGCTTGATAATCGATCTTGCAGGTCATCAGGACTCCTACCGGGAAGTCACAGGCCGGACTGATTGAGAAAATCGCTGGCCATGCCCGCGGCGCGGCTATCGGGATACTCCGCCTGCACCCGTTCGAGCAACTGTTTGCTGGCATCGGGCTGACCCTGGCGCGCCTTCAGCAAGCCCAGCTTGTACAAGGCGTCCGGTACTTTATTGCTCTGCGGGTACTCGTCGATGACTCTCGTGAAAGCCTGGGACGCGGGTTCGAGTTCGGAGCGTGCCGAATAAAGCTCGCCCAGCCAGTAGTAACCATTGGGGCGCAACGACGACTGGGGATAATCGCTGACGAAGGCTTCGAACGCCGTGATCGCCGCATCGAAATCGCGTGCCTGGACTTTGGCGAAAGCCGCCTGATAGGCCTGCCTGCCATCGTCACCATCACTGGCGACGGCGTTGGCGGCACCGGTATCGACTTCACTGCCCGGCGCCTGCGCGGCACTGCCGGCCGGATTGGAGGCACCGCTGGCCTGGATGCGCTTCTCGAGATCGAGATAACGCTCCTGGGCGAGCTGACGCTGCTGATCGAGTTGATAACGCAGCTCTTCGAGCTGACCGCGGAGCTCTTTGATTTGACGCTGGTTTTCCTGCAGCTGATTGAACAGCGTCAGGCTGCCACCGGGCGCCTCGCGAACCTGCGCCTGTTGATAGAAACTGTTCTGGGCCGAAAGATCCTCGACCACTGGGGCGGCCCATACGGACAGCGGGAGCACTAAGGCTCCCGCGCCGCACAGTCCTTTCAGACCGTGTTTCATACTCGACTCCGTAGGAGCTTAGTAGTCGAAGACCACGCGACGATTCTGCGCGTAAGCCTCTTCAGAGTGGCCCTGAACGGCCGGACGCTCTTCGCCGTAGCTGACGATCTCGAGCTGGGAAGGCGATACGCCCTGTACGGTCAGGTAGCTTTCGACGGATTGCGCACGACGCTCGCCCAGGCCCAGGTTGTATTCGCGCGTACCGCGCTCATCGCCATGACCTTCGAGAATCACGGTGGTGTTCGGGTTGTTACGCAGGTAATCGGCATGAGCGTTGAGTACGGATTCGAATTCGGGACGAATGGTGTCCTTGTCGAAATCGAAATAGATGGTACGCACGTCAGGAATGCCAACCTGGCTGCCCATCTGGGAACCGCTGGTTTGCCCATTGGTCATGCCCTGGCTGGAAACGCCACCTGCGGTAGTACCCGTGCCATCCATGCTCCCATCCTGGGTGCCACCGCTGCTGGAACAGCCAGCCATGACGACCAGGGACACAGCGACTGCCAGGCTCTTGGCGTACGGTTTGAATTGCATTTATCAACTCCTTGCTCGGAATTTGAATGACACAGTCGATTCTAATGTTTCAGTTCAAGAAAGGCGACCAAGCGGGTTCCCGCACATCGCCTTGCGCCGAGGGTAGGCGGTACGAGGCATTGCCATCGGCCGACACTACACCCAACACCCCTCGGGTTCCTTGCTGGGTGGCGAAGATTACCATGGTCCCATTCGGCGCGACACTGGGCGATTCATCCCGAGTGGATTCGGTCAGAATCGTCAGTCGTCCGGTGTCCATATCCTTCTTGGCGACATGGAAACCGTCGTTGGCCCGATGAATCATAAAAATCGTTTCACCATCCGGCGCGAAGCGCCCTCGGGAATTATAGTTGCCGGTAAAGGTTATGCGTTCTGCCTGCCCACTGGCAAGATCGTAACGATACAATTGTGGTCCGCCACTGCGATCCGACGTGAATAAAAGGCTGCTGCCATCCGGCGACCATTCCGGCTCGGTATCGATCCCCGGACTGTTGGTCAGTCGGGTGAAGGTACGCGAACCGATATCCATGACGTAAATCTCCGGCTGCCCATCCTTGGATAGCGACATGGCCAGCTTACGGCCATCGGGGGACCAGGCCGGCGCGCTGTTGATTCCGGGGAAAGAGGTCGCTTGAATCCGCTGGCTCGAGGCCAAATCCTGAATGTAAATTGCCGAATTTCCGCTCTCGAACGATACATAAGCCAGCTTGTCGCCATCGGGCGACCAGGCCGGTGAAAGTATCGGATCATCGGAAGAAAGAATCTGCTGACTGCCATGGCCGTCGGCATCGGCAACATGCAATCCGAAGCGTCGATTGTCGCCCGCGCCCTCTGCCGTGACATAGGCAATCTGTGTGGAAAAGGCACCACGAATGCCGGTGATCGCCTCGAATATCTGATCGCTGATGTAGTGTGCCGCGTCGCGCAACTCATTGGCCGAGACATTGACCACTTCACCGATGATGCGGCGCTCGCCATAAATGTCCATCAGCTCGAACTGGATACGGTAACCGCCACTTTCCTGGCTGATTTCACCGACCACCAGGTAGCTGCTATCGACCAGGCGCCAATCGCGGAAAGTGACCTCATCGCTGTTGCTCGGCGATGCGATCAATGCGTTGCGCGGCAGTGGATCGAATTGACCGCTACGCGCCAGGTCATCGCTGACGATATTGGCGATATTTTCGGGAACGCTACCTTGCCCCTGATTCTCGAAAGGCACGATGGCGATGGGAATGGCGCGATCGCTACCCTTGGTGATCTCGATCGTCAGGTCGGCGCTAGCGAAGCCACTGCACAGCAGCAGCAGCCCCGCCAGGAGAGAGGTCAAACGTTTCATCGGCGCACGTCCTCGGGGTTGAAGTCCAGATTGAATTCACGGAACTGGCTCTGAGCGGAAGCCGGCAACTCGCTCATCTCACGAAATGGCGCGGCACGTTCCACGGCGAGCAGTACCGAGCGGTCGAAGGTGGCATCACCGCTACTCTTGCTTATGCTAGCGCTGATCAGCTCTCCCGTCGGCAATAGTTGAATACGCACGAGCGCTTCCAATTGTCCATTGCTGCCGGAGGGCAATATCCAGGCCTGTTCGACGGCATTGCGCACCAGATTAATGAAGCTATTGGAAGCCTGAGCAGCCTGCTTGGCATTGGCTATCGACTGGGCCTCGCCAGCGATCAGGTTGTCGAGAGACGACGCGGCAGCCTCAGCGGCACGCTTGAGCGCTTCCTGGCGTTGACGCTCGGCTTCCTTGGCGGCTTCGGCTTTTTTACGCGCTTCCTCTTCGGCCTGGCGCTTGGCCTCTTCAGCGGCTTCGGCTTTCTCGCGCGCTTCCTCCTCGGCCTGGCGTTTGGCTTCCTCAGCGGCTTCGGCCTTCCTGCGCGCTTCCTCTTCGGCCTGGCGTTTGGCGGCTTCGGCCTTCTTGCGCGCCTCCTCTTCGGCTTGACGCTTGGCCTCGGCCGCCTCCTCGCGCGCTTGCTCCTGACGCTGCTGCTCGGCACGCTGCTTGCGCAGTTCGGCCTGTTTGGCGGCTTCCTCGGCGCGCCGCTGGGCCTGTGCCTCAGCCTGTTGGCGCGCTGCTTCAGCCTCGGCGCGCTCGGCTTCATTAGCCGCCTGGGCTTCGGCTTCGGCCTGTTGACGTGCCGCCTCGGCTTCGGCGCGCTCGGCTTCACGGGCCGCCTCGGCGGCTTCTTCGGCCTGCTGAGCCTGAGCCGCACTGGCCTTGGCTTCCTCGACCCGCTGCGCCTTATCGGTAGCGGTTTCGGTACTGACCAGCGTTGCCTGCACTACCGATGACGAACTCGGCGTCGCCTCGCTGTCCGGCCAGCGCAGCACGGTCAATAGCAGCACCAGCACATGTACGCCGATGGCGAGCAGCGTGGGCAGGCCATAACCTACCCGCCGTTCGTGTCTAGCCATCTGCTCTCCTCAGCTATCACTGGGGGGCGGTTCTGAAATCAGCCCCACGTTGGGTACGCCAGCGATCTGCAGGGTGCTCATCAGTTGAACGATCTGGCCATAGGGGACGCTGCGATCGCCACGCACCAATACCGGCGTGCTTGGCTTGCGCTCCAGGATGATGATGACCTTGTCGCTGATCTCGTCGAGCGACATCGGCGTCTCGCCATCGCCCAGCGAGATGAAGTATTGCCCCTGGCTATCCACCGAGACGACGACCGGCTCGAGATCTTCCATGCTTTCGATGGGTTCGGAGGTGACCTGCGGTAGATCGACATCGACTCCCTGGGTCAGCATCGGCGCGGTGATCATGAAGATCACCAGCAGTACCAGCATGACATCGATGAAAGGCACCACATTGATCTCGCCCATCGGCTTTTGCCGCGAGCCGCGATTGAATGGACCGTACATGGCAGTGCTCCCTCAGGCCGCTTCGCGCTCACCGCGCCCTTGCAGATTGCGGTGCAAGATGGAGTGAAACTCCTCGGCGAAGTCCTCGTACTGGCCCAACAAGCGGTTGGATTGTGCCGACAGTCGGTTATAGAAGATCACCGCCGGAATCGCCGCGAACAGGCCCATGGCGGTCGCAATCAGCGCTTCCGCGATCCATGGCGCCACGGTTGAGAGGGTCGCTTGCTGAGCCATCGACAGGCTCTGGAACGAGCCCATGATGCCCCATACGGTACCGAACAGACCGATATAAGGGCTGGCCGAGGCGACGGTGGCGAGAAACGTCAGATGCAGATTGAGTCGCTCTTCCTCGCGCGACCAGGCCACGCGCATGGCACGCTGCACGCCGTCGAGTACCGCCTGGGAGCTTTGCGTCTTGGGCAGTAAACGATTGAATTCGCGAAAGCCGGAGCGAAAGATGTTCTCGGCTCCCAGCACTTCCTGGTCGGCCGGCGTGTCACGATACAGCTCGTTGAGATCGACGCCGGACCAGAAGCGATCCTCGAAGGCGCGATGCGCCTTGTGGGCACGACGCAACACGAAACTGCGCTGGAAGATCACGATCCAGGACGCAATCGAGGCGGCGATCAATAGCAACATGACCAGCTGGACGACCAGACTGGCATTCAGAATCAAGTGGGGAATGGACATGGAGTCGTTCACGGGTGTCCTCGTCAGTGGTACGGATTATCCGTTCAGAACCGCGGCGAGTGCCGACGGCCAACGTGTCGGGCGAAGCCGGGACGCATCCAGACAGGCGATGTCGACGCTGGCTTCGCATAATGGTTCCCCAAGACCCGTCACCCGCTGGTGAAAACTCAGGCGACAGGTGGAATGCTCGACGACTTCGGCGCTGACCATCAGCCGATCGTCGAGCCGGGCGGGCTTGGCATAACGACATTCGATTCGGTGCACTACCAATTGAATGCCGGCCTCAAGCAATCCACGTTGGGTAAACCCGAACTGCTTGAGCCATTCGCTGCGTGCCCGCTCCATGTATTTGAGGTAATTGACGTAATAGACGATGCCACCGGCATCGGTATCTTCGATATAGACCGTTACCGGTAGCGTGAACGCCGTCATGGACGACCCTCGCCCGAGGCATTCGGCACGTTATCGCTCACCGCCAGACCGAAATGCAAATAGGCTTGCCGCGTGACCATGCGACCTCGTGCGGTACGTAGCATAAGGCCCTGTTGAATCAGATACGGCTCGAGCACGTCCTCGATGGTATCGCGCTCCTCGCTGATCGCTGCGGATAATGAATCGACACCCACCGGCCCGCCATCGAACTTCTCGATCATCGCCAGCAGTAAACGGCGATCCATATGATCCAGCCCATGGCGATCCACGTTCAGCATGTTCAGGGCCAGGTCGGCGGTTTCGACGCTCAGCCGACCATCGCCGCGCACCTCGGCATAATCGCGCACCCGGCGTAGCAAACGGTTGGCGATACGCGGCGTGCCGCGCGCACGACGCGCAATTTCGGCGGCGCCGCCGGCCTCGGCTTCGACACCCAGCAGGCGCGCCGAACGCGCGACGATCTCGGTGAGTTCATCGACCGCATAGAACTCCAGGCGCTGTACGATACCGAAGCGATCGCGCAGTGGCGAGGTCAGCAGTCCCGCGCGAGTGGTCGCGCCAACCAGCGTGAACCGCGGCAGATCGAGCTTGATCGAGCGCGCCGCCGGCCCTTCGCCGATCATGATGTCCAGCTGGAAATCTTCCATCGCCGGATACAGCACCTCCTCGACCGCCGCCGGCAGGCGATGAATCTCGTCGATGAACAGCACATCGCCAGGCTGAAGATTGGTAAGCATGGCGGCCAGATCGCCGGCACGCTCGAGCACCGGACCCGAGGTCGACTTGATGTCGACCCCCATCTCTTCGGCGATGATGTTGGCCAGCGTGGTCTTGCCCAGCCCCGGCGGGCCGAATACCAGCGTATGATCGAGGCTATCGTTGCGCCCACGCGCCGCGCTGATGAAGATATCGAGCTGTTCACGCACGCGGGGCTGGCCGATGTAGTCGGCCAGCCGTCGGGGGCGAATGGCGTGGTCGATGCGCACCTCGCCCACTTGGGGCTCGGCGGCAATCAGGCGGTCGCTCTCGATCATGCGGCCTTATCCTGCCATCTGGCGTGTGAGGGCGGCCTTGATCAAGGCCTCGGTGGGTTGCTTGGCGTCGAGACCCGAGAGCAGTCGCGAGGCTTCGGTGGGCTTGTAACCCAAGGAGATCAACGCCGCTTCGGCATCGGCGAGCGGGTCGCGCGAGCGGGCAGACTCATCCATTTGTCCCAAAACATCGAGCGTATCGTTCTGCTCGGCCGACCAATGCGGAAAGCGATCGCGCATCTCGACGATCAACCGCTCGGCGGTTTTCTTGCCGACGCCGGGCAGCCGGGTGAGCGATTTGACATCGTCATCCATCACGCAGCGAATGAACTGGTCTTCCTCCATGCCAGACAGGATCGCCAAGGCCAGCTTGGGGCCGACGCCGTTGACCTTGATCAGCGCCCGAAACAGCGCGCGCTCCTGCTGACGGGCGAAACCGTATAGCAGATGGGCATCCTCACGCACGGTGAGGTGGGTAAAAAGCTGTGCCGTTTCTCCCACACCGGGCAGCGCCAAAAGCGTGTTCATGGAGGCTTCGAGCTCATAACCGACACCGCTGACATCGATCACCAGCCAGGGCGGCTGTTTCTCCAACAAGGTGCCTCGCAGGCGTCCAATCATGCGTTCACAATCCTTCGAATGACTGGGGTGTCACTATACTGATCGGCCGTTCGACTGACCAGCGTGGCTTACTCGGGGCGATAATCGCGCCAGCGCTGGCCGCGTGTGCCGCGCCGAGCTCCATAGCTGCCCTGCTGAATCAGCCCGGCGCGAGTATGCGCGTGGGTCAGCGCAATCGCCAACGCATCGGCGGCATCGGCCTGGGGCGCAGCGCCAAGGCCCAGCATGGCGGTGACCATATGCTGCACCTGAGCCTTGTCGGCGGCGCCGGTGCCGGTCACCGCCTGCTTGATCTGGCGCGCCGCGTATTCGAACACCGGCAGGCCATGATTGGCGGCACACACGACGGCGGTGCCCCTGGCCTGGCCCAGCTTGAGCGCCGAGTCGGCGTTCTTGGCCATGAACACCTGCTCGATGGCGAACTCCGCCGGGCGATGCAGGGCAATCAGCTCGGCGACCCCGGCATAGACCTGGGCCAGCTTCTGAGCCAGGTCGTCCGCCTTGATGCGGATGCAGCCACTCGCCACGTAACGCGGCTTGCCGGCAGACAGATCGATCACCCCGTAACCGGTAAGGCGCGAACCGGGATCGATGCCGAGCACGATCACTTATTC
Organism: uncultured Halomonas sp.; assembly: GCF_946887195.1. The sequence continues at coordinate 266,668 of NZ_CAMPKE010000001.1, forward strand.
TTCGCTCGTGGGCGCCTTGGCCTTCTGACGCAAGCGAATGTTCAGTTCCTTGAGTTGATCGGCGCTGACCTCACCCGGCGCGTCGGTCATCAAACAAGCCGCACTCTGGGTCTTGGGGAAGGCGATGACTTCGCGAATGGTGCGCGCACCGGTCATCAGCATCACCAGGCGATCGAGGCCGAAGGCCAGGCCACCATGCGGCGGCGCACCGAATTGCAGGGCATCGAGCAGGAAGCCGAACTTCTCCTCGGCCTCGGCTTCACCGATGCCCAGCACCTCGAATACCTGGCGCTGCATGTCCCGATCGTGGATACGAATCGACCCGCCGCCCAGTTCGGTACCGTTGAGCACCATGTCATAGGCGCGAGACAGCGCCGCCGCCGGATTGGCCTTGAGCTCGTCCGGCGAGCACGACGGCGCGGTGAACGGATGGTGCAACGCCGACAGGCGTCCAGCATCGTCGGCCTCGAACATCGGGAAATCGACCACCCACAGCGGCGCCCACTCGGCGGTATACAGGTTCAGATCCCCGCCCAGCTTGATACGTAGCGCGCCGATCGCCTCATTGACGATGCGCGCCTTGTCGGCACCGAAGAAGATGATGTCGCCATCCTCGGCACCCACGCGATCGAGCAGCGTTTCGACGATGCCTTCCATGAATTTGACGATCGGCGATTGCAGGCCTTCGATGCCCTTGGCACGCTCATTGACCTTGATCCAGGCCAGGCCCCTGGCGCCGTAGATGCCGACGAACTTGGTGTACTCGTCGATCTCCTTGCGCGAGAGCTTGGCACCGCCGCTGACCTTGAGCGCCGCGACACGGCCGTCGTCGGCATTGGCCGGGCCGGAGAAGACCTTGAAGTCGACGTCTTTCATCAGATCGTCGACGTCGACCAGCTCCAGCGGAATGCGCAGGTCGGGCTTGTCGGAACCGAAGCGCTGCATGGCTTCCGCATAGGGCATGCGCGGGAAGTCGGGCAACTCGACGTCGAGCACGTCGGCGAAGAGCTGGCGAATCATGCGCTCGGTGATCGCCATGATGTCGCCCTCCTCGACGAAGGAGGCCTCGATGTCGATCTGGGTGAATTCCGGCTGGCGATCGGCACGCAAGTCCTCGTCGCGGAAGCACTTGGCGATCTGATAATAGCGATCGAAGCCCGAGACCATCAGCAACTGCTTGAACAGCTGCGGCGACTGCGGCAGCGCGAAAAAATGCCCTTCATGAGTACGGCTCGGCACCAGGTAGTCGCGCGCGCCTTCCGGTGTCGCGCGGGTCAGGATCGGCGTCTCGATATCCAGGAAACCCTGGCCTTCTAGATAGGCGCGTACGCTATGCGAAATGCGCGAGCGCAGGCGCAGCTTGTCGATCATTTCCGGGCGACGCAGATCGATATAACGATACTTGAGGCGTACTTCCTCGCCGACCTTGCCATGCTCGTCGAGCTGGAATGGCGGCGTGGCGGCGGTATTGAGCACTTCGACCTGCTTGGCCAGCACCTCGATCATGCCGGTCGGCATGTTGGGATTCTGGGTACCCTCGGGGCGCAGCCGTATACGTCCACGAATGCGCAGCACGAATTCGTTACGGGCGCGATCGGCGGTGGCGAACGCATCGGGGGTATCGGGGTCGACCACGACCTGCGCGATGCCGTCTCGATCGCGCATATCGAGGAAGATCACCCCCCCGTGATCACGGCGGCGATGTACCCAACCGCAGAGCGTGACCTCCTGATCTACCAGGGTTTCGTTCAACTCGCCGCAATAATGGCTGCGCATGTCAAATCCTGTTCCGTTGCTTTACTCAAATGAATCTTCGCCGACCCGCGTGGCCGGCGAAGCTGTCAGGCGGTGGCCTTGCTATCGGGGCTCGATGTTTTTTTACCCGGTGAGCCGTTGGCATCGGGACTGGATGGCGACTTGCTATCGGTGTTTTGCGAGGGCTTGCCGCCAGTGTTCGAAGAAGCCTTCTTGTCGCCTGAGTCGCCAGCCAGATTCTTCTTGCCGCCCGATTTGAAATCGGTCTCGTACCAGCCGCCCCCCGCCAAACGAAAACCGGCGGCCGAAACCAACCGCGACAGTTCGGACTGCTCGCAGGAGGGACAATCCTTCAGCGGGTCGGCGCTTATCTTCTGCAGTTTTTCCAGGCGATGACCGCAGGCCTTGCACTCATATTCATAGATCGGCATGGTTCTCTTCACTCTCGGGTACGAAAACAACCGCGAACACCAACGCAGGCACATGGGGCCGAGCCCCTGGCGCCCGCTCGTTTAATGCGGCCAGCCGACGCGCTTTCCAAGCCTGCCTCGAAAGCCGCATATTATAGCGTGTAGCGGCCCCTGGCGGGCAAGGCCGACACGTGGCAAAACCTGGCCACTCATAAGGAGTATTGATGAAAGCCGTGATTCTGGATGCCGCCAGCCTGGGCGACGATATCGATCTCGCACCACTGCGCGATGAAGTCGATGAGCTCGCGGTTTACGCGCACAGCACCGCGCAGGAGTGCCAAACGCGCCTGCAAGACGCCGACATCGCTCTCGTCAACAAGGTGCCGCTCGACGGCGAATTGCTGGATTCCCTGCCCAGGCTCAAGTTGATCTGCGTGCTGGCCACCGGCACCAACAATATCGACAAGGTCGCCGCCGAGCGCCACGGCATCAGCGTGAAGAATGTCAGTGCCTACGGCACCGCGAGCGTCGCCCAGCATACCTTGATGTTGATGCTTGCCCTCGCCAACCGCTTGCCGCTGTATCAGCGCGATGTCGCTGCTGGTCGCTGGGGCGAGAGCAAAATCTTCTGCCTGCTTGGCCATCGCACGCTGGAGTTCGCCGGTAAACGTCTGGTCGTCGTCGGCAGCGGCGAACTGGGCCAAGCCGTGGCACGCCTGGCCGGCGCGTTCGGCATGCATGTCGTCTTCGCCGCACGCCCGGGCAACGAAGCCGATGATGAGCGTCCGGCTCTCGCCGAACTGGCGCCCGATGCGGATATCGTGACACTGCACTGCCCGCTGACCGAAGCCACCCATCATCTGATCGATAGCGACCTGCTGAGCCGCATGAAATCCGACGCACTGGTGATCAATTGCGCGCGTGGCGGCATCGTCGATGAGCGGGCCGCGTTAATGGCGCTGCGTCAAGGTCAGTTAGGTGGACTGGGCGTCGACGTTCTCCCCGAAGAACCTCCGCGTGACGGGCATGCGTTACTCGATGCGCTGAGCGAGCCGTTGAACCTGATCGTGACGCCGCACAATGCCTGGATCAGTCCTGAAGCGCGAGCCAACGTCGTGCGTTTGACGGCTGAAAATCTACGTGCGTGGGCAGCCATGGATGCCCGATAGGCACCGAAAAGCAGGGCCACGGCGTATTCGGGAAGTGGCATGGCGGCCCGAGGCAAGATAACGGTATAACATGGCAAGGTTTCAATCGCTGCACTTGCATCGCCTTGGTTGGCAACCAATACTCGGAAGCGCGGCGAAGCTCGTGAGAATAGTAGCCAGGAGAGCCCATGCTTTATAACTACGGATCGATCAATATCGATCACGTCTATCGTGTCCCGCATCTGGTGCGTCCCGGCGAAACCCTGGCGAGTCACAGCTATCGCCAGGTTCTCGGTGGCAAGGGCGCCAATCAGTCGCTGGCGATAGCGCGCGCCGGCGGCGAGGTGATTCATTGGGGTCGTCTGGGCCAGCACGATCGCTGGGTGATACAAACGCTCTCCACCGCCGGGGTCGATACCGCGCATGTCGAATTGACCGCCGAGGCCAGCGGCCATGCGCTGATTCAGGTCGATGACCACGGCGAGAACGCCATCATCCTGCACCCAGGCGCCAATCATGGCTTCACCGACGCCCAGCAGGATGCGCTGATGACACCCGTGAAACCCGGCGATTGGCTACTACTGCAGAATGAATGCAACGCATTGGGCAAGCTGATGGTTCGCGCCGCCGAGCATGGCATGAATATCGCTTTCAACCCGGCACCGATGGCGGCCAATGTGCTGCGCCTGCCCCTGGAGCGTTGCCGGTTGCTGTTTCTCAATCGCGGCGAAGCGGCCATGCTGGTCGGCCTGCCGGAGCACACGACGACCGACGATCTGCTCGATGCGCTGCGCGAGCGCTTGTCACAGGTCGAGGTGGTGCTGACACTGGGCTGCGATGGCGTCTGCTACCAGCATGGCGAGACTCGCCTGCACCTGCCGGCTCACCCGGTCAAGGCCGTGGATACGACCGCCGCCGGCGACACCTTCGTCGGCTATTTCATGGCCGCTCGCCAACGCACCGACGACATCGCAGCGATGCTTCGTCTGGCCAGCTCCGCCGCGGCACTCTGCGTACAGCGCGCAGGCGCCGCACCGAGCATTCCGGTAATCAGCGAAGTGTATGAAGCGGCAAGGGAGTGGGACGAACTCGAGCTCAAGGCCCAGTGAACGCTGGCCGATATCCATACCGTTAGAAGGAAGCTTTCATGGCGACACCAATCATCTTCGATACCGACCCTGGCGTGGATGACGCCCAGGCCATCGCTATCGCCCTCGCCCATCCCGATATCGAACTACTCGGCATGACCACTACCTATGGCAATGTCGAGATCGCCACCGCAACGCATAACGCCTTGCTGCTCGCCGAACTGGCCGGGCAGGAGATCCCGGTTGCGCAAGGCGCGGCCATGCCACTGGTCAAGACCAAGCACCCCGCGCCGGCGCACATCCACGGCGACAATGGGCTGGGCAATTTCGAGCTTTCCGACGTTCGGGTGCGCGGGCAAGCACTCGCGCAGAGCGCTGCGCAATTCATCGTCGAGCAGGTCAATGCCCGGCCCGGCGATATCACGCTGGTGGCGGTCGGCCCGCTGGGCAACCTGGCCGCGGCGCTGCAACTCGACCCGAGCATTGTCGACAAGGTCAAGCATGTGGTGATCATGGGCGGCTCGGTGAAGGAAGGCGGCAATGTCACGCCGGTCGCCGAAGCCAACGTGTTCAACGATCCGCATGCCGCAAGCCGGGCATTGACCGCCGGCTGGCCATTGACCATGGTCGGGCTCGACGCCACGCATCGCTGCGTACTGAGTCCAGCCGACATGGACAGGATCGCCGCCGGCCAAGGCCGACTGGGCGAGGTGCTGGCCGGAAGCTACCACTTCTATCGAAAGTTCTATCAGAGCGCACTGGGTATCGACGGCTGCTGCCCTCACGATAGCTGTGCACTCGCCTGGCTGATGCGCCCGGAGCTGTTCACTACCGCGCGCGGGCATTTGAGCGTCGCCACCGAAGGCCTTGCCGAAGGGCAGACGATCTTCGCTCCCGAGGGCCGACCGTTTCTCGGCGAGCGCTGGTCGAATACGCCGCTGGTCGAGGTCTGCCTCGACGCGGACGGCGAACGGATCGTCGACTGGATCGTCGACGTGCTCGCCTAGCCGAGCGTCATAGCGTAGCGAAGGCGTCGCGGTCGCACCACTCGACGCCTTCCAGCTCGACATGGGTCACCCGGGCATCGGCTGGCCCCTGCCATAACCATTCGACCACGGCGTTGACCGCCTCGCCCTCGCCACACAGCAACACCTCGACACGACCGTCCGCCAGGTTCCTGGCGTATCCGGTCACGCCGGCTTTGAGTGCCTGATCTTGCGTTGCCCGGCGGTACCACACACCCTGGACCCGGCCACTGACGACAGCCTTGACGCAGCATTTGCTCATGGCATCTCCCGTTATCCGATAGTGCGCGCCACCCCCAATCCGAAACTATTGCATGGCACCCTGTGCAGCGCCTTCCAAGGGTGTCGCAAAGCCCCGCTACTCTGCCAACTCACGGCGTACCAAAACCGCTGAGTTTCTTGGAATTATCTGTTTCCCTCTGGCTTCGAGATGAACCCGGGTAAATGCTGCGCCGAACAGCAGAATCAGCGACGAGTAGTAGACCCAAAGCAGAATCAGCACGACCGAACCAGCCGCCCCATAGGTCGACGCCGTTGCGGTATAGGCAAGATAGGCGGCGATCCCGTAGCGACCGATGGAAAACAGCACCGCGGTGACTACCGCACCTACCAGCACATCCCGCCAGCCGATGATCACATCGGGCAGTACCTTGAATAGCGTGGCGAAGAACAGCGTGATGACCAACAACGAAAGCAGTAATTCGGCGCTGCTGAGCAGCGCGCCCGAGCCAGGCAGCCAATCGCCGGCGAATTGAAAAATCGCGCGCAACGCCACACCCAGTATCAGCGATACCAGCAGTACGAAGCCGATGGCCAGTACGACGGTCAGCGACAAGAAGCGCTGTTTGATGAACCGAAGAATACTGTTGCGATCCGGTCGCGCGGTCACGCCCCATATCGTATTCAGCGAGAACTGCATCTGCCCGAAGACGGTCGTTGCACCGATCACGAGCGCCCCCACCCCCATCAGCGTCGGCATGATTCCCGATGTTTCGATACGCGATTGTGCCACGGCACTTTCGACGGCGGCGGCGGCACCTGGCCCCATCACGCCGGAAAGCTGAGCGACGATTTGCCCATGGGCGGCGTCTTCGCCGAGAACCAGGCCAATCACCGTAACGGCAATAATCACCGTTGGCGCCAATGAGAACAGCGTGTAGAACGCCAGCGAGCCGGCATAGCTGAATGCATTGCGTTCCAGCCACAAGTTGAGGGCATCGCGTATGATCCGAAACCAGATCATTGCCTCTTGCTTGATCACGAGTTCTCCCTTCGCCCAGAGCGGTCATATCCTGTCATCAGCATAACCAAGTCATCAGCCGAGCGGAAACCGATAACGCGACCGTTGCCTTCGTTCATGCCCATGGCGCAGCTTGCAGGGGCATGGCCAGCCCGACCATAATGCCCCCGCTCACCCTGACAGGATTCCTTATGTCGACCGTGCCGGACCCGATGCCGATACCCGCAGCCGCTTCATACGATTTCGACTGCCTGGTCTTCATCGGTCGTTTTCAGCCGCCTCACCTGGGGCATCTGGCGATCATTCACGAAGCATTGAAACGCGCCCGCCAGGTGATCGTGCTGATCGGTTCGGCGTGGCAGGCTCGCTCGCTGCGCAATCCGTGGCGTTTCGATGAACGTCGCGACATGCTCCGCGACTGTTTCGATTCCGATGAGAATCGACGCCTGGAAATCGAACCGCTGCTCGATGCACTGTACAACGACGACGTCTGGGTTCGCGATGTGCAGCGCAAGGTGCGAGACATCGCCCGACCCTGCCATGGCAAACTGCCACGCATCGGATTGATCGGCGCCAATCGCGGTCAATCGAGCTATTACCTGAGCCTGTTTCCACAGTGGGAATCGGTCAGCGTGTCGCTGGTGGAAGGCATTTCGGCCAGTCAGATTCGCGAACGGCTGTTTTACTCCAGCGCCTCGGCGGCGGATTATCTCTCCACCGGCGCGGCTCACGACCTGCCACCGCATGTGCATCGCTCGCTGCTGGCTTTCCACACCACCGAGGCCTGTCGGCAGTTGCTCGAAGAACAGCAACTGCTAGAGCAGTATCGCAGCGCCTGGGCACAAGCGCCCTATCCACCGGTTTTCGTGACCGTCAATGCCGTGGTCATGCAATCGGGCCATGTCTTGCTGGTAAAGCGCACGGCCGCGCCGGGCAAGGGCTTGCTGGCCCTGCCGGGCGGGTTCATCAACCCACACGAGCGACTGCTCGATGCCTGCCTGCGCGAATTGCGCGAGCGGATACGCCTCAAGGTACCCGAGCCGGTCCTCAAGGGTTCGCTGCGCGGTCAGCGCCTGTTCGACGAACCCCACCGTAGTTGGCGAGGCAGAACCCTGGCCGAAGCGTTCTACTTCGCCCTGCGCCCCGAGCAGCAGTTACCGCAATTGAAGCCGGCCAAAGGTGGCGATCGTGCCCGCTGGGTGGCGCTCGCCGACCTCGAGCCCGAAACCCTGTTCGAAGATCACTTCTTCATTATTCAGAATTTTCTGGGGCTGCCTGCCGGCTGGGCCACACCTTGAAATACCATCCAAGTAGATCGTGGGTTAGCGGAATGCGCCAAAATTCTCGTATGCCTTGAGCCTTTTTTCGGCAGCGTACTCCTTCAACGCTACTTTACCGAGTCGGGGTGTCAGTCGGCAGCGCCGCTCCCGCCAGGGGTAGTCTTGCTGCGCCTGGTGCAACTCGGCACCCGCGCCCTGCTTCCAGGCCTCGAGGTCAAGATCGCGCCAGTAACGCGGGTCGCGGTCGGTCTGCCGGTCATGCTCGGCGGTCACCGGGTCACGCGCGCGAAAGGGTTCCAGGCGCGGCACGTCGGGCAGCGGCTGGGAGACGTCCATGTAGCGCTGCAGCATATCCCAGAAGGCATAGGCTTCGGTGGGGTCGGGGGTCACGGCATCGAGCCATAGCTTGTTGAAGACTTCGCCGGTATAGCGATGCGTGAACGTCAGCCTGTAGAAGATGCCGCCGTGCTGTACCAACCGCTCGACATAGGCGTCGAACTCGATAAAAGGCGCCTCGAAAGCCGCCTTGCGCGAACGCGCGAACTTGACCATTCCGGTCTGGCGATTGAACTCACTGCTGCCTTTCTCGAAGGATTCGTCCAAGCCCTTGTTGATGCGTTTTTCGAAGGGTTTGAGCAACCAGGCGAGGCCATTCATAATCCAGGTGGTGGTTTTCCCAAAGATATAAAAGCCGAAAACCGACCAAGAGCAGAAAATCAACAACATTATTGTAAAAAAAATAATGAACGGCAGGCCCTTAATATAAGGTGTTGATACCCAAAATAATCCTATCGCTCCCCCCGGAATCAATATTAATCCCCATAGATAAGGCACTGCCATCAGCAGCGCCATCAACCCCAACTTCTCATTCAGGAAGCGAATCCGCTGGTGATCCCACCACCATTCCTTTTCGAAGAACCGTGTATTCTGCCTATCCTGCGCCTGCACGGTGGCGGCATCGTTAGCGACTCTTGTGTACGGGTCGATGCCCGCGTAGTCGCCGAACGGCTGCAGTTCATCGACGCGGCGCTCGCGGCGGTGCTTGGCGTCGGGCGCGGGTAGCGACGGAATGGCCTCGGCGCGGTAGGCGCCGGTTGCATAGTCTCGGATCATATGTCGACTTCCTTGATCGACCAGCAAGGCATCATGCCACCGAGCCCTGAGCTGCTTTCGCATCGGCGTATTCGGTCAGTGCCACCTTGCCGAGCTGCGGCGTCAACCGGCAACGACGCTGTTGCCAGGGGTAGGCGTGCTGCGCCTTGTGCAATTCGGCACCCGCGCCCTGCTTCCACGCCTCGAGGTCGAGGTCGCGCCAGTAACGCGGGTCGCGGTCGGTCTGCCGGTCATGCTCGGCGGTGATGGGGTCGCGCGCGCGAAAGGGCTCCAGGCGCGGCACGTCGGGCAGCGGCTGGGAGACGTCCATGTAGCGCTGCAGCATATCCCAGAAGGCATAGGCTTCGGTGGGGTCGGGGGTCACGGCATCGAGCCATAGCTTGTTGAAGACTTCGCCGGTATAGCGATGCGTGAACGTCAGCCTGTAGAAGATGCCGCCGTGCTGTACCAACCGCTCGACATAGGCGTCGAACTCGATAAAAGGCGCCTCGAAAGCCGCCTTGCGCGAACGCGCGAACTTGACCATTCCGGTCTGGCGATTGAACTCACTGCTGCCTTTCTCGAAGGATTCGTCCAAGCCCTTGTTGATGCGTTTTTCGAAAGGTTTGAGCAACCAGGCGAGGCCATTCATTATCCAGGTAGTGGTTTTTCCATAGATATAAAACCCGAAAGCCATCCAAGAAAAAATAGCAACCACCATTATCATGGATATAAGAAAAATAGGCAGATCAGAAATATAGGGGTCGATAAGTGCCAATACGGCGTACGCTCCCCCGGGTATCAGTATTAATCCCCAAAGATAAGGCACCACCATCAGCAGTGCCATCAACCCCAATTTCCCATTGAGAAAGCGAATGCGCTGGTGATCCCACCACCAGTCCTTCTCGAAGAACTGGGCATCCTGCCTATCCTGCTCCTGCACGGTGGCGGCATCGTTAGCGACCCGTGTGTACGGATCAATACCCGCGTAGTCGCCGAACGGTTGCAACTCATCGACGCTGCGCTCGCGGCGGTGCTTGGCGTCGGGAGCGGGTAGCGGCGGAATGGCCTCGGCGCGGTAGGCGCTACTTGCATAATTCTGCGTCATACGTCGACTTCCTTGATCGACCAGTAGGGCATCATGCCACCGAGCCCTGGGCCGCTTTTGCACAGGTGTATGCTTCCAGCGCCACCTTGCCTAACTGCTGCGTCAGGCGGCAGCGGCGCTGTTGCCAGGGGTAGGCGTGCTGGGCCTGGTGCAACTCAGCACCCGCGCCCTGCTTCCAGGCATCGAGGTCAAGATCGCGCCAGTAGCGCGGGTCGCGGCCAGTCTGCCGATCATGCTCGGCGGTCACCGGGTCGCGCTCGCGAAAGGGCTCCAGGCGCGGCACGTCGGGCAGCGGCTGGGAGACGTCCATGTAGCGCTGCAGCATATCCCAGAAGGCATAGGCTTCGGTGGGGTCGGGGGTCACGGCATCGAGCCATAGCTTGTTGAAGACTTCGCCGGTATAGCGATGCGTGAACGTCAGCCTGTAGAAGATGCCGCCGTGCTGTACCAACCGCTCGACATAGGCGTCGAACTCGATAAAAGGCGCCTCGAAAGCCGCCTTGCGCGAACGCGCGAACTTGACCATTCCGGTCTGGCGATTGAACTCACTGCTGCCTTTCTCGAAGGATTCGTCCAAGCCCTTGTTGATGCGTTTTTCGAAGGGTTTGAGCAACCAGGCGAGGCCATTCATAATCCAGGTGGTGGTTTTCCCAAAGATATAAAAGCCGAAAACCGACCAAGAGCAGAAAATCAACAACATTATTGTAAAAAAAATAATGAACGGCAGGCCCTTAATATAAGGTGTTGATACCCAAAATAATCCTATCGCTCCCCCCGGAATCAGTATTAATCCCCAGAGGTAAGGTACCGCCATCAGCAGGACCATCAACCCCATTTTCTCGTTGAGAAAGCGAATCCGTTGATGATCCCACCACCAGTCCTTCTCGAAGAATTGCGCGTCCTGCCTATCCTGCTTCTGCACGCTGGCGGTATCGTTAGCGACCCGCTGGTGAGGGTCGATATCCGCGTAATCACCGAACGGTTGCAGCTCATCGACGTTGCGCTCGCGGCGGTGCTTGGCGTCGGGCGCGGGTAGCGGCGGAATGGCCTCGGCGCGGTAGGCGCTGCTTGCATAATTCTGCGTCATACGTCGACTTCCTTGATCGACCAGTAGGGCATCATGCCACCGAGCCCTGGGCCGCTTTTGCACAGGTGTATGCTTCCAGCGCCACCTTGCCTAACTGCTGCGTCAGGCGGCAGCGGCGCTGTTGCCAGGGGTAGGCGTGCTGGGCCTGGTGCAACTCAGCACCCGCGCCCTGCTTCCAGGCATCGAGGTCAAGATCGCGCCAGTAGCGCGGGTCGCGGCCGGTCTGCCGGTCATGCTCGGCGGTGATCGGGTCGCGCTCGCGAAACGGTTCCAGGCGCGGCACGTCGGGCAATGGTTGTGAGACGTCCATGTAGCGTTGCAGCATATCCCAGAAGGCGTAGACCTCGGTGCGATCATGAGTGGTGGCATCGAGCCATAGCTTGTTGAAGATTTCGCCGGTGTAGCGATGCGTGAACGTCAGCTTGTAGAAGATGCCACCGCGTTGCACTACCCGTTCGACATAGGCGTCGAACTCGATGAAGGGTGCCTCGAAGGCGCTCTTTCGCGAGCGTGCGAACGTCACCATCCCGGTCTGGCGATTGAACTCGCTGCTGCCCTTTTCGAGCGACTCATCCAGCCCTTTTTCGATGCGCTTGTCGAAGGGCTTTAACAGCCAGGCAATGCCGTTCATGATCCAGGTGGTGGTTTTTCCATAGATATAAAAACCAAAAGCCGACCAAGAGCAAAAAACCACCATTATTATTATAAATATAAGAAAAACAGGGAGGTCAGAAAAATAGGGGCCGATAGACAACATTACGGCTAATGCCCCCCCCGGAATTAATATTAACCCCCAGAGATAAGGCACCACCATCAGCAGCGCCATCAATCCCAATTTCTCGTTGAGAAAACGGATGCGCTGATGGTCCCACCACCAGCCCTTTTCATAAAACTGTGCGTCCTGACGGTCCTGTTCCTGCACGGTGGCGGCATCGTCGCTGACCCGCGTGTAAGGGTCGACGCCCGCATAATCGCCGAACGGTTGCAGTTCATCGATGCTGCGCTCGCGGCGGTGTTTGGGGCCGGGCGCGGGCAGCGGCGGAATGGCCTCGGCGCGGTAGGCGCTGTGTGCATAATGCGGGGTCATACGTCGACTTCCTTGATCGACCAATACGGCACGGCGTCATTCTCGAACGGGTCAAAAAACGCGCGCTGCTTGTCGGGTGGCTGGCTATGCTCGCCGGGTTGGTAGGCCTGATAACGTTCGAGTATCGGCGTGGGGTAGACCATCGGCCCCACCTCGGTGGCCAGCTCCGCCTGGATAGCGACGCGCAGGCGACTGAAGCGCCGTTCGGTATGGAAGAGGCCCTGGGATACCTCATCGGTGATATCACGCTTGACGACGAAGCGCACCGCGCTCTGCTGGGGCAATGACTGGCGAGCGGTAATTCGTTTCAAATCGGTCTTGCCGGTCAATTGCACGTTATCGACGGGGCCCATCAAGGCATTGCCAGCATAACTCGTCGAATGGGTGTACTCGAGTTCCTGGATGACGATGCCCAGGTCGCGTCCGGTCTTGAAACGGCTGATCAGCGGCGTGGCGATAGTCACCACGTAGTCGTTGGGCGATGGCGGCTCGCCGCTCGCATCGGTGAGTGCCGGGTCGCAGGGTACCTCGCCATAGCGTTGCGCCTCGACACTCAGCGGACTGAGCAGGGTTAGGAGCTGTGGAAAGTAGATGGCGTCGTTCGCCGGTACCAACTCGGCATCCGCCGCCGTGCCGAACGGACCCTGTTTCAATAGGCGCTCGAAAGGGCTATCGGTGACCAGCGCGGCGAAGGTGCCGCCGCCGAGGATCAGCCCCAACCCCAGGGCCGCCCAGCCCCAGCCGGGGATTAACAACAGGCCGGCCATCAGCGGTGCGCCCAAAAACAGCAGCCCACCGGCGATCGCCACGCTGTGGCCGAGGGCGGCATCGTTATCGTCTCGGCTCAGGCTATTGTAAAACGCCCAGCTACTGATCCCCACAGTAATCACGCCGGCGAAGAAGTTCGCCAGTTTAAGCGTGTTGACGATGGTTTCGGCCCCTACGGCCATCAAGCGCGAGCCGATTAGTGGCACGGGCTTGATGTCGAATAAAGGTCGCAGAATGACAGCGTTGGCGCGATTTTCGAGATTGCTGTGCGTCAGCACCAGATGCAGCTTCATCGAGGCGGCGGTAAGGTCGGCAAGAGCACTGAACGCTTTCGACCCGCTTAGAGCCGCACTCGTATCTTCACTAAATGCCTTAGCGAACCCAAGCCCTTCATTCATCAAATTATAGATAGCCAGCCCCACCAGCACCTTCGACAGCCCCGGTCCATCGACGATACGTCGTGTGCCCTCGGCAACTCGCATTTTCAGTGCACTGAACTTCTGCGCTTCGGGGTGGCCCAGCGGCAAGACGTAGACCCAGCCGTGCCCGGCGGTTTGACGAATGGCCTCATCGGTCGCCTCGGCCATGCGGCTGGGGCTGGTCGAGCCCATCATGTTGCTGTCGTCGTCGAACAGGTCGGCATAAAGGTAGTCGTTACGACGGCTCAGTGCCTCGCTGCGTCGATCGGCGGGCGTCAGGCCGTGTTTCAGGCCCTCGCCGTAAACGCCGATGATGCTGTAGCGGGCCAGCTCGACGTCGCCACGCTGCATGACGCGCAGCTCGTCGAGCCCGGCGCTGGTCAGGCGCGTCGTCGCGGCGACCGCCTGGAAGATACGCTCGAACTTGACCGCTATCAGTTCGGGATCTTTGCCCAGCGTGGCGATGCCGGTGAGCACCGCGTAGCTCCAACCTTGAGCGGCGGCGCTGAGCACGCCCTGCACCTTGCCAAGGTTGGATAAGGACGCCTGATCCTCAGCCGTTTGGCTTTGCCGCTCGCTGAGCTGCTGGGCGACCAGGCCCAGCCCTTGCAGGCCCAAACCTGCCAGGTGCGTGTCGTCGATCTCGGCCGTGTCGGCGGCCAATCGGCGTAATAAGGCAGACCGGGCATCACCGCTGCCGTCGTTGTCGTCGCTGTCAGCGGTATTGCCATGCGCATCGCTATCGTCGGCGCCCTCACGGGGCGCCCACAGGGCGAGCAGGTCGTCATCGGTCAGCAGGTGTTCGAGCAGGGCATGGGCTCCCAGCTCGATATCGCTACCCTGGGCGCGCACGACACTGGGGAGTTGTTGCAGCACCCCGATCAGGTCACTGCTCAGCGCGTAGGCTTCGACAATGCCCAGACCGTCGTGACTGGTGTAATCGCGTAAAACCGCTGCGAGTCCACCGTTATCAACCAGCCGGGCGATATGCGTGACATGGTCGTCGATACGCGCCACGACGGCATCACGCTCGTGTTGTTCGAGCAGGCCATCAAGGATGTCGCGGTCGATGGCGTCGCGGTAATCGGCCAGTGGGTTTGGCTGGCCATCGGGTCGGGAATCGAACAGCGCCTGGCGAATCAGCACGGCGGAGTGCGCCAGCGGCTGGTTGGCCAGGGTGGTGTCGAGGGCATCGAGATAATGTAGTGACAGGTGCAACTGGGTCAACGCATGACGCAACTGGAACAGCGGGTCGGCGATGGCGACCGCCACCAGGCCGCGTTCACCGCGCAGCCCTTGCAGCAGGTCGTCGCCCGGTTCGCATTGCAGCGCGAGCATATCGGGGTCCGGGCGCGGGGCGTCGTTGTCGGCCTGGGCGCTGTTTTGCTGCCAGCGCTCACGCAGGCGCGTACACAGATCATTGGTCGGTGGCGCGGTGTAATCGACGTTGAATGCCGCCGGGTCGTCGAGCATCAGTTCGATACCCATATCCCGCGTCCGCAGAGCAACGACGCCTTCGATGCGCTGTGCGGGGAAGCCGCTGGCGAGGGTGCGCCCGGGTTCGAGCGCCGCGGCGTAGGCGGCGTCGACAACCTGAGTGCGCTTGGCGAGCGCCGCTGGGTGGCGTTCCAGCCAGTCGATATGCGCCCAGCTCCAGGCGATCTCGCTGTAGGCGATGCGCACCTCGTGCAACACGCTTTGCCCCTGTAGCAGCACCGGCAGCAGGATATCGCTGAGCCATTGCCCTTCGCTATCGCGGGTGTCGGAGAGCTGACCCTGGGCCGCCGATTGACGATGGTGGGCGACGTCGATGTCGCTGAGCCGCCCCTGGGTGTCGATTTCCAGCTCGCGCCATAATCGCCCGCGAAAGAACACATACAGGTAGCCGGGGCGAATCATCGCCACGCCGCGTTCGCCGTCGATGGTCGGTAAGGCGGCCAGTGGGCGCACGCGTATCAGGGTGTTGTCCTGGTGGGTGTCGCGTACGGTAGTCGCTCGGGCGTGCTCGAACAGCGGGATGACGATGTCGTCACCCTGGCGCCGGGGAATGCTCAGCACCAGGGTGCCGTTTTCCTCGTCGCGGTACTCGATGCGACGGCGTACGCCAAGTTCGATGTCTTCGTCCTCGAACAGCCTCAGATCGTCACTCATGAGTTCGCCCCTTCGCCATTGGAGCGGCCCTTGTGTACGCGTACCTGTTCGCGGGTATCAATACCGCCGACCACATCGGCGTGGAGGGCTTTCGGTCCCGGTTCCGCAGGGGGAATTAGCTCGGTCTGACAGTTCGCGCTGGTGTGTTCAGGCGGCTCGATCGCTTCGTGAGTCTCCGGCGTCGCCCGAGCCGGCAATAGCGGCATCTGCACGCTTTGGCCGGTTCCCGCACCGGGGCTGCCGCCGGCGTTGAGTTTGACGCTTGGGCCGGCCATTGCCACGCCACTGCCATCGAGGGTGAGAAAGCTGCCGCCGGCATCGAGGGTCATGGCCTGCCCCGCTTCGAGCACGACCTTCTGACCGGCCTTGATGTGCAGCTCACGCCCGGATTCGCTGAGCCAGGCATGCCCGGCGCGAAGATGCAGACTGCCATCGATGCTCAGACTCTGGCTGGTGTCGATCCGCTCACGGCGCTCGCCATGCACGCTGAGGTGCGTGTCGCGGTCGATCTCGGTGATCCGGTCGCGCCGGATGGCCAGGTGACTGTCGCGGCGGATGGCTTCCGTGCGATCGTTTTCGGTGATCAACTCCAGATCCTTCTGGGCATGCAGCCAGATCTGCTCGCGGTCGCGTTCGTCCTCGAAGCGCAGTTCGTTGAAGCCCTCGCCCTTGTGGGTCTGGGTACGAATCACCGTGCGCGTCTTGTGCTCGGGCAAGGCATACGGCGGGGTATTCACCGCGTGGTAGGTGCGCCCGGTGATCAGCGGCTGGTCGGGGTCGCCCTCGAGAAACGAGACGATCACCTCGTGGCCGATGCGCGGGATCGCCATCGCACCGTAGCCGCCGCCGGCCCAACCCTGGGCCACGCGCAGCCAGGCGCTGCTGGTGTCGTCACCCTTGGCATAACGATCCCACGGGAAGCGCACCTTGACCCGACCGTGTTCGTCGCAGTGGATCTCCTCGCCAGCGGGGCCGACCACGACGGCGACCTGGGGGCCGTCGACGCGGGGTCGGTGATTGGGAATAGGCCGCCAGGTTCGGTCGGCGGGGGCTAACGTCAGCGTATTGGCGTAGCGGGTCATGGCTTCCGAGCCTGCCCGACCCTGCAGGCTATCGGCGCCTATCGCATCTTCTTCCAGCGCCTGGGGCTGGCTGCCCTCATGAGTCACGCCGACGACCTGCCAGTCGCGATTCAGCGTGAGGTCGTCGTGCCCGGTCAGCGTGAAGACCGCGCCCGGCAACAGCTCGGGCAGATCGCTCCAGGCCTCGACGCTCAGCGCATCGGCCCGCAGATGCTCGAGGCGAACCTGGGTGAAGGCCTGCCCCGAGGCGTCGGCCTTGTAGCGGCCGGGGTAGTCGTAATGCTCGTAATGGCGGGGTGAGCCAGGAGGCTGAGCGTGCGCTTCCAGGCCGTTGGCCTGCTGCTCAGGTGGCTGGGCCTGATGTAACTGTAAATAGGCCGGCTGCTTGAAGGAGTAATCCTTGAGCGCTACCGACGTTGGGCACACCCGCGCGGTCCGGCGCAGGCGGCGGATGTGCCGCAGCGGTGCGCGGCCCCCGGCGCGGTGGTGATAGGGCCGGGCGCCAAGGTGGGGCAAGGTCTGCGGGGCGTCGGCGAAGATCAGACGATGGCTAGTACCCTTCTCATCGAACGCATGGAAGTAGCACCAGCCCTCCTCGGCGGCCAGGCGCTCGATGAACTCGAGGTCCGTCTCGCGGTACTGCACGCAGTACTCGCGCTCGGCTGGTTCACGGCTGATCGCGAAGGCCACATCGCTGATGCCGCGTTCGGCGAGCAGGGTCGTGACGAGGGTCTGCGGCGAGACGCGCTGGAAGATGCGCGAATTGTGCCGCAGCGACAGGCGCCACAGCGCCGGGTGCACGACGATCGAGTAGTGCGAGCGGCGATGGCCGCGATCGCCCTGGGCGAACGCCGCCACGATGCCGTGAAACTGGCGCAGCGCCACGCCGTCCTGCCAGAGCGTCAGGCTGACTTCACGATCGAGCCAGTCACTCGGTGCCAGATCGTGGTGGCGGCTGGCGAAGGCCACACACAGTTCAAACGGCGTCGACAGGGTTTCCGTGCAATCGAAATCGACCACCGCCAGATCGGCCGGTTCGTCGCTGGCGAGAGCCAGAGTGAATTGTAGTCCGGTCGAGCGAGGCATGAAGCGTCCCAGTGGCATCCACACGAACAGGAAACGCTACGTGAACCGAGTCGAGGTAGAAATGGCCAATCTCTTAAAGTTGTGTAGGAAATATCTTACAAAATGAAAGGCGCCTTCCATCAAGCCTGGAGGAAATCGCGTGGCAGTTCCATCATCTGCCGCCAGAGTTTTTCCACTCCCGGTTTATGCACCAATGAACAGCGGTAGAGACGGACTTCCAGCGGAATGTCCCACTGCGCATCGCCAGCGCGCACCAGCCGTCCATCGCCGAGTTCCTCGCGGATACAGAAGTCGGGAATCCAGGCCATGCCCACACCTTGCAACGCCATGCCCTTGAGCCCTTCGGCCATCGCCGTCTCGTAGATGGTCTTCAGACGCATGCGCGTCGGATCGTTCTTGAGCAGCATGCGCACGCTGCGACCCAGAAAGGCCCCTTGCGTGTAGGCGAGAAAAGGAATCGGCTCGACGCCGACCAAGGGGAAGAGTGGCTGGCCGTCGCTGTTCGGCATGCATACCGGAATCATCTTGGCCTTGCCGATCGAAAAGGAGGGGAAAACCTCGGCGTCCAGCTGCATCGTCGCGTAAGGATCATGGTAGCCAAGCATCAGATCGCAATTGCCCTCACGCAACACATGAATGGCATCGCCGACGTTCATCGCCACCAGGCGAGTCGGCAACTCACCCACGCCCTTCTGCAGACGCGACACCCAACGCGGGTAGAACGCCAGTGCCAGTGAATGCGCGGCGACGATATCCAGCGCTTCGTTGGCGATCGACAGGCCGCGCAGATGACCCAGACACTCGCTGAGTTGTTCGACCATGTTGCGCGCGGTGATCAGAAAGAGTTGGCCTTCCGGGGTCAATCCGACAGGTGTCGTGGAGCGATCGACCAGCGTTGCTCCCACCGCCTGCTCCAGTGAACGGATGCGTCGGCTGAAGGCTGGCTGGGTGACATGGCGTTGGCGTGCCGAGGCGGAAAAGCTGCGGGTATTGGCTAGCGCGACGAAGTCTTCCAGCCATTTGGTTTCAAGGTTCACCGCGACTCCCGACGTTCCGATGGGCAGCGTAGCCGGCAATCAATGCCTAGCCAGTGGGAAATCAAGAGTTTACCCAAGGCCAGCGGCACTCACCATGGATATGTCGATTATCTGAAAGACGACGGCCCATCATTGAATCGGCGCCAACAGATAGGCCGCGCGGGAAACCAGCTTGCGCCAGAGCGCTCGCTGTTGAAGCTCTTCCAACGTCACTTCGCGGCAACTGTCGAAATCCCGTTCGAGCATGGTTTGCACATCGGCGGCGAACCCTTTGTCGGGAATGAACGCCGTAATCTCGAAGTTGAGCCTAAAGGAGCGATTGTCCAGATTGACGGTTCCCACCGATGCGCTGTGATCGTCGATCAGCATGACTTTCTGATGCAGGAAACCGGGCTGATACCGGTAGATCCTGACACCGACACGCAACATATCGGGCAGGAAAGAGAACGCCGAGAGAAAAATCAGCAAGTGGTCGGGGCGCTCGGGCATCATCACGCGCACATCGACACCGCGCATTGCCGCCAGGCGCAAGGCATCCTGCACCCCCTGGTCGGGCACGAAATAGGGACTCGCCACCCATAGCCGATGCTGCGCGCTGTGAATGGCATGTTGCGTCAGCAGGCTCGCGGTTTCCTGACGGTCCGCCGGCCCTGACGGCACGATCACGACGTTCTGGCACTCGACGCAGGTAATGCGCGGCTTCCACTCCAACTCGATCACCTGGCCGGTCGCCCAGTGCCAGTCTTCCCAGAAAGCCTCCTGCAATCCCAATACGCTGGGTCCGGAGAGTTTCAGATGTGTGTCGCGCCAGGGTCCGTGTCGCGGGCTCTCGCCAAGATACTCGACGCCGACATTGAACCCACCGGTCCAGCCGGTTTGTCCATCGACAACCAGAAGCTTGCGATGATTGCGAAAGTTGAGCTGAAAGCGATGACGCAACCCGCGTGACGAATTGAAGGCGCTGACCTCGGCTCCCGCATGACGAAGATCGTCCAGATAACCGTCGCCGAGCGAGTGGCAGCCGATTTCGTCATACAGAAAATAGACCCGCACGCCACGCTCGGCCTGACGCTCCAGGCGGCGCTTGAGCTCCAGGCCGAGGCGGTCCTGACGGACGATGAAGAACTGAATGAGGATATAGGACTCGGCGGCATCGATACCGGCAAACAGGCTATCGAACGTCGCCTCGCCATCGATCAGCAGTTCGGCCCGGTTGCCGCTGGTCATCGGCATCATCGCCAACTGCTCCACGGCGCGCACGCTACCGTGCCGGGAATCCGCCAGATAGGGTTCGATCAGTGGACGATAGCGCAGCAAAATGCGGCGCAGCGTAGTATCGCGCTCACCGCGCGCCGACACGTAGCCATAGAATCGCGGCCGCCCGAATATCCAGTACGCTGGAACCGCCACGTAGGGAAATGTAACCAGCGAGATAATCCAGGCAACGGCGCCCTGCGAGGTGCGGCTGGACATCAGCGCCAGCACGGCGGACACCACGCCCGCCAGGTAAAACAGGAAAATACCGAGCCCCACCAACGTGGATGTCATTGCTACTCCCTGTCGCAATGGCCTATCGGAACGCTGTCATCAACCAGAGCCCCGCCGAGCAGGCAGGGCCATGGAATTGCCAGGGGCCCATCCTATCAGGCTCGTGCGGCGATGATCTCCTTCCATTTCGCAGGACCGGTCTGGTGCACCGACTCACCCCGGCTATCGACGGCCACGGTGACCGGCATGTCGACGATCTCGAATTCGTAGATCGCCTCCATGCCCAGGTCTTCGAAGCCGACCACGCGCGCCTTCTTGATCGCCTGGGAAACCAGGTACGCCGCGCCGCCCACCGCCATCAGATAGACCGCTCGGTTATCGCGAATGGCCTCGATGGCCATGGGCCCACGCTCGGCCTTGCCGACCATCCCCAGCAAACCGGTTCGTTCCAAGATGGAGCGGGTGAACTTATCCATGCGTGTCGATGTGGTCGGGCCGGCTGGGCCGACGACCTCGTCGCGCACCGGATCCACGGGGCCGACGTAATAGATGAAGCGCCCTTGCAGATCGACCGGCAGCGGTTCGCCCTTGTCCAGCATGTCGATCATGCGTTTATGCGCGGCATCGCGCCCGGTTAGCAGCTTGCCGGACAGCAGCACGGTATCGCCCGGTTGCCAGGCGAGTACGTCTTCAGCGGTGATGGTATCGAGATCGACGCGTCTGACGTTGTCATTCGCCTCGCGGGTGATCTCCGGCCAATCTTCCAGTTTCGGCGCAGGCAACTCGGCGGCGCCGCTACCATCGAGTGTGAAATGGATATGGCGAGTCGCCGCGCAATTGGGAATGATCGCCACCGGCTTGTTGGCCGCGTGGGTCGGGTAATCCCTGACCTTGATGTCGAGCACCGTGGTCAGCCCGCCCAGACCCTGCGCACCGATGCCGCTGCGATTGACCTTGTCATAAAGCTCCAGCCGCAACTCTTCGGCGCGATTGGATGCCCCGCGCGCCTTGAGTTCCTGGATGTCGATGGGGTCGAGCAGCGCTTCCTTGGCAAGTTGCATGGCCTTCTCGGCGGTGCCGCCGACACCGATACCGAGCATACCCGGCGGGCACCAGCCGGCGCCCATCTTCGGCAACTGCTCGAGCACCCAATCGACCACGCTGTCCGATGGGTTGAGCATGGCGAATTTCGACTTGGCCTCGCTGCCGCCGCCCTTGGCCGCGACATGCACTTCCACCGTGTCGCCCGGCACCAGCTTGTGATGAATGACCGCCGGCGTGTTGTCGCCCGTGTTCTTGCGCTTGCCGTCGGGGTCGGCGAGCAGTGATGCGCGCAGTACGTTGTCCGGGTTCGTGTAGGCACGCCGCACGCCCTCGTTGATCATGTCATCGAGACTCATGGCCGTTTCCCAGCGCACGTTCATGCCGACATGCACGAACACGGTGACGATGCCGGTATCCTGACAGATCGGCCGGTGACCGGTGGCGCACATGCGCGAATTGATCAGTATCTGTGCGATGGCGTCACGTGCCGCCGGGTTCTCCTCGCGCCGATACGCATCGAACATGGCATCGATGAAGTCCTTGGGGTGGTAATAGGAGATGTATTGCAGCGCATCGGCGACGCTCTGGATCAGATCATCCTGGCGAATCACGGTCATGAACGAACTCCTTACGAGATAACGGACGGCTTGCGAGGTACGTGCGGCGCGGTCGAGCCTGTCAGGCGGCTGCGACCGGCATTTCGTGCGGCGAATTATACCCCATCGCTCACCTTGTCGGCAGGCAGACAGCCAGCGGACGGATCGAGCAGAAAAGATAACGGTATAAATAGGATAGGAAGTTTTCTTTCCTGCGTGGCGAAACATGGATCGTCAGCCGCCGACTCCGGGTTGTTGATTCGTCAGGGATTTGTCGCTTGGGTCGCGGCGCACTAACCTACCAAGACGCCAAGGATTCATGCCGTTTGGAATACTCGGCCGATGCAGGGCCGCAAAATAGGGAGGACGATCATGCAGCCGACAGTCAGCGACTTCATCGTTTCGCGTCTCAAGGAGTGGGGTATCGAGCGGCTTTATGGTTATTCCGGTGATGGTATCAACGGCTTCATGGCGGCACTGCGCCGCGCCGATGGCTCACTCCGCCTGATACAGCCACGCCACGAAGAGGTCGCGGCTTTCATGGCTTGCGGGCACGCCAAATTCAGCGATGAAGTGGGCATCTGCGTGGCCACCTCGGGCCCGGGCGCCGTGCATCTGCTCAATGGCCTGTACGACGCCCGCAAGGATCATATGCCTGCGGTCGCCATCGTCGGCCAGCAGGCGCGCATGAGCCTGGGCACCGACTACCAGCAGGAACTCGATCTGATATCGCTGTTCAAGGATGTCGGCAGTGCCTATGTGCAGATGGTCACTACCCCGGCCCAGACTCGCCACGTCATCGACCAGGCCCTGCGCATCGCCATTTCCCGGCGTACCGTCACCTGTGTGATCCTGCCCAACGACGTACAGGATCTACCCATGGCGGACCCGCCAGCTTCCCATGGTGCCGTGTTTTCCGGCGTTGGCTACCAATTTCCGCAACGCTTGCCCAAGGCGGCGGATATCGATACCGCCGCGGCCATCCTCAATCAGGGCGAGCGCGTGGCGATTCTCGCCGGTGCCGGCGTCAAGCATGCGATCGATGAACTGCACAAGGTCGCCGAGCTGCTCGGCGCGGGTATCGCCAAGGCGCTGCTGGCCAAGGCGATGATCGCCGATGATGCGCCGGGCGTCACCGGTGCCATCGGCTTGTTGGGCACCGAAGCCAGCGACAAGATGATGAAAGAGTGCGATACGCTGCTGATGGTCGGCACACGCTTTCCCTATTCGGAGTTCTTGCCGAAATCCGATCAGGCCCGTGCGATCCAGATCGATATCGCGCCCGAAGCGCTGGGGCTGCGCTATCCCACCGAAATCAATCTGCATGGCGATGCCAAGCCCACCCTGGCCGCCCTGATCGAGCGTCTCGAGTACAAGCAGAACCGCCGCTGGCGCGGCAAGGTCCAGGGATGGATCGATGAGTGGTGGCAAGTCACGGAGGCGCGCGCCGGCACCGATGCCGCGCCGATCAATCCACAGCGCATTTTTCAAAGCCTGTCACCGCGCCTGCCCAACGATGTCATGCTGTGCTGCGATGTGGGTACGGCCACCAACTGGTATGCGCGCTACCTCAGGATTCGTCGCGGCATGCTCGGCTCGGTATCGGGCGGATTGGCCTCGATGGGCAACGGCCTACCCTACCTGCTGGCCGCGAAATTCTGCCATCCGCAGCGTCCGGCGGTCGCGATGATCGGCGATGGCGCCATGCAGATGCTCGGCAACATGGCCTTGATGACCCTAGCCAAATACTGGCAGGAGTGGCATGACCCGCGCTGTATCGTACTCGTGTTGAACAATCGCGATCTCAGCCAGGTAACGTGGGAGCAGCGGGTCATGGAGGGCGATCCCAAGTTCGACACCTCTCAGGACCTTCCCGACTTCCGCTACGATCAGTATGCCGAGTTACTCGGCCTGAAAGGCTTGTGCCTGGAACGCGCCGAGGACATCGATCGCGTCTGGGACGAAGCCTTCGCCGCCGATCGCCCGGTAGTCATCAACGCCTATACCGATGGCGATGTCGCCCCGCTGCCACCGCATATCACCTTCGAGCAGGCCAAGAATTACGCCGCCTCGGTAATCAAGGGCGATTCATCAGGGTGGCATAACGTCAAGCAGTCGGCAAAACAGGTCAAGCGATCGTTATTCAAGCGCAACCGGTAATCGATGCGACCCCGGGATGGGCCGCATCGATTCACGAACGATCAGCCGCCCAAATAAGCGCGACGCACTTCATCGTTGGCCAGCAAAGCCTGGCCGGTATCGGACAGTACGACCCGGCCATGCTCGAGCACGTAGCCACGGTCGGCAATCGACAGGGCCTTGTGCGCGTTCTGCTCGACCAGGAAGATCGTCGTGCCCTGCTCTTCGCGCAGCTTCTGTATGATCTCGAAGATCTGCGCAATGATGATCGGCGCCAATCCCAGGGATGGCTCATCGAGCAGCAACAGGCGCGGCCGGCTCATCAACGCCCGGGCAATGGCCAGCATCTGCTGCTCGCCGCCGGACATGGTGCCGCCACGCTGATTGAAGCGCTCCTTGAGCCGGGGAAACAGCGCCAGCACATGTTCGGTGCTCTCCTCGATCTCGGCCTTGGAGCGATAATAGCCGCCCATCGACAGGTTCTCTTCCACCGTCATGCCGGTAAAGATGCGCCGCCCTTCGGGCACGACCGCTAGCCCCGAGCGCATGATGCGCGAGGTCGGCAAGCCCTGGATCTCTTCGCCATCGAAGCGCACCGTGCCCGAGGTCGGCAGGGGGTCGCCACAGATCGACATCAACAACGTGGTCTTGCCGGCGCCGTTGGAACCCACCAGGGTGACGATCTCGCCGTGACCGACCTCGAGAGAGACATCGTTGAGTGCCTGGATCGCCCCGTAGTGGGTAATCAGGTTATCGACTTTCAGCATCGCAGTGGTCACGTTCACTCCTCACCCAGATAGGCCTTGATCACCTCGGGATTACGCCGCACCTGCTCCGGCGTACCATTGGCCAACGGCCTGCCCTGATTGACCACATAGATGCGATCGGAAATACCCATGACCAGACTCATGTCATGCTCGATGAGTACCACGGTGATGCCCTCCTCCTCCTTGAGTTTCACGATCAAGCGATCGAGATCGCGCGTCTCGTTGGGGTTGAGGCCCGCCGCCGGCTCGTCGAGCATCAGCAGTTTCGGCCGGGTCACCATACAGCGTGCGATCTCCAGTCGACGCTGCTGGCCATAGGCCAGATTGCCCGCTTCGCGGTTGGCGAAATCGATCAGGTTGACGCGCTCGAGCCAGTGCACGGCGCGATCCATCATCTCGCGCTCGCGGTCACGGTAACCGGAAGTCTTCAGCAACCCCTTGAGCAGATTGCGCTCGGCCTGCATGTGCTGAGCCACCAGCAGGTTCTCGATGACCGTCATCTCCTTGAAGAGGCGGACATTCTGGAACGTGCGCACCATCCCGGCACGGGCGATCTTGAAGCCCGGCAGCCGGTGCATGGCGCGCCCCTCGAACAGCACTTCGCCACTGGTCGGGCGATAGAAACCGCTGATGCAATTGAACACGGTAGTCTTGCCGGCGCCATTGGGGCCGATGATCGAGACCACCTCGCGCGGCTGGACATCGATGCTGACACTATCGACCGCCAACAGGCCGCCGAAGCGCATGCACAGGTCACGAACGGAAAGCAGTGCGGAATCAGCCACGTTTCAACTCCATCTTCGGTCGCTTCATCGGCAACAATCCTTGCGGACGCCACACCATCATCAGTACCAGGATCATGGCGAACAGCAGCATGCGGTACTCATCGAATTCGCGGGCGATCTCGGGCAGCAGCGTCATCGCGATCGCCGCCAGAATCACGCCCAGTTGCGAGCCCATGCCACCCAGTACCACGATGGCCAGCACGATCGCCGATTCGATGAAGGTGAATGACTGAGGATTGATGAAGCCTTGCCGCGCCGCGAAGAACGAGCCGGCGAAACCGGCGAAGCTGGCACCGATGGTGAACGCCGACAACTTGATAGTGGTGGGATTAATGCCCAGCGAACGACAAGCGATATCGTCTTCGCGCAGCGCCTCCCAGGCACGCCCGATCGGCATGCGCATCAAACGGTAGATCACATAGACCACGAGCAGCGAAAACAGCAGCGCCAGAATGTACAGGTAGATCACTTTGTGGCTAGGGTCGTAGGCAATTCCGAAGAATTCATAGAACGGGATATTGCCCTCTTCGGCACGCCGCGAGAATTCCAGGTTGAACAGTGTCGGCTCGGGGATGCGCGCGATGCCGTTGGGGCCACCGGTGATCTCGGTGAGATTGAGCAGCAGGATACGAATGATCTCACCGAAACCGAGCGTGACGATCGCCAGGTAGTCGCCGCGCAGACGCAGCACCGGGAACCCGAGCAGATAACCGAACAGTGCGGTCATTGCGCCAGCAAGCGGTAAGGCTTCCCAGAACGAGAAACCGAAGTAGCTATTGAGCAGCCCATAGGTGTATGCACCGACCGCATAGAAGCCGACATAGCCCAGATCGAGCAGGCCAGCCAACCCCACAACCACGTTCAGCCCCAACCCCAGCATCACGTAGATCAACGTCAGCGTAGCGATATCCACGGCGCTGCGTTCGGCCAAGAAGGGAAACAGCAGCAACGCGCCGATCGCCAATGCGATCATCAAGCGCCGCTGAGCGTGATTCTGCAGAAATGCCGGCAGCTCGAAACTCGATTCGCGCCGGGCATTTTCACGTACCAGCCGGATACGATCCTTGAACAATTGATAGATGAAGACGATCGCGGCAGCGACGACGAGCCACAGCCAGGTCATCGCATCGCGAACGACGACGATGGTGTCGACACCCCGGGATTCGAGCTGCACGCCGAGTATCGATGCGCCCAATAGCAGCGTCAGACCGGCAGCGAAGAAGGCGGGTATGAGTTTTCCTGACATCAGATCTTCTCCACTTCCGGTTTGCCGAGAATACCCCAGGGACGAAACAGCAGGATCAGAATCAACAGGCCGAAGGACACCACGTCCTTGTACTCCGTTGACAGATACCCCCCGGTCAATGCCTCGGCCACTCCGAGCAACAACCCTCCGAGTACGGCTCCGGGAATACTGCCGATGCCGCCCAATACGGCGGCAGTGAAGGCCTTGAGCCCTGCCAGGAAGCCGATATAGGGATTGACCACGCCGTAGTACATGCCCAGCAGCAAGCCGGCCACGGCAGCCAGCGCGGCACCGATGACGAAAGTCATCGAGATCACCAGATCGGTATTGATCCCGAGTAGATTGGCCATACCGCGATCCTGTGAGCAGGCGCGACAGGCACGCCCCAGCCTCGAGCGGGAAATGAACAGTGCCAACAGCAGCATGCTGATCAGCGTGACGACGAAGATGATCACCTGCATGTAGGACAGCACGACGGTGAAATCGCCACCGTTAAAATGCCAGCCGCCCGGAAGTATTCTGCCAATCGCCTTGTCGCGGGAGCCCTGCGCCAGCAGGATGTAATTTTGCAGAAAGATCGACATGCCGATCGCCGAGATCAACGCGATCAGGCGCTTCGAGCCGCGTACTGGACGATAGGCGACGCGCTCCACGGCGAAGGCGTGAGCGCTGGCTACGATGATCGCCACGATCAGCGCGGCCACCATCAGAAATATCGTGCTATCGATACCCATCATCGATAGGCCCGCAATCACGATGAACGCGACATAAGTAGAGATCATGTAGATTTCGCCATGGGCGAAATTGATCATGCCGATGATGCCATAGACCATTGTGTAGCCGATGGCTATCAGCGCGTAGGTGCTGCCTATGGTAAGGCCATTGATCAACTGTTGAAGGAAGTAGAGTGGAGCTTCCATTGGGAGTTACCTGCGCAAAGACGCCCGGTCGGCTTGTGACCGGCCGGGCGAGGGTCGATGTCGCTCAAGCGACGGTGGGACGTTGGCGTACCCGACAAGGCACCGGTTTATTCGGCCGCTGCCTCTTCGGTATTGACGGGAGTCTTTGTACCGTCGGCATGCCAATTGAAGACCACGAATTTGAAGGCTTCCAGATCGCCCTTCTCATCGAAATTGACTTCACCGATCGGCGTATCGAAGGTGTTTTCGCGCAAATACTCGGCCACCTTGAACGGATCCGTCGAATCGGTGGCTTCCATGCCTTCCGCCATGACTTGCACGGCCGTGTAGGCGGGCATGACGAAGGGACCGGAAGGATCCTGACCCTTGGCTTCGAAGGCCGCGACCAGCTCGGCGTTATCGGGGTCGGTTTCGAAAGCCTGCGGCAGCGTCACCAGCAACCCTTCGGAGGCTTCACCGGCAATCTTGGAGATATCCGGGTTGCCTACACCTTCAGGCCCCATGAATTGGGCATCCAGCCCCAACTCGGCGGACTGGCGCAGGATCAGACCCAACTCGGGGTGATAGCCGCCGTAATAAACGAAGTCGACATCCTCGCGCTTGAGCTTGGAAATCAACGATGAGTAGTTCTGCTGCCCCGCGGTGATGCCCTCGAACAGCACCACGTTGACACCGGCTTCCTCGACGGTGTTCTTGACTGCCGTAGCGATACCCTGGCCGTACTGCTGCTTGTCGTGAATGATCGCCATGCGCTCGGGCTGGATCTGCTCGGCGATGAACGTTCCCGCCACGGGGCCCTGGGCATCGTCGCGACCGATGGTACGGAAGACCGTGTCGTAACCGGATTCGGTAATCGCCGGATTGGTCGACGCCGGGGTGATCATCAGGATACCTTCCTCGTAGTAGATATCCGAGGCCGGCTGAGTGGAGCTCGAGCATAGATGGCCAACCACGAAGCGGATGCCGTCGTTGACGATCTGGTTGGCCACGGCGACCGCCTGCTTGGGTTCGCAAACGTCATCGTAGCGAACGCCTTTGAGCATTTCGCCGTTGACACCGCCTGCCTTGTTGATCTGCTCGATGGCCATCTCGGCGCCGATGATCTGCATATCGCCGTACATGGCGACCGGGCCGGTCACGGGACCCGCTATGGCAATCGGTATGTCAGCCTGAGCCGCCATGCTGGCCAGCCCTGCCGCACTCACGCTCAACGCCAACAGCGACTTACGCATCATTTTCTTCATGGTGATTCCATCTCTTTGTTATCTTTAGAAAAACACCGTATTTTAAACGGCTTATTCGAGATTATTATTGGCGGTCTCGAGGCTGCCTGTAAAGCGCGGCTAAAGTCGCTATCGCGCGGCTCCAACTCCTTTTTCTGGAAAAATAAACCAGGCCAACCAAAAAATGCAGCAATAAAACCAGAGAAAACCCAGCAACGCAGTTTTTACTCTACACTCAGCGGCCCAAAGCGCCAAATAAACGCTTTTTAAATGCGCAGACAGAGGATCCTTCCTGAAGAGGATGGTTTATTTAGACGGACACTATTGCGAATCCGCCCCGATTGCGATCATTGGTCCTGAAGTACGCTTATTTGAGTTCGATCAGCCGAGCATTGAGCGTATGCACGCGATCGCGCAGCCGCCCCGCCTCCTCGAACTCGAAATTCTGTGCGGCTTCGTACATGGCATCTTCGAGCTTGCCGATGGCGCGGCTGAGTTCGTCGATCGACAGATTCTTGAGATCGTCGACATCGTACTCGCCCATGGTCTCCGCCGCCTTGCGCTCGGTGCTGCGCCGATTGCCTTTCTTGCCCGGTGTCTGGGCGCCCTCCATGATATCGGCCACCGACTTGGTCACCGTTCGCGGCGTGATGCCGTGTGCTTCATTGTGTGCGATCTGCTTTGCCCGGCGACGCTCGGTCTCGTCGATCGCCTTGCGCATCGAATCGGTGATGCGATCGCCATAGAGAATCGCTTTGCCACTGGCGTTGCGCGCCGCGCGACCGATGGTCTGGATCAGCGAGCGCTCGGCGCGCAGGAACCCCTCCTTGTCGGCATCGAGGATCGCCACCAGCGACACTTCGGGAATATCCAACCCTTCGCGCAGCAGGTTGATGCCGACCAGCACATCGAACTTGCCCAGGCGTAGATCGCGAATGATCTCGACCCGCTCCACGGTGCCGATGTCCGAGTGTAAGTAGCGCACCCGCACGTCATGCTCATCGAGATATTCGGTGAGATCCTCGGCCATGCGCTTGGTCAGCGTGGTCACCAGTACCCGCTCGCCGATTTCGCTACGCAGGCGAATCTCGGAGAGCAGGTCATCGACCTGGGTCGATGCCGGGCGCACCTCGATTTGCGGATCCACCAAACCCGTGGGCCGTACCACCTGCTCGACGACCTGGCCGGCATGTTCGGCTTCGTAGGGGCCAGGCGTCGCGGAGACGAACACCGTCTGCGGGCTCACTCGCTCCCATTCCTCAAAGGTCATCGGACGGTTGTCGAGGGCCGAGGGCAACCGAAACCCGTACTCGACGAGGGTCTCCTTGCGCGAACGATCGCCTTTGTACATGCCGCCGACCTGCGGCACGCTGACGTGAGATTCGTCGATGAACAGCAACGCATCGGCGGGCAGATAATCGAAGAAGGTCGGTGGCGGTTCGCCGGGTTTGCGGCCGGATAGGTAGCGCGAGTAGTTCTCGATGCCATTGCAGTAGCCCAACTCGAGCATCATCTCGATATCGTAGAGCGTGCGCTGCTCGAGACGCTGCGCCTCGACCAGTCGGTCGTTCTTGCGCAGCCAGTCGAGACGCTCGACGAGTTCCGCCTTGATCGAATCGACGGCCGCGACGATCGTCTCGCGCGGCGTGACGTAGTGGCTCTTCGGATAGATCGTCATGCGCGGCACCTTGCCACGCACCTCTCCAGTGAGCGGGTCGAACAGGCTGATGCCGTCGATCTCGTCGTCGAACAGCTCGATACGCACCGCTTCATCCTCGGCGTCGGCCGGGAACACATCGATCACATCGCCTCGTACGCGGTAAGTGCCGCGCCGGAAATCCATGTCGTTGCGGGTGTATTGCAGCTCGGCGAGGCGACGCAGAAACGAGCGCTGGTCGATGATCTCGCCACGGTTGAAGTGCAAACGCATCTTCAGATACTGATCGGGATCGCCAAGCCCGTAGATCGCCGATACCGAGGCGACGATCAACGCGTCGCGACGCTCGAGCAGTGCCTTGGTCGCCGACAGCCGCATCTGCTCGATATGCTCATTGACCGATGCGTCCTTCTCGATGAAGGTATCGGACGACGGCACATAGGCTTCGGGCTGATAGTAGTCGTAATAGGAGACGAAGTACTCGACGGCGTTGTTGGGCAGAAACGACTTGAACTCACCGTAAAGCTGCGCCGCCAGGGTCTTGTTCGGTGCCATGACGATGGTCGGGCGCTGCAAGCGCTCGACCACGTTGGCCATGGTGAAGGTCTTGCCCGAGCCGGTCACGCCGAGCAGGGTCTGGTGCGCCAGGCCGGCTTCGAGGCCCTTGACCAACCCATCGATGGCGGTCGGCTGATCACCCGCGGGGCGATATTGGGAAACGATACGGAAGGATTTGTTCATGCGCCTGATATGACCCCGCAAACGGAAAAGTTCAAGCGTCGACCGGCGTGGCGGCAGTAGTGATTTCTACCCGTGACGTCGTGATCAATCGGTGGATCGGGCAGCGATCGGCAATTTCGGTGAGGCGTGCACGCTGCTCGGAATCGAGGCTGCCGTGAAAATCGAGACTCACGTCCAGGCGGTAGATGCCGTGGCGCTCCTGGCTGTCATCACGGGTTACCGTGACGCCGACTCCCTCGAGCGGCCAGCCCTTGCGGCGCGCATACATCTGCGCGGTGATCGCCTTGCAGGCCCCGAGCGCCAAATCCAGATGATCGTGCGGGTCCGGCGCACTGCCTTCGCCACCGACGATTTCCGGGGCGTCGAGAAACAGCGTCTCGAACCCTTCGATTTCGACCTGCTGGCGCAGGCCGTTACGATCCACACTACGTACGCTAATGCTCATGGTCGCTCCCAGTAGCCACCCGCTTCAATGCGCTCTGATGCCCAGCACTTTCGCCGCCGCAATCAACGCTTCACGCCGCGCATCTCCGCGAACCTCGGCACCGTAACGATGAACCTCGACGCTATCCACACCGTCGACCATCATCAGGGCCGTGGTCAGCCGGTTGATCTGGTCGGCGTTCTCGACATCCTCGAAGATGAGCGAGACATGCGCCATGGCACTCACTCCAATTGGCAAAAACAGGAAATCGAAGTTTAGCATGCCGACCGCGACTCGACCCGAGTCGGCGATCACGATTGCAGCGCCTTGCGTCTCCTTGCAATCTCCGGCATCCGACCCCATACCCTCACCAATCGTTTGAGCGGTATCTGGCCGCCGCATTGAGCGCTACATGCCGCAATGGAGCTGACATGACCGACTGGAATGCGCATCTGCAACACGCCGGCGCCCAGCGCATCGGCGATCGACACATGGATTTCGACACGCCCGACCAAGCGCGCCTGGCGCAGAATGCGAGCGTACTATCGCCCTTGCCCCATCTTGCGATACTCGAAGTGGCCGGTGCCGATGCCGAGCGCTTCCTGCAGGGCCAGACCAGCGCGCAACTTAGCCTGGCCAACGGCAACTTCGCCGCGCCGACCGCGTTCTGCAACGCCAAGGGGCGCATGCTCGCCAACGCCCAGTTGCTGCGCGCCGCCGAGCAACGCTACTGGCTGTTGCTCGATCGCGACCTGCTGGAGCCACTGCGCACGCATCTGGCCAAGTTCGCAGTATTCTACAAGGCCGAACTGAGCGCGCGTGACGACATGGCGATCATTGGCCTGATCGGTCACGATGCGCCGGCATTGATCGAAACCCACCTCGCCATGACGCCACCGACCACCTGGCAGCAGGTCGCCGAGGGGGAACGGGTCGTATCGCGACACCCAGGGCAGCTACCGCGCTTCGTGCTCTGCCTGCCTCAGTCGGAGGCCGGCGATATATGGGATACATTGGCCCAGCATGCGACACCGGTCGGCAATGCGATCTGGCAGTTGCACGACATCCAGGCTGGTCTGGCTTGGCTGAACGCGGCGCACCAGGATAGCTACCTGCCGCAAATGATCAATTGGGAAGCGCTGGGCGGCATCAGCTTTAAGAAGGGTTGCTACACAGGCCAGGAAGTCGTCGCGCGCGCGCATTTTCGCGGCCAGGTCAAAAAGCGTCTGGCTCGCGGTCGGCTCGATGGCAGCGCCCTGCCCGAGACAGGCAGCGCGATCGTCGATGCCGAAGGCAAGAGCCAGGGGGATGTCTTCACTGCCGCCCTTGATGCCGATGGCCGGGTCGAAATCCTCAGCGTATTGCCCACTCGGGAGCTCAGTGAGCCGCTGGAAGTCGAGGGGCAACGGCTCGAACGGCTGGCGTTGCCCTATCCGCTAGAGCGGCTCGACCCGGAGACGATGGTCAGCGGCGGTGGCATCGCCTAACCCAGCATCAATCCAAACAGGCGCCGCGCGTTGGCCGTGCTGCAATCGGCCACTTGCGCGGCGCTCTGCCCGCGCAACTCGGCGATTCGCTCGCAGACCCGCTGGATTCGTGCGGGTTCGTTGCGCTGGCCCTGAAATCCCGCCAGCGGCATGTCGGGGCTATCGGTTTCCAGCACGTAGCCGTCATCGGGCAGCGCCTCGACCATGCGATGCAGGCGCTTGGCCCGCTCATAGGTCGTCGCACCGCCCAAACCCAGCATGAAACCCAGATCGAGAAACCGAGCGGCCTGCTCGGGACTGCCGGCAAAGGCATGCATCAATCCGCCGGCCGGCAGATCTAGCTGACGCAGCCGTTTGGCGACCTTGTCGTTGGCATGCACACAGTGCACCACCACGGGCATATCACGCATTTTGGCGATGTGCAGCTGCGCCTCGAATAGCGCCCACTGCGCCGCTAGTGTCTCCTCGAAGCGTGCATCGATGCCGCATTCGCCCAGCGCCACGGCCTCGGGATGCGCGTCGAGCATCCCTTCCAACGCCTCGAGATCGCCCTCTCCATGCTCGTGCATGAAGTAGGGATGCAGCCCGAAGCTCAGGCTGACATCGTCCCGACGCGCCAGCTCGACGACAGCCGGCCAGCGCTCGCGCGTCGTGCCGGGCACCAGAAAATGCCCGACACCGGCATCGCGAGCGCGCTCGAACATCGCCTCGCGATCGTCATCGAAGGCTTCGAAATCCAGATGGCAATGGGCGTCGATCAACATCCTTGCGATGGACTCCTCGGGTTCGCCCTACGTATTCTCGGTTAAACCCGACGTGCAGGCCGGGCAGCGGGTTGCCTGAAGCGGGATGGGAGTAATGCAGTAAGGGCAACTCTTGGTCGTTGGCGCGGCGACGGGGTCGGGCTCCTGATAGCGATTTCTCAGGCGGTTGATGTTGCGGATCAGTACGAAGGTGACGAACGCCACGATGATGAAAGAGATCGCGGCATTCAGGAACAGACCGTAGTTGATGGTCACCGCGCCGGCGGCCTGGGCATCGGCCAGCGTGGTATAAGGAGCGCCGCCGGCCCCTGGCTTGAGTACCCAGAACAGGTTGGTGAAGTTCATGCCGCCCGTGGCCAGCCCGATCAGCGGTGTGAAGATATCCTTGACCAGGCTGTTGACGATGGCGGTGAAGGCCGCGCCGATGATGATGCCCACGGCCATGTCGACCATGTTGCCCTTGACCGCGAATTCACGAAACTCGCCGAGAAACTTCGAAGCCATGCGCCCTCTCCCTAGCATAAGGTTCAAAATCTACGTTCCAAGTCTATCTGGAAAGTTGCCGAGCGCAGACACTTTACAGACGATTCGGTCAGTGCTCGCGGGTGGCATTGAAGCGTATCTCGGGCCAGCGCTCCTGAGTCATCTGCAGGTTGACCCGCGTCGGTGCAATGTAGGTCAAATAGCCCCCACCATCGAGCGCCAGGTTGAGGCTCGCCTTGCGCCTGAACTCCTCGAGCTTCCTGGCATCGTCGCTATACACCCAGCGTGCGGTCTGCACGTTGACCGCCTCGTAAACGCAATCGACCTTGTACTCCTCCTTGAGCCGGTGGGCGACCACATCGAACTGCAACGAGCCGACGGCACCGACGATCAGGTCGTTGTTGTCGAGCGGCATGAACACCTGGGTCGCGCCCTCTTCCGATAGCTGCTGCAAGCCCTTTTGCAGTGCCTTCATTTTCAGCGGATCGCGCAGGCGCACGCGCTTGAACAACTCCGGCGCGAAATGCGGAATGCCGGTGAAGCGCATCTCTTCGCCCATGGTGAAGGTATCGCCGATCTGGATGGTGCCGTGATTGTGCAAGCCGATGATGTCGCCCGGCCAGGCCTCCTCGACATGGGCACGATCGGAGGCCATGAAGGTCAAGGCGTCGGCGATCTTGACGTCCTTGCCGATGCGCACATGGCGCATCTTCATGTTCTTGTCGTACTTGCCCGAGCACACCCGCAGGAAAGCCACGCGATCGCGATGCTTGGGGTCCATGTTGGCCTGGATCTTGAACACGAAGCCGCTGAAGCGTTCGTCCGCGGCGCTCACCTCGCGCACATCGGTGTCGCGTGGCTGCGGCGCCGGCGCATACTCGACGAAGCCATCGAGCATTTCGCGCACACCGAAGTTGCCCATCGCGGTACCGAAGTAGACCGGCGTCAGTTCACCGCGGCGATAGGCTTCGAGATCGAACTCGTGAGAGGCGCCGCGCACCAGTTCGACCTCCATGCGCAGCTCTTCGGCCTGCTCGGCGCCGAGGGTCTCGTCGACCTCGGGACTATCGAGCCCTTCGATACGTAGATCATCGGGAATTCGACTGCCCTGGCCCTGCTTGTAGAGATGAATGACGTCGTTGTAGAGATGATAGACGCCCCTGAAGTGGCGCCCCATGCCGATCGGCCAGGTCATCGGTGCGCACTGGATGTTCAGCACCGTCTCGACCTCGTCCATGACCTCGATGGGATCGCGGATGTCGCGGTCCATCTTGTTGATGAAGGTCAGGATCGGCGTGGTGCGCAGGCGACAGACCTCCATCAGCTTGATGGTGCGCTCCTCGACGCCCTTGGCGCCATCGATGACCATCAGCGCCGAATCCACCGCCGTCAGCGTGCGGTAGGTGTCCTCGGAGAAATCCTCGTGCCCCGGCGTGTCGAGCAGGTTGACGATGCGCCCGCTGTAAGGGAACTGCATCACCGAGGTGGTCACCGAGATGCCGCGTTCCTGCTCCATCTTCATCCAGTCGGAGGTGGCGTGGCGCTCGTTGCGCTTGCCTTTCACCGAGCCGGCCATCTGAATGGCATTCCCGAACAGCAGCAGCTTCTCGGTGATGGTGGTCTTGCCCGCGTCGGGGTGCGAGATGATCGCGAACGTGCGTCGAAGCCCGGCGTGTTGGGCTATTTGGCTATCTGACATTGAGCGGCATCGCTAATTTGTACTCAGCCATGGGCGTATGCGACAAGACCCAGACTGGGGGAAGTGTGTTCTGGCGGGGATTGTAATCATTGCGGGCGATGTAGTGTAGCGCTGCAATGCTTTACCTGTGCGATGAGACGTTGCATTGTATAGTCAGTCGCCTTGGTCATCGCTGCCGATGGCCATTTCACAAACGCGATTTCATCGACTATATTGTTAGCACGCTAATAACACAGGGAGAAGCCAATGAAACTACTTGGCAAATTGTTTTCGATGATCGCCGCGGTCGTTCTGTCCGCTCTGCTTCCGTTGACCGTCATGGCGGAGAGCGACAGCGAGTCCAAGCATCACTATACCCAACCGACCCACCTGAACCTGTCCGAAGACGCCGGTGACGACCCGCGAAGCGATCATCCCCTCCAGTAAGGCTGGATAGATAAGGAGAACGCGATGAGCGAGCGCTATGTGGTCGTGAATGTATTCGACGAGCATGACGAGGACAGCGTCATCGGCTGGAAGGTCATCGATACGCATGACGACAACCAGGTGATCTCCACCCACGATTCGCAAAGCGAGGCGAAGCGTCAGGCGAGCGATCTCGAACGACGTCATGGACGCGATTGATTCCTGGGGAATTCATATGCAGACCTGAGCGGGCATGGCAACATCGGTTATCATGGCGAAAGTCATTCCACCGGAACCGCCATGCATCAGCCGCTCCCTTTGCCGCTCTCCACGCCCAATCGCAATCTGGTGCGCCTGACTTTCGTACGCGGCATCACCTGGACGGGGTTTCTCGTCGCGATCGTCTTCGGCATCGAAGTCCTCGATTTTCAGTTGCAAATATTCCCGGTCATCGTCGTGATCGCGGCCATGGGGTTGATCAATGTCGCCACCTGGTGGCGGTTGGAGCGCCCGCGCGCGGTCACCGATACCGAATACCTGCTGCACTTGCTGGCCGATATCGCCGGTTTGACGCTGCTTTTCTACTACACCGGCGGCTCGACCAATCCCTGCATCAGCTACTATCTGGTTCCCGTGACCATCGCCGCCGCCACCCTGCCCTGGCTGTATGCCTGGATCATCGCCAGCGCCGCCATGGCCGGTTACACCTTTCTGATGCTGTTCTATCAACCGATACCCCAGTTGAGCCAGGGCCTGGTGGGTGCCGGTATCAACCTGCACGTATTGGGGATGTGGCTCAATTTCGGGCTATCGGCGGGCCTGGTGACCTTTTTCATTTTCAAGATGGCCTATGCGCTGCGGCGCCGCGACCTGACCCTGTCGCGCACCCGCGAGGCGGCTCTGCGCAATGAGCAGATACTGGCGGTGGCGACCCAGGCCGCAGGCACCGCGCATGAGCTCGGCACGCCGCTATCGACCATGGCGGTACTGCTCAAGGAGATGCGCCAGGACGTTACCGACAATCCCGCGCTCCAGGCCGATATCGATCTGCTGCGCCAACAGGTCGACACCTGCAAGTCGCGCTTGCAGCATCTGGTGGCCAGCGCCGACCGGCGGCGGCTGGCCGAGCCAGAATCCTGCCCCGCCGAGCAGTGGCTGGCCCAGGTCGTGCAGCGCTGGCTGGTATTGCGGCCTGATGTCACCCATCGTATCGAGAGTCCCAGCAGACGCGGCGCACCCAGGCTTGCCGTGGACGCGACCCTCGAGCAGGCATTGATGAATCTGCTCAACAATGCCGCCGACGCCAATCCCGAGGACATCGTCATCAGTCTCGATTGGTCCAACGATGAAGTGATCATCGATATTCGCGATCATGGCCCCGGCGTTGCCATGTCGATAGCCGACCAGTTGGGCGATACCTTCGTTTCGACCAAGAGCAAGGGGATGGGCATCGGCCTGTTCCTGACCCACGCGACCATCAATCGCTTCGGCGGTGGCGTAAGCCTGTACAATCACGAGGAAGGCGGCACCCTGACCGAAGTGAAGCTGCCCCGCGTCCTGGCGGGACAGGGGACCTGAGAGAGCCCGATAGAGGATGTCATGCATACCCCGAAGCGACTGCTGATCGTCGATGACGACGATATGTTCTGCCACGTCATGCAGCGCGCGCTCACGCGACGCGGTTTCGACGTCGCAGTGGCCCACGATGCCGACGATGCATTGATTCAGGCTCGTCGTTCGCCACCGCAACTGGCGACGCTGGATCTCAAGCTCGAACACACCTCGGGACTCAAGCTATTGCCCGAATTGCTGGCCATCGCCCCGCAGTGCCGGGTGGTCGTGCTAACGGGCTATTCGAGCATTGCGACGGCCGTCGAGGCGATCAAGCTGGGCGCGGCAAACTACCTGTGCAAGCCCGTCGATGCCGACGAAATACTCACCGCGTTCGAGCGCGAGGGCGGCGACCCGGATATCGATATCGCCGACAATCCGCCGTCGATCAATCGCGTGACCTGGGAGCATATTCAGAAGGTACTGCAGGAGCACGACGGCAACATCTCCGCCACCGCCCGTGCGCTGGGCATGCATCGCCGAACGTTGCAGAGAAAGCTGCAGAAGCGACCGGTCAGACGGTAGCTGGAAGCGGCGCTCCAGCGCCAGGCTTACTGCGCCGTCCAGCCGAGATCGATGTTCCAGCTCGACCCGGTCACCGCGCCGGCCTGATCGGAAGCCAGGTAGGCAACCAGCGCGGCGACTTCCGATGGGTCGATCAAGCGCTTGATGGCGGCGTTCTTGAGCATGATCTTCTCGATCACCTCCTGCTCGCCCATGCCGTGCAGGCGCGCCTGATCGGCGATCTGGTCATCGACCAACGGGGTGCGTACGTATGCCGGACACAGCGCGTTGACGGTAATCCCCGCCTCGCCGCCCTCCAGCGCGGCGGTCTTGGTCAGCCCGATCAGGCCGTGCTTGGCGCTGATATAGGCGGCCTTGCCCGGCGATGCCACCTGGGCATGTACCGAAGCGATATTGACGATGCGCCCCCACTTGCCTTCGCGCATATAGGGCCAAACCGCTTGCGTCAGGAGAAACGGCGCGGTCAGCATCAAATCGATGATCCGACGCCACTTATCCTCGGGGAACGCCTCGATCGATTCGACATGCTGAATGCCGGCATTGTTGACCAGAATGTCCACGTGACCGAAACGCTTCACGGCATCGGCGACCGCCGCGCGGCAGGCGCCGCCATCGGTCAGGTCGGCCTGGAAGAAGGCGGCGCCGGCGGCCTCGGCCACCGTCTTGCCGGCCGGGTTGAAGTCCACCGCCAGTACCTGATGACCTTGCTGACATAGCGACTTCACCACGGCCTCGCCAATGCCGCTGGACGTTCCGGTAACCAGAGCGACACGCGGCGTTCCGGGGCTGGGGCTGACACTCATCATCCACTCCTTTGACGATGCGAAGAGGCTTGCAGCATACGACGCCGCATCCGTGAAACGCTACTGGACGTTATCATCGATAGGCGCCATGACTCGCTCCATTACCTGCTGAGCGAGCCGGCTGGCTTCCGTAGGTCCCTTGAGATCGCGAAGATCGTCGAGCAGTTCGCAGTGCCATACGATGTCGGGGTCGAGACACTCGGCACTCATCAGATAGCGACCACTGGGCAATTCGACGATGCGCCGGTCACCATCGGCCACCTCGCCATCCTCCTCCGACGCTGCCAAGCGTGCCAGCAGTAGCGCCAATGGCGTGATCAGCACACCGATCAACGCATCACCGTATGGCTGAAAGCACAGTGTATCCACCCATAGGTGCGGGTTGCGTTTAGAGGCCGCCTTGAAAGCCTCGGCATGGCGCTGCTGGTAGGCTCCCGCCAGGCGCGAAAGCCGCGCGTGCTGACTATCGGAAAGTGCCTGCATTCACGCTCTCCTGCCTGTAACGATAAAGCGCGAGTATAACGACCGTTCATCGAGCGTGCAGCCTGACCGGCTGCTAGACTGGCCACTCATTCATTGTGCCAGGAGGCCCCATGCAGCTCACCGAGCGTCTCGCCATCGCCGTCGAGATCGCCGAACTGGCCGGTCGGCATATTCAGGAAGCGCGCCAGCTTCAGGACTTCAAGCAGCACTACAAACAGGGCAGCGAGCTGGTGACCGAGGTCGATATCGCGGTGGACCGACTGATCGCCGAGCGCCTGGAGCATCACTTTCCCGGTGAGGCCCGGCTCACCGAGGAGCTTGCCCCCGAACGCGATGTCTTGACCCAAGGCGGTCCCCTATGGGTGATCGACCCGATCGACGGCACGGTCAATTTCGCCCATGGCCTGCCCCATGTGGCGGTATCGATTGCCTGGGCATGCAATGGCGAGGTGCAATTGGGCGTGGTGCATGCGCCTTTTCTGGGTGAAACCTTCACCGCCATGCGCGGTGACGGTGCTTTTCTCAACGGCGAACGGATTCACGCCAGCCCGGCCACACGGCTCGAACGCAGCCTGATCGCCACCGGCTTCCCCTACTTGCTCGACACCCGCGCGCCGCTGATGCGTCGTCTCGCTGCGGTGATGATGCACTGCCAGGATATGCGGCGTTGCGGCTCGGCGGCGCTCGATCTATGCAATGTCGCCTGTGGCCGACTCGATGCCTATTACGAGAGCGTATCGCCCTGGGACTTTGCCGCCGGCCTGTTGATCGCCCGCGAAGCCGGCGCGCGCACCGGGCACCTATACCCTTGCCCCGAGGATATCCCGGAGGAGCTTTATGGCGAGCATATCGTGGCCGCGGCGCCCGGTATCTACAAAGCCCTCGAGGCACTCTTGATTCGCGCCGATGAGACCCCCACTACATGACCATAGACATCGTACCGGCTACCGATCGCAGCACTAACGATTCGAGACCGGCTCGATACCGTTACGATAGCGCCGTGCAATAATGGATGTAGCCAGACTCTATTGGCGCCAGGGTCCGCCACACGAAACAATGCCAGCAAATTTGCCGGCTCATCATTTACCAACAGGAGGCACATCGATGCTTACCGTCATTTTCGGACGATCCTCTTGCCCTTTCTGCGTTCGCGCCAAGGAGCTCGCCGAGAAGCTTAGCGCCACGCGCGACGATTTCAGCTACCGCTATATCGATATTCATGAAGAAGGCATCACCAAGGCGGATATGGAGAAGACCATCGGTAAGCCGGTAGAGACCGTGCCGCAGATTTTCGTCGACCAGACGCATATCGGCGGCTTTACCGAGTTCGATCGCTATGTGCGCGACAATGCGCTACTGCCGGAATCGACACACGGCTAGCACGATCAGCGTTTCTCCGGCCCGTTAGTGCCGGACGCTGGAATTCGTATGGTTCATCAGGACGCCGACCATGGGTCGGCGTCGTCGTTTGCGTCCGCCTGGCGTTGAATTGCCGTCCTTCATGAATGCCTATACTAAAAAAAGGAGAAGTAGCGCAAGAGGGAGATTGGCGATATGCAACGTGAAGAATTCGTGCAGCAGTTATGGCTGGATTATATCCATCGCCATCCGGAACTGGGGGCCATGCGCTTGTGGCCGACGGAGGCTACGGCGGAGTATCTGGTTCTACTCACTCTCAACCAGGGTCCTTTCAGTGCCCATGCTCTGCTGCCTTCGCTGAATCACTTCGGCTATCGTCATGTCGAGCGTTACGCCATGGCCGATCGCGGCTTGCTGATCACCCTGTTGGCACCGCCCGATGACGGCCCTTGGCTGGTACTGGGAGAGTTGCAGACCGGTACCCTGACCCGCGAACCGCGTCAGCGGCTCGAGGCGCTCATCGAGCGCGCGCATCCTCAGGATTGCCGTGGCCAGAATTTGCTATGTCGCGGTCGTCCCTGGCCGATGCCCGATTGGGCGTGCTACCAACAGTTGCAGCAGGCCCATCCCCTGGCCGCCTGGCTGGCGGTAATGGGTCCGCGCATACATCACGCCGGTTTCGATTGCCAGCGAATCGGGAGCGATCTCAACACGCTCGACCGGGGCATGCAACACGCCGGATTGGCCGGTAACGCCGATCGTCATCACGGCGTTTTCCCGGTATCGGCGCTACTCAGCTATCGCTTCTACTCGACCTGCTCGCGGCGTCTGGCATTCGCCGATGGCGATGAACATCGCATCATCATGGGGGGCATCGCCCTGGTGGATAAATGCCTGCCGGGTAACCACGAGCGTGCCGCCGAACTGCTGCTGCCCCACCATACCCGCTGCGAGGTCGCGTGAGCCCTGAACGCTCACGTTACCGAAGCGCAGAGTGCTTCCCGGTCTCCACCGGCTCGTCCTCGTCATCGACAGTGATGCCCGGATAGGCAAAATCGAACTCGAGCTGGTGTGGCTCATGGCGCGGGTCGAGTTCATTGATGTAATGCGAGGTCTCGATGATCGGCAGCGGCGCGTAGGGTTCCTGCTCGACCTCCCTCTCGATACCGATTTTCCGTCTGC
Organism: uncultured Halomonas sp.; assembly: GCF_946887195.1. The sequence goes on from NZ_CAMPKE010000001.1 coordinate 309,362, forward strand.
GACGCCACAGCAGATACAGCATGATGTAAATCGCCAGCGACAGGGCTGCCCCGCCCAGAAACAGCCACAGCCCTTCGGGGCCGAAGGCCTGCATGACCAACGATGCACTGAACGGACCGATAATCGAACCGATCCCGTACCAGATCATCAGTTTGGCGTTGGCCGCAATGATCTCCTCCGGCTGCAGCCAGTCGTTGGTATGCGCCAGACTCAGCGAATACAGCGTATGCAGCATGGCGGTATGCAGACAGGCTACCGCCAGTAGCGCCAGGTAGCTGTAACCGGCCGCCACCGAAATGAAGGCGCCGGTAACCGCCATTACCGCCGCCATGCATAAAATGACCTTGCGTCGATCGATACGATCCGAGACGCGTCCCAGCGTCCATTGGGCCACCAACGCCACCATCGTGGTGATGGCCATGAATTGCGCGGTCTGCTGCGTGGTGAGACCGATCTCCTGGCCGTAGAAGGGGGTCATGGCGAAGAACGCCTGCGCCATCAACCCGCCGGTGAACGCGCCAACCAAGCCGACCGGGGCTCGCTTATACAGCTCACGCAACTTGATCTTGTGGGCGACATCGTGATCCGAGCGCGACGGGCCATGAATCCGGTAGATCGACAACGGCACCAGCGACAGCGCAAACAGCATGCCAGCCACCGAGAACAGCACCGCGGTCGCCGGGTCGGCCAGGTTGAGCATCCACTGCCCACCGGCCAGCGACAGCGTGGAAATGACCAGATACCAGCCCAGCACCTTACCGCGGTTATCGTTGGTCGATTCACCCGAGACCCAGGACTCCATCACCATCAACAGCCCCGCGGTGGCCGCACCGCCCACCACTCGCCAGACCAGCCAGGCCCAGGGGTTGATCCAGATGCCATGCAACATGGCGGTTACCGCCAACATCGCGGCACAGGCGGCGAATACACGGATATGCCCCACCGTACGGATGCGCTTCTCGATGAAGAAACTGCCCAGCACGAAGCCCAGCGAGAAACTCGACATCAGCAGACCCGCCATCTGCGAAGGAAATCCTTCCAGCGACATGCGCACACCGAGCAGGGTCATGATCAGGCCATGTCCCAGCAAGAAGCTGATTTCACAGACAAACAGAATCGGCAGAGTCGCCGGCAGGCTGCGCAGCAGCACCATTTACCTCCAAAGCGGCATTACAAAACGGGGTGACACAGGAGCCGCAGGCTCCGGCAGTGTGCGTGGATTCTACCGTTCGCGGCGCGCGGAACCAACGCCAAACCCCTTGGCATGTGACGCCATCGAGGTTATTCACAGAAACTGTGGATAAGGCTGTGCAAGGGCGCTGCATACTCCGTCGCAGCGGCGTAGCCATGTCGCGCTTTCACGAAACGGTCAGTTTTTCGTCACCTCGAGGGTCGCCGTGACAAGCCACCGGCAGTTAGTTTTAAATGGAGCCGTTGTGCGACGCACCAATGGGCCGTGGCTCATCAATGCCTATGCTATCGTGGCGCGACGCCAGGCCACCGATGCCGGTCGGGAGAGTTAGAGCCGGATCGCCGCAACACCGCCGTACCGGACAATAAAAAGGAGCGAATGAATGTCCACACCACTTTGGCAGCCGTCTCAGGCTGCGCTCGAAGCCACCCAAATCCACGCTCTGATGCAGCGCATCAATCGCGAATACGCTACCGAACTCGCCGACTATGCCGACCTGCATGCCTGGAGCGTCGATCATCTGGAGGACTTCTGGTCGCTGGTGTGGGACGAAGGCGGTGTGATCGCCGAACGGCGTGGCGACAGCGTACTCGAGCACCCCGAGGCCATGCCCGGTGCACGCTGGTTCCCCGAAGCGCGCCTCAATTTCGCCGCCAACCTGCTGCGTCGCCGCGATACCCACCCGGCACTGGTCGTGTGCGACGAACGCGGGCGCCGCAAATCCATCGGCTACGCCGAGCTCTACACCCAGGTCGCCAAGCTGGCCCACGCCCTGCGCGGCAGCGGCGTGAGTGCCGGTGACCGTGTCGCCGGCTTCTTGCCCAACAGTGAACATGCGGTAATCGGCATGCTAGCCGCGGCCAGCATCGGCGCGGTGTGGTCGTCCTGCTCGCCGGATTTCGGCTTCAATGGCGTGCTCGATCGTTTCGGTCAGATCGAGCCCAAGGTATTGATCGCCACCGACGGCTACACCTGGAACGGCAAACCCATCGATACCCGCGAGCGGGTCGCCAAGATCAGCGAGGCCATCGATTCACTCCAGCAGGTCGTGATCTTCCCTTTCCTGCATGACGACGTCACCTCGCTGGATGGCATCGTCAACGGCATCGCCTGGCACGACTACTTGGACAACCCCGCCAGCGAGATCGATTTCGCCTCGCAGCCCTTCGATCATCCGCTATACATTCTCTACTCATCGGGCACCACCGGCGCCCCCAAATGCATCGTCCATTCCGCCGGCGGGACACTCCTGCAGCATCTCAAGGAACATCGCCTGCATACCGATCTCGACGATGACGATGTGCTGTTCTACTACACCACCTGCGGTTGGATGATGTGGAACTGGCTGGTCTCGGGGCTGGCCAGCGGCGCGACACTGGTGCTGTTCGATGGCTCGCCCTTCGCGCCGACATCCAGCGTGCTCTGGGAGATCGCCGCACGCGAGGGCATTACGGTGTTCGGCACCAGTGCCAAGTATATCGCCGCCTGCGAGAAACACGGGCTGACGCCCGGCGCGAGCCATGATCTGTCACGGCTACGCGCGGTGCTCTCCACCGGCTCGGCGCTGGCGCATGAATCCTTCGATTACGTATATCGCGATATCAAGCGCGACCTGCTCCTGGCATCGATTTCCGGCGGTACCGATATCGTCTCCTGCTTCGCGCTGGGCTGTCCCGTTCGCCCGGTATATCGCGGCCAGCTGCAGTGCCGCGGCCTGGGCATGGCGGTCGATGTGTTCGACGACGACGGCAGGCCGCTGCGTGGCGAGAAAGGCGAACTGGTATGCACCCGGCCCTTTCCCTCGATGCCCATCGGCTTCTGGAACGATCCCGATGGCGAGCGCTATCACGATGCCTACTTCGCGACATTCCCGGGCATCTGGGCGCATGGCGACTACGCCGAGATCACGCCGGAGGATGGCCTGGTCATCCATGGTCGCTCGGATGCCGTGCTCAACCCCGGCGGCGTGCGCATCGGCACCGCCGAGATCTACCGCCAGGTCGAGAAGGTCGAAGGCGTGCTCGAGTCGTTGTGCATCGGCCAGGAGTGGGGCGACGATGTCCGCGTGGTGCTGTTCGTGCGCTTGCAGGATGGCCTGACACTGGACGACGCCTTGAGCGATACGATCAAGCGCACCATTCGCGCCAACACCACGCCGCGCCACGTCCCGGCGCGCATTCTCCAGGTCAGCGACATTCCACGTACCTTGTCGGGCAAGATCGTCGAGCTGGCGGTGCGCAACGTGGTGCATGGTCGCCCGGTCAAGAATCAGGATGCACTGGCCAACCCCGAGGCGCTCGATCTCTACGCCGACCTGCCCGAACTACAGCATTGATCCACCCATGCCACTCACGATGGCCGGCATGGTCATCGTGAGGGTGGGCAGCCTCCCCCGCTTCCAGTAGCATGTTCTCCAAGTCATTGAAGGAGAATGGCATGTCGACCCTGAAGGGGCTCGTCAGTCTGCTATTACTGGTCCTCAGCACCCTGTTCTGGGCGATTCCGTTATACGCCCTGACACTGCTCAAGCTGATCACGCCGACCCGGCGTTTACGGGTGCGGCTGCTTGGCGGACTCAATCGGATCGCGCTGGCCTGGATTGGCACCAATCTGTGGTGGATGCGCCGTTGGCTGAAACCCAGGCTCGACATTCATCTCCCCGAGGGACTGTCGCCGCAGCAGTGGTGGCTGGTGATCGTCAACCACCGCAGCTGGACCGATATCTTCCTGCTGCAATTGGCGCTGCATCGCCGAATACCCATGCCGCGCTTCTTTCTCAAGCGCGAGCTGATCTGGGTGCCGGTCATCGGCCTGGCCTGGTGGGCGCTGGAATTCCCCTTCATGCGTCGCTACACACGCGAGCGACTGCAGCGCAACCCCAACCTCGCGCTGCGCGACCGGGAAGCGACGCAACGTCTATGCCAACGCGCCCAGCAGATGCCCATGGCGATTTACAACTTCGTCGAAGGCACCCGTTTCAGCCCCGCCAAACGAGATGCCCAGCACAGCCCGTATCGGCATCTACTCAGGCCCAAGGCCGGTGGCACCGCCCAGGTCGTCAGCCTGCTGGGACGCCGCCTCAATGGCATACTCGACATCACGCTGGCCTATGCCCGCGATTGCCCCGATTTCTGGGATTTTCTGTGTGGCCGCGAGGGTCCGGTGAGCCTGCATGCCCGCTGCCTCGAACTGCCGGACTGGATGCACGACGGCGATTATCATCAAGACCCGCAGTACAAGGAACGCTTCCAGACATGGCTCAACACGCTGTGGCAAGACAAGGATCGAAGGCTCGAATCGTTGCGCTGATATTGCTGCTGACCTTGCTTGGCGGTTGTGCCGGCGGCCCCGGCGGCTCGTCATGGCGTAGCGGCGGTGTCGTGGCCGGCAACTGGTTCACCATCGGTCGCGGCGACACGCTGGGCGAAATCGCCCGCCAAGCCGGGGTTCCGCTGGTGCGGTTGCAGCGCTTCAATCCCGGCGTCGAAGCCCGGCACCTGGCAATCGGACAGCGCATTCTGGTACCCAGCCAGCGCGAACGCGCGCCCTCTGGCGGACCCTACCGTTACCAGATTCGCCCAGGCGATACCTACTACAGCGTCGCGCGGTACTTCGGCACCACCGCTGGGCGCATCCAGGCCGCCAACCGCTCGCTCGACCCCAGCGATCTCAGAATCGGACAACTGATCAAGGTACCGCTGCATGGTGGCGGCGGGTCATCGCGCAGCGCACCGGTGGCGAGGCTCCCCGACCCCGGCCCGCTACCCGAGCAAACCGGCGATTGGGCATGGCCATTGAGCGATTACCGGATCGTGCGGTACTTCGGCACCGATAGCCGAGGCCGCCTGCAACCGATGCTGTTGGCGACACAGCGGGGCAGCGTAGCCACGGCCGTGGCGGATGGCCAGGTGCGCTTCGCCAATAGCATGCGCCAGTTGGGCAAGGTGGTTATCGTCCATCATCCCAATAATCTGCAAAGCGTTTACGCGCTGTGTTCCAGCCTGAAAGTCAGCGAGGGGCAAGCCGTCAAGACCGGCATGCCAATCTGCACGGTGGGCTATAGTGGGGATACCGAGCGCTACGACCTGCTGTTCGATGTGCGTCATGGCGGCAAGCCCATCGACCCTCGCAAGGTGCTGCGCTAACCGGGAATGATTACGGCTCAACGTAGAACGTCATCCAGCGGTCATGTAGTTGTCGCGATCGTGTAACGACGATCATGGATGCTAGCCCCAATGCCAGCGATATACGCGAGGGGAAAGGCATGCGCATCGCCATGGTCAGCGAGACCTGGGTCCCGGATATCAATGGCGTCGCCCATACGCTGGGGCATCTTAGCCGCGAGTTGATCGAGCGCGGCATGACGCTACAATTGATTCGCCCCGCGCCCATCAAACCGGCCCAGGCCGAAGCCATCGCGCAGGAACTTCAAGTACGCGGTTTTCGTCTGCCCCGCTACCGGGATGTACGGCTCGGCGTGCCATCGCGCCGCGCGATCATCGAACTGTGGCGAAACACCCGCCCCGATGTCGTATACATCGCCACCGAAGGCCCGCTGGGCTGGTCGGCATCGAACGCCGCCATTCACTTGGGTATCCCTGCGGTCAGCGGCTTTCATACCAACTTCGATCATTATGCCGGCGATTATGGGCTTGGCCTGCTACAGACGCCGGTGCGCCTGGCCCTGCGTTATTTCCATAACCGGACCCAGGCGACGCTGGTGCCGACGCGAGCGCGTGCCAACGAACTGACCGCGAAAGGATTCACCAACGTGCAGGTATTGGGGCGCGGCGTCGATATCACCCACTTCGGCCCTCATTGTCGCGACGACGACCTGCGGCGTCGGTGGGGAGCAACGGAGTGCCAACCGGTGGCACTGCATGTCGGCCGCATGGCGCATGAGAAGAATCTGGACTTGTTGGTCGAAACCTTCCAAGCCATGCGTCGTGACCGGCCCGATCTGGTGCAAGTGCTGGTCGGCGATGGCCCGCAGCGCGGCGTTCTGGAGAAGCGCTTGCCCGAGGCCATCTTCACGGGTTTCATCGACAGGCAATCATTGGCACGGCACTACGCCAGCGCCGATCTGTTCGTCTTTCCCTCACGCTCGGAAACCTACGGCAACGTCATCACCGAAGCCATGGCCAGTGCGCTGGGCATCGTTGCCTTCGACCATGCCGCCGCGAGCGAGCTGATCGAACATCGCCACAATGGATTGAAGGTGGCACTCGGTGACGATGAAGGCTTTATCGACGCCGCACTCGAACTCTGTCGGCAATCAGCCCTTCGCGAACGCCTGGGCCGAGCCGCCCGAACACGCGTGAAGAGCCTGAGTTGGTCATGTATCGCCGATGACTTTCTCGCCATCCTGCACCAAGTACAGGAGATAGCACATGGCAAGCCGCATCCCAGCCGTATTTGAGCGTCTCGATCTGTACGAATGGCAAGCCTGCCATCGGCTGGCACGGCTGAGCGGCTATCGGCCACTACTGGCGACACTGCGCCTGGCCAGCCGTCTCGGCGACTGGCCCGCCTGGGCAGCTTTGACACTGTCAATGCCGCTGATTCATGGAGTACAGGGGTGGTGGCTCGCGCTGCAATTCACGTTGACCGCCGGCTGTGCAGCGCTGCTTTATCGGCTGCTCAAGACACGCCTGTGTCGCGAACGCCCATTCATCACTTTCACGGCAATCCCCTGCACCCTGCCGCCACTCGATCGTTACAGTTTCCCCAGCGGCCATACCCTGCATGCGGTCGCGTTCTGCACACTGACGGCAGCCGCCGTGCCCTGGCTGCTTATCATGGTCATTCCGCTGGCACTGTTGATTGCCGCTTCGCGAGTCGGCCTTGGATTGCACTATCTCAGTGACGTGCTTGCCGGCGCGCTGCTCGGCTGGCTGATTGCCGAGGCCAGCCTATGGTTATGGCCCCCAGCAGTAATCGGCTGAGCGCTTTCAACTCATGAAAGAAAAAGGCCGCTGTGCTGGATTCCAGCACAGCGGCCCATCTCGAAAAGATAACGGTATAACCAGACTCAGCCGCGATGGTAACCCGGCGTGACGAACGGCATCTTGCTGACCGTCATCGGCAACCGCTTGCCGCGCACTTCGGCGTATACGACGTTGCCGATTTCGGCATCCTCGATGGTCAGATAGCCCATCGCAACCGGCTTGCCGACCGTAGGACCGAAGCCACCCGAGGTGACCACACCGATCCTGCGGTCGTCTTCGCTATACAGCTCGGCACCTTCGCGGACCGGCGCGCGGCCTTCGCCGAGCAAACCCACCCGCTTGCGCTGATGATCCTTGGCCCGCACCTGATGCAGCACGACATCGGCACCCAGGAAACCGGCCTCACGCTCGCCACCCTGGCGGCGCGGCTTGCCGATCGCCCAAATCAAGCCGGCTTCCACCGGCGTGGTGCTCTGGTCGATATCGTGACCGTACAGGCAGAGCCCCGCCTCGAGGCGCAACGAATCGCGCGCGCCGAGACCGATCGCCTCGACCTCGGGCTCATCGAGCAAACGCTTGGCGAGACGCTCGGCATCGTCGCTGGCCACCGAAATCTCGAAGCCATCCTCGCCGGTGTAGCCGCTGCGGCTGATCCACACCGGAATGCCCGCCATATCGAACCGGCCATGTTGCATGAAGGTCAGTTCGCATGCTGCCGGACACAACCTGGCCATGACCTCGGCCGCATGTGGACCTTGAAGTGCCAGCAGGCCACGATCCAACTCCTCAAGCTCACAGTCACCGAGCCCGGTGCGCAGGTGGGCGATGTCCTGATCCTTGCACGCCGCATTGACCACCAGGTAGAGGTGATCGCCGGCATTGACCACCATCAGATCATCGAGAATACCGCCCTCGGTGCCGATAAACAGTGCATAGCGCTGCATGCCTTCGGCAAGACCGACGATATCGGCGCACACCAGCGACTCGAGCGCAGCCGCTGGGTCGGAGCCGCGCACGATGAGCTGCCCCATATGGGAGACATCGAACAACCCGCAGGCCGCACGCGTATGCTCATGCTCCTTCTTTACGCCCAGCGGATATTGTACCGGCATGCTGTAGCCGGCGAATTCCACCATCTTGCCGCCCAGCGCCACATGCAGGTCGTGCAAAGGCGTTTTATTGAGTTCGCTCATCGGGTCGCTCCACATGGGGTCAAAGTTACGGTTGATTCAATCCGGCATCCGGCGCCTTATAACTCCTCGCCCGACAGCACCGTCTTACCGTCGAAGTAATCCTTGGTCAGCTTGAAGACCACCGGAGACAGCAGAGCCAGGGCAATCAGGTTGGGAATCGCCATCAGCGCGTTGAAAACGCTAGCCATCAACCAGATGAAGCCCAGATTGGCCATGGCGCCGGCCGGAATCGCCAGGATGTACAGCACACGATAGATTTTGATCGAGCGAACGCCGAACAGGTACTCGAAGCATTTTTCACCGTAGAACGCCCAACCCAGTACCGTGGTGAAGGCGAATATCGCCAGCGCGAAGACCACCACATACTGGCCGATACCCGGCAACGCCGCGTCGAACGACAACGCGCTCAAGGCAGCGCCGGTCTCGCCATTCATCCACTCGGTAGAGGTAAGAATAGCCAGCGCCGTGATCGAACACACCACGATCGTGTCGAGGAAGGTGCCCAACATGGCGATCAGCCCCTGGCGCACCGGGTTCTTGGTCTGCGCGGCGGCATGCGCGATCGGCGCACTGCCCAGGCCCGCTTCGTTGGAGAACACGCCACGCGCCACACCGAACTGAATCGCCGCGGCGACCCCCGCACCAGCGAACCCGCCCGCTGCCGCAATCGGGCTGAAGGCATACTCGAAGATCATGCCGAAGGCATTGCCGATCTGATCGGCATTGGCGATCAGGACCACGATACCGCTGATCAGATAAGCGACCGCCATGAAAGGCACCAGCTTGCCGGCCACCTTGGAGATACGCTTGATACCGCCCAGGATCACTGCGCCAGCCAGCACCATGATCACGACCCCGGTGACCCAGTGCGGAATGCCCATGGCCTGATTCAGACCTTCGGCCACGGAATTGGCCTGCACCGTGTTGCCGATGCCGAACGCCGCCACGGCGCCGAAAAAGGCGAACGTACCGCCGAGCCAGGCCCATTTCTTGCCCAGGCCATTGCGAATGTAATACATCGGACCACCGACGTGATCGCCCGCTTCATCGACTTCACGATAGCGAACCGCCAACACCGCCTCGGAGAATTTGGTCGCCATGCCGACCAGCGCGGTCATCCACATCCAGAACACCGCGCCAGGGCCGCCGAGCACGATCGCCGTGGCCACGCCGGCGATGTTACCGGTACCGATGGTCGCCGACAGCGACGTCATCAACGCATTGAACGGTGAAACCTCACCCTCGCCCTCTTCGCCCTTGGCCGTTGAGCGCCCCTGCCAGAGCAGACTAAAGCCGGTGCCGAGCTTGCGGATCGGCAGTAGCTTGAGTCCGAGTTGCAGGTAGAACCCGACACCCAGGATCAGGACCAACATCAGTGGCCCCCAGACGACGCCATTGATGGCGCCGAAAATCGCATTCAATGTTTCCACGTAAAGCACCCCATTACTCATTCGCTTGTTGTTATGCACCGGCACTCATGACAGCGCCGATACGCCAGTGAAGCCATCAGGACGCCACATTAGCGGATACCACTAATATGACTCCAGTTCGGCATTCGAAAACGTTGCAACCTTAGCACTTGGCAGAACGAATCGCGTAAAATTATCGCGAGAATCGCGGTAACTATCTTGCATGCGATCTCGCTCTTCGCAATGCCGCAAATGTGAAATTTGTTTCTTATTGGAAACGCGGCTACATTACCCCGACCCCGGTAGGATCACAATAAGCTATCGACGAAGGTCGAGGATGCCCGCCAACGGCGAACGCAAGAGTAGCCATTACATGCGTCAACACCTACTCGCGCGACGCATTCGTTGTAAAACCCGACCTATTCGGACAATTGCAGGCTGGACGCACACAGCAATCGCGGCCACCCTTATCAGGCGGTCAAGCCATCGCCGATAGGCAGCGGCGAAATGCAACGTCAGGGGCTCGCCATCGAGACGCAATGGCGATACGATTCCCTTATCAGGAAAACCTTTTTCGTATAGGAAAACGACATGAGCACCATCCCCGCGAACCTGCGTTATACCGAAAGCCACGAATGGGTCCAGGACAACGGCGACGGCACAGTTACTCTGGGCATTACCGACCACGCCCAGGAGGCACTGGGCGATGTCGTTTTCGTCGAGCTTCCCGAGACCGGCCGCGAACTCAATGCCGGTGAGGAGTTCGGTGTCATCGAGTCGGTCAAGGCGGCCTCCGATCTATATGCCCCGCTGGCCGGGGAAGTCGTCGAAATCAACGACAGCCTCGAAGACGCGCCGGAAACCGTCAATGAATCGCCTTATGAAGCGGGTTGGATCCTCAAGCTCAAACTGGCCGATGCCAGCGCTCTCGATGCCCTGCTCGATGCCGACGCCTACGCCAGGCTCGCCGAGGCCGAAGAGGACTAGCTAGCTACAGGCCGGCACGACGCCGGTCGAATAGCAACCAATATCGACGCGGGTAGCCCGGCTGCCCGCGGCACTGCGTTATGACTCGTTATGGGCTTGACCGCCCCGCCACATGATAGGTGCCCCATGGCAGTAGATAATCGCCGTCTGGCCGAATTGGCCAGCCATGATGCCTTCGTTCATCGCCACAATGGTCCTGGTGCCGCCGACATTGAGCATATGCTCAAGACCCTCGGGGCCAAGGATATGCCCACGCTGATAGAGAGAACCGTGCCGGCCGGCATTCGCCTGGGTCGCGAGCTCGCTCTCGATGCCCCACGCGGCGAGGCGGAAGCGCTCGATTATCTCAAGCGGCTGGCCCGCCAGAACAAGGTCTTCAAGACCTATATCGGCCAGGGTTACTACAACACCCACACCCCGGCGGTCATCGCCCGCAACGTGCTGGAAAACCCGGGTTGGTATACCGCCTATACGCCTTACCAGCCCGAAATCGCCCAAGGTCGCCTGGAGGGCCTGCTCAACTTCCAGCAGATGGTCATGGACCTGACCGGCATGGAGTTGGCCAACGCCTCGCTGCTCGACGAAGCCACCGCCGCCGCCGAGGCCATGGCGCTATGTCATCGCGCCAACAGGAAGGTCAAGTCCGAGCGCTTCTTCGTCGCCGACGATGTCTTGCCGCAAACGTTGGACGTACTGCGTACCCGCGCCGCCTATTTCGGTATCGAATTGGTTGTCGACGTCGCCGAGCGCATCGCCGAGCATGAGGTTTTCGGCGCACTCTTTCAGTATCCGGGCGAAACCGGCCGGGTGCGCGATCTCGCGCCGCTGATCGATTCCGCCCGACAGCGCAACGTCATGACCTGCGTCGCCGCCGACCTGATGAGTCTGGTGCTGCTCAAGGAGCCCGGCGCGCTCGGCGCCGACGTGGTGCTCGGCAACTCTCAGCGCTTCGGCGTGCCGATGGGCTACGGTGGCCCGCATGCGGCGTTCTTCGCCACCACCGACAAGCTCAAGCGCTCGATTCCCGGTCGCATCATCGGTGTTTCCAAGGACAGCCGCGGCAACCAGGCGCTGCGCATGGCAATGCAGACCCGCGAGCAGCATATTCGCCGTGAGAAAGCGACCTCCAACATCTGTACCGCTCAGGCACTACTGGCGAACATGGCGGGCTTCTATGCCGTCTATCATGGTGCGGAGGGATTGCGCACCATCGCTACGCGGATTCATCGCCTGACCACCATTCTCGCCGAAGGGCTCAAGCGCAAGGGCGTGCAACTGGCTCACGATAGCTGGTTCGACACGCTGACGCTGACCGGCGTCGATGCCGGCAAGATTCACGGTCGCGCCATGACCCACGAAATCAACCCGCGCTTTCATGCCGACGGTCGCATCGGCATCAGCCTCGACGAGACCACCACCGCGGCGGACGTGGCGGTGCTGTTCGACGTACTGCTGGGCGAAGAGCACGGTCTTTCCGTGGCGGCTCTCGATGACGAGATCGTCGCCGCCGGCACCTCGGGCATTCCCATGGCCTGCGCCCGTGCGAGCGATTTCCTGACCCACCCCAACTTCACGCGTTATCGCAGCGAGACCGAAATGCTGCGTTACCTGAAGCGCCTGGAAAATCGCGACCTGTCGCTGACCCATGCGATGATTCCGCTGGGCTCGTGCACCATGAAGCTCAACGCTACCAGCGAGATGATTCCCATCACCTGGCCGGAATTCGCCCACATTCATCCCTTCGCGCCGGCCGATCAGGCGGTGGGCTACAAGCAGATGATCGATGAGCTGGCGGCCTTCCTGGTGGAGATCACCGGCTACGACCATATCTCGATGCAGCCCAATTCCGGCGCCCAGGGCGAGTATGCCGGCCTGGTGGCGATTCGCCGCTATCAAGCCGCCGAAGGTCAGGGGCATCGCGATATCTGCCTGATCCCCAGCTCCGCCCACGGCACCAATCCGGCATCCGCGGCGATGGCGCAGATGAAGGTCGTGGTGGTCGAGTGCGACAAGGGCGGCAATATCGATCTGGCCGATTTGCGCGACAAGGCGGAGAAACATAGCGAGACCCTGTCGGCAATCATGCTGACCTACCCCTCTACCCACGGGGTTTTCGAGGAGGGCGTGCGCGAGGCCTGCCGGATCGTGCATGACCACGGCGGCCAGGTATACATCGATGGCGCCAACATGAACGCCCAGGTCGGCTTGTGCCGCCCCGGCGATTTCGGTGGCGATGTCTCGCATCTCAACCTGCACAAGACATTCTGCATTCCCCATGGCGGTGGCGGCCCGGGCATGGGGCCGATCGGCGTCAAGGCGCACCTGGCCCCGTTCGTCTCCAACCATGTGGTCACGCCGATCGCCGGAGTGCGCGAGGAGTGTGGCGCCGTTTCGGCCGCCGCCTTCGGCAGCGCCTCGATCCTGCCGATCTCCTGGGCTTACATCAAGATGATGGGCGCCAGCGGCCTGCGCGAAGCCACCGAGCTGGCGATTCTCAACGCCAACTACATCGCCAAGCGCCTCGAAGATCACTACCCCGTGCTCTACAAGGGCGTCAATGGCACCGTGGCGCATGAGTGCATCATCGATATTCGCCCGCTCAAGGCGGCATCCGGCATTTCGGAGGAGGACATCGCCAAGCGCCTGATGGACTACGGCTTCCATGCGCCGACCATGTCGTTCCCGGTACCCGGCACGCTGATGATCGAGCCGACGGAGTCGGAATCGCGCTACGAGATCGATCGCTTCTGCGAGGCCATGATCGCCATTCGCGAGGAGATCGCCAAGGTGGAGAACGGCGACTGGACGGCGGACGACAACCCGCTGGTCAACGCTCCGCATACCATGGCCGATCTGATGGATGCCGGCTGGGAGCGTGCCTACTCGCGCGAACTGGGCGCCTTCCCATCGGAGGCGGTCAAGGCCGCCAAGGTCTGGCCGGCGGTCAACCGCGTCGACAACGTGCATGGCGACCGCCAGCTGATCTGTTCGTGTCCGACCATAGACAGTTATCGCGACTAAGCGGCGATAGCGTCTCGGTGAGCACGAAAATCCCCGCGCCAGTGGCGCGGGGATTTTCGTTGTTGCAAAGAGTGTCGCGAAGAATGGTGTTGGGACCAATGCCTACGCGTCGAAGCTCGGCTCCTCGGCGAAGCCATACAATGCGCTGCGGCGCTGCTCGCGAAAATCGTCGAGCAACTTGGCGTAACGCCTAGGTGTTTCACTGCCGGCCCGGGTGACGATATGCAGGGTCTCGTAGACCTGCTGCGCCAGCGGCAACTCCTTGACCTGACGCTGCCAGGGCGAGGTTTCCAGCACAACGCGTGAAATCACCGTAAATCCCAGCCCGCGCGCCACGGCATCGAGCACCGTGGCGACTTCGTTGGTAAAGCCCTGCTGCACGAAATGGCTCATCGAGCGGAATTCGCCGGCGAAGTTGGCGCGCAGCAACTGGCTGGCATGGTTGACGCCATCGGAGTAGTTCATGAAACCCAGCGCCATCAACTCCTTGAGCGTGGTGCCGGTAAAGTCGGCTGGCACCACCAGGCATAATGGCTCCTGGTGCCAGGGCTCATAATGCAAATCGGGGTGTCTGATTCTGTCGGTGACGATGCCCAGGTCGTAACGTCCGGCCAGCACATCCTCGACGATCTCGCTATTGAAAGCGAAGTTGTAACTGACGGTCAGCCCCGGATGCATCTGCTGATAACCGAGAATGAACGGATAGAACATCAGCCCGACACTGCCTGGCGACGCGATACGACAATCGCCGGAATCGATGGAATCGTTATCCAACGAGTGCCGAAAATGCTCGTGTTCGGCAAACAGCTTGATGGCGTAATCGTAGGTCCGCCGCCCCGCCTCGGTCAGCGTGAAGCGGCGCCCCTGGCGGTTCAGCAGGGATTTTTCCAGATATTGCTCAAGCTTGCGAATATGCTGGCTGACGCCAGGCTGCGTCATGTCGAGCCGGCGAGCGGTATGCGTAAAGCTGCCGGTTTCCACCAATGTGATGAAAGTCCGAAAATACTGAGCATTGAACATGGAACGTCGAGTCCACTTACGGTGATTCGTTGCCAATGCAGCGAACGCAACCTGCGACATCGGCAGCGCCGGGTGGCAGGAATCGGAGGAAGCCATCTTGGCTGACGATCTTATCAGAGAATCGAATAATGCGCAGCGCTGCCAGTACGACGCCGGCATGGTAGCATCGAGTTCGATCGTAGACTCACGCTCAACGCCCGCCGCACTGTCTAAATGATCCGAGATTGGCATAACAAGGAACACCCGATGCCTGGAACGCTGTCCACCACGATTTCTCCTGAAGGTAGCCTCGAGGTCCTGTCGCAGCACGAGGTCAATCGCCTGCGCGATACATCCGCCAGTGGCCTGCACGACCTGCTGCGGCGTTGCGCGCTAGCCGTACTCAATTGCGGTACGCCCACCGATGACGGCCTCGCGGTCATGGAGGCCTATCGCGATTTCGATATCGAAGTGCTGCAGGAGGACCGGGGCATTCGCCTCAAGCTCACCAATGCGCCGGCCGAAGCGTTCGTCGATGGGCGGATGATTCGTGGCATTCGCGAGCACCTCTCTTCGGTTCTGCGCGACATCGTCTATGTCTTCAATGAAATTCAACAACAACCGCGTTTCGATCTATCGACCAGCGAGGGCACCAGTAACGCGGTCTTCCATATCCTGCGCAATGCCGGCACGCTGAAGGCCTCGCGGGAGCCCAGCCTGGTGGTGTGCTGGGGCGGTCACTCGATCTCTCGCGAGGAGTACGACTACACCAAGGACGTCGGCTACCACCTGGGCCTGCGCGAACTGGATATCTGCACCGGCTGCGGTCCCGGCGCCATGAAAGGACCCATGAAAGGAGCCAACGTGGCGCATGCCAAGCAGCGTCGCCACAACGGCCGCTATCTGGGAATCTCCGAGCCCGGCATCATCGCCGCCGAGTCACCCAATCCGATCGTCAACGAGTTGGTGATCATGCCCGATATCGAGAAGCGCCTGGAGGCCTTCGTGCGCGTTGGGCATGGCATCATCGTGTTTCCCGGCGGGGTCGGCACGGCCGAGGAGATTCTTTATCTGCTGGGCATTCTGCTGCATCCGATCAATGCCGATACGCCCTTCCCGGTCATTTTTACGGGCCCGGAAAGTGCCGCCGATTATTTCCAGCGCATCGATGAGTTTCTCGCTTACACGCTTGGCAGCGAAGCTCGCAGCCGTTACCGCATTCTCATCGACGACCCCGTCGGGGTGGCGCGCGCCATGCGCCAGGGAATCGATGAAGTCACCGAGTTTCGACGGGCGAATAACGACGCCTTTTATTACAACTGGCGCCTCAATGTGCAGCCCGGCTTCCAGCAGCCCTTCGAGCCGACCCATGAGGCGATGGCCGGCCTGGCTCTGCATCATGACCAACCGGTTCATGAATTGGCCGCCAACCTGCGCCGGGCGTTTTCAGGCATCGTGGCCGGCAATGTAAAGGAGCCCGGCATTCGCGCCATCGAGGCTCACGGCCCCTTCCGCCTGCATGCCGAGCCGGCGCTGATGGCACGTCTCGATGAGCTGCTCGGCTCCTTCGTGGCGCAAGGCCGCATGAAGTTGCCCGGCAGCCACTACGTGCCCTGCTATACGCTGACTTGACCATGAGATGAACGCCAAAGGCCCGCGATCGCGGGCCTTTGGCGTTTCAATCCGGTTATCGGCTGTCGCGCCGCCAGCCTGCCAGTAGCGCATGCAACAATAGCCCCACGGTCGCGCCATGGGAAAGCAATAGAAGGCCATCGACATCGCCCTGAATCCACTGCCATGAGGCGACGATGACACCGCCCAGCACCAACGTGCCGAGCAGCCTTGCGAGCAGGGCCGGCAACCGGCGGCGCGCCGCATGGCTCAACATGCGAAAGGCCGCCACCGAAACCACGGCGACCGCGACGAAAGCCAGAGCGATCAGCGCCAGTTGCCCCTGGTGCCCTCCGACTATGTAGCGGGGCAAGGTCGCAACGATCGCCGCCAGCACACCGATCATGATGCTCAGCCGCTCCGGTGTCATCGAGGCTGCCATGATGCCCCCCGCTGCCAAAGCCACGTATCAGTCACGGCGCAATTGCTGCTCATCGATCCACGTCTCGACCCAGGGTAGTGCCGCATCGTCGGCCATGAACGTCTCCATGGCATCCACTTCGAGCCTTTCGCCGAGGCGCTGCGCGCCATGCTCCTCGAGAAGCGCATCGAGCGAACGGCCGGCACCGCAGAACGTATCGCCATATGAGCTGTCGCCAAGCGCAATCAACCCATAGCGAAGCTCCGTCAAGGAGGGATGACATTCGGCGATGGCACGCGCAAAGGGAACGAAGTTGCCGGGAAAATCGCCGCTGCCGGTGGTGGAAACGCAGAACAGCACCAATTCGGCAGGCGATTCGAGCAGATCATCGAGCGTCGGCTGCTCGAAAATGGCCACCTCGTAGCCGGCATCCTCGAACAGCGGCTTGACCTGCTCCGCAACATCCAGGGCACCACCATACATGGTGCCTACGAAAATCTTGATCGTGGGCATGGACTGATTGATTTGGCTTGAGAAATTCGCATGGATGGTACCACGCGAGCGCCTCTGGCGCCCACCATGCAGCGACCCTCTCCCACTACCGCCATTCGCCGAACGTGAGACTATAATGGCGGTTTTCAGCATGGAGGCGCTATGCAGAACACGTTTGAAGCCTGGATTACACCGCTGATGATCGGCGGCCTGATCCTGTTCATGAGCTTCATCATCTGGGATCTGGCACGCAAGTCCAAGGCAGGCAAGTTCGGCACCATCATGTTATTCGTCGTGCTCGGCGCGGGCATGCTGGTTTTCCTGCTCAAGACCATCATCACCACGCTAATGGAAAACGGCAGTCTTTAAGACTGGCTAAGACCTTCGCATATAAGGCGCATCCTTAGGCGGAAAAAAGCTGATAACCGCCTTTTTCGATTGCCGACTCTCAGGGCGTTTACCCTGCCCCGCCATAGACTATTTTCCAATGGCAGGATAAATCACGGGGAATACAATCGTTATTGAGAATGCAACAAAATAAACTGGAAAAACAACTACTAAAGTCCAATGTTTTGCGCCAAACGCGCCTGGAAAAACAATGCGCGCCTGTCGCAAACGAGAGAGGTAAGCATATGAGTGATTCCAAGAATAATACCCCGCAGGGTGTCTCTCGCCGTACGCTATTGAAAACGGGTGCAACCGCGGCCGTCGTTGCAAGTACGCCGCTTATTTTCACGCGTAATGCCTGGGCACAGGAATTTCGCAACGACCCCTCGAAACTAGGCGCCGTAACCTTTGGCTTCAACGTACCGCAGACCGGTCCTTATGCCGATGAGGGCGCCGACGAATTGCGCGCTTATAAACTTGCCGTAAAACACCTCAATGGCGAGGGTGACGGCGGTATGCTCAATACCATGCAGCCCAGCTCCTTGAAGGGTAACGGTATTCTGGGCAAGAAAGTCCAGTATGTGACCGGCGACACGCAGACGAAATCGGATGCCGCGCGCGCCTCGGCCCAGCGGATGATCCAGCGGGATGGTGTCACCATGTTCACCGGCGGTTCGTCATCGGGCGTGGCGATTGCCTGCCAGAGCCTTGCCCAGGAGTTGGGGGTCATCTATATGTGCGGCTTGACCCACTCCAACGACACCACCGGCAAGGATCGGCGCCGCTATGGTTTCCGCCATTTCTTCAATGCCTACATGTCGGGCCGGGCGCTCGGCCCGGTACTGAAGGAAGAGTACGGTACCGATCGGCGCGCCTACCACCTGACAGCCGATTATACGTGGGGATGGACGCAGGAAGAGTCCATGAAGAACACCACCGAGGAGATGGGCTGGACGACGGCTCAAACGGTCCGCACCCCCGTGGGCGCCGGCGATTATTCACAATATCTGACCCAAGTACTCAGCTCCGATGCCGACGTGTTGATTCTCAATCACTACGGCAACGACATGGTCAACTCGTTGACCCAAGCCGTGAACTTCGGTTTGCGCGATCGCGTCGTGAATGGCAAGAACTTCGAGATCGTCGTGCCGCTGTTCTCGCGTTTGATGGCACAGGGCGCGGGCAGTGCAATCAAAGGCATACTCGGTTCCACGAACTGGAGCTGGTCACTGCAGGATCCTGGCTCCCTGGCCTTCGTCAAATCCTTCGGCGCCGAGTACGGCGCGCCCCCCTCTCAGGCCGCGCATACCTGCTACGTACAAACCCTGCTTTATGCCAACGCTTGCGAAATGGCGGGCACCTTCTACCCGCCCGAAGTGATCAAGACACTCGAAGGCTTCAAGTTCGATGGCATGGGTAACGGGCCGACGGAATACCGCGCCGAGGACCATCAGTGCTTCAAGGATGTTTTCGTGGTGCGTGGCGCCGAAAACCCAACCAACCAGTTCGATCTTCTGGATGTGGTCAAACAAGTGCCACGCGCGCAGGTCGAATACGCTCCCACGATGTTCGGTGGGGAACTCGGGCCTTACGAGGTCTAAGGCATCCGCCAAAAGCCGGGCTGCGGATACAGTCAATGTATCCGTAGCCCGGGTCAAAAGAACTCCATCTCTTCCTTGATGCGTCCTGGCTGTTCGAAGGCCAGGGACGCCATCAAGGCTACTCCAGGTGCGTAAAAAGCACTCGATATTGGTTGGTATCGACTATGGATGCGCTATTTATACAGATACTCAATGGCCTCGATAAAGGCGGTGCCTACGCGCTGATCGCCTTGGGGCTCACGCTAGTGTTCGGCACATTAGGCGTGGTCAACTTCGCACATGGCGCCCTATTCATGCTGGGGGCTTTCTGTGCCGTATCCGTCAATCAATTATTGACCATATCACGCCAAGTCAAGGACGAGAGCGTCACTTTCTTCGAAGCATTCAAGGACGAGCCCTACTTGATCACCTGGTTCGGGGATGCCGGCGCTTTCATTATCGATTACTCCGTTCCGATATCGCTCATCATCTCCATCCCCATCATGCTCCTGGTAGGCCTGGCGATGGAGCGCGGCCTGATCAAGCATTTCTACAAACGCACCCACGCCGAGCAGATCCTCGTCACGTTCGGTCTGGCGATCGTCATCCAGGAGATCGTCAAAGCCAATTTCGGTGCCAACGCCATACCGCAATCGGCACCGGATATCGTATCCGGTAGCGCCAACATAAGCGCCATGCTGGGCCTGGGCGATTCGATCATTTATCCATGGTGGCGACTGATCTATTTCGTCTTTTCCGCAATTACGATCTTCTGCGTATTCGCCTTTCTCAGGTACACCAGCTTCGGCATGGTGGTGCGGGCCGGCATGCACGACCGCGAAACGGTCGGGCTACTCGGCATCAATATACAGCGCCGATTCACCATCGTCTTCGGACTCGCCGCCGTTGTCGCAGGCATGGCCGGGGTCATGTACACACCCATACTGCCACCCAACTATCACTTGGGCATGGACTTTCTGGTGCTCTCCTTCGTCGTGGTCGTGGTCGGCGGCATGGGCTCGCTAGCTGGAGCCGTTGCCGCCGGATTCCTGCTCGGGATGCTGGAGTCCTTCGCCTCGATGACCGAAATAAAGAGCCTGATACCCGGGATCGACCAGATCATCATTTACCTCGTTGCCGTCGTCATCCTACTGGTACGTCCGCGCGGGCTGCTCGGGAAGAAAGGAGTATTCGAAGAATGAACATGTCGGCTCATGCAAAAATCCAGACGACGCCAGCGAAAGATAGGATCCTGCTTATCGTCTTCGCGTTAGTCGTGCTGACGATGCCGCTATGGACGATACCTCTCGGCGCCTCCTATCCCGCCCTGCTACAGAAATTCGCCATCTATGGGATCTTTGCCATCGGCTTCAATATCCTGTTTGGTCTGACTGGCTATTTATCATTCGGTCACGCGGCATTTCTAGGTGTCGGCTCCTATGCGGCGGTATGGTCGTTCAAGCTATTCACCATGAATGTCATACCGGCAGTGATATTCGGCGTCATCTTTTCAGGAATGCTGGCCTATCTCGTCGGTTACATCAGCCTGCGTCGCTCGGGGATATACTTTTCGATTCTTACCCTGGCCTTCGCCCAGATGTGTTACCGCCTTGCCTACTCCGTGTTCACGCCCATCACCAATGGCGAGACCGGTCTCCAGCTAAGCGGTGGGGACCCGCGGATCATCGATCGGCTCTTCTTCGAGGCCAGCCCCGGCCTGCCATCGCCTAGACTGTTCGGCTTCGAAATGAGCGGCTACCCAGGCTTTTATTTCTGCGCGGTGATGATGATCCTCACTTTCTTCATCGCCATGCGAATCGCCAGATCGCCTTTCGGCATGAAGCTGAAGGCTATCAGATCGAACCAGAATCGCATGAATTATATCGGCTTTCATACCCGTCCCTATACGCAAATGGCGTTCGTCATATCGGGTATGTTCGCGGGATTGGCGGGCGCCCTACTCGCCGTGACCGACCCTTTAGCGGGTGCCGAGCGCATGACCTGGACGGCATCCGGCGAAGTCGTGTTGATGACCATCCTTGGCGGCGTTGGCACCTTGATAGGCCCGGTACTAGGTGCCGGCGCCATCAAGTATTTCGAGAATATATTCTCCGCTTTCAACGAGAATATGCTGCACAGCACCTTCGCCGCGCTTCCCGACTGGCTGGAGAATGGCCTTGTCACCATCGTTAGCCCTTTCGTCGGCGAAGGTTGGCATATGACGCTCGGCCTGCTCTTCATGGCTGTCGTGATCTTTCTCCCGGGTGGTTTCATGGAGGGGATTACGCGAACGAAGCAGTTCATCGAACGGAAAAGAAAGGGTTCCACCGATGCCAGAGCGGAGCGCGTGAAGGAGCCGAATCATGGTTAACCGTTTAGAGTCGGAATACAAAGCCGATATCCAACCATCACAGAGAGCGGTATTCGACGTTCGCGACGTTCATAAGAGCTTTGCCGGCTTGCAGGCGTTGAGCGAGGTCAATCTTCAGGTCGGTGAGCGTACGACTCACGCTATCATCGGCCCGAACGGTGCGGGGAAATCGACCCTGCTGAATGTTTGCGTTGGACGCCTGGCACCGGATACGGGCACGGTGACGTTCAATGGCGAAACGCTGACGGGAAAGAAGCCTTATGAAATCAATCAGGCCGGTGTCGCCAGGGTGTTTCAGACGCCCGAGATTTTCTCGGATCTAAATCTGCTCGAAAACCTGATGATGCCCGCGCTATCGAAGCGCGATGGTTACTTTACCTTCAATGCTTTCCGTGCCCTCAACGCACAGAAGGATATCCTCCAGAAATCGGAGCGTGCCTTGGAGGATGTCGGGTTGATCGATAAGCGCTTTGAACATGCGGGCAGCCTCTCGCGCGGCGATAAGCGCCGTCTCGAACTGGCCATGTGCCTGATTCAGGATCCCAAACTGCTGCTGCTGGACGAACCGACTGCCGGCATGTCACGGCATGACACTAACCGGACCATCGACCTGCTGGTAAAGATCAAGGAATCGGGAATGACGATCATCGTCATCGAGCATGACATGCACGTCGTATTCTCTCTGGCCGATCACGTTTCCGTGCTCGCCCAAGGAAAAATTATCGCAGCAGGTACACCATCCGAGGTCAAGGGCAGCCCTAAAGTCCAGGAAGCCTACTTAGGCGGAGCGGCGCAATAGCGTAATCGCGATGAATCGAGTTACGCATCAGAGTTGCCTATGCCATAACTTTTCCCTCTCTGGGACGCTTAGAGCCAGTTTATTATGCATATTGAATCGGCACATTCGAAAGGCGGCGCGACACCGGACACCAACATGAGCGAGCACGCTTATTTCAGCGTCAGGGACATTCATGCCTATTACGGCGAATCCTATATCGTGCAAGGGGTTTCCTTCGAGGTCGCCGAGCAAGAGATCATCGCTCTACTCGGGCGCAATGGCGCGGGAAAGACCTCTACATTGCGCACACTCGCGAGGATGGACGCCCCATCCCTGAAGCAGGGGGAAATCTACCTTCAAGGCCAGGCAATGCATGGCTTGAAGTCCTACCAGGCGGCACAGGCCGGTATTCAGCTCGTGCCCGAGGATCGCAGTATCATTCCTGGCTTGACGGTGGAGGAAAATCTCGCGCTGGCGCAAATTGAGAAGCCTCTCGGCTGGCCTCTCGAGCAGATCTACGAGCATTTCCCAAGGCTGGCGGAGCGACGCAAGCAGGAGGGCGTTACGCTATCGGGAGGCGAACAACAGATGCTGGCGGTGGCGAGAGCCCTGGCTCGGGATATCAAATTGCTTCTCCTCGATGAGCCGTACGAGGGACTGGCACCGGTCATCGTTCAGGAAATCGAGCGTATCCTGCTACAGGTGAAGGAACTTGGCATTACCACGATTATCGTCGAGCAGAATGCCATTGCGGCACTCAAGCTCGCGAACCGTGCGATCATTCTCGACATGGGCCAGGTCGTTTTCGATGGCACCGCCCAGGAGGTTCTCGATAACAGCCAATTGAGAGAGGAATACCTGGCCGTGTAGTAATGCGTTGTCCTTCGATAAAAACCACCTCGAAAGGTGGCTTTTATCGATGTTTGACGGCGCGAATCAAAGCGATGCCTGGTCCGCGAACTCCTCGACCTGAGCCTTGAGCTTCTGACCGGGTCGAAAGGTGACGACGCGCCGGGCGGAAATGGGAATCTCCTCGCCCGTCTTCGGATTGCGCCCTGGGCGCTCACGCTTGTCCCGCAGGTCGAAGTTGCCGAAACCGGACAGCTTGACCTGCTCATTTTCACGTAGGCAGCCGCGTATTTCTTCGAAGAAGGCCTCCACCATGGATTTGGCTTCACGCTTGGAGAAGCCAAGTTCCGCATGTAGATGTTCGGCCAGCTCCGCTTTGGTCAACGCACCCATTGTCACTTCCTCGTGCTGGATGTCGACATTCAGCCGCGCAACTCGGCATCGAAACGTTGCCTGGATTCAGCGACGATCGCATCGACTAACTGGTTGATTTCCTCGTCATTGAGCGTGCGCGATGGATGCTGCCAGGTCAAGCCCAAGGCAAGACTCTTATGCCCTTCGGCCACACCGGGCCCCTGATAGACATCGAACAGACGCAGATCGGTCAGCCATTCGCCGGCCTGCTCGCCCATGGTGTCGAGCAGTGCCTGCACCGGCACATTCTCGGCGACGACCAGCGCCAGGTCGCGACGCACCTCGGGATAACGCGACAACGGCATGAAGCTCGGCAGACTTCCCTGCAGCAAGGCATCGAGCCGAACTTCGAAAACGAAAACATCGACCTTGATACCCAGCTCGGCACGAACGCCGGGATGCAGCGCTCCGATCCAACCCACCGCCTCGTCTCGATAACGTAACCGTGCGGATTGTCCCGGATGTAGCGCTGGATGCTCGGCTGGCTCGAAACGCCAGGCATCGGCGCTTCCACCCATCGCCAGCAGGCTCTCCAGATCGCCCTTCAGGTCGAAGAAATCGACCGCGTCGCGGCGTGCCGCCCAGCCCTCGGGATCACGCGGCCCGCAGACCAGGCCTCCCAGCATGCCAATCTGCTCCAGCGTATCGAGCTCGCCGCGAAATACCAGGCCGGTTTCGAATAACCTCACCCGAGTCTGTTGACGGTTCAGGTTATGCAACAACGCCTTGACCAAACCGGGAAAAAGGCTCGCTCGCATTATCGCCATGTCGCTCGAAATCGGATTGGCCAGACGAGGAGCGGCAACGCCAGG
The DNA here is from genome assembly GCF_946887195.1 of uncultured Halomonas sp. The sequence goes on from NZ_CAMPKE010000001.1 coordinate 333,826, forward strand.
TGCTAGCAATTCCTGCAATTCGGGGGCGACGAAGCTGTAGCTGATCGCTTCCTGGTAGCCGCGCGCCACCATTTGGCGCCGCAGGCGCGACTGCGGATGCTGGCTCTCGCCATCCCCGCGTAGCGCCAGCCTAGCCGCAGGGCGCCGCGTGGGCAGGCGATTGTAGCCATGAATGCGAGCCAACTCCTCGATCAGATCCTCCTCGATGGCGATATCGAAACGCCAACTGGGCACCGTGACCTGCCATGTCGTCTCACTATCGATTACGACGCGCATACCCAGGCGCTCGAGGATATCGACGATGTCATCGCCCGGCAGCGCCAGGTTCAAACATTGCTCGATATGCGCGGCGCGCAGACGAATCCGGCGCTCGACCGGCAGATGATCCGGGCTCGCCGTTTCGCTCAGCGGCCCCGGCTCGCCCCCGGTGATGTCGAGCAGCAGCGCCGTGGCACGCTCGATTGCCTGGCTTGCCAACGCCGGGTCGACACCGCGCTCGAAGCGATGCGAGGCATCGGTATGCAGCCCATAGGAGCGCGCCTGCCCGGCCACTGCCAGCGGCGTGAAAAAGGCCGCTTCGAGAAAGATATCGCGCGTCGCCGCGCCGACACCTGAGTATTCGCCGCCCATGACACCGGCGATCGCCAATGCTCGCTTGGCATCGGCGATGACCAGCGTATCCGGACGCAGCGCGACCTCCTGGCCATCGAGCAGCGTCAAGCGCTCGTTTTCTGCGGCCAGACGAACCTCGATGCCCTCGTGCAGATTGGCCAGATCGAAGGCATGCATCGGCTGGCCCAGCTCGAGCATGACGTAATTGGTGACATCGACGACCGGATCGATGGTTCGCACGCCGCTGCGCCGCAGACGCTCGGCCATCCATAACGGCGTCGCCGCACTGACATCGACATTGCGGATCACTCGACCAACGTAGCGCGGGCAGCGCTCGGGCGCGGTAATACGCACCGGGAAGGTATCATCGTGTACCGGCGCCTGCGCGGTTATCAAAGGCTCATTCAATGCCAGTCGATTGAGCACACCGACTTCACGCGCCAACCCCTTGAGGCTCAGGCAATCGCCACGATTGGGCGTCAGATCGACCTCGATGGTACTGTCATCGAGTCTCATCCAGGCGCGAAAGTCCTCGCCGATCGGTGCATCGAGCGGCAATTCGAGGATCCCCGGCGAGGTTTCTTCTTCGAGACCCAACTCCGAGGCGGAGCAGATCATGCCCCGCGACTCGGCGCCCCGCAGCCTGGCCTTCTTGATCGTGAAATCGCCCGGCAATACGGCACCGACACGGGCAAAAGGCACCCGCTGCCCCACAGCGACATTCGGCGCGCCACAAACCACCTGCACAGGCTCGCCGGAACCGTCATCGACATGGCAGACGTTGAGCTTGTCGGCATCCGGGTGCTGCGCTTTGCCGACCACCTCGGCGACCACCACACCGCTAAACGCAGCGGCGACGCTATCGAGGCCGTCGACCTCCAGTCCAGCCATGGTGATCTGTTCGGCCAGCGCCTCGCTGGAAAGTGCCGGCGATACCCATTCACGCAGCCACTGTTCGGAAAATTTCATCGTGCGTTCCTATCCTCTCGCAGTGGTCAGGCGAACTGGCGCAGAAAGCGCAGATCATTGTCGAAGAACAGCCGTAGATCATTGACGCCATAGCGCAGCATCGCCAATCGCTCGGCGCCCATGCCGAAGGCAAATCCGGTATAGCGCTCGGCGTCGATACCCGAATGGCGAAACACTTCCGGATGCACCATGCCGCAACCCATGACCTCCAGCCAGCCGCTGTGCGAGCACACCCGGCAGCCGTTGCCGCTACACATCACGCACTGAATATCGACTTCGGCGGAGGGCTCGGTGAACGGGAAATACGAGGGGCGAAAACGTACCGAGAGCTCGTCACGCTCGAAGAAGGCCTTGAGGAAGTCCTCGATAGTGCCCTTGAGATCGGCGAAGCTGACGTCCTCGTCGACCAGGAGCCCTTCGATCTGGTGAAACATCGGGGTGTGCGTCAGATCCGAGTCGCTGCGGTAGACCCGCCCCGGGCAGACGATGCGAATCGGCGGCTCCTGACTCTTCATGGTACGCACCTGCACTGGCGAGGTGTGCGTGCGCAGCAGCCGCGTGGCATCGAAATAGAAGGTATCGGCCATGCCACGCGCAGGATGATGCGCCGGGATATTGAGCGCCTCGAAGTTATGGTAGTCGTCTTCGATCTCGGGACCGATGGCGACATCGAAGCCGATTCGGGTAAACAAGCCTTCGATGCGTTCCAGCGTTCGCGTGACCGGATGAAGGCCACCGCTTGCCTGGCCGCGCCCCGGTAGCGTGACATCCAGACGCTCGGCGGCCAGACGCACATTCAGCGCCGCCTGCTCGAGTTCGTGCTTGCGCGCTTCCAGTTCGCCACTGAGCTGCTGCTTGGCCTGGTTGATTCGCTCGCCGGCCTGGGGCCGCTCTTCGGGCGATAGCTTGCCGAGCCCCTTGAGCAGAGCGGTGATCTCACCCTTCTTGCCGAGATAACGCACCCGCACTTCGTCCAGCGAGGCGAGTTCTCCGGCAGCCGCAATGGCGGCACGGGCCTCGGCGACCAGATTGGGAAGATGGTCCATCCGTTACTCCGTTTTCGTGTCATGGGCCGCGTTGCGAGCAATCAAAAACTACGCGATCCAAAAAAACAGGGGAAGAGCGGCTGCTCTTCCCCTGCGACGTTCACAATGGCGTTCGATACGCGGCCATGGCCGGCATCGTGACCATCACTTACTGGGCAGCCTTGGCCTTCTCGACGATAGCGGCAAAGGTGGCCTTTTCGTGAACGGCGAGATCGGCCAGCACCTTGCGGTCGATCTCGATACCCGCCTGCTTGAGGCCGGCGATGAAGCGGCTATAGGACAGACCGTTCTGACGAGCCGCGGCATTGATACGCGCGATCCACAGAGCACGGAACTGACGCTTGCGCTGGCGACGGTCGCGGTAGGCATACTGCCCCGCCTTGATGACCGCCTGCTTGGCAACGCGGAACACACGAGACCGGGCACCGTAGTAACCCTTGGCCTGCTTCATGATCTTCTTGTGACGACGACGTGCGACGACACCACGCTTGACACGAGTCATAGCTCTCTCCTGACGTTAAACGAATTCGACCAAAGCGGGTTACAGATTGGGCAGCATGCGCTGGATCAGTGCCTTGTCGGCATCGTGAATCAGCTTGGTGCCGCGCAGCTGACGCTTACGCTTGGTGGACTTCTTGGTCAGGATGTGGCTGCGAAAAGACTGCTTGTGCTTGAAGCCATTGGCGGTCTTCTTGAAGCGCTTGGCCGCGCCACTGTTGCTCTTGATCTTCGGCATGAGGGAAATACTCCGCTCGGGTTTTTTAGAAAATCCGTGGCCGAGAGCCGTTACGACACTGTCGTCACGACCCTCCGTTGACTTGCCGTCGGATCACTTCTTCTTGGGGGCAAGAATCATCACCATCTGGCGCCCTTCCATCTTTGGAAAGGACTCCACCGCCGCGAGCTCCTCGAGGTCCGCGGCGACGCGCTCCATCAGCTTGCGGCCGATGTCCTGATGCGCCATCTCGCGGCCACGAAAACGCAGCGTGACCTTGCCCTTGTCGCCACCTTCGAGGAAGCGAATCAGGTTACGTAGCTTGACCTGATAATCGCCCTCGTCGGTGCCAGGCCGGAATTTGACTTCCTTGACCTGAATCTGCTTGGTTTTCTTCTTCTGAGCCGCTTTCTGCTTCTTCTGCTCGAAGACGAATTTGCCGTAGTCCATGATCTTGCAGACTATCGGATCGGCATTGGAAATCTGCACGAGATCCATATCAGCGGCTTCGGCCTGCTCGAGGGCCTCACGGGTAGGGACGATGCCCAGCTGTTCACCGTCGGCGCCGATAAGGCGAACTTCATCTTCGCTGATACGCTCGTTCATTGGGGGGCGCTTGTCTTGGGGGCGCCCGCGCTGAGTATTCCGCTTGATCGTTAACTCTCCGTTCTGATTGACGTAGACGTCAGGCCCGTTCGACATCGAGGCGGGCAATGAGGGCATCGACCGTCATCGTGCCCAGATCCTCGCCACTACGCGTACGAACGGCCACTGAATCGGATTCGATTTCCTTGTCCCCCACGACCAACAGGTAAGGGACCTTCTGCAACGTATGTTCACGGATTTTAAAGCCGATCTTCTCATTCCTCAAGTCCGCCTTGACGCGCAGCCCCGTTTTCTGCAAGCGCCGCTCGAGTTCGAGCGCGTAATCGCGCTGTGCATCGGTAATGGTCAGCACCACGGCCTGCTGCGGCGCCAGCCATAGCGGCAGCGCCCCGGCGTAATGCTCGATCAGGATGCCCAGAAAGCGCTCGAAGGAGCCGAGAATCGCCCGGTGCAGCATGACCGGTGTCTTGCGGGTGCCGTCTTCATCGACGAACTGGGCACCCAGGCGACCCGGCAGATTGAAATCGAGCTGTAGCGTACCACATTGCCAGACACGATTGAGGCAGTCGCGTAGCGAGAATTCGATCTTGGGTCCATAAAAAGCGCCCTCGCCGGGCAGAAGTTCCCAATCGAGGCCCGAGGCATCGAGCGCTTCGGCCAGCCCTTTCTCGGCACGCTCCCAGTTCTCGGGATCGCCGACATAGGAGTCAGGGCGTGTGGAGAGCTTGAGTTCGACATCCTCGAAACCAAGATCCTTGTAGACCTGCAGCGTCAGGGCGATGAACGCCTCGGCCTCGGACTGGATCTGCCCTTCGGTGCAAAAGATATGCGCGTCGTCCTGGGTGAAGCCACGCACGCGCATCAGGCCATGCAGTGAGCCGGAAGGTTCGTTGCGATGGCAACTGCCGAACTCGGCGAGGCGCAGCGGCAAGTCGCGGTAACTCTTGAGCCCCTGGTTGAAGACCTGGACGTGGCAAGGACAATTCATCGGCTTGATGGCGTACTCGCGCTTTTCCGATTCGGTGGTGAACATCAGCTCGGAATAGTGTCCCCAGTGCCCGGATTTCTTCCACAGCGACAGATCGACCACCTGTGGCGTCCGGATCTCCTGATAGCCATGCTCGCGCTGCACACGACGCATGTACTGCTCCAACGCCTGGTAGACGGTCCAGCCGTTGGGGTGCCAGAACACCATGCCCGGCGCCTCTTCCTGTAGATGAAAGAGGTCCATTTTCTTGGCCAGCTTGCGATGGTCGCGCTTTTCGGCCTCTTCGAGGCGCTCCAGGTAAGCCTTGAGCTGCTTCTTGTCGGGCCAGGCCGTGCCGTAGATGCGCGTCAGCATCGGCTTGCTGGCATCGCCACGCCAATAGGCGCCGGCCAGCTTGGTCAGCTTGAACGCTTTCAGGTGACGTGTGTTGGGCACATGCGGCCCACGACACATGTCGGTGTATTCCTGGTGGTGGTAAAGACGCAGCGTCTCGCCCTCGGGAATACCGCGAATGATCTCCTGCTTGTAGGGCTCGTCGCGATGCAGGAAAGTCAGCATCGCCTTGTCCCGATCGACGTATTCGCGGACCACATCGTAACTCGCGTCGATGAGCTGCTTCATGCGTCCTTCGATCGCCTCGAGATCCTCCGGCGTCGCCGAACGTCCAAAATCGATATCGTAATAGAAGCCATCGTCGATCACCGGGCCGATCGCCATCTTGGCATCCGGGTAGAGCTGCTTGACCGCATGGCCGATCAGGTGGGCGCAGGAGTGGCGGATGACTTCCAGCCCCTCGTCGTCGCGCGCCGTCAATATGGCGACATCGGCATCATGATCGATGATATCGGCGGCATCGACCGTCACACCGCCGATCTTGCCGGCCACACAGGCCTTGGCCAGGCCGGGACCGATCGATTCGGCCAGTTGCATCACGCTGAGGGGAGAGTCGAAGGTTCTTTGACTGCCGTCGGGCAGAGTCACGATGGGCATGAAAGCGTCCTTGAGCGCAGTGGTGATCCATACCAGGGATCACATGTCGCGGGAGTAGTGGTTTACATCGAAAAAACTCGCACCCATCTCGCCTGGCCATCACGCAACGACACATGCGCCAGCATGCTGCGTGAGACGGTGTCAGGCGGCGATGAAGTGCAAAATGCGAACAGTAGCAGGCGTTTAGTGTCGTCGTCCACCCCGAGCGAGTAGTAACGACGCGGATATGAAAAGGGGCGCCCGAAGGCGCCCCAATCAACTACCGATCGAACCGGTAATGGCAAAGGCTTATGCCTTATTGCTGCTCACCGAGTTCGACGCGACGGTTCTGAGCACGACCTGCGGCCGTTTCGTTGGTCGCGATGGGCTGCTCTTCACCGTAACCGATCGCACGCATGCGGCTGGGGCTGACGCCCTGAGAGGCCAAGTATTCCTTGACCGATTCGGCGCGACGCTGCGACAGATCCAGGTTATAGGCTTCACTACCGATGGAATCGGTGTGGCCTTCGAGACGCACGCTGACGTTTTCGTTGGCGGACAGCTTCTCGGCAACACCGTCGAGAACCCGCTCGGCATCGGAAGTCAGCGTAGCGGAATCGAACTCGAAGTGAACGTCACGCAGTACGACGTCGGCTTCGCAGCCAAGCGCGTTGACTTCGGCACCGGCAGGCGTGTTGGGGCACTGGTCCATGTAATCCGGAACGCCATCGCCATCGGAATCCAGCGGGCAGCCAGACGCATTCACTTCAACGCCAGCCGGGGTTCCGGGGCATTCGTCCATGTAGTCGGGCACGCCGTCACCGTCGGTGTCCAGCGGGCAGCCGCTAGCGTCGACAGCGACACCGGCCGGTGTGTTCGGACACTGGTCACGCTCGTCCGGCACGCCATCGCCATCGCTATCGTTCATCGACGGGCCGTAGTCGGCGCACATCAGAGCACCGGCAGTCGCGCCAGCGACACCACCAATCGCTGCTCCATCATCCTCGTCCGATTCACCGCTGGTCGCATAACCGATGCCACCACCAATCAGACCACCAGCCAGACCGCAGACGAACGGTGACTGATACCATGCATCCTGGTCGTTGCTGCCCATTGACTGGGAGCCGGAGCTGGCACAGCCCGACAGACCCATCACAAAAGCGGAACCAAGCAGTAAGCCAGTCGTTGATTTCTTCATGTAAGACTCCTTCTTAACACAGCGCTAGTCGTAACGTGTCGTTACTCAGCGAGCCCGGCAAAATATCAGGCCCAAACAGGAAGAGAGTGGTTTGAACACTCATCCTTTCCTCGGAAAAGAAAGCACATTTATGCTCATTCGGCTAGTGCTTTCCCATACATCATTGCAATTTGTATCACCGATGTATGCCTTGCATCACAGCAGCCATCATCATGACTGATCAGCGAAAATGCTGCAAACAGGGAATTCCGGTAACAGTTCTGTATAACAAGGAAATGCCTCCCCTAACCGTGATGGTCCATCGCTTAGCGCCCGGTAAAGATCCATTTCAGACGGTAACGGGGCCGCAGGCAATGCCCTGAATAGCGAGCGCTACGGCAAATGAGAAGAATCAGTGCAAACTGGCCGGCCAGCGCTGCTTGAAATCGATGACGGCAAGGGCGCCATCCAGCACGCTAGCACGCATTTCCTCTTCCACGGCGAGACGTTCGCGGTCTTCATGCAAGCGTTGATCAGGCGTCAGTGCACGTCGCGACGAGTGCGTATGCAGATGAGCGGTGCGCCGGTGAACCTCGGCAAAGACATGCAGAGTCGGGCGGTCCAGCAGTCCGGGGTCGATGATTTCCAGCAGCACCTTGCAACGCAAGCTGCCTTCCGTGAGATTCATCTGATCGGCCAACATGGCCCGGGCAATGGTATCGAGACTCTCCAGGCAATTGTCGTTGGCGCGGCGTATCTCGTTTCGGCGAAACAGATCGCGGCGCTTGACCTCGCGCCACAACGACAAGCCATATCCACCCAATCCACAGATGACGATAATCCCGCTAGCCAGCAATAGCCATGCTGTCGTGTCGTTCATGTATTCCTCGGCGAGCCTTGTTCGCGGGGCAGTATACGCTGGCGAGACAGGCTCACCCAATCGACACTGTTCTCAAGCAACATCCCATTGTCACGCCGGGCCATGAAGCAATCAGTAGCATCGCACTCGAATTATTAGCCAACTAAAGGTAAATTGCCGCTTCGCCAACGAGACAGCAAGGAGGCCAACATCATGCAGACACCATCCGCTTCGCCGAACGAACGACAGGAACCCCCTTCCCGCGCAGCTCTCATTGGGCTTTGGCTCGGCCCCGCTTGGCTGGTGCTGACCTGGCTATTACCGGCGCCGGCCGGCATGCCGGATTCCGCCTGGGCATGTACGGGGCTGGCCCTGTTGATGGCAACCTGGTGGGCGACCGAAGCGATTCCCATCCCCGCCACCGCGCTGTTGCCCCTCGTGCTGGTACCGGCAATGGGAATCGATGAGCTCGAATCCTCGGCATCGAACTACGCCGATCCCATCATCTTTCTATTCCTGGGCGGCTTCCTGCTGGGTATCGGTATGCAGCGCTGGAATCTACACCGCCGGATCGCCCTGAAGATTCTCCAGTTCGTCGGTCACCAGCCACGCCGGCAGATCGGTGGGTTCATGATCGCCACCGGCTTTCTGAGCATGTGGGTCTCCAATACCGCAACCACCATCATGATGCTGCCGATCGGCATGTCGGTAATCAGCCTGCTCGAGGACAAGGATCCGGATGAGCTGAGACGCTACGCCACCGCCCTGCTGCTGGCGATCGCTTATTCAGCCAGTATCGGCGGCATCGCTACGCTGATCGGCACGCCGCCCAATGCCCTGCTGGTGGGCTATCTGGCCGACAATCAGGATATCGATATCGGTTTCGCCCAATGGATGATCGTCGGCCTGCCGGTCAGCATCGTGATGATGTTCGCCGCCTGGTGGTGGCTCACCCGCAAGGGATTCGACATGAGTTCCGGTGAGGGCAGCGCCGAACTGATTCGCGATGAACTGGCCAAGCTTGGCGCTATCTCCACCGCGGAGCGACGCATCGGCATCATTTTCCTGCTGGCCGCAGTGAGCTGGATGACTCGCCCACTGATCAACGATGCCGGGATTGGCTGGCTTTCCGACACGGCGGTAGCGATCGCCGCCGGTCTCGTGCTGTTCCTACTACCCAGCGGCAGTCGCTCGGGAGGCCGCCTGCTCGACTGGGATGACGTCAAGGGCTTGCCGTGGGGCGTGCTGCTGCTATTCGGTGGCGGGCTGGCACTGGCCGAGGCGATTCAAGGCTCGGGGCTGGCGGAATGGATCGCCAATCAGCTTGCGATATTCGGTGCATTGCCGCTGCTTGGTCTGATCGGCATGGTCGTGCTGATCATCATCTTCGTTACCGAACTGACTTCGAACACCGCGACGGCCGCCGCTTTCCTGCCGCTGCTGGGTGCCTTGGCCGTGTCTCTGGATGTCTCGGCGCTGTTGATCACCGTGCCAGCCGCCATCGCCGCCAGTTGCGCCTTCATGATGCCGGTCGCGACGCCGCCCAATGCCATCGTATTCTCGACCGGGCACATGAAGATTTAGTCGATGATCCGCGCCGGCTTCGCGCTCAACATCATCGGCACCGTCGTGGTAACGCTGCTGGCCTACTCGCTGATCACGCTATTCTGGTAGGCGTGCGTAAAAAAACCAGACGACGAGGTCGCCGGCAACGATCCGCCGGCGTCCTCATCGAAACGGTTACATCCCGAACAGAATGGCGTAGTGATCGAGCAGCAGAATGGCGAAAACGCCCAGTATGTAGCGGATGGAAAACCAGAAGGCACCGATCGCTGCCTGCGGATCGCGCCCCCGCCAGACATGCCAGTACCACATCATGAAGCGGGTATCGAGCGCGATGATGCCGACCAGATAGACGATACCGCTCATTCCCGTGGCGAAAGGCAGCAGCGTAACCGCCACCGTAAGCCAGCTATACAGCCATATCTGCAGCCGGGTGAAGGCTTCGCCGTGAGTCACCGGCAGCATCGGCACCTTGGCACGAGCGTACTCGTCACGCTTATGGATCGCCAGCGCCCAGAAATGCGGCGGTGTCCAGGCAAACACGATCAGCACCAGCAGCAACGCATCGGGGTGCAGTTCGCCGCTCACCGCCGTCCATCCCAATAGCGGCGGTGCCGCACCGGCCAGCCCGCCGATCGTGATGTTCTGCGGTGTGGCCCGCTTGAGAAAAGCGGTGTAGATCAGTGCATAGCCGATCAGCGAGGCCAATGTCAGCCAGGCCGTCAGTGCATTCACCTGCCAGGCCAACAGGCCGATCCCCGACACCGATAACAGCCCGGCCCAGGCCAATGCCAGCGCCGTCGGGAGCCGGCGCGTGGCCAGCGGCCGGTTCGCGGTGCGCAGCATCAATGCATCGAGACGCCGATCGAGCACGTGGTTGAAGGCCGCGGCGCCCGAGGCCGCAAGACCGATTCCCACGAGTCCCAGTACCACCGCGTCCGTCGGTGGCAATCCCCTCACGGCCAAGGCCATGCCCACGAGCGCACAGACCAGCATGACGACGACGACGCGGGGCTTACCCAGCGTGATGAAGTCACGCCATTGCCACTCGGTAGCGGTCTGTGGCGCTTGCGAGATCACGGCATTACGCATGGATGCACTCCTTCTTCATGCCCTGCACATCGTGTGTAACCCCACTGACCGTTTCGGTCACACGCCAGATAGTCGATGTCATTGCCAACACCAGGAGCGCCGCCCCAGCGGTATGCGCCAAGGCCAACCCAAGCGGCAGCCATAGCAGTACGTTGGCGATACCCAGCGTCAGTTGCAGGCCGTATCCTACGAGTAGCATCGCCAGATAAGGACGCAGATATCGGCGGTACCGATAGCGCCAGGCCAATAGCAAAAGCACGCCGCCCAGCATCACTGCACCCAGGCGATGAGCCACATGAATCGCGGTGCGCGCCTCGGCATGCAACTGACCATAGAGATAAGTCGGGCCAATCGTCTGCGCTAAATTCAGCCCTTCATCCCAGTCCATGGCAGGCCACCACTGGCCGTTGCACGTCGGGAACCCCTGGCAAGCCAGCCCCGCATAGTTGCTCGAGGTCCAGCCACCCAGCGCAAGTTGCACGATCAGCAGGATAACGGCGAGCGACCATAACCCGCCTGGACGCATCGGCCGCCTCGACGCCGTCGCATGACCAACCTGGCGCCAACGCAAATGCAGCCACAGGAACAGCAACATCACGCTCAAGCCGCCCAATAAATGCAACGTGACCACCTGAGGCCACAACTTCAATGTCACGGTAAAGGCGCCAAAGGCACCCTGAATGACGATAACGCCCAGCAGCAGCAGACTGGTTCGAAACACATAGCGGTTCGATCGGCGCATGCGCCAAGCCAGCAGTGTCAGTAGTAGCACCAACAACCCCAGGCCCGTCGCCACATAACGATGAATCATTTCCATCCAGGCCTTGCTTGCCTGCAAGGGAATATCGGGTGAATAAGCCAATGCCACGCTGCTATCGGGCACTACCAGCTGACCGTAACAGCCAGGCCAATCAGGACATCCCAGTCCAGCATCGATCAGTCGCGTCCAGGCGCCAAGCAGAATCACCACGAACGTGAACAGCACACCAAGAAGGCTCAATAGCCTGGCCCAACGAACTCTGGCGTCAACCGCTTCCATCGATAGCGCCCCTTCTTCACCATGATTTGCCTAGCATCGATCACCGATCGACGCTAACACCTTAAACTGTAGTCGTTATCGTCGATGGTTTTCCTTCCAAATCCGGCCGGCACGGCACTATTCGCCTATCGCATCCCTCATCGCGAATTCAGGCTCTGAATTCATCTTCAGCAGACGCTTTATATCGTCGAGCACACCGTCCGGCTGCTGCCCATCCTCGTAAGCCAGTACGACGCGCCCCTGCGGATCGATGAACCATGACTCACCCGCACGGCTCCAGTCAGGGCGTTGTCGCCATTGGCCCGCGATTTCGCCGGGTAGTGTCGCCTCTCGTGACGCACCGAGGCGTAAACGGATGACCCGCGTCGCATCCTTGCCTAGCGCCCGATGCAGACGCCACCAGCGATCGGCCGCCATGTCGCAGTCACTATCGCCACATTCGTAAGCGAACACCCAATCGCCCGGTTCGAATGCGGGGCGCGGCTCTTTCAATGGCCACTGCGTCAATGGCGGTAACGACGGCATCAATTGCCCGTGCGCGGCCCGCTCTTCGGGGATACCGACACGCCACTCGACCATGACCCAGGCCAATAGCATCGGGCCGGCAAAAAGGGCAATCAATGCAAGCAGTTTCAAGCGCTGCCGAGTATCGAACGACAATCGTCGTATCATGGTTTCTCCTTCACGGCATGACGATTCATGAGGGCGTAGCGCCTTCCAAAAACCATGACAGCGGCCGCCGCAAGGGCCAGCCCCCACCACTGAATGGCATAGCCGATATGACGACTGGGCGGCATCACGCTCGGTTTCCACCAACTGGCAAAATGGCCCGCACCACTCATCTGGTGCAACCAGCCGGGATGTGCGAATCGGCCGGCGGGTTGCCAGGCATCCAGGACGATGCTCTGCAGCCAGCGGCCCTGCTGGTTGGGGCCGAAAACCGGCGCTCGCTCGCCCGCGACCTGCCACTGCCCGCTCACCTCGACCTGCCCCGAAGGCGTATCGACGATCGGATCCTCGCGCCGAGGGCCAATGGGCACGAAGCCACGCTCGATCAACCACCAGCGTCCTTGATCGTCGATCAGCGGTGTCAGTACAGCCACACCGACGCGACCGTCGAGCACGCGATTATCGAGAAAGCGAGTCGCTTCGGGCACATAACGCCCACGCAAATGCACCCTGGAGCCTTCAGGCGGCGCCTGAGACGGCGCCACCAAGGTCGGTGCATCCGCCAGGCGCGCCAGGTAGTCACGCTTCTCTTCGGCGCGCTGCCACTGCCAGGCTCCCAGCATCAACCCCAGGGCGATCAGTAGCGTCCAGCCCAGCCACCAAAGCGATTGCCACTTGACGCCGCCCTTGGGCTTGTTTGAACTATCGACTCCCATCGATAGGAGTTCCCCATGCTCGAAGTGCTGATTGCGATCGTCTTTCTCGCCATGCTTGGCAGCCTCATGGCCGGCGCAGGTTTTTTACTGCATGACTCCAGCCAATCCAGGCGTCTGCTGACATCGCTCAAGGTCCGAGTCGGCTTGGCCGCCTTATTGGTGGTCTTGCTGCTGTACGGCTTCTATGTCGGAGACCTAGGCAATTGACGGCGCTGTCGACCGCTACTCATGCCATGACTAGAACACGTATACGAACAGAAAGAGCCCAATCCACACGACATCGACGAAGTGCCAGTACCAGGCCGCAGCCTCGAAGCCGAAGTGTTCATCGTGCGCGAAATGACCGCGTTGCAGGCGAAATAGCATGACCGCGAGAATGATTGCGCCAACGGTAACGTGAGCGCCGTGAAATCCCGTGAGCAGGAAGAACGTCGAGCCATAGATCCCTGCCTGCAGGGTGACACCCAGATGATGGTATGCCTCGTAATACTCGAAACCCTGTACCAGCAGGAAACACACGCCCAGTGCGAGTGTGACCATCAGGCAGTTGCGCGCGCTATCGCGATAACCCGCTTTCAATCCTTCGTGGGCGATGGTCAGGGTGATACTGGAGGTGACCAGAAACAGCGTATTGACCAGGGGTAACTGCCAGGGATTGACGATTCCAATGGGCCCTTCGATCTCGCTGTTCGGTGGGTTCATCAATGGCCAACTGGCGGCGAAATCAGGCCATAACAAGGCGCTGACTCCCTTGGCCCCTTCCCCATCCAACCATGGCAGAGCGAACGTTCGCACATAGAATAGCGTGCCGAAGAACGCCGCGAAGAACATCACTTCGGAAAAGATGAACCAACCCATTCCCCAACGAAACGAACGATCCATCTGAGCGTCGTAGAGTCCACCCCGCGACTCCCTGATCACATCGCGGAACCACAACCCCATCACGACGAGGACTCCCGCGATGCCCAGCCCCATGATCCAGCTGCCCCATCCGTGTACCAACAGGATGCCCAGCCCAACCAGCGTCGCCGCCAGTGCCAGCCCAGCGAAAATCGGCCACTTGCTGCTCGCGGGTACGTAGTAGCTGCCACCACTCATGCGTCACCTCCTTGCGCTGGCATCGCCCGATCATCAAGTGCCGAGTCGTTAGCCGCGGGATATAGGGTATAAGCGAGAGTCACGGTATGGACGCTCTCGGGAAGGTCCGTCGTTAGCTGGAATACTACGGGTAGTCGTAACTGCTCGCCGGCCTCGAGACGCTGCTCCCGGAAGCAGAAGCACGTCACCTTGCGCAGATACAGCGAGGCCTCGGATGGGCTGACACTGGGTACCGCCCTGCCTCGACGAGCTTCGTCGCCATAATTGGTGAAATCGAATAGCACTTCATAGGACTGGCCGGGATGCACTCGAAGCTGGCGGTCCAATGCCTCCAGCCGCCACGGCAATCCACTACCGGTGCGGGTAATGAACTGCACGGTGACATAGCGCGAGGTGTCGACGTTTTCGCTGATGATCGGCTGCGCCTGGCTGGCAACCTTGCCATTCAGGCCGGTAATCTGACAGAACACGTCATACAGCGGCACCAGGGCAATGGTGAAGCCGACCATGCCTATCAAGGCAATTACCGTTTTCGTCACCGTCCGCTGCACGGGTGTCATGAGCCTACCTCCAGGCGTCGACAGCGCCCGAACCTATCAGGATTCGACGCGACGCATGTCGGGCGGCGTCTCGAACGTGTGCAGCGGTGCCGGGCTGGGCACGGTCCATTCGAGATCGGTGGCGCCGTCCCAGGACCTGGCAGGCGCTTTCACCCCACCACGCACGCATTTGACGACGACCCATATGAACAATAGCTGGGAGAAGCCGAATAGAAAGCCGCCAATACTCGACGCCATATTGAAATCGGCAAACTGCAAGGCGTAATCGGGGATGCGCCTTGGCATACCCGCCAGACCCGCAAAGTGCATGGGGAAGAACAGCAGGTTGACCCCGATCACCGATAACCAGAAATGCCAGCGGCCTAGGCGTTCATCCGGATAATGGCCGGTCCATTTGGGCAGCCAGTAATAGACCGCCGCCATGATCGAGAACACCGCGCCCGGCACCAGCACGTAATGGAAATGCGCGACGACGAAATAGGTGTCGTGATATTGGAAATCGGCAGGCGCGATAGCCAGCATCAATCCCGAGAAGCCACCAATGCTGAACAGCACGATGAATGCCAATGCGAACAGCATCGCGGTCTCGAAGGTAATCGAGCCCCGAAAGAGTGTGGCGATCCAGTTGAAAACCTTCACCCCGGTAGGCACGGCGATCAGCATGGTGGCGTACATGAAGAACAGCTCCGCCACCAGGGGCAATCCCACCGAGAACATATGATGCGCCCAGACCGTAAACGACAGAATGGCGATGGACGCCGTGGCATAAACCATCGAGGAGTAGCCAAATAACGGTTTACGCGCAAACGTCGGCACGATCACCGAGACGATACCGAACGCCGGCAGAATCATGATGTAGACTTCGGGATGACCGAAGAACCAGAACAGATGCTGGAAAAGTACCGGATCGCCGCCGCCGGCGGCATTGAAGAAGCTGGTGCCGAAATTGATATCCAACAGCATCATGGTCAGCACACCCGCCAGCACCGGCATGACCGCGATCAACAGGAACGCGGTAATCAGCCAGGTCCAGACGAACAGGGTCATGTCCATCAGCCGCATGCCCGGTGCACGCAGGTTGAGAATCGTCGCAATGATATTGATCGCACCGAGAATCGAACTGATACCCGCCATGTGCAGCGAGAAAATGAAGAAGGTCGTCGATGGCGGAGCGTAGGTCGTCGATAACGGCGCGTAGGACGTCCAGCCGAAGTTGGGACCGCCACCGGGCATCAGTAGCGTTGAGAGCAGCAGGACGAAGGCTATCGGCAATAGCCAGAAACTGAAGTTATTGAGTCGCGGAAGCGCCATGTCCGGCGCCCCGACCTGCAACGGGACCATCCAGTTCGCGAGCCCGACGAACCCCGGCATCACCGCGCCGAAAATCATGATCAGACCGTGCATGGTGGTCATCTGATTGAAAAATTCGGGCTGGACCATCTGCAGACCGGGCTGAAACAATTCCAATCGCACAACCAGTGCCATGGTGCCGCCGACCATGAACATGGTCAGCGAAAATATCAGATAAAGCGTACCGATCTCTTTATGATTGGTGGTCAATAACCAGCGCAGTGGGCCGCTGCGATAATGATGCTCGCCTGCGTGAGCCTGAGCACTACCACCGGTCATGCTATCGCCATGCTCAAGCGGTGCCTTTGGGGGCAATTTGGGAGCCATCGGACATCTCCTAGCCAGTCGACTTGTGGACAGGATCCAAAGTACTGAAATTATTGTGCCAGGCGCGCCTGGATATCCGATGGCTGAATGACGTCACCGGTCTCATTGCCCCAGGCATTACGCTCGAAGGTGATTACAGCCGCAATATCCACAGGGCTGAGCGTGCCACTGAAAGCCGGCATCGCCGTTCCTGAAACGCCGTTGAGTACCGTGGTGATATGCCGTTCCAGGTCATTCATCAGCTCCTGATCGCCGGCCAGCGCCGGGAAGGTCGGCGGCAGGCCCTGCCCTTCGGCTTGGTGACAGGCGGCACAAATCGTCGAGTAAACCTTTTCACCTTGTGCCATCAGCTCATCCATTTTCCACTCGCGGTCGACGCTATTGGCCGCCGCAGCGGCTTCCTGCTTGCGCTCGGCCAGCCAGGCGTCGTAGTCATCCTCTTCCATGGCGTGGACCACCACCGGCATGAAGCCATGATTCCTGCCACATAGCTCGGCACACTGGCCACGGTAGATGCCCGGCTCCTCGATACGGGTCCAGGACTCGTTGATGAAACCGGGCATGGCATCCTTCTTGACCGCAAAAGCCGGCACCCACCATGAGTGGATGACATCGGCCGACGTGGTCAACAATCGCACCTTGCGATCGACAGGCAGCACTAGCGGCTGGTCCACCTCGAGCAGGTAATGCTCATCCTTCGGCGATTCGCCTTCGATCTGGGCGCTCGGCGTCGACAAATTGGAAAAGAAGCTGACACCCTCGCCCAGATACTCATACTGCCAGCGCCACTGGTGGCCAGTGATCAGAATATCGAGATCGGCTTCGGAAGTGTCGTACATTTCTTTTAGCGTGGCCGTGGCGGGGACGGCCATGGCAACGAGAATCAGGAGGGGAATCGCGGTCCAGAATACTTCAACGGTGGTATGTTCATGAAAATGAGCGGCCTTGGCACCCTTGGAGCGTCGATAACGAAACAGCGAATAAAACATGGCCCCGAAAACCACGATGCCGATGACGACGCAAATCCAGAAAATCAGCATATGCAGGCTATAAACACTGCGGCTGATATCGGTTACTCCGACTGGCATGTTCCAGTCGCTGGCCAGAGCGTTGCGTTCCAACCCAGCAAATACCATTACCATGACAGCCAGTACGGATACCTTGCGCATCGACTCCCCCTTGGTTTTTTTAGTGCATAGGAGCATTGCTAAGTAGATTAGAAAACAGTATAGAAGAACCTCGTGATTCGTCAGCCAAACATACAACGTCAAATTAAACGCTCTTCAGCCCGCCGCCATCGTCGCCACGAAGACCACCAGCCCCACCAGAATCAGTGCCATGATCACGCCGGTGACGATGAAAACGATCGGCTTGCCGTGCTCGAAATCGTGGCGTCGCCGAGAATCTTTCTGAACGCCGAAGAATGCCGCCAGAACCGATCTGATGACCTGCCACATGCAGCCTCCGGATTCCTGCCGACCGCCAATCGTTGAGTGTCGCGAACGGATGAGAGTTGAGCCATAAGACCTATGTAGCAAGTCTGTGTCGGGTAGGTACGCCTTTCCACCTACCGACCGTGCAGCGCCATCGGTGTGGATCGCGCTAGAACATGACGTCTGCGGGCAACGAAAAACGGCCACCGGAGAACCGAGTGGCCGTTTTCTGATTTCTTTGGTCGGAGCGACAGGATTCGAACCTGCGACCTCTGCAACCCCATTGCAGCGCGCTACCAAGCTGCGCCACGCTCCGTTACCGCTCGGCTGCTATATCAGCAATTGCTCATACGATGCGTGCCGAACGAGGCATATACTAGCGTTTTCACTGCCAAATGCAAGCGCAAATCGCCCTCCTTTCAAACCCTTGAGTTGAGAGCAATGGCAAGGGGTAGAGCCGCCCGGCGATAGCTGAATATATGGCTTGCATCTCTTCAGGTCGTCACTTGAAACCTGGGCGAGACCTAAAAAAAACCGGTCTCAGGGGAGTCGAGACCGGTGAGCAAAAGGCGTTCGCGCAGTAGAAACAGGGAAAGCACGAACGCTCTCAGTATAAGCCGGTACGCTTCGATTGTACAATTCACGTACAGGTTATCCCGTGCGAATTGTACAAGGCCTTCATCTTTGAATGTCTCGCCTAGGCGACCCCACCGAGAATCGAGGCCAGATCGATGCGCGTCTCCTGTGGGCGTAGATCGAGCAATGCCTCGAGCGCGCTCAGGTGCTCCTGCATGCGCCGGCTGGCCTCTTCGGCGGGGCCATGCTCCAACAACGCCAGCAAGTCGGCATGGTCATGATCGAGATAGCACGCCTCCATGCCCGCCCGCTTGTAAAGCGCGATGACGATCGACGTTCGCAGGATCAGGTCGGCGAGCATCATGCCCAACACTCGATTGGGAGAGTGCTCGGCCAGGTAACGATGCACCGCCAACGAGCACTCGACCCGCTGCGCCTCGTCGCCGCGCTGGTGTGCCTGATGCTCTTCATCGATGATACGGCCCAATTCCCGGCGCTGGGATGCGCTCAGTTTGCCCGCCATCAAGGAGGCGACTTCGCCCTCCACCAGCCGCCGTGCGGCAAATATCTCACGGGTTTCCTCAACGTCGGGCGCCGCCACACGCGCTACCTGATTGGGCTGCTGGACAATGACATGATCCGATACCAGCCGGGTCAGCGCCTTGCGCACGACCGACCGACTGACTCCAAAGATATCGCCCAGCGTCACCTCGGGCAGTCGCGTTCCCGGTGGCAGGCGCTGCGTGAGCACCGCCTGGCGTATCATATCGACGATGTGCTGATCGCTGATACGCACCCCGGATTTGATGTCGGCCAGCACATCGTCCTTCCAGCTCTTGCTCATGCCTCCGCCCTCTTGCTTTTCTCATCTGGTAACCATCGCATGTTCACAGACCCATGACCATGTGTATTCAAAACGCTCGGCGACAGCAGTACTGACGAGATACCGAGCCGCTTCGGATAGCCGAAAAACGCCAAAATGGCTGAAATATAGGCTCCTGTGCACGCACGACAATTCGCAGTGTTTTTTGCTGCGCACCACTTCGACTCTTGATCGTTATTCTCGATTATCAACTTTTTATTGATAAATAGCCTTGAATATTGAGTTTGCGCTCTTTCTGGCTAGTGACATGGGTCCAGGCTTTGTTATTTTGTATACCGTAGTGTTCACATCTACAAAAACAATTGTTGGATACAAAAGAGGGATTCATGAAATCTATTCGAACAATGTCCAAACCCGCAGCCTCCGGTGTCTTGGGACTGCTATTAGCCGGTATGGCAACCGGTGCGCAGGCGTGGACATCCTCCACGATCTCGGTACTCAAGGGCTGGGATTATGCGGTTGGCGAGGAACAGCGAACCATCGCCACCTTCGAAGTGGCCAATGGTTGGGCGTATGGCGATAACTTTTTCTTCTTCGATTACACCAATCTGGATGGCGATCGGGAAGAAGGCGCCACCCTGCCGAATCTTTACGGCGAATATGCGCCACGCCTGAGCTTCGGCAAGATGACCGGAGCCGACTTGGCCTTTGGCCCCATCACCGATGTGCTTCTGGCCGGCCAGTTGGAAATGGGCGAGAACATCAACCGCCGCCTATACGGGCTGGGTTTCGACCTGGCGGTTCCCGGCATGGATTACTTTCAGCTCAATACCTACGTCCGCGACGACACCGACCTGCCCGGCGATACGTGGCAGGTTACGCTGGTCTGGGGTTCGAGCTTCGAGATCGGCACGACCGATTGGCTGTTCAAGGGCCACTTCGATTATGCGGGTGCGGAGGGCGATAGCGAAAAGAGCATCAACAGCGCCCCGCAATTGCTGCTGGATATAGGCGACTTCTGGGGTGCCAGCGATAAGCTCTACGCGGGGATCGAATACCAATACTGGGAGAATAAGTACGGTATCGATGGTGCCGATGAACACCATCCGCAGCTGATGGTCACCTGGAAGCTCTGATCGGAAGCCCGTCGCAACCAAGCGGCCCGGTTCATACCGGGCCCTGTTCGGCCGCCAAAAGCTTACATCTGGCGCGTCGCGACGCCGCAGCCCTTGAGAATGACCTTGCACAAAAAGTCGGTGATGTCGCGGTAGTCGGGCTCGCTCAATACGTCACGGTCGGTGATGCTGAGCACCTGGGCCTCGAAATCGGCGTAATGCTGGGTGGAGGACCAGATCAGGAAGATCAGCCACACCGGATCCACCGGATCCATCAGCCCCTTTTCGGCCCACTGCTCGAAGACCCGGGCACGCGCATCGACCCAATTTCTCAATTCACCGCGCAGATAACCCTGGAGAAACGGCGCCCCTTGCAGCACTTCGGCGGCGAACAGTCGCGAGCCCTGGGGGTGAGTGCGAGTCAACTCCATCTTGCTGCGTATGAATGCCTCGAGCACTTCGGCGGGATCGTCGTCGACGCTGATGTCGTCGAGCATGGCGTTCCAGCGACCCATCATGCGCTCGAGCAGAGTGACGTAGAGTTTTCGTTTGCTGCCCACGTAATACAGCACATTGGACTTGGGTAGCCCGGCCGCCTCGGCAATCGCCTGAACGCTTGCACCACGGTAACCGTGGCGAGCGAAGACCTGTTCGGCCGCCTCGAGAATGGCCTGTTCATTGCGCAGCCGGGCACGCGTCGTATCGGGCGTGGCTATCGTCGTCATCGTGACACTCTACGGGGTGAAAGCAGCAAGCTTGCCGTACATGCCCACGCCACGCAATTTTTCACTTGCACTATCGGAGGCTTTGAGCCACGCTGAGATAACTTGACCATTTGGTCAAAAACATAAAACATCATGCAACGACGGACCAACCGCGATAACAACGAGCGAACCCCGTGATGATCGACTTCTACCTGAACGGGCAACGGCGGCAATGCGCCGACGTCCCCTCCGATACCAGCGTGCTGGAGCTGCTGCGTACCCGACTCAGCCAGACCGGTACCAAGGAAGGCTGCGCCTCCGGCGATTGCGGTGCCTGCACCGTGACCATCGGCGAACCCGATGGCCAAGGGGGCCTCGCCTACCATAGCGCCAATGCCTGCATCACCCCGGCGCATCAACTCAATGGCTGCCACCTGGTCACCGTGGAGGGCTTGGCACGCGGCGATGCCCTGCATCCCGTTCAGGCCGCCATGGTCGACTGTCATGGCAGCCAGTGTGGTTTCTGTACGCCGGGCATCATCATGTCGCTGTTCACCCTGCATGAGCAGCAGCGCCGCCGCCCGGCCCCGCTGACCCAGGAACGCATGGAAGCGGCGCTCGGCGGCAACCTGTGCCGCTGCACCGGCTACCGCCCCATCCGCGATGCCGCGTTGCGCATGAACGACTACCCGGATACGCATCCGCTGTGGGCCGACGACCCGGACCTGCCCGGCAATGTCGCGGCTCTGTATACCGATGCGACGAAGACGCAGTCGGCCGGTGCCACGGCCAGCGGGCGCTTCGATTCGCCACGCGACCTGGCCGCCTTGCGCGAGCTGCGCCGCGAGCGCCCGCAGTCGCGCCTGGTGGCCGGCGCCACCGACCTTTGGCTGGAAGCCACTCAGCAGCTCAAGATCCTCGACGATCTGATCGACGTTCGCCAGGTCGCCGAGCTCAATACCCTGGAAGAGACTCCCGAGGGCTGGTGGATCGGCGCCGCGGTGACCTATAGCCGTCTCGAGCCGCTGTTCGCCGAGCACTACCCGGCCTTCGAGCACCTCATGCACCGCTTCGCCTCCTCCCAGGTCCGTAACCGCGCGACCCTGGGCGGCAACGTCGCCAACGCCTCGCCGATCGGCGATACCCCGCCGGTGCTGCTGGCCCTCGATGCCCGCCTGGCGCTGGATGGCCCCGAAGGCGCGCGCGAAATTCCCCTCGCCGACTTCTTCCTCGATTACAAGAAGACCGCGCTCAAGGAGGGCGAATTCATTCGCGCCATCTTCCTGCCGCGCCCGAGCGACGATCACACCCTCAAGGTGTGGAAGCTGTCCAAGCGCCGCGAGGACGACATCTCGGCGGTGCTCGCCGCCTTCGCCTGGCGCCTGGAGGACGGCGTGATGCGCGACGTTCACCTGGCCTTCGGCGGCATGGCCGGCATTCCCAAGCGCGCCCCAGACGCCGAGGCGGCACTCGAGGGCCAGGCACCCAGCCAGGCGGCGTTCGAAGCCGCCAAGGCCGCGCTGCGCGGCGAATTCCAGCCGATGACCGATGTGCGAGGCACCAAGGAGTACCGCCTGATCGCCGCCGTCAATCTGCTCGAACGTCTACGTTTGATGCTGGCCGGTGTCAGCAAGAGTAGCCCCGGCAAGCATTCCGATAAAAACGACGCGGAGGTGTGCCTCGATGCGTACGCTCACTGATATCTCCCAGGATTCCGCCAAGGCCCGTCGTGAGCAGGCCGGCCACAACAAGGGCGATGGCCCACTGGCTCGCGATACCGAGCGCGAACCGAATCGCAACGCTGCCGGCAAGGCTAGCGCTCACGAGAGCGCTATCAAGCATGTCACCGGTCGCGCCGCCTATATCGATGACATCCCGGCGCCTGCCGAAGCCCTGCACATCGCGCTCGGCTACTCTCCGGTGGCTCATGGCCGTCTGACCCGCCTCGACCTGGAAAAGGTCAAACGCGCTCCCGGCGTGGTCGATGTGATCACCATCGTCGATGTGCCCGGCCATACCGATATCGGCCCGGTGTTCCCCGGCGACCCGATTTTCGTCGACGACGAGATCAGCTATCTCGGTCAATCGCTGTTCGCGGTCGCCGCGACCAGCTACAAGGCCGCACGCCAGGCCGCCAAGCTGGCCGTGGTCGAGATCGACGAGCAACCTGCCAGCCTCGACCCGGTGGCCGCCGCCGCAGCCGGCGATGTGGTACGTCCCACCCACGTGCAGCAGAGCGGCGACTGGCAACAGGCACTGGACGCCTCGGCCCATGTGCTCGAGGGCGAGCAGTTCGTCGGCGGCCAGGAACACTTCTACCTCGAGGGCCAGGCCTGTCTGGTCGTGCCCACCGAGGACGAAGGCGTGGTCGTCTATACCTCGAACCAGCACCCCAGCGAGACCCAGAAACTGGTCGCCGAGGTGCTCGACGTGCCCTTCCATGCCGTGACCGTGGAGATGCGCCGCATGGGCGGCGGCTTCGGCGGCAAGGAGACCCAGGCTTCGCCATGGGCCTGCATCGCCGCGCTGATTGCCCGCCGCACCGGTCGTGCGGCGCGCCTGCGCCTGCCGCGCGCCGAGGACATGCGTGCCACCGGCAAGCGCCACCCCTTCCACAACCGCTATCGGCTCGGCTTCGACGATCAGGGCGTGCTGAGCGGCGGCGACATCACCGTGATCGGCGATTGCGGCTACTCGCCGGACCTGTCAGAGGCGGTGGTCGACCGCGCCATGTTTCACGCCGACAACGCCTACTCGCTGGGCGCGGCACGGGTCACCGGTCATCGCGCCCGCACCCATACCGCCTCGAACACGGCCTTCCGTGGCTTCGGCGGCCCGCAGGGCATGATGATCATCGAGGCGGCGATGGACGATATCGCCCGTTATGTCGGCGAAGACCCGCTGACGGTGCGCAAACGCAACTTCTATCGCCCCGGCCGCGACGTCACTCACTATGGTCAGACCGTCGATCAGCATGCACTGACCGTGGAGATCGTCGAGCGCCTGGAGAAAAGCAGCGATTACTGGAAACGCCGCCAGGCGATCACCGAGTACAACGCCAGAAGTCCGATCATCAAGAAGGGCCTGGCGCTGACCCCGGTCAAGTTCGGCATCTCCTTCACCGCCAAGCACCTCAACCAGGCCGGCGCACTACTGCACGTCTACACCGACGGCAGCGTGATGATCAACCATGGCGGCACCGAGATGGGCCAGGGCCTGCATACCAAGGTCTGCCAGGTCGTGGCACGCGAGCTGGGGCTCGATCTCGAGCAGGTGCGCATCACCGCCACGCGCACCGACAAGGTGCCTAACACCTCGCCCACCGCGGCTTCCAGCGGTGCCGACCTCAACGGCATGGCCGCGCGCGACGCCGCCAGCCAGGTGCGCGAACGGCTGTTCGATTTCGCCGCCGAGCACTACGAAATCGACCGCGAAGGCATGCGCATGGAAGATGGCGATCTCGTCGCCTTCAATCGCCGCATTCCCTGGGGCGAGCTGGTCCAGGCGGCCTACCTGGGTCGTGTCTCGCTATCTGCCAAGGGCTTCTACTCCACGCCGCTGATCCACTACGACCGTGACTCCGGCAAGGGTCGCCCCTTCTATTATTACGCCTATGGTGCCGCCGTTTCCGAGGTCGAGATCGATACCCTGACCGGAGAGTATCGCCTGGTCCGTGCCGATATTCTTCACGACGTCGGCGATTCGCTGAACCCGGCGATCGATATCGGCCAGGTCGAAGGTGGCTTCATCCAGGGCATGGGCTGGCTGACCAGCGAGGAGCTCAAGTGGAACGAGCAGGGCCGACTGATCTCCGACGGGCCGGCGACCTACAAGATTCCCGCTTTCGGCGACCTGCCACCCGCGTTCAATGTCGAGCTGCTGCAGGGGCATCCCAACTCGCAGGCCAGCATCTATCGCTCCAAGGCCGTCGGCGAGCCGCCCTTCATGCTCGGCATGTCGGTCTGGTCCGCATTGCGCGACGCCCTCGCCAGCCTGGCCGATTATCAGTACTGCCCGCGGCTGGATACGCCAGCCACGCCGGAGCGCGTGCTGATGGCGGCCGAAGCCCTGCGCAGCGCCACGCCGACCCGGGCGGCACAGCCGGAGACGAGCGATGACCTGGCTTGATACGGCGGCAGGCGCCTCTCCCAGCGCCTGGCACGACGTCCTGCACCAGTTGCAGGACGCCGCGCTGCCGCATGCCCTGGCCAGCGTGGTCGGAGCCGCCGGCTCCACGCCGCGCGAGCCCGGTGCCAAGATGGTGATCACTGCCGACGAGGTCTACGACACCCTCGGCGGCGGCACCTTCGAGCATCAGGTCATCGCCGCCGCGCGTGAAGCATTGCAGCGTGGCGAGGGCGGCACACGCCTGGAGGCTTTCCCGCTGGGCGGGCGCTCCGGCCAGTGCTGCGGCGGCTACGTGCATGTACTGATCGAGGTCTTCGCCGGCGCCGAGATGAGCGTCGCCCTGTTCGGCGCCGGCCATGTCGGCCAGGCGTTGGTGGGGCTGATGGCGCCGCTGCCGTGGCGCGTGATCTGGTGCGACAGCCGCGAACAGGGCTTCCCGCCCTGGGCCCGCGATCAGGCACGCCTGATTTGCCGCTACAGCCCCGATCCGGCGGCAGCCGTCGCGGCCCTGCCGGCCAGCTGTCACGCCTTGGTGATGACGCACGACCATGGCGAGGATCGCGCCCTGATCGATGTCCTGCTCAAGCGCGGCGACTGCGCCTCCATCGGCCTGATCGGCTCGCATAGCAAGTGGGCCAGCTTCCAGCGCCGCCTGCGCGACACCGGGCACGAGCAGAGCGCGTTGGATAGCGTGCGCTGCCCCATCGGCATCGATGGCGCCAAGGGCAAGCGCCCTTACGAAATCGCCTTGGCGGTCGGTGCCGAGCTGCTGACCCTGAAACCGGACATCGAGCGCACCGATCGGCGCGGCCTCGATCCCCAAGTATTGCGCGATGTATTCAACGCCGAACGCGTCGCGAATTCACACGTTGGAGAAGACGAATGACCGAGTCTCCCGCCTCCATGCGCGTTCTGCGCGGCCCCTTGATCAGTTTCCTGAATGATCCAGGCGAAGACGATATTCCCGAAGCGGGCAGCCTGCTGCATCTGGAGGATGGTGCGCTGTGGCTCGAAAACGGGCGCATCCGGGCCATCGCCGATTACACCGAACTCGCCCCGCATCTGCCGGCCGGCATCGCGGTGGTCGACTACACCGATAAACTGATGATGCCGGGCTTCATCGACAGCCACGTTCACTATGTGCAGCTCGATATCATGGCCTCTTATGGGCGCCAACTGCTCGACTGGCTGAACGAATATACCTTTCCCGAAGAGTGCCGCTTCGCCGAGCGCGCCCATGCCGAGAACGTCGCCGAAGCGTTTCTCGACGAGACCCTGCGCGTGGGCACCACCACCGCCCAGGTGTTCTGCACCTCGCATCCGGTATCGGTGGAGTCGTTCTTCGCTGCCGCCCAGCGTCGCGGCCTGCGCATGCTCGCCGGCAAGGTATTGATGGATCGCAACGCGCCCGAGGCACTGACCGACACCGCCATCGGCGGCATTCGCGATAGCGAACGGTTGATCAGTGACTGGCACGGCAAGGGCCGGCTGGGCTATACCCTGACCCCGCGCTTCGCGCCGACCTCGACCCGCGAGCAGCTCGACGCCACCGGTGGCATTCTGCGCAATGCGCCCGATCTGCACCTGCAGACGCATCTCAGCGAGAACCTCGGCGAAATCGACTGGGTCGCCGAGCTATTCCCCGAGGCCGCCGATTATCTGGATGTCTACGAGCGCTACGGCTTGTCCGGCCCGCGCAGCACCTTCGCCCATGGCATTCACTTGACCCAGGAAGCACGCAATCGCCTGGCCCAGGCCGGCGCCAACATCGCCTTCTGCCCGACCTCGAACCTGTACCTGGGTAGCGGGCTGTTCGACCGCCTGGCCTGCCGCGAGGCCGGACTCAATATCACCCTGGCCAGCGACGTCGGCGGCGGTACCGATCTATCGGGACTCGCTACGCTCAAGGCCGCCTATCAGGTCGGCCAGCTACTGAACCAACCGCTGACCGCCTGGCAGGGGTTCTACCGCCTGACCTTGGGCAATGCCCGCGCGCTGCATCTGGACGCACATATCGGCAGCCTGCGCGAAGGCGCCGAGGCCGACATCGTGGTGCTCGATCCCAAGGCCACGCCGCTGATGGCCCGGCGCACCAGCCGTACCCAAAACCTCTCCGAGCTACTGTTCGCGCTGATGATTCTCGGCGACGACCGCAGCGTCTACGCCACTTGGGCCAACGGCGAGTGCGTACATCGGCGCGACACGGAGCGCTCGGCCGACCTACGTGAGAACACCAGTGCGCTCGCCTAAGGAATCGCTGAATAAATTGACGAGCGGAATGAAGTGCGAGGAGCCCGGAGCACAGGAGAAAAGACATAACATGCAGTTAGGCTTTTCTTCGAGCACCGCGTGACAAAGCGATTCGTCCGTGCAGGCATTTATGCAGTGGTTCCTAACGAGCACCGCAATTCATAGCATTACCCTTTCTCTCTTGCCTCGCGCTGTTGGGCGGCTCTGGTTGACACCGAGCCGCCCTTTTTTATTCGGCGTCGCGCACCAGGCCGCCGCGTCGCGCTCAAACGGTATCG
Organism: uncultured Halomonas sp.; assembly: GCF_946887195.1. The sequence continues at coordinate 361,488 of NZ_CAMPKE010000001.1, forward strand.
AGTTCGGCCAATAGCCTCCTGCGCCGCTCCTCGTCCATGAAGGCAACTTCGATGGCGTTGCGCGCCAGCCCACGAAAAGTGCCTTTATCCCAATCGAACGCGTGATAGCAGGCCACATAGTTGTCGAGCACACCGCCGCCGAAATACGCCGGGTCGTCGGAATTGATGGTCAGCTTGAGCCCGGCATCGAGCAGCGCCGGCAGCGGATGATCGCGCATATCGTCGACCACCTTGAGACGCAGATTGGACAGCGGGCATACCGTCAACGGGATCTGGGACTCGCGCATCCGGACTACCAGATCAGGATCCTCTAGGCAACGCACGCCATGGTCGATGCGACACACCTCGAGCACGTCCAGCGCCTGGCGAATGTACGCAGCCGGGCCCTCTTCGCCCGCATGCGCCACACGCGGCAGCCCCAATAGCTTGGCGCGGGCGAACACCTCGGCGAATTTGCTCGGCGGATTGTCGCGCTCGGCGCTGTCGAGCCCGACCGCATCGAGAAGCTCGAGGTACGGGCCGGCGAGCTCGAAAACGGCCATGGCCTCTTCGGCGGGCCGATCGCGCAGGAAGCTCATGATCAGCGCGGTGGAAAGCCCCCATTCGCGTTCGGCCTGACGCATGGCTCGCGTCAGGCCTTCGAACTGGACATCCATTTCAATGCCGCGCGCCAGATGCGCCTGCGGATCGAAGGAGAGTTCGACATGCACGACACCCTCCGCCTGGGCACGACGAAAATAGTCCATTGCCAGGTCGAAGAAATCATCCGCCGTGCGCAGCACCGCCATGCCCTGATAATAGAGATCGAGAAAGGACTGCAGATCGTCGAAGTCGTAGGCCGCACGAATCTCCTCTACCGAGGCATAGGGCAGCGTAATAGCGTTACGCTCGGCCAAGGAGAACATCAACTCGGGCTCCAGTGAACCTTCGATATGCAAATGCAGTTCGACCTTCGGCAGCGCTTTCAGCCACTCTTTCATCATGAAATCCTTACCATCGAGACATCTCCTCATCTTGCCCGGACTTGACCGTTTGCGCAAAGCCTTAACCGATCCGCCCTTCATGCAGCCGGAGCAGCCGCGTCACGCCCGGCAGACCGGCATCGTCATGTGCCAGATAAAGTACGCTACGCCCGGCTAACCAGCTGTCGAGACGCTCGGCGATGCTCGCAGCCGTAGCCTCGTCCAGCCCAGCGAAGGGTTCATCGAGAATCAGCAGATCGGCATCGGTCAGCAGTACTCGTGCCAGGGCGACCCGCCTCGCCTGGCCACCGGAGAGCTGGCGCCCGGATTCGCCGACCCAGGTCTCCAATCCGTTCGGCAGCGTTCTTGCCCAGCCCTCCAACTCGACGAGCTCCAGCATCTCCCAGAGCGTCTCGTCGCTGGCTTCAGGGTTGGCCAGACGCAGATTCACCGCCAGGCTGTCGTGAAACAGCTCGACCTGTTGAGTGAGATAGCCGATACGACCACGCAGCGTGGCGGGAGAAAGCCGCCTTATATCATGCCCGCCGACCGCCATGCTGCCAGCCGTTGGCTCGATCAGCCGCACCAGCAATTGCGCGATACTCGATTTGCCGGCGCCCGAAGCGCCGATCAGCGCCAGCCGCTCGCCAGGCGCCATGGACAACGACACGTCATCCAGAGCCGGGGGCAGCGAATCGGCATGGCCTCTCGAATAGCGCAACGAGACCTTATCCAGATCGACCGACAGGGCCCCTGGTGGCAATGTCATCGGTTTTTCGGGCTCGCCGATCGTGCCACGCAGCGCGGAGAGCTCGTTCAAGCGCCGCGCCGCTGCGCGCGTAGCACCGAGTTGGGTGAACGCCATGGGTAGTACCGCCAAGGCTTCGTTAACCGCCAGCACCGCCAACGGCATCATCACCATCAGCGGCCCCGAAAGACGCTCGCCGATATGCACCTCGGCCGCCAGCCACAGTGCCAGCACCGCACTCAGTCCAACGCCAAACCCGACCAGTGCATTGCCCAGTGCCTGGCGGTTTCCCAGGCGTCGCTGGTCGGCGTAGAGGGCATCTTCCTCGGCCTCGATCGTATGCCGATGCGACGTCAGGGTTCGATAGCAACGTAGCTCGGCCAGGCCCTGGAGCTGCTCGATGGTACGCATGCGCAGGCGATCGAGCGTGGCGACCCGGCGCTGGCTGGCCGCCATGCCCAGCCAGGCCTGGCCCACCACCAGCCACATCCACAATATCGATAAGGCCAGCAACACCGCGAGCCCGGCCCAGGGCACGAAAAATCCCACCAACGCACTGACGATGACGATCGCCAGCAAGGCCACCGCCGGCGGTGCCAATAACCGCAGATAAAGGCTATCGAGCGTGTCGATATCCGCCGTCAGGCGATTGAGCCATTCGGCGGCACGTAGCTTCGTTAGCTCACGCCCATCCAACCGGGTCAGCACGGCGAACGATCGTGCACGCAGATCCGCCAGCAGGCGTAGCACCGTATCGTGGTTGTATATCCGCTCGAGATAGCGTGCCACGGTTCGCAATAAGGCGAACAGGCGGATGCCGCCACCGGGGATATAAACGCCCAGACTGATCGCCGCGCCCGCCGCCAGCAAGGCGCCGGCAATCGCCGTCGCGGTGATGAACCAACCCGATAGCGCCAGCAAGCCGATCGCCGCCAGTACGGTCAGCAACATCAATCCCGCGCCCTGCCACAAGCGGCGACGCCGCCAATCGAGCACCTTCAGCCAGGGACGAAGCTCGGCGAACGGCCTCGTTTCAGTGGATCGTGGCATTCGCCCCCCCGGCACTTTCGCTCACAAGGCCCGCATCGATCGTCAGAATGCGATCGGCCATCGCGACCAAGGCCGGATGATGGGTCGCCACGATCAGCGTGCGGCCCTCATCGCGAAGCGCCTGCAAGGCGGCGACGATGCGCGTCTCGGTCTCGCTGTCGAGACTCGCCGTGGGCTCATCGAGCAGCAGCAGCCGTGCGCGTGACAAGAAGACCCGAGCCAGTGCGAGTCGCTGGGCCTGACCACCGGATAGCCCCACACCGCGTTCGCCTAGCGATGTCTGCAAGCCATCGGGCAGGCTCGCCATAAGCTCGCCAAGGCCGGCACGCCTGGCGGCATCGAGCAGCGATTCATGATCGGCGTCGGGGGCCGCCAGGCGCAGATTGTCGGCCAGGCTGCCCTGGATCAGCCATGGGCGCTGATCCATCCAGGCGATGGCCGACGATGGCACATCGATCTCGCCGGATTCGATTTCGACGAACCCCGCCAGCACTTGCAACAGGGTCGACTTGCCGGCGCCGGATGGCCCCACCAGCGCCACACACTCCCCCGCCGTCACCGTCAGATCGAGCGGCCCCAGCACGCGGCCGCGTCCCGGGTGGCTGACGCATATACGGCTCAAGCGCACGGCGGCACGGTTCATCGAATGGCGCTCCACCATCTGCCGCGCCGGTGCTGGCCGGTTGAGTAGCTCGACCAGGCCATCGGCGGCGCCCAGCGCCGCGGCACGATCGTGATAATGCTGCGACAACGTGCGCAGTGGCTGAAAGAATTCGGGAGCGAGCAACAAGATGAACAGGCCGCTGAACAGCGTCAATTCGTCGGCGGGGCCGAAGGCGATATAGCCCAGCAGGCCGAAACCGATATAGATGGCGATGACGGCGATGGCCACCGAGGCAAAGAATTCGAGCACCGCCGATGACAGAAACGCCAGGCGCAGGGTGCGCATGCTGCGCAAGCGGTAATCGTCGGCGGCGACGAAGACGTCATCGACGCTCTGCTCGGCGCGATTGAACAGTTGCAGCGTGGCCAATCCACGTACCCGATCGAGAAACTGCCCCGCCAGGCGAGTCACCGCCACGAACTGCTCGCGGTTGAGCCGCTCGGCGCCCATGCCGACCAACGCCATGAACAGCGGAATCAGCGGTGCCGAGAGCAACAGAAACAGCGCCGCCAGCCAATCGAGCCAAACCACCACCGCCAGTATGACCGGCGGCACTATCATGGTCAGGCGCAGCTGGGGGAGAAAGCGCGCGAAATAGCCATCCAGCGCCTCGACCTGATCGACCAATTGACCGGCCAGGCCGGCACTATGACGGTCGCCGAGGCGAACCGGCCCCAGCGCGGCGAGATGATCGAGCAGCGTAGAACGCACACGGGCCCGGACTCGCAGGCCGGCCTCCAGCGCCGCGCGCTCCTGTCCCCAGTGGGCAACCCCACGCAGCGCGATCGCACCGATCAAGCCGAGAAAGGCACCGCCCAGCGTAGCGGGACTATCGGCACCCTCGATCAAGCGGCTGATTATCCAGGCCAGCAGGCCCATCTGTACCAGCGTCAGCAGCCCGGCGGCGATGCCGGCCAGCGATGCGAGCATCAGCCAGCCGCGAACACCACTGGCCTGTCCACGTAGCCACCCGCGTGGCGATAGCTCGGACTCGACCATGGGCGGCTCAGTGATAGCCTTCGCCGGGACGCACCTTGCCGCGAAACACCCAATACGCCCAGCCGGTATAGCCGAGAATGATCGGGATGACGAACAGTGTGCCGACCAGCAAGAAGAGTTGAGAACTCGGCGCGGAGGCCGCTTCCCACAAGGTGTAGTTCGGCGGTACGACGTAGGGCCAACGGCTGACCAGCAGACCCAGATAGGTGAACAGAAACATGCTCATGGTCGCGAAGAACGGCAATCTTGCCCGGCGAGCCCGGACCGAGAAGAGCAGTAGTGCGGCACTGAGTATCGCCAGTGCCGGCAGCACCCAAATGATCTGAATGTTGCTGAACCAGCGCTCCCAGACCCCGGGATCGATAGCCGGAGTCCACAAGCTGACCACGGCAAATACCGCCAGTACCACGATAAGCAATCTGGGCACCAAACGGAAAGCCCATGCCTGCACGTGGCCTTCGGTCTTCATGATGATCCAGGTGATTCCCAGCAGGGCAAAGCCCGCCATCATGCCCAGACCCGTTGCGATGGTGAATGGCGTCAGCCAATCGAAAGCGCCACCGATGAAAGCCTTGTCCCGGGTCTCGAAGCCCTGAATATAGGCACCGACCACGGCGCCCTGGGCGAAGGCCGTCACCGCCGAGCCGCCGGCGAAAGCCAGGTTCCACCACTTGCGGGAACGCCGCGCCTTGAAACGAAACTCGAAGGCCACGCCGCGAAAAATCAGCCCGGCAACCATCAGGAATACCCCGATGTATAGCGCTGGCAGCACGATGGTATAGACCAGCGGAAAGGCGCCCAGCAGCGCCGTGCCGGCCAACACCAGCCAGGTCTCGTTGCCGTCCCAGATCGGCGCGGCGGTGTTCATCATCACGTTGCGGGCTTCTTCGTCGGGAGCCAGCGGATACAGAATTCCCAATCCCAGCACGAAGCCGTCGAGCAACACGTACATGATGATGCTGAATGCGATGATGACCGCCCAGATTACCGACAAATCGAAGGTTTCCATGGTTCAACTCCTTGCCGGCGCGCTATCGTCGTCATCGTCGAACGGCACATGGGCGGCGGACATCGGCCGCGAAGGTCTTTCGACCTCGTGGGCCTCGTCGCTATCGTCCAGCATGCCTTTACGAATCACCCGGGTGAGATAGTAAACCCCGGAATAGAATACCACCGCATAGACCGCGACATAGCCGATCAGCGTGAACAGCGCCATAGCGCCGCTCAGCGATGGCGTCACACCCTCGGCATGGGTCATCATGCCGTAGACCAACCAGGGCGCGCGGCCGGTCTCGGTGGTGATCCAGCCAGCCAGCACGGCGATGAACGGCGCCACGCTCATCAGTCGCAACCCCTGCAGGAAAACGCGGTTGGTGTAGATCCGCCCACCGCGGCGCAGTATTAGTCCCGCCAAGGCAAACGCGATCATCAGGATGCCCAGGCCCACCATGATGCGAAAACCGTAGAAGGTGAACACCACCGGCGGCTGCTCGTCCCGTGGGATCTCTTCGAGCCCCATCAACTTGCCGTTCGGGTCGTGAGTCAGAATCAGGCTGCCCAGCATGGGGATACCGATCTCGGCGTGGTTGGTCTGATCCTCCTGATCGGGAATCGCGAACAGCAACAGCGGCACCGACGACTCGGTCTCCCAGATGGCCTCGATGGCGGCGATCTTGGCCGGCTGGTATTCCAGGGTATTCACACCGTGGAAATCGCCCACCACCGCCTGGGTCGGCGCGGCGATCAGCAGCAGCCACAACGTCATCGATAGCGCCTTCCTGTTGGCTTCGACATCGTGGCCGCGCAATAAGTACCAGGCACTCACCCCCGCCACCACGAAGCCCCCGGCGAGAAACGATGCCAGCGCCATGTGCGTGAAGCGGTACGGGAACGATGGGTTGAAGATCGCATCGAGCCACGACGTCACATGGAATACGCCGTTACGCAGCTCGACGCCGTCCGGCGTATGCATCCAGCTATTGGTGGCGAGAATCCAGAATGCCGAGATGAAGGTGCCGATCGCCACCATGATGGCGGCGAACAGGTGCACGCCCGGCGAGACACGGTTGCGACCGAACAGCAGTACGCCGAGAAAGCCCGCTTCGAGGAAAAAGGCGGTCAGCACCTCGTAACTGAGCATCGGCCCAAGGAAGTTGGCGGTGGCCTGGGAAAAGTTGCTCCAGTTGGTACCGAACTGGAACGACATCACGATACCCGAGACGACCCCCATGCCGAAAACGACCGCGAAGACCCGTGTCCAGAACTCGGCGAGGCGCTCCCAGGCAGGATTGCCGGTCTTGACGAACAGGCCATAGAGCAGCGCGAGATAGGATGCCAGCCCGATGGTGAACACCGGAAAGATTGCATGAAAGGATACGACAAAAGCGAACTGAATTCGCGATAGCAGTATCGGATCAAGTTCCATGACCGGCTCCTCGTAAATCCAACGCTAGCCCAGAGATTGCCATCGATGAGGGCCTCCACTGCCCTGCTGTTGTCAATCGAACCCGAAATGGCCGCCGCCATTCGGCAGCGGCTCATCAGAGGATAGCCAGTCATGCAATCGTTGCAGAATCTGACGATACCTATCCTACGCATCTCATTCGCCAAGCAGAAGAACGGCAATGTGTCGTGTTGCCGCAGACGAAGCCACGCAGGCGCGGTCGATTGCCGCGGCGAAGCCCGCTGGTTCAGCCGCCGCTGGTCTGCATCACGGTGTAAATGAGATAACCGGTATAGGCGAGGTAGGCGGCCAGCAACGCGCCACCCTCGAGGCGGTTGATGCGCCCCTGCCCGCGCAGACCGATGCCGAACACCATCACCGCCAGGGTCAGCGCGGCCATCACCGGCCAGTCGCGCGTCAGCACTTCGCTGCCGGTCTCGATAGGCGCAATCAGCCCCGCAAGACCGACCACCGCCAAGGTATTGAACAAATTGGAGCCGACGATGTTGCCCAGCACCAGATCGTGTTCGTTCTTGCGCACCGCACTGATCGACGATGCCAACTCCGGCAACGATGTGCCGATGGCGACCACGGTCAGGCCGATGATCAGATCGCTGACACCGAACGCCTGAGCGATATCCACCGCGCCCCAGACCAGCATGCGCGAGCTGACGAGCAGGACCGCCAGGCCGATCAGTGTCCAGATCACCGCCGCCTTCAGGGTCATGGGATGGGATGCCATGCTCTCCTCGGTCTCCGCGCCCAGTACATCGCCTCCGCTCTTGCGCGCCCGCCAGATGCTCAATGTCATCACGGCGGCCAACAGCAGCACCAGAAGCCCGGCATCGAGGCGCGAAATGACGCCATCGAACAGCAGCCAGACCGAGATCAGCGTCGCCGCGCCCAGCAGCGGCAACTCCTGACGAATGACCTGAGAATGCACCGCCAGCGGGCTCATCAACGCAACCACGCCGAGGATCAGGCCGATATTGGTGATGTTCGAGCCATAGGCGTTACCGACCGCCAGCCCAGGATTGCCTTGCCAGGAGGCCAGCGCTGACACCAGCAGCTCCGGTGCGGAGGTGCCGAAGCCGATCACCAGCATACCGATGAGCAGCGAAGGCAAACCCAGGTGTTGCGCCGAGGCGGCGGCCCCGTCGACGAAACGATCGGCACTCCAGACCAGCAGAATCAAGCCAACGACGATGGCAGCGATAGAAAGTAGCACGCAAGAATCTCCTCGAGACGATTGACGGCTGCCTGCAGCAAACCGCGGATGGCGAGCATGATGCCCGACTCGCCGGTTGCGGGCCAGTTGCCTGCCTCAGTTGTCGATTAGCGCGGAGAAAGATACATTCAGTGTCGAATGTTTATCCGCAATCGGGACGAGCTTTGAGAACACTGTTCGAACGCTGTGGCAATCACGTTACACTGGCCAATCAACCAACGGTTGAATGGCAGTCACTCAATGACAGGAACGCCCTTTGAACGATAGCCACGAGCCGACGGTATTGGAGTCGCCGGATGCCGTCGAGCACGCCCCGCGATCACGGCGTCGCCTACGCGCCTGTCACGAGTGCGACTGGCTGGTGGCATTGCCGCCGCTGCGCGCGGGCCAGAAGGCCGACTGTCCGCGCTGCGGCCATACCCTGGCGCAGCGTCATTACAAGCCGGCCCAGCGCAGTCTGGCATTGGCCGTGGCGGCGCTGGTGGCGCTGGTGGTTGCTTCGGGATTCGAATTCGTCAGCTTCGAATACAGCGGCATCGGCAATCGCATCGAGCTTGCCCAGACCGTCATCGGGCTGGTCCGCTTCGACCAGTTGCCGTTGGCGATCGTCGTGGCCCTGACCATCATGGTCCTGCCGGCGCTCTACCTGCTCGCGGTGATCTGGTTGCAGATCGGCCTGTTGCGCCGCTCGCCCCTGCCGGCCAGCCGCGACATCGCGCGCTCGCTGAGCCATCTGCATCCGTGGATGATGACCGATGTGTTCGTCATCGGCGCGCTGGTCAGTCTGATCAAGATCGCCGGGCTGGCCGATGTCGTCATCGGCATTTCATTCTGGTCGTTCTGTGTCTTCGCGGTGCTGCTGCTGGCGACCCTACAAACCATCGACAGCGACTGGATGTGGTTCTCGCTGGTCGGCGAACCGTTGGCCCCCGAACACAGCCGCACCGGCGCCACCGCCGCCGAGCAGGGGCTCGGCGGCTGCCCGACCTGTGGCTTGGTCAATCGGCTCGATACCCCGAAGCCCCGCTGCCGACGCTGCGCGGAACGCTTGCACAGCCGATTGCCGCACAGTCTGCAACGCACCTGGGCACTCCTGATTGCCGCCGCCCTGCTGTATCTACCGGCCAATCTCTATCCGATCATGATCACCACCAAGCTCGGCGATAGCTCGCCGTCGACCATCATCGGTGGCGTCGTGCAACTGTGGCAGCTCGGCTCCTATCCTGTGGCCACGGTCATTTTCGTCGCCAGCATCCTGGTCCCGATGGGCAAGCTGATTGCCCTTGGCTGGCTATGTGTGGCGGCGAAACGCAGTGCCGGTCATCACCCCACCACCCGCACACGCCTGTATCGTCTGACCGAATTCATCGGTCGCTGGTCGATGGTGGATATTTTCGTGGTGGCGATTCTGGTCGCGCTGATTCGGGCCGGCGCCTTGATGTCGGTCAGTCCCGGCCCGGCCGCGCTGCCTTTCGCCGGCGTGGTCGTGCTGACCATGCTCGCCGCTTTTACCTTCGATCCCCGCTTGTTGTGGGAACCCACGCTGACCGCCAAGGAAGCCCAGCATGTCTGATGAGCCTCGCGCCCAACGCCGCGTACAATCGCGCCTGTCGCCGGTCTGGATCGTGCCGCTGGTGGCCATCCTGATCGGCCTGTGGCTGGTTTACGACAACTATGCGCAGCGCGGTCCGCTGATCACCCTGGAAATGCCCAGCGCCGAGGGCATCGAAGCCGGCAAGACGCTGATAAAGACCCGCAACGTCGAAGTCGGCCGGGTCGAAAGCGTGCGCCTCTCCGACGACCTGAGCCATACCGTGATCACCGCACGCATGAGCCACGACGCCGAGCGCATGCTCAACGAAGACAGCAATTTCTGGGTGGTCAAGCCGCGTATCGGTCGTGAAGGCATCAGCGGTCTCGGTACCGTGCTGTCGGGTGCCTATATTCAGTTGCAACCGGGGCGCAGCGACGAACCCCAATACCATTTCCAGGTACTCGAAAATCCGCCGGTAGCCCCGCCGGGTGCCGAGGGCATTCGTATCAATCTGGTCAGTCAGATCGGCAACTCGCTGCGTGTCGGCGATCCGATCACCTATCAGGGCTTCACCGTGGGCCGGGTCGAGGACGCGACGTTCGATCCCGAGGAGCGCGAGATGCGCCATCGGCTGTTCATCGAATCGCCCTATGATGTACTAATCACCGAGAATACCCGCTTCTGGAAAGCCTCGGGGATCGACCTGAGCCTCGACTCCCAAGGGTTCAGCGTCAACATCGAGTCGCTGGAAACGCTGCTCGGTGGCGGAGTCACCTTCGGCATTCCCGAGGACATACCGATGGGCGCTCCGGCCGAACCCGATACGACCTATATGCTCTATGCCGACGCCGAAAGCGCCCTGCAAGGCACCTTCAACAGCTATCTGGAATATGTCCTGCTGATCGACGATACCGTGCGCGGTCTCTCGAGTGGGGCGCCGGTGGAGTATCGCGGCGTGCGCGTCGGTACCGTGGCCAACGTACCCTGGCACTTCACCGCGCCACAGCCCGATACACGCCAGCGTTTCGCGATTCCCGTGCTGATTCGTATCGAGCCGCAGCGCCTTGGCAGCGTGAACGAGGATGGCAAGCCCATCGACCTGAACCAATGGCGTGAGCGCTTCAAGAAGATGTTCACCGATTACGGTCTGCGCGCCTCGCTCGAATCCGGCAATCTGCTCACCGGCGCGCTATTCGTCGATCTGAATTTCCGTGATGACGTCGACAAGTACACACCGGAAACCTTCGAAGGCAAGACCGTGTTCCCGACCGTATCGACCGGCTTCGCACAGATCGAGCAGAAGGTTTCCAATCTGCTCGACAAGCTCAACGGCCTGGAAATCGAGCCGATTCTCGATAAGCTGGACCAGAACCTGGCCACCTCCCAGGCAACCCTCGATGAGGTTCGCGCTACCGCCGAATCGCTGCAATCGCTGCTCTCTGACCCGGCCATTCAGGAAATACCCGGCAATATCAACGCCTCGCTACGCGAGTTGCAGCGGACACTCAAGGGCGTGTCGCCCGAATCGCCGGCCTATCGCGAACTGACCGGCACGCTGGAGAGCCTGGAAGCGCTACTGCGCGATCTGCAGCCGGTCGCCCGCACGCTGCGCGAAAACCCCAATGCACTGATTTTCGATCAGCGCGAGCGCGCAGATCCCGTGCCCAGAGCGCCTGGCCAATGAAACACGTTCATTACCGAGAGGTAGAAATGAGACCGACTCGCTTGTTGATCCCGCTGCTGCTGTCAGGGCTGGTCGGTTGTGCCGGCAGCCCTACATCGGCGCTTCGTTATACGTTGCCGTCACCCACGGTCGCCGAGCAGAGCAGCTCGGCCAGCCACACGCTGGTACTCGATTCGCTCGAGTTGGCGAGCTTCCTGGATAGCGAAGGCATCGTACTGCAACGCAGCGACATTCTTTTGCATCAAGCCAATTCGCATCTGTGGGCCGAGGATCTCGAACGCCAGCTTGCCCGCGGGCTGCGCCAGCGCCTGGCCAATCGATTGCCCGATACGCGTGTGCTCGATACCTCAAGCGGTGCCGAGGCGCTCAGCCTGCGAGTCGAGGTCGACCGGTTCCAGGGTCGCTATGACGGCATGGCCGTGGCGGGCGGACGCTGGCAGCTATACGACGCCGATGGCGAATTGCTCGCTTTCGAGCCCTTCCAGGCCGAGGTCGCGCTCGAAAGCGATGGCTACCCGGCGCTGGTCAGGGCGTTGGGGCGCAGTTGGGATCAGGTTGCCGATGGCATGGCCGAGCGCATCGAGGCATTGCGGTAGACCGTCGATTCGGGGATCGGACTACGACGAAAGGTGCATAATTTTATATTTTCTGGCATGATGCGCCGCACGACACCTTCGTCCCTCTGTCGCGATCGTTTTATCATCCGATTTTCCCACGCATTGGCCGGGACCGGCGCTCTTCCCACCTACGGGCGTTTGGCGGATGCGTTTATCCCGGAGTTTGCATGAGCTTTTCCGAACTTGGCCTGCGCGACGAACTCGTACGCGCGGTCGAAGAACAAGGCTATACCACCCCCACCCCGATTCAGCTGAAGGCCATACCCGCCGTTCTCAAGGGTGGCGATCTGCTGGCGAGCGCCCAGACCGGCACCGGCAAGACCGCCGGTTTCACCCTGCCGTTGCTGCAGCGCCTGGCCGATGGCCCGCGCCCGCAGGCGCGGCGCATTCGTGCACTGGTGCTCACCCCGACCCGCGAACTGGCGGCTCAGGTCGGTGAGAGCGTCGCCACCTACGGGCGTCATCTCAAGCTGCGTTCGCATGTGATTTTCGGCGGCGTTGGCGCTCAGCCGCAGATCGACGCCATTCGCCCGGGGCTCGATGTGCTCGTCGCCACCCCAGGCCGCCTACTCGATCTGCATCAGCAGCGCCATGTGGATTTGTCGCAGGTCGAAACGCTGGTGCTCGATGAAGCCGATCGCATGCTCGACATGGGCTTCATCCACGACATCAAGAAGCTGCTGCGACTGCTGCCGGCCAAGCGCCAGAACCTGCTGTTCTCGGCGACCTTCTCCGACGAGATCCAGCAACTGGCCGGCAAGCTTCTGGACAACCCCACGCTGATCGAAGTCGCCCGGCGCAACACCACCGCCGAGAGCGTCGATCAAGCCATCTACCGGGTCGATCGCGAGCAGAAGCGCGAGTTGCTGGCGCACTTGATCCAGCGTCACCAGTGGTATCAGGTGCTGGTATTCACCCGCACCAAACATGGCGCCAACCGGCTCGCCGAGCAGCTCGGCAAGCAGGACATCCCCGCCATGGCGATCCATGGCAACAAGAGTCAATCGGCGCGTACCCGTGCGCTCGCCTCGTTCAAGGACGGCAGCCTGCAAGTGCTGGTGGCGACCGATATCGCCGCGCGCGGCCTCGATATCAGCGAATTGCCGCATGTGGTCAACTTCGAGCTGCCCAACGTCGCCGAGGATTACGTGCACCGTATCGGTCGCACCGGGCGTGCCGGTAGCGAAGGCCAGGCCATTTCGCTGGTCTGCGTCGATGAGCATGGCCTGCTGCGCAACATCGAAAGGCTGATCAAGCGCGATCTGCCCAAGCACATCGAACCCGGATTCGAGCCCGATCCCAACGCCAAGCCGGAGCCGATCGAGAATGGCCGGCGAGGCGGCGGGCGTGGCGGCAATGGCGGCAATGGCGGCGCGTCCCGACGCAACGACAATGGCTCGCCCGGCAATCGCAACCAGCGTAGCACCCGGCGTGACGAAGGCTCCGATTCGACACGTCGCCGGCGCACGCGCCGTCGTCAGGCCTGATCGACCGATACCACGCAAAAGCCCCGGAAGAATATCTTCCGGGGCTGCTTTTTCGGAAATCTTGATTCATCCGTGCAGGCATTTATTCAACCAGCTTGGTGCGCAGCCTCGCCACCGCCTGGCTATGCAACTGGCAGACTCGCGACTCGCTGACGCCGAGCACCGCCCCGATTTCCTTGAGGTTGAGCTCTTCCTGATAATAAAGGCCCAGTAGCAGTTTCTCGCGCTCGGGCAACTGCTCGATAGCCGTTACCAGCCGCTGGCGCTGATCGCCGCTGACGAGCGCATCGAAGGGCGACGGCGGCGCCCCGGTGCCCACCTGAGGCTCGTTGCCTTCGGCGACGATATCCTCGTAACCCAGCAGGTTGCCGCCATTGCTGTCGGCCAGCCGCTGGCGATACTCCTCCATGCTCAGCGACAGCGCATCGGCTATTTCGCGCTCCTCGGCGGGACGGCCGAACTGCTGATCGAGGCGGCGTATGGTTTCCTCGATTTCGCGGGCATTGCGCCTGACACTGCGCGGCGCCCAATCGCGGCTGCGCAGTTCATCGATCATCGAGCCGCGAATGCGCTGGCTGGCATAGGTCGTAAAGCTCGCGCCGTGGGCCGAATCGTAGCGGCCCAAGGCATCCAGCAACCCCACCATGCCGGCCTGTATCAGGTCATCGAGATCGACACTGGCGGGAAGCCTGACCTGCAAAGCCAATGCCTGGCGCCGGACCACGGGCAGGTACTGGTTGAGAAGTGCATGTTGATCGATCTTACCCTGTGCCGTGTACATCCACTCGCCTCGAACCTATCGGAAAGTGACAGTCAGGCGCTTGGCCGGAGCACTGTCGATGGTGACATTATCGCGCCCGCTCCATCGTCGCTAAACGGTGAATACCCCCGTAAGCGGCAGGCTTTTTACCCTTTAACATGACGGCAGCATGGCGGCTCGTTCAGTCGTAGTCGACGATCACCTGCAACGATTCGATGCGAAATGGCGCAGCGGGCTGGCTCGATGCGGGTAGGCGAAAACGAAAGACCAGCGGCTCGTCGGCGGCCAGGCCGGCCAAGGCTCGACTCTTGCCGCGCGGGCTGGCAAGCGCGATGCAACGACGAGGGTGACACAACCAGGCATCGGGACGCGGCTGCCCCGACGGCACCGTAAAACGCCAACGCAGGCTGCGGATAAGCGCGCCCTCGACCAGCTCGGCCGGGGGTGTCAATGGTGCGGATTCGATCGCGCGGCCCGGCGTGAACAACCGAACGCCTTGCGCCTCGCTAACCCAACTGCCGGGTGCGGCGAGCACCGATAACGAGGCCAGCGCTAAAACCATGAGCAGGGTTGCCAACGCAAGAGCGCGTGATCGTCTGCGTCGCTGCGCCATCATAATCGCTCGACGCGCCGGCGCGGCATACCGATCACCAGTAGCTCGATACCCAGGAACTGGGCCGCGGCTTGCTGCAGGTTGTCGAGCAGGCCGACACGTGAGGGCAGCGGCGGATGAACCAGCAGCAGGCGGCTCGGGCCTCCTTGCTGATTGATGCGCTTTAGCGTCAGGTAGGCACGCCGAAAGCCATCGAGATCGTCGCCGACCCATAATGCCCAGCGCGACTGCTGCGCCGCCAGCACGGCTAGATGCGGGCTGTGGCTATCCAGCGCTACCACGCGCCAGGAGGCGGGATCGCCAACCCAGCGCTGGCCCTGTTCCCGCCAGCGTTCGAGGGCGCGCTCGACCAGCGAGGCATCACCATGCGCACCGTCCGGCAACCCTACCGTCATCAATACCTGCGATGGTGAGTGATTATTTTCAGCCGTGCTCTCGGGCAGCGATTCCGGCTGCGCTTCCGCCCAGCGGCGCAGGCCAGCGGCTTGGTCCGTTTCGCTCACCGCGCCGCCTCGTCATTGAAGCCATGACCGCCCACCTGCACGAATACGTCTCGCGCGGTGAACAGATGAATCAACGCTTCCAGCAGGACACCCGGTGAGCGCGACCGGCGACCGCCGAGCAGATTCAGCAATTGAGCGCGCACGTCCATCGACCAGGGGGCATTTTCCTGATCGAGCCGGCTGGCGACGGCCGCCAGCCCCGCCGCGACCAGCAAGCGCAGTTCAGGATCGATAGTGTGTTGGCCCGCCTCGCCCAACCGCTGCCAGGCGCGTCGGGTCAGCAAGGGCAAGTCGTCATGTACCAGTTGCGCGGCCATGGCATCGTTCAGCGCCGTCTCGTCGTTCTCGTGGCGCGGTGCCAGCCAGTAGCGCTGCGCCAGTTGGCGGCCGCTATCGGCATCGATCAGTGTGCCGAACCAGGCATCCAATGCGTCGCCATCGATCAGCGTTACCGCCAGCCGGCTGAGTGACAACCGGGTATCGTGGCCGCGGTAGCGGCAATCGAGTTGGGCACGCGGCTCGGCATGCGCCGCCAACGTCGCCAGGGTGTGGCGCTCGCCACCGGCGATGACTCGTGAGTTACCCTGGGCGATAGCCAGCCATCCGGCAGTGCCATGTACAAGCCGCTCCCGCGTGGGAGCGGCCGGGCAATTGGGCAATAACTGCCAGTGCATACCCAGTTGGCTTTCGACCCAATCCAAACGTTCGGTGTCACCCGCCGGCTGAAGGTGAGCCAACCAGGGCAACGCCTGGGCGCGCCCCCCGGCGTTCAAGCACATGGCCGGCATCGGCCAATCGGCACCACTCACCGTCGTCGAACGCGCCCACAGCATCGCATGGGGTGGCTCACGGTCGTTGCCGTCCCGCCAAGCGGCGGTATCGAGCAGTGCCGGCAGCCGCAAGCGCTGCTGCTCCAGCGGATAACCCAACAGTGGCCAGGCCTGCTCGAGCATGCCGAAGCCGGCGACCTCGCTACGCAGTGCCGCAAGCGCAGCTGCCAGCGCCCGCCCCTGCCCCAGCAATCCACGCGACAGCGATTGCAACCGGCGCCCCGCCGAGGAGCGCTGTGGGCGACTCGGCTCGGCGGCGAACGATGACTCGCCCGCCACGTTCAACGCCTGCTCGATCAGCACGTCGCGCTCGGCCAGACGCAGATCCTCGGGAACCTGCTGACCGTGGGAAACATAGTGCAGGCGCAGGCCATGACGAATCGCGATATCCAGCACCGCACCCAGGCGTGGCGCTTCATCGACCTTGGTCAGGATCGCACCGTAAAGCGGTGCACCGGCGGCCAGCGATGCGCGCTGATAGGTATCGACCACCTCATCGAGCGTATCGCCGTGACTGGCGGCATTGAGCAGGAGCAACCGGCGGATCGGACGCGCCGATGCGTCCCCCGACGAGCCGCCCAGCATCGCGACCTGCCCGACCAAGCGATGATCGCGCTGGCTCATGCCCACGGTATCGACGATGACCAGGCGCTTGTCGGCCAGCTTGTCGAGCAGATCGCCCAGCGGTGCATCGGCCTTTAGTGCATGCACTTCGACACCCAGCAGGCGCGCATAGATACGCAACTGCTCGTGGGCACCGATCCGGTAGCTGTCGGTGGTCACCAGTGCCACCCCCGCCCCGCCGTGGCGCATCACATAACGCGCCGCGAGTTTGGCGGTGGTGGTGGTCTTGCCAATCCCGGTGGGCCCGATCAACGCGAAGACGCCACCGCCATCGAGCAGTGCCGCCTCGTCGTCGAGCACCGGCAGGCGCGCGGCGAGTTGGCGCTTCAGCCAGGACTCGCCAGCCTCGTCATCCTCGGCCAGCTTGAGTTCCACCGGTAGCGTCTCCAGCAATTCCGCCGTCAATCGCGAGCTGAAACCGGCGCCAAGCAGAAGCTGATGAAGGTAATCGACCCCATCATTCGTGCCTGTTGCGGTCGTCGCCAGACTCTGCTGGGTCGTCAATAATGCGCGCAGATCGTGCATTTCACCCAACACACGCTCGCTGAATGCCGCGAAATCGAGCGCCCCGTTCGCCGCCGAGGCAGTCGGCGTGCGATCTGCCCACGCCGCTGTTTCCGATCGCGGATTCGCGGGAGCGGGTGTGCGATACGCGGTCTCCTTGCGCGGCGATGGCGTCGCGATGCGCTCCGGCTCGGCCGTCTGGCCGGTCATACGGCCATGATCGTCATCGGCCAGTGCGAGGATCTCGACCCCGTCGTCGACGCGCCGGTTGGACAGGATCAAGGCATCCTCACCGAGTGCGGCACGCACCTGGCGCATGGCATCACGGCTATTGGCAGCCACGAATCGTTTCACGCTCATTGACGGCCTCCAATCAGGGTAGTGATCCGCAGGGTGCGATCATCGGGAATTTCGGCTTGCGACATCACGACCAGATGCCGTAGGCGACGCCGCAGGAAGCGCGACAACAGCGCACGCAGCCCATGCTGAACGACCAGCACGGTCGGTTCGCCACTGGCCTCCTGGCGCGCGACACCGCTCTCGGCCTGCCGCATCAGCGTCTCGGCCAGGCCCGGTTCCAGCGCACCGCCGCCGCTCATCGCCTGGCTGAGCACTTGCTCCAGGTTGGCATCGAGTCCTATCACGTGCAGTTCGCTCTTGCCGGGGAACCACTGCTGGGTGATCGCCCGGCCCAGCGCCATGCGCACCACGGCCGTCAGCTCGTGCGCGTCGCTCTGCGGTGAGCCGTGCTCGGCCAGGGTATCGAGAATGGTGCGCAGGTCGCGGATCGATACGTCCTCCTCGAGCAGGTTGTGCAGCAAGCGCTGGAACGTGGTCAGGGTGACGGCCTTGGGCACCACGTCCTCGACCAGCGCCTTGTTCTCCTCGCCCATCTTGTCGAGCAGTTGCTGAACCTCGTAACGGCCGAGCATCTCGCCGGAATGGCGATGCAGCAGGTGATTGAGGTGCGTGGCAATCACGGTGCCGGCATCGACCACGGTGTAGCCATAAACCTGGGCGTGTTCGCGCTGCGAACCGTCGATCCATACCGCCGGCAGGCCAAAGGCCGGATCCTGTGTCGGCGTACCCTCGAGATGACCCGAGACCTGGCCGGGATCGATCGCCAGCCACTTGCCGGGATACGCCTCGGCGCGCCCCACTTCGACCCCTTTCAAGGTAATCACGTAAGTGTTGGGGCCAAGCTCCAGGTTGTCGCGGATATGCACCACCGGCGGCAGGAAGCCGACCTCCTGGGCAAACTTCTTGCGCACGCTCTTGATGCGACCGAGCAGCTCACCGTTCTGACGGTGATCGACCAGCGGTATCAGCCGGTGGCCGACCTCGAGACCCAGCGTATCGACCAGTTGCACGTCGTCCCAACTGGCCTCTGGCGCTTCCTGCGCCGGCGGCGGCGCGGTGTTGATGGCCTCATCCGCGAGCTTTTCCTGGGCGCGGTGCGACATCCACCAGGCCAGCCCACCGAGCAGAGCGGTAAATAGCAGAAAGATGAAATTGGGCATGCCCGGGACCAGACCCAACAGCCCCATGACGCCCGCGGCCAGCATCAGCACCTGCGGGTTGGCGAAAAGCTGCCCCATCATCTGCTGGCCGACATCCTGGTCGGTATTGACCCGCGAGACGGTGACACCCGCCGCGGTGGAGATCACCAGCGCGGGAATTTGCGCCACCAGGCCGTCGCCGATGGTCAGCAGGGTATAGGTGCGTCCCGCATCGGAAAAACTCATGTCGTGCTGCAACATGCCGATCAGCAGGCCGCCAATCAGGTTGACCACCATGATGATCAAACCGGCTACGGCGTCGCCGCGCACGAACTTGCTGGCACCGTCCATCGAGCCGTAGAACTCGGATTCCTGGGTGATCTCGCTACGCCGCCGCTTGGCATCGTCCTCGCCGATCAGGCCGGCATTGAGATCGGCGTCGATGGCCATCTGCTTGCCGGGCATCGAATCGAGCATGAAACGCGCGCCCACCTCGGCGATACGCCCCGCACCCTTGGTGATGACCATGAAGTTGATGATGACCAGAATCAGGAATACCACCAGACCGACGGCGAAGTTGCCACCGATCAGGAACTCGCCGAACGCCTCGATGACCTTGCCGGCGGCATCACCGCCCTCGTGGCCCTCCATCAATACCACGCGGGTCGACGCCACGTTCAGCGACAGGCGCAGCAGTGTGGTGAATAGCAGCACCGCCGGAAACGCCGCGAAATCCAGCGGTTTCTGGGTAAACATGCTGACCAGCAGCACCATGATCGACAGGGCGATATTGAAGGTAAAGAACATATCCAGCGCAAAAGGCGGCAGCGGCAGGATCATCATCGATAGAATCATGATGATCAGCAGCGGTCCGGCCAGCAGCTTCATGCGCGCATCACCCAGCCAGTTGTGCCGGCCCAGGGAGTCCATCAGGTTCATCGAGTGTCCTCAGAGGATGAATCGCCGCTCGCGGTGTCCAGTTCGGCGGGTACCGGTAAATCCCGCGGGGTGTCCGGCGCTTCGCCGCCCTCGCGACGCACCTGCTTGATGCGGAAAGCCCAGGCCAGCACCTCGGCTACGGCGGTATAAAGGGCCGCCGGCACTTCGCGGTCGAGATCGACATGGCGGTAGAGTGCGCGCGCCAGCGGCGGCGCTTCGAGCCGCGGGATATCATGCTCCTCGCCCAGTTCGCGAATGCGCGCCGCCACCGCATCGGCGCCCTTGGCGACGACGCGCGGCGCCGACATCTCGCCGTCGCGGTAGCTGAGCGCCACCGCATAATGGGTCGGGTTGGTGACGATGACGTCGGCCTCCGGCACCTTGCTCATCATGCGTCCGCGCGCCATGGCCTGCTGCTGCTGGCGAATGCGCGCCTTGACCTGAGGATCGCCCTCGGACTCCTTGTGCTCCTTGCGGATCTCATCCTGGGTCATGCGCAATTTCTTGTTGTGGCTCCATAGCTGGTAGGGCACATCGATCAGGATCACCACCACCAGCGACAGCACGATCAGGCCACAACACAGTGCCGCCAGCTTCAAGGCATGAAACAGCGCCAAATGGACTGGCTGATCCATCAACGCCATCAGCTCGCCACGCTTTAGCCATATGAAGCTGAATGCCACGCTGCCAACCAGCACCGTCTTGGCGATCGCCTTGGCCAGTTCCGCCAAGGCCTGGGTCGAAAAGAGTCGTGCGAGCCCCTTGACCGGGTTGAGCTTGGACAGTTGCGGCTGCAGCGATTTGGCCGAGATCAGCCAGCCGCCCAGCAGCGCCGGCGAGACCAGGGCCAATACGGTCAACAATAGAAACAAGGGCAGAAGTGCGACCAGCGTCTCGTTACCCAACGACCAGAGATGAGCCATCATGCGTGCGGTGTCGAATGCGATACCGCGATCGAACAGGAACGCCTGTTCCATGACCAGGCTCAGTTGACCGTAGAGCAGCGTGCCCATGGTCCATAACCCCACCACGCCACCCAGCAACAGCATGAACGTCGACAATTCGCGGGATCGCGCGACCTGCCCCTCTTCGCGCGCCTTTTCGATGCGGCGCGGCGTGGGGTCTTCGGTCTTCTCCTCGTCGCTACTGTCGTCAGCCATGGTTCCCACGCGGGCGGCGGTTGGAAAGGGTCAACGCTGGCTATTCTGCGCGGCAAAGACAATCGACAATCACGCAAAAAGCGCGACGAATCGGGCGCTAATCCACGATTGTCGCGCAACAAGGGAATATCGCTGGCGGGAAACAGGCTCGGTTCTGTCAACCGAGCGCTGCATGATCACTGCTTTCGTTCAGAAGCCTAGTGAGTCGAGCAGGTCGTCGACCTGATCCTGGTTGCTGACCACATCGGCGCCGTCGGGCTTTATCTGCGGCCCGTTGAGTAGCGACGACTCCTTTTTCTCGCTCTCCATGGCCCGCTTCAGTTCCTGGCGATCTTCGCTGTCGGGTACGTTATCGAGCAGCACCTGCACCAGTTCGTTCTCGATCTGCTTGATGACATCCATCATCCGCTTGATCACCTGGCCGGTCAGATCCTGGAAGTCCTGGGCCATCATGATCTCGAGCAACTCGGCATTGGTGGCCTGAACCTGTGTCGGCACATCGCCAAGATAGGCGCGCGTCTCCTTGACCAGCGCCTTGGCCTCGTCGAGCTCCTTGGGCTCGGCAAACCACTCGTCCCAGCGCTTGTCCAATGCGTTGGCCTGGGCCTCGAGCTGGTCCTGGATCGGCTGGGCACGATCGATCGCGTTGAGTGCCCGCTCGGCGGCCTGCTCGGTCATCGAGGCGACATAATTGAGCCGGTCGCGGGCATCGGGAATGGCCTCGGCGGCCTTCTCGATCTCCTTGTCGAGCCCCAACTCGCGCATGTTCTCCCGCAATGTGCGTGTCAGATGCCCGATTCGCTGAATCAGATCTTCACCGTGGTGAGCTACGGCCTGTTGCGCTTCACCGCTCATGACTTGCCCTCCTCACGGTTCATTTGCCCAGTTTTTCGAAAATTTTATTGAGCTTCTCTTCCAGGGTGGCCGCCGTGAATGGCTTGACCACATAGCCGTTGGCACCGGCCTGGGCCGCGGCGATGATATTTTCCTTCTTGGCCTCGGCGGTCACCATCAGTACCGGCAAGGATTTCAGGGCATCGTCGGCGCGGATCTGCTTGAGCATCTCCAGGCCGTCGAGATTGGGCATGTTCCAGTCCGAGACAACGAACTCGAAGCCACCGGCACGCAGTTTGGTCAGTGCATCCTGGCCATCTTCGGCCTCTTCGACGTTGGTATATCCCAGTTCCTTGAGCAAACTGCGCACGATGCGTCGCATGGTGGGAAAATCGTCGACCACCAGAATGCTCATGTTAGTGTCGGCCATCTTACGTCCTCGTCATAAAGAGTGTTGCGTTGCACATTCAGAATTCTTCCCAGTCATCGTCACTTTCGGTCACCAACTCGCGCTTGGTGGAAGCGTTGTCGGTAGCCTTCGCTGCCGCCAGGGCCGGCTGACTGGGGCGTGGCAATGCCGGCTCGGCAGTGTATGTGGCGCCGGCACGGCCGGCCAGACGGAACACCGCTGCCGCCTTCTCCAAACGGCTGGCCTGCTCCTCGAGCGAGGCGGCGGCGGCGGCGGCCTGCTGCACCAGCGCGGCATTCTGCTGAGTCACCTCATCCATCTGGGTGATCGCAACGTTGACCTGCCCGATGCCATCGCTCTGTTCCTGGGAGGCGGCGGATATTTCGTCCATGATGTCGGTGACCCGGCGCACGGCAGCGACCACCTCGCGCATGGTAGTGCCCGCCTCCTCGACCAGTGTCGAGCCCTGCTGGACCTGGGCCACCGAGCCATCGATCAGCGACTTGATCTCCTTGGCGGCCGACGCCGAACGGCTGGCCAGGTTACGCACCTCGCCGGCCACCACGGCGAAGCCGCGACCCTGCTCACCGGCGCGCGCCGCCTCGACCGAGGCATTGAGCGCAAGGATATTGGTCTGGAAGGCGATCGAATCGATCACGCCGATGATGTCGGAAATTTTCTTCGAGCTATCGGAAATCCCATGCATGGTGGAGATGACCTGATCGACCACTTCACCGCCCCGCCCGGCGGTGGATGAGGCATCGTTGGCCAATGTGCTGGCCTGGCGCGCGTTGTCGGCGTTTTGCTTCACTGTCGCGGTCAACTGCTCCATGCTGGCGGCGGTCTCTTCGATCGATGCCGCCTGTTGCTCGGTGCGCGACGATAAGTCGGCATTGCCGCTGGCGATCTCGCGGGTACCGATATGGATCGAGCCGCTGCTGTCGCGCACCGTACCGATGGTCTTCGTCAAGCCCTCTTGCATGTCGCGCATGGCGGCGAACAGTTTGCCGATCTCGTTGTTAGAGAGCACCTTGATGTCGCGCGACAGATCGGCCTGGGCGATACGTTGCAGGTTCTCCACCGCCGAGTTGAGCGGGCGCACCACCATCGCGACCAGCCCCATGCGCAAAGCGACCAACATCAGCAGCGCAGCGGCAACGACCGCCAGGATGATGTTCTCGGCCATGCTGGTCACGCCGCGGTAATCGGCCATCAGTTCGTCGCCGCGCGCTTCGGCGTAGCGAATGAAGGCGGTCATGGCCTTGCCGAGCGTCTCCGCAGGCTCGGCCAAATCGACCTTGAGCGCATTGTAATCGCCCAGGTTGCCCTCCTCGAGCGCCGTGAGCTGCGTATTCATTAATGTCAGCATATTGCTAAAAGCTGTGGCTAGAGGATCGGTATAAGCGAGTCCTCGCTCGGTCTTTGGAACGGCCTGGAATTTGCCGAAACGCTCCGTTGCCCTGGCCAGATAATCGCTGGCCTTGTCGAGTGCCCGCTGTGCCTTTTCATCACCACCGAACATCGACGCATTGACCATCGTATCCATGTTCATGCCCGCCTTTAGCAGCAGCGTCTCGGCCCTGGCGATCTCATTGACCTGCTCGACGTTGATCCGGTTGATCGTGTCGATCGACTCATCGCTCATGAGCCTGGTTACATAACCCAGCCCCGACACGACAAGGATGAATACACCAAAGATCACCACTGCCGTGGTCAGCAACATATTGATCGAGACGTTATTGATCAGGCGTTTCATGTCGGCGACTCCAAAATGATCGGTTTCATTGGCGATTCAAACGCGTTGCGCGCGACCGGATGCGGCAACCTGGTGCATGATCTGAGCGGCCATGCGATCGAGTTCCACCACCTCGATCGCCGCATCCAGGGCCACCGCCTCGCGTGGCATGCCGTAAACCACGCAACTGGCCTCGTTCTGCGCCAGGGTGTAAGCACCGGCCTGACGCATCTCCAGCAACCCCGCGGCGCCATCCTTGCCCATGCCGGTGAGGATCGCGCCAATCGCATTGCGCCCGGCATGCTGAGCTGCGGAGTGAAACAGCACATCCACCGAGGGACGATGCCGATTCACCGGCGGGCCGCTATCCAGGCTGACCACATAGTTGGCACCACTGCGCGCCAGCTTGAGATGGGCATCGCCCGGCGCGATATAGGCATGCCCCGGCAAGACCCGCTCGCCCTGCTCGGCCTCCTTGACGGTAATTCGGCATAGCCGATTCAGACGCTCGGCAAAAGAGCGCGTGAAACCGCCCGGCATATGCTGGGTGATCAGAATCGCCGGCGTATTGGCCGGCAGCGGCTCCAGCACACTGCGGATGGCCTCGGTGCCGCCCGTGGATGCGCCGATGATGATCAGCTTTTCGCTCGAGATCAGCGGTGCCTTGATCGCCGCCGGCGGCGGCGCATCCGCCCGGCGGGCTATGCGCGGGCGGGAGCGTGCCGCGGCGCGCAACTTGTCGGCAATCATTTCGGCGTATTCGAGCATGCCGCTGCGAATGCCCATTTGCGGCTTGGCGACGAAATCCACCGCCCCCAGTTCCAGCGCGCGCAAGGTAATCTCCGAACCGGCCTGAGTCAGCGATGACACCATCAGCACCGGCATCGGTCGCAGGCGCATCAGGCGTTCGAGAAAATCGAGCCCATCCATGCGCGGCATCTCGACATCGAGCGTCAACACGTCGGGATTGGTGCGCTTGATCAAGTCTCGCGCCACCAGAGGATCCGGCGCCGTGGCCACGACCTCCATATCCGGTTGCGAGTTGATGATCTCGCTCATCAGGTCGCGAATCAGCGCCGAATCATCGACGCATAGCACCTTGATCTTGGGTGCGCTCAAGGGCGATCTCCTTTCCATTACCCCGCCGCGGGTTGTAGCGGTACCGGACGAAACCAATACGACTGCACGCGGCGTGGCGGAGGTTTCTTATTGGAATCTATCGGCCAGTGGACAACCGACTTGAGGGCGAATCGGCCCGCTCGTAGATTGTCTGCCCGCGTAGACGAAATGCCTGGCTAATGTACGAGAAGTTCTCGGAATGGCCGGCAAACAGAAGCCCATCCGGCTTGAGCAGTGGCGCGAAACGCTCGAGAATCTTGACCTGGGTCTGCTTGTCGAAATAGATCATCACGTTGCGGCAGAAAATGGCATCGAACGGGCCGGTTACCTGCCAATCCGACGCCAGCAGATTGAGCGCCTGCAACTCGACCATCGCCGCCAGATCCGGGCGGATTCTCGCTTGTCCGGCACGCGCACCGCTACCGCGCAGGAAGAAACGTTTGCGGCGCGTTTCGTCCAGCTTGGCGACCTGATCCAGCGTATAAACCGCCTCGCGCGCCTTGGCCAGCGCATCGGTATCGATATCGGTGGCGATCACCTGTGATTCGCGAGCACGCGGACCCAGGGTTTCGCTCAGTGTCATGGCGATTGAGTACGGCTCTTCACCGGTCGACGCCGCGGCACACCAGATACGCACCGGCCCGCTGCACTTGGCGACATGTTCGGCCAGTAGCGGGAAATGGTGCGCTTCACGAAAGAAAGCCGTCAGGTTGGTGGTCAGCGCATTGGTGAACGCCTCCCACTCCTTGGCTTGTGGCTGACGCTCGAGGCGCGCCAGGTAATCGGCAAAACGGGTCAAACGATGCTCACGTAGACGGCGCGCCAAACGGCTATAGACCATCTCGCGCTTATGCTCGGCGAGCACGATGCCGGCGCGCTGATAGATCAACTTGCGCACACGCTCGAAATCGGCGTCGGTCATATCCAGGTCGCGATCGAGACTCGCGCCCGACCAGGCACTGCCCGGGGCGGATCCGCCCGGAGCAGCAGCCTGGGCAATGTTTTGATGCACCGTCGTGCTCAAAACGCCTCCCATTCGTCATCACCCGCAGTGGCGGGAACCGCTTGCCTGGCAGACTTCGGCCCCGGCAGTTGTTCGGTTGGCGTTTCGCGGCGCGCCTCGGCAGCCTTGAAACGGGTCTCGCGATCGACTTGCTCCTTGCCGCTACCACTCAAGCGCAGCACGGCGATGGCGTTGGCCAATAGCGCGACCTGACTGTCGAGACTGATCGCGGCCCGCGCCGAGGTCTGCACACGTTCGGCATTCTGCTGGGTCACTTCATCCATCTGCGCGACGGCCTGGTTGATCTGTTCGATACCGCGGGTCTGCTCATCGGATGCCGAGGCGATCTCGCCCATGATGTCGTTGACCTTGAGTACCGAGGAGACCACTTGTTCGATGGACGCTTCGGCACGCTTGACCAGTTCCGCGCCGCCGTCGATCTCCTGAGCGGAGCCATCGATCAGCGTGCGGATTTCGCGCGCGGCATCCGCCGAGCGCCCGGCGAGGTTGCGCACTTCGCCCGCGACCACGGCGAAGCCCCGGCCCTGCTCGCCCGCACGGGCGGCTTCGACCGACGCATTGAGCGCCAGGATGTTGGTCTGGAAGGCGATCGAATCGATCACCGCGATGATCTCGGAGACCTTGCGCGAGCTATCGGTGATGCGACCCATGGTATCCACCACCTGGCCCATCACTTCACCGCTTTCACGCACCGAGCCCGCGGCGCTGCCGGCCAGCCCGCTGGCTTCACGGGCATTGGCGGCGTTCTGCTTCACCGTCGCGGTCATCTCTTCCATGCTCGAGGCGGTTTCCTGCAGCGAAGCGGCTTGCTGCTCGGTGCGTGCGGAAAGATCCTCGTTACCGGACGCAATGTCCTGCGATGCGGGGCGTACCACCGCGACACTGCGATTGACGTCGCTGACGATACTGCCGAGACTCTTGCGCATCGCATCCAGTGCCCGCATCAGCCGGCCCAGTTCGTCGTCACGCTGGCTTGGCATGCTGGCGCCCAGGTTGCCCGCCGCAATCTGCATGGTGAACTGCATCGATTCGCGCAGCGGACGGCGCATGGCGCGAATGCTGACGATACCCATCACCACCAGCAGAATCAGCCCGGTTACCAGCAGCGCAATCTGTGCCATGAGCATTTGATGACGCGCTTCCAACGCTTCCTTGGCGAGAGTCTCGGCACCGGCCTGCTTGGCCGCGACCAGTTCGTTGAGCACGCCGTTCAAGCGATCGCCTTCGGGCTCGAGCACGTCGTTATAGCCCACATAACCCTGGTAGAAATCGCCGCTGACCAAGCTATCGACGACGGCTTTCAGACCGTTGTCGCGATACCCCGCCAGGCCTTCACCAAAGACCTTCGCGGTATCGGTATGGTTGGTATCTCGGGACATGAACTCGCCCCAGACCCGATCGAGCTCGGCCACGATGCCGTTGACCTTGGCCGCCACGGCTTCCATATCGCCGGACATCGGGTTGCTCACCGGCCCGGCCACGGCGTCGCGGCCCTGGGTCATCAATTGGCCGATTTTCTGCAAGCGGGCAACGTCTTCAAGGCCGTTGCGATTGAGTTGCTGGAGGCGCTTCCCCGACGCATCCAGGCCATAAAGGCCCAAGCCGCCACTGGCCGCCAAAAGCAGCAGCGCCAGTACGATCATGGTCGTCATGCGCCCCTGAAGCGTGCGAAATCGCAAGCGGCCCAACCAGCCGCGCAGGCCGCTGCGCTGGATGCTGCCACGTACCAGGCGAACGCCGCGCGCGCGGCCTTTTACCAACTGCTCATAGACACGCTCGGCGCGCTCGCACTCCTGCGGCTCGGCCTTGACTCGCACCGAGGCATAGCCCTGCACCTGGCCATTCTCGAGAATCGGCGTGACGCTGGCGTTGACCCAATAATGATCGCCGTTCTTGCGCCGGTTCTTGATCAGCCCGTTCCATGTCTCGCCGGCCTCGAGGGTTTGCCAGAGATTGGCGAACGCCGCTTCGGGCATGTCGGGGTGACGCACGATGCTATGCGCCGCGCCGATCAGCTCGTCACGCGTATACCCACTGACCTCGACGAACGCGGGATTGGCAAAGGTGATGCGCCCCTTGAGATCGGTGCGCGTAATCAGATAATGCTCG
Source organism: uncultured Halomonas sp. (assembly GCF_946887195.1). The sequence goes on from NZ_CAMPKE010000001.1 coordinate 389,566, forward strand.
TCGCTGAGTTGATATTCCCGTTGGGTGACCGGCTGGTTATCGCGCATGTTGTATTCCCTGCTTCTCTTGGACCCGGCATGACGCCGCTATAGTTTTAGGTGAGCCTAAAAGGCTTCCCACTCGAGATCCCGACTCTCGTCATTTCCACTCGCACTCTTGTCGGCGGCCTTCTTCGCGGCGGGGAGCGATGGGGAAGATCGAGTCGTTGATTGGTTGCCGATCGCCAGTGGCTGGGTATCGTCATGATCGGCTTCGACGCCATCGGCAAGCCGGAACAGCGCTACCGCTTCACGCAACACGTTGGCTTCACGCTCCAACGCATTGGCTGCCGAGGATGCCTGTTGCACCAGGCGCGCGTTCTGCTGCGTCACCTGATCCATTTCGGTGATCGCCAAGTTGACCTGGCCGATCCCATTGCTCTGCTCCTGAGAGGCGGCGGCGATCTCGTCCATGATGTCATTGACCCGCTGTACGGCGGAGACGATATCGCCCATGGTGTTGCCTGCCTGATCGACCAACTGCGAACCGGCGTCCACGCGCTCGACCGACGCTTCGATCAAACCGCGAATTTCCTTGGCCGCGTCCGCGCTGCGGCTGGCCAGATTGCGTACCTCACCGGCGACCACCGCGAAGCCACGCCCCTGCTCGCCGGCACGGGCGGCTTCCACCGAGGCATTGAGCGCCAGAATATTGGTCTGGAAGGAGATCGAATCGATCACGTCGATGATGTCGACGACCTTATGCGAACGCGTGCTGATCTCGCGCATGGTATCGACCACCTGCCCGACCACCGAGCCGCCGCGCTCGGCGGTTTGCGAGGCGCTTTGCGCCAGTTGGCTGGCCTGACGGGCATTGTCGGCATTCTGGCTGACCGTGGAGGTCAACTGCTCCATGCTCGAGGCGGTCTCTTCCAGCGAGGCCGCCTGTTGCTCGGTGCGCGACGATAGATCGGTGTTGCCACGCGCGATACTCTGCGAACCGGCATGAATGCTCTGGCTACCGTGGCGCACCTTGCCGACGGTACGCGACAATCCCTCCTGCATCCGCGTCAGTGCGGCGAACAGCTTGCCGATCTCGTTGTCGCCGCGACGTTCGATGCGCGCCGACAGATCGCCCGCGGCCATTTTCTCGAAGTGCCCCACGATTCGATCCAGCGGGCGCAGTACATTGGCGGTAATGCCCCAGAGTACCGAGAGTATCAGGAGTAGAGAGACGATCACCGCGCCGGCGATGGCGATCTTCAGTGCGGTCGCCATGGACTGGAAATTGTCATAAAGCGTGCGCCCTTCGTTCTCGGCGGTGACGAAGAAATCGACTGCACTGGCGTAGAACGCGTCGCTGAGTTCGTCGATGCGTTGCGCACGCTCGCTGAAGCCTCCCAAAACGCCTTCCGTCATCGCCGTCACCTGCGGTGCCAGCCCCTCATCGACCAGACGCTGAAAGTCCGCCTCCACCTTGGCGACCAAGGCTTCGTGCTGCGGCTGCACGGGAATCGACTGGAATTCAGCGAAGGTCTCGAGCAGCATATCGAACTGCTGCGTCAGAACGTCGAACTCAGCCGAGCCGGGGACGGCGCCGGTCATGATGTTCGAGTACTGATTCTGGATCGACAGGCGCAGATCCAGCAGCTGCGTATTGGCGCGGTTGAGCGACGACTGCTGCTCCACATTGACCTGGTTGAGCGTACCCAATGCCTGCTGGCTGTAATGCACCGCGTAGCCGCCCAGCGCACTTACGCCGACGACCAATGCGGTAAATACCAACAATACGAGCATCCAACTCGCTTTTACGGACATGTCATTGAATCGCTTCATATTGTTCTCTTTCTGGCAGCTAAGGATATCTATGCGCCGGCGGGTTCCATCATTTGCGCACGTTATTGTTCGTTATGAGTACTATCGGCAGGTCCGCTGACTTTCTTGATGGCTCGAAACCTTTTTTGTGATTGAAAACTGCGTTTTCTTGCTCTTGCCAACCGCCGCTGGGCGACGAATGAAGGCCGGCATATCCGCGGATAGCCGGCGCATGAAACACCGTTCGGATCAGGAGGCGGTATGCTCGACCAGTGCCATTTCCTCGCTGGTCAGCAGCTTGTCGATATCGACGATGACCAACATGCGATCGTCGAGGCTACCCAGGCCGCTGAGGTAATCGGACGATAGCGTGACGCCGAACTCAGGCGCTGGCTTGATCTGGTCGGGAGACAGCGTCATTACATCGGAGACGCCATCGACCACGATACCGACGATACGCTCGCCGACATTGACCACGATCACCACGGTCTGGCCACCATATTCGACCTTGTCGAGATGGAACTTGATGCGCAGGTCGACGATCGGCACGATCACACCGCGCAGGTTGGTCACGCCCTTGATGAAATCGGGTGCATTGGCGATCCGCGTGACGTTCTCGTAGCCGCGAATTTCCTGAACCTTGAGAATATCGACGGCATATTCTTCGCTACCCAGCGAGAACACCAGGAACTCCCGGCTGTGGGCATCGAGCGTAGCGGCGTTGGCCTGTTGAACCTGAGCATTAGCCTGAACTTTTGCCTGAGACATGGCAGTCATGACGAAAGCACCTCCTGAGCGGGCTTTGATGAGATATGGGGATGGCGCGAGGATTTACGCCGACTGAGACGATGCAGGTCGGCGATGTCGAGAATCAGTGCCACGCTGCCATCGCCGAGAATGGTGGCGGCGGAAATACCGGCCACCTTGCGGTAATTGGTTTCCAGGTTCTTGACCACCACCTGCTGCTGACCGATGAGGTCGTCGACCACCAGCGCATAGCGGCGGCCTTCGCCCTGAACGATGACCACGATGGATTCTGTGATCTCGGTGCGCGCGCCCTGGACGTCGAGCGCCTGGTGCAAGGCGATCACCGGCAAATACTCATCGCGCACCTTGAGCAGCAGATCGTCGCCGGCCATCGAATAGAGCTCGTCCTGCGTCGGCTGCAGCGATTCGAGTACCGCGCCGAGGGGCAGAATGAACACCTCCTCGCCAACCTTGATCGACATTCCATCGAGAATCGCCAGCGTCAATGGCAGCACGATGCGTGTCGTGGTGCCCTGGCCTTCACGCGATAGGATCTCGACATGGCCGCCCATCGCCTGGATGTTGCGCTTGACGACGTCCATGCCGACGCCACGTCCCGACACGTCGCTGACTTGCTCGGCAGTGGAGAAACCCGGTGCGAAGATCAACTGCCAGACATCGTCGTCGCTCATGTTCTCGGAGACCGCCAAACCGTTGGACTCGGCCTTGGCCAGCAGCTTCTTGCGATTGAGACCGGCGCCGTCGTCGATCACCTCGATGAGGATATTGCCGCCCTGATGCTGCGCCGATAGCGTCAACCGGCCACTGCGCGGCTTGCCAACGGCCTCGCGAGCGTCCGGCGATTCGATGCCATGATCGAGACTGTTACGCACCAGGTGGGTCAGCGGGTCGATGATGCGTTCGATCAGGCTCTTGTCGAGCTCGGTGGATTTGCCCTCGGTGACCAGTTCGACGTCTTTATCGAGCTTGGCGGCCAAATCGCGCACCAGACGCGGGAAGCGGCTGAAGACGTAGTCCATCGGCATCATGCGAATCGACATCACCGCTTCCTGCAGATCGCGTGCGTTGCGCTGTAGCAGGTTGAGGCCGTTGTGCAGCGAGCTGTGCGTCACGCCATCGAATTCGCTGGCGGTCTGATCGAGCATCGATTGGGTGATGATCAACTCGCCGACCAGGTTGATGATCTGATCGACCTTATCGACCGGCACCCGCAAACTCGATTCGCCACCCTTGTTCTTGCTGGCCTGCGCCTTGGCCGGTGCGCTAGCCGACTGCTTGGCCACCGGCGGCTTGGTTTCTTCCGTGCTTGCCGATTGCTCCACGACCGCCGGCGGCTGGGCGGGTTGCTCGCTGGCCGGCTCAGCCACGCTGGCGGTCGACGCATCCCGCTCTGCCGAACCTGGCGTAACCTCAGCGATCTCGAGCTGCTCGGGTTCGACGATGAAGCACATCACCGCCTCGATATCCTCTCTGCCGACTGCCGTTTCCAGGATGACTTCATAGCGCGCGGCGTCGCCGCCCTGCTTGAGAACGCTGCCGAGTTGGCTCAGTTCTTCGACCAGCAATTCGCGGTCCTTGTCGCTGACGCCCAGGAGCGCCACGCAAAGGGCGTTTTCGCCGGCTGCCTGCGGTGCCGATGAATCGACGATGGGCTCGGCGGGCTCGGACTCCGGTTGCGGCGCGACCGGCTCACTGGCAGCGCCGCCCGACGCTCCCGCACCCACCGACTCACCCAACTCATCCAGAGCCAGTTGCTTCAAGGTCTGGCAGATACGCTCGAAGGCTTCCGGGTCGGGTTCGACGCTATTGCGATACGCGTTGAGCTGGTCGTGCAGCATGTCCTTGGCTTCCAGGAAAGTGTCGACGATATCGCGGCGCAGGGTCAGTTCGCCGCGACGCGTATGGTCGAGCAGGTTTTCGAGAATATGGGTGGTTTCCTGCAACACGAGGAAGCCGAAGGTGCCGGCGCCACCCTTGATCGAGTGTGCGGCGCGAAAGATCGCGTTGAGCTGTTCGGGGTCCGGCTCGTCGACATCCAGTTCCAGCAGGAGGCGCTCCATATCGCCCAGGAGCTCCTCGGCTTCCTCGAAAAAGGTGTCATAGAAATCGGTGATATCCATGCGCTATTCCACTCGGGTCTCAAGGGGCATTGAGCGCGGCGAAGTCGCCGGCAATGCCATGTTCGGTAACTCATCGGCGACGGATGGGACGGCGCTTTCGGCTTGCGTGATGAAATCCTTGGCCTGGGTCCAGCTTGCACCGCTCTGATTCTCGATCGCCGCCGCGGCACGCTTGTCGAGTACGACGATGCTGATGCGCCGATTGATGGCGCTGCGCGGGTCGGCCTCGTCCAGCGGTATTCGCGACCCCATGCCCGCTACGCGCAGAAGCTTGTTGGGATCGAGACCGCCGGAGACCAGCTCGCGGCGCGAGGCATTGGCGCGATCGGTCGATAGTTCCCAATTGCTATAGCCCTGCTCGCCGCCGATATAGGGCACGCTATCGGTGTGGCCGCTCAGGCTGATACGATTGGGCAGCTCATTGAGCACCGGAGCGATGGCATGCAGGATGTCATGCATGTAAGGCGCCACCCGATCGCTGCCCAGTTCGAACATCGGCCGGCGCTCGGTATCGACGATCTGGATGCGCAGACCCTCGGGCGTCAGTTCCATGCGTAGCTGCGAGCGTAGATCGCGCAGCCTCGGGTTCTTGTCGATCACCGTTTCGATGCGCCGTTCCAGATTGAGCAGGCGGCGCTGCTCATCGCTGGGTCGGGTCTGCATACGCTCGTCGATACGCTTGCGCTCGCCATCGGCATGCATCGGATCGGGACCGCCACCGGGAATCGCACTGGTGCTGGCGGTGTTCTTGTCACCACCGGCCATGGCGACGGGCAATGGCGTGCGAAAATACTCGGCGATACTCTTGAGTTCGTCCTGGCTCGCCGTCGAAAGAATCCACAAAACCAGAAACAAGGCCATCAGTGCCGTCATGAAGTCGGCATAGGCAATCTTCCAGTTACCGCCGTGATGCGGACCACGGGTGGCCTTCTTGCGCTTGATGACGATGGGGCGACTGTTATCGCTCATGGCCCCCCCGTCGAACTTTTCGTCGAACGGACATGCTCTTCGAGCTCGGTGAACGTCGGGCGCTCCGCGGTATATAGCGCCTTGCGGCCGAATTCCACCGCCAATTGCGGCGCATAGCCGTTGAGGCTGGCCATCAGCGTGACGCGGATGCACTGCAGCATTTTCACGGCCTCGGCCACCTGGTGATGGATACGCGCCGCGACCGGATTGACGAAGCCATAGGCCAGCAGAATGCCGAGGAAGGTGCCGACCAGCGCATGTGCAATCAGAATGCCCATTTCGGCGGGGCCCTGGTCCGCCGATCCGAGGGCATGTACGACGCCCATGACCGCAGCCACGATGCCAAACGCCGGCAACCCATCGCCAACCGTATGCAGGGCATGCGCGGGGACTTCGGCTTCATGCTGGAACGTTTCGATCTCGTGTTCCATCAGCGCATCGATTTCGAAGGGATCCATGTTGCCGCTGACCATCAGACGCAGGTAATCGGTGAGAAAGGCCATGATCATCGGGTCGGCGAGCAGCTTGGGATAATCGGCGAACAGCGCACTGTTGGCGGGGTCGTCGATATCGCGCTCGATCGCCAGCATGCCGTCGCGGCGCGCTTTCGATAGCAATTTGTATTGAAGCGCCATCAACTCCATGTACATGGATTTGTTGTATTTGGTGGTGCGCTTGAGTTTCGAGAACGTGCGCAGCGTCGCCTTGATGGCCTTGCCATTATTGGATGCCACGAAAGCGCCGATCGCCGCCCCGGCGATCATGACGATCTCGGCAGGCTGATAAAGCGCACCGAGGTGGCCGCCGATCAGCATGTAACCGCCGAAAACCGACGCGATAACGATGAAATAGCCGATAATAATGAGCACGCGCTGACTTCCTTCGCCTAAAAGATTGGGGCCTCTAACCCGTTATCGGCAGAGGCCCCATTCGCTTGAGGATATTTAGTAAATTCAGTGGGTCAGGCGCGGCGGCGCGGAGCCTGCGGTACCGCCTCGGCAAGCGGGGGTGACATGGTGGATTCCATTGCTCGGGACTGCGCTTCGCACAAGGCTGCCTCGCGACGCTTGCGGGTCTTGCCAGCGCGAGATGGCGGCTGACAGATACCGCAAACGAAATCGTGCGATGGCGTATGAGCGTGCGCCACGAACTTCCCGCTGCAATGCGTGCATTGATTGAGTTCGAGCATGTCGCTTTCGAAGAAGCGTACCAGTGTCCAGGCGCGAGTCAGGCCCAGCACCGGCTCGGCATCTTCCAGCGCCAGTTGCTCCAGATAAAGGCGAAAGGCGCGCACGAAGGCCCCCATCCGCTCGCAGCCATGATCTTCCAGCATGCGCTGATAGATGTTGAAGAACAGCGACGAATGGATATTGGGCAGCCAGGTGATGAACCAATCGGTGGAGAATGGCAGCATGCCCTTGGGCGGCGACATGCCACGCACTTCCTTATATAGCTTGATCAGTCGTGCGCGACTCAGATCGGTTTCTGTCTCGAGCACCTGCAGGCGGGCGCCGAGCTCAATCAGCTCGATCGCCATCTGCACCTGATGCATTTCGTTGACCAGGCTCTTTACTGCCATGACTCACCTCCCCGCCGTAGCGGTGAACTGGGTCACGGTAGGCACCGAGGCCATCAAGAGCGCGGCGTGCGTCTGGCCGAGGCCCTGATCGCGGGGATCCTGGATCAGCGAGGCCATTTGCTCGGGGTCGTCGAAGCACAGACGGCACAACAGCTGATTGGTTCGCGAAAGCTGGCCCAATTGCTTGACCGAAAGCGACGCCAGCAGATCGGCCATGGGCTCGCTCAGTTTGAGGCGGAACATGGCCGTGGCACGGTCTTCGTTCAGCAGGCGCTGGACCAACAGCAGATACGAGAGGTTGGTATCCTGGATATCACCCAGGAGACTGTCTATATGCATTGTCATGATATTCCCTGCGTTTGCGTTTTTTTATGGTGGCTCTAACGGCCGCTTTCTTCGATGGCTCTCATGGCCACTTGTTTCGTTTCGAGCCTTGGCCGAACTAACGACTGGCTTCTAGTAATTTATAATAGGCTTATTTTGAGACGTTTTTATGAAAGACTTCAACATCTGTTTCATAAAAATTCATGTTTTTGCATGATTTTTTGCGGCGCGCTTGAATAGCTGCGGCTAAGTCTTTGATGCACAATTGTTAATTATTTTGTATGCAAGGAAGCCAGTGAAGCGAGGAGACAGAGAAATGAGTGGGGGCATCGGCAAATCGTGTGAACGAACGGCAAATTAAACGCTGCATCAACGAAAAGGCTCGGACGACGGTGCGGCCTGCGCATCCAGTTCATGTACCCAGGTCAGCAGCTCGGCGATCACTTGATACAGCGTAGGCGGGATATGCGCATCAAGATCGACTTGCATGAGCAAGCCCACCAATTCAGGCGCATCATGCACGAAAACACCTTGGCGCTGCGCTTCACCGACGATGCGCTCGGCCAGTTCGCCGTACCCCTTGGCGAGCACCTTGGGCGCCTTGTCGTCGGCCCGATAGGCCAGCGCCACGGCTTGACGCCGGCTCCCCTTGCCCGATGAGTTCGTCATGCTTCGCTCTGCCATGAGTCATCGCCTTGCATGGGCAATACGCTGACGCGTACATCATCCAGGCCGCAATGCCGCAGGCGATCCACCAGATCCTCGCGCCCTTTTTCTAGCGTCGCCAGGCAGGCTGCGCTGGTGCTTTGCAGGATCAGGTTCACCGAAGCGCTACGCAGATGCATTTGCACATCGAGTTCACCCAGCGCCGGCAAGCGCAACGTGATCTGGCTGTGCCAGACCGGGTCGTCGTCACTCTCCTTGCGCTCCTGCTCGTCGTGAAAATTGCGCTCGTCGAATCGCTCGGGGAGTTGCAGGCTCAGCGCCATGAACAGCCCCGACCAGATATCGCCTTCCCAGCGCAGCGTCGGTGTCACGAGCAGTTCGAGCTGATGACGGACGACCCCTTGCAGCGTATCGTCGATCGCCTCGTGCGCGGTCATGCGTAGCGCCGTTTCGCCGGCCGTGGGCATTAACGATGCGTCTGCCACGCCGGCTCCCGCAGCTGCATTGGCGGCACCATGGGGAGCGATCGCGGTAGCCGGCAGTGGTAACGCGGCGCCGGTTAGGGCCGGTACGGCGCGCGGCGTTATGAAGGGCACACCCGATGCCTTGGCATCGTCACCCGCGGACTTGAAATTGAGCGGTAAAAAAAGCCAGCCCTTATCTCGTGTACCCGGAGCGAGCCCTGCCATATCGGTGCCGCTGTTTGCCGCGCCGGCCACTCCACTGGCCTGGCTGGCGGGCGGCGGCTGCAGCGATTGAAACCGCCACATCTGCGGCTCGCGCTCGAGTGCCGCTCTAGGCATGTCTCCCCGATACCAGCGCGCGAGGTGCGATTCATAAAACAGTCCGCTGGATTCGACACTATGCTGCAAGCGTGCTGCAAGCAGCGGCGCATTGGCCGAAGCGCCATCCTGCAGAAGCGGCACGGGAGAGCGTATGACAGAGGGAGGCGCGGGGAACTTGACCAGAATGTCGGCGATGGTAAGCGCGGCTGGACTGAAGTGCGTCGTGGTCGACGTTGGCGTAAAGGCCGTGGCCGTCGGTAATGCCTGGCGTGGCGCGGCCTCACCGATTCCAAGGCGGGAATTGGCGATCCCGGCACGGCCGGCATCGAGCTGGGAGTCGCCTTGTACCGCCCGTGTCGCGATACCTGGCGTAAGCGGCTTGACTGGCTCGAGCAGATCACGAGCCGGTGGGGTATCGACACGCTTGCCGAGAACCTGATGCAATAGCGTGTCGAGAATCGGCGTGATGCCGCTCACCGCCGCCCTTGGTCGATCGGTATGGGCTGCGCACCGGAAGCACGGTAGGCGCGGTTGACTTCACGACGGCGGCGGGTGCTGCCGAGCAACTCGCTCAACTCGTCACGTCGCGCTTCCAGATGCTGACGGATTTCGGCATCCTGTTCGAGAATACGCTCGAGCAGATTGGCCTTGTGCACGAGCCCGTCGTGGTCGAACTGGCAACCCTGTTCGCGCTGTTTGAGCGTCTCGACCGCCATGACATAGCTCGATTCTTCCTCAACCAGATTGGCCCAATCGCCTTCGCGCGCCCATGCCAGCATACGCGCCGAGTGCTGTTGCAATCGCTCGTAGCCCGCGAGAACATCCGTTGCCGCCACTGTGTTCGCTGCCCCGCTTTTCGCTGGCATAGCACTCAACTCCTCGTCTGCGTAGCGATTTCCCGCCAGGCAGAGCCGATGTCATCAAGCAGTCGCGCGGCTTCATCCAGGCGCTGCTCATCGTTATGCAAGTTAGCCTGAAGCAGAAGACGCACTACGTAATCATAGAGCGATCCCAGGCGCTCGGCGATCTCGCCGCCACGCTCATGATCCAACCCCGCCGCCAAACCGTTATTGACGATATCGATCGCCTTGGAAATGGACTTGCCTTTCTCCATGATATTGCCCTGCTGCATATGCAGCCGAGCCGCGCGCAGCGCCGCTTGAGCTCCATCGAAGAGCATCACGATCAACTGATGGGGGCTTGCCGACATAACGCCGGTTTCGACACCCACACGCGCATAGGCGCTGGCGCCACGCATTGCATTCATGGTCAGGCTCCCGTTATTCACGTCCCAACTGGGCGTTCATGGCATCGAACTGCTGAGATAGGTAACTCATGGTGGAATTCATCTGTGCGACCAGCATGTCCATTTCGGCGAACTGCACGCGATAGCGCTCGACGGTGGTAGCAATGCTATCTTCGGTGCGCTCATAACGCTTATCGAGCGCTTCGATGGTGGTCTCGAGGCCACTGGTGGCGTTTGCCAGCAAACCGTCGTCACCGAGCATCTCGGTCAGCGTGGTATCCAGCCGATCCGCCAGCCCTTCGCCATCGGGGCCACCGCTGAAGAAAGTGCTCAGGCTATCGAGATCGTCGTTGACGAGTTCCTCGAGCGTTTCCTCGTCGAGCTCCAGCGTGCCGTCGAGCGTCAATTCGATGCCGACTTCCGATAGCAAGTTGAGTTCGCCCTCGACACTGCCGCCGATCACGACACGCAACTGGGACTCCACGCTGCGCATGGTGTTGTTGCCCAGCAACACGCCAGAGGCGGCGTCCGGCCCATTGAACGCCGTCAACTCATCCATGGTCTTCTTCAGCGAATTGTAAGCCTCTACGAAACTCTTGATGTCGTCGCTGATCTGCTCGGTATCGCGCGAGACCGTCAGCGTCTCGGGCGAGCCCGCTTCGGTGGTCGCCGTCAGGTTGAGCGTAACGTCCTGGAGCGCGCCCTCGACGCGATTCGATTCGCTGACGATATCGATACCATTGACCGAGAGTTCGGCATTCTGTGCCGCCACCGTCTCGGTCATGGCGCCGGTTCCGGTGGCACTGTCGTATGCCAGCAAATCGGTCAACTGTGTGCTACCGGTTGCACTGACCGTCATTGTCGTCGCTTCGCCGGTCTTATCGGAAGTCAGCACCAGCCGATAGGGGTTCGCGCTACCGTCATTGATGATCGACGCGGTGACGCCGCCGTTTTCGGCATTGATCGCATCGCGAACCGCCTCGAGCGAGCTTTCCCCATCGGCGATATCGACAGTCAGTGTCTCTGCCGCATCCCCCGTACCCATGGTAATCGTCAGGGTGCCGGCGCCGAGTTGTGCCGTTTGATCGGCCACACCATCCGAAGCCAGCGACTGCGCCTGAGCGAGCTGGGTAATTTCGATCTGGTAGCGGCCGGGCACGGCGCTGGTACCGGAGCTGACGGTGAAGCTGTCGCCGGACGTCGCACTGGATACCGCCTGGAACCCTTCGACATCGGCCAGCTTGGCGGCCGCTTCCTTGAAGGCATCCAGCGCCGATTCGAGCTTGCCGAAGCCGGAAATCCGAGCCTCGTAGCTCTTCTGCTGCGCGACGATCGGCGCCAGCTTCTGACGTTCGGCGGATTCGAGTTGATCGAGAAGGCCGTTGAGATCCAGCCCCGAGCCGATACCCAGTGATGAAATGCTCGCCATGGTGATCCTCTGAAGTCTGCGCCCTTTTTACCAGCCCGCGGAATTTTCTGCGCCGCGAATAAGCCAGCATTAGGCAGTCAATTCAAAGTATCGGCAGCGGCTGGCTCGACTTTAGCCTTTTTCCACCAAGCCACCATACTGGTCATGCGTTATCAGGTAAGCCATCATAGCGCTGTTCAATAGGCCGGTTATCGTAAGGACGCATATCATGGATTCGAGCACCCTTTTCGCCGATTATCACCGCTGGCAGCGGTTTGGGCGTCAGGATCAGTTGGGGCGAGAGCATAGTGGTGCAATGCACAAGCTTGCGCAGTCCGGCGCCATGGCCACCCGCGTCACCGAAGGGTACCGCAGCATGGCCGATAAAGGCGCCAAGGAGGGAGCCTGTTATCGCACACTATTCCTGCGCAGCCGCGCGGGCGGCGAAACACTGGCTTGCGAAGGCTGGCTATTCGTGCGCCGCGTACTCGCCGAAGGCGGCACGACGCGGATACGCGCCACCTTGCTGGAGAGCTTTACGCTCGAGGATGGCACCATCGAGCCGGGCACAAAGGCCGCCACCAAGGTCACATTGGAGATTTTCGACGAAATCCTGGTCAAACGCAGCATGACGCTGGGTTGTCGCATCGATCGTCATGACGATGACCGCGACACGCGCTTCATCACGTTTCTGGATAGCGTGCGCGGCGATCTGGGCCGGCATCTCAAGTAACCGTCATACCATTGTCGGCCCAACAAGAAATTCCAACGACTTGTCGCAAGGAGCCGGGCATGATTACGCCAACGCCGACCCATACAGGCCTATCCCAGTCACTGCGCCTCGAAGCCCTGAACGCACAGATCGATATCCTCACCCCGCCGGCAGTGCCGCAACTCGATGCCGATAGTTCGGCGCGGGCGCTACTCACCGACTTCACCCAGTCGGCGGCGCATACCATCAGCGATTCGAGTGTCATCGCTCAAGCGCTGGACATCATGAAACAGGGTGGTGTCAGGCTGCTTTTCGTACTGGATGAGCGCGAGCGCTTCACCGGCGTGGTCACGGCGCAAGACCTGATCGGAGGGCGGCGTATTACGCTCGCCATGCAGCGTCATCAGGTCACACGCGAGGACGTCACCGTCAAGATGGTGCAAACGCCGCGCGATGAGCTTCATGCCCTGCCATTGCAGCAGCTCGAACGGGCGACGATCGGCGCTCTGGTTCATGCTCTGCGGACTTTTGGCGATCAGCATTTGCTGGTTACGGAAACCGATGAACGAGGTCGGCAATGCCTGCGTGGCCTGGTCTCGGCATCGGACGTCGGCCGGGCACTGAGCATCGATCTGCGCTACCCTCCCGAGGCCCGTAGCTTCTCGGCCATTTGCAAGGTCATTCTCGGTCATGACCTGTAAGGCACTCCAGCCGCAAGGAGGCGAATGATGGGCCTGGGGTTGGGCAATTGGCTGACGCGTAGAAAGCACCCAACGATCTGGGTGATCAAGCAACTCGATGAGTCGCTCATGCATCTGTGTGGTCAAGCGACCGCTCAAGGCCGTGGGACGGCAGCCACCAAGCTCGCACGGTTGCGCGAGGGCAGCTTCTCCGGTGCGGTGCGCATGAGCGAGAATGGCGCGATACTCAATGCCGCGCAGTTCGCTGCCCTGGTTCCCGAAGCCGATCTGACGCTCATCGACGATGACGAGGCCGATTGGCAGGGTCAGCGCTGGCGGATCGCCTGGGTTCCACAGCGCTGCTGGCTGCATGACGGTCGCCTGGTCACGCAGCGTACCGTGCTGCACGGGCGGAACCACCTGGTCAGCATCGAGGATGTCAGCGGCATCCGTGCCAAGGCCGAAACGCCACGCCAGCACAATCCGTTCATCGCCATGGAGCCTCTCGAGCAGCCCCAGCGCGACGAGGGCTCATCACGGCGTCCGGACCGCTACCGGCGGAACGAGAACGACCGCAACGCTTGAGCCCGTTCAGCATTTAAGGAACTCATTTGCTTTCATCTACTGACGGGCGTCGGTTGCTGTCTTTTCTGACGCTGATGATACTGGTCGCTCTCAACTTGCGCCCGGCGCTCTCATCGATGGCACCGATGTTGGTTCGAATCCAACGTGACTTAGGGCTCTCGCCCATGGCCATCGGCGCCCTGACCACGCTGCCGGTATTGTGCCTGGGACTGTTTGCGCCGTTGGCGCCGTGGTTGACCCGCCGGCTGGGTGCCGAACGCACCTTGAGCGCAGCACTGCTTCTGTTGGGCATCGCACTGCTGTTACGCGCCAACTCCCATCCGCTGCCGCTGTATCTGGGCACGTTGTTGGTCGGTGCCGGTATCGGCATCGCCGGTACGCTACTGCCGGCACTGGTCAAGCGTGAATTGCCCCAGGGTGCGGATGTATTGACCGGCGTCTATACCATGGCCCTGTGTTTGGGCGGTGCGCTGGGCGCGGGATTGAGCGTGCCACTGGCCAATCTGCTCGGCGATTGGCGGATATCGCTGGGGAGCTGGGCCTTATTGGCTTTCATTGCCCTGATTGCCTGGCGCTGGAAGATGCCGCATCCGTGGCCCGCCGATCGGGCCGGCTCGTCGAGCGGCTCCAGGCTGGGCATGACGCGCAAGGCGCTCGCCTGGCAGGTCACCGGCTACATGGGCAGTCAATCGGCGCTGGCGTATATCGTGTTCGGCTGGTTACCGGTACTTTTGCAGCGCCGTGGCATGGGCGAAGCCGAGGCCGGCTGGCTGCTGGCCGCCTCGGTAATGGTGCAGTTGATTACCGCGCTCGGCGCCCCCTGGCTTGCGCGCCTGGGTCGCGACCAACGCCCCATCATCATTGGGCTGCTGATGAGCACCGCGGCGGGTATTGCGATTCTGCTGCAAGCGCCGCTTGCCTGGCGCTGGTGCGGTGCGCTACTGCTCGGCCTGGGACAAGGCGGCAGCTTCAGCATGGCATTGACGCTGATCGTGCTGCGCAGCGCCAATTCGCGATTGGCCGGGCAACTCTCGGGAATGGCTCAGGGTATCGGCTACACCCTCGCCTCCACCGGGCCGCTACTGGTCGGCATCTTGCTGGAATACTCGGCGGGCATGAACCTGCTGACCGGTGTATTGCTGGCCTTCGTCGCCTCCGCCGCTGCCTGCGCCATGCTCGCCGGGCGCCGTCGCCAATTGGATATCGATGATCGGGGACGGATCGTCACGACCCGGCAATAGCCGGATCGTCATGCATGCCAGGCGGCTTGGATGGTCGAGCGACTGACGTTACTGGCCTTATCGTCACGACAATGGCACTTTGATGCTGACCCTGCTTACGCTGGGAAGCCACGAGAACTCCTACCGCGATCTAAAGCGATAACGCATGCACAACTCACCCCTTCTGGTCATCTACTCCGGCGGCACACTGGGCATGGTGCCGAGTGACAAGGGCCTGATTCCGGGCCGCGATTTCGAAGCGCGTCTGCGCGCCGCGCTGGGCAAACTGCCACCCGCGCGCCAGGCCTCGCTGCCCTACTTCGAGATGCTCGAATACCCCGACCCGATCGATTCGAGTGCCGCCACCCCCGCCGATTGGCAGCGGCTGGCCAATGACATTGCCGAGCGGTATGCCGAGCATTCCGGCTTCGTCGTCCTGCACGGTACCGATACGCTGGCCTGGAGCGCGGCCAGTCTCGCCTATCAATTGCAGGGCATCGATAAGGCCGTGGTGGTGAGCGGCGCGCAACTGCCACTGGAAGTCGAGGACAGCGATGCGCTGGTCAATGTCGAAGCCGCGCTGCGCTTTGCCGCACAGCCAGCGCTCAAGGAGGTCGCCGTCTGCTTCGCCGGCAAGCTCATGCGCGGCACGCGCACCCGTAAGTGGGATACTCACGCCTTCGATGGCTTCGCCAGCCCCAATTATCCACTGCTTGGCGAGATGGTCGATGGCTCGCCGGTGCTTTATCCTTCTCGTGGCCTCCAGGCCCAGCAGCGCGGCCTGCCACGCTTCGAACTCGTCGATTACGCCGCACTCGGCGACTCACCCGTGGTGCGCATCACGCTATGGCCGGGCATGTCCGCGCGCCTGCTGAAAACCTGGTTGCTCGATACTGACGTACACGGCGCCTTGCTGGAAACCTGGGGTAGCGGGAACATCCCCGAAGACCCAATGATTCTCGGCGTGCTCGCCCAGGCCAGTGGCGAGGGCAAGCTGCTTGCCGCGATCAGCCAATGCCCGCACGGGGCGGTTTCGATCGGCACTTATGCCGCCGGATGCGGTCTGATCGATGCCGGTGTCATCGAAGGCGATGCCATGACGCCCGAGGCCGCAGTCACCAAGCTGGTTCACCTACTCGCCCAGCCGATCGACGAAGCCGACAAGCGTCGGCGGTTCCTGACCTCCCTGGTCGGGGAGCGTTAGCGGCGAATAATCATACGAGAATATCGATAGACGACCACCATGATCCGATCGCAGAACCAGCCCGTTAGCGTGGGTGAAACGCTAGTCGAGGAATTCATGAAACCCCTGGGCATCAACCAGACTCAACTGGCCCAGGCCATGGGCATACAACGTCGACTGGTCAACGAGGTATGCCGCAACCGGCGCGTGATTACCGCCGATACCGCGCTGATGCTCTCGCGGGTCTTCGGCAACTCCGCCGAGTTCTGGCTGAATCTGCAACACGATAACGACCTATGGGAGGCGCTGCACGATCCTAAGCGCCGCCAACGGATAGAACGGGCCCATCCCATGGCAGGGGTCGTCTGATATCTGCCGAATGCGCCTGCGACGAACCCGGCCACCTTCATAATGCGACGATCGATTCGAACCGGCCGCTATCGCTGTAATAGAGCCGAAAGATGCCGTCGACACCGCCACGCGTGACGATGCGATGCAGCGCCTTGGCCGGAAACACTACCCGCCGACCATCCAGACTGTAGGCATAGACCTGCTGGATACGACCCTGGTAATAAGCCAGGCATTCACCGGCTGAAAGGTTGAGCGTCACATCGAGACTTTGCATGATATTGGCAGCGGATGCGTAACGTGGATTGGGCAAGTTGCTAACTGCGTATGATCTGGACAATACTTCATCCGCACGAAGTCCAACAATTCGCCGGCAGGTATGTCATGCAGATCATACCCATTCTTTCCTATCAGCCTTACGTTGCGCGGCCGACCGAGTCGGGCGGCATTGCAACGATCGCTTCGCCTGCCCGAACCGCCGATGCGACGGCCTCCCTGCCCCAGGCAAGCAATAGCCAAACGGCGCCCACGGATGATAACGGTCGTAGCCGAGCGCCTGCCGCGGCCGTAAGCGCGGACCAGACGCAAGGCAACGAATCGTCCATGGCGCGTGGCGATAACGTCTCGGGCAACGCCAAAGGGGTGGTCGGGGACGACACCGGGAACGACACATCCGGCAGTCGGGACCGGAAAAACACAAGCGACGACCCCACCGCTCCCAAGGGCGCAAACGGCCAGAGCCTGTTGCCGGAAGACATCGCAATACTAAAGGATATGCAGGTTCGCGACCGGGAAGT
This sequence comes from uncultured Halomonas sp., assembly GCF_946887195.1. The sequence continues at coordinate 406,749 of NZ_CAMPKE010000001.1, forward strand.
TCGCCAGCACGAACTCGCTCATCAGGTCGTTGGCGGTCAATTCGCCGGTGGGGCCAGCTATACCTTCGAGCGCGGCCCGGATGGCGGGCGTTATGCCGTGGCCGGAGAAGTCCCGATCGATGTCGCTCCCATTCCAGGCGACCCGCAAGCCACTATCGAAAAAATGCGCAAGGTTCGTGCAGCCGCGCTGGCCCCGGCAGAGCCCTCCGGACAGGACCGAGCTATCGCCGCCCGGGCCAGCCAAACCATGATGGCTGCACAGCTGGAGCTTGCACTACAGCGTCGCGACGCCTCGAATGACGACGGCAATGATGCGGCATCGGCATCGAAAGAGACGACACGCGGCGAAACCATCAGGGCCATACAGGCCTACGAATCGATGACCCCAAGCCCCTGGAATACCTCTATCGCCGATGTACCCTGGGCAACGGCCTAATCTTCATACACTACGTCTCTAACGTGTCATGAACCCACTCGGCGCCATCGGCTGCGCTGATTTCAGGTTTTTTCGCTATCGACCATAACTCAGGTTAAATATTTTCCGTAAGCGGCCGATAACGCGTCCAAGGGACTTTATTTGCCAATCGGGATTTCTCGGTTGGCTTGGCTAAAGCCTGGTTCGTTTGCCCTTGTGGCTCGCCATACACCTGACGTTAGCGAGACGACCGATGACATTATCACAAGCCAACAAGACAGCATCGGAAACGGCTTTTCTGGAGTATCTCGACCAGGCGCTGCACACGCTCACCGAGAGGGATACCTTCCTGCTCAGAAAAGCCGCCAATGAGCGTGCCATCTCCTTCAGATTGGCAATGCATCTTCAGATGCTGTTTCCAAACTGGGATGTCGATTGCGAATACAATTGCTGGGAATCGTCCGGCAAGCGTATGAACCATATCATTACCACCACCAATACGGCTGCGACCGAGGCACGCACGATCTACCCAGATATCGTCATCCATAAACGCGGCACTTCGCAGAACCTCGCCGCCATCGAGATCAGCAAGAGCACCAATGACTTTGGCAAGCATCAGGACATCAAGAAGCTGAAAGCCTATAAAGCGCAGATCGGCTATGCCTATGCCGTTCTTTTGACGATTGGCGTCGATGATGACATCGATAACAACCGCATCGAAATCATGCAGTGACGGTTAGAATCTACGAGCGTTGACCGCTCGATAATAAAAACGATACGAATTACCACAGGGAACATCCAATGAGCTCACCGATCAACGACGCCACTACGGTAGCGTCAAGCACCTCGCCCAGCGTCGGCATGACACCCCGCCAACGGCTGGAAAACGCGCTCTCGCATCTACCCCCGCCACCCGGCAGTGCTGCAAGCCAGGCACAAAGCAATACCCGGGCCGGCGAAGCCTCCCCAGGCGAACTGGTCAAGCCAATTCAGCGCATCAACGAAGCCATGCGTCACTACGGCGTGGAATTTCATCTTCAGGAGTTCGGTCATCGAGTCGTTACGCGTATCATCGACCGCGAAAGCGGTGAGGTAATTCGGCAAATTCCCAGCGAGGAAGTCTTGCGTATCGCCGAATCGTTGGAGCGTATGCAGGGCCGCTTGATTGAGCGCCAGGCCTGATCGGCAAGCCCTACGACGCGGAAACGATACGCAAACAGCCATCAGGGCATGTGCTTATGAGCGCACCACGATCAGGCATAGCAATGACACATCGCGACTATCCTAAACGCTCTTCTCGGCGGCAGCTCGCTGTCAACGACCGCGCTCGGCTCGACTCGCTGGAGTCGACTCGTCTGCTGGATACGCCCTTCGAGGAGCGCTTCGATGCCTTGACGCGCCTCGCCTGTCGGCTGTTCGACGTACCGATCGCGTTGATCAGCCTGGTCGACGAGAAACGCCAGTGGTTCAAATCGGTCAGTGGAATCTCAATTCGCGAAACGCATGTGGAGCACTCATTTTGCGCTCATGCCCTGAACATCGACAGCGTCATGGTGATCGAGGATGCACGCAGCGATCCCAACTTCACCAAAAATCCTTTAGTCACCGGCCCGCCGTATATCCGCTTTTATGCGGGTGCGCCGATTCATGGCCCCGACAATATGCCGTTGGGCACGTTCTGCATCATCAGCGATCGCCCCCGTGCGCTCAGCCGTAAGGAGCGCGACACTCTACAGAGCCTGGCCCGGCTGACCACGCTTGAAATCGCCCATCGCCAGCATCAGCCCGAACTGCTGATACCGGATAGCGAGGAAGCGCTGATACAAAGCATCGGTGCACTGATCAATCGTGCCGAACAGCGCCATATCGCCGGTACTCCGCCACGCCTGGTACTGCTCGAACTGCTCGACGATCTGCTACGGCTAACGGAGTGCGAGTACGGTCTCGTCGGCGAAATCAACCGATCCGAAGAGACGACCCACCTCGATGTGCTGGGCATGTCGCTGGGCGATGTCACGCTAAGCATGCACGACTTCTTCCTGCATGGCGGGCGCCGGCTCAATTTAGATCGCATGAATGCACTCGTCGCTGGCCGCCTGTCCCTGCCGGAAATCCAGATTTTCAGTGAAGCCGATTTTACCCGGGTAAGCCGCCATGATCTGCCCGCGCATCATCCGGCGCTACGCAATGCTCTGATGGTTCCTTTTCTGAGCAATGGTCAGATCGTCGGCCTGTTGTTAATGGCCAACCGACGCACGCATTTCAATCCCGAGCGCGCCACCCGGCTGCTCAAGCCCTTGATGGATATTGGTGGCAGCCTGCTCGATTCACTGCATGCCGAGACGGAAAAGGCCGCCCTGCATGCAACACTCGAGGAGTTCAGGGCAACGCTCGATGCCACCCTCGATCTGATCCTGATCTTCGATGAGCAGTCGCAGCGTTTCACCTACTGCAATCAGGGCACAATAGAGCAGCTCGGCTATCGGGAAAACGAATTGATCGCGATGCCGCCCACCAAGCTACTCGACTCACTCAGCGCCAGCGAACTCGCCTCATGCCTGGCGCCGCTGCGTAATGGCCAGCAGCGCCTGGTGCGCCTGAACGCCACGCTGCGACGGCGCGATGGCGAGTCATTGCCGGTCCAGGCAGTCGTCCAGCGTATACGCCACGATGACAGCGGTCGCACCAATTACATCATCGTCGCCCGCGATCTTCGCGACACGCTCAAGGCACAACGCGAAATCGATTGGATCACCCATCATGACCCACTGACGCACCAGTTGAACCGTACGGGCTTTCTGCAGGCGCTGATGCTCAACGCGCCGCGACGCGACGATCCCGCGCCTCTGCAAATGGTGCTGGTCTGCGGCATCGATCGCTTCAAGCGTCTCAATGATGCGCACGGCACCGCCCTTGCCGACACCATCCTCTGTGAATTGGCACAGCGCCTGGCCCTCGCGCTGGGCAGCTACCCCGAAGCGCTATTGGGACGTCTGAGCGGCGATGAGTTCGCGATCAGCGTCAATATCGCGCAGGATGGCAACGCCCTTCTGCTTGCCGATTGGCTTCGCCAACAGGTCGAACAGCATCGCTTCGAAGCCGTCGAAGGCTTGCAGTTGACCGTCAGCATCGGCGTGGCGGTCATCTGCTGCGGACAGGTCACTTCCGAGGAGCTACTGCGACGCGCCAATGCCGCGCTGGTACGCGCCAAGCGTCAGGGCCGTAACCGCGTCCGGCAATACCTGAATGGCATGCTCGATGAAGCCAGCCGCCACCAATCGATCGAACGCCGCCTGTCGGGGGCATTCGCGCGCGGCGATTTCAGCCTGCATTTCCAGCCGCAATGGTCGCTGGACGATCTATCGCGCCCCATCGGTGCCGAGGCGCTGCTGCGCTGGAAGGATGAGGAGCTTGGCGCCATTGGTCCCGATGTCTTCATTCCGATTCTCGAAGAGAGCGGAATGATGGTCGAGGTGGGCCGCTGGATCATCGACCAGGCACTCGATCACCTGATTGCGGTACGCCAGCGTCTGCCGGAAAGCTTCTTCGTCAGCGTCAATGTCAGCGCCATACAACTGATGGACGATACGCAGTTGGCCGACCATGTCGTATCGGCACTGAGCTGGCGAGGCCTGCCGACCACGGCTCTGGAACTCGAGATTACCGAAACGGCGCTGATTCAATCGCCGCATTGGGTCGGGCAACAGCTCGAGACCCTGCATGAGCGCGGCGTGAATATCGCCCTCGATGACTTCGGCACCGGCTTCTCGTCGCTATCGCATCTGAAGCAGTTTCCCTTCGATACCGTCAAGATCGACAAATCGTTCATTGCCGGATTGCCCGACTCCGCCGAAGATCGCGCAATCATCGAATCTCTGCTGACGCTATGTCGAGGCTTCGGACGCCATGTGTGCGCCGAAGGAATCGAGACGCCTGCCCAACTGGACTTCCTACGCCGTCTCAATTGCGCGCGCGCTCAAGGCTACCTGCTGGGCCGGCCCGGTCCAGAACTGCCCATCGCCTGAGCCGACGATCAGCCTGCATCCGGGCCGCTCGAAACGGCAATACCGCCAACTGAAAGGCACCTGATAGCACGTTCCGACTGATGACAGAATGAAAAGATGTTGTTTCTCTGCGAAAACTGAGCGAGCGATACTCAGACAAAGCAAAAAGCTGCGAGGGAGCACAGTTTACTGGTGTAAATGAGCATTCCGAGCAGCTTTTTAACGCAGGTATGAGTGAGCACAGCCAGTTTGCGTTAGAAACTAGACCTGCATGTTCATGATGTCTTTATACGCCGTCACCAGGCGGTTTCTCACCTGTACCCCCATCTCGAAGGCCACGCTGGCCTTTTGCATATCGACCATGACGTCATTGAGCGCCACGTTGGGATCGCCAGCCTGAAAGGCCGCGAGCTTGGCATCGGAGGCCTGCTTCATTTGATTGATACGCAGGATCGAATCGTGCAATTCGCTGGCGAAACCGCCCTGGCCCACGCTGGCCGTCAATTGCTGGCCCTTGGCGGCATCGCTACCGGCCTGGGTCGCCATGCTCTGCATCTGGCTCAACGCGGCTTGAATGGCGGGTGAACTCATGAAACCTCCTGTCCGGTTCGTGCATCCTCGCTGGCGTGGACGCCCCGGACCATGCGGATTGATAGTGATGGCAAGCCTAGCAATCCGCGCTCGGTGTCCATAAGTGCAAATGACGCTGAAAAGTTGGGCTTTTCGCGCCTTTAGCCTTGCCCCGGTCACGGATAATGACGTCCATCACCCGACCGCCCAGGCTATAAGGCCAACATGCTGGAGCCGGACACCACCATGCCATTTGGACCGACCCGCCACGACCGGGCTGAACCACATCATATCGCCCAGTTGGGCCCAAAGACCGCCGGGAGGCGCGCATGACCGACGCTGTTTCGGCCAATCAGACGACCTCATCTCAGGGAGGACGCGATACGGCGGCCAGCAAGAAGACATCGGCCACCGGCTTGCTCTCGCAACTGCGCGGCAACCCGCGCGTTCCCTTGCTGATCGCCGCGGCTGCCGTCATTGCCATTCTGGTCGTGCTGCTGCTTTGGGCGCGCAGCCCCGACTATCGCGTTCTGTATAGCAACCTGAGCAATGCCGATGGCGGTCGCATTATCAGCGAACTCGAAACACTGGGCATTCCCTATGAATTCGGTGCCGGTGGCAGCGCCTTGCTGGTACCTGGCGACCAAGTGCATACCCTGCGCCTGAAACTGGCCGAACAGGGCCTGCCCGAAGCCGGCAATGTCGGCTTCGAAATCATGGATACCCAAGCCTTCGGCATCAGCCAATTCGCCGAACACATCAATTACCAACGCGGCCTGGAGGGCGAACTCGCGCTCTCCATGCAGTCGCTGGGCCCCGTTCAAAGCGCGCGCATCCACCTGGCCATGGCCAAGCCATCGGTATTCGTGCGCGAAAGCGAGCCGGCCAAGGCCTCGGTGGTACTCAACTTGCAGCCCGGGCGCACGCTGGGCGAAGGCCAGGTCAACGCCATCGTGCACATGGTTTCCAGCAGCGTACCCGAGCTTGCCGCCGAAAACGTCACCGTGGTCGATCAACAAGGCAATCTGCTATCACGCAATGGCAGCAGCCTGGGCGGCTTGGACGGCACGCAGCTGGATTACATCAAAGAGGTCGAGCGCTCCTACCAGCGGCGTATCGAGCACATTCTCGCGCCGATTCTCGGTGCCGACAACGTGCGTGCCCAAGTCGCCGCGCAAGTCGATTTCTCGATTCGCGAGCAGACCGCCGAAACCTACACGCCGAACCAGGCACCCAACGAAGCCGCGGTCCGCAGCCGCCAGACCAATGCCTCTTATTCCGGGGGTGATGGCTTGGCCATGGGCGTGCCCGGCGCGCTGACCAATACCCCGCCCGGCATCGCGCCCTCGCCCATCGATCTGGGCAACAATGGTCAAGACGGCCAGGCCGGCCAGAATCAACAACAGGATCAGCAACAGAACCCAGGCGCCGATACCGCCGAGACCGACACCGAGGACGCCACACCGCCGAGCCGGCTCGATCGCAGCGACATCATCAATTACGAAGTCGATCACAGTGTCGAGCACGTGAAATACCAGCGCGGCAATGTCGAGCGCCTGTCGGTTGCCGTCGTGGTCGACTACCGGGAAGCGACCAACGAACAGGGCGAAACCGTGATGGAGCCGCTCTCCGATACCGAGTTGGCGCAGATCCAGCGTCTGGTGCGTCAGGCCATCGGTTTTTCCGCGACACGCAACGATGCCGTGGAAGTCGTCAATAGCCCCTTCACCGAGCCCACCGACACCTTCGAAATCCTGCCTTGGTGGCAAACGCCGCAGGCGCTTGGCCTGGCCATGACCCTGGGCCGCTATCTGCTGGTGGCACTGGCGGCACTGCTACTGTGGTTCATGGTGCTACGCCCGCTGATCATACGTCAGGCACCGGTGCAGATCGCCGGCCCCGCTCTGCGCACGTCGAATGGCATGCCGGTGCCCGATGGCACCGATGATGGCACGGAAGATGACGACAACGATGTCGTGGAAACGCCACGTCCTCGCCGTCGCCGCTCCACGGCCTACGAACAGAACCTCAAGGACGCTCGTGAGATGGCCCAGGAGGATCCGCGGTTGGTCGCCATGATCGTCAGAAGCTGGATAAATACATGAGTACGATGAGCGGCGCCCGCCGTGGCGCGATTCTACTGCTATCCCTCGACGAAGATAGCGCGGCCGAGGTCTTCAAATACCTTTCCGCCAAGGAGGTGCAGGCCATCAGCATGGAGATGGCCTCGCTCGACCAGGTGTCGCACGATGACATGCGCAAGGTGCTCAGCGAGTTTCACGACGAGGCCGAGCAATTCACCGCCATCAACCTGCACTCCAGCGATCACATCCGCTCGGTGCTGACCAAGGCACTGGGCAGCGAACGCGCATCGAGCCTGATCGAAGACATCCTCGAAACCACCGGCACCACGTCGGGCATCGATGCGCTGAACCTGATGGAAGCCTCGATGGTGTCGGAGCTGATCCGCGACGAGCACCCGCAGATCATCGCCACCATCCTGGTTCACCTGGAACGCCACCAGGCGGCCGACGTACTCGAGCTGTTCGACGACAAGCTGCGTAACGATGTCGTGCTGCGCATCGCCACGTTCAGCGGCGTACAACCGGCGGCGCTCCAGGAATTGACCGAGGTGCTCGGCGGCATGCTCGATGGCCAGAATCTCAAGCGCAGCAAGATGGGCGGCGTGAGAACGGCGGCCGAGATCCTCAACCTGATGAACTCCTCTCAGGAAGAAGCGGTCATCGAAACGGTGCGCGCGCACAACGAGGATCTGGCACAGAAGATCATCGATGAGATGTTCCTGTTCGAGAACCTCATCGACATCGACGATCGCGGCATCCAGCTCATTCTCAAGGAGATCGACACCAATTCGCTGGTGGTGGCGCTCAAGGGTGCGCCCGATGCGCTGCTCGAAAAGTTCATGGCCAACATGTCGCAACGCGCCGCGCAGCTGCTTCAGGAAGATCTCGAAGCCCGCGGCCCGATTCGCGTCTCTCAGGTCGAGAACGAACAGAAGGCGATCCTGCAGGTGGTGCGCCGCCTGGCCGACAGCGGCGAAATCGTGCTAGGCGGTGGAGACGACAGTTATGTCTGAGCGCACCGCCGAGCGCGACGACGACTGGCGTCGCTGGCAAATGGACGAATTGGGCGCACCCGAGCGGGCACGCCGCCAGCGCGAGCGTTCGCGTCAGGAAGCCATTCGCCAGCAGGTCTTTCAGCGCAATGCCGAAATCGAGGCGCTGCGTGAGAAAACCCGCAAGGAGGCCTTCGAGGCTGCCTATCAGGAAGGGCTGGAGCAAGGCAGGCAGGAGGGCTTCGAGCAGGGGCTCGGTGAAGGGCGCACGACCGGCGAGCAGGAGATGCAGCAGCAGACCCGGCAAACGCTACAGCCGCTATTGTCGCTGGCGGAAAACTTTCGTGAGGCACTCGATAGTCTCGATGACGAGATTGCCGAGCGGCTGGTCGATCTGGCGCTCGCCACCGGTCGCCAGCTTGCCGGCGAGGCCCTGCAGGCACGCCCCGAGGAAGTTCTCGCCATCGCTCGCGAACTGCTCCACGTGGAGCCGACACTAGCGGGACGGCCCCGACTGTGGCTGCATCCCGCCGACCTGCTGCTGGTCAAGGCGCACTTGAGCGGCGAGTTCGAAGCCGCCGGCTGGGAGCTGCAACCCGACGATCTGATCAGCCGTGGTGGCTGCCGTGCGACCAGTGCCAGCGGCGAGCTCGATGCTACGCTGGAAACGCGCTGGGAAGCGGTCGCCGCCCAGGTGCGTCGCCGCCACAATGACGACACCTCGCCCGGGAGCGCCTCGTGAGCGCCGCGCCTGATGCCACCAACGTGCATCAGCGCCGCTGGCGGGATGCCGTCAACGGCGTCGAGCGCCGTGTCGCCGCGGTGGCGCCCTACCGCGCCAGCGGACGTATCGTGCGTGCTACCGGCCTGGTACTCGAAGCCATCGGGTTACGTGTACCGCTGGGTAGCGCCTGCCGTATCGAAGTCTCGCCCCGCTCCACGCTCACCCTGCATCAGCAGGATCGCGAACGTTTCGCCGAAGCCGAAGTGGTCGGTTTCTCGGGCGAGAAACTATTCCTGATGCCCTTGGAAGAGATCAGCGGCCTGCTACCCGGTTCGCGGGTCTTTCCGCTCGGCGAAGGCCCCCATGAGAATGGCAGCGCCCGGCGCTTCCCGCTTGGCGACACCCTGCTCGGCCGGGTCGTCGACGGCAATGGGCGGCCGCTGGACGGCAAGGGTCCATTGAGCGACGCACCCCACGCACCGCTCGCCACGCCGGCAATCAACCCCTTGTCCCGCGCGCCCATCGACACGCAGATCGACGTCGGCATTCGTGCCATCAATGGCCTGCTCAGTGTCGGTCGCGGTCAGCGCATGGGCCTGTTTGCAGGCTCGGGGGTGGGTAAATCGGTATTGCTGGGCATGATGGCCCGTTATACCCAGGCCGATGTCATCGTGGTCGGCCTGATTGGCGAACGTGGCCGCGAAGTGCAGGACTTCATCGACAACATACTCGGTGCCGAGGGCCGGCGCCGTGCCGTGGTGGTGGCCGCGCCCGCCGATACCTCGCCGCTGCAGCGCCTGCAGGGGGCGAGCTACGCCACGCGCCTCGCCGAAGGGTTTCGCGATGCCGGGCGCAACGTGCTGTTGATCATGGATTCGCTGACCCGCTTCGCCATGGCGCAGCGCGAGATCGCCCTGGCGATCGGCGAGCCGCCCGCGACCAAGGGCTATCCGCCATCGGTGTTCGCCAAGCTGCCCAGTCTGGTCGAGCGAGCCGGCAATGCCATGAAAGGCGGCGGTTCGATTACCGCTTTCTATACGGTGCTCACCGAGGGCGACGATCAGCAGGATCCGATTGCCGACTCGGCGCGGGCGATCCTCGACGGTCATATCGTGCTGTCGCGCACCCTGGCCGAAGGTGGCCACTACCCGGCGATCGATATCGAAGCGTCGATCAGCCGCGCGATGACCGCTATCGTCGGCGGCGAGCAGCAGCGCCAGGCACAACGCTTCAAGCAATTGATGTCGCGCTACCAGCGCAATCGCGATCTGATCAGTGTCGGCGCTTATACGCCGGGGCACGACCCTCAGCTCGATCAGGCGGTAACGATGCACCCGAAGCTGGAACGTTTCCTCCAGCAACGTATCGAGGAACGCGCCGACATCGAGGAAACCCGCGACGCGCTGGCAACACTGGTACCGGGCTGAGCGTTCAAGATGGATGCGGAATAAGACACGGAAACTAAGGAGGACGGTTCATGGCTATATCCTCGCCACTCGACACGCTGAGCGAGCTGACGCGCGACGCCCGCGACAACGCCAGTATCGAGCTGAGCGGCCTGCGCCGCTCACGCCAGGATGCCGTGGCACAACTCGAGACGCTGACGAGCTACCGTCATGAATACCGTCAGCGCCTGCAGCAAGCCATGGAGACCGGGATCGGCCCCGATAGCTGGCAAAACTACCAGCAATTCCTGGCTTCGCTGGACAGCGCCATCGCCCGCGCACGCCAGACGCTGGTCGAGCGTGAGGCCGCACTGGCCCAGGGGCAGCAGCGCTGGCAGGTCGAACAGCGCAAGCTGTGCGCCTACGATACGCTGGCCAGCCGCCGCGATCGGGCCGAGCGCCAACGTATGACGCGACAGGAACAGCGCCTATCGGACGAAGCGGCCGCCGGCGTACTGCGCCGTCGCCAAACCAATGATTCCCACTCCGGCTCCAGCCACTGAGGTGCGCCATGGAAATTTCTCAGCTACTATCCGCCAATGCCGCCCCTGCCTCTTCCGCAGCCAAAGGCACACAGGACACCCCAGCGGACGGCGCGGATTTCGCCAAAGTGCTCAAGCAGTCGGGCGACGCCGTTAGCGGCAAAGAGGCACGCGAAACCGCCAACGCGGCCGAGCCGGGTAACGAATCGCTCGCGCAGCCGGCCGGAGAAGGCAGCGCCGACATGGAGGCCCTGGCCAAGTTCGACGGGTCGGAGACACTGCCCGAGCCCATGGACGCAACGGCGTCGGTTGCCGATACGCCGATCATCGGGCTCTCGCCATTGACGCAGAATATCGCCCAGGCCATATCGACACAGCTGACCCCTCAGCCCACCCAGCCGTCGGTTATCGCTGAAACGCTGGTCGCCACGCCGACGACTGCCGCAGCCGCATTGGCTGGCGGCGAAGCGATACATGACCTGGCTGCCATTCGCGAACGCTTGGCGGCCATTGCCAATGCCCAGCGCGACACGACGCCGCTCTCTGCATCGACTGCCAACGTCGTCGCTACGCTACCCACTGCGGAGCAGACCGCACTGGGCATCGCCAGGCCGGCGCTGCGAGCCAGCGCCGAGATCGCCAGTCTCACGGATCGAGCCGTCGCATCGCGCCATCACTCCTCGACCGCACAGGGCATGCAACCGACCGGCTCCCAGAATGTCGCGACCACCGCGCCAGCCGCCAGCCAGCCGGCAACGTTCATGGACGCCATCGCCACCCCACCGGCAGTGGCCGATTCGCCGATGGTGGGTCGTAGTGGCGAAGGTCATACCGCCCAGGCACACGTACCGACCGGCAGCCTTGCCGGCACGACGACCGGCGCGAGCGCTCAAGCGCAGGCCGCACCCGCTCAGGTGCTGAATGCCCCGCTGGCCACGCCGCAATGGCAACAGGGCTTGGGTCAGCAAGTGGTTGCGCTGCATCAGCGCGGCGCCCAGCAGATGGAACTGCATCTTCGTCCCGCCGATCTGGGTGCCTTGACGATCAGTCTCAAGGTCGACGATCAACTCGCCCAGTTGCAGCTATTCTCGGCCAACCCGCATGTGCGCACGGCTATCGAGCAGGCCATTCCGCAACTGCGCGAGGCACTGGGAGAGAATGGTATCCAGCTTGGGGAGGCGATGGTGGGCGAGCATCATCAGCCCAGTGACGACGGCTCACGCCCGGACAACGCCGCCCTCGCCTCACGCGATGAGCTATCCACCCTATCGGGTGAAGACGCCGATCTCGCGACGTCCACCGCCCGGCCCTTGGCCGGCAATGGCAACGCCGTCGATCTCTACGCCTGATCCAGAAGCGAAAGCGCCCCGACCCTTCAAGAGTCGGCTCATTGGCCGATAACCGGAACAAGGGGCGTATCGCCTGTGCGTGCCAGCATTTCAGCGCCAGTGCAAAACCCCGAGATAAGCGTATATCGCCAGTCTTTTCCATCCTTGCCGATGGGACGACTGCCGCCATACTCCACCTCTGAATCACCGATAATGACGGCGTAAGCAATGGCCAGGAATCAAACCGCAGGTAAAAGCCGCAAGCCCTGGTGGCTACTCGGCATTCTCATCATCATGCTCTCGATGGCGTGTTCGGCCGCCGTGTTCTTCATGCTCGACTCGAGGAATCCAGCCGTTGCCCAGGATTCGCTGACGCTTGATGAGCCGATCGAACCGCCAACGCCGATCTTCGTGGGCATATCGCCCTTTACGGTCAATCTGCAGAGCGAAGAATACGCGCAGCGCCTGCTGTACATCGGCCTGTCGCTCAAGGTCGCCGACGAATTCACCCAAGAGTTGATCCTTGAACATATGCCACAGGTGCGTAGCCGATTGCTGATGCTGCTATCGAGCCAAAACGCCAAGGAATTGATTTCACCGCAGGGCAAAGTGGCGCTATCGAAGGAAATTCTGGCGCTGTTCGACGAGCCATTCAACGACCGGCAGCCGGCATTGGCGGTCCAGAATGTGCTTTACACCGACTTCATCGTGCAATAGGACACCATGTCTCAAGACGATCTGCTTTCGCAGGATGAGATCGACGCCCTGCTCAAGGGTGTCAGCGGCGAGGAAGAGTCCAGCCCTGGCAAGGACACGGTCAGCGACGCGCGTGTGCGCGCCTATGATCCCGCGACGCAGCACCGGGTCATCCGCGAGCGTCTGCATGCGCTGGATATCATCAACGAGCGCTTTGCCCGCCAGTTCCGCATGAGCCTGTTCAATCTGCTGCGGCGCAGTGCCGATATCACCGTGGAAAACGTGCGTTACCAAAGTTACAGCGAATTTGCGCGGCATATCCCGGTGCCCACCAATATCAACCTGGTCTCCATGAAGCCGCTGCGAGGCACCGCGCTGGTGGTCTTCCCACCCAGCCTGGTATTCATGGTGGTCGATAACCTGTTCGGTGGCGATGGGCGTTTTCTGACCAAGTCCGAAGGCCGTGAATTCACGCATACCGAGCAGCGCATCATCCAGCGCCTGCTCAAATTGTCCATCGACGCCTATCAGGACGCCTGGAAATCGGTCTATCCACTGGAGATCGATTACCTGCGCTCGGAGATGCAGGTACGCTTCGCCAACATCACAAGCTCCCCCAACGAGATCGTGGTGACCAGTACGTTCCATCTGGAAGTCGGCAATCTGGCCAGTAACTTCCAGATCTGCATGCCCTATTCGATGATCGAACCGATCCGCGATCTGCTTTCCGGGCCGCTGACCGATAGCCATGCCGACGAAGATCGCCAATGGGGCCAGCGCATGGCCGGTGAGATCAAGCACTCCCAGGTCGAGCTGGTGGCCGATTTCGTCGATATCGTCACCAGCATCGGCCGGGTCATGTCACTCAAATCCGGCGACGTATTGCCAATCGAATTGCCCGATATCGTCTCGGCCCGTGTCGATGGCGTGCCCGTCATGGATTGCGAATTCGGCAGCCAGCACGAGCAGCGGGCACTGCGCGTACGCAAGTTGATCGATCACGTCGCCAATAACGCCAAGTTTGCCCCAGGTCTGACGCCTGAAGCCAAGGAATCCGACAATGACTGACCCCAAGAAACCCGATCAAAAGAGCAGCGACGACGATTGGGCAGACGCCATGGCCGAGCAGCAAGGCGAGGCTGACAAGGGGCCCGCCGGGGACGTCGAGGACGACCCCTGGGCAGCGGCGTTTGCCGAACAGGCCGAGGCCGAACCCGAGCCCGAGCCCGAGCGACACGTCGACGACAGCGGCAAGCCGGCTGCCGCCGGCTCGCAGGTTTTCAAGCCATTGGATCAGGGTAGCAGCAGCAACGTCATGCGCGATCTGGAAATGATCATGGACATCCCGGTCAAGCTGACCGTGGAATTGGGTCGCACCCGTATCACTATCAAGCAGCTGCTCGAACTCGCGCAAGGCTCGGTGATCGAGCTCGATGGTCTTGCCGGCGAGCCGATGGATATTCTCATCAACGGTTACCTGATCGCGCAAGGCGAAGTCGTGGTCGTGGATGACAAGTACGGCATTCGTATCACCGAAATCATCACTCCCTCCGAGCGTGTGCAGAAACTCAATCGATGAGCCAGACATTTGCCAGCCAGAGCGCCGCTCAAAGCGCTGCCGAAACCCTCGGTGGCGCCCAGAGCGACTTATTGGGTCTCGCCGTGCTCGGCAAGACCGCCCTGGCGCTGGCCATCGTCATCGGCGTGATTCTGCTCTGTAGCGCCGTGCTCAAACGCCTCGGTCCCGGCCGTGGGCGTCAGGGCCAGCATCTCAAGGTAGTGGCGAGCACCGCGGTCGGCCAACGCGAGCGCGTGGTGATCGTCGAAGTCCAGGATACTTGGCTGGTGCTGGGCGTCGGGGGTGGGCAGGTCAATTCGCTGCACACCATGTCCACACCGCCCGATATCGATTCATCCCCGCTATCGGCAGTCGATAGCGGTGGCTTCGCGTCACGCTTCGCGGCTGCCCTGCGCCATAACGCGCGTGCGCCCTTCTCGAATGGCAGATCGCACGGAAAGCCGAGCGGTGACAAGGATGGAAGATCGGGAGGCAAGGCGTGAGCGGCATCCACAGGCGCAGCGCCAACGCATTATCCCTTCTGGCACGCCCTCGCTGGAGCCAGTGGAGGCTGCCCGCCACCGCACTGCTGAGCATCGCCTTGTTGCTGTGCTGGCCGCTCGAAGCGCTCGGCCAGAGCATCCCCGGAGTGATCAGTCGCCCGCTCGAGGATGGCGGCCAGCAATGGTCGTTGAGCTTGCAGACGCTACTGCTGCTGAGTTCGATGGCCTTCCTGCCGGCGCTACTGCTGATGATGACCAGCTTCACACGAATCATCATCGTATTGAGTCTATTGCGCACCGCCATCGGCACCCAATCGGCACCGCCCAATCAGGTCCTGTTGGGCTTGGCGCTGTTTCTGACCTTCTTCATCATGTCGCCGGTGCTCGATCAGGTTTATCAGGTGGCCTGGCAACCGTTTTCCGAGCAGCAGATCAACTTCGACGAGTTTCTGCAATTGGCCAGCCAGCCGTTTCGCGAATTCATGCTGGCTCAATCCCGCGAGCCGGATATCGCCCTGTTCGCGCGGCTCGCCGATGTCGGCGCCATGCAGGGGCCGGAAGACGTGCCCATGCGCGTGTTGCTACCGGCGTTCGTGACCAGTGAATTGAAAACCGCTTTCCAGATCGGCTTCACGATCTTCATCCCGTTTCTGATCATCGACCTGGTGGTGGCCAGCGTACTGATGGCGCTGGGTATGATGATGGTACCCCCTGCGACCATCTCGCTGCCCTTCAAGCTGATGCTGTTCGTACTGGTGGATGGCTGGCAGTTGCTGATCGGCTCGCTGGCGGAAAGCTTTTATATATAGTTTATTTAGAGGTGCACCATGACACCGGAAATGGTCATGAGCATGGCCTACCAGGGCATGAAAGTGACGCTGTTCCTGGCCGGGCCGTTGCTGATCACGGCGCTGCTGATCGGCTTGCTGGTCAGCTTGTTCCAGGCGGCCACCCAGATCAATGAGATGACCCTGTCGTTCATCCCCAAGATTCTCGGCGTGTTCGCCGCGCTGGTGTTGGCCGGCCCTTGGCTCATTCAGTTGATCACCGATTTCACGACCGAGCTTTTTCGCAATATTCCCCTGATGATCGGCTGACATGATCGAGGTCACCTTCGATCAGTTGCAGGGCTGGCTCATCGCATTTCTGTGGCCGTTCGTGCGTATCGCCGCCTTTATCATGGCCGCCCCGCTATGGGGTCATTCCAGCATACCCACACAGGTCAAGATTGGCCTGGCAGCCGTGCTTGCCATCGTGATCTCCCCGGTTCTACCCCCGCTGCCCGATATCCCGATCATGTCATGGGAGGGGCTTGGCATCATGGTCGAGCAGATGCTGATCGGTATAGCCATCGGCCTGGTGATGCGAGTCACATTGACGGTGGTAATGGCCGCCGGCGAATATATCGGCCTGCAAATGGGCCTGGGTTTCGCGACGTTTTTCTCGCCGGCGCTCGGCACCAATACCATGATCCTGTCGCGGGTTCTGTACATCGTCACGCTGTTGATGCTGCTCGCCTTCAATGGCCATCTGGTGGTGATCGAGATCCTCGCGACATCCTTCGAAACCCTGCCTATCGGCATGGGCGGCTTCAATCCTGCTGCCTTCGAAATGCTCGCGCGTTACGGCGGCACGATCTTCGTCGCCGGGCTCTTGCTGGCATTGCCGGTGGTGGCATCGCTGCTGATCATCAACCTCTCGTTGGGTATTCTGAACCGCGCCTCGCCGCAACTGACGATTTTCTCGGTGGGCTTTCCGCTGACTTTGGTGGTGGGATTGGCGTTGATGATGGTACTGATGAGCGATCTGGCCGGCTTTCTGGAAAGGCTGTTCATGGAAGGCTTCGCCTTCATGCGCGAATTGATAGCGGTGATGGCGCCCCTCGCCAACTGATTTCGAGCGCTCGAGCGCAAGATAGCGGGCGCCATGGCGCCCGGTTGATCCACTTAAAGCTGTTCGAACAGTGACAGACCCTGAATG
Organism: uncultured Halomonas sp.; assembly: GCF_946887195.1. Next base: position 423,530 of record NZ_CAMPKE010000001.1, read on the forward strand.
CCGACGAAGGCTTTTTGCGATGCCTGCAATGCCGCCTGGCGCAGCAGGTAGTCGGAGGTCGCCTTGGCGAGGTCGAGATCGACCAGTTCGGAGAGCGTCGAGGCGTAGTTCAGTTCTCGATTGCTGCCCACCGTATCCAGCACATCGAGTTCATTGATACGCGCCCCCACCGAAGCATTCACGGTGAGCACATTGTTCAGGCTGTTATCGAGTTCGCGGCTGGTCGTCGACAGCATATTCTGCAAGGCCGCCTTGGCCGCATCGGTGTCGGTTTCCGAGTTGAGCGCGGCGACCGCGTTTTCCAGCGTGGTGAACAGGCTCTGCTCCTGCGCCTTGTCCATGCTGATCGTATCGCCGGCTTCAGGCGTGCCTTCGAGGGTCAGGGAGAGGCCGCCGAAGTTGAGCGTCTCGCCATCGACATAGGGCTGGTCCGTCTCTACATCTGTAGCGGGAGTGGTTGAATCGTTAGAGATGCTATAAATGGGATTGCCAGCGCCGTCTTCACCGAAGGTGATGGTATAGCTATCGCCATAGCCGGGATCAGACGCATCCACGCGTGCCGGGCCGGTAAACGTCACGTTACCGTCGTTGTCGCCGGCACGAGCCACATAACCGGAGCCGCTATGCACGCCGGCGAAGATTTCGCGACCGCTGTCACCCACCGTCATCTCCCGGGTGGAGCCGACCTGCTGTGCCCTGACGTCGTCACTGCCGACATATTCGATGCCATCGGCGCCACGCACGAAGGGCGGCGCATCGTCCTCGAAACCACCGAACAGATAGGCGCCGTTACCGTTGGTGGTATTGGCCTGGCCAATCAGGTTCTCGTAGATACCGTTCAACTCGCTGGCGATCGAGGCACGATCTTCATCGCTCAAGGTGCCGTTGGCCGCCTGGACGATCAGCGTCTTGGCACTGGCGATGGCGTCGCCAATGCTGCCGAGCACGCTCGCTTCCTGGGACAACGCATTGCGCGCACTGACCCGGGCATCGGCGTATTGCTGATTGACCGCCGACGATTGCGCGACACCCACCGCGCGCGACGCCGCCTGCGGGTCGTCAGAGGGATTGACGACCCGCTTGCCGCTGGCGATCTGCTGGCTGACCTTTAGAAATTCGCCCTGCTGACGATTCATCGACGCCAGGCTGCTCTCGAACATGGTCACGGTACTAATACGCATGACGGTGCCTCACACTAAGAAAGATGGCTGGCATTAACGCAGGCCAAGAATGGTATCGAGTATGGTGCTGCCGGTCTGAATCACCTGGGCGTTGGCCTGGAAGAACTGCTGATAGCGAATCAGATTGGCGGCCTCTTCGTTGAGATTGACCCCGGATTTGGACTGTTGCACGGCGGTAAGCTGCTCGGCCAAGCCCTGTTGTGCGGCCAGATTGACCTTGGCGACGTTGGTCTGATTGCCGACCACGCTGACCAACGAGGCGTAGGTTTGGCTGAAGGTGGCCTCGCCACTGACCAACTCGGCATCCTGCAGATTCTGCATGGCCAGCGCATTGCGGTTGTCGCCGCTGGACCCAGGGAAGGAACCGAAAGTAATCCTATCACCGTCCGCAGCCTGCCCCGTCAAGGTGAAGCTGACGCCATCGACGGTGATCGTATCGCCCGCCTGAAGGCCCGTAATCCCATCTTCAGGATTGGTGCGCACTGCTCCGTTGACGGAGACGCTCATACCTGCCGTAAAGCCATCAAGGGTATAGGTGCCTGTCGTCGTATCGACGTTGCTCACCGTGAGATCCATGTTCGACGTAGGCAACAGATACCCACGCTCGGCGCTGATTCCCTCGATAGCCAGCGAGCCGCTATTGGCGCTGTTTGCCTCGACCTGTATCAGCGATGCCGCGGCGATTTCCGACGTATCGTCGATCAGGTTCTCGAACTGACCGGCCAGGTTACGTGTCGGTTGAACCGAGAAGGTATCCCCCGCTTGCGCCGTGCCGCTTTCGACGGTCAGCGTGACGCCGTCGAACGTCAGCGTCGTATTGCCGTCAGCATCGGTTCCCATCGCGGCCGTCACGGCCTCGCCAGAATCGCGACGTATCACCGAATAGTCGGTGCCGTCGTAGCTGACCTCGTAATCGTTGGTGGTCACCGCCGTGAAATCGCTGAATTCGGCACTGATCACTGCATCGCCGGCGTTATTGTCGTTCGAATAGACGGTCGGCCCGCCAATCGCGAAGAACTCCCCCCCGCGCTCGCCGTTCAGATCCTGCCCCAGGCGGTGCTGGGCATTGAAGCCTTCGGCCAGTGCCAGCGCCAATTGGCCGACCTGGTTCTGGGTCTGATCCAGCGACTCGCGGCGGAAGGTCATCAGCCCGCCGAGGGTGCCGTTATCGAAGAGCGCTTCGTCGAGCTCGATCAAGTTGCCACCGGCATCGTTGTAACCGACCACCATGCGCGAGGGATCGGATGACGAGCGGATCGCCTCGAGGTCGAAGCTGCGGTTGCCCGCCACCAGCGGCTGGCCATTGCCGATGGTCAGGTTATAGGTGCCGTTATCCTGAATGACCAGGCTGACGCCAATGCGCTCACTGATATTGGCAACCAATTCATCGCGCTGGTTGAGCAGACTATTGGGCGCTTCGCCGGTCTTGGCCTTGGCGAGTGCGATCTGGCGATTGAGCATCGCCATTTGCTCGGCGGCATTGTTGATCTGAGTGACTTCGTCGCGAATCTGCCCATTGATGCCGGACTGCATGTCGTCGAGGTAGCTATCGAAGGCGCGGAACTGGGCACTCAGCGTATTGGCGTTGCCGATCACGCCCTGACGCGCGGCGGGATCGGATGGCGCGCCGGCCATGTCTTCGAGCGATGAGAAGAAGCTCTGCATCAGCGGCGCGAGACCGGCATCGCGGTCGGCCAGCAGATTGTCGATCTGGCTGATCTGCGTTTCGTAGGCGCGCAGGGCGCTGGCGCTGCTGTTCGCCTGATTGAGCTGCTCGGCGATGTACTTGCTGAACTGACGCTGGACGTCATTGACCTGAACGCCGCCACCATTGATGCCGCTCTCGCCCAGCAGCGTCAGCTGGCGATTGTAGCCCGGCGTATAGACGTTACTGATGTTGCTGCTGGTGGTTTGCAGTGCGGCCTGTGCCGCGCCCAGGCCGCTAAGGCCGATGGAAAAGAGGCTCATGAGTCCGTTCCGATTTGGCAATTAATAGAAGTATCGACCGGCACGACGAAAACTTTAGGCATTGTCCATACGCATCAGCCAAACGCGCCCAGCCATCAAAAAATACTCGTCGGCGCCTGGCTGAGCGTGAAGCCGTGATCATTAATCAAAGGCTCGGCCAGCGATTGCGACGTCATCGTCGGCTGCTTCTCGAGCGTTGCCATCACCGCAATCAGCTTATCGGCATAGGCCGGGTCGGTGGCATAGCCGCCGGCCTGCAAGGCGTGGGCCGCTTCATGAGGACTTGCGGCGCTCACGACGCCGGTGTAACGCGGGTTGTCGCCAATCAGGCGGGCATAATCGGTAAAGGCGTCTTCGAAGGAGTCGTAAACGCGGAAGCTGTCGACTTGCTTGCGCATCACGCCATCGATGTATTCGGTGGTGACGATATCGGTGGTCTCACCCCGCCACTGGCTACCGGCCTTGATCCCGAACAGGTTATGACTGTCGTTGCCATCGGCGGTGGGAATTTCATGCTTGCCCCAGCCGGTTTCCAGCGCCGCCTGCGCCAGAATCAATTCAGCCGGTACGCCGGTGGTGCGGCTGGCGGCCTGGGCCGGCCCTTCGAGCCGGGCCACGAAGCGCTCGATATGCGCGGGGCGTTCGCGTGCCTCGTCACGGCGTGCGGCACTGGCCTCGTTGATCGTGCCATCGGTGGCATAGGCGCCGCGAGGCTGCAGCAGTAGCTCGTCTCCCAGGTTCGTCGGGGTTGCCGAGAGTGGGGTATCCGGCGAATCGGCTGGCGACGTGTCATCCGATGTCTTCGCCGATAGGCTACCACCCAGAACACGCGGCGTACCGCGCGGGATACCGGCGATCAAATCCTCGCCCTGAATGGAGCCGGGCGCCAGCCCACGACTCTCGAGTTGATTGATCAACTGCTCGGCCAGGCCGAAACCACTGCCGGACAGATGCTGCGCCCACTGCTTGTCGAGCATTTCAGTATAAAAGCGCGTGCGTTTGCTATCGATCAGCCCCGACTCGGGAATCGTCTCGCGCATGCTCTTGAGCACCATCTGCAGAAAGATCGCCTCGAACTGCTTGGCCGCGACCTCCAGCCCCTCGTTCGGCGCATTGACCGCCGTCTGCTTCAAGCGTTGCAGCCCTTGCAGGTCGAGGGCGAACTGGCCGCTCAAATGGCTCACGCTCATCAGATGATCTCCAGCTCGGCACGTAGCGAACCCGCCGCCTTGAGCGCCTGCAGAATCGACATCAAATCCTGTGGCGTTGCACCGAGTGCATTGAGCGCACGCACCACGTCGGCCAGATCGGCGCTGGTTTCGAGCATGCGCAGCGCGCCGCCCTCCTGGGCTACGGTAATATCGGCGTTGGGTACGACCACCGTGTCACCCTCGCCGAACGGATTGGGCTGACTGACCAGCGGGTTCGAATCGATGGTAATCGAAAGATTGCCGTGCGCGACCGCGGCACGGCGTAACGTGACCGCGCTGGTCAGCACCACCGAGCCGGTACGCGAGTTGACGATGACCCGGGCCGGCCCCTCGCCCAGCGTCAGATCGATATTCTGCACACGCGCCATGAAACGCACCTGATCGCTATTGTCGATCGGCGCACGCAGGCTGATCACCCGGCCATCGACGGCTTGCGCCACCGGCGCGCCGAACTCCAGGTTGATGGCCGAAACCGCACGCTGCACGTTGTCGAAACTGTACTCATCGAGCAGCAGTTCGAGGGTGCCATCGGCCCCCAGCTCGAGTGGGACTTCACGTTCGACGGTCGCACCGCCGGTGATCCTGCCGCCAGCCTGCTGGTTGATCGAGACACTGCTGCCGCCCGCTTCGGCACCGACACCGCCGACCAGTACGTTGCCCTGGGCCAGCGCATAGACCCTGCCATCGGCGCCCTGCAACGGAGACAGCAACAGCGTGCCGCCACGCAGGCTTTTCGCGTTACCCACCGATGAAACGACCACATCGATCTCCTGGCCCTTGCGCGCGAACGGCGGGAGCTCGGCGGTGATCATGACCGCCGCGACGTTCTTGAGCTGCAAGTTGGTGCCCGGCGGGATACTGATACCCAACTGGGACAACATGTTGGTCAGGCTCTGCGTGGTGAACGGCGCCTGCGTGGTCTGATCACCGGTACCGTCCAGCCCGACCACCAGGCCATAGCCGACCAGCGCGTTTTCACGCACCCCGGCGAAAGACGCCAGGTCGCGAATGCGCTCGGCCTGGGCGGGTAGCGCCAACCCCAGCCACAGCACCATGCACAACAGTAAATAGCGCATCAACGCGAGAGAAAAACGACGGTGGAGCATCTTCATCGGCCTATGGTTCATTGCCACCCACTCAGAACGGCGACACATTGAGGAAGAAGCGTTGCAGCCAGCCCATGGTCTGCGCCTCGTTGATATAGCCATCGCCCACGTACTCGATACGCGCATCGGCGACCTCGGTCGATACCACGCTATTCTGGGCGCTGACGGCGAGCGGATTGACGACACCCGAGAAGCGAATGAATTCGGTACCCTGGTTGATCATGATCTGTTTCTCGCCACGCACTTTCAGGTTGCCGTTATAAAGTACGTCGATCACCGTCACCGTAATGGTCCCGGTGAAGCTATTGTTGGCTGCGGCACCGCCGCTGCCCGAGAAATCGTTGTTGCCATTGATATCGAAGCCATACTCGCCCAACGTCTCCAGCGCATCGGGTAGCTGAACGAATTCCAGCCCCGCTTCGCCATCGCGTCCGGCATTGGCCGAGGAACTCTTGCTCGCGCTGACCTGCTCATCGAGGACGATGGTCAAAATATCGCCCACCCGGCGCGGACGACGATCCTCGAACAGTGGCTTGTAGCCATACTCCGGCTGATAGATCGAGCCGTTGGCCACCGGGGGCGGAGGCGGCAGAATCTCGATCTTCTCCTGCTCGCCGACCACCGAGGGACGCGGTAGCTGGGCACAGCCGCCGATGATCAGCGCGGCGCCCAATACCAGCAATAGACGCAACGTACGACGAGCCGGACAGGCACAATTTCCCTTCATGGTCAGCGTATTACCTTTGTGCTGGTTAACCGTCATGCGGCGTCTTACATCTGGGTCAGGCGCGCCAGCATCTCATCGGATGTCTGCACCGCCTTGCTGTTGATCTCGTAGGCGCGCTGGGTCTGGATCATGCTGACCATCTCCTCGACCACGTTGACGTTGGACGTTTCGACGTAACCCTGGTACAGCGTTCCCGCGCCGTTGAGACCGGGCATGCTGTCATTGCGCGGCCCCGAGGCGTCGGTTTCGAGATAGAGATTCTCACCGATGCTCTCGAGCCCCGTCGGGTTGGTGAACGTCGACAGCAACAACTGCCCCACCTCGTTGGACTGGCTGGTTCCCGGCTGCGTCACCGAGACGATGCCATCCTGGCTGATCGTCACCGAGAGCGCGTTGGCGGGAATGAATACCGCAGGCTCGATGGGATAACCGCTGGAGGTCACCATTTGCCCATCCTGGTTGACCTGAAAGCTGCCATCGCGGGTATAGGCCGTGGTGCCATCGGGGCGCATGACCTGGAAGAAACCCTTGCCATCGATCGCCAGATCGCGCGAATTCTCGGTGTGTTCCAGACCGCCCTGGGTATGCAGGCGGGCGGTGGCTACCGGGCGGACACCGGTACCGATCTGCAAGCCGGAGGGCAAGTTGGCCAGCGCCGTGGATTGCGCGCCGGGCTGACGCAGGTTCTGATAGAGCAGGTCCTCGAACACCACGCGCGTACGCTTGAAACCATTGGTGCTGACGTTGGCCAGGTTGTTGGCGATAACGTCCATCTGCACCTGCTGCGCCTCGAGACCGGTCTTGGCCGTCCACAGTGAACTGATCATGTTCTATTCCTCATAAAGCTCAACTCATCGAGAGCAGGTTATTGGCACGCTGGGCGTTCTCGTCGGCACTTTCGATGGTCTTCATCTGCATGTCGTAGCGCCGCGCGCTATCGATCATCGCGACCATGGTTTGGGTGATGCTGACGTTGCTACCTTCCAGCGCGCCGCTGATTACGCGTACCGTCTCGTCGGCCGGCAATACGGCGGGTGCTACGCCATTGGCATTCGGCCCCGGCCTGAATAGGCCGTCGTCGCCGCGAATCAGCCCGCCGGGGCCGGGAGTCACCAACTTGAGCTGGCCGATAGGCCCGCGTGTGACCGGCTCGCCGCCGGGAATCAAGGCACTCAGCGTGCCGTCGCTACCGATACTGACCTGGGCGCCCAGCGGCACCACGATGGGACCGTTGTCGCCGACGACCGGACGCCCCATGCTGGTCAGCACGCCATTGGCATCGATCTGCAGGTCGCCGCGGCGGGTGTAGGCCTCGCCATTCGCAGCCTGCACCGCCAGCCAGCCTTCGCCGCTGATCGCCACATCCAGCTCATTGCCGGTGGTGGTGATCGGCCCTGGCGTGAAATCGCTGCCCGGCGTGGTAACCGCGACCACGCTGCGTGTCGGCAACCCCTCGCCCTGAACCGGCACGGCGCGCAGCGCCTGGAGCTGGGCACGAAAGCCCGGCGTCGAGGCATTGGCCAGGTTGTTGGCGATGATCGCCTGCTGGTCCATGCTCTGCTGAGCGCCGCTCATGGCGGTGTAGATGATACGATCCATAGCGTCCGGCTCTCTTCCAGGTTCTATCGGTTAGTGCATGGCGAGCATTACAGGTTGACGATGCCCTGCAATACCTCGTCCTGCGTCTTGATGGTTTGCGAGTTGGCCTGGAAGTTGCGCTGCGCGATGATCAGATCGACCAGCGCCTTGGTCAGATCGACGTTGGAGGTCTCGACCACCCCGGACTCGATCGAGCCGAACACACCGGCACCGCCCAGGCCCAGCAAGGGCTGGCCGGAGGCGCCGGTTTCGACCCAGGCGTTGTCGCCCACCGGCTGCAGGCCTTCCGCGTTGCGGAAGTTGGCCAGCGCGATGGTGCCGAGTACCTGGGACTGCTCGTTGGAGTAATTGCCGATGATATTGCCGTTGTCGTCGATCACCGTGCCGACCAGGCTACCGGAGGTGTAGCCATCCTGGGTCAGCGAGCTGAGCTCGAACGGGTTGCCGTTCTGGGTAGTACCATCAAGATTGAGAGTAATGTTTAGGTTAGCGGTACCATTGCCGAGATCGCCAAAGTCGAAATTCAAGGGAGCCGTCGTCGTTAGAACACCATTGCTGTCGAAAGCGAGATTCTGCGGCTGGCCAAGACCATCTGGCACCGCATCGCCATTAATATCGATATTCTGAGCGAGTTCGCCATCGATAGCAGTGCGCACTGCCCAAGCGTTCGTCCCGGTTTTGGTGAAGTACATGGTCGCGGTATGGCTGTTACCCTGCGAATCGTAGACGGTCGCCGTGTTGGCGTAGTTATAGTTGAACAGTGTCGCGCCAGCGCCATCCTTGAATGCGGTCTGCTCGGTAGAGCCAGCATCCAGATTGAAGCCGGCTTCGATGGCGGTTGTGGCATTGGCCGCCAGCGCGCCGGCCGGCACTTGCAACTCCACGGGCTGCCCGCCGGTGCCGACACCCGCCGGGAAACCGGTGAGGCGCGCGCCCTGAGCATTCTCGAGATAGCCCTCGGCGGTCACGGTCAACTGGCCGTTACGCGAATAGACCACCTGATCGTTCTGGACAAAGCGGAAGAAGCCATCGCCGCTGATCGCCAGATCGAGATTGCGTCCGGTGGTCTCCAGCGTGCCGTTGCTGAAATCCTGCAGGATGGCGGAAACCTTGGTACCCAGGCCGATCTTGCTGCCGGCATAGACATCGGCGAACTGCACGCTCGATGACTTGAAACCCACCGTTTGCGAGTTGGCGATGTTGTTGCCGACCACGTTCAGATTATCGGAGGCGGCATTAAGACCACTGAGTGCTTGTGAGAAGCCCATGTTGTACTCCCTGCGCGTTTGCTATTTGGTTATGAATGCTGTGTTCGCTATGACTGCCGGAATCGCGATTCGCCACGCTAGAGAATCTGGCGAACGGCCTCGAGATCGACCTGCCCGAGCATGGCGCCCAGATCCAGGCGTGGCCCGCTGTCGGTCTTGATCACACCACCGACCACGGCGTAATTCAGCGTGGTCACGGTCACTGGCTCGCCAGCGAACGAGGCTTCGACCGATACCTGGTATTCGCCCGTGGCGACGTCTTCGGCGCCGACCGCATCGCTCACCTTTCCATCCCAGGCGAACGATTGAACCCCGGCGTCCAGCGCGCCGACATCGAAGGTTCTGACCACTTCGCCACCTTCATTGGTGATGGTGATCTTGACCTCGTCCGCCGGGCCTTTCAGTTCTACACCAAACGGTGTGGTAGCGACGCCATCGGCCTCTTCACCGGCCTTGCCAACCAGTACGCGATCGCCCGGCACCAGCACACCCTGGCCAATCAGTGCCGCCGCCTGGAGTGTCTGACCTGCATCGATCTGGCCGTTGATGGTTTCCAGCGTGGCGTTAAGATCCTGAATCCCCTGAACCGTGTTGATCTGCGCCAACTGCGACGTCATTTCCGAGTTTTCCATCGGCTTCAGCGGATCCTGATTCTGAAGCTGCGTCACCAGCAGGGTCATGAAACTGTCGCTCAGCTCCTGAGCCGGCGCTCTGGCCTGGCTGGCCGCGCCGCCTCCGTTCAGAACGCCGAGCACACCCGCGTCGATCGTGCTAGCCATGGGCTTCTCCTGGCTGGATTAGTTCTGGGCCAGCGTCAGTGTCTTGAGCATCAGCGTCTTGCTGGTGTTCATGACTTCGACGTTGGCTTGATAGGAACGCGAGGCGGCGATCATGTTGACCATTTCGCTGACCGGCGACACGTTGGGCATCGTCACGTAGCCATCTTCATCGGCCAGCGGATGTTCGGGGCGATACTCCATGCGCATCGGCGAGGGATCCTCGATCACCTCGGCGACACGCACGCCACCGATGGCGCTCCCCCCCTGGGACTGGGCTTCGAAGATCACCTGCTTGGCGCGGTAAGCCTCACCATCGGGACCCGCGACACTATCGGCGTTGGCCATGTTGCTGGCCGTGACATTCATGCGTTGTGCCTGGGCGCTCATCGCCGAGGCGGAAATATCGAAAATACTGAACATGGACATGTCTGATTACTCCGGTTGCATGGCCGATTTGAGCCCCTGAATCTTGCTACTCAGGACGGTAATCGCCGCTTGATAGCGCACCGCATTGTCGGCAAACTGCGCGCGCTCGATATCCATATCGACGGTGTTGCCATCGAGACTCGGTTGGCTCGGCACGCGATACAGCAGATCGAGCCCATTGGCGGCCGGCCCCTGCGCGGGGATATGACGACTCGATGTCGTCGCAAGCTCGAGTCCATCGCCACTGGCGCGGCCCTGCTTCATCACCCGCGAGAGTTCGCTGGAAAAGTCGAAATCGCGCGCCTTGTAATTCGGGGTATCCGCATTGGCGATGTTACTGGCCAGCACCTTCTGGCGTTCGACGCGCAGGTTAAGCGCCTCCTGATGGAGGTTCAGCGATCCGGAAAGCTGGTCGATCATACCCATGGTCATGGCCCCTTGGTTAAATGGGGAAAGTTTCAGGCTGGAGAATAAACGCCCCGCTGTCATCGCAAAGGAAGAAACAGACCTCGATTTGCGGGTTATTTCCGCGCATGGAAAAACTCACGCCCACCTAGAATCGGCGACATTGAGCAATTGGGGGCTGAACATGCGTGTTGCGCAGGCGACTCGGTCGCTGTCCTGGCAGGCGTTCAAGGTGCTGCTTACACTCTTGGCGTGGTCGATGATCTGGCTAGCGAGCGCGCTCGCCATGCCAGCAACGGCGCTTGCCGCAACCGCTGGCGACAATCCGCTCGAACGGCGCGTGCACGACTTCCTCGCCGAGCGCACACAGCATCTTGGCGATGACGTCACCATCACCGTGTACCCGGGCTCGGCACGACTTCCCGAATGTCAGCAGCCCGAGCCCTTCTTGCCCAACTTCGGGCAGCGGCTTTATGGGCGTATTTCGGTGGGCGTGCGCTGCGGCGAGCAGCGTCGGGTGCGCTACCTACAGGCAGAGGTGTCGGTGATGGCCCAGCACGTGGTGGTCGCGCGAGACATCGCCGCCAATGCACGCATCACCCCTTCCGATCTGAAACTGGAAGAAGCGCGGCTCGAGCGCCTGCCGCGCAGCGCTGTGCTCGATATCGAGGCAGCGGTCGGCCTGCTCGCCGTACGATCGCTGCCCGCCGGAACCACCTTGCTGGAGCAGCACCTGCGTCGTGAAGCCCTGGTCAAGCGTGGCGATTCGGTCACGGTATACGCACGTGGCAAGGGTTTCACGGTCAGCCTCGAAGCCGAGGCACTGGATAACGGCGCACTGGGCGATGAAGTACGTCTGCGCAGCGATGATGGCGACTACTTACAGGCAAGGGTGGTGGGGCGCGATCAACTGGAAATCGCCTTCTGAATCGTCCTTCGAAAAGAGCGCGATCATGCATGCTAGAATGGCATCTAGTTTTCCCTTTGCGGCCTAAAGTTATTCTCTACCCTGCCGATAAAGGGGGTAAGTGTTTATCTCGAGGATGTTTTCGTGAAGATCGATAGCTCCCATCCGCTGCACCGCGCCACCCAAGGCGAGGTCAACAAGGCAGCGCAGCCCACCAAGGGCGAAGCGGTCGCTCAGTCGACCAACCCGGCCGCCATCACTCACTTGAGCGATAGCGCCCAGGACGACAGCCAGGATATCGATGCTGCGCGTGTCGCCGAAATCCGCCAGGCCATCAGCGACGGGCGTCTCGACATTCGTGCCGAGCGCATAGCCGATGGCGTTATCGCCAGTGTTCGCGACCTGCTCGGCGATAAATCCTCCTGATACGTGGAGTTTCCGACATGAGCCTGGCTCAGCATCTCGATCGTCAACGTAGCCACCTCGAGGCGTTCATCGCACTGCTCGAGGCCGAGCGCGATACGCTTTCCGAAGGCCAGATCGATGGGCCACGATTGGCCGAGCAAGCCAAGGAGAAACAGGCGCACATCGTTCGCCTGGAAGCGCTGGAGACGCAGCGCCTGTCGGCACAGCGCAAGCTCGGCTATGGCGAAGGCGCGCGCGGGGCGGAAACGGCTGCCAGCGACGCCGACTGCCTCGAGAACTGGCTCGAATTTCGTGAACGGGCGCTACATGCCAAGCAACTCAATCAGCTCAATGGCGTACTGGTCGGCTCCCGGTTGGCACAGAATCAACGCATTCTCGACTTTCTCAATAGTGTCGCCGGAAAAGCGCTATATGGCCCGGATGGTCAATCCCGCCGACAAGGCTTCGGTGGTGTTGCATCCCAAGCCTGAAGCGACCCTAGTCTAATTTAACTTGACCCCGTGATGACGTTTCGTTCATATAACGTGACGTAAATTCACACAACGTCATAAAAGATAGACCGATGAGCACCGCCGTTATCGCAATTTCTGCTTTCGGTCGTTCATTCTGCTCTATCGCATGTCGATGAGGGGGCTCGCTTGATTTCTGATGCGCTGCGCAAGTCGCTGGATACCTGCCCCGCCCTGCCTTCCTTGCCTGCCGCCGTGCTCAGGCTCATAGAGCTAGCCCGCAACAACGAAGCGCGCCTGCAACCCATCGTCGAAGCGCTGAGCAAGGATCCGGCACTGACGATACGCCTGATTTCACTGGCCAATACCGCCTTCTATACCAAAGGACACCCCGCCGAGGAGCTGCGCGAAGCCGTCGAGCGCCTTGGCCTGGATACCACCGTTTCACTCGCGTTGGGTTTCAGCCTGGCGAGCAATTATGGCAGCGAGGCCAGGCGACCGGGACTCGACCTGCATCGTTATTGGCAACGCTCATTGACCAGTGCCATTGCCGGCCAGGAGCTCGCTCGGCAATCCGCCCTCGAGTCGAGTGCCGGCACTGTCTTCACGGCCGCGCTACTGCAGGATATCGGCATGCTGGCACTGGATGCCGTCGAGGGGCCTCATTACGATGTAGTCATCGGCGATACCGACCGACATGACGATATCAGCTTGCGTGAGCGCACGGCATTCGGTGCCGGTCATGCCGAAATCGGCGCCTGGCTGGCAGCGAACTGGGGGTTGTCACCGCAAGCCTGCGATTGGATCCGTCGCAGTCATGATCGTCCGACGCGTGATGCCATACTGAATGAAAGCGAATGCGTCATGTTATCGGGGCGTCTGGCCGATATCTGGCTGGCGGCCGATGGTCACAATACGCTGGTGCAACTCGAGCCCTGGCTTGGCGATGAGCAGTACCGCAGCGATCTGCTGAGCCGCATCCAGGCCCGCCTACCGATGATGGCCGAACTCTTCGACGTGGCGACGCCGGGTTACATCGATCCGCATACCCTGCTTTTTCAGGCCAAGCAACTACTGCTGGAGCGTACCCTCAAGCTTCAGCAGATATTGGGTCGCAAGGAACAGGAGTTGGAAGCGTTACGACAGGATAACGCCCAACTCGATCAGGCCGTGCGCTACGACCCACTGACTCGCCTATATAATCGCCAGCACTTGGCAAGAGTCCTGCATGAGCGCTTCGTCGAGGCCCAGCAGGATGAACAGTCGCTGGTGGTCATCTTCATCGATCTCGATTACTTCAAACAGATCAATGACAAACACGGACACCACTTGGGCGATCAGGTACTCAAGGCCTTCGCCGAGTTGCTACGCACGATGAGCGAGAAAGGCATGACGATCGGCCGCTACGGTGGCGAAGAGTTCCTGGTCATCCTTAAGGACCATACCCCGCAATATGCCTGGGATTTCGCCAGCCGCCTATGCGAGCAGCTACGTATCATGCCGCTCGTCCATCATGATGACATGGCGATCCATGTCACCGCCTCGGTGGGTATCGCCAATCTTGGCGATGGTGACTTCGCGACCCCCGACGATTTGATCCGCATCGCCGATCAACGCATGTATCTTTCCAAGCGCCAGGGACGCAACCGCATCACCGCGAATTAGGACACACTACAAGCGGGCTTCGACGCGCTCCAGTATCTGCCGACTAACCTGACTGACCAACGGCTTGGCTGCCCTGTTCACCGCCTTTTCCACCAGGCGATTGCGAATCTGATAATCGACGATCAGCTTCACCTGCGTGCCTTCCGGTACCGCGGTCAGCTCATAGCGCCCCTGATTGCGCACGCCATCCAGCGATTCCCATGCCAGAACCTCAGGGGCGCGAACTTCCGTCACCTGGACATCGAAACACCAATCCATGCCCACAGCATGAACACTCCAGCGATAGCGCCGATCGCCTAGCGGCTCGATCGATTCGATCATGTCGGAGTACTCGGCAAAGTCTTCGACACGCTCCAGCAGAGCGAAGACCCTTTCCGGAGTCGCGGGCAGCACCGCGCTATGTTCGATTGTCGCCATGCGCTTTTCCTGAGTGGCCACGTAAATGCATGTCCCGAGGGTAACGGCAGCCGCGGCGAATCGCTAGCTCGCTGGCTGAGCGACGAGCCAGCGGGTTACAATGCGCGCCGTTATCGACGCAGCCCCGCTGCGACTGGCAAAGGCTACGGCCATGCCATCCGGACGCCCGGATCCCGGACACCCTCAATCGTCGGACCAAGGCCCGTACGAATAAATTCTCCGGCAGGTTATCTTATGATCGATCAGAATTGCGATACCAGCGCTACCGCACGTCCCAAGGAATTGCTGAATAAATCGCCGAGCAGGATGAAGGGCAAGGCGCACGGAACGCAGAAGACGAGACATAACATAAGGTTAGGCGAGTCTTCGAGTACCGCGCAACACAGCGATTCGTCTGCGCAGGCATTTATTCAGCGGTTACCTAAAGCCATCGTCGTCTACTCCGGCGGCATGGACTCCTATACCGTCTTGCATCATGCGATGCGCCAGGGCTATGACGTCCAGGCCTTATCGTTTCACTATGGCCAACGCCATTCGCGCGAGTTGACCATGGCGCAGAATGTGTGCCGCCGATTGGGCATTCCTCATCGGCTCGTCGATATTCGTGCCATCCACTCACTAATCGACAATTCGGCGCTGACCGATAGCGACCGCGATTTGCCAGATGGCGATTATGATGGCGATAACCTGGCTGTCACGCTGGTGCCCAATCGCAACATGATCCTGCTCTCGCTGGCTATCGCCCAGGCGGTGAATAGCGGCGCCGACACCTGCTTCTACGGCGCACATGGCGGCGATCATGTGCTCTATCCCGACTGCCGGCCCGAGTTCGTCGAGCGCATGAATGATGTCGCCGCCATCGCCAACCTGGAAGCGGTGCGCATCGAAGCCCCCTATCTGCATGCCGACAAGGCCGCGATTCTGGCCGATGGATTGGCGATGGGCCTCGATTACCGCGAGACCTGGACCTGCTATCTGGGCGAGGAACTCGCCTGTGGCCATTGTGGTAGTTGCCGTGAACGTTTGGCCGCCTTCGCCGCCAATGGGATCAGTGACCCGATTCGCTATCGTTCGCGGCCCGATTCAGCCGGCGGTGAGGCCGATGTATAGCGTCAAGGAAGCCTTCTATTCGCTACAGGGCGAGGGCGCCCGGGCCGGGCGAGCCAGCGTGTTCTGCCGTTTCAGCGGTTGCAATCTCTGGTCGGGGCGCGAGCGCGACCGGACGCTTGGCGCGTGTCGCTTCTGCGATACCGACTTCCTCGGCACCGATGGGCAAAACGGCGGGCGGTTCGCTGACGCCGACTCACTGGCCGATCACCTCGCCGGGCTATGGGCTCACGCTAGCGAACATGGCGAGCCCTATGTGGTCTTCACCGGCGGCGAGCCGCTGTTGCAGCTCGATTCGGCGCTGATCGACGCCATGCATGCGAGGGGCTTCGAGATCGCCGTGGAGACCAACGGGACACGCGTTCCGCCACCGGGCATCGATTGGCTCTGCGTCAGCCCAAAGGGCATGGCCGAACTGGCCGTTACCCGTGGCGATGAGCTCAAGCTGATCTATCCGCAGAGCGATAATCGTCCGGAACGTTTCGCCGGGCTCGATTTTCGGTTTTTCTATCTCCAGCCAATGGATCGGCGTCCGCTGGGTGGCAACGATACGGCGATCGAGGCTACCGTAGCGTATTGCCTCGCCCATCCGCAGTGGCGGCTCTCCTTACAGACTCACAAGATCGCGGGAATCGACTGATGACGCTATTCGTCAATGGATTGACCCAGCTCGACACCTCGCTATGGTGTTCGCAACGCGGCCTGATCGGCGCCAGTTGGCAAGTCGACGCTCAACTCGATGGCGAACTCGACGACAATGGCATGCTATTCGATTTTGGCGAGGTGAAGCCCTGGATCAAGTCGCGTATCGACAGCGAGGTCGATCATACGCTGCTCATTCCGACCAAGGCGCCCGGCGTCACGGTGCATGAATGTACCGAAGGATTGTGCATACGCACCACGCTGCCCTACTCCATGGAGGTTCGCGGTCCGCGCCAGGCGTTCACGCTGCTACCCTGGGGCGAAATTACCGCCGAGCGCCTGGCACGCCACTATGGGCATGCGCTGACCCGCAGACCGCCGCCGCGAGTCAACGATATTCGCTTGAATCTGCGCGAGGAACCGATCGCCGACGCGGCCTATACCTATAGTCATGGCCTCAAACGCCACTCGGGGAATTGCCAGCGAATCGCGCATGGCCATCGCTCACGGCTATATATCTGGTGCAATGGCGAGCGCGCGCCACAACTCGAAATGCAGTGGGCACAGCGCTTGATGGATCGTTATCTGGTGGATGTCGCGGATATCACCGATGGCGGCGATGCCGAAATGCACGGCCAACTGACGACGCGCTATCGCGCCCCTCAAGGCCAGTTCTGCCTGCGCCTGCCGCGCGAATGCTGCGAGGTACTGCCCACCTCCACGACCGTTGAACATATTGCCGCCTGGCTGGCCGAGCAGATTGCCCGCGACTGTGGCCAACCCACGCGTGTGCAAGCGTTCGAGGGTATCGGCAAGGGGGCAATTGCCGAGGTGGCCATATAGAGTCGTCGACCGGCCTGTACGCTGCATTCGTGACGGGGCGGTACTGAACCGCCCCGAAATTCCATAGGCTCCCTCTGACGGCGGCACGTTGGCAGCTCGGAAAAATAGTATTTGTCATTACTTGCCACTCATTACCTCCGAGGTAATCGACCGCTCCGCCCTTGTCTAGCATTATCAATGCACATCAACGATCCACCCGTCGACATGCGACGAAGCAGCAGGGAGAGCAGCATGACTATCGACTCCGCCGCCTCGAACTCCATCTCCGAAAACACCCGAGCCGTCGTGCAAGCGTTCCTTGCCGCCCGGCTAGCCGGGGACAACGAGCGGCTCGTCGCGCTCTTCGCCGACGAGGTCGACTGGCTGCTCGCCGAGAATTCGGCCGCCCCGTGGATTCGCCCTCGATCTACTGCCGCCGAATGCGCCGCACAGTTCACGGAGTTGATGGAGTACACCGTGCCCGAAGACGCACGCGCCTGCGTCGATACCTTCCTCGTCGACGGCATAGATGCTGTCCTGATGGGGCACGTGTCCGGAACCGTACGCGCAACAGGAAAATCCTTCGAGGGCCCATTCGCTCTGCGCCTCACGGTCGAGGGCGGCCGGGTCACCCGCCACCACCTCTATGAGAACAGCCTATCCATCGCCGAGGCCTGCGCTCCATGAGCGCACAAACTGGCCCCGATGCGGGGACTATCACCTCTGAGGTCATGGAAGACAGGCCCATCACTGGCTATAGTCCGCTCATGGCAAGTGCGACTACCCAATCCAGGCATGGCGCCAGACATGTGGGCGATTTCCTACGCGAATGGCGCCAGCGCCGGCGCATGAGCCAAATGGAGCTGGCTCTAGAAGCGGATATTTCCACGCGTCATCTGAGTTTCCTCGAAACCGGCCGCTCGCAGCCGAGCCGCGAGATGGTGCTGGTGCTGGCGGATGAACTCGACATGCCCCTGCGCGATCGCAATGTCATGCTGGTATCGGCCGGCTTCGCACCCGTCTATTCGGAACGTTCTCTTGATGATCCGGCGCTGGCGAGCATGCGCCAGGCGGTGGATTTGGTGCTCAAGGGGCATGAGCCTTATCCCGCCCTGGCTGTAGATCGCCATTGGTCGCTGGTGTTGGCCAATGACGCTCTCGCATCTCTCATTGGCGAGGTGGATCCGATGCTGATGAAACCGCCGGTCAACGTGTTGCGCTTGAGCATTCACCCGGCGGGGCTGGCAAACCGCATCGTGAACTTTACCGAGTGGCGCAACCATCTGATCCATAGGCTGCACCGGCAGGTGAATGCCACGGGAGACGCGATTCTGGCCGACCTGATCGAGGAGTTGGGCTCCTATCCGATTCCCGATACCGCCGCACGTCGCTCGCGGCCCGAGCATGATTACTCCGGCATCATCGTGCCGCTCCAGCTCATGACTGACGAGGGCATGCTCTCCCTGTTCAGTACCACGACGATCTTTGGCACACCAGCCGACGTAACGCTATCGGAACTTGCTATCGAGGCCTTTTTCCCGGCTGATGCCGACTCGGGTCTCATACTGAGACGACTGGCCGAAAAACGGTAGGCTCACGGGAGGCCGCGGTCGATGCAATCACACAATGAATGTAGAGCGGGCTGCGGGGCCTGCTGTATCGCGCCGTCGATCAGCTCATCGATCCCCGGCATGCCAGCGGGAAAGCCTGCCGGCGTGCGCTGCGTGCAACTCGATGACGATAACCTGTGCCGCTTGTTCGGCGACCCACGCCGTCCCGATGTCTGCCACCGCTTCACTTACGACCCAGAAATCTGTGGAGACGATCGCGCTAGCGCCCTGCAACGCATCGCGGCTTTGGAAGCCGCGACCTGAATGCCGATACTCATTTCATCGGCCAAATAAGATAGCGGTATAAAAATCAGTTGGCGATCCGACATGCCATCAACCGTCGCTCCAGCGCCTCGGCATCTGGCAAATGCTCGCCAATCAGTTCCAGACGCGAGTCGCGTCGCCATGCACTGTCGTTGAGCGCGATGCCGCTCTCGCCCTGGTTGTACAGTTTCCAACCGATATCGGTATGCCACACCCCTTTGACTCGGATCCCGCCGGGCAATCCAGCCAGCACCTCCGTCAGCGCGTCCAGATCGAATAGCTCCGATGCATGCCAACGCCAGCCCAAGGTGGCATAGCCTAGCGCCGAACCTCGCTCATGCTGGGGTGCTCCCGGCTGCGGCTCGTTGAATTCGAACGTATCGAGGTATATTTCGGGGGCATCGACAAGGCGCTGGTGCGCGCTACTGCGGGGTACGTTTCGCCCTCGCTCGCTGATATTGCCTTCCAGCAACCTATCGACCGGCAGTTGCCCATGAGGCGCCTCGGTCAGCCAGCGCTTGGGTGGCCATAGATCTTCGATATGGTGCCAAGCCGCCTGGCGCTGGGCCTCGCTTGCCAGGTCGGTCATGGTCAACGCCACGCCATCGGCGAGTTGCAACTGATCGCGAAAGGTCTCGTGCTCGCGGACGCGGGGATCGTCCAGGCGGCGTGGATCGAGCAGCACGATCACATCGCGTATTTCCAGCACGTCACGAAACGTATCCCCACGCAGCACATCGAGCAGACCGGCAGGATGCCCAAGGCCGGAGGGCTCGATGATCAACCGATCCGGCCTGGCCCGATGCAAGAGATTGACCAGCCCCGCCTGCAGCACGAAGGCAAGCTGGCAACATAGGCAGCCACCCGGCAGGCCTTTGATGGTTACGTCGTCACGAGCCTCGAACAGGGTCTGATCGATCCCGATCCGGCCGAACTCATTGACCAGAACCGCCCAGTGTTCCCGAGGCGGCTTGTCGGCAAGCAGCGCACGGATCAAGGTGCTCTTTCCGCTACCCAGAAAGCCACTGACGATGTACACCGGAATCGATTCGACCGGTGGGCGCGAAGACAATGAGGCCGGCATGACAGGCTCCTTAATTGTTACTTTATAACAATAACAGGCTCCAACCAGCGTGTCAGCGCCGCCTGATGGCCGAGCTCACAATTCGACCAGCATCTTGCCGCGGTTGCTTCCTTCGAAGAGTCCCAGGAAAGCCGCCGGCATCCGTTCGAGCCCATTCTCGACGGTTTCCTGGTAATCGATCTCGCCGCGTTCGACCAGCGGGCCGACCTCATCGAGAAACTCACCGTAGTGATTCCAATGATCGAAAACGATGAATCCTTCCATGCGTGCACGCTTGATCAGAATATTGGCGATATTGCGCGGGCCTTCGCTCTCGCCCTGGTCGTTATAGCGAGCGATCATGCCGCATACTGCGATACGCGCGTAGGTACGCAAGCAATTGAGCGCCGCCTCCAGGATCACGCCGCCGACATTCTCGTAGTAGACATCGAAACCCTCCGGGCAGGCTCGCTGCAGTTCCTGAGTCAATTCATCGGCGCTCTTGCCGCGATAGCCAACGGTGGCAATCCCGCGCGACTCGAGCCAATCAAGCTTATCCGGGCTGCCGGCAATCCCCACCACCTTGCCGCCCTTGGCCTTGGCCAATTGCACCGCCAGCGACCCCACGGCGCCGCTGGCCGCGCTGACCAGCACATTCGCACCGGGCTGCATACCGGCGATACGATTGAGACCGCTCCAGGCGGTCATGCCAGGCATGCCCAACACGCCGAGATACGCCTGCTCGGGTACCTTGAACGCGGGAAGCGCCTCGGCGTCTTTCGCGGCAAGCTGGGCAATGTCGCGCCAACCCGCCATATGGCGGACCTTGTCGCCGACGTTTAGGCGCGAATCGCGAGACTCCACGATTTCGCCAATCGCCGCGCCTTCCAGCGGGGCATGCAACGTGAACGGATCGATATAGGTGCGCACGCCACTCATTCGGCCGCGCATGTAAGGGTCGACCGAAAGCCAGGTATTGCGCACCCGAACCTCGCCTTCGTTTAATTCGGGAAGCTCTTCATCACGTAGCGCGAAGATGGCTTCGCGGGGTAGCCCGGTGGGATGCTCGGTAATGGTGTAATAACGAGATTGCATGGTTCGCTCCTCACTCCCTGGAAACGGCGATTACGTTTACAAGCTAGCACTCGAGGCCATCGGCGCCAGATACCCCAAGACAACCGATTCGCCGTAAATAGCCTGAAAAAAATGAAGGCGCGACAGTGTCGCGCCTTCGAAAGTGCCAAACGGGCCGGGTTACAACCGTTCGATCTCGGCTGTCGCACGAAGATCATCCAGCAGCCCCTGAATGGCTGCCTGTACCCGCAGGCGCTGCGCCAACTGGACGACAAAGGCATCGACCTGGCCGTCGGACGCCGCCTCTCCCGCACTGACCTCGCTCAGGGCAATGAGTGCCACGCCCCGTTCGGTCGTTGCGCGGCCATAAACGACACCATCCTGCTGCGGCTTCGGCAAGCGGAAGGCCTCACGCATGATCGGCTCGGGCACGTCAGCGCCCTGCTGGCGGGATACGGACTCCACCCGCTGCCAATCGAGCCCAAGCGCTTCACCGCTGCGCAGTGCAGCGGCCAGTTGTGCCGCGCGCTGGCGCAGGGCTTCCTGGGTCGCCTCCTCGACGACCGCGCTACGCACCTGCTGGCGCACGTCTTCCAGCGCTAGCGTGGTCTGTTCGCGATGTTCGGCGACTCGCAGCACCAGGCGTCGCTCGGCATCGAGCTCGATCACTTCACTGTTGTAGCCTTCCTCGATCACGTCGGGAGAAAAGGCAGCGTCCATTACGCCGGGCTCGGACAGGACACCGCTGGCTTCGCCGCGTGAGATCCAGTCGCTCTCCTGCAGTGTCAAGCCGAGGCTCTTGGCGACACTGGTGAGATCGTCGGCGGCGAAACTCTCGTCGATCAAACGCTGGGCGCGCTCGTTGAATTCGCTCTCGGCTTGCGCCAGCGCGACCTCGTCACGCAGCTCATCGCGAACGTCCTCGAAGGACGGGACACTCAACTCGGTCACCTTGAGCAGATGCAACCCGTTATCGGTCTCGACGATATCGGACACTTCCCCTTGATCGAGGGAGAATGCGGCGTCCTCGAACGCTTCGCCAAAGAAGCCGCGCGTGATGATGCCAAGATCGCCACCGCTGTCGGCGGTAGTCGTATCATCGGAGTATTCGGCTGCCAGTGCCGCGAAGCTCTCGCCAGCGGCCAAGCGATCCTGTACCTCCTGCAAGCGCGCCTCGGCTTCGTCGCGTGTACGCTGGTCACCGAAAGTCACCATGATGTGCGATACGCGAGGTTCGGCGCTGCTCTGCCGCTCGTCGTAGGCGTCACGTAGCGCTTGCTCGTCGACATCGATCTCCTCGGCTATCTCGGCCTGATCGAGCACCACGTATTCGACGCGGATCTGTTCGGGGCGCAAAAACTGCTGCTGGTGCTCATCGTAGTACGCCTGCAGTTGTTCCTGGGTAACCTCGATCGGAGACTGCAGGTCATCGCTGGTCAGTGTGTGATAGCGGAACGTGCGTGTCTGGCGCTGCAATGCGAGTAGCCGCTGGCGTTCGCTATCCAGCATGAAGCTACTGGCAGCCAGGCCCTGTTGCACTTGCTGACGAACCATATCGGTCTTCAACTGGGCACGGAACGACAGCGGCGTATAACCGGCACTCGCCAGGCGATTGCGAAACAGATCGGCCGAAAAAGCACCGCTCTGATCCTGAAACTCAGGAAGATTGACGATCAAGCGATCGAGCTGGGCCTCTGAGGCATACATTCCCCCCTGCTCGGCATACTGATCCAGCAAGCGCTGAGTCACCAGTTGGTCGATGATCTGGCTACGTGCGGCGTCTGCTTGCTCCGGCGGCACCTGGCCGGAGCGAATCGCACGCTGGACTTCCATCTCTACCTGTTGGCGGGTGATCGGCGCCCCGTTGACTTCGGCGATGTTATCGCTGCCGCTGGTGAACAGCCCGACCACGGATTCGATACCGAACAGGGCGAGTGTGACGATGACCGCACCGACAATGACCTTGGCGGCCATGCTCTGGGAGCGGTCCCGGATATGTTGCAGCATGCTGGCCTCGAATGCTGGTTGTCGAAAAAAATGAGCGAGTGGAAAATAAAAAGGCGCATCGCTTACGCGATGCGCCTGGCAACGAAGACGTGAATGGCAGCTACCGAAGAGATGAGGATGCTCAACGCCATGGGTCGATCATCAGCGTCCTGGAATCACTGCCAGGCCCCGCGGGTTATGCTCGGGGCGTCTCGACACTCAGTTGACCGAGTCCTTGAGTGCCTTGCCGGCCTTGAAGCTAGGCACTTTCGCTGCGCTGATATTGATCGGCTTCCCGGTCTGCGGGTTACGGCCAGTACGCGCGGCGCGCTCCTTGACGGCAAACGTGCCGAAGCCCACCAGAGCGACGGAGTCGCCTTTCTTCAGGCTATCGGTAACGGATTCGATCATCGCATCCAGCGCGCGGCTTGCCGCTGCCTTGGGAATATCGGCAGATGCGGCGATAGCTTCGATCAGCTCGGATTTATTCACACTTCACCCCTTGACTATTTCGGAAATTACTGGAAATCGGCGCGACTATTATGGTGGCTTACACGATCACAGCAAAGCACAATTTATAGCAATGCAGGGAAACTTCTGTCAAGCGACCAACAGCGCCAAGCCCCGCCATATCGGGGTTTTTACCCCGATATAAAACATAAAATCGTTTCAATGTGTACTAATCATTGTGCGCGAAGGAGCAGGATCATCGGGCCGGTTATCGTCACCATTGGTCCCCGGCATACCTACCAGCGCCACATCGAGAACCTCGTCGACCCAGCGCATGGGCCTGATATCCAATGCATCCTTGATATTGTCCGGAACCTCTTTGAGGTCGCGGCGATTCTCCTCTGGAATCAGCACGGTCTTTATACCACCGCGCCGGGCAGCCAGCAATTTCTCCTTTAGGCCACCAATCGGCATGACCTCGCCGCGCAGGTTGACCTCACCAGTCATCGCCACATCGCAACGCACCGCTCGCTCGGTATAAGCCGAGACCATGGCGGTGACCATGGCGATACCCGCGCTGGGGCCATCCTTCGGCGTTGCCCCCTCAGGCACATGGATGTGCAGGTCTTCTTTCTCGAAGCGTTCGGGATCGATGCCCATCGCGACCGCGCGGGCGCGCACTACGGTGTGCGCCGCATCGACCGACTCTTTCATCACATCGCCCAGCGAACCGGTCTTGTTGAGGCGCCCCTTGCCCGGCGTGACGACCGACTCGATACTGAGCAGTTCGCCGCCCACCGAGGTCCAGGCCAGCCCCGTTACGCGGCCCACCTGGTTCTCCTGATCGGCCAGACCGTAGCTGTAGCGGCGCACACCGGCATAGGTCTCGATGTCGCCGGCGGATAAGGCATTGGCGGCCTGCGCGCCCTCCTTGCTCTCGATCTCGAGACGTGCGCGCAACACTTTGCGGCATACCTTGGCGATCTGGCGCTCCAGTTCGCGCACCCCCGCCTCGCGAGTGTAGTAGCGAATCAGCTCCAGCACCGCTTCGTCGGCGAAGCTCAGCTCATCCTCCTTGAGCCCGTTGGCCTTGAGCTGCTTGGGGATCAGGTAACGATTGGCGATGGCCAGCTTCTCGTCCTCGGTGTACCCCGGCAGACGAATGATCTCCATGCGATCGAGCAGCGGCCCGGGGATGTTCATCGAGTTGGCGGTGCAGATGAACATGACGTCGGAGAGATCGTAATCCAGCTCCAGGTAGTGATCGCTGAACTTGTCGTTCTGTTCGGGATCGAGCACCTCGAGCAGAGCCGAGGCGGGGTCGCCACGATGATCCATGCCGATCTTGTCGACTTCGTCGAGCAGGAACAGCGGATTCCTGACACCGGCCCGGCTCATGCGCTGGATCAGCTTGCCCGGCAGCGAACCGATATAGGTACGGCGATGGCCACGAATCTCCGATTCGTCGCGCACGCCACCCAAGGCCAGACGCACGTATTTGCGATTGGTGGCGCGAGCGAGCGACTGGCCAAGCGAAGTCTTGCCGACGCCAGGCGGGCCGACCAGGCACAATACCGGCCCCTTGAGCTTCTTGACGCGCTTCTGCACCGCCAGGTATTCGAGCACCCGCTCCTTGACCTCCTCGAGGCCGTAATGGTCCTCGTCGAGCACGGAGACCGCATGCGCCAGGTCATGCTTGACCCGCGTGCGCTTCTTCCATGGCACCGCCACCAGCCAATCGAGATAGGAGCGCACCACCGTAGCCTCGGCGGACGTCGGCGCCATCATCTTGAGCTTGCCGAGTTCCTGGTTGGCTTTCTCGGCGGCTTCGGCAGGCATTCCCGATTCCTTGATCGCCTGCTCGTACTTCTCGGCCTCGTTGGGCACGTTCTCGAGCTCGCCCATCTCCTTCTGGATGGCTTTCATCTGCTCATTGAGATAATACTCGCGCTGGGATTTTTCCATCTGGTCCTTGACCCGCGAGCGAATGCGCTTCTCGACCTGAAGCAGGTCGATCTCGGACTCGATCAGCGCCATGAGATGCTCGATGCGATCGCGCACCCGGTCCATTTCCAGCAGCTCCTGCTTGTCGCCGATCTTCAACGACAGATGCGCGCAGATGGTGTCCACCAGGCGACTCGGATCGTCGATTCCCTGGAGCGAGTTGAGAACCTCGTTGGGCACCTTTTTCGAAAGCTTGACGTACTGCTCGAATTGATTGAGCAGCACGCGCACCAGCGATTCCTGCTCGCGTTCGGAGAGCGGCTGGCTTTCGCGCAACAGGACTTCAGCCATGCTGTAGCCTGAGTCCGCGGCGCCGACGGCGCGTACATCGGCACGCGACGTGCCCTCGATAAGCACTTTCACGGTACCGTCGGGCAGCTTGAGCAACTGCATGATCTCGGCCACGGTACCCACTGCGAACAAGTCGCCAGCATCGGGGTCGTCCTGGCCGGCTTCGCGCTGGGCGACCAGCAGGATACGCTTGTCGGCGTCCATGGCGGCTTCGAGAGCCTGGATGGATTTCTCACGCCCCACGAACAGGGGGATGACCATGCGCGGATAAACGACCACATCGCGCAGTGGCAATAAAGGCAGGCTCAGGGTTTGTTCGGCATTCTGCTGCATTGCAGACAGTTCCTCAAAATCGAAAGATTGCTCGGTGAATGCATCGAATGATGGGGGCGAAAGGGTGCATTGCAACCGCCAAGACCCGTCCCCAGGTTCTCGCAGAGCGCGCCTCAATCAAGACGCAGATACGAAAAAGGGGGCCTTGCGGCCCCCATTGAACCGGGAAGGGATCACCCTCCCTTGTTCGCAACCTTGCTCTCTTGCTTGGAATAGATGAGCAACGGCTCGCTTTCGCCAGAGATCACCGATTCATCGATCACCACCTTGCTGACCCCATCGAGCGAAGGAATTTCATACATGGTGTCGAGCAGTACCGATTCCAGTATCGAGCGCAGCCCACGAGCGCCGGTCTTGCGGGCCATGGCCTTGCGCGCCACCGCACGCAGGGCGTCTTCGCGGAAATCGAGTTCGACGCCTTCCATTTCGAACAGCTTGGCATACTGCTTGACCAATGAGTTCTTGGGCTCGGTGAGAATCTGGACCAGCGCATCCTCGCTGAGCTCGGTGAGCGTCGCGATGACCGGCAAGCGCCCGACGAACTCCGGAATCAGGCCGAACTTGACCAGATCTTCCGGTTCGACGTCGGCCAGCACGTCACCCACGCCTTTCTCGGAATCCTTGCTCTTGACGGTGGCATTGAAACCAATGCCGCCCTTCTCGGCGCGGTCGCGGATCACCTTGTCCAGGCCGGCGAACGCACCACCGACGATGAACAGGATATTGCCGGTATCGACCTGCAGAAACTCCTGCTGCGGATGCTTGCGGCCACCCTGAGGCGGCACCGATGCGGTGGTGCCTTCGATCAGTTTGAGCAGCGCCTGCTGGACACCCTCGCCGGATACGTCGCGGGTAATGGAAGGGTTGTCGGATTTGCGTGAAATCTTGTCGATCTCATCGATATAGACGATGCCCCGCTGGGCTTTTTCCACATCGTAATCGCATTTCTGCAACAGCTTCTGGATGATGTTCTCGACATCCTCACCCACATACCCGGCTTCGGTCAGGGTCGTGGCGTCGGCGATCGTGAACGGCACATTCAGCAGACGCGCCAATGTTTCGGCCAGTAGCGTCTTGCCGCTGCCGGTCGGACCGATCAGCAGGATGTTCGATTTGCCCAGTTCGACATCGTCGGCCTTGACGCCCGCACGAAGCCGTTTGTAATGATTGTAGACCGCGACAGACAACACCATTTTTGCGCGATCTTGCCCAATCACGTAGTCATCGAGGGTATGACGGATCTCACGTGGAACCGGCAAACGATCTTCATCGCCCTCGGCGTCGGCCTCGAGGACTTCCTCGCGAATGATGTCGTTGCACAGGTCGACACATTCATCGCAGATATAGACGGAGGGGCCTGCAATCAGCTTACGGACTTCATTCTGGTTCTTGCCGCAGAACGAACAGTACAGTAGCTTGCCCTCGTCCTTGCCTTTGCCGTCGGCCATTCGCGTACCTCTTTACGGCGGCGGTCGATGACGACCGCCAGGATATGCATGGGTTATGAATTACGCTATCAGGATACCGGACGCTTATCCAGCACGGCATCGATCAGGCCATACTCTACGGCCTGACTGCCTTCCATGAAGTTGTCACGGTCGGTGTCCTTGGCGATGGTCTCGATATCCTGCCCCGTATGTTCGGCCAGAATTCGGTTCAGCTTGTGACGGATATTGAGGATTTCCTTGGTATGAATCTCGATATCCGAAGCCTGACCCTGATAACCGCCCAGCGGCTGGTGAATCATCATCCGCGAATTGGGCAGACAGAAGCGCTTGTTCTTGGCGCCACCGGCCAACAGGAATGCACCCATGCTGGCCGCCTGACCGATACACACGGTGGAGACGTCGGGCTTGATGAACTGCATGGTGTCGTAGATCGACATCCCCGCGGTCACCGAACCGCCCGGCGAATTGATGTACAGGTGAATGTCCTTGTCCGGGTTCTCCGACTCGAGGAACAGCAACTGAGCCACCACCAGGTTGGCCATATAGTCTTCCACCGGGCCCACCAGGAAGATCACACGCTCCTTCAATAGGCGCGAGTAAATGTCATAGGCTCGCTCGCCGCGTGCATTCTGCTCGACCACCATCGGCACCAGGCCGCCGGCATTTTGAATATCGAACTCGTTGCCCATTGTATGCCTACCTTTAATCCGGTGACTTGGTAACTCGTACCTGTAAGACCAGCGACCCGGCCGCGGCCGGGTCACGTCAAGCGGTAACGGCTTCAGGTTTTGTCGGAGGCGGTCTCGTTGGAGGTGCCTTCTTCGGCACTTTCGTCTGTCTCTTCCTGCTCTCCGCTCTGCTGCTGCGCAGCCTGCAGCGCCTGCTCGTAGGACATCTCGACGTCCTTAACCTGTGCCTGCTCGAGAAGCTTGTCAACCGCCTTCTCTTCGAGAACCGCGGACTTGACCTGATTTTTCATCTTCTCGTCCTTGAGGTAGTACTCAATGACGTCCTCGGGCTGCTGGTATTGCTGCGCGAGCTCTTCGACCTTGGCCTTGATCTCGTCGTCACTGGCATCGAGTTCGTGAACCTTGATCACTTCGGCCAGCAACAGACCGACCTGCACACGGCTCTTGGCCTGCTCGGCAAACAGCTCATTGGGCAACTGCGACACGTCGAAATCGTCGCCGAGGCCGAACTGCTGAGCCGCCTGGCGCTTCAACACATCGGTTTCCTGCTCGATCAACGAAGCCGGCACCGGGATATCGTTGGCGTTCTTCAGGGCTTCGAGCGCCTGCTGCTTGACGCGATTATCGACCGCTTGCTGAACTTCGCGCTCCATGTTCTTGCGCACTTCGCCATGGAATTTCTCGACGTCGCCATCCTCGACACCGAACTGCTTGATGAAGTCGGCGTCGACCTCCGGCAGTTTCTGGGCGCTGACCTGATGAAGCTTGACCTGGAAGGTGGCTTCCTGACCGGCAAGATGCTCGGCCTGGTAGTCCTCGGGGAAGGTGACCTTGATCTCGGCCTCGTCACCCGCCTTCTTGCCGACGAGCTGCTCTTCGAAGCCCGGGATGAAACTGTTGGATCCCAGCACCAGTTCGTGCCCTTCGGCTTCGCCGCCCTCGAACGGCTCTTCGCCGAGGAAGCCCTTGAAGTCGATCTTGACTTGATCGCCATCGGCGGCGGCGCGATCCACCGCTTCCCAAGCGGCGTTTTGCTTGCGCAGCGTCTCGATCATCTGCTCGATATCGGCATCGCCGACCGTCGCCACGGGACGCTCGATTTCGCTACCTTCGATGGAAGCCAGTTCGACTTCCGGGTAGACCTCGAGCGTGGCGACGAATTCCAGATCCTTGCCCGACTCATTGACGGTCGGCTCGATGGAGGGATAACCCGCCGGATTGAGGCTCTGCTCGGTGATTGCCTTGACGTAATGCTGACGCATCAGTTCGCCCACCACCTCGTTGCGCACCTCACGACCATAGCGCTGCTTCACCACAGCCATCGGTACCTTGCCCTGGCGGAAACCGTTCAGACGAACGTTCCTGGCGGTATCTTGAAGACGAGCGGCAACGGCCTGATCGACCTCGGCGGCCGGCACTTGCACCGTGACGCGGCGTGCGATCTGTGAAGTCGTTTCGACGGAAGCTTGCATGAATGGTCCTCTACCGACTGGGGCGTTTGAAAGTGCGTTCAAAAGGAGGGATTTTATGAATCCCGGCTCGCGCTGGCAAGCGCATCGTGCCGCATTGAATGGGGGCAGACGGCATTGCTTACAAGGGCAGTGTTGAAAATTGCCAAGGCTCGAGAGTCGAAACCGTCAAGATAGCGGCCAGGAGCGACAATCGCGCTGGATACGGAGCAGAGGGAAAAGGCGTGAATCGCAGACGACAAAGATAGCGATGTCGGAAAGCAGAAATGGGGTGGATGATGGGGATCGAACCCACGACCACCGGAGCCACAATCCGGAGCTCTACCACTGAGCTACACCCACCACTTCAGAAAGATTGACCGTTCGCCGCGATATGGGGTGGATGATGGGGATCGAACCCACGACCACCGGAGCCACAATCCGGAGCTCTACCACTGAGCTACACCCACCATATCGGAACCATCGATCATGCACTTCAGTTCATAGTCCGTTGCACTTGCCAGGCTCGCCCGACCGAATGGCGCGCCCAGCAGGACTCGAACCTGCAACCTACGGCTTAGAAGGCCGTTGCTCTATCCGGTTGAGCTATAGGCGCAATATTCCCTGGACGGGACATATTCCACGAAAGAACGCTTCAGTTGGAATATTACGGCCTCAAGGCTTCAACTGACAACACCGGTGATTGAATTCTTCAACCCAATCAACAGGTTGGTCGGGGTAGAGGGATTTGAACCCCCGACATCCTGCTCCCAAAGCAGGCGCGCTACCAGACTGCGCTATACCC
>NZ_CAMPKE010000002.1 GCF_946887195.1 uncultured Halomonas sp.
GTTTCTATCCGCGCGACCCGTGCGGGCCGCGACTCGGTCGGCATGGCCGAACTCCTGCGCAGGTTGGCGTTTCTATCCGCGCGACCCGTGCGGGCCGCGACAGGTCGATGTCGTCGTGCTTGTGGATCTCGGCGGAGTTTCTATCCGCGCGACCCGTGCGGGCCGCGACGAGGTGTTCGGCCTCGCCGCGCTGCATGGCGGCGACGTTTCTATCCGCGCGACCCGTGCGGGCCGCGACTGGGGCACCGCGGAAGCCAACGACAGCGCTTGAGAGTTTCTATCCGCGCGACCCGTGCGGGCCGCGACGTCTGGCGTGGATCAAATATGATGACGATGGCCAGGTTTCTATCCGCGCGACCCGTGCGGGCCGCGACCCGGCTTCCTGTCTGGCGTGTGCGTCATGCTGGTTTCTATCCGCGCGACCCGTGCGGGCCGCGACCTTTGCAACCAGGGTCCATGATGCGCGCTACCGCCGTTTCTATCCGCGCGACCCGTGCGGGCCGCGACGCGCAGGCGCAACTCTGCCCGCTCGCGCTCGTCGATGTTTCTATCCGCGCGACCCGTGCGGGCCGCGACTATACCGACAAGGGGGCAATCAAGCCTGAATTGTCGTTTCTATCCGCGCGACCCGTGCGGGCCGCGACGCGCCCCTCTCCTGAGCCTGACGGAGCTTTGTTGTTTCTATCCGCGCGACCCGTGCGGGCCGCGACTCTATCCAGAAACCCCCGCCTGGCTCATCGGCTGGTTTCTATCCGCGCGACCCGTGCGGGCCGCGACGCAAAAGCCCATGCGGCTCTCTCGAAGGCGCGAGGCGTTTCTATCCGCGCGACCCGTGCGGGCCGCGACTAAAACCCCGTAGGCGTGCGCTTGCCAGTCATAGTTTCTATCCGCGCGACCCGTGCGGGCCGCGACTGCTTAACTATAACTCATTGTTCCGTCTTTTAAATTTCCGCCTCATATGCGAACCGATGAGCTTTTTCAGAGACAGTCTCTTGGAAGCATCAGCAGTAAGAAATAAAGCGTTTGAAATCGGGTTGTTAAAGAGCTGCGAACCTACTGAGCTTTTACAGGACACTTGGGGTTCGCAGGAAAGGGAAGAAAATTAGAAAACGAGGGGGCCATTCATATCGAGAGCGGGTTTTGCACCGACATGCTCAACACGACGTTGCCATTGACGCCCCAGGAAGTAAAAGCGCAGGCTATCGACTTCCTCATCTATCAAGTCACATAGTCTTTGGCGTAATAAAGCCCATTGGTCTGGCTCGACTTCAATTTCGAATACCGAGTATTGGACTCGCTGTCCGAAATCGCGACAGGTTTTGGCAACCCGCCGTAGCCGCCTGGGGCCTCCATCAGAGGAGGTGCTAACGTCGTAGCTGACCAACACCATCATGTCTCAATCCTCATTTCCAAAGAAACGGTGGATAAGCATCCAAGTCGCCACGCAGATGACGTGCCAGCAATTGCGCCTGCAAGACAGGAAGCATTCCAATCGGCGCTTTCTCATCAAGGAAGCCATGGTTTAACTCTTCGCGCTTGCGTTCCTGATAGGCTGTCAGCACAGTTTTCCGAGCATCATCTTTCAGCAATACAGCGCCACTCTCCGCTACCGAAAAGTCGTTTTCACGCACCTGTCGTCGATTAACCAGAGAAAGCGCTAATCTATCGCCCAATAGGGGACGAAACTCTTCGGCAAGATCGAGCGCAAGGCTAGGCCGGCCAGGGCGGTCACGGTGCAAAAAGCCGACGGCTGGATCGAGCCCTACGCTTTCAAGCGCCGAACGGCAATCATGTGTCAGCAGCGTGTACAGAAACGAAAGCAAAGCATTGACACGATCCCGTGGTGGGCGGCGATTTCGTCCCGAAAATCGAAAATCAATGTGCTCATGGCGGACCAGGTAATCGAATACACTGAAATATACCTGTGCGGCTTCGCCTTCAAGACCACGCAACCCATCCGTCGTCGGCCCATGGAGCAGATCGCGTGCAATACGGCTAAGCCGTGTTCGAGCCTTATCAAGCAAGGCTCGCTCCGTTTCCGGCAGTTTGCTTCCATAATCGCGCAATCCACGTGAGAGCACAGCGCGCTGGTTATGCACCTTGCCGATGAGTACTCCCCGAACAATCTCAGCGCAGCCTTTCTCCTCATCACTGCGCCGATACTGTGTACGTCGCAACAGCACATTGCCCGAAACAGGCCCCTCGATGCGGGCCAGAAACTTACCGTTCGGCGAGAGATACGTGATGGTAATCCCTTGCTCAGCGCAGTAGCCCATCAATGGCGGTGAGATCAGTACCCGCCCAAAGCAGACTAGGGATTCGAGCATATGCGCCGGCAAGCGGGCATGCTCTTTCCCTTGGACCTGCATAACGACGTTGGCTCCTTCCTTCTTAAGCCAGACTCCGTCGGTTGTGATGTATAGCGTATTAAGCTGGCGCCGCATTCGTTATCACCTCAATCGTCAATCTGGCGCGCCAGCCAGGCGCTTGCTGAACGACGCTTTCCTAATGCCTGAGGCTGGCAACGTTCGATCAATGAGCAGTGATCGCAACGTTTGGCGTCATAAATCGCCGGAGGAGTCACACCGTCATCCAGCATTTTCCGTGTCGCCGCTACGGTATCGAGGGTCAACGCCCGCAATGCGGCATCGAAAACGATGTCCTTGCGGCGTCGCGTCTTGCCATAGAACAGCGCCCCACTGTCGATGCTCACAGCCAGCATCTCTTCTAGACATAGTGCCTGAGCACACAACTGCACCTCATCGGCACGATGCGCCTTGGGGCGGCCACGCTTATACTCGATGGGTCGCACGACACGTCGAGATTCGCTCTCTTCGAACTCGACGACATCAGCGATTCCCGTCAGGCCAAACTGCTCACTGGCAAGCGGCAAGGCTGTGCAGGTATGCACACCACGCCGCCGTTCGTGGCCATAGCGATCCGCGCGCTCGTGCAAAATGCGCCCTTCAGCCGTGTAGCGGTTCTCCACCCACTGCTGTTCGATATGAATCAAGGCACATTGTCGCGTGCAGTACAGGTAGTGCTGCAATGCAGAGAGCGGAATCAATCGAGTCTCATCGTCCATCAACTGATTTACAGTCGCTCATCGATAGTGATGCCGGCCGGCAACCCTTCACTGTCGATAACGACCTTATAATCGCTGTAATGACGAGCCGGGGTATCCTCCTCGCCCTCGATCCGCGCAATCTTGACTCGCTCGAACAGCATATGCGCTGGAGCATTACCCATCGGATGGTCGTGTTTAAAGACGATCAGCTTTCGCACCGACATTTCACCCCGTGCAGCAGAGCGGTCGTGTTCGAACATGTTGATCAGCGCACGCCATAACAGGTCGAGATCGTTTTCGGAGAAACCCGTTCGTTCGCCCAGCTTAGCCGAAACGTAACCGTGTGCTCGGTAAAGGCCATAGGGAATGATGTGCTTACGTCCCATGGTGCGCTCTTTTTCCAGATCTTTTTCGTTGGTCACGGCCATACGAGTAATCGAGACTTCCATCGGCACTACCGGGTCGACGGAGCTCGCAAAGGCCATCTGGACCGGGCCACGCACTTGGCCGGAGTTCACCTCGGTGGTCATTACTGCCCCGAAGGTTCGCACGTCGAAAAAGTTTGCACACATCCACGCGGTCAATTCCCGTGCCTTAGCTTCATCTTTCGGCAACTTCTTGGCCTCATGCTTGATGCCTAGCGCCTCGTACGCTTTCTTATGCTGGTTGTTGAGTACTGATTTTTCCTGCATGTAGATCGCATATCCCGCCGTGTCTTCCTGTTCCAGCGCAACGTAGTTGCGAATCTTTCGCTTCAAACAGACATCGGTCACCAGCCCCTGACTGGTCTCGGGATCGAGACGTGGAAGGTTACCGGCATCCGGATCACCGTTAGGGTTGCCGTTAGTTACGTCGAACAGCAGTACAAATTCATAACGGTTACTGATAACAGTCATGCGTTTTCTCCCTGCGCAATGTCGTCTTGTTCTGTTGCCAGTTTATCGGTGCGCTTGGTGAAGCGCGCCCGTGACTGGTGGTAGTAGCCGATAGCGAAGCGGCCTTGTTCTTCGATTCGTAGGCTTTTAGGGAATCGATCCCCAAGCCCATCGATAATGACTCCGATCTCACCCTCGATCTTGTGTGCCAGTCCACCCTTATCCTTTTTGCGCATATTCGACAGATGGTGCTGAACATTACGCAGCAGCATCGGGAATACGCTGGCCGGCGTCGCCGATGCCGCGCCGTAGTAGCGATCGCGGATAGTGGCATTAACTTGATCACCGAGCGCCCCGCGCTGGGCATTTTCAAGCTCGGCAAACAATCGGCCTAGCAGATAGCCGGGATGGGTGGAATGAGGATCGAGACTCACGGGCACCTCCTTTGAAGATGAAGTCGAATGCACCGCGAGTCGCGCTTCGCGCGCTAGCACGGCTTTGCAGAGTGCGACACGTACGCCGCTGATATCGCCATCGTTGCGAAAGCGCATTATCACGTTGTTCAGAAGGCTACGGGGGTAGCGGCTACCGAAGAGAATGGCACGTGTCATTTCTCCCGCGAGCAGCGGAGATATGTCTTCGGCCTTAGCCTTGCCACCGCGACTAGGTGCAGTTGCGTTTAGAAGTCGCCACATGGCTGGGCCCACACCTTTCCAAGGCGATGGTTCCAACATCAAATCATGGTGATGATTGGCGTAGTGGCGAACCATTTGCTCAAGGTCGTTGACACACCAGAAGCGAACCGACAAGCGCGCAGCATTGGGTGCCAGCCCCAGCACGAAAAACTGAGTATCGTCTTCAAGATCGGGAGCAAGCACCGAGAGTGGCCGCCCTTGCGACACGCCATCGAGTATGGTTTTAAGCCGCGCGGATTCCTGCTCATCGCTTGGAGACTCGTTGAGCATGGCGAAGAAACCTTCAGCCGCCTCGGCATGCGCTGAGTCGCTTGCCTTGGCCCAGAACACCACGGTCGCATCACCGATCTGTATACGTTGGTGGTTGTGAGTATCCCGGCGCAGAAGATAGTTGAGTGCAGTGGCGTAGCCGAAGACAGCGGTTTTTGAGATCGACGCATTCTCCATACTGGCCTTGCCATAAGACTCATACGCATCGCTGTTGAATGAAATCAGCGCAGCACCCGAACTTTGAGCACCGTTGACCTCGCGGATACGAGGATGCCCCGATGCTAGCGGGGCATCCTCACCTGTTATCAGGCATTGGCCATGGTCACCTTCAGCACTTTCTATCGCATGGCCCCAACGCTCGCGAACAGACGCTTTTTCGTGCAGGTATTCATTTTGGCCATCGATGCGAAAGACGATGTTGGCATCCAGCACGTCATCGCTATAACCCGGCAGTGTCTTAAGCAGTTCCGGCTGCCATTGGTCGATGAACCTCAAAAATGCACGAATATCTGGATTGTCGCTATCACCAAACAGGGCAAATTGGCGCACCTTGAACGCCGCATGCTCATCGACTAAACGCTTGCCCTCGCCTGCAGTGACGCCAAGAGCGTAGGCAGTCTTGTCCCAGAGCGGGTAGGCATGAATGCCCGACGTACGTGTTTTGTCGACCGGCACCTGCATTAGTCGTGGTCGCGGCTTTTTGCCTGTCGTATCACGTAAGTCGGCGACTTCCAATGGCTGGCCATCAGCGGACAAAATCAGCCCAAAACTGACTTTCTCGCTACTGAAACCCGGCACAGGCACCCGATCCTGTGCGGCCAACCGCTGGTAATAATCGTTCAACGCAGAAAGCATCATGCCAGCGCCTCCGTAAAGGGCGGCACTTCAATCACACCGTCTTGCATGCTGGCCCTATAGAAGCGTGGCATCTTGCCATTAGCGAAGTCGATATCGTGAAGCATGAAGCCTAGATCGCGTTCGCCGATCAACTGCGCATCGACTACCGGCATCGCCTCATCGGATTCGACCAACGCGAACGCAGCAGGAAATTCTCGCGTTCCCAGGCACGGCATATGAAAGCATTGCCCCTGACGGGCACGCCGATTGAAAATATCCAAATGCTTGCCGGGGGTGTCCTCCTCATCGGCGCGATCCGTGAATTCGAAATGCGCCTCTATTACATAGGCCACATCACGCAGGATGGTGGCGGCTCGTTGCTGACGCCCTTGATCGACAAAATAGTGTACATTATCGACACGCCCCGCCTTCATTGCTTTCGATACAGTCGAAGCCGGCAACTTATGGCCAACCTCGTTGCGTCGAATCGACTCGAAGCGAATCGGTTTTAGTACATAGATGCGGTCGACACACCAGCGGATAGCCGGTTTCCAATGAATGGCCTCCAAAATCCCACGTGCAGCCGAGGGCGTGATGACATCGTAAGACACCCGCTCAACTTTCATCTCGGGACGAGTAAAACAGGCCCGCTCTCCCCAGATATGTAGACGCACCCCGAATGTCATCGTTGCTCCTTTTGGCGTTCTTTTGGGCATCATCGGCCGAACTCACCAGATATTTGATTCGCTGGCACGAAATGTCGGCTCGCTCCAGTTCAGCCCAACCCGCCGGTTATAAAGGTTTTCATTTAGCTCACCTTTTTTCTCGTCGATCAGAACAACGAACTGATCACCGAATTTATCGGGCTCGATGGCTGCAATCGCACCAGCTCGCTCCAGTGCTACAAAGCCCTGACGCGGCACCTGAACGGTATAGGGCTGAAGTTGGCGGGCGATACCGCCCACCCGCTCGGCATAGGAAAGCGCTCTAAGGGCATCGCGTGCGGGCTGATCGAACGGAATGATCACGGCCAGTTGGGTGTTCTCGATCATGCGGAACTGCCGCGCCACGTTGTCAAACGGCAGCCCATCGAGCCGGCCTCGCTCGAACTGGCCCAGCAAATCATGTTTGTCGAGGATTTCGTGCCCTTGCTGCCAATAAAGCATTCGGAAATAGGCGTCAATTGCTTCAAGTGATAGCGGATCGTCACCGTAGCTGCGTAGAACTTCACGCGTAACCTGCGCGAACTGCTTGAGTTCTGGTGGCGGCGCCCAGTCTTCGTTGACGGTGGCGAAGATACGCATTTGGCTATCGACTGCCTTGCGCTTGCCTTCCCGATTACAGCGACCGGCGGCCTGCGCGATCGAATCCAACCCCGCCTCGGCGCGTAGTACACGTGGGAAGTCGACATCGACCCCAGCTTCTATTAGCGATGTCGAAATTACCCGACAAGGCGCGCCAGCTTTAAGGGTTTCGCGTATCTCAGCCAATATCTGACGCCGATGAACGGCGCACATTGCAGTGGTGAGATGATAGGCCCCTGGGTGGTTCGCGATAGATTCGAACAGCGCGCGTGCATGGCGACGGTTATTGACGATGCAGAGCACCTGCTCGGTCGCGAGAAGCTCCTCGCGGAGCGTGTCATCATCGAGCGTGCCGATATGGCGCACTGTGACCCGCTCAAGCTGACGATAGAGGGCTTTAGGGTTGGGTGCCAATTCTTGGAGATCGCGCAGGCCACCGATAAAGCTGCGGTCGGGATCATCGGTCTCAGCCAGTGCCGGCTGTGTTGCGGTACAGAGCACCACGCTAGCGCGATAGTTCAATGCTAGTTCATCCAGCGCAGCAACGCTGGGGCGCAGCAGCGGCAATGGCATCGTTTGCGCCTCATCGAGTATCACCACGCTGCGGGCGATATTATGCAGCTTGCGACAACGCGACGTTTTCGCGGCGAATAGACTTTCGAAAAACTGCACCGCTGTGGTCACGATGATTGGTGAATCCCAATTTTCGCTATCGCGACGCAATTTATCGATACTGCTTCGGTCACGGCCCTTACCGGCTGAGCCTTCATTGCCATCGAACGCACTGTGATGCTCCAGTACGCCGGCATCACCATGCTCGCCCAGTGCATGACGAAATACGCCTGCATTCTGCTCGACGATACTGGTGAAAGGGATCACGTAAATGACTCGATCCATGCCATGAGTAATGGCGTGGTCGAGTGCAAATGCGAGAGAGGCTAACGTTTTGCCACCACCAGTCGGCACTGTCAGCGTGAAGCGCCCAGGCAGGCTATTTGCCTGGCCCCGCACATGCTTCAAGATATCAGCGCGAAGGCGGTTTACCTCGCTGTTGGCTGTGAATCCTGACAAGTGTCGATTCAATGACTCGCGCAGTATCTCGAGTGTCGGTCCGCCGCCACGGCTGACAGGCAAACCACTCTCATGGCGCGCGTGGAAACCCTCGGTGTCAATGAAGTCGGCGTCGACCAGGCAAGAGAACAGCATCCGGACCAGAAAGGCATACTGAAACCATCCCCTATCATGACGGGACGAAAAGGCATTCGGTGGCGGCACACTTGTCGGTACCGAGATTTCGTCGTGCCAGATGGCATCTAACTCTGGCAAATCAGCCAGTAAACGCTCACTCAATGGCGTACGCTCACCAACATCACGACCGTTGGCGAGTCCGGCATGGTGACCAGCAATGGTATAGGCGAGCAGATGCCCTATTAGCCCCAGCCGTTCCTTCGCAACAATCGCACCAG
This sequence comes from uncultured Halomonas sp., assembly GCF_946887195.1. The sequence continues at coordinate 8,515 of NZ_CAMPKE010000002.1, forward strand.
CGGTGGAGTGATCGACCCGCCTGGGTGAGCCCTCAAGCCGCTGCTGAAAAGCCTCCGTATACTTGCCGAGATCATGCAGGAGCCCGGCGATCTCACCCAGCTCTGCGGCGCCAAAGCGCTCGGCTCTCTGCGCGGCAAGGTTTCCGACAGACGTGAGGTGGCTTTTAAGCGTTTGCCAGTCACTTTTATCAATATTTTTCGTAGAGTGTGCGTAATACATTCAGCCCCGCGTAGCCAATCATCGTTATTTTTATGCTACGTCACTTAACCGTATCTAAGCAGATGAAGTCAGATACTTCCAGTTACCGTATGAATAACTACTAATGCACTCCACTGGATCCGCTGGGATTGATCGCTCAGTAATGATAATGGCAGGAAAGTACCACCAAGCGCTTGTCATCCACCCGATAGACAAGCCGGTGCTCATGGTTGATGCGCCGCGACCAGTAGCCTTTGAGGTTTTCCTTGAGTGGTTCGGGCTTGCCACGGCCTTCAAAAGGGTTGCGGCGGCTCTCGGCGATCAAATCGATAATTCTGGCGAGCAGCTTCGGGTCATGGCGCCGCCAATGTTCCAGTTGCTCCCAGGATTCGCTGGCGAACACCACATGGCGACGGCTCAAGCGTCCGCCTCGCCATCCTCGATGCCTAATTCGGCACGCAGCGCTTGCATGGTCTCGAAGCGGCGGTCGTGCTCACCGCGCCGATCCTCTTCGATTGCCGTCAGTAGCCGCTTGGCGTTCTCGGGACTCTTCAGCAGGTAGTTGGTCTCCTCCCAGCCTCGGTAGTCTTCGAGTGACATCACTACGACATGGTGGCCGTCCTTGCGGGTAATGATGGTCGGCTCATGGCTTTCGCACACCTCGTCGAATACTCGCTTGAGATTCTGGCGCGCCTGGGTATAAGTCGTTACATCGGTGGTCATTGTCACAAACCGCATAGCTGTACATGATGCTGTACATACTAATCTCACATGACGCTAGGCGCCATCACCAACCGCCCATCATCTTTGCTTCGGCTACCCATTGTTTAACCACTAACGCGCTGGCGGTATCATGACGACCCCAGTCATCGCCGTGCCATCCCATTATTGATTCGTGAGCTGTTGGCGATCGCTGTTTTGTTATGTTATAACATCTTTAGTCAAGCCCGAGGTAGATCATCAATGGCGCATAAACATCATCACCGGCCCGACGGGCCTTGCCATTTCTCGCTGATGTCATTATCGGCGCGCAAGCGCCTGTTGATGGCCCTTATGCCATTGGGTCTGTTATGGCTGGCGGTGGCCTGGGCCACGGGAGCGTGGGGCTGATGTCGCGCCTACGGCTCGATGGCCTGCAACTGGCCCAGGGCGGGCGCACCGTGCTCGAGCATCTCGAGGGCAGCTTTCGCGATGGCGCAATCACCGCGCTGATCGGCGCCAACGGGGCCGGCAAGAGCACGCTGATCCAGGCGATCATGGGCATCTTGCCGCCGATCGCCGGGCGCATTCATTGCGATGTGCCCAAGGAGCGGCGCGCCTGGTTGCCTCAGCAACTAGCGCTGGACCTGACCTTTCCGATGAGCGTGGAAGAGTTGGTGATGACCGGCACCTGGCCGAGCCACGGGGCGCTGAAGGATTATTGCGGCCCGCACTATCTGCAGGCGCGCGAGATCATGCGGCGCCTGGGCATTTCGCACCTGGCGCACCGCCCGCTGGGTGAGCTTTCCGGCGGTCAGCGCCAGCGCGCATTGCTGGGTCGCACGCTGATGCAGGGCGCCGAGCTGTTGTTGCTCGACGAGCCGTTCGCCAATGTCGATGCCGATACCGTCAATGTGCTGACCGAGGTGCTGCGCGAGATGGCCGACCGGGGCACCACCATCATCGTGGTGCTGCACGATGTGGAACAGTTGGCGCGCCTGGCGGATTGCGTACTGCTGTTGACCGGCGGTCATGGCCGCTGGTCGACGCCGCAGGCGATTCTGGAGCGCCACGGCATGACCGGCCACGCGTCACAGGCACCGCTGTTGCCGCTGGGCTTTCCGGGGGCGGCGTCATGATCGAGTCGCTGAATGCACTGCTGCTCGCGCCGCTGACCGATTACGGCTTCATGCGCCGCGCGATGATCGCCGGGCTGGCGCTGTCGCTGGCTGCCCCGCCGCTGGGGGTGTTCTTGATGCTGCGCGGCATGAGCCTGATCGGCGACGCCATGGCTCACGCAATTCTACCCGGCGTGGCGTTGGGCTTTCTTCTCGCCGGCTTCTCGTTGCCGGCGATGAGTTTGGGCGGCGTGCTCTCGGGGCTGATCGTCGCCGGATTGGCCGGCGGCGTGTCACAAATGACCGGCCACCGCGAGGACTCGGCGATGGCCAGTTTCTATCTGATCTCGCTGGCGGCGGGGGTCATGCTGGTGTCGCTGGGCGGTAGCAGCGTCGATCTGACCCACGTACTGTTCGGCTCGATTCTCGCCGTGACCTCCACCGCGCTGCTGCTGATCGCCGCCGTGTGCAGCGTCACCGTATTGCTGCTGGCGCTGATGTTTCGCGCGCTGGTGGTCGAGTGCCTCGATCCGCTGTTCCTGCGCGGTCAGGGCGTGCGCCACGGGCTGATTCATGGGTTGTTCCTGGGGCTGGTGGTGCTCAACCTGACCGCCGGATTTCAGACGCTCGGCACGCTGATGGCGGTCGGCCTGATGATGCTGCCGGCGACCACCGCGCGCTTCTGGTCGAAACGCCTGGAAGGGTTGATCGGCCTGGCGGTGATCATCGCCATGCTCGCCAGCACCGGCGGGCTGCTGCTGTCGTATCACCTCAGCCTGCCCTCGGGGCCCAGCATCATCTTGCTGGCCGGCATCGCGTATTTGTTCTCGGCGTTGTGCGGTCGCTATCACAGCCTGCTGGTGCACTTGCGCCGCCGGGCGACACCGCTCGAAAAACCCCAACCCTCGGCCTAGAAGGAAACCACCATGCGGCAACCCCTTGCGCTCGGCTTGATGCTCGCTTTCGCGACACCCATCGCCCATGCCGACCAACCGCTACAGGTCGTCACCAGTTTCAGCGTTCTCGCCGATATGGTCGAGCAGGTCGGCGGCGAGCGGGTCGAAGTGACCTCATTGGTCGGCGCCGACAGCGATACGCATGTGTTTACGCCCAGCCCCAGCGATGCCATGCGCCTGGCCGAAGCCGATCTGGTGGTATTCAACGGCCTGCAATTCGAAGGCTGGATGCAGCGCCTGCTGGATGCCAGCGAATATGCCGGCACGCTGGTCGTCGCCAGCGACGGTGTCGAGACACTGGCCGGCGATGCCCACGACCACGGCCATCTCGAACATGCCGATGAACATCATGGCGACGAACATGCCAACCATGCTGACGAGCATCACGACGAGCCAGCCGGCCACGACGAGCATGGCAGCGTCGACCCGCATGCCTGGCTGGACGTGGCGCGCGGCCAGCAGTACGTCGCCAATATCCGCGATGGGCTGATCGAGGCGGACCCGGCCAATAGCGAAGCCTATCGTCAGAACGCCACGGCCTATCTCGCCGAACTCGAGGCGCTGGACGCGGAGATGCATGAGCTGATCGGATCGATTCCCGAAGCGCGGCGCGTGGTGGTCACCGGCCACGATGCCTTCGGCTATTTTGCCGATGCCTACGATGTGCGTTTTCTGTCACCGGTCGGCCTCAACACCGCCGCCGCGCCATCGGCGGCCGACATGGGTCGGCTGGTCGACGTGATTCGCGACAACAACGTGCAGGCGCTGTTTCACGAGAACATCACCAGCCCGGCGCTGATTCGCCAGCTCGCCGAAGAGGCCGGCCTGCCCATCGCCGGCACGCTCTATTCCGGCGCACTGGCGAGCGAGGGCGAAGCCAGCACCTACGCCGGCATGATGCGCCACAACGCCACGCTGATGCACGACGGCCTCGCGCACGGTGCCGATAGCGAGGTGCCGGCCGGTGAGAATCACGCGCATGATCACGACCACGCACACGATCACGCCCACTGATTTAGTCGCTTCGACGTCCTCGCTAAGCCACTGCCTCAACGGGCAGTGGCTTTTTTGGCTAGGATGAGGTCTCCAGGCCGCCAAGGGTTAATTAGCATGCTGCAACTGACCGACGTCACCAAGACGTACCCCACGCCGCAGGGCGCGCTGCACGTTCTCGATGGCGTCGATCTGCATCTGGGCGCCGGTGAAAGCCTGGCGCTGATGGGCGAGTCGGGCAGCGGCAAGTCGACGCTGCTGCACTTGGCCGCCGGGCTCGATTTGCCCGATCGCGGCGAGATTCACCTCGGCGGCGAGCGGTTATCGGCGCTGGCGGAGCCACGGCGCGCGGCGCTGCGCCGTGAGCAGTTGGGGCTGGTGTTCCAGCAGTTTCATCTGGTGCCGAGTCTTTCGGTGGCGGATAACCTTACCCTGCAGGCACGCCTGGCCGAGCGCGAGGACAGTCTCTGGACGCAGCACCTGCTGGCGCGCCTGGGCTTGGCCGGGCTCAACGACCGTTATCCCGAACAGCTCTCCGGTGGTCAGCAGCAGCGCCTGGCGATCGGCCGGGCGCTGGCCGCAAGGCCACGCTTGCTGCTGGCCGACGAGCCCACCGGCAATCTCGACGAAACCGCCGCCGATCAGGTGCTGGAACTGCTGACCTCGCTGGTTGGCGAGAGCGGCTGCGCGCTGTTGATGGTCACACATAGCGCACGGGTGGCCGCGCCCATGGACCGCTGCCTGCGCCTGCATCATGGCCGGCTGGCCGAGCCCGAAAATTGACGCTGCGCATCACGCTGGCGACGCTGCTGTCGCATTACCGGCGCCACCCCGGCCAACTCGCCATGTTGATCGTCGGCCTGTGGGTGGCCAGCGCGCTGTGGAGCGGCGTACAGGCGATCAATGCCTCGGCGCGCAATAGCTACGCCCGCGCCGAAGCGTTGTTCAGCACCGATCTCGATAGCATCACCCGTCGCGATGGCCAACCGCTGGGCCTCGCTGACTACCTGACGCTGCGCCGCGCCGGGCTGCCGGTGTCGCCGCTGATCGAAGGCGAACTCACGCTGGCTTCGGGTGCCGACTTCACGCTGATCGGCATCGACCCGCTGACCCTACCCGCCGAAACGGCGCTGGCACACACCGAAAGCAGCGCCGAATCGCTACGCGATTGGCTGTTGCCGCCGCACCGGGTGCGCGCAGCACCCGAAACCGCCGAGAGGCTGGATGACGCGATCCGGCTACCGCCGCTCGAGATCGACCCGGCCCTGCCGCCAGGCACGCTGGTCACCGATATCGGCGTGGCGCAGCGCCTGCTTAACCTCGATGGCAGCCTGACCCGACTGGCGATTGCCTCCGATCAACCAGCTTCTCTACCAGCGGAGTTCGTGCGCACACCCACCGCCATGCTGGCCTCGCCCGGCGAGCTCACCGAGAGCTTCCATCTCAATCTCACCGCCATGGGTCTGCTGGCGCTGGTGGTCGGGTTGTTCATCGTGCATGCCGCGCTGGGTCTGGCGCTGGAGCAACGCCTTGGCCTGTTGCGCACGCTGCGCGCATTGGGTGTGCCGGCGCGTACGTTGATCGCGGCATTGGCGCTGGAGTTGCTGGCGATTGGCCTGATTGGCGCAGCGTTGGGCATCGCCAGCGGCGTGCTGCTGGCCCAGGCGCTGCTGCCCGATGTCGCGGCCAGCCTCGCCGAACTCTACGACAGTCACGTCAGCGCCCGGCTGACACTGCCCTGGCATTACTGGCTTGGCGGTTTGGCGATCACCCTGGGCGGGCTGTTCAGCGCCGGTGCCGGCATGCTGTGGCGCGCCGCTCGGCTGAATGTGTTGGCACTCGGTCAGGCACAGGCCTGGCGTCGCCAATGGCTGCGTCAGCTTGTCAGGCAAGCCTGGGCCGGCGCTGCGCTGTTGCTAATCGCGGCGCTGCTGTGGGGGTATTTGAGTGGCCAACCCAGCGAGCACGACCTGGCGCTGAGCTTCGCGATGGTCGCCGCGCTGCTGCTCGGTGCCGCGCTGTGGCTGCCGCCGCTATTGGCCGCTGCCGCGCGGCTCGTCGCACGCCGCCTGCGCGGGCGGGCGCTTGCGCAGTGGGCGCTGGCCGATCTGCAAATGCAGTTGCCGCGCCTGCAATTGCCGATGATGGCGCTGCTGCTGGCGCTGGCGACCAATCTGGGCGTGGGCAGCATGGTCGGCGGTTTTCGCCTGACCTTTCTCGACTGGCTCGATCAGCGCCTGCTGGCGGATCTCTACGTTAGCCCGCCCACCGAACAATTCGAGGACGTACGCGATTGGCTGATCGAACGCCCCGAAGTGGCGACTTTGCTACCGGCTCGCAGCATCGATGCCACCTTGATGAACGAGGAAAACGGCGAGCCGGTCGGCCTGTTCGGTATCGCCCCGGAACCGATATTGCGCCGGCACTGGCCGCTACTCGCCACCGCCCATGGCCGCGAGGCCGCCTGGCAAGCGCTGAATGAGGGTGCGGTATTCATCAACGAGCAATTGGCGCGGCGCCATACGCTTTCGCCGGGCGACACGCTGCGCTTGCGTACGCCTCGCGGCTCGAAGCGCCTGACCATCGCCGCGATCTACCCCGACTACGGTAATCCCCGCGGCGAGATCACCCTGCCGGTCACGCGCCTGGTGGCCGAGTTCGACGCCCCGCCCGGCACGCTGGGGGTGGTACTGGCAAACCGTGACGCTTCCCGCGATGCGGCATTGGCTCAATTGCGCGATGATCTTCGCGATAGCCTGCGGAAACGCTTCGGGCTGGCCGGTTCGGCATTGATCGATCAACAGGCCTTGAAGCGCAGCGCTACCGAGGTGTTCGAGCGCACCTTCGCGATCACCCAGGCGCTCAACGTGCTGACCCTCGGCGTGGCCGGGCTGGCGCTGCTGACGACGCTGCTGGCCCAGGCCGGGGTTCGGCGCGCGCAACTGGCGCCGCTCTGGGCGCTGGGCGTCACGCGCTCGCGGCTGGTCGCGCTGCAACTCGGCCAATTGCTGGCCGCAGCAGCGGGCACGGCGCTGCTGGCGGTTCCGCTGGGCCTGCTACTGGCCTGGGCTCTGGTCGCGGTGATCAACGTCGCCGCCTTCGGCTGGCGCTTACCGCTCTATGTATTTCCGGGGCAGATCGCCGTCACCTTCATTCTGGCGCTGACCGTCGCGGCGCTGGCCGCGCTGTTGCCGGCTTGGCGTTTGTGGCGCGTACCGCCGCGCCAGCTGTTACAGGAGTTCGCCGCCTCATGAAGCGCTCGATTTGGGTCGGCTGTGTCATTGTGCTGGTTGCCATGATAGCGGTCGTACTTGGCTGGCAATTACGGTCATACGACGAGGCACCGGACAGCGGCTATGCCGGCTTGGGTGAAAGCGCCGGGGGTTTTGCCGAAGCCGGACCGGATGTCGAACTCCAATTCCCTATAGATCATGGCCCGCATCCCGACTACCGCATCGAGTGGTGGTATCTGACCGCCAACCTCGAGGCCGAGAATGGCCGCCCCTTCGGTGTGCAGTGGACGCTGTTTCGCCAGGCGCTGGCGCCACCGAATACGCTCGCCGTAAGAGATAGCCGCTGGTCCAGCCGCCAGCTATGGATGGCTCATGCCGCCGTGTCGACGCCCGACGAGCATTACTTCGCCGAGCGCTTCGCACGCGGCGGCATCGAGCAGGCCGGCGTCAGCGTTACGCCGTTCGTCGCCTGGATCGATGGCTGGTCGCTGATGGCACCGCCGCCCGCCGCGGGGCTCGATCGCCTGGAAGTCAACGCCGCGGGAGAGGATTTCGGCTACCGCTTGCAGCTTACCGCCGAGGGGCCATTGGTGCGCCATGGCAATGACGGCTTCAGCCAGAAATCGGCCGATGGTCAGGGCTCGATGTATTACAGCCAACCGTTCTATCGCGTCACCGGTACGCTGCGTGTCGAGGGCAAGTCGATCGACGTCGCGGGCCGCGCCTGGCTGGATCGCGAATGGAGCAGCCAGTTGCTGGGGCCGCACCAGAGCGGCTGGGACTGGTTTTCGCTGCATTTCGCGAATGGCGCCAAGCTGATGGCCTTTCGTCTGCGCGGCGGTGCGGAGAGTGGCGGCAATTATCTGTCGGGAAGCTGGATCTCGCCGGATGGTGAGGTCACGCCGCTGGGCAGTAATGAGGGCGGGGACGAGCTACGCCTGACGCCGCTTGAAACAAGCCAGGTCGCCGGGCGGCAATTGCCAACCCTGTGGCGGGTCGAGGTGCCGGGGCGAGGGCTCGATGTCGAGGTGCGCGTCCGCCACCCGAATCAATGGATGGGCACATCGTTCGCTTATTGGGAGGGCATGGTCGCGGCCGAAGGCAGCCACAGCGGCGTGGGTTATTTGGAGATGACGGGGTATTGAAGCTGGCGCAAGTCAGCCCTTTTGACTAGAAAAACCATGCTCACTCGGTAACTCAGGTTAACTCGTACGCCACGCGATTCCTGAGATGATGCTGGCGAGCAAGGACGAGCTCAGACAAGGAAGACGAGTCAAGGATGGCTCAAGCGCCAAGGATGCACGAGCAGGATGCTCGTGAAAGCCGTAAGGAAACGTGCTAGGGAGAAGTCCGGTCGCGATGGCCGGTCTCTTCTCTTATAAGGGCTCTCTTGTAAGCAATCTTGTTAAAAAACCCGAGCGCAGCGTCTTACTTCAGAATATCTTCACTTAAGTGCAGATAACTCGGGTCGAATTCGGCAAAATCCCTCAGCCGCTCCCAATCGATGATAGTCAGGCGTTTTCCGGCCAGGGTGATCATGCCCTCTTTGCGAAGCTTTTGCAGAACCCGATTGGTGTGAACGACCGAGATGCCCAGGGCATCGGCCAGTTCCGCCTGGACCAGCGGAAAATCGCTATGGTTGTCGTGGGCGAGACCGGCGGCACGATAGCGAACCTGCATTTCGCAGAACAGATGGGCGAGCCGCTTTTCGGCGGATCGCCCATTGTTATTGGCGAACCACTCACGCAATGTCGACTCCTCGATGAGTGCCGTCCAGAAAAAAGCGCGTGCGAGTTTGGTACTGCTTTCGAAGATCTGATTGGCCGTTTCACGCGGAATGAGCGCGATCGTGACGGGCGTCAAGGTGCCGATCGAGTGGTCCATATGATCGAGCAGCGCGATATGCACATCGCACAGATCGCCGGGAATCAGATAGCCCAGGATGATGCGCTGACCCTGCTCGAGATATTTATACCGACACGCCCACCCTTCGACGATCAAATGCACATAATCGGGCTTCTCGTTTTCCCGGATGATGTCCTGGTGTGCGTCGAACTTCTCTACCCGGACGATGGCATCTCTTAGTATCCGTTTATCGTCATCGGACAGTGTCAAGAAGTGGCTAAGCCGACGTACCAGAGCCTCGATCAAAGAAGTCTCCTCGCGATATTCCGATGGAAGAGCGCGGCCGTAACGCCTGCACCGACCGGTTCAAGCTAGCTTAGCGTGTTTTTTCCATCAACTTCGAATAGGACACTCGTCTACTTCATGCGTGGGGCTTCGGCTCGGCATCCTCCACCCCGGGGATCGGCCGCGTGCCGCTGAACGCATCGGCCAGCGTATCGACGCCATGCTGAGGATGCGCCAGCTCGAGGTAGGACTGCCGCTCCTTGGCCTTCTTCGCGACATCGAATTGCATTTCGCCGTCGCGGTCGCGCTTGATGGCCTCGTCGCACTCACCCAGCCGGTTGAACGACCACATCAGCTTCGCCTCGCTCAATGGCAAGGCATCGCCGGGCTGGCCATCGTGGCGCCCGGTATGCCAGGTGTGCCACGTCTTGCCGTAGCTGTTCACCAGCCGCTTCATGAAAGCCTTTTCGGCGGCATCGGGCAAGCCGGGTGCGACCAGCTCGCCGGAGAAGATTTCGTAATTGTGAGGATGCCAGTAGGACTTTTCCGCTTCCGGCAGGCCATCGAACAGCGCTTCGGAAACGATGTACTCGATGCCGATCAGGTTGGCGTCGGGGGTATTGCCATCGAAGATCGTGCACTGGAGAAAGTCGTCGTTCACCACCTTGCAGTAGTGATGCGCTTCCATCTGCATGTCCGGCTCGCACTTGGCGCAGTGGAAGCCGACGACATAGACATCGAAATGCGTCAATGGCGCGCTATCCTGCAGCCATTTCGCGCCCTGTTCGAGCACCGCAAGCCATGCGCCCTTGTGCTCGCCGGACGGGCGGACGGGACTGTAACGGCGGTTGATGGTCGGTCGTTGGCTCATGGCTGCTCTCCTTGGCTAATCGCCCAGCGAATGATGCCTCCGGTTCAACGTAGTCAACGGCCGATGAAAAGCGCAAGCCGCAACGCGGTCGTTGGATGGAAGCGAACTGCCTGAGCTAAGCTGGCGAGGTAATGTTGATAGGTGCTGGCCGGAACCGCGCCAAGACGACATCGGCAATCATGAGACGAGGGAGTCAGGGCATGCACCAGCCGAGCCTGTTCAATAGTTTCTTTCTGGGTGGTTTCGAGTGCTCGATGCAGCGTCGCCGAGACGGGCGACGCCTGGATCTGATCGACTCGACCCAGCATGACCGCCTGGCGGCGGCAGACTATCGCAGCCTCGCCCAGCATGGTATCCGCACGGTACGCGACGGCATCCGCTGGCACCGGATCGAGACCACGCCGGGGCATTACGACTGGTCGAGCTTCCTGCCGATGCTGCGTGCCGCCCGCGACCAGCGTACCCAGGTGATCTGGGACCTGTGCCACTATGGCTGGCCCGATGACATCGACATCTGGCGGCCCGCGTTCGTCGAACGCTTCGCGAGTTTCGCCGCCGCCACGGCCAGGCTAATGCGCGACGAGGGCATCGAGGTGCCGCTGCTGTGCCCGATCAATGAGATTTCCTTCTGGGCCTGGGCCGGCGGCTCGAAGGCCCACTTCAACCCGATGGCTCGCGGTCGCGGCGATGAGCTCAAGTGCCAATTGGTGAGAGCGACGATCGCCGCCATCGAGAGTGTCCGCGCCATCGCGCCCAGGACACGCTTCGTACAGATCGACCCGATCCTTCACATCGCGCCGCGATCCGCCCGCCGCCGCGACCGCGAGAACGCCGAGAATGCCCGGCTCATCCAGTATCATGCCTGGGATTCGCTGATCGGTGCCCGCCACCCCGAACTCGGCGGCAGGCCGGAATATCTCGATATCGTCGGCGCCAACTACTATTCCACCAATCAGTATTACCCCAACGGCCAGACTATCGCCGTGGGTCACCCCGAGTATCGTCCGTTCCAGAACCTGCTGGCCGAGATCCATCAGCGCTACGACCGGCCGGTCCTGATCACCGAGACCGGCGCCGAAGGCAAGAAGCGGGCGCCCTGGCTGCGCTACGTCGCCGACCAGGTGTTCGCGGCTCTGCGTCGCGACATCCCCATCGAAGGCATCTGCCTTTATCCGATTACCGACTATCCCGGCTGGAGCAACAATCGCCACTGCCCTGTCGGCCTGCTGGGCTACCCCGAAGCGCAGGACAGACGCCCGCTATATACTCCACTGGCCGAGGAGCTCGCGCAGCAACGTGCACGCATCGATGCATTGCAACGCGACGCACGTCGGATGGCCCTCGCCTCGTCGGAGGTTTAGCTTGGAAAGCGACATTCGATACCCATGGCTTTCGACTCGCGGCGTAGCCAACGACCGGCGAAAAGCGCAAGCCTCAGCGTCCCGCATTCACCATTCGTGACGCCTGGACGATTTCGATCCAGTAGCCATCGACGTCCTTGACGAACGCGACGTCTTTCATTTTCCCCTGCTCCGGGCGTTTGACGTAGCTGACGTCGTTGCTATCGAACCAGGCGATGGCGGCTTCAAGATCCGGTACCGAGAAGCAGATATGTCCGAAGCCCTGCGGCTCGGCGTTGCCGTCGTGGTAGGCGAAATCGTCCTGGTTTTCGGTGCCCCAGTTGTGCGTCAGTTCGAGCAGGCCGCGTTGCTGGAACGTCCACACGGTGCGCTCGCCGACCTCATCGGGGATCGCTTCGTCGTCATCGAGCCGAGCAAGGAAGTACAGCGAGAAACCCAACTCCTCGAAATCGAGCCGGCGCATCACGCGCATGCCGAAAATGCCGGTATAAAAGGCCAGTGACTTTTCAGGATCCTTGACCCGCAGCATGGTGTGATTGAGACGAAAACCCTCGGCCTGGCTGGCTGGGGTCTGGACGCCGGGATATTGCTCTCCTTCGAAGCTCATTTGCTCTCCTCGCATTGCAGTGGTTTTGCCAAAAAAGGACGATGCCAGCGCCTACTGGCATCGCCAAGGGGTAATTCGTTAGACCGCCCCCTCCTTCATCAGCTTGCCGATATGCTCCGCCTGACGAATCGCCAGCGAGACGATGGTCAAGGTGGGGTTCTCCGCCGCCGAGGTAGTGAACTGGCTGCCATCCGAGATGAACAGATTGGCCACGTCGTGGGTCTGGCCGTATCCGTTGCATACGCCATCTTGCGCGCGGGTGCTCATCCGGCACGAGCCCATGTTATGGGTCGAGGGATAGGGCGGCGTGCGATAGATGTCCTTGGCGCCCACCGACTCGTACAGTGCGGTGCCCTGGCGAAAGCCGTGCTCGCGCATGGCGATGTCGTTGGGGTGGTCGTCGTAGTGAACGTTGGCGACCGGCAGCCCGTAGGCATCCTTGGCCTCGCCGTTGAGGGTGATGCGGTTGGTTTCGCGGGGCATGTCCTCGCCGACCAGCCACATGCCGGCCATGTGATCATACTGATCCAGCGCGCCGGCGAACTTGCTGCCCCAGGCGCCGGGGTCGAGAAACGCCGCCATGAACGGCAGGCCCAGCGACAGCGTTTCCATCTCGTAGCCACCGACGAAGCCGCGCGACGGGTCGTGGCGCGCTTCATCGGAAATGATCCCGGCCATGGTCGTGCCACGGTACATATGCACCGGCTCGTCGAAGGTGGCGTATACCGAGCCGGTCATGTGGCGCATGTAGTTGCGCCCGACCTGCCCGGAGCTGTTGGCCAGCCCGTCGGGGAACGCCGACGATGCCGAATTGAGTAGCAATCGCGGTGTTTCGATCGAGTTGCCGGCCACCGCCACGATACGCGCCTTCTGGCGCTGTATGTCGCCATTGGCATCGAAATAGGTCACGCCGGTGGCGCGCCCCCGGTCGTCGTGCTCGATCATCGCAACATGCGACTGCGGGCGCAGCTCCATATGCCCGGTGGCGATCGCCGCCGGCAGCTCGGTGTAGAGCGTCGACCATTTCGCCCCGGTGCGGCAGCCCTGGAAGCAGAAGCCGCGCTGCTGGCACGACGCCCGGCCATCGCGAATTTCGCTGTTGATCGCCATGTGGCCGGTGTTGCAGTGATAGCCCAGATTCTTGGCCCCGGCGTACATCACGTGGAAGTTGTTGTTGCCCGGCAGGCCGGGAATGTCGTTGGTGCGGGTTACGCCCATGCGACTCTCGGCCTTGGCATAGTATGGCGCCAGGTCGTCATAGCCGAGCGGCCAGTCCAGCAGATTGGCGTCCTCGACGGCACCGTATTCGCTGAGCGTGCGAAACTCATGGGGCTGAAAGCGCAGGCTGGCGCCGGCCCAATGCACCGTAGTACCGCCCACCGATTTGACGATCCATGCCGGTAGGTTAGGGAAATCCTTGGCCAGCCGGAAACTGCCCGAGGTGGTGCGGTTGTCCAGCCAGGCCAACTGGCTGAAGGACGCCCACTCGTCGGCGAGAAAATCGTCGCGGGTATGGATCGCGCCGGCCTCGAGAACGACGACATCGATGCCCTGGCTTGCCAGTTCGTTGGCCAGCGTTCCCCCGCCGGCACCGGAGCCGATGATCACCACCACGCTATCGTCGTCCTGCGCGAAGCGTGCCTGATTGTCGGTCATTGCCATGATGGCTCTCCTTATTGTTATCGCGCGTCAGGGCGCCTTGCCGGGCATGTAGCCATCCGCCGGCTGCGGCGGGTCGGGCAACCAGGTCAGGTCGCTGAAGCCGTTGTACAGGTAACCGACATCGCCCTCCTCGCCCTGATAACCGAAGTGCGTGAAGGCCAGCGGGTTGTTGTAGAGCGAAACCACGGCGGTGGCGCGAATCTTCTCGAAGAAGGGCGTGCCTTCGAGCGCCTCGATACGCTGGAATCGATCCTCCTTGTCGAGCGCCAGCCAGTCGCCGCTGGCGTCGCTATCGAGCGAGGCGATGCCGCCCTCAATCAGCTCATGGGTCTGCTCGGCATCGGCGGCCTTGTCCAGATCCTTGACCACGAAGGCATACACGGCATCCTCGAGTCCGGGGTGCGGGAACATCTGCTTGGTGATCTCGAGCAGCACTTCACCCTGGCGTGAATCCAGGGTATTCAATGGCATCGCCCAGCTGCGACTGGGCGCCAGCAAGGCGATCGGGCCGCTGGCAAAGGCCAGCGTGCCGACCAGTGCACCGCCACCGGCCTTGAGAAAGACACGGCGAGACAGGGGTCGTGAGAACATGGCGAATCTCCCCAGTGCGGGATGACATGCCGCCGATCCAGCACGGCAGCCCATCTCCCGACGATTGTTATGGTCATTGTTGTGCAGCGAAGCCGTAATGGCCCCTTCAATGAGAGTAGGTCGAGGCGCTGTACGGCGGGTATTAATGGGTTACTACATAGCCGAAGGTCTTATGTCGATGCTCGGACACTGGCCCGTACGGCACAAGTCGCATGGCCAATGCCAGGCAATGGGTCTAGTTTAAAAAGGTTGTGAACGAACCCGTGGGAGCTCTCATGTGCCATGTCTATGCATCGACCGACCCCCAGCGCTACGACAGCACGACCCGTTCGGTGCGCTTGCAGGGCAGCGTCACCAGCGTGCGGCTGGAGAACGAGTTCTGGGAGATTCTCGATAGCCTGGCCGCCGAGCAAGGCATGTCCGCCGGCCAGTTCATCAGCCGATTGTATGGCGAGGTGATCGCCGACAAGGGCGATGTGCCCAACCTGGCATCGCTGCTGCGTGTGGCCTGCGCGGTGCATCTGCACTTGCGCGCCCAGCCCGATGCCGATGAGCCGCAGGCCGCACCCTATTCATCACGACGGCCATCACGGCAGCTGGCATGAGTTTGGCGGTGTTGCCAGGCTATTTACCGATACGCTCGACGCTGCGCTGGCAACGGCTGGCCGGCTTGCTGGTTTTGCTGCTGCTCGCCGGCTGCGCCGGGCCCGAGTTGCGCACCCAGAGCGGAAGCGGCCAGGCGGGGCTCTCCATCGAGCGCGCGCTGATTCTCGCCAATGCCCGGCAGGCGCTGGGCACGCCGTATCGCTACGGCGGCGAGACGCTGGCCGGAGTGGATTGCTCGGGGCTGGTGCAGATGGCTTATGCGGCCGCGGGCATCGGACTGCCGCGCACCGCCGATCAGCAATTTTCGCGCTTGCCGGAGCGCGACGTGGCGCGCCCCGGCGATCTGCTGTTCTTCGGCGCGGGCTCGACGGCCACGCATGTCGGCATTTATCTCGGTGACCGGCGGATGATTCACGCACCGGGACGTGGGCGAGAAGTGACGACGACCTCGCTGGAGCTCGACTATTGGCATGAAAACTTTCTCGGCGCCGCCGGACCGGCGCCCTGAATGCGAGCTTGGTTGCAAGCCTGGTTGCAAGACAAGAGGGGTCCGGCTAATAGCGCTTGTGCATTTGCTTATCCAAAGGGGTTGTTTCCCTTTGCCTGCCCCCCGATGTCATGATCGGGAACACGACTCAAGCGACTAGATGGTTTTCACTCATAAAAGGAGCATGACTATGTCTTTGCGGCTCGGCGATACCGCCCCCGATTTCACTCAGGACAGCACCGAAGGCCCGATCAACTTCCACGAATGGGCCGGCGATAACTGGGTCGTGCTGTTTTCGCACCCCAAGGACTTCACTCCGGTTTGCACCACCGAACTGGGCGAGGTATCGCGCCTCAAGCCCGAGTTCGAGAAGCGCAACGCCAAGGCGATCGGCCTGTCGGTGGATCCGGTCGAAGACCACACGGCCTGGGCCGGCGACATCGAGGAGACCCAGGGCTACGGGCTCAACTTCCCGTTGCTGGCCGATGGCGATCGCAAGGTCAGCGATCTTTACGACATGATCCATCCCAATGCCAACGACTCATTGACGGTACGTTCGGTATTCATCATCGACCCCAACAAGAAGGTCCGCCTGATCATCACCTACCCGGCCAGCACCGGGCGCAATTTCCCCGAGATCCTGCGCGTGCTGGACAGCCTGCAACTCACCGACGACTACAAGGTAGCCACGCCGGTCAACTGGACCGATGGCAACGATTGCATCATCGTGCCCTCGGTTTCCAACGAGCAGGCCAAGGAAATGTTCCCCGGCGGCTGGGATGAGAAGAAGCCCTACCTGCGCATGGTCAAGCAGCCGAACAAGTCGTAACCGGCTGCGCTGAATGCGAACGCCGCCGCGTGGCAATCACGCGGCGGCGTTTCTAAACCACCTCTTTTCCATGTTTCTATGCAGCCGAACTGCGCAGCAGAGGCCACGCGCCCTGCTTGGAAGCCTCCAGCACAACGATTTCGACGATGGACCCATCTTCTGCATAGCTAATATGCGTATTCCAATCCTGCGACCCTTCCCTTATCACGGGCCTGTCGGATAAGTGGACCACTAGAATATCGTCCTCTTCATCGTAGGTCGTCCGCATAATCACTCCTCCCACTGAAAGTGGTGCATAACGGTTTTCACCACCAACTTGTCTTCAAGGATAGCTGCCACGCAGATCAAGTTATCGCCACGATCGTCAAACTGTTTGGCAATCCACAGTCTGACATCATCCTTATAGCGCGCACTTCCTGTTTCCAATAGCTCAATCAGCAGCGCATCGCTAATATGGCGCTCAGCCATGCGCTCTCTGGCATGACGGGTCACATGAACAAAAAGTCCGAATCGTTCGCAGAACATCAACCCGCCTTTTGCCTTCACATTCTTCCAATCACTATACGTTGCCGCTCCTAGCTTACCAACACGCACATCGAGTCGAGTTTTATACAATCCGCTGAAAAAAACTCAAGTCGAGGGGCGCGCCTTGATCGCGACCCTGCGCTCATGCACGGCGATCAATACGCCGCTGCCGATGATCACGCCGGTGCCGACGTATACCCATGAATCGGGCACTTCTCCCCAGAACCACCACCCCAGCAGCACCGCCCAGACCATCGCCGTGTAATCGAACGGCGCAGCCAGCGAGGCCGGCGCATGGCGAAAGGCCAGGGTAATGCAGGCCATGGCTACGACCCCGAGCACCCCGGCGGCGATGAAACCCAGCCAATGCGCCGATTGCGGCGGCCGCCAGTAGAGCGGCAACAACAATGCGCTGACGATCAGCGGCACCAGGCTGACGTAGAACACCATCGCCCACAGGCGCTCCTTGCCGCCGTAGCGCCGCGCGGTAATCATCAACAGCGCATAGCAGATTGCCGCCCCGACCACGACCAGCGCGCCAAGCTGAAACCCGGCGGCGCCGGGACGCACCACGATCAGCACCCCGCTGAACCCTACCAGCGATGCGATGAACGGCAGTCGCTCGACCCGCTCGTTGAGCAGGGGGCCGGAAAGCAGCGTGACGAATAGCGGCGCGGCGAAGGCGATCGCGGTGGTTTCCGCCAGCGGCAACAGTGTCAGCCCCAATATGAAGCAGAACATCGTGCCGCAGGCGATCAGCCCGCGTATCAGGTGCACGCCGGGGCGACGCGTGCCCAACGTGCGCAGCCCGCCATTGAAGTGGGCGATCACCGCAATCAGCGGCACCGCCACCAGCGTGCGAAAGAAGATGATCTGCACCGGCGCGTAGCTCTCCCCCAGCCACTTGGCCAGCGCATCGCCGAGCGCCAGACACAACACACCGAGGCACATGTAGCCGATACCGACCAATGACGATGACATGAGTCCTCCTGACGGTTGGCGGATGCGCATAACGAGAAAGGGACGCCGATCCGGCGCCCCCGTCGAGCATAGACGATCGTCGCCAAGCTCATCCAGCGCCAATCGAGGCGAAGAGCATCAATAGGGCGCTCCTATCGAAGCCATGGTGGCAATCATTTTTACGAATGATTATCAGCGGCATATCCTACTCATACGCAATATGGAGTCCGCGACATGATCAAGACAATGACCTTCGCCTGCGTTCACTTTTCCGTGGCCTTTACGGTCACCTATCTACTGACCGGTAGCTGGGTGCTCGGCGGGTTGATCGCATTGGTCGAGCCGATGGTCAATACCGTGGCCTATTTCTTTCACGAGAAAGCGTGGGAGCGGATCGATCGGCGGCGAGACAAGCGCCAGCGGGACATGGCCGATGCCATGCATGCCTGAACGGCGGCGCGATGCCGCCGTAGGCGACTCATACTTTTTATCCCCAAGCCAGTCTGTTGTTTGTCAACGCGAATTTACGCAAGTTAACAATGTTGTTCAGCGCGAACGCGCCAGCCATTCATTACTTCATTAAGCCCTCTTTTATTAGAGGGTTAAATCATTTACCCCGGTTACGAAATGTCGCTATATCGATGCCGTTTCGTGCGGCACAGGCATCGAACAATTGGGGGACGAAGCTCTCCTTACCGACATCGCCACTAGCCTGGGTCAGCGTTTCGCGCAGAGGCGGCAACATTTCCATTCGCACGCTTGCCTCGGCTAGCGTTCTTTCCAGATAGGTCATGTCTTTCGTGGCGTTGCCGAGGCTGAAACGAAGCCGGCTATCGTCTTCATCGATCACCCAGGGCATGACGGCACCGAGCATCGCGCTATTCGCCCCGCCCTGCGAACAGACCTCGAACAGCTTGCGCTGATCGACGCCTAATTTCTCGGCCATGGTGGCTGCCTCGGCGGCCAGGGCCGCCGCGCCGAGAGAAAGAAAGTTATTGATCAGTTTCAGCGTATGCGCCGAGCCAATCTCGCCGACAGGGAAGATATTCTCGGCGAACGCTTCGATCACCGGGCGAGCGAGAGCGACGGCGGCTGCGTCCCCTCCCACCATGACGTTCAACCGGCCCTCGCGGGCTTCCTTGGGCGTGCGGGCAAGCGGTGCGTCGACCATCCGACACCCCGCGCGCGCCACCGCGGCGGCTACCCGCCGGGTCGAATCCGGTAACGCCGTCGAGCAGTCGACGATCAGCAAGCCGTCGCTGGCTCCCTCGAGCAGGCCATCGCTGCCACAGACGATCTCTTCGACCTGTTCGGAGGTGCCGACACAGACCACCACGACATCGCTGCGCGAGGCCACACCGGCGGGCGTCGTGGCTTCCTGCGCGCCCATGGCGCAGAGTGCGTCGATCGGCGCGCGGTTGCGATGCGCCATCACGGTCAGTGCGAAGCCTTCTCTCAGAAGACTCTCCGCCATGCCTTGCCCCATCAGGCCGAGGCCGATGAAACCGACCCTGGGTTTCTCGTTCATGGTCATTTACCCCTCGCGTTTGCCATCCACCAGCCGGTTGAGTCCCAGCGGATTGCTCTCCTTGAGCGCCTCGGGCAGCAAGCCGTCCGGCAGGTCCTGGTAGCATACCGGGCGCAGGAAGCGCTGGATCGCCGCGCTGCCCACCGAGGTGGTGCGGCTGTCCGAGGTCGCCGGGTAGGGCCCGCCGTGGACCATGGCATGGCAGACTTCCACACCGGTCGGCCAGCCGTTGACCAGCACCCGCCCGGCCTTGCGCTCGAGTGTCGGCAGCAGCGCACGTGCGGCCTCCAGGTCGCCGTCGTCCATCTGCAGCGTCGCGGTGAGCTGGCCTTCGAGGTGCTCGGCGACTTTCTTTACCTCGTCCGTGTTCTGGCATTCGATCACCAGCGAGGTGGAGCCGAACACCTCCTCCTGTAGCGCCTCGTCATTCAGGAAATCCGCCGCCGTGGTGACGAACAGCCCGGCCTGGCACTGGTTGGGCGTTTCGCCGACCTGGCCGCGCGCCACTTCGCGCACCTGGTCATGGCTGGATAGCCGACCCACGCCCTGCTGGTAGGCGGCATGGATGCCCGGAGTGAGCATGGTCTGTGCCGCACTGGCCTTGAGCGCTGCACCGGCGGCCTGCACGAAGGTATCGAGGGCCGGACCTTTCTCGGCGATCACCAGGCCGGGATTGGTGCAGAACTGCCCGGCGCCCATGTTGAGCGAGCCAACGAAGGCCTGGGCCATGGCCTCGCCACGCGCCGCTAGCGCCTGGGGTAGCGGGAATACCGGGTTGATGCTGCTCATCTCGGCGTAGACCGGGATCGGCTCGCGGCGTTGCTGGGCGATCTTCATCAGCGCGGTGCCACCGCTGCGCGAGCCGGTGAAGCCCACCGCCTGGATGCGACGATCGGCGACCAGCGCCGCGCCGACGTCGCGGCCCGAACCGAACAGCAACGAGAATACGCCATCCGGCAGGCCGCATTGAGCCACCGCCTTCTGCACCGCACGACCGACCAGCTCCGACGTACCGGGGTGTGCCGAATGCGCTTTGACGATCACCGGGCAGCCGGCGGCGAGGGCCGAGGCGGTATCGCCGCCGGCCACCGAGAAGGCCAGCGGGAAGTTGCTGGCGCCGAATACCGCCACCGGGCCGAGGGCGATATGCCGCTGGCGCAGGTCGGCGCGCGGCAGCGGGGCGCGCTCCGGCAGCGCCGGGTCGATGCGCACGTCGAGCCACTCGCCGGCACGCACCACGCTAGCGAACAGGCGCAGCTGGCCGCAGGTGCGTCCGCGCTCGCCTTCCAGGCGCGCCCGCGGCAGGCCGGATTCCGCCATGGCGCGCTCGATCAGCCCATCGCCGATCGCCTCGATCTCGCTGGCGACAGTCTCGAGAAACGCCGCACGCGCTTCCAGCGAGGTCTCGCGATAGATATCGAAGGCCTCCCAGGCAAGCTGGCAGGCCTTGTCCACCTCGGCGGCGCTGCCCCCGGCGTAGGCCGGCTCGAGCCGCTCGCCGGTGGCCGGGTCGATGGCATGGATGGCGGCGCTGCCGCCGGTAACGGCCTGTTGGCCGATGAGAAGCTTGCCTTGCAGTGACATCTGCGGCTCCTGGTCGTTATAGCGAATGAACGGTGACGTCGGCGGGCGTATCGGCCTCGAACCGCAGCGGATTGCGCAGCGGACGCCCGAAGGCCGGCAGTTCGATCTCGAAGCGATCGCCCTCCTGGGTGCGAATACCGTCGGCGAAACTCAATGTCGCGGTGCCGAAGAAGTGCACATGGACATCGCCCGGCCGGCGAAAGCCCGGGTACTTGAAGTGGTGATACTCGAGGTTGGCCAGGCTATGGGCCATGTTGGCCTCGCCGGTCAGGAAGGGCTTTTCCCACAAGGCCTTGCCATCGCGCACGATACGACTGGTGCCCTCCAGGTGCGCCGGCAGCTCGCCGACCAGCAGTTCCGGCCCGAAGCTACAGGCGCGTAGCTTGGAGTGTGCCAGCCACAGGTAGTTGTAGCGCTCGGTGACGTGATCGGAAAACTCGTTGCCGATCGCATGGCCCACCCGCCACGGTCGGCCATCGTCGGCGATCACGTAGAGCGCGGCCAACTCCGGCTCCTCGCCGGCATCCTCGGCGAAGGCCGGCACGGGTATCTCGGTTTCGGGGGCGACAACGCAATCGCCATCGCCTTTATAGAACCACTCCGGCTGGGCGCCGATGCTGCCGGTGGCGGGCTTGCCGCCCTCCACGCCCAGCTTGAACATGCGCATGGAATCGGTCAGTTCGGCGTCGTCGGCACTTACGCTGGCGTGCATGGCCGAGCGGGTATCGGCACTGCCCAGGTGGGTCAGCCCCGTGCCGGTGACCAGGCAGTGAGCCGGGTCCGGATGGGTCAGCGGTGCCAGCAGTCGCCGCTCGTCGATCAATTGCCGGTAATCGAGCCGGGTATCGGTCAACGCCGACTCGATGGTCTCGCCGAGTGAGTTGCCGGCGGCAATGGCACGGCGGGCCAGGGAGTAGGTATCCGTATCGAGTAGCCGAACGGATCGCTCGCTCTCGACCAGGGCGGCTCGGGTCTGGCCCTGGTAGTCGCATTGAATCAGTCGCATGGGATTTTCCTTGTTGGACGCTAGCGGCTCAGAGGGTGTTTACCAAATAGGCGAACGAAGGCAAGGCCCTCTCAGTAGGTCCCGGGATAGCTGCCGCCATCCAGTAGCAGATTCTGGCCGGTCATGTATCCCGCATGCTCGCTGCACAAGAAAGCACACAGCGCGCCGAACTCCTCGGCGGAGCCGAAGCGCCGCGCCGGAATCTGCCGGCAGCGGGCATCGCGCAGGCTATCGAGGCTCTGCCCGCTGGCCTGGGCGGCCGTATCCAGGGTTTTCTTCAAACGATCGGTGTCGAATGCGCCGGGCAGCAGGTTGTTGATGGTCACGTTGTTACCGGCGAGTTGCGGCTGTCGCGCCAGGCCGGCGACGAAGCCGGTCAATCCGCTACGCGCGCCATTGGACAGGCCCAGAATATCGATGGGCGCCTTGACCGCCGCCGAGGTGATATTCACGACGCGACCGAAACCGCGGATGGCCATCGCATCGACCGTCGCCTTGATCAGCTCGATGGGGGTGAGCATATTGGTCTCGACGGCATCCAGCCACGCCTCGCGGGACCATTCGCGGAAATCGCCAGGCGGCGGGCCACCGGCATTGGTGATCAGGATATCCACCGTCGGGCAAGCGGCCAGGGCTGCCTGGCGGACCTCCTCGCGGGTGATGTCGCCGACCACGGTGCGCACGCTCGCATCCGGATTCAGGGTGCGCAGCCAACTCGCGGTTTTCTCCAGCTCATCGACGCTGCGCGCGTTGATGACCACGTTCACGCCTTCGCGCACCAGGGCGGCGGCGCAGCCCTTGCCCAGCCCCTTGCTGGCCGCGCAGACCAGTGCGCAGCGTCCGCTAATCCCCAAATCCATGTCGTCGGCCCGTTCATTCGTCACGGTTGATATCGAGGCGGCTCGGCCTTACAGCGATTGACCGAGCATCCATTCATAGTCATCGGCGCTGGCGTCGCGCGGGTTGGTCTTGTGGCTGTGATCGGCCAGCGCGCCGTCGATGATCTTCGCGAACATGGCCGCCGTCACGCCCAGTTCGCCCAGCCCCGCCGGCAGTTCCAGGCGCCGGCTCATGGCCTTGATCGCCGGGCCGATCTCATCGGGGCCACTGAGCTGCATGGTCTGTGCAATGCGCTCGAGCTTGCTTTCCTGGCGCATGGAGTCGCAGTCCGCGTTGAAGGCGATGACGGCGGGCAGGAAGATCGCATTCAGGGTGCCGTGATGAAGCCGTGGGTCGATGCCGCCGAGCGAATGGCTGAGACTGTGCACGCAGCCCAGGCCCTTCTGGAAGGCCATGGCGCCCTGCATCGAGGCACTCATCATGTTCAGGCGTGCGTCGCGATCCTGGGGGTCGCGTGTCGCACGTTCGATATGCAGCCAGCCACGCCGCAGACCATCGAGCGCGATACCGTCGGCGGGCGGGTTGAAGGCCGGCGACATGAAGGTTTCCAGGCAGTGCGCCAGCGCGTCCATACCCGTCGCGGCGGTCATCAGCGGCGGCAGGCCGAGGGTCAGTTCGGGATCGCAAATGGCCGACTTCGGCACCAGGTGCGGCGACAGCACGCCCACCTTGCGGCCATCCTCCAGGATCAGAATGGCGCCACGCCCGACCTCGCTACCGGTTCCGGCGGTGGTCGGGATGGCGATCACCGGCGCCGTGGCCGCGGTGATGCGAGCGGCACCGCCTTCGATGACCGCGAAGGATTTCAGCGGCCCGTCGTGAGTGCCGCAGATCGCCACGCCCTTGGCCAGGTCGATGGAGGAACCGCCGCCGATCGCGATGATGCCGTCGAAGCCGCCGTCGCGGTAGAGCGCAGCCGCCTCGCGTACGGCCGCTTCGTTGGGGTTGGGCGGCGTCTTGTCATATATCGCTGGCTGGGATGAGGCGTCCAGGTGCGCCAGTACCCGATCGACGATGCCCGCCGCCCTGACGCCGCGATCGGTCACCACGAAAGGTCGCTGGATGCTGATTCGGTTACACTCCTGCTGCAATAACGCAGTGGCACCATAATCGAACTGAATTTGGGTAATATAGTTAATCATTGCCATGGAAGGATGGGCCTTGAATGCAGGAAATCGTTGCCGTAATAGCGGCGGCCTTTTGTGTTCGAGTAGACTTTCTCGGCAGCGAATGGCGGCAGCTTATGGCCGGGTTTCAAGCTCGACACTAGGCCAAAGTCGCCAGCCTGACTAATGAGATGCTTTGATAGGGCTATAACCGACACTTATGTTGCCATCGATCGCTTCGATCTTTTCGCGCCTGCGCCTGAAACAACTGCAACTGCTCATTGCGCTCGGCGAGCAAGGCTCGCTGATGCGCGCCGCCGAACAGATCGCGCTCAGCCAGCCCGGCGCCACCAAGGCGCTGCAGGAGATCGAGAGCACGCTGGGCGCCACGCTGTTCGTACGCACTCATCGCGGGCTAGAGCCCAATGACTTGGGGCATTGCGCCATCCGCTATGCGCGCCTGATCCAGACCGATCTGACCCACCTGCGAGACGACATGCTGGGCATCTTGCAGGGCCACGGCGGGCGCCTGGCAGTGGGGGTGATCATGGGCGCGGTGCCGCTGATGACCGAAGCGTTGTCGCGCCTGCTGGAGAAGCGCCCCGCGCTGTCCGTGGAGATCGTCGAGGACACCAGCGCCCGCCTGCTCGAGTTGCTCGACCAGGGGCGGCTGGATCTGGCGATCTGCCGTACCAGCATCAGTCGCCAACCCGAACTCTACGACAGCATCGACATGCGTGACGAAACCCTCGCCGTGGTCGCCAATCGCGAGCATCCGCTGGCCGGCGCGGAGCGCCTGCAACTGGCCGACCTGGCCGACTCGCGCTGGGTGGTCTATTCCGCCAACATGCCCATGCGCCTGTTGCTGGAGCGGGAATTCCACGAGGCGGGGCTACGCTTCCCGCTCTACCTGCTGGAAACCACCTCGGCCTTCGCCACGCTCTCGCTGCTGCAACGCAACCCCTCCTTCGTCGCCCTGCTGTCCGTCGATGCCGCCCAGTTCTGCACGCGCTTCGGCATGATCGGCATTCTTCCCCTGAGCCTGCATGGCCGCAGCGAGCCCTATCAGCTGATTACCCGCCGCGGCGTCAAGCCCTCGCCGGCAGCTCGGCTATTCGCCGAAGAAATAACGCGAGGCAGTCCGACGGACGCCGACTGAGGCGATTTCCACCGCAGCGGCTGTCGAGCCCTAGCCCGATGGCACGCCGAGTCGGGCCTGCAACCCTGCAGAAGCCTTCGCTTTATTAGCGTTCATATAACTGGAAATCATTGGCGGGAAACGCGAGTCCAACGATCGCCAAGACAGTCGCTAATTGCCCAGGAAAGTGCACGCTCAGCACCCGACGGTTCGCACGACTTTCTTTCGGAATTGCTACTAAAGTCTACAAATTATGGTTATTGAACGCAATGTACGCTACTGATAGGTTAGCCTCGCTAGCTCCTAAAAACCGACGAATAAACGGGAAGCCGATGAAATATTCTAACAAGAGAAAATCGATCAAGAATGTTGCCGCTCTGCTGCTCCTGACAGCCTCCAGCTCGGTCCTGGCCGCCTATCCCGAGAAGCCCATCACCATCATCGTGCCATGGGCCGCCGGCGGCGGTACGGATGCCACGGCGCGCACCATCGCCAACGCCCTTCAGGAGGAACTGGGGCAAACCGTCAACGTGGTCAACCGGACCGGCGGCAGCGGTGTCGTCGGCCACTCGGCGATCGCCATGGCCAAGCCGGACGGCTACACCCTGGGCCTGGTGACGGGTGAGATCAATATGATGCACTGGATGGGGCTGACCGACCTGACGTACCGGGATTACACCCCCATCGGCCAGATCAATTTCGACTATGCGGGCGTTCAGGTAGCGGCGGATTCCCCCTTCGATGACCTCGGTGAACTGGTCGCATCGATCAAGGAGGAGCCCACGGGCACCTATACGGCGTCGGGCACCGGCCTGGGTGGCGTCTGGCACCTGGCCTTCGCCGGTTTTCTGATGGATCAGGGAATGGAGCCGAACAGGGTGACCTTCATTCCCAGCCAAGGCGCCGCGCCGGCCATGGTCGAACTCGCCGCGGGCGGCATCGATATCGTCCCCAGCTCCGTTCCCGAGGCGCGCTCGATGATCGAAGCCGGCGAAGTGGTGAGCCTTGGCGTAATGGCCCCCGAGCGCATCCCCAGCTTTCCCGACGTTCCCACCATCGAAGAAGCCATCGGCACCGACTACACGATCGGCGAATGGCGCGGCATCGCCGGCCCCAAGGGGATGGACCCGGAAATCGTCGCCACGCTCGAGGAAGCGCTGAAAGCCGCTTATGAAAGCGAGACGTACCAGGGCTTCATGTCCAAGCAGGGCTTTGGCACCGAATGGCGAGACGCGGAAGACTTCGCAAAGCTGATGGCAGAAATGGACGCCGAGTTCGGCAAGATCGTGGAAAGCGTCGGGCTAAGCCAATAAAGGACAATCGATGAAAGACATCATCTTGGGGCTTTGCTTCATGGTGCTGGGCGGTATCACGATCGCGATCGCCCAGCAGTATCCGACGATGCCTAGCCTCCAATATGGTCCTTCTCTGTTTCCCTCCCTCATTGGGGGAGGGTTTTTCATTGGAGGCCTGGTACTCATCGCTACCCAGGTCGTGGCCCTGCGGCAGCGATCCGGCGGCGCTCTCGCCGGCAAGGCGATCGATTATCGCATGTTCCTCGTATCGCTGCTGCCCTGCGCACTGGTCGTTTTCTATATTCTAGGCAGCGAATATCTGGGTGCCGCCGTTGCCATGGCCATCATCATGTTCGTCCTGATGCTGGTCAGAAAAACGCCTTTTCTACTGGCACTGGCCGTTGCCGTCGTCGCGTCCTTGTTCATTCATTTCGTCTTTTCCAAATACCTGCTGATACCCCTTCCCGAAGGGCTATTGAGCGTCGGGGGTTGATATGGACGCATTACTTCAAGGGTTACAGCTCGTTCTCAATGCCGAAACGCTGCTGGTCATCATGGCGGCAGCGATCTTCGGCATCTTCGTCGGCGCGGTGCCCGGCCTGACCGCCACCATGGCCGTGGCGCTACTGGTGCCGATCACCTTCTACATGGAGCCGGTTCCCGCCATCGCGGCGATCGTTACCACGGCAGCCATGGCCATCTTTGCCGGTGATATTCCCGCCACTTACCTGAACATACCCGGTACGCCGTCGTCGGCGGCTTATGTCGGCGACTCCTTCATGCTCGCCAATAAAGGGCACGCCCGGGAAACGCTGGGAATCAATCTGATCTGTTCGGTATTCGGCGGCGTATTCGGCACCATCGTTCTGGTGACCATCTCGCCGATGCTCGCCGATGCGGCGCTTAATTTCAGCACCTATGAATATTTCTGGTTGGCGCTGCTCGGCCTGAGCAGTTCGATTTTCATCTCGATAGGCTCTCGAACCAAGGCTTTTCTATCGCTGATGATTGGCCTGCTTCTGTCGACCGTCGGGCTGGACATGATGAGCGGCGTGCCTCGCTTCACCTTCGGCATTACGAACCTGATGGCTGGCATCAATATCATTCCGGTAATGATCGGCATGTTCGCCTTGAATGAGCTTATCAGCTTTTACGGCTCACGCTCGGATGGCAAGCGAACGCCATCGATGTCCAAGGACAGCATGCTCAAGAAGGCACCCTCGCATGTAAGAACCTATTGGCCCAACATGCTGCGTGGAAGCACCATCGGCACGCTCATCGGCGCGCTACCCGGTGCGGGGGCGGATATCGCCGCCTGGATATCCTATGCCGTCGGCAAGGGCCGCTCCAAGCAGAAAAGCGCTTACGGCACCGGCCATATCGAAGGCATCATAGACGCCAGCTCCGCCAACAATGCCGGCATCAGCGGTGCCTGGATACCCGCCCTGGTATTCGGCATTCCCGGCGACTCGATCACGGCGATCGTCATCGGGGTGCTGTACATGAAAGGGATGAATCCGGGACCGACCATCTTCATGGACGGCAGCGGCCTGATCTATGCGCTGTTCATCGTCTTCTTCGTGGCCAATCTGCTCATGTTGCCGGTCGGTTTCGCGGCGATCAAGTTCTCCAAGATCTTCATTCTGACGCCGCGCAAGATACTCATGCCGATCATTCTGTGCTTCTGCATCGTGGGTGCCTTCTCGATCAACAACTCGGCCATCGACGTGTGGATCATGCTGATCATCGGAATCGTGGCCGCCATTTTGATGCGGTGCGATTTCCCCATGGCTCCGGCAATTCTCGGCCTGGTATTGGGCACCACCCTGGAAAACAGCTTCATGAGTTCGATGCTCAAATCCAACGGCGACCTCTTGAGCTTCTTCTCGCGCCCGATCAGCGCCTCGCTCGGGGCCCTGGTCATCCTGCTCTGGCTCTCCCCGCTGGTGACGAAGGCCTATAAGAAGTACAAGGGCAACCAAATCGAACAGACGTCGGGAGTCTCATGATGCGCTATACGCAAGCGTGGCTGAAAGAAACGTTAACCGCCCTGTTCATCGAAAGCGGCGCATCTCGCGAGGTCAGCGAAACCACGGTCGATATCCTGATCGAGGGCGATCTGCTGGGGCACCATACCCATGGCACCAAACTGGCCAACGGCTACCTGCGGGATTTGAAATCGGGCCATGCCAGCGGTGACGAGAACGAACTCGTCATCAAGGAGATAAGCCCTGTCGCCGCGCTCTTCGATGGCAACTATCTACTCGGCCCCTATCTCGTCAGCAAGGCGCTGCAGCGCTGTGCCACGGCGGCCCGGACCTTCGGCATCGGCATCGTCAGTATCCGGCGATCGCACCATATCGCCTGCCTTGCCGCATACCTTCAACCCTTCGTCGAGCAGGGGCTGGTGCCGATCGTGATGACCTCGGATCCCGCCGTCAAATCGGTGGCCCCGTTCGGCGGCGTCGCGCCGGTCTATACGCCCAATCCCATCGCCATGGGCATTCCCAGCCGGGTCCAGCCGATGATGATGGATGTCAGCATGTCCACGGTGACCAACGGCAGCGTGGCGAAAGCCAATGCCGAACAGACCCGGCTGCCGCACCCGGTGATCCTGTCGAACGGCGGCCGCGTCAGCGACGATCCGGCGGATTACTACACCGACCCGCAGGGCAGCATTCTGCCCCTCGGCGGCATGGAATTCGGCCACAAGGGCTTTGCGCTGGGATTGATGGTCGAGGCATTGACCTCGGCACTCGGCGGTTTCGGGCGCAAGGACGAACCCACCGGCTGGGGCGCTTCGGTGATGGTGATGGTCATCGACCCAGCGCTGTTCGGTGGCGAGGGCGACTTTCTCGATGAGACCGATCACCTGGTGGAGCAGTGCCTCGGCTCGGGGCTGATCGACGCGCAGCGACCGGTGCGCATGCCCGGTCAGGCGGGCCTGCGCAAGCGCGAAGCCTATCTGGCCGAGGGCATTCCGCTGCCTGCGGATGTCGTCGCGGAACTGCAAAAAGCCATCGACGCGTCATCGCTCAAGGGTACTATCGACGTCTGACGTCTCGTAACCATTGAAGGAGTCACGATGAACGCACCCAGAACCATCGGCTTTCTCGGCACCGGCATCATGGGCGCACCCATGGCCGGGCGTCTCTGCCAGGCGGGCCATCGCGTGCAGGTCTGGAACCGCACCCCCGACAAGGCCCAGGCCCTCGCGCCGCTGGGTGTCGTGGCCAGGGATACGCCCCGGCAGGCCGTCGACGATGCCGACGTGGTCATCGTCATGCTCAGCTCCGGCCCCGTCTGCGATGAGGTGATTCTCGGCCCAGCCGGCATCCTTGATGCGATGCAACCCGGCAGCACCCTGGTGGTGATGAGTTCCATTCCCGTCGATAGCGCACGGCGCCAGGCCGAAGCGGCAACGGCCCGGCAGATCGCTTACCTGGACGCCCCGGTATCCGGCGGCGAGCAGGGGGCGATCAATGGCAGTCTCGCCATCATGGCCGGCGGCGAGGCCGCGGTATTCGAGCGGATGGACGCTCTGCTCAGGCTGTTGGGACATGCGGTGCGCGTCGGCCCCGCAGGCACCGGGCAGCTCGCCAAGCTGGTCAATCAACTGATCGTCGCCAATACGATCGCCACGGTATCGGAAGCGATGCTGCTGGCCGAGCGCGGCGGCGCCGACCCGAGCAAGGTACGCGAAGCGCTATTGGGCGGTTTTGCCGATTCGACGATATTGCGCTCGCATGCTCCGCGCATGATCGCCGGGGATTTCAAACCCGGCGGGCCCGCAAAATGGCAATTGAAGGATACCCGCACGGCGCTGTCGCTGGCCGAGGAGTTGTCGCTCGACTTACCGGTGGCCGCGCTGGTCAATCGGCTCTTCGAGGATCTCGTCGAGCATGGCGATGGCGAGCTGGATCACAGCGCGCTGATTCGCGAATTGCGGCGGCGCAATGCCATGCCGCTCTAGGTTCTATCCGAAAACTGCCTACGCTCAACCATACGGCGTTAAAAGCCGGCTCAAAGTACTCATTACTTCAGTAAACTCTCGTGCGAGCCCAGTCCGTCTTCGCCGATTTTTGCTTTGTGACCCACACGGATGAGGGGAATGCGTGGGCCCGTATGGAACGAGCCTAGCTCCGATTGCCGCTCGCCGACTTTTCGGACAGAACCGGAACCCAGGCCTGGTATCGCCAGGCGTAACGCGGGCTACTTATCCGACCAGCGAAGATAGCCGGGAACGTCGATATGGCCGGCGTCGCGAAAATCGGATAGGCGATCCACCACCGTGGACTCGGAGCTCGCCAGGTGCTCCGCCAGCGCCCGGCTCGCCAGCTCGGCCTGCCTTTCGCGCATCTTTTCGAACACCCAGCGATGCTCGTCGAAGAAGGGGTCCTGTTCCGGCATCTCGACGGAAGACCCCAGCAGGTGCTTGCTGACCAGCAGGATAGGCCGCGTGCGCCGCAGCATATTGACGATCTCTTGATTGCCGCCCAGGGCGATGGCCTTCTGATGCAGGTCGTTCTCCATCTCGTCGAGCAGCGAACTCTCGACATCGGGGTAGCGCCTGGCCGCGAAATCGAGCTTCTCGATGTTGCGCACGATATCCTGCTCGGGCATGTTCCGGGTCGCCCGCGCGATCATGAAAGGCTCGAGCTGGCGCCGCGCTTCGTACAGATTATGCAGACGCTCGTTATCCAGCGGCACCACCGACCAACTGGAATACTTGACCTTTTCGACGACGCCGAGCGATTGCAGGTGGAGCAGAATCTGGTGGGTGATCGTACGGCTGACATCGAAGCAGCGCGAAAGCTGCAATTCGTTGAGCTCGAAGGTGCCTTTCATGGAACATAGCACCACGTCGCGCTCCACCTGCTCGGCGATTTCCCGCCATGCGTCGGTGCGCTCGATTTTCACGCCGACACCCGCCGGGCGGAAATCGGCCTCCGAAAGGCCACGACGCACCACCTCGGAGGCGGAGGATGCACCCACTAAATAGCCTCGCCCGTCGAAACGGCTGATGGCCCGCTCCTCATGCAAGCGGCCCAACGTCTGGCGAACCGGGGAGCGACTCATACCGAAAATATCGGCGATATTACCTTCGAGCAGTACAAGGCCAGGCTCAAGATGGCCGTTATCGATACTTCGCTTGAGCGCGTGATAAAGCTGTTCTTTTAATGTCTTGGCCATTAACTGACATTGCCTTGTAAAGAGCCGAATCGATGATCGAGTAGTCTCGCACCCGGCTGACACGCTCGCAACACGGACGCCGAGGCAGCAGCCGGCTTCAGGTAATGGCACCGACCATCCAGGGAACGAACTCATTGTTACCGTAGCCGAGTGCCTCGCTCGCGCTCGGCTCGCCCGAGGCGATGGCAACGATCTTTTCGAAAATACGCTCGCCGACCTCCTCGACACTGGCGATGCCTTCGATAATCGTGCCGCAATTGATATCCATATCCTCCGGCATGCTCTCGTACATCGGTGTATTCGTCGCCAGCTTTATACAAGGTGCTGGCTTGAACCCGGATACCGAACCGCGCCCCGTGGTGAAGCAGATAATCGTCGCACCCGATGCGACCTGGCCGGTAACGGAGACCGGATCGTATCCCGGACTATCCATGAAATTGAAACCGGACTCGCGCAGCGGTTCGGCATATTCGAGAACGTCATTGAGACTCGTCGAACCACCCTTGGCAACCGCACCCAGCGATTTTTCGAGAATGGTCGATAACCCGCCGGCCTTATTGCCCGGCGAAGGATTGTTGTTCAATTCGGCGCCATTGATGTGGGTATAGTGCTTCCACCACGCGATACGCTCGAGCAACTTGTGCGCGACACGCTTATCGATGGCACGGCTCAATAACAGATGCTCAGCACCGTAGATTTCCGGCGTTTCGCTGAGAATGACGCTGCCACCATGCGCTACGATGAGATCGGCCGCGTGGCCCAGCGCCGGGTTGGCGGAGATGCCGGAATAACCGTCGGATCCGCCGCATTGCAGGGCCACGGTCAGATGACTAAGCGCAGCCGGCTGGCGCTTGGCGTGCTTGTACTCCTGAGCCATCTGGCGGATTTTATCGCTGGCAAGCTCGATACTCGGGCGCGTTCCCCCCGCCCCTTGGATGTTGAAATAATAGATTCGAGAACTATCCGACAGCCCATATTTCTCAACGAGCTGCTTGACCTGATTGGTTTCGCAGCCCAGCCCGACGATCAGCACGAAGGCGAAATTCGGGTTCAATGCATAGCCCGTCAGTACCCGTTCCAGGAAGGCGAACCCCTCGGATTGCGTGTTGATGGCGCAGCCCGAGCCATGCGTTACGGGAACCACACCATCGAAGCCCAGGGCCTCGAGTTCACCGCTGGCATTGAGCCGATCCGCCACGACGTTGGACACCGTGGCGGAGCAATTGACCGTGGAAAGAATGCCGATATAGTTGCGCGTTCCCACCTGCCCGTTGGCGCGATGATACCCATTGAACGTGCGCTGGGTATTCGTGATTGGCGTGCGCGAAGCCGGCTCGAAATTGGCAAGCGTAGAGTCCCGCTCCAGCATCGCGATATTGTGTGTATGTACATGCTCGCCAATCGCGATATCGCGGCTCGCCACGCCGATCACCTGACCGTATTTAATCACCGGCTGCCGTTCGGCGATCGCGGACAAGGCCACCTTGTGGCCAGCCGGAATGTTTTCCTGAGCGACGTGTTCGCCATCGATCGGTAACTGCTCGGGGACGGGCCTGGACGCTACGCCCACGTTGTCATTGCGATGCAGCCTGATTACGGCAGGTATGTCGTTGATCAATTCCATTTTCGTCTCGTTACCGTTACGTAGCGCGCCTTTGAACCCGCCAGAAACAGGGCAAGAAAAGCATTCGATAGCCCAGCATTAACGATTCCAAACGTGGCGTCGATTAGACTATCGTCGCGCTAATGCTCATTGGGTGCAATGTTCAATTGGTGGGATACGTTCAAGCTTGAATGCTACGCAGGCGGCGCCAGGGCGCGTCAGCGCACTGCAAAGAGGCGTTCGACAGGAGGAATTTCTGGGCTAAAGCGGGGCCGGGCGTCCATTGCTGCGCAACGTTCGCCCGGTCATTGGGTAGGCTAAACGCTACCGCCAGCCTGGGATGGCGGTGTGCCTATGTGGAGGTCACGAGTCCGGCGCATAGGCACTCAGGGTATCGATCAGCGCCGTGGGCAGTTCGATGGCATGCGCCGTGCTGGCGCGCATGGCATAGCGGCGCTGCCCGGGCAGGCGCACGCCCTGCTGGGCGAGCATGGCCTGGAACAGCGCTTCGACATGGGTCAGGTAGTGAGCGCCGAAATGCGCCGGATCGAACACCAGGATCAAATGCGCCACGCCAGGTGGTTCGCCATGGGCCTCGAAGAACGAGCCGGCTTGAAAACCGAAGTTTCCTCCGCTCAGGCCGGCGGTGAGCAATTCCACCATCAACGCCAGCGCCGCGCCCTTGGAGTCGCCGGCGGGAATCATGCTGCCGGCGATCGCCGCGTCGGGGTCGGTGGTGGGCTGGCCGTGCGGGTCCAGCGCCCAGCCCTCGGGAATCGCCTGGCCGGCCTTTTTGGCCAGCATGACCTTGCCCCGCGCCACCTTGGAGAGCGAGAGGTCGATGACCAGCGGCTCGGCGTTTTCGCGTGGCGAGGCAAAGGCGATCGGGTTGGTGCCGAACAGCGGCGCATTGCCGCCCCACGGGGCCATCGCCGAAGGCGCATTGCTGAACGCCATGCTCACCAGTCCCTCTCGCGCCAAACGCTCGACGGGATGGCCCGCCACCCCGAAGTGATGCGAGCGGCCGATGGCTACCGCGACGACGCCCAGCTCACGGGCGAGCGGGATGGCCTCGTCGAGCCCCCGGGCGATGGCGGGAAATGCCAGGCCATGCCCGGCATCGACGCGAACCACGGCGCCTCGTACGCTGGTCTCGGCGCGGGCGTCGGCAACGATCTTGCCGGTTAACGCCTGCTCGAGATAGAACGGCAACCGCGACAGCCCATGCGACGCCAAGCCATCGCGCTCGGCGGCGACCAGCGCATCGGCGGTGATCTCGGCTTCCCACGCCGGTACGCCGACGGCACTGAGTGCCCGCAGGGCGAGCTCACGCGCATCGGCCAGAGGCAAGGTCGTCGTCATGCCGTCACCCCCAGCGCGCGACGCACATTGTCGACGGTGATCCAGCTGATGCGCTGGTTGGATTCATGGGTGACACCGGCGATGTGCGGCGTAGTCACCAGCCCTTCGACGCCGGCCAGTACCGACCCCGCCGCCAGCGGCTCGTGCTCGAAGACATCCAGCATGGCGCCGCCGAGATGGCCGGAGCGCAGGCTCTCGGCCAGCGCGGCCTCATCGACGATGCCGCCGCGCGCGGTATTGATCACTAGGCTGCCCGGCTTCATTCGCGCCAGCGCATCACGGTCGATCAAATGCCGGGTGCCATCGGTCAGCGGCACGTGCAGGCTCAAGGCATCCACCGCCGGCAGCAGTTCATCGAGGCTTTCCACGCGTTCGGCCTCGCTCCAGGCCTGATCGTCCTGCGCGACGAAGGGATCGTGCGCGATGACGTGCATGCCCAGGCAGCGGGCGCGCCGGGCCACATCGCGGGCGATGGCACCGAAGCCCACCAGCCCGAGCGTGGCACCCTGCGTTTCATGACCCATCAGGGCCTGGCGCGGCCACTCCCCGGCGAGCACGCGTGACGTGGAGAGATAGGCGCCACGCCGCAGCAGCAATACCGCCGCGATCACGTATTCGGCCACCGCCACGGTGTTGCCGCCATACGCCGGCAACACGGCGACATCCGCCACACGGCAGGCCTCGAGATCGATATTGTCGAGGCCGACACCGAGGCGCCCCACCGCCTGCAGGTCGGGGAAACGCGCCAGCAGCGCCCGATCGACCTGGGTGCGGTTGCGCACGATCAGGGCCCGGACGCCCTGCCCCAATCCCAGCAATCGCTCGCGATCGTCGACCAGGGTGGGGTCGAAGATCACCTCGAAATCCTGCTCGAGCGTCTCGATGGCGGCTTCATCCATGAATTCGCTGATTACGACGTCACTCATCACTTACCTCGCAAAATCAAACGGTGCGCCATACCTGGCCAATCGGCAGCGGTACATTGAGCACGATGGCGAACAGGCCGTAGAAAAAACCGATGATCGCCGCCAGCACCAGCGCATAGGCCACGACGCGCTTGACCGTCCAAGTGTGGTAATGGGCCAGTAGCACCAGCGCCGCGGAACTCAACAGGCTCGATGCGATGAAGCCCAGCCACTTGAGCGACAGCCCCCATAGCAACAGGACGGCGATCAGGCCCAGCCGGCGACCGACGCTGCCCGGCTCCGCGACGGGCCGTTGCGGCCGGCTCACGAAGGCGCGCACCAGTAGCGCCGTACTGAAAACCAGTACCACGATAGACACCGCGCGCGGGAAGACGCTGGCCATGATCGACATGTCCCGGCTGAACCAGAGCGCACCGAGGGCAACGACGATCATGATCGCCGCCAGACAACGATCCGCGCGCCGGGCATCGACTCGCGGCGCCTGCATGTCAGTGCTCATGAGCGACCTCCTTGGATAGGCGGCTACGCCTCGCGCGCCATAGCGGATAAATGACCGATACCAGGATCAGCGCGATGATCGCCAACGACAGTGGACGCCCGAAGAAGATCGCCATGACCGACCCCGAGGCGTTGCCCATCAGGTAACCCTGCACGAAACCCTGTTCGGCGATCGGCCCCAGGATCAGGCCGAGCACGATCGGCGAGGGCTTGACGCCATAACGGGCCAGCACCCAGCCGATGACCCCCAGCACCACCATGACCACCACATCGAAAGGGTTGTTGCGGATGGCGTAGGTGCCGATGATCGTCATGAAGGCGATGCTGGAAACCAGCAGCGCCTTGGGAATGCTGACGATCGATTT
Organism: uncultured Halomonas sp.; assembly: GCF_946887195.1. The sequence continues at coordinate 44,846 of NZ_CAMPKE010000002.1, forward strand.
GAAGGCGTAACGGCCGATCAGCAGGCCCAGGGGCAGCATCAACAGCGTGGCGATGAACAGACCGCCGATGAAGGTATAGGTGACCTGAGCATTGGCGGTGAACATCTCCGGCCCGGTGCGAAAGCCCTGCACCAGCAGCGCACCGAGGATGACCGCATCGGGTGGCGTGCCGGGAATGCCCAGCACGAAGGTGGGAATGAAACCGCCGCCGACCACGGCATTGTTGGCGGTCTCGGTGGCGATCACGCCATCCGGCTCGCCTTCGCCGAAATGCTCGCTGCGTGGCGATGCGCGCCGCGCCTCGGAGTAGGACACCAGGCTGGCGATCGAGCCGCCCGCCCCCGGCATGATCGCGACGACGATACCGATCACCGAGCTGCGCACGGCATTGAGCTTGCCCTTCCACATCAACCCCAAGCCTTCGGCGAGGCGGATACCCCGACCCTTTTCAGCCGGTTGCAGGTGCGCACTGGGCGTGGCGATGAGATCGATCAGCACCGGTATGCAGTACAACCCGATCAGCGCCGAGATGACCTCCACCCCGCCGAGCAGAAACTGCGAACCGAAGGCATAGCGGATGTCGGCGCCGATCACCGATACCCCCACGGTGGAGAGCAGCAGGCCGAGCCCCGCGCCGACGAACCCCTTGAGAACGGAGCCCTCCGATAGCGCGGAAATCATCGTCAGACCGAAAATCGCCAGCCAGAAATACTCGACGGGGCCGAATTTCAGGGCGATCTGAGCCAGCAGCGGTGCCAATGTCAGCAGCGCCACCGCGCCCAGGAGCCCGCCGACCACCGAGGAGAGCGTGGAGAGCGTCACCGCCAGATCGCCATCCCCGCGACGCGCCATGGGATAGCCATCGAAGGTGGTGGCGATCGCCGATGGCGTACCCGGCGTGTTGATGAGGATCGCGGAATAGGAGCCACCGTAGATGGCCCCCGTGTAGATGGCGCCCAACATGATCAGCGCCATCTCGGTCGGCATGCCGAACGTCACCGGCACCAGGACCGCCACCGCCATGGTGGCGGAGAGGCCTGGCAGCGCCCCGATGACGATACCCGCCGCGACGCCGAGTATCGCCAGCAACAGATTGATCGGGGACAGCGCGTCCGCCATGAAACCTAGTATCTCCATGCACTATCTCCTATGGAGCTCGTCGGCCCGATCAGTCGATGATGCCCATGTCACGCGCGACCTTTTCGTAGGCTTTTTGCTGCTTGGCCATGAAATCGCCCATCTCGGGATAGGGAACGTCGATCAGCACGAAGCCCAGATCCTGCATCTTCTTGCGGAATTCCGGATTGGCATTGATCTGCGAGAAGATCGAGGACAGCTTCATGGTCACGTCCCGCGGCGTGTCCTTGGGCACGGCCATGCCACGGTAGGCGCCACCGGTCATGTCGAAGCCCAGCTCCTTGAAGGTCGGCACATCGGGGAACAGCGGGTGGCGATTCTCCGAGGCCACCGCCAGCATGCGCACCTTGTCGCTGTGATTGGCCGCCGTCGTGGTATAGCCCCACTCGGCAGCCACCTGCCCGCCCAGTAGCGCGGTAACCGATGCACCGGTGCCCTTGAAGGGAATGTAGGTCGTCTTGATGCCGGCCAGCGATTCGAGGCGCCGGTTGGCGATGTCGTTGGCCGATTGGGTGCCACTACCGGAAACCGTGATGCCACCGGGCGCTTCCTTCGCCGCCGCGATGAAATCCTCGAGCGTCTTGTAGGGGCTGTCGTTACGTACGATCAAGGCGTCGGGGGAGTAATGGAAATAATGGAAATTCTTGAGGTCTTCGGTCTCGAAGCCGACATCCTTGCCCATCGGTTTGAGAATGATATGCGGCAGGTTGCTGCCCATGATGGTGTAGCCATCGGCGCCCATTTCATTGAGCTGCGACCAGCCCACGGCACCGCCGCCGCCCGGCATGTACTGGATGATCAGTTGCTGGCCGGTGATCTCCTGAAAATATTTCTGCTGCAAGCGGGCGCTGATATCGGACTCGCCTCCCGGCCCGAAGGGAATGATGTACTGCACATCGTGCGAGGGATAGGACTCCACGCTTTCGGCGGCGGCCGGACCGACCAGAGCCGCCGAGGTGATGAGCCCGGCGATGAGCGCGGTGAAACGAGAGGACTTGGATCGAGTGGTTTGACGCATGATTGTCTCCGATGACTGTTCTTATATTGTCGGGATGAGGCCAATTACATTAGCCGCATTTGATACTCTACTTCGCCATGCCAACTGGCGAGTTATTTTTGTTAGGGAATCTGAAAAACGTAGCGAGCGAAGGCAAGGCAAGGCGAAATCGGGCGAAACAGCGCAGTTTACATGCAGTAAATGAGCATTTTGAGTTCGATTTCAACGCAGCATGGCCGAGCATAGTAGTTTTTCAGAGGTTCCTTAGCGTTTCGGGTGGCATGCGCCACCCGACTCATACGAGCTTCAGGCACTCTCGTACAGGCGCGTCAGCACGAACTCACGGTGCCCCAGCGCTTCAGCGGCCGTGTTGCGACCGTTCGCGGTACGCACCATCATCTCCAGCAACCGATTTCCCGCCTGATCCATGTTGATCTCCCGGCTGAGTAATCCGGTCACGTCCACGTCCACATGCTCACCCATCGTGCGCAGCGTGCGCGGATTGGCGCAGATCTTGATCACCGGCAGGATCGGGTTGCCGATGACATTGCCCTGGCCAGTGGGGAAGAAGTGCACCACGTAGCCGGCAGCCGCACACAGCGTGACCATTTCGGCGGCGGCGGATGACGAGTCCATGAACCACAGGCCGGGCTTGTCGGGCGTTTCGGCCTTGTCGAGCACACCATCGACACGACAGCAGCGGCCGATCTTCTGGATGTTGCCCAGCGCCTTCTCTTCGATGGTGGTCAAACCGCCTTCGATATTGCCCTTGGTGGGCTGCGATTCGGAAAGATCGCTGGTCTTGTGGCGGTCGATCATCTCGCTGTAACGATCGAACATCGCCTGGAATTTCTCGCGCACTTCCGGCGTGGCACAGCGCTCGGCCACCAGATGCTCGCCGCCGGTCAGTTCGGACGTCTCGCCGAAGACCAGGGTGCAGCCAGCCTCATAGAGCTTGTCGAAGGCATCGCCGACGGAAGGATTCGAGCCGCAACCCGAGGTGGTATCGGATTCGCCGCATTTCGTCGATACCCAGAGTTCGCTGACATCGCACTCTTCGCGCTGCAGCTCGGTGGCGTACTGCACGTATTCGCGGGCGACCTTGGAGGCGGCGCAAATCGTGTTGTGATCGCCATTCTGCTCGATCCAGAAACCCGTAACCGGCTTACCGGTGGCCTTGATGCCATCGACCACCTTGTTGGTCCAGCCCGGCTCGATGCCGATCACCACCACCGCCGCCACGTTGGGGTTGCTGCCGGTGCCGATCAGCGTGCGGAAGTGCAGGTCCAGGTCGGCGCCGAACTGCAGGCGGCCATAGGGGTGGGGCAACGCCAGGGCGCCCTTGATGTTGTTCGCCACCGCTTCGGCCGCGGCGTTGGAGATATCGTCGACCGGCAGCACGATGACGTGATTGCGGACCCCGACGCGGCCATTGTCGCGACGATAGCCCATGAACTTGCGTCCCTTGAGTTCCATGCTTACCACCTCTTGGTCTTGACGTTATGAACGTGCAGATGCTCACCCTTGTTGATCGGCTTCACCACGCGGCCAATGTCGACGCCATACTTGATGACCGTATCGCCCTCGGCCAGGTCGCGGATCGCCAGCTTGTGGCCGATCGGAATCGCGTCCAGTACCTCGAAGGTGACCGTCTGATCCTGGTGCATTACCCAACCGGTCAGTGTCTGCCCGGCCTGCACTCCCTCGACTACCACCACACCGACGGCATCGTCGGCATCGTGAACTACGAAATCGATGCTCATGCTCCCCCTCCATTTGTCGTGCGAACGACTCGCCCGCAACTCATGTATATGACATAGTATATAGAACAGTCAAGGAGATTTCGGATTATGACCTCATCCCGATATACTGCTCGGCACACGCCCGTTTCCGAGCGGATCGACGGTAAGGACGACCAGCCCATGAGCGCGCCGAAGAGCCCGATGTTCCAGCCCCTGTATCGACAGATAAAAGATCTATTGCTGGAGAGAATCGCCGATGGCGAATGGCCGCCGGGCACATTCATCCCCAGCGAAGCCGCCCTGGCCGCCAGCTATAACGTGAGTGTGGGAACGCTGAGAAAGGCGCTCGACGAACTGGTCGTCGACAACGTGGTGATCCGTCGCCAAGGCAAGGGAACGGCGGTGGCGACCCATGATGCCGACCGGGCCCTGTTCCGCTTCTTCAATATCGTGCACCACAATGGCGAGCGCACGCTGCCCATTTCCCGGGCGCTGAGCCGCACCCGGCGATTGGCCAGCGAGGTGGAACGCAAGGATCTGGAACTCGCCGAGAACGCCGAAATCATTCACATCCGGCGCGTTCGGGAACTGGCGGGAAAACCCATTCTGCTCGAGGACATCGTGCTCGATGCCGAGCGCTTCGCCGCACTGCGGACCGAGCCGGAAATACTCCCCAACACGCTCTATCAGCTCTATCAGCAGCACTATGGCGCCACCGTCGCGCATGCCGACGAGTGCCTGGTGGCGATAGCCGCCGGCGCGGAGGAAGTCGCCCATCTGGATGTCAATCACGGTGAACCGCTGATCGAGATTCGGCGCATCGCCCGCGACTACCAGGGCATCCCCATCGAACGGCGGCTCTCGGTACTTTCGACTCGGGAGTATTGTTACTCCAGCGCCTTGTGAGACTCGCCCGGCTTATTCCGATTCCAGCAGAAAGACCTTGAAGGCCTGCCACAGCGGGCTGCGATAGCGCTCTGGATGCCACACCAGCGAAAAAGACCGGGTCAGCTCCAGGGGGCTTTGCAGGGCGATCAGCTCGCCCCTCGCCAACTCGCCCGCCACGCTCAACCGGGATAGGCAGCCAAGGCCGAACCCCGCCCTCACCGCCTGCTTGATCGCTTCGTGCTGATCGAGCTCCATGCGCACCTTGACGCGCTCGATATGGTGCTGGATCGACGCTTCGAAGACGGCTCGCGAACCCGATCCCGGCTCGCGCAGAATCCACTCGGCCGCCTGCAACTGTGCGTCGTCCAGCCTGCCCAGGGCCGCCAGCGGGTGCTGCGGTGCACAGACGATGACCATTTCATCCTGCCGCCATACCTCGCTGATCAGGCGCGATTCGGTGCACTGCCCCTCGATCAGGCCCAGATCGGCCTCGAAGCGCTGGATGTCGTGCATGACCTCCTGGGTATTGCGCAGCCGCAACTGCAGATCCGCCGCCGGGTGGCTCTCCACGAAGCGCCCGGCCAGCATCGGCAGCAAATAGGTGCCGATGGTGGCGCTGGCGGCGACATGCAAGGTACCGCGCAATTCTCCCTCGGGCTCCTGGGCGGCATCGATGAGTTCACTCATGCCGGTCAGCACCCGTTCGGCATGAATCAACAAACGGCGGCCGGCATCGTTGAGTTCCAGGCGTCGCCCCAGACGCTCGAAGAGCGCCACGCCCAGTTGGCGTTCCAGGTCCGACAGCGCCTGGCTGGTGGCCGATTGCGACAGGCTGAGTTGCCACGCCGCCGCCTTTACCGCGCCACCGCGGGCGACGGCGACGAAGACCTGGAGCTGGCGAAAGGTTACATGAGGCGTCATTTCGGTTTTACCGAACTGTCATATCGTTATTAACAAGTAACACATAAACATATTCCTGTTTAGCCTAACGAGACACGTTCAGCACTCGTTCGAGGGTGTTTACAAAAGTAGCGAGCGACGGCCAGGCAAGGCGAAATCAGTAGAAAAAGCGGAGTTTACAAACTGTAAATGAGCATTTTTGAGACTGATTTCAACGCAGCATGGTCTAGCGCAGTAGTTTGTAAGCGCCCTCGTTAGCGAACCGGGAGAAAGATTCATGTGGCAAGGCCTGTTTGTCTGCGCGGCACTGACATTGGGCGGTTTCACCCTAAGCCGGCTGCCCGGTATCGCCGAGAGTGGCGTAAGCCCACTGGTGTTTTCGCTGCTGCTGGGCCTCGTCGTGGGTAACCTGCCCATCGCCCGGCGTCTAACGCACGCTCGCCCGGGGCTTCAGTTCGCCACACGCTGGCTGCTGCGCGGCGGCATCGTGCTGTTCGGCCTCTCGCTGACGCTACAGCAGATCCTGGCGCTGGGGCCCAAGGTGATTCTGCTCGATATGCTCGTCATCGTCGCGATATTGTCCGCCGGCTACTGGATCGGCACGCGCCTGCTGGGTCTGGATCGCGAAACTGCCCTGCTGACCAGCGCCGGTAGCGCCATCTGCGGTGCGGCCGCGGTGCTCGCCACGGAAACCACGATCCGCTCGCGCCCCGCGGCCACCGCCATGGCCGTGGCCACCGTGGTCCTGTTCGGCTCGCTGGCGATGCTGGTCTACCCGTTACTCTATCCGCTGCTGGGAATGGAAGAGGGGCTTTACGGCATCTATATCGGCGCCACCGTGCACGAAGTCGCCCAGGTCGTCGCCGCCGGCGATGCGGTCGGCCCCCAGGCCCTGGCCAACGCGGTGATCGTCAAGCTGGTGCGCGTAATGCTGCTGGTGCCCTTCTTGCTGATCGTCGGGCAGTGGTGGATGCGTCGCCACGTCGATGCCGCATCGGATGGCGTGAAGGGAAGCCTGGTAATCCCCTGGTTCGCCTTCGGCTTTCTCGCCATGGTGATCTTCAACAGCCTGGTCGTACTACCCGCCGCCCTGCATGAAGGGTTGGTCATCATCGGACAGGTTGCGCTGGCCATGGCCATGGCGGCGCTGGGTTTCGAGACGCGCCTGGAAAAGCTCAAGGCGCTGGGTGTAAAGCCCTTCCTGCTCGCCTTGTGTCTGTTCGCCATGCTGATCGGCGGCGGCTTCGTGATGACGCAATTGGTGATGGGTTAGCGGGTATAAGGGCGGGAAAGCAAACAGGCCTGCGAGAGATCGCAGGCCTGTTTCGTGTTTGGCGCGCCCAGTAGGATTCGAACCTACGACCACCGCCTTCGGAGGGCGGTACTCTATCCAGCTGAGCTATGGGCGCGTGGCGCTTGCAGGGATCGAGCCTTGAAAGCGGCCACAATCCTATCTGCCTGATCGGCGCCTGTCCAGCGGTGACGAGGGTTGCGGCTCGATATCCGACCGCCGCTAACGCATGCCGCCAGGGCGTGGAAGGTGTCATTTCACGCTTATTAAGGTTATCGGTATACTGTCGATCTTCAGGCTATTGCGTCGAACGGGTTTCGATTACAAGACCGTAAGAGGTGGCTAGAGTGGAATTCAGGAAAGCGTTCGTGGGGGCTCTGGCCACCCTGGTTCTGGCAGTGGGCACGGCTTCGGCCCAGTCCACCGACATGTCGAGTGAAGCCATCGCCGAGCGCATCGCGCCAGTCGGCGAATTGTGCCTGGTCGGCGAGGAGTGCGGTGGCGCCGCACCGGCCGCCGCTGCGGGTGGCGGGGGCGGTGGTGGCCAATCGGGTGAGGAAATCTACGCCAGCGTGTGCATGGCCTGCCATGATACCGGCGCCGCCGGCGCGCCCAAACGAGGCGATGCCGCCGCCTGGGGTCCACGCATGGAGAAAGGCATGGAGACGCTCTATGACCATGCCATCAACGGCTTCATGGCCATGCCCGCCAAGGGCGGCAACCCGAGCCTGTCCGATCAGGACGTGAAGAACGCGGTGAATTACCTGACCGAGCCGGTGCGCGGCGACGATGTCGCGATCGATACCGGCAGTGACGCCGGCGCTGTGCCCGCCGAAGGCGCGACAGCGCAAGCTGGAGACGAAACAGCGGCAGCCGATGCTGCGGCGGCCGATGCCGCGCCCGCCGAAGGCGGCACTGCGGCTACCGCCAGCGATATCGATGGCGCGGCGATCTACGCTCAGGTCTGCACGGCCTGTCATGACACGGGCGCGGCCGGCGCCCCCAAGCGCGGCGATGCGGCGGCGTGGGGGCCACGTCTGGAGAAAGGCGTGGAAGCGCTATATGCCAGCGCCATCAATGGCATCGGTGTCATGCCTCCCAAGGGCGGCAATCCCGGCCTGACGGATGCCGAAGTGAAAGCGGCGGTGGATCATCTGATCGCACCGGTGCAATGACGCTAACGTGAAACACGAACGGGGCGCCAATCGGCGCCCCGTCGTTTATTCGACAACCCCATCTCCTGAGTGCTAATTCAGCAAGGAGCGCAACCCGGCGATCGCATCCTTGCCCCGCGCCTGCTTCTTCTCGGGGTTCTCCTTGTCGGCGCGACCCTCCCACTCCAGATCGTCCCCCGGCAGTTCGTCGAGAAAGCGGCTCGGCGTGCAATCCATCAGCTCGCCGTAGGCCTTGCGCTGGCGCGCCAGGGTCAGTGTCAGGGTGCGTCGCGCGCGAGTGATGCCGACATAGGCCAGACGGCGCTCCTCCTCCACCGTGCCGGCTTCGATGGCATTGCGATGGGGAAGTAGATCCTCTTCCAGGCCCATCAGATAGACGTGCGGAAACTCCAGGCCCTTCGAGGCGTGCATGGTGAGCAGCTGCACCCGATCGGAGTCGTCCTCCTCGGCCTGCTGTTCGAGAATGTCGCGCAGCACCAGCCGCGAGATCGCCGCCTCCACGCTGTCGGTTTCGGTATCCTCGCTGGCTTCCATCTCCTCTGGATCGCGTTGCATCGACTTCTCGAGCTGGTCGATGAGTATCCATACGTTGGCCATGCGCCGCTCGGCGACGGTCGGCGCGCTGGCGTTCTGGTGCAGCCAGGCCTCGTAATCCATGTCGCGAATCATCTCGCGAATCGCCGCGATGGCGTCGCCTGAATCCATGCGCTTGCGCACGCCGTCGATGAAATGCGCGAAGCGGCCCAGCCGCTCCACGGCACGGGCCGGCAATAGCTGCGCCAGGCCCAGTTCGTGACAGGCGGCGAACAGCGAGATGCCGCGCCCGGTGGCCTGGTCGTTGGCATAGTTGGCGAGTTTTTCCAGCGTGCCGGGGCCGATCTCGCGGCGTGGCACGTTGACGATGCGCAGGAAAGCGTTGTCGTCGCCCGGATTGATCAGCAGACGCAGATAGGCCATGGCGTCCTTGATCTCGTTACGCGAGAAGAACGAGGTGCCGCCAGAGAGCTTGTAGGGAATCTGGTAGTGCTGCAGCTTGAGCTCGAGCAGCCGGGCCTGGAAGTTGCCGCGATAGAGCACCGCGAAATCGCGCCAGGAGGCGGACTCCTTGATGCGCCGGGTGAGAATCTCGCTGGCCACGCGCTCGGCCTCGGCCTCCTCGTGGCGGTTGACGACGACACGGATCGCATCGCCCGGCCCCATGTCCGACCACAGCGTCTTCTCGTAGACGTGGGGATTGTTGCCGATCAGCGTGTTGGCGGCATGCAGGATTATCCCGGTGGAACGGTAGTTCTGCTCCAGCTTGACCACCTTGAGGCGCGGGAAATCCTCGCCGAGCGTGACCAGGTTCTCGGGCCGCGCACCGCGCCAGGCGTAGATCGACTGATCGTCGTCGCCGACCACGGTGAAGGTGGCGCGCTCGCTCATCAACAGCTTGACCAGCAGATACTGGCTGACGTTGGTGTCCTGGTATTCGTCGACCAGCATGTAATGAATCTTGCGCTGCCAACGCGCCAGTGCTTCGGGGTCGCTTTGCAGCAGTACCACCGGCAGCAGAATCAGATCGTCGAAATCGACGGCGTTATACGCTTTGAGATGGCGGTTGTAGGCTTCATAAAGCCGCGCGGCGTACTGCTCGTCCTCGTCCACGGCGTGCGACAACGCCTGGCCGGGCAGCACCAGATCGTTCTTCCAGGTCGATATCTGGCTCTGCACGCGATTGATCTGATCGGCATCGACCTGGGCATCCTTGTGCATCAGGTCGCGCAGCAGCGCCTTGGCATCCTCCGGGTCGAACAGCGAGAAACCCGATTTATAGCCCAGCGTCTTGAGCTCGCCGCGAATGATGTTGAGACCCAGGGTATGGAAGGTCGATACCGTCAACCCATGGCCTTCGCGGCCCTTGAGTAGCTGGCCGACGCGCTCCTTCATCTCGCGGGCGGCCTTGTTGGTGAAGGTCACCGCGGCGATCCGGCGCGCGCTCATGCCGCACTCCTGAACCAGGTAGGCGATCTTGGTGGTGATCACGCTGGTCTTGCCCGAACCGGCGCCGGCCAGCACCAGGCAGGGGCCGTCGATGTAGCGCACGGCTTCCTGCTGGCGCGGGTTGAGCTTGGCGAGACGCTGGCGAATGGACATGGCGAATTACTCGAGGCCGGATACGTTGGCCGCGCCCCGAATGCCGGCCCCCGGGACGCCGGCCGCAATGAATCCCAGTTGGCGCCAGGCCTCGAAGACCACGATGGCGCAGGCATTCGATAGATTCAGACTGCGGCTATCGGGGCGCATGGGAATGCGCAGGCGCCGTTCGGCGGGCAGCGCGTCGAGCATTGCTTGCGGCAGGCCGCGAGTCTCGGGGCCGAACACCAGGGCGTCGCCCTCGCGATACGCCGGCTCATGGTAGCCGGTGCGCCCACGGGTCGATACCGCGAAAACGCGCTCGGGCGCGATTACCGCCATGAACGTCGTCCAGTCGGCATGCACCCTGACCCGCGCCCATTCGTGGTAATCGAGCCCGGCACGGCGCAGGCGTTTGTCGTCGAGCGCAAAGCCCAACGGCTCGATCAGGTGCAGGCGAAAGCCGGTATTGGCGCACAGCCGGATGATATTGCCGGTGTTGGGCGGAATCTCGGGTTCGAAGAGAACGATATCGAGCATGACGCATGGCCGGGAGCGGTGGGTGTGCCCGCATCATACGCAATCGGCGCCCCGATTGGGACGCCGATTGCGCGGTCGCTGGCTGGCGAGCGATCAGAAACCGACGCTGACGCCCAGTATCGGTCCGCTGTCGAGCGTATGCTCGTCTTCGTTCTCGAAGTCGGAGCGAAAATAGCGATAACCGCCGTAAAGGTAAGTCTGCGCTACCAGGTTTACCCGCACCTGGGCACCGTACTCATAGCTCTTTTCGAGATCGCCGTGGCTCAGACCCTCCGGGGTATAAAAGCCGTAGGCGCCGACCGAGGTCAACGGTATCGGTGTGTCGACGAACGCCGAGCCGCCCAGGCCCAGACCGCCGCCATTGCCGTAGTGCGTATCCTGATACTGATAACGGCCACCCACCGCCAGGTCGATGCCCGGCAGGTAGGGTGAGAACATCAGCGAGCCGGAATAGGCCTTGGCGTTGTGGCCGCTGTCGTCGGTGCTGAGGTAGCCGACGCCGGCGCGAAAGCCGGGAAGGATCGTCTGGCTGGCATCGATACCGAAGGAGTCCTCGCCGCCGTTGGCGGAAACGCTCAGTGCCATTGCCTGATGACTGGCAAGCACGAACGTGGCGGTGGTCAACGCGAAACCTACTTTCCTGATCATGTCACTTCCTCCATGGGCGCGTCGAAACGCGATGTACTCCAAAGGAAATAGTGGCATAATTGCGGCGTTTATCAAACGCTGTTTTTAAACTGCGACACCGTAGCGGACACGGTAGGCGCGGATCGCGTCGGCATGGGCTTGCAGCGATTCGCCGGCGTGACATTCGAGATACTCGAGTACCTGATCGAGGGTGACGATACTGATCACCGGCATGGCGTAGCGTGCCTCGACTTCCTGGATCGCGCTCTGACGCTGCGTTTCGGCTGCCTGGCCACTGCCGCGCTCCTGGCGATCCAGCGCGATGACCACGCCGGCGGCCTGGGCACCGGCGGCCTCGATCAGCGTCATGACTTCGCCGATGGCGGTACCGGCGGTGATCACGTCGTCGATGATCAGGATGCGGCCATTAAGCTCCGCACCGACGATGTTGCCGCCCTCGCCATGGTCCTTCGCCTCCTTGCGATTGAAGGCGAAGGGCAGGTCGCGGGCATGATGGTCGGCGAGTGCCACCGCGGTGGTCGCGGCCAGCGGAATGCCCTTGTAAGCTGGACCGAACAGCACGTCGGCCGCTATGCCGCTGTCGGCGATGGCCTGGGCATAGAATCGCCCCAGCCGGGCCAGCGCCGCACCGCTGCGAAACAGGCCGGCATTGAAGAAGTAGGGACTGACCCGACCGGACTTCAGGGTGAACTCACCGAACCTGAGCACGCCCTGTTCGATGGCGAAGGCGATGAAGTCACGCTGATACGCTTGCATGTGGCCGGCCACGGTTCCCCCTATCATAGTTATTGGTCAGAGCAATTTACCCAAACGTCTAAAGCTCGGGTATGATACACGCGCGACGAAAAAGGGACCATGTATGAAAATCGCCAGCATCAACGTCAATGGAATTCGCGAAGCGGTCGAGCGGGGCTTTCTCGATTGGCTGGCCGAGCAGGATGCCGACGTCGTCTGCGTGCAAAACCTGAAAGCCAAGAGTTTCGAACTCGAAGACAGTATCCTTTACCCCGAAGGCTACGAGGGCTATTTCCTCGATGCCGGGCAGGACGGGTTTTCCGGCGTCGGCATTTATTGCCGAAAGATTCCCAAGGCCATCATGTACGGCCTGGGCTTCGAGCAGTGCGACAACGAAGCGCGTTTTTTGCAGGCCGATTACGACCGCTTCAGCATCGCCACCTTCCTGATGCCCGATGGCAGCGACTACGCCGCCAAGCAGTCGTTCATGGCCCAATATCAGGAATACCTGAACAAGATGGCCCGCAAGCGCCGCGAATACATCATCTGCGGCACCTGGCATATTGCCCACAAGACACTCGATCTGGCCAACTGGGCTGACAACCAGACCACACCGGGCTTCAAGCCCGAAGAGCGCGCCTGGATGGATCAGGTATTCGGTCCCACCGGCTTCATCGATACCTTTCGCGAGATCAACCGCGATGCGGGCGAATATACCTGGTGGCCCAAGCTCGACCAGGAGATGCCGCGCGGCCGCCAGGAGGGCTGGCGCATCGACTATCAGGTGGTCGGCCCCAACCTGCGCCGCCACGTGGTCGATGCCTGGATCGATGTCGGTGCGACCTTCTCCCAGTATGCGCCGCTGATCATCGAGTACGATCTGGAACTGTAGAACTCGACGTGGAACACAATGGAGAGCCCCGCCGATGCGCGTCGCTGGTCTCGATGGCTACATTGACGATGACAAGCCCGCTGCCAAGAAAAGCGGCGAAAACCTGGCCCAGGCCGTCGCCGCGAGCCTCGAAGAGGATATCGTCTTCGGTCGCCTGCATCCTCGCGAACGTCTTGTCGAGGAAGATCTCACCGAACGCTACCAGGTAAAACGCCACATCATCCGCCAGGCACTGGTGATCCTCGAGCGTTTGGGGCTGGTCGAGCGAATCCCCAACCGGGGCGCCGTGGTGCGCCTGTATAGCGTGGATGAAGTCGAACAGATCAACGACGTGCGCGAGTTGCTGGAATCCTACGCCGCCGAACTCATTCCACTGCCGCTGGACAAGGCCGAGATCGAAACCCTCGAAACCATTCAGCGGCGCCATGCCGAGGCGGTGGAAAGCGGTGACCAGCGCCAGGTGTTTCGTACCAACCTGGCGTTTCACAGCACGCTATTCGCGCTATGCGGCAACCAGGCGCTGGTCGAGGCGATCAAGGACTTCGCGCAGAAATCCCACGCCTACCGCTCGATCTTCGTCAACGACAAGGCGTATCTGCGCTGGGCCGCGAGCGCCCATGAAGCGATCGTCGAAGCGCTCAAGAAAGAAGACCGGCAGGCGCTTGTCGAGCTGTGTCGCAATCACCTCGCACCGGCCAAGAACCGCTATATCGAGACCTATCGCTCACGCTTCTCCGGCTCAGGGAACCTCTGAAAAACGATCTGCGTTACGTCTTTCGCCGAGTGCCTTGATGGCGGCAACCAGCTTGCGGTCGCGATCCGCCGCCAGTTCCTCGATCGAACGCCCCTGCGCTTCCTCCACTACGCCGTCGGCGATCCTATCCTTGAGATCGGCGCTCAGGCTGGGTTTTCCCAGGCTTTCCCAGCGCCGCTGCTGGCTATCGCCAAGATGCTCGAGATAATGCCGAATGCCGCCCTCGCCACCACCCAGGTGATAAGTCAGGTGTGGGCCCATCGTCGCCCAGCGCAGGCCCGGCCCGAAGCGCACCGCGGCATCGATGTCCGCGACGCTGGCCACCCCTTGATCAACCAGGGAAACGGCCTCGCGCCAGAGTGCGGCGCTCAGCCGCCCGGCGATGTGGCCCTCGATATCGCGGCGCAGGCGAACCGGCTTTTTACCTAGGCGTGTGTAAAAGCGCATCGCCCAGTCGATTGCCGCTTCATCGCTCAGATCGCCTCCCGACACTTCGACGAGCGGCATCAGTTGCGGCGGGTTGATCGGATGGCCGGCGACGCAGCGCTGCGGATACCGGCAGGCCGATTGTATGTCGCTGATTTTCAGCGCGGAAGTGCTCGATGCGATGACTGTATCGGCATCCAGCCAGCGCTCCAGTTCCACGAAAAGCGAGCGCTTGAGTGCAAGCTTCTCCGGCGCGTTCTCCTGCACGAACTGTACGTCACGAAGTTGCGGCCCCGGCTCGGCGACGACCTCGACCCTGGCGAAGTCGGCGGCGGACGTGAGCAAGCCGAGTTCTTCGAGCATCGGCATCATCATGCCAATCGTCTGGTGTAGCCGCTCGGGCGCATCGGTCGCCGGATCGATCGCCAGAACCCTGATGCCATGGGCGAGCAACAGCGCGCCCCAGGCCGAGCCGATCAGGCCCGTGCCGATGATCGCGGCGTGGCTGACCTCTTCAGGTGCGGGTCGCGTCATGCTCGATGCTCCTCCAGATAGGCAATGAGTCGGCGCAGCCGCTCGGATGCGCGTTCGGCGACGGCGTTGGTATCCTGGCCCCGCCAGTCGTAGAAGCCCTTGCCGCTCCTGAGGCCAAGATCGCCTCGCGCCAGCATGTCCTGAACCAGCGAATTGGGCTCGGCAGCGTGGCAGAGATCGGGAACGATGGTGCGTTGGGCGCGCGCGTGGCCCTCGAGTCCGCCGATATCCTTCTGCTTGAGCAGGCCGGTCAAACACATGCGTGGGCCGAGCAGCCAGCGCGCGGCCTTGTCGATATCCTCGGCGCTCGCCAGCCCCTGCGCCATCAGGTAATACGCCTCGTGCAGCATCGCATGTTGCAGCCGGTTGATCAGCGCACCCGGCATGGGACGATGCATGACCACCGAGTCCCGGCCGCTGATCGACAGCAGCCGTCGGGCATCGTCTAGCGCGGCATTGGATGTTTCGGCGACCCGCACGATCTCGACCAGCGGCAGCTCGCGAGCGGGATGAAAGTAGTGAATGCCCAGAAAGCGCTCGGGGAAATCGAGCCGGTCGGCGATCGCCTGCAAGGGCAACCCCGAAGAGTTCGAGGCCAGTACCGGCTTCCCATCGTAGGCGGCCTCGGCGCTGCGCAAGAGATCGCGCTTCAAGTCGAGGTCTTCGGGGATCGCCTCGATGATCAGCTCCGGCGCTATCTCCGGAAATGCCGAAACGGCCTGGATATTGTCGTGGAGTCCCGCCAACCGCGACGGGTTGCGGCTCACCAGCGCCGTCGTAAGCCCGGCGCTGGCGAACGTCTCGGCAATCGCCGTGCCCATGGTGCCCGCGCCGACCACAACGATGTTGGCCGCGCTCACGACGCCGCTCCCCACCCTGGCATGGCGAATTCATGCCGCTTCAGCGTCTCGTCGAGCCTGCCGCGCTGCGTGCCATCGAGCTCGACGAGCGGCGGGCGCACTCTGGCCCAGCCGTCGTCTCCGGTGACGGCGGCGATCGTCGCCTTGAGGGCGGGAATCATCGGCAATTGCGCAATGGCCTCGCGGAAGTCGACGAGCGCCTGCTGTCGTTCATCGGCATCGTCGGCTTGCCAGTTGGCGTAAAGCGCATGGATGGCGGCGGGATTGATATTGGCGGTGGCGCTGATACAACCGGCACCGCCGGCCTGCATCGTGCGCAGCAGAAAGGCCTCGGAGCCGGCGAACACCGCGAAATCGCCGAAGCGTTCGAGCATTGCCTGGGTATTCGACCAATCGCCCGAGCTATCCTTGATGCCGACGACCGTCTCCGGGTACGCCTTCAATAGCCGCTCGATGAGATCGAGGCCGATGGGGACCTGGGCGACCTGGGGAATGTGATAGAGATAAATTCGCAGATCGGCGCTCCCCACGCGCTCGATCACCTCGCTGTAATAGCGAAAAAGCCCCTCATCGCTGACGCCCTTGTAGTAGAACGGCGGCAGCATCAGCACCCCGCCGCAGCCGAGATAGACGGCCTTTGTGGTCAGTTCCACCGCATCAGCAATCGAACAGGCCCCGGTTCCCGGCATCATGCGTGCCGTCTCCAACCCGCTCGCGGCGATCTCATCGAGCAGCGCAAGCCGCTCGGCCATGCTGAGCGAGTTGGCCTCGCTATTGGTGCCAAACAGCGCCAGTCCGCACTGCTGGGAAAGCAACCAGCGGCAATGGGTGATCCAGCGCTGCGAATCGGGTCTGAGATCGCTGTCGAACGGCGTGACGACCGGGGATAGAACGCCCTTGAAGGCAATATCTGATGGCATGAGTCACCTCTCTTTATGTAGGAACCTCAAGCCCAGTCATCCAGCGCAAAGCGCGCGAGTGCCTGCTCGTCGAAGCCGAAACCCAGACCCGGTTCGCGCGGCAGCACCAGGCGCCCGTTCTTGGTTTCCAGTTGCCGGTCGATGAGACGGCGGAAATTGAGCACCTGATCGTCGGGGAAGAATTCGACGAACTGGCCGTTGGCCGCCGACCCGACCAGATGGACGTGCAGGTCGTGGAACCAGTGTGGGCACAGATTGACGCCGTAGCTCGCCGCCGTCGCGCCGATGCGCCGGTATTCGCTGATACCGCCACATACGGCGGCATCGGTCTGCAGGATGATCGCGGCGTCCTTGTCGAGCAGCTCCTTGAAGCGCCAGCGGCCGGCCTCGATCTCGCCGGTTGCCACCGGGATGTGGGTATTGGCGGATAACCGGGCGTGGTTCTCGATATCGTCGGGACTGAACGGCTCTTCGATCCAGTACGGGTCGTAGGGCTCGTAACGCGCCATGTAGCGCAGCGCCGTCGGCAGGTCGCTCCAGGCATTGTTGGCGTCGAGCATCAACAGTACGTCCGGACCGATCGCCTCACGCGCCGCCTTGATCCGCGCCTCCTCGCCCTGCGGATCGAGACGCCCCACCTTCATCTTCACGGCCTTGAAGCCCAGCTCGACATAGCCGGCCAACTCCTCGCCGAGCTTGTCCGGTGTCTTGCCATCCAGGTAATAACCGCCGGATGCATAGGCCGGCACGCTGTCCTCGTAGTAGCCACCGAGGAAGCGATGCAGCGGCAGCGTCACCGAGCGCGCATTGCGATCCCACAGCGCGATGTCGATGATGCTCAGTGCGCGCATCGCCGCCCCCGAGCGGGCCTGCAGAATGCCTTCCCGATACATCTTTTCCCACAGCCCCTCGACACGCAGCGCGTCCTCGCCAATCAGCATCGGCGCGAACAGTTCGCGAACCGCCTGAGTCACCAGACTGCCGGCATTGCTGCCCCCGTAACAGAATCCGATCCCTTCGTTGCCGTCATCGCTGCGTACCCGCACGATGGCGTAATCGCGATGATGCACCTGGCGCGTCGAGAACGAGGTCGGATTATCGAGCGGGACGCGAATCGTTCGGGCTTCGATGGATTGAATCTTCGATGGTAGCGACATGACTTCCTTCCTGATCGATTGTTCGAGACGTAGACGCTTTTCAGAGGTTGCGAGGACCAGAGCTTCTATAACGGAGCTTTTTAGCGAGCCCAAAGAGTGGCGTCGCTTGCAGTATCGAAAACAGCGCAATCGCCAGCAGCACGGCGGAAATCGGATTTTCGAGGAAGATCATCCAATTGCCCTGACCGATCAGCATGGATTGTTGCAGACTCGCATCCAGTATCGGGCCCAATATCAGGCCGATGACCAGTGGCGCGGTTGGAATCTTGAATTCGTCGAACGCGAAACCGATCATGCCGAATACCAGCATGAGCATGATGTCGAAGTACGAATTGTTAAGCGCGAATGACCCGACCACTGCAAGAACCACGATAACCGGCCCAACGACCCGATTGGGAACTCTGGTTACGGAGACGCATAACCGGGTAAACAGCAGGCCGACTATAAAGAGCGAAATGTTAGCGAACATGACCGCCCACAACAGGGTGTAGGTAATCTCGGCGTGCTCGGTCATCAGCGTCGGCCCCGGAAGAATGCCGTGAACCATGAACGCGCCAAGCAGAACGGCGGTCGATGAACTGCCGGGAATGCCCAAAGCGATCGTCGGCACGAGCGCACCGCCCACCACGGCGTTATTAGCCGCTTCGGGGGCGGCGATACCCGCCGGCGTACCCGTGCCGAACTCATGCTTGTTTTTAGCGAAACGCTTCGCCTCGTTGTAGGCGAACCAGCAGGCGGTATCGCCGCCCGTTCCGGGAATCAGACCGGTAAACACACCGATGCCACCCGACCGAAATATGTTCGGAAGCAGTGCCTTGAATTCCTTGAACCGAGGCAACATGCGATCTTTTATCGAGCTGACGGCTGCGTCCTTGTTCTGGTCGCCCTGGAGGATCAGTCGGATCGCTTGCGGTATGGAGAAAAGCCCGATCAGCGCGACCGTAAAGGGAACGCCTGCGAACAGGTTCAGTTCACCAAAGGTGAAGCGTGGCGTTCCAGTGGTCGGGTCCATGCCGATGGTGGCGATAAGCAGGCCAAGAACTCCCGAGAACAGACCGGCAATCATCGCACCGCTCGACAGCGAGCCGACAATCGTGATGCCGAGAACCGCCACGGCGAACAGCTCGACCGGACCGAAGTGCAGGGCAAGGCTTCCTAAAAGAGGCGCGAAGGTGAGAAGAACGATGGAACTGATCACACCGCCGATGAAAGAAGCGGATAACGATATGCCCAATGCCTTTCCAGCCTGGCCTTTCATGGCCATCGCGTGGCCATCCAAAACGGTCGCCGCAGCCGCCGGGGTGCCCGGCGTTCGCAGCAGAATCGCCGCGATGGACCCGCCATACATGGCCGAAAGATACAACGCCGCCAGCATGCTGATGCCGGTGGCGGGTGGCATCGCAAACGTTATCGGCAGGAGAAGCGCGATAGCCATCGTCGCCGATAGACCGGGCATCGCCCCGATGACCAGGCCGATCAGCGTTCCCGCTAGAATGGCGAGCAAGTTGGCCGGATCGAAAACATTCATCAATCCCATCCAAAGAAACGACTCAGTCATAGCAGGGCCTCACGAACCGGGATAAAGAAGGATCGGCATGTGTAGAAAGAAGATGAAGATCGCCCAGATTGAAACGGTGATTATCGCCGTGATGGCAACGATCCATAGCCAATTGACCGGCTTGAGAGCCACTAGCGCGATCAAGAGAAAGCCAGGCGTGGCGATCAGATAACCGATGGTCTGGATAGACCAGGCATAAACGAATACCAGTAGCACGAAAGCCACGCCGAGCATGATGGAGCGTGACTCTATCTTGGGGACAATAGTCAGGCTTCCATCGGCCGAGGCTCTTCTCCAGGAAAGGAGAACCTGCACGATCATCAGCACCGAAAGCAACATAAGCACACCCCCGACGACATCGGGGAGACGTGATGCGGCGAGGCGATAATCAGCGGCCTCGATTCTGAAAAACAGTGCCAAAGCGATCGCTGCGATAGCGACGAAAATGCGCCCCATCGGAAAGACTCCAGAATCGGCAAGGAAAAGATAGGGGCAGGCTTTCCTGCCCCGCCCGCTGACGGATCAGCTACCCGAACCCTGGACCTCGTCCTTGATCTCGTTCCAGACATCGATGAATCGTTGCTCCTGATCCTGGAGATAGGCCGTATATTTTTCGGGGCCCATATAGTCGATATTCATCGCCCGATCTTTCGCGGCTTTCTGAAACTCGGGGTTCTCGGTCACACGCTGCAAGCCATTGGCGAGTTGCATGCGCGCCTCTTCGGACAGGCCCGCCGGAGCGCTATAGCCACGAGAGGAGCCCGCCACGACGTCGTACCCCAACTCCTTTGCGGTTGGGACATCAGGCAGTGCCGGTAGCCGCTCCTCCGCAAAAACGACCAGCGGACGCAGGTTGCCGGCCTCGATCTGTGGGTAGGTAATGCCGACATTGTTGAAGCTGGCGTCGATCTTGCCGCCCATCGCCGCGGTCCAGGACGGGCCGTCGCCCTGGAACGGCACTTTCTGAAACTCCACGCCGGCTTCCTTGGAGAGCATGATCGTCGAGAACCAGTCGTCGCCGCCGACGCCGGAGTTGCCGACCGTCACGGTGCCGGGATTCTCCTTGGCGGCGTTGATGAGATCCTCGAAGTTCTTATACGGGCTGTCCTTGGCGACCACGACGACACCGGGATCGGTCACGATATTGGCAATCGGCGTCAATTCGCTGATGTCGTAGGTAATGGCATCGTTCATGATGTAGTTGGTCATCAGCATCGGGGTATTGGTGATGCTGATCGTTTCACCATCCGGTTCGATCTGTTTGGCCAGTTGGGTCCAGGCGATCGCGCCGACAGCTCCCGGCTGGTATTGGTTGACGAAGCTGACGCCCATCTCTTCGGCCAGAAAAGGCTGGACGAGTTGCGCCAGTGCGTCACTGCCGCCACCCGGCTTGAAGCCCATCAGAACGGTCACTTCATCGCCGCCGACATACTCCTGCTGGGATTGGCCGTCTTGCGCCATCGCCGTGGACAGCCCCATGACGGACGCCACTAGGCCCACTGCGGTAGCGGTTAGGATTCCAGTTTGCATGAGTCTCCTCCCTTTAATTGTTTTGCTTTACCACACGCTCTCTACCACCCATTGAAACCATAGACAGTGCCCGAAGAGATTGTCAATAATATTGTTGACGATTAAATTCCTGCGTTATATTGCTAGTCAGAGGAGAGATCGATAACGGCCCGCTAAGCGTTGGGCCAGGTTACGAAAAACAATCGAGGAGGCGTCGAATGGCAGCGATGGACAACGGTGAGCGCGGTATGCGCAAGGGCCTGACGAGCTATGGCGACGCGGGTTTCTCGCTCTTTCTGCGCAAGGCCTTCATCAAGGGCATGGGCTATTCCGACGACGCCCTCGAACGACCGATCATCGGGATCGCCAATACCTATAGTGGCTACAATGCTTGCCACGCCAACGTTCCTGGTCTCGTCGAGGCAGTCAAACGCGGTGTCATGCTGGCCGGCGCGTTGCCGGTCGAGTTCCCGACGATTTCCATTCATGAAGCCTTCTCGCACCCGACCAGCATGTATTTGCGCAATCTCATGGCGATGGACACCGAGGAGCTGGTTCGTGCACAGCCGATGGACGCCGTGGTGCTGATCGGCGGCTGCGACAAGACGGTACCCGCCCAGTTGATGGGCGCGGCGAGCGCCGGCATTCCCGCCATTCAACTCGTCACCGGGCCGATGCTGACCGGCAGCCATCGTGGCAAACGCGTCGGCGCCTGCACCGACTGCCGGCACTTCTGGGGGCGTTACCGCGCTGGCGAAATCGACGATCGCGAGATCGCCGAGGTCAACGATCAGTTGGTGCCGACCGGAGGAACCTGCGGCGTGATGGGTACCGCCAGCACCATGGCCTGCGTCGTCGAAGCTCTCGGTATGATGCTGCCGAGCAGCGCAACCGCACCGGCGGTCAGCGCGGATCGCCTGCGTATCGCCGAAATGACCGGCAGCTGCGCCGTGCAATTGGCAGCGCATGGCACCACGCCCGAACAGATCATGACCCGGCAAGCGTTCGAGAATGCGTTGACCGTGCTGCTGGCGATTGGCGGATCGACCAATGCGCTCGTGCATTTGACGGCGATGGCCGGGCGGCTGGGCATCAAGATCGATCTCGATGCCTTCGACCGGATCGGGCGGCGTGTGCCGGTGCTGGTCGATCTCAAGCCATCCGGCCAGCACTACATGCAGGACCTGCACATGGCCGGCGGCCTGACGGCGGTACTGCGCGAACTGAAGCCGCTCTTGCACCTCGATTGCATGACCGTCAGCGGCAGGACGCTGGGCGAGGAGATCGACGCGGCACCGGATTCCTGGGAGCAGACCATCGTCGCGCCGGTTTCATCGCCGATCTATCCCGAAGGTGGCATGGCGGTACTGCGCGGCAATCTCGCGCCCGGTGGGGCGATCGTCAAGCAGTCGGCGGCCACCCCGAGTCTCTTGAAACATACCGGTCGCGCGGTGGTCTTCACCTCGATCGAGGATCTCACCACGCGCATCGACGACCCGGCGCTCGACGTGACCGCCGACGACATCCTGGTATTGCAGAACGCCGGCCCCAAGGGTGCGCCGGGCATGCCGGAAGCCGGCTACATGCCGATTCCCCGCAAGCTCGCCAATCAGGGTGTCAAGGACATGGTGCGCATCTCGGATGCGCGAATGAGCGGCACGGCCAGCGGCACCATCATCCTGCACATCGTGCCCGAGAGCGCCGAGGGCGGCCCGCTGGGCCTGGTGCGCGATGGCGATATCATCGAGCTCGATGTTTCGACCCGCAGGCTGGAGTTGATGGTCGCCGAGAGCGAGCTGGAGAAGCGCCGCGCCGAGTTCACGCCGCCCCGGCATACTGACGCCGAGCGCGGCTACAAGAAGCTCTTCCTCGACAGCGTGCTGCAAGCCGATGAAGGCTGCGACTTTGCCTTTCTTGTCCCCCCGAAAGGAGACTCGCCATGAGCGAACGGCGGCAGACCGGTTTGCGCATCGCGGCGGATGCGCTGCAGGGGCTTTGCCAAGAGGCGTTGTGCTCGGTGAGCCTTGTCCCGGCGTATGCCGCCATCGTCGCCGAAACGCTCGTCGAGGCCGATCTTCTCGGTCATTTGACGCACGGCACGGCGCTGCTGCCGCGCTATTTGAAGGAACTGGAAGAGGGCCGAATGACACCCGATGGCGAGCCGACGGCGATCAACGACACCGGCGCCAGCGCCGCCTGGGATGGCAACTACCTGCCCGGCCCCGTGCTGGTGCGCCAGGCACTCGACTTGGCCAGCGCACGCGCGGTTCGTTATGGCATTGCAACGGTGGCGATCAGGCGCAGCCATCATATCGCCTGCCTGGCCGCCTACCTGAAACGAGTGACGGATAAAGGGCTGGTCGCGATCATCGCCAGTTCGAGCCCGGCAACGCGCTCGGTAGCACCATTCGGTGCCGTCGAGGGGGTCTATTCGCCCGACCCGATCGCCGCCGGCTACCCGACCGACAATGATCCCGTGCTGATCGATGTCAGCATGTCGATCACCACCAACAGCCTGACCTCGCAACTCGCCGCGACGGGAGAAGCGCTCGCGCACCCATGGATGATCGATGCCCACGGCAACCCGAGCGACGACCCCAAACTGCTACAAGCCGACCCACCCGGCGCGTTGATGCCGATGGGTGGTTTCGATCACGGCCATAAAGGATTCGCGCTCGGCCTGCTCGTCGAAGCGCTGACATCCGGCCTTGCCGGCTTCGGGCGGGCCGATGAGCCAACCCGCTGGGGCGCTTCGGTGTTCGTCATGGTCATCGACCCGCAAGCGCATGGCGGAACGCGGAATTTCATGCGCGAAAGCGGTTTTCTCGCCAGCGCCTGCCGGGCGGCCAGCGTCCCACCCGGTAGCCCCGGCGTACGTCTTCCCGGCGAACGCGCCCTCGCCCTGCGCAAAGAGCAACTGATGAATGGCGTAGCACTCACTCAGGCGGCGGTCGACACGCTCAAGGCCTGCACGGCGCCACACGCGTGGGACGATTAGCTTCTCGATCCCAGCGCCTCGCGCTGATGCTCGAATAACTGCGCGCCGGCCTGCTCGGCCAGATCGAGCATGGCGTTGAGTTCGCTGCGCCCAAACGCCGCCGCCTCGGCGGTGCCCTGCACTTCGATCAGCCCGCCGCTCTCGGTCATCACCACGTTCATGTCGGTATCCGCGCCGCTATCCTCGGGATAATCGAGATCGGCCACCGGCGTGCCCTTGAAGACGCCCACCGACACCGCGCTTATGAGCTCCTTGAACGGATCGGTCTTGATCAGCTTCTCGCGCTGCAAGTGGCGAATCGCATCGACCAGTGCCACGCAGCCGCCGGTGATCGCGGCGGTACGCGTGCCGCCATCGGCCTGGATGACATCGCAATCGATGGTGATGGTGAACTCGCCGAGCTTCTTGAGATTCACCGAGGCGCGCAACGCACGGCCGATCAGGCGCTGAATCTCCAGCGTGCGCCCGCCCTGCTTGCCGCGCGCCGCCTCGCGCGGGCCTCGCGTGTGCGTCGCACGCGGCAACATGCCGTACTCGGCGGTAATCCAGCCCTGCCCCTTGCCGCGCAGCCAGCGTGGCACGCCGGCTTCGACACTGGCGTTGCACAGCACCTGGGTATCGCCGAATGCCACCAGCACCGACCCCTCGGCGTGGCGGGTGTAATCGCGAATCAGGCGAATTTCGCGGAGCTGATCGGGCTGTCGCCCGCTGGGGCGTATCGGGCCTGGGCGCGCAGAGTTCGAGGGCATGCTACCTCTTGAAAATCGGTTGGTTGAATGAGTGGGCGTCGCAACGCCGGTGCGCCATTCTACACGCTCACGCGCGCCCATGAATCGGGTACACTGGCTGCATACTTAACTATTTATCCTGTAACGAAAAGGCCGCGAGCGAAGATCAGGCAAGGCAAAAATCAGCGAATACGCGCAGTTTACGAAGAGTAAATGAGCATTATGAGCTGATTTCTAACGCCGCATGATTTAGCGCAGCCAGTTTTCGTAAGGATACGCTTGAGGAGATTCGCATGGCCCATAGCATGACCGCCTTCACCCGGCAGACCATCGAGGCCGACTGGGGCAGCCTGCAACTGGAACTGCGCTCGGTGAATCAGCGTTACCTGGAGCCACATTTCCGTTTGCCGGAAGCCCTGCGCGATCTCGAACCGGCGTTTCGCGAAGCCATGAGAAATCGCCTGGCGCGCGGGAAGATCGAATGCACGCTGCGCTTCGAACCCGCCGCCGGCGGCGAGACGCTGGCGGTCAACCGCACGCGCCTGGCCGAGTTGGCTCGCGCGTTGCACGAGGTTCGCGCCGAGTTGCCCGACGCGGCGATGCCCGACGCCCTGGCACTGCTCGACCACCCCGGCGTGGTGGAATCTCGCGGCGCCGATCTGGAAGCGGTGCAGCAGGAAACGCTGGCGCTGTTCGGCGCGGCACTCGATGACCTGATCGCCGGCCGCGCCCGCGAGGGCGAACGTCTCGCCGAGCTGATTCGCCAGCGCCTCGACGGCGTGCGTATCCAGGTCGCCGAGGTACGCGCCCTGCTCCCGGGCATGCTCGCCCGCCAGCGCGCCCAGCTTCTCGAACGCCTCGAAACCTTCAAGGCCGAACTCGAACCGCAGCGTCTCGAAGCCGAAGTCGCCCTGCTCGCCCAGAAGGCCGACGTCGACGAGGAACTCGACCGCCTCGAGACCCACGTCGTCGAGGTCGAGCGGCAGCTCAAGCAGAAGGGCCCGGTCGGGCGGCGCCTGGATTTCCTGATGCAGGAACTCAACCGCGAAGCCAATACCCTGTCATCCAAGGCCGTGGTCGCCGAGAGTACGCGCTGCGCGGTGGAGTTGAAGGTGCTGATCGAGCAGATGCGGGAGCAGATTCAAAATATCGAATAGAGATTTACCAATATTCGTATGGATTAAAAATATTTTCCGGTAATTTCATCACAATGCCTTGGACAAGAAGAATGCGGTCAGGAAGCCCAGCACCACGATGACTCCTGCGGCCTTGTGGGTTTCAGCGAATGCCTCGGGGATCATCGTATCGGCAATCATGCTCAAAATGGCCCCGGCGGCAAAAGCCATGCTGGCGGCGATGACCGGGTCGTTGAAACCGCCAAAAACGGTAAATCCCAAATACGCCGAAATACCGGAAATAATTGTGATACCAAACCATAATCCGAAAATATAGGTTTTGCTTTTCCCGGCTTTTTTCATGCCCGTCGCACTGGAGAGGCCTTCGGGAAGGTTGGAAAGAAAAATGGCGATCACTGCTACCAGACTGACCCCTTTCCCACCCAACAGACTCAAGCCGATCACAATCGATTCCGGAATGCCATCGAGCAGCGCACCGAGCGCGATACTCATACTGTTGTTGTCACCGTTTCTTGCATCGTTGTCGGGCTGTTTTTCAGAGCGCTTGCGATGCCTGGCGCCGTACAGTGCCAGAATTTCATTGGCCGCCGTGTAAACGATCGCACCCAACAGAAACCCGATCGAACATGCCAGGATTCCGCCTCTATTGAAGGCTTCGTCCATTAAATCGAACGACAGCACGGAAATCAGTACACCACTGCCATACGCCATGATGCCCGCAATGGTTCTATTGCTGAACTTGATGTAGTAGCCAGCAAAGGCCCCGATGACCAAGGCCAGGCCTGAAACTGCCCCCCACATCAGTGCGGTCGTTGCGCCATTCATATTCACTCCTAGCGAAAGCGGGAACCTGTAAAAAGGTAGACCTCTTCACTCACCGCGTATGCACGGAAATATGCCGTTAGGCGGCCCATATCATGGTGTCTATTTAAAGAAAAAATAACTAATCAGAGCGCTCCACCCGCAGCCCCACATAGAAGATCAGCAAACCGCCAGCGGCCAACCCTGCACCAACCAGACCGGTCGACGACCACGCGAAGCCGAGCTTGACGGTCACCCCGGCGAGCCAGGCGCCGAGCGCGTTGGCGCCGTTGAAGGCGGCGTGGTTGAGCGAGGCGGCCATGGTCTGGGCATCCTCGGCGACGTCCATCAGGCGCGTCTGCAACGCCGGCCCCAGCGCCATACTGGTACCGATCAGGCCGACGAAGAGTATCCCCAGCCACACCGAGTTGGCGGCGAAATAGAACAGCCCCTGCACCACCAGGCACCAGATAAGAATGGCGGGAATGGCGCGCAGCAGGTTCTTGTCGGCCAGGCGCGCGCCGGCCAGGTTGCCGGCGATGGTGCCGACGCCGAAGACCACCAACACCAGCGGCCCCAGCGCCTCGGCCATGCCGGCCTGCTCGGTCAGCGTGGGGATCACGTAGCTGAACACCGCGAACATGCCGCCGAAGCCGATACCGGCGATGCCGAGGGTAAACAGCACGCGCTGCTTGAGCAGCGCCGACAGTTCGCGGCGCGGGCTGGCGCCGGGATTGCCGGGTTGCATCGGCACCCATAGCCGGATCATCAACGCGGTCAGTAACGCTACCGCGCCCACCCCGGCGAAGGCGACCTGCCAGCCGAGCAGATTGCCGGCCCAGGTGGCCAGCGGCGCGCCGATCAGGATGGCGCTGGTCAGCCCGAGCATCACCCGGCTTACCGCGCGCGCTCGTTCGTCGATCGGCACCGCCGCCGCGGCGACCAACGCGGCCACGCCGAAGTAGGCGCCATGCGGCAGCCCGGCGAGAAAGCGTAGCAGTACGAACGACCAGAAATCGGGAGCGAAGGCGCTGGCGATATTGCCGATGGCGAACACCAGCATCAGCGCGATGAGCAGTGCCCGGCGCGGCACCCGCGCGGCCAGCGCGGAGATCAACGGCGCGCCCACCACCACGCCGAGTGCGTAACTGCTGATGGCGTAGCCGACATCGGGCACGGCGACCTGCAGATCGCTCGCCACGCGCGGCATCAATCCCATGATCACGAACTCGCCGGTGCCGATGCCGAAACCGCCCAGTGCCAGCGCCAACTCGGCCAAACGCGGATTATGTTGGCTAGTTGCCCTCAATCGTTCACCACCGACCACGTTAACGTTTCGCCGGCGCGAAACGGCACCAGCCGGTGCTCGCCGTCGCCGATCGACTCGGGCACCGTAACCGGCGAGCGTTGCAGCTCGATGAAGTCATCGTTGGGCGCCAAGCCATAAAAACGCGGCCCATTGAGCGAACAGAACGCCTCGAAGTGCGCCAGCGCGCCCTCCTCCTCGAACACCGTGGCGTAGACTTCGAGCGCGGTGGGCGCATTGAACACCCCGGCGCAGCCACAGGCGGTCTCCTTGGTGCTGGCCACGTGCGGCGCCGAATCGGTGCCCAGGAAGAAATGCGAATGACCGCTGGCGATGGCCTCGCGCAGTGCCTGCTGGTGAACGTTGCGCTTCAATATCGGCAGGCAGTAGAGGTGCGGACGGATGCCGCCGACCAGCATGTCGTTGCGGTTGTGCGCCAGGTGCTGCGGAGTGATCGTCGCCGCCAGGAACTCGTTGCCCTCCAGCACGTATTGCGCCGCCTCGCGGGTGGTGATGTGTTCGAAAACCACCTTGAGCGCGGGGAATTGGCGACGAATGTCTTCCATTACCTCGTCGATGAAGACCTTCTCGCGATCGAAGATATCCACATGCCCATGCGTCACCTCGCCATGAATCAACAACGGCATGCCGAGCCGCTGCATGGTCTCGAACAGCGGGTAGATCGCCTTGACGTCGCGAATGCCGTGGGCGGAATTGGTGGTGGCGTTGGCCGGGTAGAGCTTGGCGGCGGTGAATACGCCCTCGCTAAAGCCGCGCTCGAGCTCATTGGAGGTCACGCTCTCGCTGAGATAGCAGGTCATCAGCGGCGTGAAGTCGTGCCCCGCCGGCAGCGCGGCGAGAATGCGCTCGCGATAGTCCCGCGCCGCCGCCACCGTGGTCACTGGCGGCGCCAGGTTGGGCATGACGATGGCACGCCCGTAGAGCGCGCTGGTGTAGGGCAGCACCGCCGCCATCAGCTCGCCGTCGCGCAGGTGCAGATGCCAATCGTCGGGACGGCGGATGCGTAGCGTAGTGTCGGGGGCGGTCATGTCAGGGCTCCGGATAAGGTGAACGATCCGCGCATGATTATACGGGGTTAGGCGCTGCCCCGCGCGCCACGCTTCATGAGCAGTGCCAATGCGGCGGCCGCGAGTAGCGCGACGAATCCGGCGAAACCCATGCCGGTGGCGGAAAGCCCGACGACGCGCGCCGTCAGCCCGATACCCAGCACCGGAATCGACAGCGCCACGTAGGTCACGAAAAAGAATGTCGAGGTCACCGCGCCGCGCTGATTGGCCGGGCTGGCCGCCGTGACCGCGCCGAGCCCGGCACGAAAGGCGATACCCTGACCCAGCCCGACGATCAGCGCACCCGCCAT
Source organism: uncultured Halomonas sp. (assembly GCF_946887195.1). Next base: position 73,971 of record NZ_CAMPKE010000002.1, read on the forward strand.
GAAGAGCCCCAGCGAGACGAATCCGATACCCGCACCGACCAGCCCCGCGCCGACGATCACCACGCCACAGCCCAGCGGTAGCCGGTGACGTTCGGCAAAGCGCCCCTGCACGAACTGCCCCAGCGTCGAGGCGAAGAACACCACCCCGGCAACGAGGCCGATCAGCGCCAGATTGGAGTGTCCCAGCACCTCACCCATGAATGCCGGCGCGGTGGCGGTGAAAAAGCCCAACACCGCGAACCCCGCGAAGCCGGCAGTGGCGGCAGGCAAGAACACGCCGCGCACCTCGGCGGGCAGTCTCAAGCGCTGCATTCGCAAGTGCGGATGCCTGGGCCGCTCGACCGTTTCCGGAGCGAGCCACACGGCGACAACGCCAAGCGCCAGCATGCCCAGATGCATGACGTAGGAAAGATGCAGCGGCCACGGCGCGTATTGCCCGAGCACTCCGGCAACGACCGGCCCCAATCCCAATCCGCCCATATTGACCGCGGTAGCGACGAACGTGGCCCTTTGCTTCCAGGCCGGCGGCACCAGTTCGATCACCGCCACGGTCGCCGTAGCGGTGAAGATACCCGCCGAGACGCCCGACAGCACGCGCCCGGCCAGCAGACCCGCCAGACCCTCGCTGGCCAGGAACGCCGCGTCGCTCAAGGCGGCGGCGATCAGTCCGGCGAACAGCAGCGGCCGCCGGCCCAGCTGATCCGACCAGCGCCCGGTGCCGATCAGTGCGGCGATCACACCGACCGCATAGGCGGCGAAGATCACCGTGATCATCAACTGCGAAAAGCCGAAACGTTGCTGGTAGATCGGGTAGAGCGGTGTCGGCAGGGTCGCGCCCAGCATGACGATGAGAAAGGCGAAGGCCACGCCGAGAAAGGCCAGTCGCGAGTTACGCGCGTTGTGGGTCATGAGCATCCTTGTTCGAAGGCCAATCGGCGACAGTGTAGAGCCTGCGCCGCATTATGCGATAATCTGCGCTTTTCCCGCAGCGGCTCGCCGCGCAATCGGACACTGGAACCCATGTCACACGGCACTTTCGGCACAGGCACTCTCTATATCGTTTCCGCACCTTCCGGCGCCGGCAAGACCAGCCTGGTGCGTGCGCTGCTCGAACGTGTCGACGCCATCCAGGTATCGGTATCGCACACCACGCGACCGATGCGCCCCGGCGAGGCCGACGGCATCAACTACCATTTCGTCGATGTCGGCACCTTCGAGGAGATGATCGCGCACGGCGACTTCTTCGAGCATGCCCGGGTGTTCGATAATTACTACGGCACCTCGCACTCAGCGGTGCGGGCGCTGATCGACGCCGGCCAGGATGTGATTCTCGAGATCGACTGGCAAGGCGCGCAACAGGTGCGCCAGCGGATGCCGGAAGCGGTGTCGGTGTTCGTGCTGCCACCCTCGCGCGCGGCGCTGTACGAGCGGTTGTCGGCGCGCGGCACCGACGACGCGTTGGTAATCGCCCGGCGCATGCGCGACGCGATCGGCGAAATGTCGCACTTCGACGAGTATTCACATATCGTCGTCAATGACGATTTCGATATCGCCCTGGCTCAGCTCACCGCGCTGGTGCTCGCCGAGCGCGCAAGGCTGGCGCGAGCCCGCGAGCGCCACGCGGCGCTGATCGCGGCACTCTTGTCACGCAGCGAAGGGGTCGAGTAAACTCCTTTATCCTGCCTGCGATTTTCAGAGGCTGTACGTCGTACAGGCCTCGTCACGCGATTTCACTCTATCAGTACATTCAGGAATACGCTCATGGCGCGAGTTACCGTAGAAGATTGTCTCGATCACGTCGAAAACCGCTTCAAGCTGGTGATGATCTCCACCCAGCGCGCCCGCCAACTGGCGCGCGGCACCCGCGATGCGCAGCTACCGTGGGAGAACGACAAGCCCACCGTGATGGCGCTGCGCGAGATCGCCGCCGGTCAGATCGACGAGAACGTGCTCAACGAGCCGGTCGAGGCGCCGGTACGCATTCGCCCGGAACCCACTGAATTCGACGCCTGAGTTCGACTCGCCGGCTGACAATTCATCAGGCGAAGTTCAAGGAATCGCTGAATAAATCGGCGAGCGGAGTGAAGGACAAGGCGCCCGGAACGCAGAAGGCGAGACATAACATGGGGTTAGGCGAGCCTTCGAGTACCGCGCAACGCAGTCATTCGTCCGAGCAGGCATTTATGCAGTGGTTCCTTAACAGGATAGGCGCGCCGCATGTTCACCATCGATGACCTGGCCGACCGCCTTGGCGGTTATCTTCCGCCGGACGAGATCCAGCAGGTCAAGCGCGCCTTCTATTATGCCGAGCAGGCCCACGACGGCCAGCGGCGGCGCTCCGGCGAGCCCTACGTCACCCACCCGCTCGCGGTTTCCAACATTCTCGCCAACATGCACATGGACCATCAGAGCCTGATGGCCGCCATGCTGCACGACGTGATCGAGGATACCGGTATCTCCAAGGATGCGCTGGCCGCGCAGTTCGGCGAGCCGGTGGCGGAGCTGGTCGACGGCGTCTCCAAGCTGACCCAGATCACCTTCGAGGACAAGGCGGTCGCCCAGGCCGAGAATTTCCAGAAGATGGTCATGGCGATGTCCAAGGACATCCGTGTGATCATCGTCAAGCTCGCCGACCGGCTGCACAACATGCGCACCCTGGGCGCGCTGCGCCCCGACAAGAAGCGCCGCATCGCCCGCGAGACGCTGGAAATCTACTCGCGCATCGCCAGCCGGCTGGGCATCAACACCATTCGCGTCGAGCTCGAGGACCTGTCGTTCCAGGCCCTGTATCCGATGCGTGCCGAGCGCATCAAGCGCGCGGTGTCCAAGGCGCGCGGCAATCGCCGCACGATGATCCGCCAGGTGCAGACCAGCCTGCAGCACTGCCTCGACGACGATGGCCTGCCCGGCACCGTGGTCGGCCGCCAGAAGCACCTGCTGTCGATCTATCGCAAGATGCGCGATCAACGCAAACCGTTCGCCGAGATCATGGATGTGTTCGGCTTTCGCATCATCACCGAGGACGTCGATACCTGCTATCGCATCCTCGGCGCGGTGCATAACCTCTACAAGCCGGTTCCCGGGCGCTTCAAGGATTACATCGCGATCCCCAAGGCCAACGGCTACCAGAGCCTGCACACCACGCTGTTCGGCGCCAGCGGCATACCCATCGAAGTGCAGATCCGCACCCGCGAAATGGAAGCGATGGCCAACAACGGCATCGCCGCCCACTGGCTGTACAAGGCCGGCCAGACCGAGCGGCCGATCGCCGCCGGCAGCCATGCCCGCGCCCGCGAATGGGTGCGCGGCCTGCTCGAGATGCAGCGCCATGCCGGCAATCCGCTGGAGTTCATCGAACACGTCAAGAACGACCTGTTCCCCGACGATACCTACGTGTTCACCCCCAAGGGCGACATCATGGAGTTGCCGCGCGGCGCCACCGCGGTCGATTTCGCCTATGCCGTGCATACCGACATCGGCAACAGCTGTATCGCCTGCCGTATCGACCGCCATCTGGCGCCGCTGTCGAGCCGCCTGGAGAGCGGCCAGACGCTGGAGATCATCACCGCCCCCGGTGCGCGCCCCAATCTCGCCTGGCTGAGTTTCGTGATCACCGCCAAGGCGCGCTCGGCGATTCGCCATGCGCTCAAGCATCAGCAGCGCACCGAGTCGATCCAGCTCGGCAGGCGATTGCTCAACAAGGCCCTGGCCGATTTCGAAACCAGCCTCGAAGAGCTGCCCCAGGGACAGCTCGCGCAGCTACTCGACGAGTTCGAGCTCAAGCACGCCGACGACCTGCTCGAATCGATTGGTCTGGGCACGCGCATGGCCTACGCCGTGGCGCGGCGCCTCGCCGAAGCCCAGATCAGCGGCGGGCTCTCCGGTACCGTGACCGGCAGCGGCAAGGATGGGCCGGTGGTGATCAGCGGCACCGAGGGCATGGTGCTGAGCTTCGCGCGCTGCTGCCATCCACTGCCCGGCGATCCGGTGATCGGTCATCTGTCGGTGGGCAAGGGTATCGTCGTGCACCGCAACGATTGCCGTAACGTCAATGAGTTGCGCAACGACCCGGACAAGCTCTTCAGCCTGGAATGGTCGCCGCAGATCAGCGGCGACTTCCCGGTGGCGCTGCGTATCGAAATGGCAACCCGGCGCGGCATGGTCGCCGAGCTGGCCAGCCTGGTCACCGACGCCGACGCCAACATCGAGCGCATCGGCATCGAAGAGCGCGACGCCCGGCTGTCGATCGTCAACCTGACGCTCGCCGTGCGCGATCGCGTGCACCTGGCGCGGATCATCAAACGGCTGCGCAATCTGCACCATATCGGCAAGATCAACCGCGTCCTCAATTGAAGCGCAGTCATCGCCCCGCCGCGTGGTGCGCGGCGGGGCGATCGTTTTTCGTTGGAGCAACAGGCACACATAAGCCCGGTCAAGAAAACCGGCTCATCGCAACCAAGGAGTCACCATGAGCAACAAAGCCGCAATCAATACCGACAAGGCCCCATCCGCCATCGGCCCGTATTCCCAGGCGATCAAGGCCGGCAATACCGTTTATCTGTCCGGCCAGATTCCGCTCGACCCGCAGACCATGGACCTCGTCTCCGACGATTTCGAAGCCCAGGCGCGCCAGGTCTTCGTCAACCTCGCCGCGGTCTGCGAGGAAGCCGCCGGCTCGCTCGAGGATATCGTCAAGCTCAACCTCTATCTGGTCGACCTGGATAACTTCGCCATCGTCAACAAGATGATGGAGGAGTTCTTCAAGCCGCCCTACCCGGCGCGCGCCGCGGTCGGCGTCAAGGCGCTGCCCAAGGGCAGTCAGGTGGAAGCCGAGGCGGTCATGGTCATCGGCGACTGAGCGTCAGGCCTTTTCCGGCTCGATTCGCCCCTCACTGGCCAGCACCTGGGCGTAGCCCTCGCGGAAGGTCGGATAGCGGAAGCGATACCCGGTTTCACACAGCCGGGTGTTGTCGCAGCGCTTGCTGGAGCGACGGCGTAGCGGCGATTGGATCGTCTCGCTGGATTCCACTTTCAGACGCTTGGCCAGCCAAGTCATCACCTCGTGCAGCGGCACCGGCTCGCAGTCGCTGGCCAGATACAGATCGTCGAGAGACTCTCCATCAAGCGCCAGATCGATCAGGTGCGCCAATACGCCGGCACAATCGTCGCGATGAATGCGATTGGAGTACATGGGCGGAGTGCCCGCGGCGATACGCCCTTCGCGCACCTGGCGAATCAGCCGGTCGCGCCCCGGGCCGTAGATGCCTGAAAAACGCACCACGGTGCCGGGTAGCTCGTGCTCGATCAGTGCGCGTTCCGCCTCGAGCATCAATTGCCCCGAGAAACCGGTAGGATGGGTTTCGGTGGTTTCGTCGACCCGCTCGCCATCCTGCTGAGGGTAAACGCTGGTCGATGAGACGAAAAACACCCTGGCCGGCGGTTTCGCACGTCGACCGAACTCCGCCAGCACCGCCTTGAGGCCATCGGGGTAGGCGGCGCGATAGGCACTCTCTTCGAAGTGATCGGCACTCGCCACGTAGACGACGATATCCGCGTCGGGCAGGGCCACGAGGGCGCCCTCGGCATTGAGATCCAGCGCCAGCGGTTCGATGCCGCTGCCTTCCAGAGATTGGGGGTGACGACGCACACCTACCACATGGTGCCCCGCCTCGATAAGCTGTTGGCCGAGCGTCGTTCCGATGTCGCCGCAGCCGAGAATCAGACTCGTCTTCTTCACCTTTACCTGGCTCCTTGGTAAAACGAACCTTAACCCATCGTTCCGACAGGATGCCCATCCGGGCCGAACCATGACTCTAACAGAACTCAGGTACATCGTAACCTTGGCGCAGGAACGTCATTTCGGACGTGCCGCCGAGCGTTGCTTCGTCTCCCAGCCGACGCTATCGGTGGCCGTCAAGAAGCTCGAGGAAGAGCTTGGCGTGGCGCTCTTCGAGCGCTCCAAGTCCACCGTTCAGGTCACGCCGCTGGGGGACAAGGTCATCGAGCAGGCCCAGCGCGTGCTGGAGCAGGCGAGCGTGATTCGCGAGTTGGCCAACGAGGGCAAGGATCAACTGAGCAGCCCGTTGCGGATCGGCGCGATCTACACCATCGGGCCCTACCTGTTTCCCCATCTGATTCCCGAGTTGGCACGCAGTGCGCCGCAGATGTCGTTGTACATCGAGGAAAACTTCACCGCCGAGCTGCGACGCAAGCTGAGAAGCGGTGAGCTCGATGCGATCATCATCGCGCTGCCGTTCACCGAAGCCGACGTGGTCACCCGCGCGCTCTACGACGAGCCCTTCGAGGTGCTGCTACCCAGCGGCCATCCCTGGACCAGCCGTGCCAGCATCGACAAGCAGGACCTTCTCACCGAGCGCTTGCTGCTGTTGGGCGAAGGCCACTGTTTCCGCGATCAGATTCTCGAGGCCTGCCCGGCGATCAGCGCGCATCTCAACAGCCCGACCAATACCCTGACCGCCGAGGGCGGCTCGCTGGAGACGATTCGCCACATGGTCGCCTCCAAACTGGGCATTACCGTATTGCCGCAATCGGCGATCGGTACCGGGCACTACGAATCGGGACTGCTCGAGAGCCGACCCTTCACGCCCGAGGCCCCAAGCCGCACCGTAGCGATCGCCTGGCGCGCCAGCTACCCGCGCCCCAAGGCCATCGATGCGCTGATCAATGCCATTACGGCCTGCCACCAACGCCAGCCCGATGCCGTGACGGCATGAGCCGACCATCGCTATCGCAGCCGATTACCGCACTAGCCGGGGTCGGCGAGGCGCTGGCAGCCAAGCTCGCCAGGCTGCGAGTCGAATGCGTCGCCGATCTGTTGTTCCACCTGCCGCTGCGCTATCAGGATCGCACCCGTATCACGCCGATCGGCACGCTGCGTGCCGGCCAGGAAGCGGTGGTCGATGGCGAGGTGTGTGCCGCCGAGGTCGTCACGGGCCGCCGCCGTAGCCTGCTGGTGCGCCTCAAGGATGGCTCGGGCATTCTCAGCCTGCGCTTTTTCCATTTCGCGCCGGCTCAGCAGCAGCAGTTCAGCCGTGGCGCGCATGTGCGCTGTTTCGGCGAGGCCCGCGCCGGCGCCACCGGGCTCGAGCTTTACCATCCCGAATACCGCTTGCTGCGCCAGGACGATGCCCCGGTCGAGGAGCACCTGACACCAATCTATCCGACCACCGAAGGCCTCAACCAGGCGCGCTTGCGCGGCCTGATCGGCCAGGCATTGACGATCCTCGGCGAGGCGCCGGAAACGCTGCCGGACGGCATTCCCGAGCCGCTGCGCGAACGCTTCCGGCTGCCCGGGTTGCACGAGTGCCTGCGCTATCTGCACGAGCCGCCACCGGATGCCGATCTCGAACGGCTGGCCACCGGCACTCACCCCACCCAACGGCGGCTGGCGCTCGAAGAGCTGCTCGCGCATCAGCTCAGCCTGCGCCAGGTGCGCCTGCGCATCCAGGCCGACGGTGCCCCGGTACTGCCCTCGGGGCGCGGTCTGCAGGCACGCTTCGTTACCCAGTTGCCGTTCGCGCTGACCGGTGCCCAGCGCCGTGTGCTCGACGAGATCGCCCGCGACCTGGAAACGCCGATGCCGATGCTGCGCCTGCTGCAAGGCGATGTCGGTTCGGGCAAGACGGTGGTCGCGGCAATGGCCGTGCTGCAGGCGATCGCCGGTGGCTGTCAGGCGGCGGTGATGGCACCTACCGAGATTCTCGCCGAGCAGCACTTTCGCAACTTCCGCGACTGGTTCGCGCCGCTGGGGATCGAGGTCGCCTGGCTGGCCGGCAAGCTCAAGGGCAAGGCGCGACTCGACACCAAGGCGGCGCTGGCCGATGGCCGCGCCCAGGTCACGGTCGGCACCCATGCGCTGTTTCAGGACGACGTGCACTTCCAGCGCCTGGGTCTGGCAGTCATCGACGAGCAACACCGCTTCGGCGTGCATCAGCGTTTGGCCCTGCGCCAGAAGGGCGAGGCCGGCGGCCTGACGCCGCATCAACTGATCATGACCGCGACACCCATTCCACGCACCCTGGCAATGAGCGCCTACGCCGATCTCGATCTGTCGGTGATCGATGAACTGCCGCCCGGGCGCACGCCGGTACAAACGGTCGCGGTGCCCGACGAACGCCGCCCCGAGGTGGTCGCGCGGATTCGCCAGGCCTGCGCCGAAGGTCGTCAGGCCTATTGGGTCTGCACGCTGATCGAGGAGTCGGAAGCGCTACAGTGTCAGGCCGCCGAGGTGACTCGCGATGCGTTGACCGAAGCCCTGCCGGAACTGGCCATCGGCCTGGTTCATGGGCGCATGAAATCCACCGAGAAAGCCGCGGCCATGGACGCCTTCAAATCCGGCGAGCTGGATCTGCTGGTCGCCACCACGGTCATCGAAGTCGGCGTCGATGTGCCCAACGCCAGCCTGATGATCATCGAGAACCCCGAGCGTCTCGGCCTGTCGCAGCTCCACCAGCTACGCGGCCGGGTTGGGCGCGGCGGCACCGAGAGTTTCTGCGTGCTGCTCTACCACCCGCCGCTATCGGCGCATTCCCGTGAGCGCCTGGGCGTGATGCGCGAAAGCAATGACGGTTTTCGCATCGCCGAGAAGGATCTCGAGCTACGCGGCCCCGGCGAGGTGCTCGGCACCCGCCAGACCGGCCTGGCGCAGATGAAGATTGCCGACCTGGAGCGCGATCGCGACCTGCTGGAGCGGGTCAGCCCACTCGCCAGAGCGCTATTGGAGGAAGCCCCCGATGCCAGTGGGGCATTGATTCGCCGCTGGCTGGGAGAAGAAGCGGGGCGTTACGGGCAGGTTTGAGCTTCGGGCTTCGAAAAGCCTCGCAGACAACGTCAAATGGCCACAAGCCATTCTCGTGGCTCAAAGGTACTTGAGCAGCTTCTGCAGCCGCGTCAGATCCTTCGAATCGCCGACCAGACGCACACGGCCATCGATCATGCCGTCGAGAAAGGCCTGTTGGGTGGGCTTCTTGAGGATTGCCAGCGCCGCTTCGGCATCGCGAAAGCGCAGCTCGAGGTCGAGATCCACCGGCAGGCCCGATGCGCTGAGAATGCTCTCGGGGGTCATGCGATAATGGCGTGAAATGGAGATATCTTCGGTAGCGATGCCCCAATCCAGGCGCCGCGACTCGGCGAGCGTCTCGCGAAAGCGAGCGTTGCCACGGCGAGCGCGCTTGAGCATCAGGCCTAACAGCCACAGTACCAGTCGCAGCTTCATGACGCTCCCGACGATTCATGCTCTGAATGGAAAACCGCCGGCTGCGCTCGCAGCCGGCGTGATCTGAGAACCTGATGACGATATGAAGCAAGCCGGTTCTCACTTTCTTGAAACGATACAACGCACCGCTCGATTACTTGGCAACGGCATCCTTGAGGGCCTTGCCGGCCTTGAAGGCCACGGTCTTGCTGGCCGGGATGGACAGCGACTCGCCGGTTTGCGGGTTCTTGCCGGTGCGTGCGGCACGCTCACGAACGGTAAAGGAACCGAAACCAATCAACGATACGTCTTGCCCCTTGGCGACGGTGCCGGTGATTTCATCGAGAATCACGTTGAGCACCTGACTGGCTTTGTCCTTGGATAGATCGGCACGCTCGGCAATCGCCGCGGCGAGTTCTGGCTTGCGCATAAAGCCCTCCTGGGTTTGGCATTGGTACGGCGGATCGACCGCCGTTTGTTGTTCTTGAGCACGGGTTGATTTAGCAATCCCCGTAGGACGACTATAACCTGCGGGGGTATGACGACACTAGACTAGCAATGCCGGTGCGGCTCGCGCCAGTTCGACTTTCCTCCGCACACAGGCGCCTGTCAACGCAAAGCCCAGCAAACGTCCCTCCTCGTCTTCGGCCAGTGCCGCCAAATCCGGGCCCTCTCCTTCGATTCGCCAGCGTGCGGGCACCGTTCGCGGCGGTAGGGCGACCACCGGGCAGGCCGGTGTCTTGACCAGTACCGGCCAGGGGCCATAACTCACCGCCGTCGGCGTGCCGGCCAGCGTGGCGGCCAACGCCTTGGCGCTGGCCTGCAGGGGTTGCACGTACATGGCGTTGATTCCGGCAACGCAGGCCACGTCACCCAGTGCGTAGATGCCGGGTGCCGAGGTGGCGAGATAGCGATCGGTGTGAATGCCCGCCGCGCTGGTCTCTAACCCGGCCCGGTGCGCCAGAGCGCTGCGTGGCACCAGGCCGGTGGCGATCAGCACCAGATCGGCACCCAGCGCATGGCCATCGTCGAGCGTCAGTTCGATGTCGCCGCCCTCGATGTTCAGCGAATCGAGACTACGGCCCAGGTGTAGATCGACGCCGCTGCCGGCCAGGGCTTCGCCCAGGACACGGCCCAGCGGCTCGGGCAGCAACCGCGCCAATGGGGCAGATTCCGGGGCGATCAGCGCCACTTGATGACCGCCCGCCACCAGATCGTTGGCGAACTCGCAGCCCACCAGGCCGGCGCCGACGATCGCGATTCGCGCCCGGTGCCGAGGCGCTTGGCGGTGGCGTCTGTCGAGCGCGGCAGAAAAGGCGCGATAATCGTCGAGGTCGTTGATGGTGAAGACCCGATCACGCAGCGATTCGGGGATCATGAAGGGCGGTTGCGGCGCGGCACCGGTGGCGATCACCAGTTCACCGTAAGCCAGGCGCTCGGCGCCGATCGCAAGCTCGCCGGCGGCCGCGTCGATGGCATCGACGCAGGTATGGGTGCGCACCACGACACCGAGTTGATCGGCGACCTCCAGTGCCGTGCGGCTCGCCAGCCGCGCGGACGGCAATCGCTTGGCGAAACCGGTGGAGAGCAGCGGCTTGGAATAATCGTCGCCGCTATCCGCGCTGATCAGCGTGATCGGGCGCTGTGGATCGCGGGCGCGTAGCTGGCGAGCCAGGCCAAGGCCGGCCATGCCGGTGCCGAGAATGGTCAGCGGTACGCTCATGGGGCTCCTGGGCAAGCGGTGGTGACGCGGATTCATGAAGGCCACATGTTACACTAGCCGCCCCCGATTTGACCCGGAGTTCGCCGTGCGCGACGACGCCTATTCACGCCCCGATCGGTACATGACGTGGCGTCCCGCCGCCGCCTGGCGACCGGCAATGAGCGCCGATTGGTGGCAGTGGGTGGCCTCGACCGATTCACTGACCGCGCGATTGATCGACGCCGCCCATGGCGATTTCGGCGTACGCCTGCTGATCCAGCGACTCGACAGGCCGCGCCGCGACGAAGCGCTGGCACTGGGCATTCCTTTCACGCAGCGGGTCTGGCGCCGTGAAGTGGCGCTGTGCGGCGCTGGCCGGCCGTGGGTGGTGGCGCGCTCGGTGGCGCCGCTGGCGCAGTTGCGCGGCCAGCGCCTGAGCCAGCTCGGCGAGCGCTCGCTGGGTAGCTGGTTGTTCCGTCAACCGGATCTCGAGCGTGGCCCGATCGACGTGACCCGGGCCTCGGCGCCCTTTCATGCCGAACGTGGCCCCTGGGGCCGACGCTCGTTGTTTCGGCACGGCCGTTTCGCGGTGCTGGTGCAGGAGTTCTTCCTCGCGCGCATGACGGATGAACTGAACCTGCCCAGGCGATAGACTGACCAGCGTTTCGATACGGAGGCTTTCATGACCCACGCCACGCGCCCACGCGGCCTTGCGCGCCTGCCCGATTTCCTGCAATTGACTCGTCTCGATCGGCCGATCGGCACCTGGCTGCTGATGTGGCCGACGATGTGGGCGCTGTGGGTCGCCGCCGAGGGTGTGCCGGCACGCGCCACGCTGCTGATCTTTATCCTTGGGGTCTATCTGATGCGCGCCGCCGGCTGCGTGATCAACGATTACGCCGATCGCCGCGTCGATGGCCACGTCAAGCGCACCAGAACCCGCCCGCTGGCCACCGGACGCATCAGCGAGGGCGAGGCCAAGGGGTTGTTCGCGGCGCTGGTGATTGCCGCCTTCGTGCTGGTCTGTTTCACCAATGCGTTTACCGTGATGCTCTCGGTCGGCGGTGTGATACTGGCGTTCATCTACCCGTTCATGAAGCGCTATACGCATTGGCCGCAAGTGTTTCTCGGCGCGGCCTTCTCGTGGGCGATTCCGATGGCCTTCGGCGCCGTGCTGGGCACGTTGCCACTGGAAGCCTGGTTGCTGTTTCTCGCCAATGTGACCTGGACGGTGGCCTACGACACCGAATATGCGATGGTCGACCGCGACGACGACCTGAAGATCGGTATCAAATCCACCGCGGTGCTATTCGGCGACTACGATCGGCTGATGATCGGCCTGCTGCAACTGGCCACCTTGACGCTACTGGCGGTGGTCGGCTCGCGCCTGGCATTGGGCGGCTTCTTCTGGCTGGGGCTTTCGGCGATGGCGCTGATCTTCGTCTATCAACACTGGCTGATTCGCAATCGCTCCCGCGAGCGCTGCTTTCAGGCCTTCCTCAACAATCACTGGGTCGGGCTCGTGCTGTTCGCCGGGCTGGCGCTGGAACTCTGGCCCGTCGCGGGGTAAAAGGGGTTGTCACAGGGTTGTCATAACAGCGCGTTCTAATCGTCATCGTCCTGTCATTGCCGGATGCTTGTGCAGGTATCCGCGCACTGCTTATTAGCTCGAGGCAAGGTGAATGACTGCTAAAACCGTTCTCATCGTCGATGACGAGGCCGCCATTCGTGAAATGATCGCGGTGGCGCTGGAGATGGCCGACTACCGCGTTCTCGAGGCCGACAACGCGCAGGCCGCCCACGCCATGGTGGTCGACGACCAGCCCGATCTGCTGCTGCTCGATTGGATGATGCCCGGCACCAGCGGCATCGAACTCGCGCGGCGCCTGAAGCGCGAGGAAACCACCGCCGAATTGCCGATCATCCTGCTCACCGCCAAGAGCGAAGAGGACAACAAGATTCTGGGCCTGGAAGCCGGTGCCGACGACTACATCACCAAGCCGTTTTCACCGCGCGAGCTGGTGGCGCGCCTCAAGGCGGTGCTGCGCCGCACCACGCCACGCGGTATCGAGGAGGCCGTGGAGATCGACGGCTTGATGCTCGACCCGGCCAGCCACCGCGTCTCTTCGCATGGCCAAGCGCTGGAGATCGGCCCCACCGAGTACCGCTTGCTGCAATTCTTCATGACCCACCAGGAGCGCGCCTACACGCGCGGCCAGTTACTGGACCAGGTCTGGGGCGGCAATGTGTATGTCGAGGAGCGCACCGTCGATGTGCATATTCGCCGCCTGCGCAAGGCGCTCGGCGAGTCGCATCAACATCTGATCCAGACCGTACGCGGCACCGGTTACCGCTTTTCGGCCAAGGGTTGATCGACGGCTCATGTACTACTGGACCAACGAACTCTGGCGGCTGGCCTATCTGGTCGGCGGATTGGGGGCGTTGGGCTGGGTACTCGGCGAGCCGGGCTGGGGGCTGGCCGGCGGGCTGGGCCTGTTCGTTTTCATACATCTCAGACATTTGCGTGAGTTGTATGTCTGGCTGATTCGGCATCCGCATCAGGAACCGCCGGTCGGCACCGGCGTGTGGGGCGATCTGTTCGATCGCCTGTATCGCTATCACAAGCACCAGCGCCAGACCCAGCAGCGCCTGCGCGACATCATCCGCCGCGTGCAGGACTCCTCGGAGGCGATGCGCGACAGCGTGGTGATGCTCGACCGGCGCGGCGATCTGGAGTGGTGGAACAGCGCCGCCGAGGCCATGCTGGGCCTGCAGGCCGCCCACGACCGTGGCCAGCACATCACCAACCTGTTGCGTGACCCGCGCTTCGTCGAATACTTCAATGCCCGCGACTACCGCGAGCCGCTGACCCTGCCCTCACCGATCCGCGACGACCTGATCCTGCAATTCCAGCTTACGCTCTACGGCGACGACGAGCGCCTGCTGATGGCCCGCGATATCAGCCGCTTGCACCGCCTGGAACAGATGCGCCGCGATTTCGTCGCCAATGTCTCCCATGAGTTACGCACGCCGTTGACGGTGCTGGCCGGCTACCTAGAAACTTATGGCGCTTACCTTGAAGACAATAGTGCCGGCCAGTTGCCGCCGCGCTGGCAACGCGGGATCGGCCAGATGCAGGAGCAGACCGCGCGCATGCAGAATCTGGTCGACGATTTGCTGCTGCTATCGCGGCTGGAGACCGATCACCGTGCCGAACAGGCCGCGCCGCTCGCCATCGATTCGATGCTGGAGAGCATCCGGGCCGATGCCGAAACGCTCTCGGGCAGCAGCCATTCTCTACGTGTCGAGATCGAAACGCCGCAACGGCTATCGGGTATCGAGCAGGAGATTCGCAGCGCGGTATCCAATCTTGTGTTCAACGCGGTGCGCTATACCGCGCCGGGCAGCACCATCGTGATGCGCTGGCGCGCCTGGCCGGACGGTACTCAAGGCAGCGCCGCGCTGGAGGTTCAGGACGACGGCGAAGGCATCGATCCGGTGCATATCCCGCGCCTCACCGAGCGCTTCTATCGCGTCGACAAGGGCCGCAGCGCCGCGACCGGCGGCACCGGGCTGGGCCTGGCCATCGTCAAGCACGTGCTGCTGCGCCACGATGCCCGCCTGGAGATCGAGTCGCGCCCCGGCGAAGGTGCGCTGTTCCGCTGTGTGTTTCCCGCCGAGCGGCTCGTCAATGGCGAGCGTCAAGCCTCCTCGGCAGGCAAGGCCAGCGCCGCTGGCAACGGGCAGTTGCCGCAGTAGCCCAGCTCTGGCAGTCGATAGCGCACGCAACACACGCGGCGCACGCAGCGACTTTCGCCAGCACCGTCGATGACATGGCGAATCGGCCGGTACAACGGATTGCGGGCACCGTCGGCGAAGTGACCAAGCGCCATCAGTCGCGCGCCCTCGGCCACCGCGGCCGGTGGATTCGGCAGTCCCTGCAACTGATCGATCAGATAAGCGTAGTAATGGCCGGCGTTACTCCACAGCGCGCGCGGGGCGATACCGGTATGCGCCGCCATGGCGGCAATGGCTGGGCTCAGCAACCCATCCATCAATGGTCGCAGGCGGGACTCGCTATCCCTGCCGGCGACCTGGCGACCCTCATCGGCTACCACCAACCGCTCTACCAACCCCTGAGCGTCGAGCGTTACGCCCAATTCTTCCAATGCAACCGGCAACTGCCGATCGAGCAGCAGGTTGGCGGCCACCGGCACGTAGATCGCTTGGGAGAGAAAATACTTCGACCACTGCGACATCAAGGCCCGGCGATCCGGTGGCTGGCATCCCCGAGCACCGGCCGCTGGATCGACATAGGTGGCAATCTGCCGCTCGAGCACCGCTTCGAGCCCTTCGGCAGCAAACAATTGCCGGGCGGGAATCGGTGTCGCGGACACCTGATGAGGCAATAACAGGCGCCCGCCGAAATCGGCGAGCGGACCCTGAAATAGCGCTGTGAGGGTCGGTAGCATGGCACGGTCTGGTTGCCGGAGAGCCCTCGCATGCTAAATGGCATCGATTCTCATTACAACAACAGATGCCGACTTTCTGTGCCGCCCGGCCTACCAGGCCAGGCGGAGTCGTCAGCGCAATCTAGCGGATGAACTGATCGATGAAACCACCGCCGAGCCCGTTCTCTTCATAGTATGCGCGACACTTGGCGATACGCGTGAACACGTCGTCGTAACCGACGTTATTGCCGTCGGGATCGACATAGATCATCGCACCGTTGACCTGGAATAGCGTAATCATCTCATCGACGTGCGGATCGACGATCAGAGTATGGGTTTCACCCGGCGCTTCGTAGACATAACCACCCTCGTTTGCCACCCAATCATGCTCGAGATAGCGCCACTCGCCCTTCAGGACGAAACCATGCACGGCTTGAGGATGGCGATGCCGCGATAGTACGCCGGACTTGCGTACGCGCAGCAAATTCACCCAGTAACCGGTCGAGGCCGACAAGCACAATGGCCGAAACCAGACGTTCTCCTCTACCGGCACCCAGATCCGTTCGTCTTGGGGGATCGCATCGGGAATGACCAGCTCCATCGCCGCCTCGGCAGGCTGAGGATGGCGATAGGGTTGCCACTTGTCGTTTGCCGGAGCCGCTGGCGCTTGTTGTGAATGACTCATGATATGCTCCTCTGGTGTATACGTAAGGTTTATACGCTGGAGTAGCCGCCATCGACGGGCAGGATCGCCCCGGTGACGAAGCGGGCCTGTTCGGACAAGAGAAACAGCACCACATCGCCGATCTCGTCGGGTTCGCCCCAACGCCCCATCGGCGTACGTGCGAGAATTGCTCCGGAGCGCTCGTCGCTCTCCATCAGTGGGCGCGTGAGTTCGGTGGCAATCCAGCCCGGCGCTACGGCATTGACGCGAATGCCTTCCAACGCCCAGGCCGCTGCTAGGCTCTTGGTCAATTGCGCCACGCCGCCCTTGGAGGCGGCATAGCCGGGCACGGCGGCCGAACCGAAGTAGGAGAGCATCGAGGCGGTGTTGACGATACCCCCACCGCTATCGGCCAGCTTGGCCTTGGCCGCCTGGCAGATACGCAGCGTGCCGGTGAGGTTCACCTCGAGAGTTTGCGCGAACTTGCCAGGCTCGAATTCACTCCCGCCGCGCTGGATGATACCGGCGCAGTTGACGACGGCATCGAGCCGCTTGAACGAGGCGATCAGGGCATCGACCTGCTGCTGCGAGGTCACGTCCAGCCGCTGGGCCGTGACTCCTTCGCAGACCGCGAAAGTACCGACCTCTTCCTCGCTCACGCCGGTGGCGACGACGCGATAGCCGCCCCGCGCGAGCGATCTTGCGACGCCCGCGCCGATGCCACGGGTACCGCCAGTGACCAATGCATATTTCATTGCGCTATGTCTCTCCGTTCTCTATATCGTGTCCGCACATGCGCATAAGGCCATGCTCGAATCGTCTCACCGGGCGCTTTGTCGCTCACTCGTCACTGGCCAGGGCATCGCGCACCGTCAGCGAGAACGGGCCGAGCGCCGGACCGCTGCCAGCCACCGTGGTGCGGCGAAACGCACGCCGGTACCTGGCCATGTCGTAGCGTGTCGCACGATGAAGAAGTACGCGGTTGTCCCACATCACCAGATCGTTCTCGCGCCAGCGATGGCTGTAGGTAAACTCGGGCCGGGAGGCATACTCATCGAGCCACTTGAGCAGTGCCTGGCCCTCTTCCAGCGCCATGCCGCTGACCTCATTGCCGGCGTTGACGGTGAAGAACAGCGAGCGCCGGTAATCGCGATCGGGATGAACACGAACCAGCGGTTGCGAAACCGGCGGCACGGCATTGCGTTCGAAGGCGGTTATTGGCGGCAAGGCGGGAAACAGTCGGCGACCGAATTCATAGTGGTGGACCATGTGCAGTGGCTCGAAGCGCCGCTTGTCAACATCGGACAGGGCGTCGTACGCGGCCAGCATATTCGAAAACTCGGTCTCGCCACCCTTGGCCTCGTCGGGCAGCACTTCGGTGCTATACATCAGCGAAGCGAGCGACGGGATGTAGCGGTAAGAGCTGTCCGTGTGCCAACGGGCATTAACCTTCTGGAACAAGACCCTGGGGTCGTCTTCAGATAAATGCTCGCCCTCGACGGAAACGTTGGCGACGTTGTAGAAGGTTTTCGCGGACTTGGTCTTGTCCTCTTCGGGAAAAATTTCCAGCTCGCCCCAGCGCTGGGTGAAAGCCAAGTGGGCCTCTTCGTCCAAAATCTGATCGCGGAAGCAGATCATGTGATATTGCTGGAAAGCTCGCTTCAGCGCCGCGAACGTCGTGTCCGCCAACGGCTGGGTGAGATCGAGACCAACGATCTCGGCGCCGAACGTCTCGGTCAGCGGATTGACGGTGAATGGCTGAGCGGCCTGTGGGTCTTGGGTTGCCATGACGACTCTCCTTCTCTAAGAGAACTCTCTAAGAACGCTATGCGATGGTTCGAGGGCTACGTTCGGGTAGCCCCGGTAATGTCAAATCGATATTTCTGTCCATAAAATGGACTAATTACCATAATATGGGCGATAGCCGCGCCAGCCGTCGCACCTGTAACCAGGCTGACGCGGTTTCATCCGGTTATGCGCTCGAAGGTATTGGCTTCTTCGCGCTTACCAGCTTGGCCCACCCATCTGTCCGGGTAGCCACAACACCAATTCGGGAAACACAACGACCAGGAGCAGGGTGACCAATTGCATGCCAATGAATGGCAGCACCCCGCGATACATATGTTTCAGCGTAATGCTCGGCGGAGCGATGGCGCGCAGATAGAAAATCGACGGTGCCATCGGCGGCGTGAGATAGCTGGTCTGCAGCACGACCAGGAAAGCCACCGAGAACCAGATCGGATCCACCCCGTAGCTGGTGACGATCGGCATCGCCAGCGGAATCAGGATCAGCACCACCGAGATCAGGTCGAGCAGGAAGCCGGCGATAAAGGCCAATATGAAGATCGCCGTCACCGCGCCGGCGCCTTCGAGACCCAGGGCCGAGAGCAGCGACTGCACGCCGACCATGCCGCCGGAGGCGAAGAATACGCCAGCGAACATGTTGCCACCCAGCACGATCAACAGAATCATCGCGGTGATCGAGGCCGTGCGCTGCAGGGAATTCCACAGAATCCGCAGCGAGAATCGGCGATACGCCAGTGAAAGTACGACCGTGCCGACGGCACCACACGCGGCCGCCTCGGTTGGCGTTGCGATACCCAACAGGATCGTCCCCAACACGGTGAAGATCAGCGCCATGGTGGGCACCAGGGCGACAAACGTCATGCGCAATTTCTCGGCAAGACTCAGCCCCGAATCATCATCCTCTCGCGGTGCGACCCGTGGTCTGAACATCGCGATACCGACCACATAGATCATGAACAGGCCAGCCATGATCAGCCCCGGAAACAGCAGCCCGGCGAACAGATCGCCAACCGAAACGTTAGCCACCGGGCCCAGTATGATCACGGTGATCGAGGGAGGAATCACCGTGCCCAGCGAGCCGCTGGCACAGATCGTCCCCGAGATCAGACTCTTGTCATAGGCGTGCTTCATCATGATCGGCACCGCGAGCATGCCGATTACGGTTTCCGTCGCCCCCACCACACCACTCGCGGCGGCGAAAACAGTGCCCAGCAGCACGGCGCTGAGCGCTAGTCCGCCCGGTACGCGGCGCGTCCACACGTGCACGGCATCGAACAGGCGCTCGGCGATGCCGGAACGTTCGAGCATCGCACCGATGAAGATGAACAGCGGCACGGCGGCAAGCACCGAGTTGGTCGCGACATCATCCAGCTTGGATAACAACTGGAAGATGATACCGTCACCGAACTGGAAAAGACCGACGACTAGCGCCACCGAGATCATCGAAAAGGCGATGGGAAAGCCGGCGAGGATCAGTGTCAATAGCGCCGGGAACATGGCGAATCCAAGGTAAGCGCTCATATGCCCACTCCAGCCTCTTTCCTCGTTTCACTCAGCTTCCCCGTGAACAGGATCACCATCGATTTGACGAGTTCGGCGAGGATCTGAATTCCGAGCATCAGAAAGCCGACGAACCAGGCGGTATAAACCGGCCAGACCACCGGATTCCAGGCCGACTTACCGGTGACTTCGCCACTCTCGAAGGCAAGGATCGCACTGGCGTAAAGCTCCATGGTCATCCACCACACGGCGACCCCGAACACACAGTAGCCGAACACATCGACAATGGCCTTGCCACGTGGCGAGAACTTGCCATAGAGAAGATCGACACTGACGTGCTGGCGGACCTTCAGCGCGTAGCCCATGGCCAGCACGAAGATCGAGCCCATCAGCATGTAACTGATTTCGTAGGCCCAGAAGGTGGGGTTATCCAGCACATAGCGGCTGAAAACCTCATAAACCAGCGCCAAAATCAAGGGAATCGTCAGCAACGCGGCGAGCATACCGGTGAATTCCGTTATGCGTTCCGCCATTCTTATGATAGTCATGGTTATCTTCCGCACTGTTGCGCGTGGTCAAGGACGGCTCGCTCAGCGACAGACACCGTGCCGGTCACCACTACTCCGGGCGACCGGCACAGCATATGCTTACTCCGCCAGGCTACCGATTGGCAGACGGTATTCATCCCACGCCTTGAGTTTGTTCTTGAAGTCTCGCTGCGATTGCAGGACCTTCTCGAACCACGGATTCTGGGCCGCTTGCTCGTCCGCCCACTGGCGAGTCACTTCCTGGGCCTTGTCGATGAATGCCGGGTCCAGCTCGACGATCTCGTTGGGCCCTTCCTGCAGTTCGCGGAAGGCATCCAGGTCAGCGGCGGAACTGTTCAGCCAGCTTTCGAAGACGTTGAGCTTGCCGGCCAACTGAAGCATTTCTTGATCGCGTTCGGAGAGCTGGTTCCAGGCCTCCATGTTCACCTGGCACTCGAGCAGTCCGCCCGGATTCTGGATGCCGGGCACGATGACGTACTGGGCGATATCCTGCAGGCCGGTAGGCAGGTTGATTTCCGGCGTACCCAGCTCGGCGGCCTGGATCACGCCGCGTTCCAGCGAACTGTAGACCTCGCCACCCGGCATCACCACGGTAGAGGCACCGAGGCGTGAGGCGATCTCGGCCCAGGCACCGGCGGTGCGCAGCTTCAGGCCCTGGAAGTCCTCAAGGTTCTCAACCTTCTTGGTGGAGTGCAGGAAGATGTCGGTGCCCAGTACGGCACAGGGGTAAGAGATTACGCCGAACTCCTCCTTACGCCACTCCTGCCATAGCTCAAGGCCGCCGCCCTCGTAGAGCCACAGCATATAACCCTCGGGGGTCAGACCACCGGCGTAGCCGGCGAAGAGCACGCCGGTCTTATCCAGGCCCCAGTCATAGCCCATCCAGTTGTTGCTGATTTCGGCGACACCCTTCTGCACACCCTCGGTCACCTTGAGCGGGCTGTAGAGCGTGCCGCCAGGGTAGACGGTAATGTCGACCCGACCTTCGGTGAGTTCGCCGACCAGCTCGGCATAGCCCTCGACATCGCGCTCCAGCCAGGGACCACCGCTCCATGGCGTAGCCATCTTCCACTGAACTTCAGCAGCGCCGGCACTGGCCGAACCAGCCATGAGGCCTGCAGCGAGACCAGCAACGACGAACGTTTTCTTAAGTTCATTACGCATTCTGTTTTCCTCTACTCTTCGCTGAAATTTGTCTTTGTTGTTGAGAAGATCGGCGGTATAAGCAATCGCTTTCCTGCCGTTGCGATCGATTCCTCGCGAGAATCGTTGGCGGATGCTTTGTCCATATTGTGGCTATAAATCCATTATATGGTCAAATTAGCATCCGCCTCGTAAGCTGTCAATACGACTCCCAACGTTCAATCGACGAACCGCTGACGCATGGTCTCGAGCTGAAGCATCGCCTCGACGAGATCGTCTTCGCTCAAGGCGCGTTCGAAATTGCGGGTATGTGGCGCCTTATGGGTGAGGGTCGCGATGCTGCGCAGGTCATCGGTGCTCGGCTCGGACAAGCCCAGTTCGGCGAGGCTGGCTGGTAGCCCGACCGCCGCAAGGAAGGCGAATTGCTCGGCCATGAAAGCCGCCGAACGGTTCTCCAGAATGAACTGGACCATCAGTGCATAGGCTACCTGATGGCCGTGCAGCGCCCCGGCCGTGGCCGGCAGGGCGCTCAATCCGCGCGTCATGGCATGCGCGATCGACAGACCGCTGCCCTCGAAACCCAATCCGGCAAGCAAGATGCAAGCTTCGATGACCTTCTCGAAGGCCTCGTCGGGTTTGCCGCTGCCGGCCACGGACAAGGCATCGATAGCATGCTCACGCAGCACCTGTTCGCAGACATTGGCCAAGCTGACCGCAGCGATGGTGGCACGCCCACCGAACATGTTCGGCCCATCGGCACCAATGCACTGCGCCGCCTCGTAGCGCTTGACCAGGGCGTCGCCGATTCCCGATACCAGCAATTGGCGAGGCGCAGCGGCGAGTATCTCGGTATCGACGATCACCGCATCGGGATTGCGTAGCACCCGCTCGGCACGCAGTAGCTTGTGGTTGTCGTCGTAGTAAATGAATATCCGACTGGTGGGGCCATCGTTCGATGCCGCCGTCGGCAGCGTCACCAAGCGGGCACCGAGCGCGCGACTCACCGCCTTGCCGGCATCGACACCCTTGCCACCACCCGCCGCAATGACCACATCGGCACTGTGCTCGCTGGCCAGCCGCTCGATATTGGCAGGCGTGACCTCGCCGATCAGCGGCGCCGAGGCAAACGCCACATCTACTCTGGCCAACAGTTCGGCAAGCCGTGGTGAGAGCATCCGTTCGACGATAGGATCAGCGATCAGCAAGGCTCGTGTGCCCAGATTCGCTACGATATCGCCGACACGCCCGATGGCGCCGGGCCCCTGCACATACAGGCTGGGCGCGCCGAGTATTCTCAGGGTTTCAAACACAGCTCTCTCCACTTCTCGCTGCCTGCGCCTTGGCCAGTTCCACGGAATTGGCGGTATCCGAAACGGTGGCCCGCTTCAGATTGCGCTTCCAGCGCAAGTCGTCGAATTCCCTGCCACGGTGCATGGTGCAGCGGTTGTCCCACATCACTAGATCGTGCTGGCGCCATCGGTGGGTGTAGACGAACTGCCGCTGTGTGGCGTGCTCGATCAATTCCTCCAATAACGCCTGGCCCTCGGCATCGGGCATATCGAGAATGCGCGCCGCATGCGCGGCCAGATACAACGACTTGCGGCCGCTCTCGGGAATCGTACGCACCAGTACCTGAATCGCCGGTGGCAAGGCTTGGCGCTCCGCCTCGGGAAACTCGGTGTAGCCGATCCTGGCTCGTGAATGGAATATCGAATGTTCGACCGTGCATCTTTCGAGACGCCGCCGGGTCGACTCTGGCAAGGCATCGTAGGCGGCACGTTCATCGGCGAACTCGGTGTGGCCGCCGATCGGGGCGATTTCACGGGCATACAGCAACGAGGCGCGCGCCGGTACATGATGGAAAGAACTGTCGGTGTGCCATAACTGATTGCCGAGGTGGAACATTCGCGCACGGCTGCCACTACTCCAGACCTCATTCTTCTGGTCGAGGTTGGAGACATCGGCGAGCTCGGAGTGCCCGGCTTTCTCCCCCGCACCGCCTTTGCGATAGGAAGCAATCGTCGGGTTTTCACCTTCCAGCGTCCCGAACTCACGGGCAAAAGCGATATGCTGATCGGCGCTCAGATGCTGATCGGGAAAGACCAGCACCGCATACTTCCAGAATGCCGCCTTGATTGCCGACACATCCTCGGCCGCCAAAGGCTGTGATAGATCCACGTCGCCTATTTCAGCAGCGAAGTTTCCGGTTATTGGATAAATGCTTATTGTCATCGGTCTCTCCCTCGGTACAGCCACTTTCGTGATTGAATGTGAAAGGCTTGGCGCAGGCCGGCGGGAATGAGCCGCCTGTTATGAGACAGATTGAGCGCACGCCTCATGCTTGACCACAATGTGGATATAATGCCACAATGTGGCATGCGCAAAATAAAGCATTGCAGATGACATGAGTCAACTCATCGCCATTCGACTTTAGGCGTAAATGAATTGATCGGAGGGCAACCTCTTGTCGCCGAGACAGAGATGTTTCGACCAAGGTGCCGATTGTAGTAAGCGCCGGCTTTCGCAATGGTTACACACGAACGGGTTGCTCGTTATCGTACAACTCGGGTTACGGACGTTTATAATCGCTGAGTATCAAGCGGAAGGCGGCTAACGCAGGAGAGGAAATGACAGAAGCTACCACGCGCGCCAAGCCTCCGGTTCAGGGCACCGCATCGTTTTCCAAGTTCATGAATGTATTGCAGGCGATCGCCGACTCGTCCGATGTCGATATCGCGCAATTATGCAAAATGGTGCCCTACCCGCGCCCGACGATTTATCGACTGGTATCCGCGCTGATCGCCGAGGGGCTGGTCGTGGAGAACAAGGATCGCGGCACGTTCAAGCTGGGTACACGGCTGATCAGCCTTGCCGTGCGAGCCAGGGAAGAGCACGATTTGCGCAACACCGCGCATCGCCATATCGCCGAGTTACGCGACATTACCGGTGAAACCGTGCATCTCGCCGTCCCCAGCGGACTGGAAATGGTCTATGTCGACAAGCTCGAAAGCCCGCAAACCGTGCGCATGGTTTCGCGCATCGGCACGCGAGTCAGTCTACATTCGACCTCGGTTGGCAAGGCGTATCTGGCAGCGCTCGCCCCGGCAGTCCGCGACGATATCCTCGGTCGGATTCAATTGACCCGGCAGACCGAGTATTCGATCACCGATCTCGGTCGTCTGAAAACCGAATTGGAAGAGACCCGACAGCGAGGTTATTCGATCGACTGGGAAGAGAACGAGTTGGATATCCGCTGTTTCGGCGCGGCGATTCTCGATCATGATGGCCAACCGGTGGGCTGCGTCAGTGTCAGCGTTCCCAAGTATCGCTATGTCGCGATCGATACCGGGCTATTCCAGAAGGCAATTCGCGCGACCGTCAAAACCATCTCCGAAAACCTGTAATCGCGTCGCCTCAGGCGCCGACCCTGGCCGGCAACTGCCGATAATGCTGCTGCCACATCAGCACCGAGCCGGCCACCGCGCCGGGCAGCAGGATGAGATTGGCCAGCGGCAGCCAGGTGGCGAGCAGTACCCAGCCGCCGAAGGTCAGCGTCGGCCACCAATGCGCGCGCAATCGACGCCGCATGTCGCGAAAGGCGACCCGGTTATTGTCCATCGGGTAATCGAGATAGGTGATCGCCATCATCCAGGCCGAGAACGCTGCCCAGAGAAACGGCATGAACAGGTTGAGCCCGGGCACGAAACCGAGCACGAACAGCAGCGCCATACGCGGCAGAATGTAGCCCAGCTTGATTAGTTCGCGACCCAGCGCATCGACGGCGCTGCGCGTAAAACCGCGATCGTCGGCGGGCGGGCTGCCGGTCACGCGCCGCTCGACCTTCTCGGCGAGAAAACCATAGAACGGCGCGGCGATCAGGCTCGATACCAGCGTAAAGGTGAAGAACACCACCACCCCCAGGCTGATCACCAGCAGCGGCCAGATCAGCCACTCCAGCCAGACCAGCCAGTCGGGCACCTTGAGCATCCAGTAATCGATCCAGCCGCCGAAATTGCCGAGCAGGTAGACGATGGTGCCGGTATACAGCGCCAGGTTGACCAATACCGGCAACACGACATAACGGCGCAGGCCCTTCGAGAGTACCAGCCGGGTTCCCTGCGTCAGCGCACCGAGGGCATTGAGCATAAAAACGGTTTTCCCTGCGAAATCAGTGTCTAACTCTTGCCTTTGATGGCGGCGGCGTCAAGCTGGTCGGGGGAGGTATGGCGAATGTCCAGCCCCTTGACCAGGTAGATCACGTACTCGGCGAGGTTATCGGCGTGATCGCCGATGCGCTCGAGCGCGCGCAGGATCCACATCACGCTGAGAATCGAGGATATCGAGCGTGGATCCTCCATCATGAAGGTCATCAAGGATCGCATCGCGGTGGTGTATTCGCTATCCACCGACTCATCCTCGCGCACCACGCTTAGTGCCAGTTGGGTATCGAAGCGGGCGAAGGCGGTCAGCGCATCGCGCACCATCTTGCGTACATGCTCGCTGATGTGGCGCACCTCGACGAAGCCGCGCGGGCTGCGCCCCGCCTCGACCAGCGACAGCGCATTGCGGGCGATCTTGCTGGCCTCGTCGCCGATCCGCTCGAGATCCGAGGTGGCGCGAATCACCGCCAGCACCAGGCGCAGATCGGAGGCCGCCGGCTGACGCCGCGCCAGCACCCGTGTGCACTCCTCGTCGATCTTGATCTGCATGTCGTTGACGGTCTTGTCGTTGTCGCGTACTCGTTCGGCCAGCCGGCTGTCGCCTTCGAGCAGCGCTTCGATGGCGTCCTGAACCTGCTTCTCGACCAGCCCGCCCATCGCCATCAAATGAGTCTTGAGCTCCTCGAGCTCCTGATTGAACTGCTTGGAAATATGCTGACTGTGAGTATCGCTGGTGATTTCCATGGCCTTCTCCTGAATCGCGCCGATCAGCTCATGCGACCGGTGATGTAGTTTTCGGTGCGCGCAAGGCGCGGGTTGGTGAATAGCGTATCGGTGGCCGCGTACTCGATCAGTTCGCCGGCCTGCAGGAAAGCGGTGTAATCCGAAACCCGCGCCGCCTGCTGCATGTTGTGCGTGACCAGCACCAGGGTCAGTCGCGACTTCAAGGTGCGAATCAACTCCTCGATTTTCAGTGTCGAGATCGGATCCAGCGCCGAGGCCGGCTCGTCGAGCAGCAACACCTCGGGCTGCACCGCCAAAGTGCGGGCGATCACCAGGCGCTGCTGCTGGCCGCCGGACAGCGCCCAGGCCGAGCCATGCAAGCGATCCTTCACTTCACCCCACAGCGCCGCCGCCTCGAGTGCCGATTCGACGGCTTCGTCGAGCGCTCGCTTGCGCTTGATGCCCTGCAGCCGCAGGCCGAAGGCGACGTTGTCGTAGACCGACATCGGGAACGGGTTGGGTGTCTGAAAAACCATGCCCACCCGCCGGCGCAGATCGGCCACGTCGACCTCGGGGGCATGGATATCCTGCCCCTCGAGCGCGATGCGCCCCTGACGGCCGACCTCGTCATTGAGATCGTGCAGACGATTGAGCGCGCGCAGCAGAGTCGACTTGCCGCACCCCGATGGGCCGATGAACGCGGTGACCCGGCGGCGCGGAATACGCAGCGTCAGCTCGCGCAGTGCCGGCTTGCCGTCGTAATCAAGCGTCAGCCCGGCGATATCGAAACAGCTGGCCTCGGCGGCAAAACCGGCCAATGCCGCCGATGCGGCGGGTGATGCGTGAGCATGGGGCAACGTGGCGGACAACGTTGACGAACCTCCTAGCGATGCAGGCCGCGATGGCGTGCCCGCAGATGATGACGCAGAAATATTGCAGTCAGGTTAAGCACCGCGATGATGCTGACCAACAGCAATGCCGTGGCATAAACCAGCGGCATGGCGCGCTCGATATCGGCGCTCAGGAAACCCACGTTGTAGAGGTGATAACCCAGGTGCATGAACTTGTCTTCAAGATGCAGGAAGGGGAATTCGCCGTCCACCGGGACATGCGGCGCCAGCTTGGCCGCGCCGACCAGCATCAGCGGCGCCACCTCGCCGGCGGCGCGGGCCACTGCCAGGATCACCCCGGTGAGCATTGCCGGCATGGCCATCGGCAATACCACATGGCGCAGCGCCTCATAGCGGGTCGCGCCCAGCGCCAACGCGCCCTCGCGCTGGTGATCGGGAATCCGCGCCAGACCCTCCTCGGTGGCAACGATCACCACCGGCAGGGTCAGCAGCGCCATGGTCAACGACGCCCACAGCAGCCCGCCGGTACCGAAGGTCGGTGATGGCAGCGTGTCACTGAAGAACCACTGATCGAGGCTGCCACCGATGCCATAGACGAACACCCCCAGGCCGAATACGCCGTAAACGATCGCCGGCACCCCGGCCAGGTTGCGTACCGCGATGCGTACCAGGCGAGTCAGCGGCCCCTGGCGCGCCACTTCGTGCAGATAGACCGCCGCCAGCATGCCGAATGGTGTGACGATCAACGACATCAGCACTACCATCAGCACGGTACCGAAGATCGCCGGCCATACGCCGCCGGCGCTGTTCGCCGCATGCGGCCCCTCGCTGAGAAAAGTCCACACTCGCCGGCCCCAGCTTACGAGCTTGGCGATGGGCGACATGGCATTCGGTCGCCAGGCCGCGAGAACCTCGGCGAGCGGCTGCGTAAGGCGCCGTCCACCGACGCTTTCCAACAGTAGCGTGTCGCGCGCCAGCGCGTGCTGGATCTCCGCCACCTGCGTTTGCAGCGCGTTCCACTCCGCAAGCAACTCGGCATGGCCGGGCATCGCCTCGGCACTGGCGGACAGGCGTCGCGCCAACGGCTCGACGCGGTTTTCATCCAGCCACTCACGGCGCTCACGCAGCGCCTCGGCACGCGCCAATCGCGCTTGCAGCATCTGCCACAAGGCCTCATCGCTCGCAGCGTCGGTAATCAGCGCGTCGTCGCCTTCGCGCAGCGCGATCAAGCGTCCGATGAACGTGCCCCAGCGCCGGCGCTCCAACACGATCAGCTCGGGCGGGGTCTCGCGCCGTTCGATATTCCCAGCATCGACCCAGCGCCAGCGCTGGCCATCGAGATCGCGATTGCCGGTCAGGTAGAGCACCTGCGTCCGTGACGTGCCGCCTGCCTCGGCCTGGGTTTCGGCGCGAGTCTTGGCGCTAATCTCAACATGGCGAATCCACTGGCCGGCGAAGCGATCGCCATTCGTCAACGAGACCAACTCCACGTCGGCGGGCCAGAAGTGCGCCAGCCCACGCGCACCGAGCAACACCAGCAGTGCCGCGACCATCAGCAGCGACAACGCCACGCTGCCCGCCGCCAGCCACGGCCAGCCGCCCTCGCCACGCCGCATGCGCCTCATGCGCCCGCCTCCAGGCGCTTGTAGCGTCGTTTGAGTCGCAGCCGTACCAGTTCGGCCAGGCTATTGACACAGAAGGTGAACGCGAACAACAACAGCGCACTCAGGAACAGCAGCCGATAGTGAGTACTGCCGAGGGCCGCCTCGGGTAGCTCGATGGCGATATTGGCTGCCGTCGAGCGCAGCCCCTCGAAGGGGCTCCACGACATCAGCGCGGTGTTGCCGGTGGCCATCAGCACGATCATGGTTTCGCCCACTGCGCGCCCGGCACCGATCATCACCGCCGAGAAAATACCTGGGCTGGCGGCGGGCAGCAGCACCCGCCACAGCGCCTGCCAGCGGGTCGCGCCCAGCGCCTGGGCCCCTTCGGCGAGGCTATTCGGCAGACCGGACAGGGCGTCTTCGGCCAGCGCATAGATGGTGGGAATCACCGCGAAGCCCATCGCCAGGCCGACGATCATTGCGTTGCGGCTGGCGTAATCGAGGCCCAGGTTCGCCTGTAGCCAGGCGCGCAGATCGCCGCCGAACAGCCAGGTTTCGAGCAGCGGCGAGAACGCCAGCGCCAGCCACACCAGCAGCGCCAGCCATGGCACCAGCCATAGTCCCGCCCAGCCCAACGGCAGCCGCTGGCGCAAAGGATGCGGCAAGCGCGACCACAATGCGCCGCCCAGCAGCATACCCAGCGGCAGCACCACGACCAGCGCCAGCACGCCGGCGAGATGCCGCTCGACGTAAGGCGCCAGCACCAACCCGGCGATGAAGCCGATCACCACGCCGGGTAGCGCCTCCATCAATTCGATGGTCGGTCTGATCCGCGCGCGCAGCCGTGCCGACATGAACGTGGCAGTGTGTATCGCCGCGCCCAATGCCAGCGGCACCGCGAATACCAGTGCCCAGGCCGCCGCCTTGAGCGTGCCCCAGGCCAGCGGCGCCAATCCGAAGCGCGGCTCGCTCGCCACGCCGCCGATATCGCCCTGCCAGCGCTGTTGCGGCGTGTCATGGCCCTCGTAGAGAACCGGCGTCCACAGCGTTCGCCAACTCACTTCGGCGTGTTCGGCATCGATGGCAAGCCGTGTTAGCCCCGCCTCACCGAGCCACCACAAGGTGTTGCCATCCGGCGTGAAAGCGAGTGCGTGCGGCGCCTGGAAGGTGGGCGCGGCGTCGGGCGCCTGAAAAGTGGGTGCCTGGCCCTGCCAGCGGCGACCCGCCACCGCCTGATAAAGCGCCATGCCACCGGCGTTATCGAGCGCCAGCGCCAAGCGCCGATCGGGCAATGGCACGATACGAGCAATGCCGGCCTGGCCTGGTGTCGTGTAGGGTTCGGCGGCGATCAGCGGCGCACGGTCGCCGCGCGCGTTGAGCCAGCGGCGCACGCCACCGCCACTGTCGCCGACCAGGAGCGTTTCGCCGCCCGCCAGGTAACCCAGCGCGGTAATCGGCTCGTCGTCGAGCGCTTTCACCGCGCCCAATCGGCGTGGCGCTTCACCGCTCAACGACCACACCGCAAGTTGCCGACCGTCAGCGATGACGAGACGACCCTCGCTGTTGAGAGCCAGATGTGTGGCCGATGCCGGCAGCGTAAAACGCCGCGGCTGACCGACCGGGCCCGCGCCGTGTTCGCCACGCACCCCGCGCAGCACTGCCAGCTGCCCATTGGCGTCTCGCCCCGCCAGCCACCAGCGCCGATCATTGACGCCAAGCGCCAATTCGGCGATTCGTGCATTCGCGAACAGGGTGTGACGCCGAGCGCGCGACCATTGCAGCTCGCCACTCGCATCGCGCGGCGTCAACACGACATCACCGCCCTCAAGGCCCAGCGCGAGCAGCGAAGCGTCGGCGGCCAGCGCATCGATCGCTTGCCCGTTCAGCGGCGCCGCCGGCAGGCACTCGAGTTCGACGTTCACGCCGGCTCCATCCATGCGGGCATGCCAGCGACGCCCATCGCGAGCCAGCAGGATCAGATCGCTCTCCTCCTCGGTATCGGCAGCGGCGGCTTGCAGCCAGACGACCGGTTCCGCCGACGGTGGGACCGGACGGGCGGGCGATTCGACCGTCACTTGCGACGCGGCGAACAGCGGTAGCACTTCGATCGTCAGGAAAACGCCGATCGCCAGCACCGCCGCGATCACGCCGATCCCCGCGGCGCTGATCAACAGCGTGGCGAGGCGATCGCGCGAGTGGCGCAGACGCCGGCGCAAGCGGGTGGCGGACGGGGAAAAATCGCTCATGGCATGACGGGATCGGGATAAGGGCCAGGTGGATCGGCAAAGTACGACACTTTCGTGACAATCGGGTGACAGCCGTTCAATCGGCGTCCAGCCTCAGCGTACCCCTTGCCTGTTGCAATGTCGCCTCGGGCAACGGGATGAGCCCCGCTTCACGAACGCGCGCCTGACCGGCTGGCGACAGCACCAGATCGAAGAAGGCCCGCTCCAGTGGCGGCAACTCGCCATCGGGTGGCAGATCGATATACAGATACAGCGAGCGTGTCAGTGGATAGGCGCCGCTGAGCGCCGTGTCGGCATTCGCTTCGACACGCCGCCCGTCGACATCGATCAGCGCCAGCGGCTTGACCGCGGCGGTGACGTAGCCCATGCCGGCGTAGCCGATGCCGCCAAGGCTGCCGGCGACCGCGGCAACCACCGCCGCGGAACCGGGATACTGATTGACGTCGCGACGGAAGTCGCCGTGGCATAGCACTTCACGCTTGAACACGCCGAAGGTGCCCGATGCGCCATTGCGGCCGTGGCGGTCGATGGGGCGATCCCGCCAGGCGCCTTCGAGGCCCAGGTCGCCCCATTGATCGATAGGCGCATCGAGACCGCAGCGCCGGGTATCGGAGAAGATCGCATCGAGCTGAAGAAGGCTCAGCGCCTCGAGCGGATTGTTGCGATGCACGAATACCGCCAGCGCATCGATGGCCACCGGCACCCGGGTCGGCGGGTAGCCGTGGCTAGCCACGAACGCCGCCAGCTCGGCAACGGTCATGCGGCGCGACATGGCACCGATGCGCACGGTGCCCTGCGCCAATGCCGGCGGCGCGGTCGCCGAACCGGTGGCCTGCAATGACAGCCTCGCCCCGGGAAAGCGACGCTCGAACTGCTCGCCCCAGCGCATCATCAGCCCGGCCAGCGTGTCCGAACCGGCCACACCGAGCCTGCCGAATATCGGCTCGCGAGCCGCCCACGACGCGGATGGCGGCGTCAATGTCAACATCGCGATGACGAGCGGGCACAGCAGCCGGCGGATATTCATTGCGCTTCCCTATCGGGCCGTATTCGGTGGTTTATCATCGGTAGTGGCCGATAGGCTGCGCTGACGTTTAAGATGGCCGCCATCAGCGCCGATACCGGCCCGACAACAACAACCCTTGGAAGTGACTCGACCATGACCGATCTCGATGACGTTCCCGCACCGCAGGGAGATTTGACACTCAAGGTACTGTCTACGCGCCAGGAGACCAACGCCTATGGCGACATCGCCGGCGGCTGGCTGGTCAATCAGATGGATCAGGCCGCCGAGCTGTGCGCCGGTCGCCTGGCCCATGGCCGTACCGCCACGGTGGCCATCGAGGCCATGGATTTCCTATGCCCGGTGCGGGTCGGCTCGGTGGTCAATATCTTTACCGCGGCCCGCGAGATCGGTCGCAGCTCGATCAAGATCGATGTCGAGGTGTGGATTCGCCCGCCCCACGAGCGCAACCCCGATGAGCTCTACAAGGTCACCGAGGCGCGCTTCGTGATGGTCGCGCTGGACGACAATGGGCGAATCCGCGCCGTGCCATCCGAGTAAGTGTGTCCGAAAACTGCCTGTGCTCGGCATTACTGCGTTGGAAACTGGCTCAGAGTGCTCATTTACACGCGTAAACTCCGCATCTTCGCCAGTTTCCGCCTTGTACTACCATTCGCTCGCCGAGTTTTCGCACGACACTTGATTAATGATGCCGATCAACTGACAAGTTCGCGGGTCTTCAGGTAAGCGAAATCGCCGACATCGGTGTAGCGCCGTACCTTCTTCTGGAAATCGCGGTAGGATTCGTAGATCTTCGCCGAGTCAGGATCGCTGTCGGCTTCTTCCTGGAGAACCTCGTCGGAGGCCTTGGCCAGGGCCTTGAGCACATCGTCGGGTAGTGAGCGTAGCTGTACGTCGTGGTCTTCGACCAGCGCCTTCAGCGCTTCGGCATTGCGATAGGTGAATTCGCCGATCATCGCCAGATTGGCCGAGCGCGCCGCCTCATTGACCACCACCTTGAGATCGTCGGGCAGCGCCTTCCAGGCATCCAGGTTGACGGTGCCCTCGAGAACCGCGCTGGGCTCGTTCCAGGCCGAGGTGTAGTAGTACTTGGCCACCTGATGCAGGCCGAAGGCCAGATCGTTATATGGACCGACCCAGTCGGCGGCATCGAGCACGCCGGTCTGCATCGAGGTGAAGATTTCCGAACCGGGCAGGTTCAGCGCGGTGGCGCCGATGCGATTCATGACCTCGCCGGCCAGCCCCGGCAAGCGAATCTTCAGGCCCTGCATGTCATCGAGCGAGTTGATCTCCTTCTTGAACCAGCCGGCCATCTGGGTACCGGTATTGCCGACCGCGAAGGGCTTCAGGTTGTACTGGGCGTAGAGCTCGTCCCATAACTTCATGCCATCGCCCTGATACAGCCAGGCGTTGGTTTCGGTGGTATTCATGCCGAACGGCACGGCGGTGAAGAACTGCGCAGCCGGGGCCTTGCCACGCCAGTAGTAGGAGGCCGAGTGGCCCATCTGCGCGGTGCCTGCGGACACCGCCCCGAACACCTCCAGCGCCGGTACCATCTCGCCGGCACCCAGCACCTCGACTTCCATGCGTCCACCGGAAAGCTCATTGATGCGCTTGGCGAGATCGTTGGCGCCGGTGCCCAGCCCCGGGAAATTGGTCGGCCATGAGGTGACCATTTTCCAGCGAATGGTTTCCTGGGCACGGGCAGTGGAGATGAACGGTGCGACGGCGGCACCGGCGGCACCGGCACCGAGCGCGGTGAGAAACTTACGGCGTTGCATGCGGCATGACTCCTTGCGGCTATTGTCTTGTCGCCCGCCAGTATGCGCGATGGCCGAATTGGCCGGCAAGGCACCGCGTGCGCTATCCGGATTTTTCGCGTTCGTCGCGAGTCGGGCGGTTGCCCTGGCGCACCAGCCAGTAGCTGACTCCCAGCGCCAGCACGGCGGCGGCCAGCGCGAGAATCTTCCAGGGATCGATGGTCTCGATCTCCATCACCATGAACTTGCGCACCAGGGCCATGATCGCGATCAACACCACGATTTCGACCTGGATGAAGCCACCGTCGTTTTTCATGGTACGCACGATGGAGTTGTTGAACTCCATGGCGATCAGCACGGTGAGAATCATGTCGAAAACGGCCTGAAACACGCGATAGTCGAAAGGATCGCGCGTCTGTACGAACAACAACGCGAAGACGTGGATGACCAGATAGTAGAGCGCCACCAGCACCACACCGCTGATGGCGGCGGTCAGGACCAACGAGACCAGCCGTTCGAAGCGCTCGTAACCACTCAGCGACGACCATTGCGACGCGATTTCCGGGAACAGCCGATTCAGGCGTAACTTCATCGATAACCTCGTGAGTGCGGCCCTTCGGCGCCGACCATAGGAGTTACAACGGTGTCAGCTTGGCGAAGCCCAACACCAGCCATTTGTCGCCCTCGTCCTCGAAGCTGACCTGAACCCGGGCGCGTTCGCCCTCGCCTTCGGCGTTCAGGATCACGCCGTCGCCGAACAGCGGATGACTGACCCGCTGACCGAGCGACAGCGATGGCAAATCGCCCCCGGGCGACACCGAGGTTTGCATCGAGAGGCCACGCGTCGGGCGCGCGGCAGTCACCGGGCGCGATATCTGCCCGCGCAGGCGCACCTCTTCGAGCAGTTCTTCGGGAAGTTCGCGGAGAAAGCGCGACGGACGCTGGAAGGTTTCTTTGCCATGCAGGCGGCGCAGTTCAGCATAGCTCAGGTAGAGCTTGCGCATCGCCCGCGTCACGCCGACATAGCAGAGCCGGCGCTCCTCCTCGAGACGCCCCGGCTCCTCCATCGACATCTTGTGCGGGAACAGGCCCTCCTCGACGCCGGCGATGAACACCACCGGGAACTCCAGGCCCTTGGCCGAGTGCAGCGTCATCAGCTGCACGCAGTCTTCGAATTCATCGGCCTCGTGATCGCCGGCGTTGAGCGCCGCCTCGGAGAGAAACAGGCCCAGCGCCGCGACCCCCTCGCCGGCTTGTTGATCTTCGAATGCACTGACCTGAGTGAAGGCACGCGCAGCGTTGATCAACTCCTCGAGGTTCTCGACTCTTGCCTGGCCCTTTTCGCCCTTCTCGCTGCGGTGATGCTCGATCAGTCCCGAGGCCTCGTTGACGTGGGCGATGATTTCGTGAAGCGCCATGCCGGCGGTGTCGTTGTCGAGACGTTCGATCAGGTTGGCGAAGGCGGTCAAGGCCGTGGCCGCGCGGCCCTTGCAGGTACCGTCGCTGATGCTGTCGTGCAGCGCCTGCCATAACGAGACGTTCGCGCCACGCGCACGCTCGCGCAGGATCTCGACGGTACGTGTGCCGATGCCGCGGGCCGGCACGTTGATCACCCGTTCCAGCGAGGCGTCGTCCTCGCGATTGAGCAACAACCGCGCGTAGGCCAGCGCATTCTTGATCTCGAGACGCTCGTAGAAGCGCTGGCCACCGTAGATGCGATACGGCACGCCCTGGCGGATCAGGGTTTCCTCGAGTACCCGCGATTGGGCGTTGGAGCGATAGAGAATGGCGATGTCGCGACGCGTGTGGCCTTCGCCGACGCGCTCGTTGATGGTATCGACGATGAAGCGCGCTTCGTCCAGGTCGTTGAAGCCGGCATACACCGAGATCGGCTCGCCCTTGGCGCCGGCGGTCCACAACTCCTTGCCCATGCGCCCGGCGTTATGGTCGATCAGCGCATTGGCGGCATCGAGAATCGCGCTGGTGGAGCGATAGTTCTGCTCCAGGCGCACCGTGCGCGTGGCGGCGGACTCCTGCTCGAAGCGGCGAATGTTCTCGACCCGCGCCCCACGCCAGCCGTAGATCGACTGGTCGTCGTCGCCGACCACGGTCATCCCGGCGCGATCGCCGGCGAGTAGCTTGAGCCAGGCGTACTGCAGGGTGTTGGTATCCTGGAACTCATCGACCAGCAGATGCGCGAAGCGTTCGCGGTAGTGGGCAAGCAGGCGCGGGTTGTCGCGCAAGAGCTCCAGGCTGCGCAGCAGCAATTCGCCGAAATCGACCAGCCCGCCGCGTTCGCAGGTCAGCTGATAATACTCGTAGAGTTCGACCATCTGGCCCAGGTAGACATCGCCGCGGGTCTGCACCTGCTGCGGGCGCAGCCCCTCCTCCTTGCAACCGGAGATGAAATACTGCACCTGACGCGGCGGGTAGCGCTCGTCATCGATGTTGTGATCCTTCAACAGGCGCTTGACCAGACGCAACTGATCGTCGCTGTCGATGATCTGAAAGTGCTGCGGCAGTCGCGCATCCTGCCAGTGGGTGCGCAGCAGGCGATGGGCGATGGAGTGGAAGGTGCCGACCCACATGTTGCGCAGCGACAGACCCAGCAATGCCTCGAGGCGCGTGCGCATCTCGCGCGCGGCCTTGTTGGTGAAGGTCACGGCCAGGATCGCATAAGGCGAAAGCTGCTCGACCTGTAACAGCCAGGCAATCCGGTGCACCAGCACGCGGGTCTTGCCCGAACCGGCGCCGGCCAGCACCAGCATGTTGCCCATGGGGGCACTGACGGCCTCGCGCTGAGCCGGGTTCAAATCATCGAGAAGCGGGGAAACGTCGTCCATGGAAGCGGCAGTCGGGGTATCGAAGTGAACGCCCAGCTTAGCATATCCGCCGTCTGCGGCGGACAGCGATGGATACGCAATGCATATAGCTAAAACTGAGCGAGCGAAGGCAGACCGGGACGCGCAGTCAAGGCAAAAACCGGAGAGATAGCGGAGTTTACCTATGTGTAAATGAGCACATCTCGACGGTTTTTAACGCCGTATTACCGAGCGCAGCCCGTTTTATTCCGGTTCGGGGAAGCGTAATGGATTCAAACTCCGCTTCACCGCCTTCAACTGCTCGGCCAGCTTGGGCCCGCGGGTCTTGGCCACGCCCACCGCCAGCACATCGATCAGCACCAGGTGGGCGATACGCGAACTCATCGGGGTGTAGATCTCGGTGTCTTCGTGAACGTCGATATACAGCGGCAAGCTGACTTCCTCGGCCAATGGCGTGCCGTTGGGGCACAGGCCAATCACCGTGGCGCCGGCCTCGCGCGCCATGCGTACGCTGTCGACCAGCGCACGAGTGCGTCCGGTCTGCGAGATCGCCACCACCACGTCGCCGTCGCTGAGGGTCGCCGCCGACATGTTCTGCATATGCAGGTCGGTATAGGCGGAGGTCGAGATCTGCAAGCGGAAGAATTTGTGTTGGGCGTCGAAGGCCACCGCACCGGAAGCGCCGAAGCCGTAGAATTCGACGCGGTTGGCCATGGCGAGCGCGTCGATCGCCTTGCCCAACGCGTGATTGTCGAGCCGGTCGCGTACCGATAGCAGCGTACCGACGGTGGAGTCGAAGATGCTGTGCGAGAATTCGGCGACGCTATCGCTGTCGCTCATCGAGAACTGCGCGAACTGGCTGCCGCTGGCCAGCATCTGCGCCAGGCGCAGCTTGAAGTCCTGAAAACCGTTGCAGCCCAGCGCCCGGCAGAAGCGCACCACCGTCGGCTCGCTGACCTTGGCTTCGGTGGCCAGGTCGACGATGCGCATGTGGATGACTTCATCGGGATTGCGCAACACGAAGCGCGCGACCTTCTGCTCGGAGCGACGGAACAGCTCCATGCGACGTCGCATCTCATCGAATAGAGCACGGCTCACGGCTCGTTCCTCTGGCGGTTCGTGGATAGGAATACTTGACGGCCATTCAGTATGTCAAAGATGGACCATAAACGGCAGAAAAGAGCCGCTTGGCTGTCAACGTCATATTCTCGTTAGGTGGTTTATAGTAAATAGTGACGTTGCGAAACGATACTTCTCGCCAGTCAAGGAGAGTCGCTCATGCGTGCCGAACAGCTTACCGTGGTGAAACGCCAACTCCTGGATATTTTCATGGGCCTCGAAGTCGCCGAGCATGCGGAACGCAAGAAAACCGCCGCTGTCCGCCATCTCAGAGCCCGGCGCGGCATCGAGATGCACGACGAGACCAAACGTCTGGAGCGCGATATCGCCGACTTCGACGATAACGCCCTCCAGTGATTCATTACGTTACAAGCTGACGACGAATACCGCGATGACCCCCAGCGGGGCGATGAAACGCGCCGCAAAGCGCCATAGGCCGAATGCCGTTTCACCCACGTTGAGATTGTCGCGAACTTCCTCGCGACTCATCCGCCAGCCGACGAAAATCACCGTTGCCAGGCCGGTCAGCGGCAGGATCAGCTTGCTGGTGAAGTAGTCGAGCAGCGCGAAGATGGTCATGCCGTCGAACTTGGCGAACGCACCCAGCGGCGCCACGTCGGCCCACACGTTGAACGACAGCACGGTGGCGATACCCAACGCCCAGGTCGCACCGCCGGCAATCAGCGTGGCGCCAAGGCGCGACAGCGGCGTCTTCTCTTCGAGCCATTCGACGATCGGCTCCAGTAGCGAGATCGCCGAGGTCCAGGCGGCGAACACCAGCAGAATGAAGAACAGCAGGCCGAAGAACCAGCCCCCCGGCATATGGCCGAACGCCAGCGGCAGCGTTTGGAAGATCAACCCCGGACCGGAACTCGGGCTCAAGTCGTTGGCGAACACCACCGGGAAGATCGCCAGGCCCGCCATCAGCGCTATCGCCGTGTCCATCAGCACCACGATGATCGCGCTGCGTCCGATATTGACCTCCTTGGGCAGGTAGGAACCGTAGGCGATCATCACGCCCATGCCCAGGCTAAGGGTGAAGAAGGCATGCCCCATCGCCGCTAGCACACCGTCGCTGGAAAGCTTGGAGAAGTCGGGCGTGAACAGGTAAGCCGCGCCCTCGGCGAAGGCGCCCAAGGTGGCGGCGTAGCCCACCAGCACGATCAACAGCACGACCAGTGTCGGCATCAATGTCTTGGTCGCCCGCTCCAGGCCACCGGTAACGCCACCCAGCACCACACCGATGGTCAGAATCATGAACAGACTGTGCCACAGCAGGAGCCGTATGGGGCTAGCCAGCATGTCGTTGAATAGCGCGCCGATCGCCTCGCTCTCGAGGCCGGTAAAGGTATTGACCGCACCCAGTCGGATATAGGCCAGCGCCCAACCGCCGATCACGCTGTAGAACGACAGGATCAGGTAGGCACCGAGAATGCCGAACACGCCGATCAACACCCACGCCGGGCTGCGCTTGAGTCGCTGGGTGAGCGAGGCCATCGTCGAAATCGGATTGCGCTGCCCGATCCGGCCAAGTAGCCACTCGGACATCAGGATGGGGATGCCCACCAGGAAAATGCATAACAGGTAAATGAGTACGAAGGCGCCGCCCCCGCTCTCCCCGGTCATGTAGGGGAATTTCCAGATATTGCCCAGCCCGACGGAGGAACCCACCGCCGCCAGGATGAAGGTCAGTCTCGACGACCATTGCGCGTGAAGCTGTTTAACCATAATTCACCCTAAGTGTACGTGTCGTCATCGATCGATCGGATGCAATGAGGGTATCAATACCTATAAGCGGACGGAAAACGACAAGCGCCGCTTTTTAACAGGAAAAAACGCCTTGGCAGGCGAAATCGACGACAAAACTATCCGATGAAAGCGCCAATGACCAGCCTTGAAGCCATCTTTCCTGTCTGGTTAGAACAGCGATTCCTGACGCTCGCCGGGAAAGGCACCGAGAGGCGCCAATACACCATCCGTCGCCAGCCGGTCATAGAGTCGCCTGGCGAGTTGCGGGGCCTGACGATTGTCCGGGGTATGCACAAAGAGGAAAGGGGTTTTCCCCTGTTTTATCCACAGCTTGAGGCGATCGATCCAAGGGCTGAAATAGCGTTCGTTGCGTTCACTATCGAGATGACCGATAAACCGTACGATGGGATGATTTGCCGTGGAAATCACGTGTAATGGGAGTTTCGGCTTTTTTGCCTGGGCCTTGAGCAGGCGTGTATCGTCGCCGGCTGCCATCGAAAACAGCGGCCTGACATCCAGCATGACGCGATCCACACCATGAGTTATCAACAAGCGGTTGAGTTGCTGCTCGGCGAGCCCTTTCTGGAAAAAATCACTAGCTCGCACCTCGACGGCACAAGGGATATTCCGTGGCCAATTCTCGAGTAGCGCTGCCAGATTCGGCAACTCGTCGATGCCGAAATCGCGAGGTAGCTGAACCATCATCGGTCCCAGCCGATCATGCAGCGGCGCCAGGCGGGATAGGAAAACGTCGAGCTCGTCAGCGATGCCGATGAGTCGCTTGTCGTGGGTCAATCGTGCCGGTAGCTTGAAGCAGAAGCGAAAGTGCGCCGGTGCCTGGCGCGCCCAGGCGGCAATAACCTGCTCCTTGGGCGCACCGCTGTAGAAGGTGGTGTTGCCTTCGACACTGGAGAAGACCCGCGCGTACTCCTCGAGAAACGCCTCGGCGGGCGTATGGCGAGCATAAAGCCCGCCACGCCAATCGCCATTGGCCCACATCGGCAGGCCCAGGTGCAGCTTCAACAAGTCCTTAAGAACCACTGAATAAATCGTCGAACGGAATGAAGGGCAAGGCGCACGGAACACAGAAGGCGAGACATAACATGTGTTAGGCGAGCCTTCGAGTACCGCGTAACGCAGCCATTCGTCTGTGCAGGCATTTATGCAGTGGTTCCTTACTCGACGGTGACCGATTTCGCCAGGTTGCGCGGCTGATCGACATCGGTGCCCTTGAGTACGGCAACGTGATAGGACAGCAACTGCAACGGCAGCGTATACAGGATCGGCGCCAGCGCCTCGTCGATATGCGGCAGACGCAGCACGCGCACGCCTTCGGACTCTTCCAGACGCACCCGCTCATCGGCGAACACGTAGAGCTCGCCACCGCGCGCGCGCACTTCCTGCAGATTGGACTTGAGCTTCTCGAGCAGCTCGTCGTTGGGAGCGACCGAAATCACCGGCATTTCGCTATCGACCAATGCCAGTGGCCCATGCTTGAGCTCGCCGGCGGGATAGGCCTCGGCATGGATGTAGGAGATCTCCTTGAGCTTCAGCGCACCCTCGAGAGCGATCGGGAAATGCGCCCCGCGACCCAGAAACAGCGCATGGTGCTTCTCGGCAAAGGCCATCGACAACGCCTCGATATCGCCATCGAGCGCCAACACCTGGCCGATCAAACCGGGCAGTGTGCGCAGCGCCTGAACGATCTGCGCCTCGCGCGTTTCATCCATGCCGCGTACCCGGCCGATGCTCAGCGTCAGCAGCATCAGCGCCACCAATTGGGTGGTGAAGGCCTTGGTCGAGGCCACGCCGATTTCGGGACCGGCCTGGGTCATCAGCGTCAGATCGGATTCGCGCACCAGGGAACTGCCCGGCACGTTGCAGATCGCCAGGCTACCGAGATAACCGTGCTCCTTCGCGAAGCGCAGCGCCGCCAGGGTATCGGCGGTCTCGCCGGACTGCGACAGGGTGACGAACAGCGTGCCTTCGGGGACTACCACCTTACGATAGCGATACTCCGAGGCGACCTCGACCTGGGTCGGCACGCCAGCGTATTTCTCCAGCCAGTAGCGCGCCACCATGCCGGCATGGTAACTGGTGCCGCAGGCGACGATATGGATCTGCTTGGCTTTTTCGAATAGCGCTTCGGCCTCGATGCCGAAACTCTTGACCAGCACATGGCGATCGGTCAAACGCCCTTCCAGGGTCGTGGCGATCACCTGCGGCTGCTCGTGAATCTCCTTGAGCATGAAGTGGCGATAACCGTCCTTGGAAGCCGCGCCGTCGCCGTGCTCGAATATCTGAACCGGCCGCTGCTGCGGTTCGCCGACGCTATCGTAGATAGCGATATCGCCGCCCTTGGTCAGCCGTGCGACGTCGCCCTCGTGCAGATAGATGAAGCGATCGGTGACCTGCAGCAGTGCCAGCGGATCGGAAGCCAGGAAGGCTTCCTCGACACCCACGCCGACCACCAGTGGGCTGCCCTTGCGTGCGCCGACGATGGTATCGGGCTGGGCCTTGTGCATCACCGCCAGGGCATAGGCGCCATCGAGTGTCGCCACCGCGGTCTGCAACGCCGTGAGTAGATCCTGGCTACGATTGAACTCGCGGGCCAACAGGTGGGCGACGACTTCGGTATCGGTATCCGAGGTAAAAACGTAGCCCTGGCCCTCCAGTTCGGCCTTGAGCGCTTCATGGTTTTCGATGATGCCATTGTGCACCACCGCCAAGCTCTCGCCGGACTGGTGAGGATGCGCATTCTGCTCATTGGGTCGCCCGTGCGTCGCCCAGCGCGTATGGGCGATGCCCACCTGGCCGATCAGCGGCGCCTCGTCGAGCTTCTCCTGCAGGGCGGCGACCTTGCCCGCGGCGCGCTGACGATTGAGTCGTGCGTCCTCGGACAGCACCACCATGCCGGCCGAATCGTAGCCGCGATACTCCAGGCGTTTCAGTCCTTCGAGCAAGATTCCCTGAACGTTACGTTCGGCGACTGCCCCGACGATTCCACACATCTTGCGTCTCCTCAGTGATCCTGCTTGGGCAATTTTCTCGGGCGCGGCCAATCGGCTTTACTGATCTGACGACCACGCGCCACGGCCAACGCCCCGGCGTCGACATCCCGGCTGATCGTGGAGCCGGCGCCGACGGTGGCACCCTCGCCCACGCGTACCGGCGCCACCAGCGCGGTATTGGAACCGATGAAGGCCGCATCGCCGATCTCGGTGCGGTGCTTGTTGGCGCCATCGTAATTGCAGGTGATGGTGCCGGCGCCGATGTTGACCTCGCGCCCCAGGCGCGCATCGCCGACGTAGCTGAGATGATTGATCTTGGCGCCTTCGCCGACCTCGACGTTCTTGGTCTCGACGAAGTTGCCGACCTTGGCCCGGTGCGCCAGATGCGTGCCGGGGCGCAGCCGGGCGAAAGGCCCGATTTGACTGCCGCCATCGAGCGTCGCCCCATCAATGACGCTGTGCGCTTCGATCACGCTGCCCGGACCGATGCGGCTATCGCGGATCACGCAGTAAGGCCCCACCCGCACGTCATCGGCCAGTTCGACCTCGCCCTCGAAGATACAACCGACATCGATCTCGACATCGCGGCCACAACGAAGATCGCCACGCACGTCGAAACGCGCCGGATCGGCCAACGCCACGCCTTCATGCATCAGACGCTCGGCAACGTTGCGCTGATAGGCACGCTCCAGAGTAGCCAGTTGCAAGTGATTGTTGACGCCCTTGACCTCCACCGGTGTGGCCGGCTGGGCGGTGGCGATGCGTGTG
Source organism: uncultured Halomonas sp. (assembly GCF_946887195.1). Next base: position 116,836 of record NZ_CAMPKE010000002.1, read on the forward strand.
CCCTCGGCGGCGGCCATGGCGATCACGTCGGTAAGGTAGTATTCGCCTTGCGCGTTGTCGGCACTCAGCCGAGGTAGCCAGCGGCGCAATTGTGCGGCGGTCATCGCCATGATGCCGGTGTTGCACTCGTCAATGGCACGCTCGGCATCATTGGCGTCCTTGTGCTCGACGATCGCCATGGCGCGCCCTTCGGCGTCGCGCTTGATGCGACCGTAGCCATTGGGATCGGCCAGCGTCACACTCAGCAGGGCCATGCACGATTCGTCGACCTCGTCGAGCAGCGCCGCCAGCGTCTCGCGACGAATCAGCGGCACGTCGCCGTACAACACCAGCACCTTGCCATCGTCCAGCCCATCGAGTGCCTGGATCACGGCGTGGCCGGTACCCTTCTGCTCGGCCTGCGTCACGAAACGCAGCTTGTCACGCGCCACGTCGGCCAGATTATCGCGCAACTGCTCGGCGCCATGCCCGATCACCACATGCAGCCGCTCGGCACCCAGGCCATTCGCCGTGTCGATCACATGGCGAACCATCGGCTTGCCAGCCAGTGTATGCAGCACCTTCGGCCGGGCCGAACGCATCCTCGTTCCCTGACCCGCCGCCAGAATCACTACATCGAGCGTCATCGTCACTCCTCTCCTTGTATCGATCGCTCCATTCTAAAGCGCCCCAGGCAATGGCACCAATGCGTGCATGGACACTCGACCATTGCCTGCCATCGCCCAGCGATTCATATCAGACGCCACTCAGCCGGGCGAAACCGGCGAGTATGACGGAAATGGCTATCGTCAGCATAAAAAATACCCCGTGGAGATCATCCACGGGGTATTCGCGCCGCACCGAACGTCACCGAGTCAGCGCCGGCCGCTCATGCGCCGTAATTGATCCAGCGTGCGCAACTTGGCCACCGCCTCGGCGAGTTCCGCCGCCGCCCGGGTATAATCCAGGTCCGACTGCTGCTCGTTGAGCGACTTCAGGGCCTCCTTGCGCGCCTCTTCCGCCTGTGCTTCGTCAAGGTCGTGAGCGCGCACGGCGGTATCGGCGAGTACCGATACCAGATCGGGCTGCACTTCGAGAAAACCACCCGTGACGTAGTAGATTTCCTCTTCCTCGCCTTCGCCACGAATGACGCGCAGCGGGCCCGGCGCAAGCTCGGTCATCAACGGCGTATGCCCGGGCAGAATGCCCAGATCGCCCTCCGTGCCGGCGACGATGATCTGGCTGATCTCGCCGGAGAAGATCGATTGCTCGGCGCTGACGACCTCGCACTGGAAACTGTTCGCCATAGTTTGAATCCTCTGGCCTTACTTCATATTGTTGGCTTTCTCGACCGCCTCGTCGATGGTGCCAACCATGTAGAAGGCCTGTTCCGGCAACTCGTCGTACTCGCCATCGAGAATGCCCTGGAAACCACGGATGGTGTCCTTGAGCGACACGTACTTGCCCGGCGAGCCGGTGAAGACCTCGGCGACGAAGAACGGCTGCGATAGGAAGCGCTGGATCTTGCGCGCCCGGTTGACGGACTGCTTGTCTTCGTCGGACAGCTCGTCCATGCCCAGGATCGCAATGATGTCCTTGAGCTCCTTGTAACGCTGCAGCACGTTCTGCACGCCACGCGCGGTCGCGTAGTGCTCGTCGCCGACCACCAGCGGATCGAGCTGACGCGAGGTGGAATCGAGAGGATCGATGGCCGGGTAGATACCCAGTTCGGCGATCGAACGCGACAGTGACACCGTGGCATCCAGGTGAGCGAACGTGGTGGCCGGCGACGGGTCGGTCATGTCGTCGGCAGGCACGTAGACGGCCTGCACGGAGGTGATCGAACCGGTCTTGGTCGAAGTGATGCGCTCCTGCAGTACGCCCATCTCCTCGGCCAGCGTCGGCTGATAACCCACCGCCGATGGCATGCGGCCCAATAGCGCCGAGACTTCGGTTCCGGCCAGGGTATAACGGTAGATGTTGTCGACGAACAGCAGCACGTCGCGGCCTTCGTCGCGGAACTTCTCGGCGACGGTCAGGCCGGTCAGCGCCACGCGCAAGCGGTTGCCGGGCGGCTCGTTCATCTGACCGTAGACCAGCGACACCTTGTCGAGAACGTTGGACTCCTGCATTTCGTAGTAGAAGTCGTTACCCTCGCGGGTCCGCTCGCCGACGCCGGCGAACACCGAATAACCGCTGTGCTCGGTGGCGATGTTACGAATCAGTTCCATCATGTTGACGGTCTTGCCTACCCCGGCGCCGCCGAACAGGCCGACCTTGCCGCCCTTGGCGAACGGGCAAACCAGGTCGATGACCTTGATGCCGGTTTCCAGCAGCTCGCCGGAGGCGGCCTGCTCGGCATAGGTCGGCGGCTTGCGGTGGATCGGCATGCGCTCGGCCTCGCCGATCTCGCCCGCTTCGTCGATCGGCTCGCCGAGCACGTTCATGATCCGGCCCAGGGTTTCCTTGCCGACCGGCACGGAAATCGCGGCACCGCTGTTCTCGACCTCGAGGCTACGCTTCAAGCCTTCGGTGGAGCCCATGGCGATGGTTCTCACCACACCGTCGCCCAACTGCTGCTGGACTTCCAGAACGGTCCCCGCTTCGGAGACGTTAAGCGCGTCGTAGACCTTGGGCACGTCGTCCCGCGGAAACTCTACGTCAATCACCGCGCCGATGATTTGTACGATACGTCCGCTCATCTTGGTTCCTCTTAACCTGCAAATGAAACCTGCTTAGCCTCACCGGCGCTTACACCGCGGCGGCACCACTTACGATCTCGGAAATTTCCTGGGTAATCGACGCCTGACGCGCCTTGTTGTACACCAGTTGCAAATCGTCGATCAGGTCGCCGGCGTTGTCGGTCGCATTCTTCATCGCGATCATGCGCGCCGCCTGTTCGCAGGCCGCATTTTCGACGACCGCCTGATACACCTGCGATTCGACATAGCGCACCAGCAGCTTGTCGAGCAGGGCCTTGGCGTCCGGCTCATACAGGTAGTCCCAGCTACTGGGACGGGATTGTTCGTCGTCGTCCTTGGGGGGAGCGACCAGGGGCAATAGCTGACGCACGGTCGGCTTCTGAGTCATGGTGTTGACGAACTCGTTGTTCACCACGTAAAGCCGATCCAGATTCCCTTCATCGAAAGCGTCGAGCATGACCTTGACGCTACCGATCAGATCCTTGGCTTCGGGCGCTTCGCCCAAGCCGCTCTTGGCCGCCATCAGGTTGCCGCCATAGTTGCGGAAGAAGGCCCCGGCCTTGCTGCCGATGGCGACGAAATCGACCTCGACGCCCTTGTCTCGCCACTGCTTGGCATCCTTGACCACCGCCTTGAACAGATTGACGTTCAAGCCGCCGGCCAGGCCGCGATCGCTGGAGACGACGATATAGCCGACACGCTCCACCTCGCGCTCGATCATGTAATCGTGGCGATACTCCGGATTGGCCCTGGCGATATGCCCCACGACCTTGCGGATCTGTTTGGCATAGGGCTGGCTGGCCGTCATCCGCTCCTGTGCCTTACGCATCTTCGACGCAGCGACCATTTCCATGGCGCTGGTGATCTTCTGCGTATTCTTGATGCTCCCGATCTGGGTGCGAATCTCTTTTGCAGCTGCCATCGCGATCTACCTTATTCGTGGCCCTCGGGGAAAAATCATGGGCCCGTTTCGACGAGCCCACGGATTCACCAGGTCTGAGTGGCCTTGAATTTCTCGACGCCCGATTTGAGACCGTTCTTGATCTCGTCGTCGTAGTCGCCTTTCTGGTTGATCTTGTCGAGCAGTTCGCCATGCTCGGCGCGCATGTAATCGTGCAGGGCAGCCTCGAAGTCGAGTACCTTGTTGACCTCGATATCATCGAGGAAGCCTTCGTTGGCCGCGAACAGCGACATCGCCATCTCGGCCACCGACATCGGCGAGTACTGCTTCTGCTTCATCAGCTCGGTGACACGTTGACCGTGTTCGAGCTGCTTGCGAGTCGCTTCATCCAGATCGGAGGCGAACTGCGAGAACGCCGCCAATTCACGATACTGGGCCAGCGCCAGACGCACGCCGCCACCCAGTTTCTTGATGATCTTGGTCTGCGCCGAGCCACCCACCCGCGACACCGACAGGCCGGCGTTGATCGCCGGGCGAATGCCGGAGTTGAACAGGCTGGTCTCGAGGAAGATCTGACCGTCGGTGATCGAGATCACGTTGGTCGGAACGAACGCCGATACGTCGCCGCCCTGGGTCTCGATCAGCGGCAGTGCGGTCAATGACCCCGTCTTGCCGGTGACTTCGCCATCGGTGAATTTCTCGACGTAGTCGACATTGACGCGCGCGGCGCGCTCGAGCAGGCGCGAGTGCAGATAGAAGACGTCGCCCGGATAGGCTTCACGACCCGGCGGGCGCTTGAGCAGCAGCGAAATCTGGCGATAGGCCCAGGCCTGCTTGGTCAGATCGTCGTAGACGATCAGTGCGTCTTCGCCGCGGTCACGGAAGTATTCGCCCATCGAGCAGCCGGCATACGGCGCCAGGAACTGCATGGCGGCGGGATCGGCGGCACCGGCGGCAACCACGATGGTGTGTTCCATCGCGCCGTGCTCTTCGAGCTTGCGTACCACGTTGGCGATGGTCGACTGCTTCTGACCCACCGCGACGTAGATACAGGTGACGCCCTTGCCCTTCTGGTTGATGATCGTATCGATCGCGATCGCCGACTTGCCGATCTGGCGGTCGCCGATGATCAACTCGCGCTGACCGCGACCGATCGGCACCATGGCGTCGATCGATTTGAGACCGGTCTGGATCGGCTGGTCGACGGACTGACGCGTGATGACGCCCGGCGCGACCTTCTCGACCGGATCGGTCATCTTGGCGTCGATCTCGCCCTTGCCGTCGATCGGCACACCGAGTGCGTCGACCACGCGGCCGATCAGTTCGGGACCCACCGGTACTTCGAGGATGCGTCCGGTACACTGGGCGGTCATGCCCTCCTCGAGCTCCTGATAGTCGCCGAGTACCACGGTACCGACGCTGTCGCGCTCGAGGTTGAGCACCATGCCGAAGATATTGCCCGGGAATTCGATCATCTCACCGAACATCGCGTCGGCGAGGCCGTGGATCTGTACGATGCCGTCGGATACGCTGACGATGGTGCCCTGATTGCGGGCTTCGGATGCGACATCCAGCTTCTCGATGCGCTGCTTGATGATGTCGCTGATCTCGGAAGGATTCAGTTGCTGCATGCCATGTCCCTCAAACTCAGACGGAAAGCGCATCGCGCAGACGGGCCAATCGACCGCGTACCGAACCGTCGATGACGGTATCGCCGGCACGCAGGATGACGCCGCCCAGCAAGGCGCTGTCCACCTGAGTGGTAATGGTGATTTCGCGGTTCAGGCGCTTGGCCAGGGCACTCGCGAGCGTATCTTCCTGCTTGGCGTCCAGCGGGTAGGCGGAGACGATGGTCACGTCCATGCGCTTCTCCTGCTGGGCCTTGAGCAACTCGAATTGCTCGGCGATGGCCGGCAGCGCCGCCAGGCGGTTCCTGCGCCCCAGCGTCTGAAGAAAGTTACGGCCTTCTTCGTCCAGTGCCTCACCGCAGACATCGACGAACAGGTCGGTCTTCTCGACGCTGGATAACCGGGGATTGCCCAGTACATCGGCGAGCATGGCGTCGTTGGTGGCGACCTGCGCCGCCGAAGCCAGCATGCCGGACCAGGCATCCAGCGCCCCCTGGGCCTGCGCGAACTCGAACGCCGCCTTGGCGTAGGGTCGGGCAACGGTAGACGTTTCAGCCATGGATCATCTCCTCAAAGCTCGGCAGCGAGTTTGTCGACGAGTTCGCGATGCTTGGTCTCGTCGATGGAGGATTCCAGGATCCGCTCCGCCCCCTCGATGGCGAGCCGCGATACCTGCGCACGCAGCTCTTCCTTCGCGCGATTGATCTCCTGCTCGATCTCGGCTCGGGCGTTGGCAATCATGCGCTCGCCCTCCTGGCGGGCGTTGTCGCGCGCCTCCTCGATCATCTGGTTCGACCGCTTGTGGGCTTGCTCAAGAATTTCCGCCGCCTGCTCCTTGCTCTCGCGCAACGTCTCGTTGGCCTGCTCCTGGGCCAGTTCGAGGTCGCGGTTGGCACGGCTGGCAGCGTCCAGGCCATCGGCGATCTTCTTCTGGCGTTCCTGCAATGCCTGCATGACCGGCGGCCATACGTACTTCATGCAGAACCAGACGAAGACCGCGAAGGCGATGGCCTGACCGATTAGGGTAAGGTTCAGATTCACGCCAGCACCTCTCGCTTCACAGGTTTGGGGTTACAGTCACGGTGGGTCATGACGACCGACCGCGAATTAACCGACAAACGGGTTGGCGAAGGTGAAGAATAGCGCGATACCGACACCGATCATGGTCACGGCGTCGAGCAGGCCGGCGACGATGAACATCTTCACCTGCAGTTGCGGAATCATTTCCGGCTGACGCGCGGCGCCTTCCAGGAACTTGCCGCCCAGGATACCAAAGCCGATGGCGGTGCCCAGTGCGCCCAGGCCGATCAGCAGAGACACGGCGATGGCGGTCATGCCCAGAACTTGTGCTTCCATGATTTACTCCAGTTTCAGTTCAAGTGGTTTAGCGGGTTACGGGTTACAGGGAATCAGTGCTCTTCGATCGCCAGGCTCATATAGACGATGGTGAGCATCATGAAGATGAAGGCTTGCAGCACGACGATCAGAATATGGAATACCGCCCATGGGAAGTGCAGCGGCAGTTGCCACAGTCCGAGCAGCGCGATCAGGATGAAGATCAACTCGCCGGCATACATGTTGCCGAACAGTCGCAGCGCCAGCGAGACCGGGCGGGCGAGTAGCGTCACCACTTCGAGCAGGAAATTGACGGGAATCAACAGGGCCTGCACCAGCTTGTTATTGGGCGTATTGAACGGGTGCAGGGTCAGTTCGCCGATGAAACCGGAAAACCCCTTGGAGCGAATCGCATAGAAGATCATCAACGCAAACACCGATAGCGACATGCCAAGCGTGGCGTTGACATCGGTGGTCGGGACCACCTTGAAATAGACGTGCGCGGGATCGGCGCCGAACAGCACGGCGATCTTCTGGGCCAGCAACGGCAGCACGTCGACCGGCACCAGGTCCATCAGATTCATCAGGAAGATCCAGCAGAAGATCGTCAATGACAGCGGCGCGATCAGCTTGCTCTTGCCGTGGAAGGTTTCCTTGACCGAGTTGTCGACGAACTCGACCATCATCTCGACGAAGTTCTGCAGACCGCCGGGGACGCCGGTGCTGGCGGCCTTGGCCGCCTTGCGGAAAACGAACAGGAACAGCACACCGAGGGCGATCGACCAGCCCATGGTGTCGAGATGGATGGCCCAGAAGCCCATTTCGGCGGCTTCCTCGGCCGAGTGGGCCATTGTCCAGCCATGCTCCGGATGCAATCCGAAGGTCAGATTCTGCAGGTGGTGCTGGATATACTCCGTCGGAGTCGGATTACTGACTGCCATTGCACTGCCTCGATATCAAGTGTGCGGCGGTCCGCGTAGCAGCCAGGGTCCCAGCCACTGCGTGAACAACGTCACCACATAAGCGCCAAAGAAAAAAACGGGGTTTGAGGGGGGCACTGCCACGAACACCAGGGTGAACAATGCCGCCGTCAAACCGAACTTTCCCGCTTCGGCACGATAGAAACTCTTGACGATGTCGTTGGCCAGTCGCGCTCCCCGATAGCGGAAGGCACGCCAGGCGAAATAGGTATTGGGCAACAGACAGACCAGGCCACCAAGCAACGCAGACAGAGCCGCTTCGGCGCCAAAGAAGCTCGCCAGCAGCATCATCGCGAATATGCAGCCCGACTGGACCAGCAAGAGGCGCGAAAACCGCGGGCGCTCGAGCCGAGCCGGCAATGAATTCTGAATCATACCTCCTGGTCCTCGATAAGCGTCTGGGCACGCAGGCGCCCTGCGGACCATTTATTTCGAGCCGTCTTTTTACTGTCCCACTCGACGTTACACCCAAGCGAACCTCGGCGGATTATAGGGAAGCCGTGCGACGCGTTCAACCGAACCTGCACCGATTTCGCGCGAACTATTGCGAGCTTATGACCAAAGCGCGACGATTTGTGTGCAAAAAACGTTAACGTGCTAAATAACGATATGTGAGCTAATTGCCCGACAGCGCTCGGGTTTTACACGCCGGCATAACCGTTATCAACGAATATGCGTAAGGATGCCATCGAGCTCATCGAGACTGGAGTAGCCAATGGTCACACGGCCCTTACCGCTGCGACCATGCTGGATGCGCACCGGCGCGCCAAGCAGCTCACCGAGTTGGCTTTCGAGACGTGCGACATCGGCCGAGGGCTTGGGCGAGGTCTTGTCGGCCGGCTTGCCCGCTTGCAGCTGCTTTACCAGCGCCTCGGTCTGGCGCACGGTCAGATCGTTGTTGACCACTTCGTGCGCGGCCTGACGCTGGCGGGCACCGGATAGCGCCAGCAGTGCCCGGGCATGACCCATATCGAGATCGCCACGCTCGAGCAGCGTCTGGACTTCGGGATCGAGCGCCAGCAGACGCAGCAGGTTGGCGACCTGGGCGCGCGATTTGCCGACCGCATCGGCGACCTGCTGCTGGGTCAGTTCGAACTCGTCGAGCAGGCGCTTGAGTGCCAGCGACTCCTCGACCGGATTGAGATTCTCACGCTGAATGTTCTCGATCAGCGCCAGGGCCAGCGCGGTCTGATCGCTGACCTCGCGCACCAGCGCCGGGATGACGTCGAGTTCGGCCAGTTGTGCCGCTCGCCAGCGCCGCTCGCCGGCGATGATTTCATAACGCTCCTCGCCGACCGGTCGCACCACGATGGGCTGCATGATGCCATGAGCGCGAATCGAATCGGTCAACTCCTCGAGGGCTTCGGGCTGGATATCGCGGCGTGGCTGAAACTTGCCGCGCGCCAGCTGGCCGAGTGGCAATCGAACCAGGCGCTCGCTGGCTTGGCGCTCGTTGGCGTCGTCTTCCAGCGCCGCGTCGATGTCGATCTGGCCATCGGCGTCGAGCAGTTCGCGGCGGCGTGCACCGGCGCCGATTAGGGCATCCAGGCCGCGGCCCAGGGCACGTTTGTTACGGGTCATGGGCGCTCCTTGGTAGGCTTTTCAGAGCAGCTACTGGCGTTTACCGGAATCATAGCGACAGGCGACGAATCAGTTCCTTGGCGAGTACCCGATGAGCCTGGCTGCCCCGCGAGAAGCGTGCATACTTGGTCACCGGCAGGCCATGGCTGGGCGCCTCGGCGACCCGCACGTTGCGTGGAATGGCGGCCTTGAGCAGGGTATCGCCGAAATAATCGCGCAATTGCTTGCTGACGTCGCGGGTCAGGCTGTTGCGGTTGTCGAACATGGTACGCACGATGCCGAACACCTGCAGCGCGGGATTTACGCTGGCCTGGATCTGTTCGACGGTGTCGAGTAGCGCGGATAGTCCTTCGAGGGCGTAGAACTCGCACTGCAGCGGAATCAGCACGCCATCGGCGGCGGTCAGGCCATTGACGGTGAGCATGTTGAGCGATGGCGGGCAATCGATCAGTACCACGTCGTATTCGCTGGCCACGCCGCTGATGGCATCGTGCAGGCAGCGTTCACGGCCCTCGCGATCGAGCAGGTCGACCTCCGCGGCGGTCAGGTCGGCATTGCCCGGCAACAATGCATAGCCGGCATCGGGACAGTCGAGTATCACCTCGGCGGCACGCTTCTCGCCGAGCAGTACCTCGAGCACACTGCCGTCGAGTTCGTGCTTATCGATGCCGCTGCCCATGGTGGCATGGCCCTGGGGATCGAGATCGACCAGCAGCACGCGGCGATCCAACGCCGCCAGACAGGCCGCCAGATTGACGGCGGTGGTGGTCTTGCCGACGCCGCCCTTCTGGTTGGTCAAGGCGATGATCTTGGTCACGAGCGACTCCCTTCTCGACAATGATCCCGACGGTATGACTAGCGAACGCGCTGCAGCCGCAGCAGTTGGCGGCTTGACTCATCGCCGGGCACCTTGAGTGCGCGGCGCTCCACCAACGCTATCGTCGATGGCAATGCGGCCAACTCATCCTCGCAGGCCCGGCCCTTCATCGCTAGCCATTCACCGCCTTCGGCCAGCAAATGCTCGGTCAGCGCCACGAAATCGGCCAGGCTGGCAAAGGCGCGCGATATCACCTGATCGAAGGGCGGCGCCTCGAAGCGCTCGACACGCGCTTGCACCGGCGTGACGTTGGTCAGCCCCAATTCCAGTACCGCCTGGCGTTGAAAACGGGTTTTCTTGCCGTTGCTGTCGAGTAGCGACACCGCAAGTCCGGGTGCGAGGATCGCCAGCACCAGGCCGGGAAATCCCGGCCCGGCGCCCGCATCGAGTAGCCTTGGCCCACGTACGGCAGGCAACACCGCGGCGCTATCGAGCAGGTGCTTGGTGACCATCTCGTCGGGCGAACGTATCGCGGTGAGGTTATAGGCGCGATTCCACTTGTGCAACAACGCCAGTAACGCCAGCAGGCGTTCTCGCTGGGTTTCGTCGACAGCGATACCCAACTCGGCGAGCCCCCGATCCAGACGCTCCTCGCAGCTCGATGTCATGCATTCACCGCGCGCTGGCTATCGAGCAGGCGGCGTTTCTTGAGGTGAATCAACAGGATCGACACCGCCGCCGGGGTGACACCGGAAATCCGCCCGGCCTGGGCCAAGGTCTCGGGGCGCGCCGCACTCAGCTTCTGGCGGATCTCGTTGGATAGCCCCTCGACCCGCTGGTAATCGAGATCGGCCGGCAGCGGTGTGGCTTCGTGACGCTTGAGCTTGTCGATTTCGCCCTGCTGGCGCTCGATGTAACCCTGGTACTTGGCACGAATCTGGACCTGCTCGGCCACCGCATCGTCAGCGACCGGTTCCCCGGTGAGGCTGGCCAGATCGGCATAACCGAGTTCCGGGCGCCTGAGCAGATCGAGCAGGCTGTACTCGCGGGCCAGCGGCTTTTGCAGCTTGTGCGCGAGTCGCTCGGCTTCGGCGGATTGCGGCTGTACCCAGGTATCGCGCAGGCGGGCGCTCTCGCGCTCGATCGCTTCGCGCTTGGTCTCGAAGGCGGCCCAGCGCGCATCATCGATGAGCCCCAGGCGGCGACCGGTTTCGGTCAGGCGCAGATCGGCGTTGTCTTCGCGCAGTAACAGCCGGTATTCGGCGCGCGACGTGAACATGCGATACGGCTCCTGGGTACCGAGCGTGGTCAGGTCGTCGACCAGCACGCCGAGATAGGCCTCATCGCGGCGTGGGCACCAGCTCTCGTCACCGAGTGCGCGACGCGCGGCGTTGAGGCCGGCGAGCAAGCCCTGGGCGCCGGCCTCTTCGTAGCCGGTAGTGCCGTTGATCTGTCCGGCGAAGAACAGGTTGTGGATAAATTTGGTTTCCAGCGAGTGCTTGAGATCGCGTGGATCGAAGAAATCGTACTCGATGGCATAGCCCGGCCGGGTGATATGCGCGTTCGCAAGGCCAGCGATCGAGCGCACCACTTGCAGTTGCACGTCGAACGGCAGCGAGGTGGAAATCCCGTTGGGGTAGAGCTCGAACGTGTCGAGGCCTTCGGGCTCGATGAACACCTGGTGGCTGCTCTTGTCGGCGAAGCGATGGACCTTGTCCTCGATCGACGGGCAATAGCGCGGCCCCACACCCTCGATGACCCCCGAATACATCGGCGAACGATCGAGATTGGCGAGAATGATCTCGTGGGTGCGCTCGTTGGTATGCGCGATATGGCAGCTGACCTGACGCGGATGGCCAGCGCGCGAGCCGAGATACGACATCACCGGTGTGGGCGTGTCACCGGGCTGCTCCTCGAGGACCGAGAAATCGACGCTCTTGGCGTCGAGACGCGGCGGCGTACCGGTCTTCAGGCGATCGACGCGAAACGGCAGTGCACGCAGGCGTTGTGCCAGTGCATTGGCGGGCGGATCCCCGGCGCGGCCGCCGGCGTGGTGGTCCAGCCCGATATGCATCACCCCACCGAGGAACGTACCGGTACACAGCACCACCGTCTGGGCATGAAAGCGGATCCCGGTCTGGGTGATCGCACCACGCACTGTGTCGCCATCGACGATCAAATCGTCGACACCCTGCTGGAATAGCGTGAGATTGGGCTGGCTCTCCAGCACGCTGCGAATCGCCGCCTTGTAGCGTACCCGATCGGCCTGGGCGCGGGTCGCGCGCACGGCCGGGCCCTTGCGGGCATTGAGCACGCGAAACTGAATACCCGCCTGGTCGGTGGCCAGCGCCATGGCACCGCCGAGCGCATCGATCTCCTTGACCAGATGACTCTTGCCGATCCCACCGATCGCGGGATTGCAGGACATCTGGCCGAGGGTCTCGATGTTGTGCGTCAGCAGCAGGGTCTGGCAGCCCATGCGGGCGGCGGCCAATGCGGCTTCCGTTCCCGCATGGCCCCCGCCGATGACGATGACGTCAAAGCGGTTGGGGTAATCCACGTTAGTCCTCGATTGCGCCCATGGCGCACGGTTAGTGCTGAAATCAGGCCGCTGAGTATAACGCCCCTGTGGGTAACCGTCAGGGGTTTTCCACACCTCGTCACTCAGCGCTTCCTGCCTGGCATCGTTAATTATTAAAATTAAGAATAAAAGAAAAGAAGTTCTGTTGTGGTTGTAACTACTAGTGTGGGCAGTTTTGGTGGATAAGCTATTAAACGGTATATTTTTCAAAATGTTGAAGTGTTGATAACTGATTGAGAAAGCAGCCGGCTTGCTGCGGACATGCCTTGGGATTCTTGTGGACCGAATGAGCGGTTGTTCACAACGCGAAGCATGCCGAGTTTATCCACTGGCGGCTACCGGGGCTGTGAGCAGGTTGATCAACAACTCGGCCGGTAGCGCCAGGATGCCCATGAATAGTGGGCTAGCGCCTGTCGAGCGACCATTGTCGGAAAAATTTATCCACAGCCGGAAAAAGTGCGAGATGAAAGGAAAAGCGGCACGCAGCGAAGCTCGGGGAAGAGAAGATGATGGCCCAAAACGCAAAAATCCGCCCCGAAGGGCGGACGCTGCACTAGTGGGTCATGACATCCGTACTCAGTGCTTGAGCACGCGGGACAGGAAGGATTGGGTACGCTCGTTCTGCGGATTGTCGAGCACCTCGTGGGGCGGTCCCTGCTCGACGATCTGACCGCCGTGAATGTAGATCACCCGATCGGCGACTTCACGGGCGAAGCCCATTTCATGGGTAACGATCATCATGGTCATGCCGTCGTTGGCGAGCTTGCGCATGGCGTCGAGTACCTCGCCGATCATCTCGGGGTCGAGCGCCGAGGTCGGCTCGTCGAACAGCATCAGCCGCGGTTCCATGGCCAGTGCCCGCGCCAGCGCCACGCGTTGCTGCTGCCCGCCCGAGAGCTGCCCCGGATACTTGGCCGCCTGATCGCGGATGCCGACCCGCTCGAGCAGCTTGTGGGCCGTTTGCAGCGCCTTGTCGCGTGGCCAGCCGCGCACCTTGACAGGCGCCAAGGTGACATTGTCGAGTACCGACAGGTGCGGAAACAGGTTGAACTGCTGGAACACCATGCCGACCTCGGTGCGAATGGTCTGCAGCGACTTGCCGCTCTTGCCGTGCGGCAGGAGCTGGTTGCCGTCGACCTCGATGTTGCCGCTCTGAAACTCCTCGAGGCCATTGACGCAGCGAATCATGGTCGATTTGCCCGAGCCGCTGGCGCCGATGATCACGACGACCTCGCCGGGCACCACTTCGAGATCGATATCCTTCAATACGTGCAGGGCGCCAAAGTGCTTATTGACCCCCTCCAGCCGCACGATGGGCTGTGACGCCGTTTCTTGCGCGGTTTCACGCGTCTCGTCGTTCATTGCTTGGCTCCTACTGACCGTTCAGGCCCCTGCTCTCGAGCAGGCGCAAGGCGAAGGAAAGACTCAACGTGATGACCAGGTAGAGCAGTGCCACCATGAAATAGACCTCCAGCGCGGTGAAGGTGGTGGCGATGTAGATCTGACCCTGGCGCACCAGTTCGCCGACCCCGATCACCGAGAACAGCGACGTGTCCTTGATACTGACGATGCCTTGATTGCCCAGCGCCGGAATCATGCGGCGCAACGCCTGCGGCCAGATGATGTAGCGAAACGACTGGCCGCGCGACAGACCCAGCGAGAGCCCGGCTTCGCGTTGGCCTTTCTCGATCGATTGCACCCCGCCACGTACGATCTCGGAGATATAAGCGCCGGAATTGAGCGCGATGGCGGCGATCCCGGCAGTCAGCGCGTTGATCGGCCCTCCGAGGATCTGTGGCAGGCCATAGAAGATGAACAGCACCTGTACCAGCACCGGGGTGCCACGAAAGATCTCGATATAGGCGATGGCCGGCCAGCGCAGCAGCCGGATCGGGTTGATACGCAGCAGGCCGAAGACGATGCCGATGACGAAGCCGATGGCCAGGCCACCGAAGGAGATCAGCAGGGTCCAGGGAATCCCTTCGAGTAAAAAGGGAATGGAGTCGATGGCTGCTTGCCAGTCGAACTGGAAAGTGACGTCCACGTTGGATTCTCCAGGCAGGAACATCCACGGGGCGGTCCTGCGTTGGGTTGGGTAGAACGAAAAAGGGCCGGGCGCTTTGGCCACCCGGCCCCGTTCATGACGGCTGTGGTTTATTCAGCGGCTTCTTCGCTGGGCGCTTCACCGAACCACTTGGTGTAGATTTCGTCGTAGGTGCCGTCTTCCTTCATCGACGCCAGCGCCTCGTTGGTCGGCTCGAGCCACTCGCTGCCGGCGGTGAAGACGATACCGTACTGCTGGCCTTCGTAGAGGGGACCGACGACCTTGGCACGACCCTCGCCTTGGGTCTTGGCGAAATAGCCGACGTTGGGCGCATCATAAAACACCGCGTCGACGCTGCCACCCATCAGCGCCAGATACATGTCGGCGCTGCCCGGGTACGGCTTGATCTCCGCCTTGTCGCCGAGATGCTTCTGCAGGTAGTTGTAGCTGGTCGAGCCGATCTTGGTGCCGATATTCATGCCTTCCAGGTCGCTCAGCTCGTCGACACTGTCGTTGCTGGCGGGGACCAGGATGCGCAGGCCGGAATCGTAGTAGGGGTCGCTGAAGTCGACGACCTTGTCGCGTTCTTCGGTGATGGTGATTCCGGCGATGGCGATTTCGGCGTTGCCGGTCTGCACGGCGGGGATGATGCCATTGAAGTCCATGGTGCGCAGATCGACTTCGAAACCTGCGCGCTCGGCGACCTCATGCAGAATGTCCATGTCGAAACCGACCATCTCGCCGGTTTCCTTGTCCATCATCTCGAAGGGCACGAAACTGGGATCGGTAACGGCGCTGACGCTCGGCGCGGCAAAGGCCGAGGCCGAAACGCCCAGGCCCAGAGTCATGGCGCCAATCAGTGTAGCCTGCTTAAGAGTGTTGCTTTTCATGGGGTTCCCCAATTAGAAATTTTATTCATGGAACGCGCCTTTTACCTTGGCGAGTTCGCGGGAAACCGTCAAGCGGCAAGAATGATATGCCGGTTGTGAATGGCTAATGCGAAAGAACGACGTGATCACACCATGAACGAGGAACCACAGCCACAAGTCGAAGTGGCATTGGGATTCTTGATCACGAAACGCGCACCGGCGAGGCCTTCCTCGAAGTCCACGGTGGAACCGACCAGGTACTGATACGACAGAGGGTCGACGACCATGCCGACATCGTCGATTTCGATGACGGTATCGTCATCCGCGGTCTGTTCGGCGAAATCGAAGCCGTACTGGAACCCCGAACAGCCACCGCCAGTGACGAACACGCGCAGCTTGAGCGCCGGGTTGTTCTCCTCGGCGGCCAGCGCACGCAGACGCCGTGCGGCGGACTCGGTGAGCAACAGCGGCGTGGGGGCGAAAGATGCGACACCGCTCATGTGGAGCCTCCGTAATAAAGTGACTTGGGCGTATTATCTCCAATCCCGAGCAAAAGGGTCAACTTTTGCTCGGGATTGCCGAGCGCTTACTCCAGACCGACTCATGGCAGCAGTGCCGGCGCCTGCATGCCGGCCATTTCATCGAAGCCGAACATCAGATTGAGATTCTGCACCGCCTGGCCGGATGCGCCCTTGACCAGATTGTCGATCACCGATAGCACCACCACGGTATCGCCATCGCCCGGACGATGTACCGCCAGGCGGCAAATATTGGCGCCCTTGACGCTACGGGTTTCCGGATGGCTGCCGGCCGGCATGACATCCACCGCCGGCTCGTCGGCGAAGCGCGCCTCGAAGAGGCTCTGCAAGTCATCGACGGCGCCGTTCAAGCGGCCATAGAGCGTAGCATGGATACCGCGAATCATCGGCGTGAGATGCGGCACGAAGGTGAGTCCCACCGGGGCGCCGGCGGCGCGTACCAGGCCCTGGCGAATTTCCGGCAAGTGGCGATGGCCACTGGCGCCGTAGGCCTTCATCGATTCGCTGGCTTCGGCCAGCAGCGAGCCGATCTTGGCGGCGCGCCCGGCACCGGTGACGCCGGATTTGCAATCGGCGATGATCCGCTCGGGGTCGATCAGCCCTTTCTCGAGCAGTGGCAGCAGACCGAGTTGCACGGCGGTCGGATAACAACCGGGCACGGCGATCAGCCGAGCATGGCGAATGGCCTCACGATTGACTTCGGGTAGCCCGTAGACGGCGTCAGCGAGCAGTTCCGGCGCGCCATGCGCCTGGCCGTACCAGCGCGACCACTCCTCGGCATCGGCGAGGCGAAAGTCGGCGGACAGATCGATCACCCGGGTGCCGCGCGCCAGTAGCTCACCGGCCAGCGCGTGGGCGACCCCGTGCGGCGTGGCGAAGAAGACGGCGTCGCACTCGCCCAGGCGTGCGGGATCGGGCTCGCTGAAAAGCAGGCGATCGTAATGGCCGCGCAGATTGGGATACAGCTCGGCGATGCTCGTTCCGGCCTGCGAACGCGAGGTGATGATAGCCACCTCGACCTCGGGATGCTGCGCCAGCAGGCGCAGGAGTTCGACCCCGGTATATCCGGTGCCGCCAACGATACCGACCTTGATCACGATGGTCTCCTTGAGTGGTGAGCCTGTCGTTCGCAGACGTCCTACAAGGGTATGATACACAAGGTCATGGACCCAAACCCTAGTGGGCAACTTCGGCTATAAGGATTTTTGCGTGCCCGATCCGCGTCTGCCCAGGCTGAATCTCGAACGCTTTCGCCGGCAACTGGCCAGTGTCGATGCACTGCCGCAACTCTGCCTGCTGGGTCTGGTATCGGGTCTGGTGACCGGCGCGCTGATGGTGAGCTTTCGACTACTGCTGTCGTTGGGGGCCTGGGTTTTCATGCCGCATGGCGATATCGAAGCGTTCGAGGCATTGCCCGCGGGCGTGCGTTCGTTGATGCCACTGATCGCCGTGGCACTGATTGGCCTGTGGCTAGGGCGCCAGCCAGCCAGTGCCAGAAAGGTAGGCATCGCGCATGTCATCGAGCGTCTGACCTACCATCAGGGCCGCCTGCCGCTACGCAACTGGATCAATCAGTGGTGGGTCGGTGTGGCCTCGGTGCTCGGCGGTCTCTCCGCCGGTCGCGAGGGACCGGCGATCCACCTGGGTGCGGCGGCCGCCAGCGGGTTGGGGCAGCGCCTGCGCCTGCCGCACAATAGCCTGCGGGTACTGGTGGCCTGCGGCACGGCAGCCGGCATCGCCGCCTCCTTCAATACGCCCATCGCCGGTGTCCTTTTCGCCATGGAAGTGGTGATCATGGAGTACACCGTCGCCGGTTTCATGCCGGTGATTCTGGCCTCGAGCATGGGCGCGGTCGTCGCGCAACTGGTCTATGGCCCGGAGCCGGCCTTCGCCATTCCCGGTCTGCAACTGCGCTCGCTGCTGGATCTGCCCTGGATCGTGACCAGCGCATTGGCGATCGGTCTGTTAGCCGGGCTGTTCGTCAAGGTGGCGCAGGGTAGCGATAAATTGCAGCGGCTACCGATGTGGTTGCGCTTTGCGCTGGTCGGCGCGCTCGTGGGCAGTGTCGCCTGGTGGTACCCGCAGGTTCAGGGAATGGGCTACGACACGCTGGGTCTGACCTTGACGGCATCGGTACCGATCGATGTATTGATCGCGGTCGCCGTCGGCAAATCGCTATTGACGGCGCTGGCCGTAGCCTGCGGCATCCCGGTCAGCATCATCGGACCGATCCTGGTGGTGGGCGCCGCCGCCGGTGCGCTATGCGGCGTATTGGGTGGCCTGCTGATGCCGATGTCGGCATCGGGGCCCGAAGTCTATGCGATGCTCGGCATGGCGGCGATGATGGGCGCGGTATTGCAGGCGCCCCTGGCGGCGTTGATGGCGCTTGTCGAACTGACCCACAATCCCAACATCATCTTGCCTGGCATGCTGACGGTGGTGGTTTCGGGCCTTGCGGCGCGCCAGTTATGCCGCTGTCAGGGATTCTTCATTACCCAGACGCATCATGGCCTGCATCCGTTGCAGCAGCCGTTGATGCAGGCGTTGTCGCGGATTTCCGTGCCGGCGGCGATGAATCGCGATTTTGTCATCACCCGGCGCCTGGTCAGTCGCGAGGCGGCCAAATCCTTGCTTGGCGCCGAGCCGGCATGGGTGGTGATCGTGCGCGCCAGCGGCGACAAGCCGACCCTGGCACTGAAGGCCGCCGATCTGGCCCGAGCGCTGCTCGATGAGCGATCCGCCGAGGAGCCGACGTTCGATCTGCTCGAGATTCCCGGTCAGCGACTCGAACTGGCGCCGATACATCCCCAGGCGACACTCAGCGAAGCCTTCGACCGGTTGGACGATCACGGCGTGGATGCGCTTTACGTGGAACGATCGAGCGAGCCGATGATCGACAATATTTCCGGTATCATTACCCGCGACGCCATCGAGAATTACTATCGCTACAAGCGCTGAATGGGCGCGACACGCCCTGGAAGGAGCCGGAATGTACCTGTGGGTGAAAGCGTTTCATCTGATTGCCGTGGTGACCTGGTTCGCGGCGATGTTCTACCTGCCGCGCCTGTTCGTCTATCACGCCATGGCGCGCGATAACGGCGATAGCCAGGCCATCGAGTATTTCAAGGTCATGGAGCGCAAGTTGTATCGCGGCATCATGACGCCATCGATGATCGCGGTGTTGGCGCTGGGTGGCTGGCTGCTGCTGCTCGTGCCCGCTTACCTGAGCAGTGGCTGGCTGCACGTCAAACTGCTGCTGGTGCTCTTGCTGGTGGGGTATCACCACCTATGTCTGGTCTACATGAAAAAGTTGGCGGCAGGTAACTGCCTGAAATCGCAAACGTTCTTTCGCTGGTTCAACGAGGCGCCCGTCATCGCTCTGGTTCTGATCATCGTGCTGGCCATGGTGAAGCCGTTTTGACCGGCGATGCCAAGCTCCCCGTGGTGCTGGTACTGGCGGGACACGACCCGACCGGTGGCGCCGGCCTGGTCGCCGATGCCGAAGCGATTGCCGCTTGCGGTGGCTGGGCGGTGACCGTACCCACCAGCCTGACCGTGCAGAGTACGCGCGATGTGTTGCGCGTGATGCCTTGTCCCGCCGATGGCATTCGCGACATGGCCTGGGCGCTGCTCGACGAGTTCGAGATTGCGGCGATCAAGGTCGGACTGATTGCCGACGAAGCGACGCTCGATGCCGTCGAGGACGTGGTGCGCGCGTGCCCGGGTATTCCCCTGGTGGTGGATCCGGTGCTCAGGGCCGGGGGCGGAAAAATGTTATCCACAACGGCGTTGATCGACGATTTTCGCAAGCGCCTGCTACCGCTCGTGGATATCCTCACGCCCAATCGCAATGAACTGGCCTGGCTTGCCGGCGAGCAAGGCAGCGATGATGTCGAGCGCGTGGTGGCGCTGATGTCGCTGGGTTGCCAGGCGCTGTTGGTCACCGGCACCGATGATCCGATACCGGGTACGCCGGACAATACGATCATGCATACCCTGCACACGCCGGATAGCAGCCGCCAATGGCACTGGCCACGCTTGCCGGCGAGCTATCACGGCTCCGGGTGCACCCTGGCGGCGGCGTTGGCCGCCCGGCTGGCGGTCGGTGAGCGCCTGGTGATGGCCTGCGAACAGGCCCAGCGCTTCACCTGGGAGAGCCTCGAACATGGCTGGCGGCCCGGTAACGCCCAGGCGTTGCCACGGCGACTCTGGCAATCCCCGATCCTGCGGAGCGCCGCTCATGATTGAAAACACCTGGACCCGGGGCATCTATGCGATCACCGATGCCACATTGCTACCCAATGACCAACGGCTGCTCGGTGGCTGCGAGGCCGCCTTGCGCGGCGGCCTCGCACTGCTGCAGTATCGTGACAAATCGGCCGATGACAATCTACGCTGGCGTCAGGCACGGGCCCTGGCGCCATTGTGTGCGTCCTACGACGTGCCGCTGATCATCAACGACGATGTGGCGCTGGCACGCCGTCTGCGCGCGGAAGGCTTCGGTGGCGTCGGCCTGCATCTGGGCCAGGGCGATGGTTCGCTGCATGAGGCGCGCGAGCTGCTGGGCTGCGATGCGATCATCGGCGCCACTTGCCATGCGCGTATCGATCTGGCCGCGCGTGCCGCGGCGGAGGGTGCCAGTTACCTGGCCTTCGGGCGGTTCTTCGCTTCGCGTACCAAGCCCGAGGCACCGCCGGCATCGCTCGAGCTACTGGCTCATGCGGCTCGTTTCGGACTGCCGCGGGTCGCCATCGGCGGCATCGATGGCGACAAGGCACTGGCAGCAAACGATGCCGGCGCCGATCTGTTGGCGATGGTGCATGCGGTGTTTGGCGTTGACGATCCCGAGCATCGTGTTCGTCAACTGAACCGTTGCCTCGATCGTTGTGACTCGGCGCTTATCCACAGAGCGTAAACAGAGAGTTATTCGATCTATCCAGAGAGTTATCCACACCGTTGTCGCAACAGCGACGAAAAACCGTGACGAGGCGCTTCATGACTACTTCCGCACAGCTCTTCGAACTGGCCTGCCGGCATATTCCGGGAGGTGTGAATTCGCCGGTGCGCGCCTTCAAGGACATGCAGCGTCCGCCGCTGTTCATCGAGCGCGCGCAAGGCGCTTATCTTTACGATGTCGAAGGGCAGCGCTATGTCGATTACGTCGGCTCGTGGGGGCCGATGATCACCGGCCACGCCGACCCCGAGGTATTGGGTGCCGTGCGTGAGCGGCTCGATGCCGGGTTGTCGTTCGGCACGCCGACCGCCATCGAAACCACCATGGCCGAGCTGATCTGCGAGATCATCCCGTCGATCGATCTGGTGCGCATGGTCAATTCCGGCACCGAGGCGACCATGTCGGCGATCCGCCTGGCGCGCGGCTATACCGCCCGCGACAAGATCGTCAAGTTCGAGGGCAACTACCACGGCCACTCCGACTCGCTGCTGGTCAAGGCCGGCTCCGGCGCGCTGACGCATGGCGAGCCCAGTTCCCCCGGCGTGCCCGCCGCATTGGCCGAGCACACCGTGACACTGCCTTACAACGACAGCGAAGCGGTGCGCGAGAGCTTCGCCGAGATCGGCGACCAGATAGCGTGCATCATCGTCGAGCCGGTGGCCGGCAACATGAATTGCATTCCGCCACTGCCGGGCTTTCTCGAAACTTTGCGCGAAGTCTGCGACCAGCATCGCAGCGTACTGATCTTCGATGAGGTGATGACCGGCTTTCGTGTCGCCCTCGGCGGTGCCCAGGCGCATTACGGCGTGACTCCGGATCTGACCTGCCTGGGCAAGATCGTCGGCGGCGGCATGCCGGTCGGCGCCTTCGGCGGCAAGCGCGAGATCATGCAGCAGATATCGCCGCTGGGGCCGGTCTACCAGGCCGGCACGCTGGCCGGTAATCCGCTGGCCATGGCGGCGGGTATCGCGCTGCTCGGCAAGATTCGCCAGCCGGGCTTTCATCAAGCGCTGGCGCAACGCGTCGATACGCTATGCGATGGGCTCGCCGAGCGCGCCGCGGCGGCCGGGGTGGAAATGCTAACCCAGCGTGCCGGTGGCATGTTCGGCGTCTTCTTCACCGGCCAGTCGCGGGTGGATAATTTCGCTCAGGCCACGGCCTGCGACGTGGGCGCCTTTCGGCGCTTCTTTACCGGCATGCTCGATCATGGGGTGTATCTCGCGCCTTCGGCGTTTGAGGCCGGCTTCATGTCCAGTGCGCATACCCCGGAAGACATTCAGCTGACTCTGGATGCGGCGGATAAGGTCTTCTCTACAATGGTCGAGGTTGAATAACGCGGGGAGAATACGGTGAGCGAGGCCCTGATAAAAGCGCTGCACGACGCCGATTGCTACGATCATCCGGTAGCGGGCATCGAGGTTTTCGAAACGCATATTTCGTGGATCGTTCTGACTGGCGATTTCGCTTATAAGCTCAAGAAACCGGTGGATTTCGGCAGTTTCCTGGATTTTTCCAGCCTGGAGAAACGCCGCCGGCTATGTGAGCAGGAGGTGCGGCTCAACCGGCGCCTGGCACCGTCGCTGTATCTCGAGGCGGTGGCGATCTCGGGCACGCCCGAAACGCCGCGCATCAACGATGCTTCCGCGCCCTTCGAATACGCCGTGAAGATGCGCCAGTTCAGCAATCGTCTGCTGTTCAGCAATCTGCAGGCCAGTGGCGAGCTGTCGCTGGAGATGCTCGACGATCTGATCGATCAGTTGGTGGCCTTTCACGAGCAGGCGGATCGGGTGCCCGAAGGCAGTGACCTCGGCTCGCGGGCCGCCATGCAGCGCATCCTCGAGCGTGAATTCGAGCTGATCGGCGCTCGACTCGAGAACGATGGCGATCGTCAGCGCCTGGCGTATCTCGAGACCTGGGTCGATGAAGCCTTCGAGCGCTTCGATGGTGAGTTCGAGCGGCGCTTGAGCGAGGGCCATGTGCGCGAAACCCATGGCGACGTGCATCTGGGCAATGCCGTGCATCATGAAGGCCGCGCCTTGATGTTCGATGGCCTCGAGTTCAACGAGGAGCTGCGTTGGAACGATGTCGGCGGCGATCTGGCCTTTCTGTTGATGGATCTCGAGGCGCGTGGCGAGAACGCCTTCGCCCAGCATGCGCTGAATCGCTACCTGGAACTCTCCGGCGATTACCGCCTGTTGCGGCTATTGCCGTTCTACAAGCTGTATCGGGCGCTGGTACGGGCCAAGGTCGACATGCTGCGGTACGCTCAGGCCGAACGTCATCCCGCCGACCGCTCGGCGATCATGGCGGATTACCGTCGCGATATCGAACTGGCACGGCGCTATGCCGAGTTCAGCTTCCCTTATCTGGTCATCGGTGTCGGCGTATCGGGCAGCGGCAAGAGTCGTTTCACCGGGGAGATGGTGCGCCGCCTGGGTGTCGTCAGACTGCGCTCCGACGTCGAACGTAAGCGGCTGTTCGGGTTCGAGCCACGCACCGATACCGCTCGGCAGGGTGTGGATATCTACCATAGTGATGCCACCGAGCGGACCTATGCGCATCTTGCCAAGCTGACCGGCATCGTGCTCGAAGCCGGCCTGCCGGTGTGTATCGATGCCACCTGTCTCAAGCGGGCCCAGCGGGACCGGCTGCGTCATGAAGCCGAAGGACGCGGTTTGCCGGTGTTGCTGGTCAGCTTCGAGGCCGATGAAACGACCCTGCGGGCGCGCGTCGAGAAGCGCGCCCGTCGCGGTGGCGACCCGTCGGAAGCCGGGCTTTCGGTACTCGAACGGCAACTGGCCAATCTGGAGCCGTTCTCCGATGACGAGCGCCTGCATCTGGTGCATCTGGATACCACCGCCGAAAACGCCAATCTGACACTGGTCGGGCTGATTCAAGAGCATTTACGACTGAGCTGAACGCAGGCTGGGCCATTGCCCGGCTCGCTGGATGATCATTCGCTGCGCTATCGCATCTGGGCCGACTTACCGACATGCACCGGTGGTGCTCCCAGGTTCTGGCGTGCCCAATTCATGGCCTGGATGCGATTGTGAACCTTGATCTTGCGGAAGATATTGTAAAGATGCGACTTGACCGTGTGTTCGCTGACGAACAGCTTTTCGGCGATCTCGGTATTGGAGGCGCCAGAACCGAGCAGACCGATGATCTCCAGTTCCCGGTGGGTCAGCCCGCAAACCGGGCGATAGGCGTTGAGTTGCTGGCGGCGATAGAACTCGATCAAACGAGTCATCAGTGAGCGTGACATCCACAGATCGCCCTCCAGCAGCGCGCCGATACCTTTGCAGATCAGCGCGAGATTGTCGCGGCGATAGAAAACCCCTTGCAGGTGCAATGAAGAGAGCACATCGGCGGCATGATTTTCGTCTTTGAGATTGAAGGCCGCCAGTGCCATCGTCGGGCATTCGGCGGTTTTTCCATGCCACTGCTGCATGCAGCTTTCATCGACATGATCGGCATCGAGCAGTACCAACATCTTGTCGCAATCGATATGCGCGGCTGAATCGTGCGGTCCCAGCGCGGTGATCTGGCAATCCATCTGCTCGCCGATGTAATCGATGAAGAGCTGGGATTGTGGGTTACAGTCCGTTACAAGAAGGATCATCACATTCTCTTGGCTCATGGTGCTTACTCCAAAGTATGGCCTGTTATCTGGGCTTAGCTATCCCTGCGTTCTCATGAAGAGGACTGATTCAGCGTTGTAGGTTTTCTCATTTTTGTAAAGTTAAGTTACTGAACTATTTCTTATTCCTCAAAAGGATAAAAAAAACTTTTTAATAAGAATCCGTAAATTCTAAATTGAATTAGTCACTTGCTGGTCAACTTGGTCGAACGGAGCAGATACCGGCAATTTCTCGAAGCAGAAAAATCAGGTGACTGGTGTATAGGGTCTAGGAGATTTCCAAGCAATTGTCATTGGCTAACTGCTACTCGATAGCTGCTTTTTTCAACACACCGATAATTGGAGGGCTAGGCTGGCCAATGCGCATTCCTTACCGCCTCGCTAACCCCGTAGAATGGCTTCGCCCATCGCAGGAGAAATCGTCATGACGACCGCTCATTCCCTGGTATTGGCCAGCGGCAACCCCGGCAAGCTGAGGGAATTCCGGGAACTGCTCGAACCGCTGGATTTCAGCGTCAGGCCACAGTCTGATTTCGCCGTGCCCGAGGTCGAGGAGAGCGGCCTGACGTTCGTTGAAAACGCGTTGCTCAAGGCCCGCGCGGCCTCTCGTATCAGCGGCCTGGCAGCTCTTGCCGACGATTCGGGACTCGCCGTCGATGCCCTCGACGGCGCGCCAGGTATTTATTCGGCGCGCTATGCGGGCGAGCCGAAGAGCGACGAGGCCAATAACCGTAAGCTGCTGAAGGCGCTCGATGGCATCCCCGAAGGGCAGCGCACGGCGCGCTACTGGTGCGTTCTGGTGCTGTTGCGCCATGCCGAGGACCCGGTTCCCGAGATCGTACAGATCAGCTGGGAAGGCGAGATCCTGGCGCACCCGCGTGGCGAGGGGGGTTTCGGCTACGATCCGCTGTTCTGGATACCCGAGAAGGGCATGAGCGCGGCCGAACTCGGCGCGCTGGAAAAGAACCGCGTGAGTCATCGCGGTCGAGCGCTGCGCGCCTTGGTGGAGCGGTTGCGCTAATGGCAAATATTCCCCCGCTCTCGCTCTATGTGCATGTGCCTTGGTGCCTGCGCAAATGCCCGTACTGCGATTTCAATTCGCATGGGGTCGGGCGAGGCGCCGAGTTGCCCGAGGACGCTTACCTCGCCGCGCTGCTGGCCGATCTCGATAGCGAACTGGCGTTGGCCCAGGAGCGCGAGCTGCTGAGCGTGTTCATCGGTGGCGGCACGCCGAGCCTGATGTCGCCGGCCTTTTATCGGCGTTTCTTCATCGAACTCGAACGTCGGTTGCCGTTGGCGGCAGGCTGCGAGATCACCCTCGAAGCCAACCCGGGCACCGTCGAGCAGCGGCGCTTCATCGGCTACCGTGAGGCGGGCATCAATCGCCTGTCGATCGGTGTGCAGAGCTTTCAGCCGGCACAGCTCAAGGCGCTCGGGCGAATCCACAGCGGCGAGGAGGCCCGGCACGCGGTCGAGAGTGCCCGGCGTGCCGGCTTCGACAATCTCAACCTGGATCTCATGCATGGCTTGCCGGGCCAGGATGTGGCATCGGCGCTGGCCGATCTCGACCAGGCGCTGGCGCTGGCTCCCGAGCATCTCTCCTGGTACCAGTTGACGCTGGAACCCAACACCGAATTTCACGCCCATCCACCGCCACTCCCCGAGGACGGGACGCTCTGGGATATCCAGGATGCCGGCCACGCGAAGCTCGAGGCCGCCGGACTGACGCGCTACGAGATATCCGCCTACGCTCGCGAGGGTCGGCAATCGCGGCACAATCTCAATTATTGGGGCTTCGGCGACTACCTGGGCATTGGTGCCGGCGCGCATGGCAAGTCGAGCCATTGGTCGCAGGACAATGAGCTGGTCGTCGAGCGCCGCTGGAAGAGCCGCCAGCCCGAGGCCTATTTGCGCCGCCACAACGACCCGCGCGGCTTTCTCGCCGGCAGTCAGCGGGTCGATGAGCGTGAATTACCGCTGGAGTTCGCCATGAATGCTCTACGACTGGTCGACGGTGTACCGCTGGCTACCTGGCAAGCGCACACCGGGCGGCCACTCGGAGAACTGGAAACGAGGCTGGCGACGGCACGCAAGAAAGAACTCGTGGCGGAAGATGCACACCGACTGCGGGCCACCCCGCAAGGTCTGTTATTCTTGAACGCGCTTCTCGCCTCGATCAGCGACGACTGAGCGGGAAGCGGTATCGTTCGAAACTCAGAGGAGCCCTCAACGGATGATGAACAAGCAACTCTGGCTGGCAATTCCGCTGGCCGCCGCCGTAGCGATGACCGGCTGCAGCACCACCAATCCGCGCACTGGTGAAACCGAGCGTGCCAATGCCTCCCTGGGAGCCGGTATCGGCGCCGCCGTGGGCGCCGTTGCCGGCGCGCTGAGCGGCGATGGAAGCAGCAGCCGTCGCGACCGTGCATTGATCGGCGCCGCGGCGGGCGCGGCGGTCGGTGGTGGGATTGGTTACTACATGGACCGCCAGGAGGCTCAACTGCGCGACCGCTTGCAGGGCACCGGTATCGGTGTCGAGCGCCAGGGTGACAATATCGTGCTCAACATGCCGAGCAGCGTGACCTTTGGCTTCGATTCCAGCGAACTGACCGGCGACGCACGAGCGGCGTTGAACGAGGTCACCGCCGTGTTGCGTGAATATGCCGACACCCGCATTACCGTGGCTGGCTACACCGACAGCACCGGCGAGGAGAGCTACAACCAGCAGCTATCCGAGCAGCGTGCGGCAGCCGTCGGCAATTACCTGGCGCAGGGCGGCGTTGCGCGGCAGCGCTTGAACATGGTCGGCTACGGCGAGAGCCAACCGGTCGCCAGCAACGCGACCGAGCAGGGCCGAGCGCAAAATCGCCGTGTCGAAATCACCCTGACGCCCACGGCACAATAGGCTAGCGCCTATCTCATCAGGCCCGCCGACCAAGTGGCGGCGGGTTTTTCCTATCGAGGCACCGTGATGCTGGCCTATCAACACGCCTATCATGCCGGCAATTTCGCCGACGTTCACAAGCATTTGACGCTGTTTTGTGCCCGGCAACATCTTTTACGTAAAGAATCGCCGGTTACGTATATCGATACCCATGCCGGGCGCGGTCGCTATCCGCTGGCGGGTGCGGAGACCCAGAAGCTCAAGGAGTATCAGCAAGGCGTGGTGCCGTTGTGGCAAGCGCGGGCTGCATTGTCCGGGAGCGACCCGCTACTGGAGGCCTGGTTCGCTACCCTGCAGCGGGCACAAGCAGGCGACGGTCGCCAGTTGACGCATTATCCGGGCTCGCCCTGGTGGTTGGCCGATGGCCTGCGCGATCACGATCGCCTGGCGTTGTATGAGTTGCACCCTGGCGAGCACCGGCACCTCGAGGCACAAACGCTACCGAGCAATGCGCGACGCATTCACGGCGATGGCCTGGCGGGCCTGCGTGGCATGTTGCCGGTGCCCACGCCGCGGCTGTGCGCACTCATCGATCCCAGCTACGAGCGCAAGACCGAGTACGCCGAGGTGGCCGAGACACTGGCGTTCGTTGCGCGCAAGGCGCGTCACGCCACCTTGCTGGTGTGGTATCCGCTATTGCCGGCGGAACGCCATCGGGTCCTGCTCGACGAGACCAGGCGTGCCGGCGTGCGCAAACTCTGGCGCAGCGAATTGCAGCGCCACGCTCGCGGTATCGACGAGCACGGCATGTACGGTAGCGGCATGCTGCTGTTGAATCCGCCATGGGGATTGGCGCAGGCCCTTGACGATGCCCTGCAGGCGTTGCTGCCCTGCCTGGGCAAGCAGGCGGCGCATCGCAGCGACTGGTGGGTCGAGGAGTGATTGCCTTTCAAGCAGATGTGGCCAATCCTACTTCCCGATACAAAACTCGCCGAAAATCTTGCCGAGCAGATCGTCGGCGCTGAATTCGCCAGTGATCTCGCCCAGCGCCTGCTGCGCCTCGCGTAGATCCTCGGCCAGCAATTCGCCGGCACCATAGCCATATAGCTGACCCGCACCATTGGTGAGTGCTTGCTCACTTCTATCCAAAGCATCCAGATGGCGGCGCCGTGCCGAGAAACGCCCTTCGGTGGTGGCGCTGTAGCCCACCGCCTGCTTCAGATGTTCTTTCAGGTTATCCACACCCTCGCCCGTTTTCGCCGACAAGCGCAGCGTCGGTGGCGTTGTGGATAAGTCAAGTCCCGGCTGCTCATGACTGCTATCGATCTTGTTGCGCACCAGTGTCAGGCGGGCCGGGTCGGGCAGGCGGGCGACGAACTCCGGCCAGATCGCCATGGGGTCGGTGGCGGCGGTCGTAGTGGCATCGACCAGCAGCAGCACGCGGTCGGCCTTCTCGATCTCGGCCCAGGCACGAGCCACGCCGATCTTCTCCACGGCATCGGGCGTATCGCGCAGCCCAGCGGTATCGATGATATGCAGTGGCATGCCATCGAGATGGATGTGCTCGCGCAGCACATCGCGGGTGGTGCCCTCGATTGCGGTGACGATGGCGGTATCCTGCTCGGTGAGGGCGTTGAGCAGGCTCGATTTGCCGGCATTGGGACGCCCGGCGATGACCACGCTCATGCCTTCCCGCATCAACGCGCCTTGTCCGGCGGCGGCTCGCACGTCAGCCAGCTCTCGCTGAAGCGTGTCGAGCATCGCCGCAACCTTGCCATCGGCGAGAAAGTCGATCTCCTCCTCGGGGAAATCGATGGCGGCCTCGACATACATGCGCAGCTTGATCAAGCGCTCGACCAGAACGCCTACGCGGCCCGAGAACTCGCCCTGCAACGAACGTAGGGCATTTTCGGCGGCGGCGCGGGAACTGGCATCGATCAAATCGGCGATCGCCTCGGCCTGAGCGAGATCGAGCTTGTCGTTGAGAAAGGCGCGTTCCGAGAATTCTCCGGGGCGGGCCAGGCGCGCACCGAGCCTTACACAGCGCTCGAGCAGCAAGTCCATGATGACCGGTCCGCCATGACCATGAAGCTCCAGCACGTCCTCGCCGGTAAAGGAGTGGGGCCCCGGGAAATACAGCGCGATGCCTTCGTCGATCGACCGCACATCGTCCTCGGCAAAGCGGCCATAGTAGGCGTGACGCGGCGCCGGGCAGTGGCCCAGTATCGACTCGGCGATCGCCACGCAGGTGGGGCCGGAGACGCGAATGATGCCCACCCCTCCACGGCCGGGCGGGGTGGCCAGGGCGGCGATGGTATCCTGGGTATAGAGACTATCGGGCATGTGATCGGCGATCTCAGTGAAAAGGACATTGTCCGGATCGTTGGCCAGAAACGCCAGACCCCCGCCAAGGCGAGGGTCTGGGTCGATGGGAGCGGGCGCTTGCTTACTTGGCCCGACTGCCATTGCCGGTGGCGGGGTCCTTCTCGATCTTGCGAGTGATGATCCACTGCTGAAGGATCGAGATCGTATTGTTGGTCACCCAGTAGATGACCAGACCGGCCGGGAACCACAGGAAGAAGAAGGTGAAGATGATCGGCAGCATCTTCATGATCTTGGCCTGCATGGGATCCGGTGGTGTCGGATTGAGCAGTTGCTGGACGAACATCGACGCGCCCATGAGGATCGGCAGTACGAAGTAGGGATCCTTCATCGATAGGTCATCGATCCACAGGATGAACGGCGCATGGCGCAGTTCGACCGACTCCAGCAGCATCCAGTACAGGGCGATGAATACCGGCATCTGCACCACGATCGGCAGGCAGCCGCCCAAGGGATTGATCTTCTCCTTCTGATAGAACTTCATCATTTCGGAGGACATCTTCTGGCGATCGCTGCCGTACTGCTCCTTGATGCGCTGCATCTCGGGGCCGAGCTTGCGCATCTTGGCCATCGACTTGTAGGCGGTGGCGGAGAGCGGGAACAGCACGATCTTGACGATCACCGTCAGTACCACGATCGACCAGCCCCAGTTGCCGATCACGCTATGGATCTTTTCGAGTAGCCAGAATAGCGGACTGGCGATAAACCACAGCCAGCCGAAGTCGACCGTCAGCTCGAGATACGGAGCGACGCTTTCCAGGCGATCCTGGACCTTTGGACCGATATACAGCGTCGCATTCAGGTCGGCTTCGCTTCCGGGGGCGATATTGCGAGTCGGGCCGGCAAAGGCAACGACGTTACGATTCCGTGAATCGGTCGTGGCGTAATAAAGATTCTGCTGGTCCTGGGGCGGTGCCCAGGCTGAGGTGAAATAGTGCTGAATTATCGCGATCCAGCCACCCTGCACATCCTGGTTGTTGAACGTGCCTTCCTGGATAGCCTCGAAGTCGATCTTTTCGTAGTGGCTCTCAGGCGTGGAGTAGGCCGCACCCAGATAGGAATTCATGCCCATCGATGTGCCGCCCGATGGGTCGGGACTGTTGTCGCGGGCCAACTGGCCGATGAAGCGCGCGGTAACGGGTGTTTCGCGATGATTGGCCACGTGATAGCTGACATCGACCGCATAGCTGTCGCGCTCGAAGGTGAAGCGCTTGATCACGTCGACGCCATTGACGTTGGCGGTGAGATCGACGGTCAGGCTCTCTTCACCCTCATCGAGGGTATAGCGAGTCTGTTCGGGATCGAAGGCAATGCGGCCTTCATGCCCCTCGAGTTGCAGACCCGATTTGGCGACATAGCTGCGCGTTTGGCTGTCGGACAGCAGGACGAAGGCGTGTTCGCCCTCCAGACTCATCTTGTGATTGGGCAGGGCGGCATACACGATGTCGCCGCCTTGCGGATCGATGCGCACATCGAGAACGTCGGTCTGGACCGCGACCAGGCTGCGCCGGTTATCCGTCTGGGACGATTCCGGCATGGTATTGGCGGCGGGCGCCGGGTTGGCACTGGAAGGCGCCTCCAGTCCCTGGCCACTGCCTGATTCGTTGCCGCCGTTGTCCGGTGTCGCGTTGAAGCTGGGAACCTCAGGCTCGACGGCTACCTGGCCGTAATCCTGGTTCCACTGGATGACCAGCAGGTAGGCGAGCACCGCAAGCGGGATCACGAGGAGAAGTCGTTTTACGTCCATGGGGGGTCTGCCCGGTGGGGTAATGAATCATTCTGGCGGCTGCCTGCCGACCGTGGCCCGCCATGGCGAGACGAGCGGGATTGGCACGACATGATTGAATCCGAAGTGCGAGCCCGGTCAGGAAGATACCGCCGCTGTCGCTTGCTTGCGAGCGTCTTTTTCCATGCGCCGCCACATGCCATGAAGCTGGCGGTGCAAGGTCGCGTTATCCAGTTCGTGAACGCCGCGGCGTGCCAGGACGATGATGTCCACGGCGGGTAGCCGATGCTGCTGAAGACGAATGGATTCGCGGACGAGACGCTTGAGACGATTGCGGTCGACGGCGCGACGTACGTTTTTCTTGCTGAAGACCAGGCCGATCCGTGGATGGCCCAGCGCATTGTCGCTGGCTAGTGCCAGCAACCCCTTGCCGTGGACCTTTAACGAGGCATGATCGAAGACGCGCCGATATTCCCCGGCAGTCAGCAGACGCAACTGCCGAGGGAAGTTCTGACATGACATTCGCGACCCGGAATCAAGCGCTCAGAC
Source organism: uncultured Halomonas sp. (assembly GCF_946887195.1). Next base: position 148,927 of record NZ_CAMPKE010000002.1, read on the forward strand.
GCTTGCGGCCCTTGGCGCGACGGCGTGCCAGAACCTGACGACCACCTTTGGTAGCCATGCGCGCACGAAAGCCGTGCACACGCTTGCGCTTGAGAACGCTCGGTTGAAAAGTGCGTTTCATAACTGCTGTTTCCCACGTGGTTAAATTGACTGGCGATCGAACGCCGATGCCTTGGCTCCCGCCAGGAGCCCGGGCGGATTTGGCTCAAGGTCGGGAATTCTAGTGAATTCGCCAGCCGCGTGCAATTTTTCCACCTATTTATCCTACCGGGCCGAGAATTCCATGAAGTCTTCCAGCACCTCATGAAGCGGGATGCCGTGCCTCGATCATGAGATTGCTGCGATACCCCGAAACGCGGTAGGCCAAATGACTATGTCACGGTCGGAATTCAGATGATGTTGTTATTAAACTTGGGGACAATCTTTGTGGATAATAGAGAATTACGCTTATTCTACAGTAGGTTAACTTAGGTTCGTCGATGTGGAGAAAACGTGCACAGCACGTTAGCGATGTGTAGATACCCATGGCTGGAGAGAATTCCTACGCCAGCGTTGCCCGGATACACACGAATGACTGACTGGCCCACAATCAATGAACCGTTTGTCCACAGTTTTGACACAGGCGAACATGTGGATAACTCGCTTCGCGAACGATATACTGGTCGGTCATTCGCTAACGGAATGTGAGGTCGCGTGTCGGTCGCTCTCTGGCAACAATGTCTGAATTACTTGCAGGATGAGCTGAATTCTCAGCAGTTCAATACCTGGATTCGCCCGTTACAGGCCGAAGAAGGTGGGGTCGACGAACTCAGCCTGTTGGCGCCCAATCGTTTCGTCAGGGATTGGGTCAGTGATAAATATCTTAAGCGTATCAACGAGTTGTTGCGCGAACTGGCGCCGGCCAAGCCGCCCAAGGTATCGTTGGCAGTCGGTAGCCGCCGTGTCGCGCCGAGTCCCTCGCCACGCGAGTTGGGCAATCCGGTTTCCGCTGGTCGCCCATCTCCCAAGGCGCCATCCATTCATACGCCGGCGCGTAGCGATGACGCCGATGAGCGCGAGATCGACCAACTACGCGAGAAGAGCACTCGCCGTTCGGGCAGCGGCGACCGCCAGGTCCAGGTCGAAGGCAGTATCAAGCACCAGAGCAGCCTCAATCCCAACTTCACCTTCGATACGTTCGTCGAGGGCAAATCCAACCAGTTGGCGCGCGCGGCCTCACGCCAGGTATCGGAGAATCCCGGGGGCGCCTACAATCCCTTGTTTCTGTATGGTGGCGTGGGCTTGGGCAAGACTCACCTGATGCATGCCGTGGGTAATCAATTGGCGCTGCGGCGCGAGAACGCCACGGTGGTCTACCTGCATTCCGAGCGTTTCGTCGCCGACATGGTCAAGGCACTTCAACTCAATGCGATCAATGATTTCAAGCGCTTCTATCGCAGCGTCGATGCCTTGTTGATCGACGACATCCAGTTTTTCGCCGGCAAGGAGCGCTCGCAGGAAGAGTTCTTCCATACGTTCAACGCCTTGCTCGAAGGCGGCCAGCAGATGATCCTGACCTCCGATCGATATCCCAAGGAAATCAACGGAGTAGAAGAGCGGCTCAAGTCGCGTTTCGGGTGGGGGCTGACGGTAGCCATCGAGCCGCCGGAGCTCGAGACGCGGGTGGCGATCCTGATGAAGAAGGCCGATCAGGCCAAGGTCGACCTACCCCACGATGCCGCCTTCTTCATCGCCCAGAAGATTCGCTCCAATGTGCGCGAGTTGGAAGGCGCGCTGAAGAAGGTCATCGCCGACTCGCACTTCATGGGCAAGCCGATTACCCAGGACTTCATCCGCGAATCGCTCAAGGATTTGCTGGCGCTGCAGGACAAGCAGGTCGGCGTGGATAACATTCAGCGTACCGTGGCGGAATATTACAAGATCAAGATCGCCGACCTGCTCTCCAAGCGCCGTTCGCGCTCGGTGGCCAGGCCGCGCCAGGTCGCCATGGCGTTGGCCAAGGAGTTGACCAATCATAGCTTGCCGGAAATCGGCGACGCCTTTGGTGGGCGTGACCATACCACGGTGCTGCATGCCTGCCGCAAGGTGAAGGCGCTACAGGAAGAGAGCGCGGATATCCGCGAAGACTACAAGAACCTACTGCGGTTACTGACTAGCTGAATAGCGAGTCGTGTTGCGCATCGTTTGCCTTGAAACTCAGGAGAACAGTGGAGCCCTCATGAAATTTTCCATCTCCCGTGAAGCCCTGCTACGCCCGCTGACCCTGGTCGCCGGTGTGGTCGAGCGTCGCCAGACGCTGCCGGTTTTATCCAACGTATTGATCGAGGTGCGCGACACCCAGCTTTCGCTCACCGGCACCGATCTCGAGGTCGAGTTGATCGGTCGTGCCGAACCCGGCCAGGTCGATGAGCCCGGCTCCGCTACGGTTCCCGCGCGCAAGCTGATGGATATCTGCAAGTCGCTACCCGAGCAATCCGATATCACCTTCACGCTGGAGGAAGGGCGTGCGGTGGTGCGTGCCGGGCGCTCGCGTTTCACGCTGTCGACGCTACCGGTGGCCGAGTTTCCGAATATCGAGGATGCCCAGGGCGCCCAGGAGCTGAGCCTGCCGCGCGGTACCCTCAAGCATTTGATCGACTCCACCGCCTTCGCCATGGCCCAACAGGATGTGCGCTATTACCTCAATGGCATGCTGCTCGAACTGGGGCACAACCTGGTGCGTACCGTGGCTACCGATGGCCACCGCCTGGCGGTGTGCTCACGTTCGGCGGATATCGATGTGGAGCCGGCGCAGAAGCTGATCGTGCCGCGCAAGGGCGTGCTCGAGTTGGTGCGTCTGCTCGATGGTAGCGATGAGCCGGTCAATCTGACGCTGGGTGCCAACCACTTGCGTGCCCGTACTGGCGAGTTCACTTTCACCTCCAAGCTCGTCGATGGCAAGTTTCCCGATTATGAGCGTGTGGTTCCCAAGGGCGGCGATAAGGTATTCATCGCCGAGCGTGCCGAGCTTCGTCAGGTGCTCTCGCGGACATCGATCCTCTCCAACGAGAAGTACCGCGGAGTGCGTCTCAATCTCGAAGAGGGCAACCTGCGGGTCATGGCGAACAACCCCGAGCAGGAAGAAGCCGAGGAGAACGTTTCGATCGATTACAGCGGCAATACCATGGAGATCGGTTTCAACGTCGGCTACCTGATCGACGTGCTCAATGCGCTCGATGAGGATCGCGTGCAGATGACGCTCTCCGACTCCAACAGCAGCGCCATCATGGAGGAGCCCGGTGGCGGTGACGCCCTGTATGTCGTCATGCCCATGCGACTGTGATTCGCTCCTTCACTCCCCAGGCGGCGCCACTTCCGGCGCCGCCGCCAGGCGCTCGCCGATGCCTCTCGATCGATTGACCTTCCTTGGCCTGCGCAATCTGGCCGATCTGGATATGCGCCCCGAGCCTGGCATCAACCTGATTGTCGGCGATAATGGTAGCGGCAAGACCAGCCTGCTCGAGGGCATCCATATTCTCGGCATGGGGCGCTCCTTTCGCACCCAGCACCTCAAGCATGTCATCACCCACGATAGCGAATCGCTGACCCTTCACGGGCGACTGGCTGGCGATCCGCCGCTGGCGATGGGAGTTCGGCGCCAGCGCGCATCGTCCGAACTCGAGATGCGCATGGCCGGTGAGCGCATGGCGCGCGTTTCGGATCTGGTCGAAGCGCTACCCCTGCAGTTGATCAACCCCGATGCCTTTCGCTTACTCGAGGGCTCGCCGGCGTCGCGACGCGAGTTTCTCGATTGGGGCGTGTTTCACGTGAAACATGAATTTCTCAATGGCTGGAAGCGCGCACGCCGTGCGCTGAAACATCGGAATGCCCTGCTCAGACATGGTAGAATCGATGCTCAGTCCATCGCCGTGTGGGAGCGCGAACTGGTGCATTGGAGCGAACGCATCGATGCCCTGCGCAGCGACTACATGGCTGGTTTTCTGCCGGTGTTTTCGGAAACCTTGGCTGAGTTGCTGCCCCTTCCCGATTTATCGCTTCGCTACTATCGGGGCTGGGATCGCAAACGGCCCCTGGCCGAAGTTCTGGAGCAGGGGCGTAGCAGCGATCAGCAGATGGGTTTTACCCAGCAAGGGCCTCAGCGCGCCGATCTGCGTATTCGTATCGATCGACGACCGGCACTGGAAGTACTGTCTCGCGGCCAGCAGAAGCTGGTCGTCAGCGCCATGAAGCTGGCTCAGGGACGGTTGTTGGAGACGCTGACCGGGCGCACCTGCATCTATTTGATCGACGACCTACCGGCGGAGCTGGATGCAAACCATCGCGGTATTTTTGGCCGGTGGCTGGAGCGCATGCAATGTCAGGTATTCATTACCAGCGTCGAGCGCGAGGCCATTGCAGATTTGTGGCACCCCGATACCGCTACCGCCATGTTTCACGTGAAACATGGACGATTGAGCGCTCGGAACGAATGATTTCACGACGGAGCAGCCAATGAGCGAACAGGCTTACGACTCATCGAGTATCCAGGTTCTCAAGGGCCTGGATGCTGTACGCAAGCGTCCCGGCATGTACATCGGCGATACCGATGACGGAACTGGCCTGCATCACATGGTATTCGAGTTGGTGGACAACTCCATCGACGAGGCGCTGGCGGGTCACTGCAGTGAAATTCGCGTGGTCATTCATCCCGATGAATCGGTGACGGTCAGCGATAACGGGCGCGGCATTCCGACCGATATCCACGCGGAGGGCGTATCGGCGGCCGAAGTCATCATGACCGTATTGCATGCCGGCGGTAAGTTCGATGACAACTCCTACAAGGTTTCCGGCGGGCTGCATGGCGTCGGTGTATCGGTCGTCAACGCGCTATCCGAGGAGCTGAAGCTGACGATCTGGCGGGCCGGCGACGTTTACGAGCAGCTTTATCGCCATGGTGTGCCGGAGTCGCCGTTGGCGGTCGTGGGCAGCACGGAAAAAAGCGGTACGCGGGTGCATTTTCGTCCTTCGCCCGAGACGTTCACGCATATCGAATTCCATTACGATATTCTGGCCAAGCGCCTGCGTGAATTGTCGTTCCTCAACTCCGGCGTCGCCATTCGGCTGCTGGACGAGCGTAGCGGCCGGGAAGAGCTGTTCCACTACGAGGGTGGGCTCAGGGCCTTCGTCGATCATTTGAACACCAACAAGAGCACGCTCAATCCGGTGTTTCACTTCGATGCGCAGCGCGAGGATGGCATCGGTGTCGAGATGGCCCTGCAATGGAACGACACTTACGCCGAAAATATCTTCTGTTATACCAATAACATACCGCAGCGCGATGGCGGTACGCATTTGGCTGGTTTCCGCGCGGCGCTGACCCGTACGCTCAATAACTACATCGAAGCCGAAGGGATACTCAAGAAGGCCAAGGTCAATACGTCCGGCGACGACGCCCGTGAGGGGCTGACCGCGATCATTTCGGTCAAGGTACCGGACCCGAAATTCTCTTCGCAGACCAAGGACAAGCTAGTCTCTTCCGAGGTCAAGACGGCCGTCGAACAGGAATTGAATCGCCAGTTTTCCGATTACCTGATCGAGCGGCCCAATGAAGCCAAAGCCATCGTCAACAAGATGATCGATGCCGCGCGCGCCCGTGAGGCGGCGCGCAAGGCCCGCGAAATGACGCGCCGCAAGGGCGCTCTGGATATCGCCGGCCTGCCCGGCAAGCTGGCCGACTGTCAGGAGAAAGACCCGAGCCTCTCCGAGCTATACCTGGTGGAGGGCGATTCGGCCGGGGGCAGCGCCAAGCAGGGCCGCGATCGGCGGACTCAGGCGATCCTGCCGCTCAAGGGCAAGATTCTCAACGTCGAGAAGGCACGCTTCGACAAGATGCTCTCTTCTGCGGAGGTTGGCACGCTGATCACCGCGCTGGGTTGCGGCATCGGCCGCGAGGAGTTCAATCCCGACAAGCTGCGCTATCACTCGATCATCATCATGACCGATGCCGATGTCGATGGTTCGCACATTCGTACCTTGCTGCTGACCTTCTTCTTCCGCCAGATGCCTGAAATCATCGAGCGTGGCCATGTCTTCATCGCCCAGCCACCGCTCTACAAGATCAAGCGCGGCAAGCAGGAACTGTATCTCAAGGATGAGCAGGCGCTGACCGACTACTTGACGACCACGGCGCTGGACGGTGCACGGCTGCATGTCAACGCCGACGCACCGGGCATCGCCGGCGAGCAGATCGAATCGCTGGTCAATCAGTATCGCGATGTGATGAAGCGCATCGACCGCCTATCGAGGGTTTACCCCAATGAGGTGCTACGCAAGATCGTTCATGCGGCGACATTGGATGGCGAGGAAAGCCTGAAGGACCGTGTCACCATGCAGCACTGGATCGAGTCGTTGCAGCGCGACATGGATGCCTTGATCGCCTACGAAGGCGGCCCGCGCCACGTATTCCAGCTTCATGAGGATAGCGAGCGCGGTCTATTCCTGCCCGTGGTGACACTGACTGCGCACGGCGTGTCCAGCGACTACGAATGGGGTATGGATTTCTTCCGTAGCGCCGACTATCGCGCCATGGCGGCACTCGGTGAAACTCTCGACGGCTTGCTCGAGGAGGGCGCTTACGTCGCTCGTGGCGAGCGCTCCAAGCCGGTTGAGACCTTCTATCAGGCGCTCGACTGGCTAATGGGCGAAGCTCAGCGGGGCTTCTCGATTCAGCGCTACAAGGGGCTGGGCGAGATGAACCCGGATCAGCTCTGGGAAACCACCATGGATCCCGATACCCGCCGCATGCTGCGCGTGACGATCGAGGATGCGGTTGCCGCCGATATGATGTTCAACACATTGATGGGGGACGAGGTCGAGCCCCGGCGCTTCTTCATTGAGCAGAATGCCCTGGTTGCCAACCTTGATGTGTAACGTTTCACGTGAAACATCAATGTTGAGCGACGACCGCAACACGCTACTTATTGATTTTTAAAGCCATTCAAAAGTAGTTCGAGAAGCCCGGCATGCGTACGCTGCCGGGCTTCTTCATTGGCTTACGATTCACGTGTCGCTTCCAGCCAGTCGGTGAAACCCGAAAGGTCATCGAATACAAGTGCTTGCCCAAGCTCGCTCGAGGCTTCCGTGGCTCGCCCCTTACCGGTTCTCACGAGCACGGGGCGGCATCCCATTTCCCTTCCTGCCTGAAGATCGCGCAGGCTATCGCCGACCATCCATGCTCCTTCAAGACTTTCCATTCCCAGTGCATGAGCTATCTGCATGAGCAGGCCGGCCTTGGGTTTGCGGCAGTCGCATCGATCATTGGGGCCATGTGGGCAATAGGCGATATGGGCGATTTCCCCTCCAGCTTTCTGCACCAGCTCTACCATTCGTTCATGCATCAGCCCGAGGACCGACTCATCGTAATAGCCGCGCGCTATGCCTGACTGGTTGGTCGCGACGGCTATCGTGTAACCCGCGTGCGATAAGCGGGCTATGGCACTTATGGCTTGTGGATAGGGTATCCATTCCTGAAGGGACTTGACGTAGGCTTCGGAGTCTCGGTTGATGACACCGTCGCGGTCGAGGATGATCAGGCGCTGAGGTGAGGTTGGCATTGTGCGGCTCGAAGTAGTGGAGAGTCTGCCAGTGTAGGGCGATGTTTCACGTGGAACAATCTTGGAGCTACGGGCTACGGGCTACGGGCTACGGGCTACGGGCTACGGGCTACGGCGAAATGTTTCACGTGAAACAGACCGAGAAAAGCCGGCATCAAGTGCCGGCTCGTATACTGCGATGGCAGCGCTCAATGCCGTAGTTCGGCAATGTCCGCAATGCCGAGGAACAACGCCTGAAGGTTGCTCAATAGCGCTAGGCGATTGCGGCGCACGGCCTCATCATCGGCCATCACCATGACCTCATCGAAAAATGTGTCCACGGGTGCTCGCAAGCCCGCTAACGCATCGAGCGCCTCGCTGTAGCGGGCTTCGGCAATCAAGGGCGTGACCTCGCGCCGGCGCTGCTCCAAGGCCCATGCCAGCGCTTTCTCGGCATTTTCATCCAGCAATTCTTCGGAGACATGTACCGAGACGTTATCGTCCTGCTTGGCCAGGATATTGGCGACACGCTTGTTGGCGGAAGCCAGTGCGGCGGCTTCCTCCCGCTGACTGAAGGCATGCACGGCGCGTACGCGTCGGGCGAAGTCCAGCGGGCGCGTGACCGGGCGCGAGCGCACGGCGAGATAGACTTCGACGGCGATCCCTTCCTCCTGCGTCCAGGCGCGAAAGCGATCGAGCATGTACGTCAGCACTTCATCGACCAGGCCTTCGGCCTTGGGCAGCTCATGATGCTGAGCGACGGCCTGTTCGATCAATTCGCGCAGATCGAGATCGAGTTCGGCCTTGATCAGGATGCTGAGTACACCAATGGCGGCGCGGCGTAGCGCAAAGGGATCCTTGGCGCCGGTGGGGCGTTGACCGATGCCGAAAATACCGGTCAGGGTATCGAGGCGATCGGCAAGCGCGAGCGCCAGGCCAGCCTTGCTTTCCGGGATGCGGTCGATCGCGAAGCGCGGCAGATACTGCTCCTGCAAGGCCAATGCGACCTCTTCCGGCTCGCCGTCATGGCGCGCGTAATGGCAGCCCATGATGCCCTGCAGTTCGGGGAACTCGAGGACCATCTCGGTGACCAGATCGCATTTGGCCAGCTGCGCGGCGCGAGCGGCATGTTCGGGATCACCCTCGATGCGCTCGGCGATATAGCGGGCTACGACCTCGCTGCGCCGGGCCTTGTCGGCCAGCGTGCCGAGCTGGTGCTGGAAGACGACATTGGCGAGCTCGCCGCGACGCGAGGCCAGGCTGTGCTTGAGATCGGATTCGAAGAAGAAGGCGGCATCGGCCAAGCGCGGACGAATGACTTTTTCGTTACCGCTGATTACCTGCTGTGGATCCTGGCTATCGATGTTGGCGATGGTGATGAACGCCGGCTTGAGCTTGCCGGCATCGTCAAGCAGGTGAAAGTATTTCTGGTTGGCTTTCATCGACGAGATCAGGCACTCGGCGGGCACCGCCAGGAAGCGTTCGTCGAAGCTGCCGGCCAATGCCACGGGCCACTCCACCAGGCCAGAGACCTCTTCGAGCAGGTTTTCATCGATGACCGCCGTCGCTTCCTGCACCTCGGCCTCGGACAGCACCTGTTCACGGATGCGCTCACGACGGCGATCCCGATCGGCCAGTACGTAGGCGTCTTCCAATGTGCTCAAGTAAGAATCGGCATGCGCGAGGGGAATGGCTGCCGGGGCATGGAAGCGATGGCCGCGTGTTTCGCGCCCGGCTTCGAGGCCGAGTATCGATGCCTCGACGATGTCGGCACCGTACAGCATCACTAGCCAATGCACCGGGCGCGAGAATTCCATACGCGAGGCGCCCCAGCGCATGTTCTTGGGCACCGGCAGGCCAGCTATCGCCTTGGCGACGATCTCGGGCAGCAACGCGGTCACGGCGGCGCCAGCTTGCTCGTAGCGATAACCCAGCCAGGTTCCTTTGTCGGTTTCCAGGTGGATCAGTTGGTCGGGTCGAACGCCACAGGAGTGAGCGAAACCGATGGCCGCTTTGGTCGGCTCGCCGTTCTTGTACGCGGCGGCCAGCGCCGGGCCGCGACGCTCGATCTGGCGGTCGGGCTGCTTGTCGGCGAGATCGCGAATCTGCACCGCCAGGCGGCGTGGCGTGGCGTAGGCGCGCACGTCGCCGAAAGCGACCTCGGCGTCGCGCAGGCCGGCGGCAACTGCATTGGCGAAGGCATCGGATAAACCATTGATGGCGCTCGGCGGCAGCTCTTCGACGCCCAGTTCGATCAGTAGGGTGTTAAAAGCCATGCTCAAGCGTCTCCCTGTTCGGCTAACGGATCTTGGGACAGCAGTTCCTGACGCAGGGCCTCGGGTGCCATGGGGAACCCGGCGGCCTTGCGTGACCGGAAATAGGCGTGGGCGACATCTCTTGCCATGGTACGCACACGCAGGATATAGCGCTGGCGCTCGGTCACTGAAATGGCATGCCGGGCGTCAAGCAGATTGAAGGTATGCGAGCCCTTGAGCACCATCTCATAGGCGGGTAGCGGCAGATTGGCTTCGAGCAGCTTGCCGCACTCGCACTCGAGGTGATCGAAGCTTGCGAATAGCGCAGGCACATCGGCGTGTTCGAAATTGTAGGCGGACTGCTCGCGCTCGTTCTGCAGATACACATCGCCATAGCTGACCCGGCTGCCATCCGGGGCGATGGTCCATGTCAGGTCGTAGACGCTATCGACATCCTGCAGGTACATGGCGATGCGCTCCAGGCCGTAGGTCAGCTCGCCGGTGACCGGAAAGCATTCGATACCGCCAGCCTGCTGAAAATAGGTAAACTGGGTGACTTCCATGCCGTTGAGCCAGATCTCCCAGCCCAGGCCCCAGGCCCCCAACGTCGGTGATTCCCAGTTATCCTCGACGAAGCGGATATCATGGACCAATGGGTCGAGGCCAAGGCGCGCCAGTGAGCCCAGATAGAGCTCCTGGAAGTCGGCGGGCGATGGCTTCATCACTACCTGGAACTGGTAATAGTGCTGGAGGCGGTTGGGGTTTTCGCCATAACGCCCATCGGTGGGGCGCCGCGACGGCTGCACATAAGCGGCATTCCAGGTCTCCGGGCCGATGGAGCGCAGGAATGTCGCCGGGTGAAAAGTGCCGGCACCGACTTCCATATCCAGTGGCTGCATGATCACGCAGCCTTTTTCCGCCCAGTACTGCTGCAGGGCGAGAATCAGACCCTGAAAGGTTTTCACGTCGGGTGTCGACTGTGTCATTGCTGAAGCACCGTTGGCCCATGAATTCATTGACCGCCAAGTATACAATTACCCGGTAATCGGTTATAGGCACAGGAAGGACAAACATGATCGTAGTGACAGGCGGTGCGGGCTTCATCGGCGCCAATCTGGTCAAGGCGCTCAATGCGCGCGGCCGTAGCGATGTGATGGTGGTCGACGATCTGACGGATGGCACCAAGTTCGTCAACCTGGCCGACTGCACGCTCGGCGACTATCAGGACAAGCGCGACTTTCGAGCTCGGGTTCAGGCCGACCTGCGCGGCGAGAGCAGTGGATTGCCGGCGATCGAGGCGATCTTTCATGAAGGCGCCTGCTCGGATACCACCGAGTGGGACGGCCGGTTCATGCTCGATAACAATTTCGAGTATTCCAAGGATCTGCTGCACTTCTGCCAGAAGAAAGGTATTCCTTTCCTTTATGCCTCCTCGGCGGCGACCTACGGTGGCAGCGAGATTTTCCGCGAGGCGCCCGAGTTCGAGAAACCGCTCAACGTCTATGGCTACTCCAAGCTGCTGTTCGATCAATACGTTCGCCAGCATTGGGATCGTTTCACCAGCCAGGTGGTGGGATTTCGCTATTTCAATGTCTACGGCCCGCGTGAACAGCACAAGGGCAAGATGGCAAGCGTCGCCTACCATCATCACACGCAAGTCAGCCAGGGCCAGAATCCGCGTCTGTTCGGCGCTTGGGACGGTTATGAGGCAGGCATGCAGAGCCGCGACTTCATCTACGTCGGCGATGTGGTGGACGTCAATCTATGGTTCCTCGAGCATCCCGAGCGCGGCGGTATCTTCAACCTGGGCACCGGTCGCGCCGAGCCGTTCAAGGCCATCGCCGATAGCGTGATTGCTTTCCATGGCAAAGGCGATATCGACTTCATCGATTTCCCCGACGAGCTCAAGGGGCGCTACCAGAGCTATACGCGCGCCGATATCTCGCGGCTGCGCGAGGCTGGCTACGACGCCGAGTTCAAGACCGTGGCCGAGGGTGTGCGCGCCTACCTGGAATGGTTGAATGGCTGACGGGGAGCGTATCCTGGTCGTCGGCCCGTCCTGGGTCGGCGACATGGTCATGGCGCAGAGTCTGTTCAAGACGCTCAAGGCGCGCCAGCCGGATTGCACGATCGCGGTGCTGGCGCCGGCCTGGTCGCAGCCGATTCTGGCGCGCATGAGCGAGGTCGATGAAGCCGTCGCCCTGGACGTCGGCCATGGCGAATTTGGTTGGCGGGAGCGTCGCCAAGTCGCCGGCGAACTCAAAGGGCGCTTCGAGCGTGCCATCGTGCTGCCGCGCTCGTGGAAGTCGGCGCTGGTGCCGTTTCTGGCACGGATCCCGCGACGGGTCGGGTTCACCGGCGAGCAGCGTGTGGTACTGCTCACCGAGCGCCGCAAGCTGGACAAGAGCGTGCTCGATCAGACGGTGAAGCGTTTCGTTGCGCTGGGGCTTGGTGCCGACGAAGCCCGTCAGGGCGATTTCGCGCTGCCCCGGCCGCGCCTGGAGATCGATACCGATAACCTGGCTGCGCTGAAAGCCGAGCATGGGCTGGGTGCGCGGCCGGCGATCGGCATGATGCCGGGTGCCGAATACGGCCCCGCCAAGCAGTGGCCGTTGGCGCATTTTCGCACGCTGGCGGAGCGCTTGATCGCCGAAGGCTTCGAAGTCCGGATACTCGGTGGCCCCAAGGACATGCAGGCCGGCGAGCGGATCGCCGGTGGGCTGGCCCATGTCTATAACCTGTGCGGCAAGACACGGCTCGCCGATGCCGTCGATCTGCTCGCCGATTGTCGCCAGGTGATAACCAACGACTCGGGATTGATGCACGTAGCGGCCGCGGTCGGCACCCGGGTACAAGCCCTATACGGGTCGTCGTCGCCGCGCTACACGCCGCCATTGACCGATAACGCCGCCATTCATACGCTGGCGCTGACCTGCTCGCCATGCTTTGCGCGTTCCTGCCCGCTTGGCCATACCCACTGCCTGACACGACTCGGCCCCGAGCGTGTGATCCAGGCGCTGCAAGACCGCTGATTGCTTTAGCACAGCCTTGTTGTTAGTCTGCTAATTATAACACTTCTAGCTACATCGCTCTCAGCGGTTATCATGAGGGTAAGCAGTCATTAGTCACCGAGGTGAATGGATTGGCCATCATACGTGCCCCGAGTAGCGAAGAGGGCTTTTATGAACTTTACAGTCCGGCCATGAAATGGGCGGTTCGTCGCGCTCGCCTTCAGCATGCCATACGCGAATCCTTCCAGCGTTATGTCGGCGTTCCGGTCGAGGAGTTGTGGTTTCATCGCTGGTGGACCGGCGCCACGGGCGGGGGCGCGCTAGAGCGCCTGGGCCTGCCGCGTCGCTCCGTGGAATCCTGCCTGGGCGAGGCCTTGACGCTTCATGTCGATCCCAGGCGGCTGCTCTACTCCGTGAGGCTACCCCGCGGAGCGGGAGGGTCGGCCCTTGCCTCGAGCGCCTTCATCTGGGACGGCGATTGGGATCTATACCGGGGCGATCTGCGCACCGGCTCGCGCTATCGCTTCATCTCCGAATTGGATGACTACCGACACGATCTGCGTGCCACGGAGCGTTTTCAGCGCTTGAAGGCGCATCTAAACGAAGGCAGGCCATGGTCGTCGCACCAGCAGGGCATCCTGCTCGATAGCGAAAAGAAGATTCTGGCCTACCTGCAACTCTATCTCGATTTTCTCGATGGCATGGCACGTACGGGCTTCGATACGCGACTCGGCAAGGACAAGCCGGGCGTGGCGATCTCTCGTACCGGCAGGATCGTGAAGATAAACCGTGGCCTGCATCGCCTGGCCATGGCGCAGCGTATCGGGCTACCGCTGATTCCCGTACAGGTGAGAGCCGTGCATCGCCAGTGGTGGAACGACGTCACCGGAGGCTCGGTGGGTCACACCGCGCTGGCCAAGCTGCTGGCGGCGCTTCCCGACTGCGAAACGGAACGCGAGCCAGGGCCCTTCGTGCATAGCCTTCCCCAGCCATTGACGAGTCAGCCCTGGCCCGAGCCGCGCGTGCTGGCATCCCCGCTCACTCGAGATTGTCCCACAGCCGAGCCTGCAGGGCGCTCTCCTCGTGCAGGCGAGCATTGATGAATTCCAGGCCGTGTCGCTCGATCAACGTCTGCGCCGGTGACAGCAGTGAAGCGCCCAGCCCGGCGCGATGAGCGGGTACCGTGAAGTCCATCGCTTCGAGCAAGGTCGGCAGCACATCGACCATTGATGCCTCGCGGCGGATCACGCGGCCCGGCGTCAATCCATTGCCGAACATGATCAGGGTATTTTCGCGCGGCCCGGCGATCAGGCGCTGCCAGGCCGAGTTCTTCATCGATAGATGATCGCTTGCGACGACCACCAGTGTATTGTCGAGCAACCCATCGGCGTCCAGGCGCTCGATGAAGCGCCGCACCAGCCAGGCCGTGCACTCCACCGAGTAGAGAATGCTGGTGCCATCGAATTCGCCCTGCCGCTCACGGCACTCTCGCGCTGGATAACCGTAGGGAGGGTGTGCTGACAGCGTCAGCCCAACGAAGACATAGGGTGTCGTCCTATCGCTGGCCAGACGGCGGATGCGCTCATGCGCCATGGCCAGCAGCGCATCGTCATAGAGTCCCCAGTCGTTGAGATAGCTGGGGTCGTCGAGACGCTGGCTCAGTTCATCTCGGCCCAGCACCGCGTCGAAGCCATGATTCTTGTAGAACACGCCCTTGCCGGCGAAAGCGATGCTGGCGCCGCCCATGTAGACCTGCCGATAGCCGTGTGCGTCGAGCAGGTCGCCGAGGCAATCGACACCGGGCAATACATACTCCAACGGCTCGAACTGGCCATCCTCGAAGATGCCGACAGGCATCAGCGGCGTGCCGCATTGGCTGGCGATCATACCGGCGGTGGTCCAACCGGTATTCTCGATCTGGCGTATGCCATGGAAGACCACGCCACGCTCGCCAAGCACTTCGAGATCGTCATAGACATTGCCGAAGCGAGACTCGTCGGTATAGGTGCCCTCGGTGCTCTCCATGTAGAGCACGATCAGGTTGGGCAAAATGGCGGGCGCGGCTTCGATGCTGGGCGGCACGTAGCGCCGATCCAGCCAGGAGCCGTCCTCGGTGACGATGGCTGCGCCCTGCTGGGTGATCCCGAACAACAGCGGGTTGAAAGCAAGCAGGAACAGCACCAGTACCCGCTCCAGCAGGCGCCAGCGATGATCGGCACGCACCAGCCAGGTGAAGGCGGCGAGCATTGCCAGCGCGGCGAGCGTATAGAACACGGCGGCCACGATCCGCTGGGTGCCGCCGTGATCCTCGATACCGGCCTGCAGGTGAAAGATCACCGCGCCCATGTCGATCTTGCCGTAGCTATCGGCCAGGAATAAGTAGAGCCACCACAGCGCCAGCGGCGCCAGCGACCAGGGCCAGACGCGGCGGCGGGCGCGACGCTGCGCGGCCGAGCCCCAGCGCAGGCTCCAAGCGAGCAGCAGCCATAGCGCGAGGATCGGCAGGGACCAGATATGGCGCAGGGAGAAAGCCGTGGTAACGGCAAAGCCGACACACAGGCCCAGATGACCCAGTGCCCACCAGCGAAGATGGGGTAGACGGATCGACATGCGATTCATGAGTCCTTTCGTTGATGCTGCCAGCCTATCGCGAACGCACCTGAGCGTCACGCCGCTATCATCGTTGCTTCATTCATTCTACTGCGCTGGCGCTTACCGATGCAGCAGACGCCGGTAGAGCGACAGATAGGCATTCGCCATGGCCGCCGGCGTGAAATCGTCGAGGCGCCGTTTCGCACCCTGGGCCAGTTGGGCCGCGCGTGCGGGGTCGTCGATCAGTGCGGCGATGGCGGCTGCCAGGGCGTCTGCGTCATCGGGTTCGACCAGTACACCGCTCTCACCATCGATGACGATATCGGGTATGCCATCGACATTGGCGGCGACGATCGGCACGCCATGATCCATCGCGTCGAGCAGGATCGAGCCCAGCCCTTCGTTGCGCGACGGAAAGGCGAACAGATCCATCGCCTCGAGATAAGCGCCGACATCGTCCCTGAAGCCCTCCCAGACGAGGTTGTCGAGATCGGCGCTCTCGCGCTTGAGCGGCGCCTCGTCCTCGCCCTGGCCAAGACACACGAAGAGCAGATCGGGGTGGCTCTCGCGCAGGCTCCTCGCGGCCGCGATCAATAGCCGCTGACCCTTGTGACGATCGACCAGCGCGCCGACATGGCCAATGACTCGGCGCCCGCTGAAGCGCTCGCGCAGCGCCGCGACGCGGGCCGGATCGCTCGGCAGGTGGGCCAGTGCGCTGGGGATGCGCGCCACCGGGCACCAGCCGCGCTGACGCAGTTGGCGCTCGATTACCGATGAGATCGCCACCGCCTGGGCGGCGCCGCCATAGGTCAGGCGATTGGCCAGCTTGGTCTTGACCGGCTGCGGTACTCGCCGGGTGAGTAGGTAAGGCGTTTGACGCAGCCGGCGATGAACATAGGCCCAGTGCACGGCCTTGGCCTCATGGGCATGCACCAGATCGGCGCGGGCGCCATTGAAATGCCCGCCAAGCTGATGATCGGCATGAACGATCGCGATATCGAGGCCAGCGAGTTTCGCCGGCATCGGTGAGTCGCGCCGGCAGACCAGGCTCTGCGAGATGCCGTGCTCGGCGAGCGCACGGATCAGCAGCACGGTCTGGCGCTCGCCGCCGCGAAAACCGCGCGCCAGGTTGACGTGGCGGATATGCGGGCAAGCCAGCGGCGACGTTTTTACCATACGCGCTCGAAATCCTCCGCCTTGCGCACCTGTGCATCGCGCTGGAATTCCAGCAACTTGGCGTATTTGAGGTAGGCATTGACGGCCGCCGAGAGCGCCACGGAAACGCCGTCGATACCGGACATGAAACCGCGCTGAAAGACGTATTTGCGCACGAAGGCATTGCCGCCATGGATGAATGGCGACCAGGCGTTGGCGCGCTTGCCCTTCAGGTACATGATCTTGGCGGCACGGTTGGAGAAGCGACCGCTGGCCTTGGTGAACAGCTCGCCAAGATTGGCGAACGAATGGTGTTCGAGATCGGCATCGAGCCGCCGTGGCTGCGCCGCCCGAACCGAGGCATGCTGGCGGGTCTTGGAGAACGCCGCCCGCTCGCGGTCGTAGAGGCGAATACAGTAGTCGGGATACCAGCCGCAGGTCTTTATCCAGCGCGAGCCCAGGAAGTTGCGCCTGCGAAAGGCAAAGCCATCGTGCGGCGTGCTCGCCAGATCGAGCGCCCGGATGGCATCGATGGCGGCATCGGTCAGGCGCTCGTCGGCATCGATCGACAGGATCCAGCGGTGCGAGGCCTGCTGGGGGCCGACATTCTTCTGCAGGCCGTCGCCGAGATAGGGTTGCTCGATGACCCGGGCTCCGGCCTCCTTGGCCAGGCGGCAAGTGGCATCCGTCGAGCCGGAGTCGACGACGATGAGCTCATCGCAAACCGCGCTCATCGAGGCCAGGCAGGCCTCGATACGCTCGGCTTCATTGAGTGTGATCACGACGCCTGTAATTTTCACTCAGTCCCCTATCGAGCCTGTTTGCGCCGGATCGGATGCGCTTATCCGCGCTACGTCAGGGCTCATAGAACTGCCGCAGCGCTTCCATCGCTTCGAATACGGCTGGCGAGAACGTCGATGCCAGCGGATCCAGTTGCGGGTCGACCACCCTCCAACTGCCCGTGCCGTCGATCACCGTGATGCGGTCGTCCTCGATAATGCCATAGTCCACATAGCTACTCGATATGACCCAGTCGCGATCCAGCGCGGGATCGAGCATGTCATGCCCCTGGCTGTAGTCGTCGATCGGGTTGGTGCAACCCAGCACATGCGTCATCAGGGTCGGCACGACCCCCAGGTGGCTGGTGGTGCCGGTGTGCTCGCCCGCCGGTATGCCCGGGCCGCTGATGATCATCGGCACCTGGGTCTGCGGCGCGGCGAAATTGCTGTTGTGGCCCCAGTAGTTGCGGCCGAAGTCGTTGAAGGATTGGCCATGATCGCCGGTAACCACCAGCACGGTATTCTCCCACTCGCCATGCGCTTTCAGATCCTCGATGACACGACCGATCAGCTTGTCGTCGTAATGCACGGCGTTGCGATGCAGATTGCGATACGGCGTCGGGTCGGTATCCGGGCCGAGCGCGAGATAATCCATCGACTCGGCGGCGGGCTGAAACGGTGCATCCGCTTGCGGCGGTACGCTAT
Source organism: uncultured Halomonas sp. (assembly GCF_946887195.1). The sequence goes on from NZ_CAMPKE010000002.1 coordinate 166,995, forward strand.
AGCCATGCGGTGCATCGTAAAACAGGAGGCCGAACCAGGGGTCACTTGGCGATTGCCGGCGATGTCTGGCTTGCCAGGCGAGCCAATCCTCGGTCATGTCACGGTCGCGCGCGGCGGGCGTATCGCCCCCGGAGGTCAGACGCAGATCGGGAATCGAGGCGAAGATCGTCCGATCGAAGCCGACGCTATCCAGGCTTGCGGCGGAGAAAATACCCATGTCGTAGCCCTGTTGCTGCATTTCGGTGATCAACAGGGACGGCGTCTGGGTATTGTTGAGCAGATGGTAATAATTGCCGGTCAAGCCGTAGAACAGGCTCATCATCCCGGTGCGGGTGCTGTTGCCGCCACTGTAGTGGTCGCGGAAGATACGACCCTGCTCGGCGAGCGCGGCATGCATCTCGGGCGTGACGCGCGGGCCATATTCGTCCTGGCGCCAGGAGTCGATGACGATGAACAGCACGTTGGGCGGATTGTCGCCTGGCGTGCAGGTAAGCGGCGCCTTCGGCCAATTGAGACTATCGGCCTCGCCGCTCGCGATGCCGGCGCGTTCGGCACGCGCCGCGCGCGGGTCCAGCCAGCCATGCTCCTTCATGAAATCCTTGGCCGTGGCCGGGAACAGCAAGGGGAAAATGCCGACCTGCTGGGTGACGCTGGTTCGATAGCGCGCATCGGCGACGATGTGAATGGCGTGGCTGGCGATCATCATCAGCAGCAACGCCGTGGCGATGCGCCATACCGGCAGCCGCCAGGCCCGGCGCGAGGCGAGCAGACGCCAGGCGAGCCACGACTCCAGCAGCAGCAGCCCGAGGGCGATGCCCGCCACGCTGAGCCAGGTGGACAGACTGAAACTGAAGATCTCGCCGTTCTTGTCGTTCAGGAACAGCGCCACCATGAACTGATTGATGTGAAAGCGGTACTGGGCATAGACGCCGGTGTCCAGCAGCAATACCCACAAGGCCGCCGTGGCCAGCAGTGCGGCGGGAAGCCAGAGTATCCGGCGTGGCAGCAGCAGTGACAACAGCCCCAGCGGGAGCCAGGCGAGCAGCACCAGCAGGCCGAAATGGCCGACCCACGTCAGGATCAGGTAGCTGATTCCCAGTGGGTCGCTGGGTGTTTCCAGATAGGGAACGTAGCGCAGGGCGATGGCCCAGACCAGCAACAGGTTGGCCAGTGCAAAAACCAGGCTGGCGCGAAGGCGCTGACGAAGTGGTGAAATCGAATCATCCATGCGAGTTACGAAGCCGAAGTGGGAGAATGGTAACCGTGGCATACCTGCTGCAATAGCGTCTTTCCGCGATCCGGCGCGAAGCGCTCCAGCGAACGCTCGAGGCGCTGTAGGTTGGCCTCGCGCCAACGGCCGGGCCTGCGTAACCGGCAACGGTCGAGATCGATTAGCCAGACGCGCTCATCCGGCGTGATGAGCAGGTTGCGCGCATTCAAGTCGACATGGTCGAGGTGTGCGTCGTGAAAGCGGCGAATCGTCGCGCCGACCCGTGTCAGTAACGCAGCGTCGATGTCGGGTAGGCAGTCAGCCAACGCCCGAGCGGCGGGCAGGCGCACGGTGAGCAGCGCCGCCGCATAGCTCGCGCCATGCCGTCGCACGTGAGCGGCCACCGGGGTGGGCACCGGCAAGCCGCGTGCATGCAGCTCGGCGGTCAGGCGCAGCTCGCGAAAGCCGCGCGTGCGTTCGAGGCCGGTCCAGACGTAGCGCGATTCGCTCACTCGGGCCGCCAGCCCGCCACGGCGATAGGATCGCAGCACCCACTGCTGGCCAGCGAAGCCCAACAGGCCGGCATCGACGAACAGGCTGGCGCCGCGCCCCGGCGCCTCGCCGGTCAGTGCATCGCTATCGCGCCAGAACGCTTTGGTGAACCAGGCGGGGTCGGGTCTGGCCGGGGCGATTTGTGGCGCGAGCGCCGCGTCACATAGAATGCCCTCATCGGTTAGAATGAAATCCTTTCCCATCTGGAATGTTGCCAACCGCATGAAGCATCCTCTGCCTGTCCGTCCCGCGCATCTTTGCGTGCTGCGACTCTCCGCGCTGGGCGATGTCTGCAACCTGGTACCCACCGTACGGGCCTTGCAGCGCCAGTGGCCAGGGGTCCGCATCACCTGGATCATCGGTAAGGCGGAGCATAGTCTACTTTCCGGTTTGTCCGGGGTCGAGTTCGTGATCTACGACAAGGCCAGCGGCCTGGCTGGCATGCGCAGGATCTGGCGGCAGCTTGCCGACACCCGCTTCGATGCATTGCTGCACATGCAGCAGGCGCTGCGTGCCAGCGCGCTCTCGCTGGGTCTCAAGGCCAACGTGCGGGTGGGCTACGACAAGGCCCGCGCCAAGGATTGGCAGCACTGGTTCACCCACCGCCAACTCGCGGCGCACCCGCGCGCGCACGTGCTCGAATCGTTCATGGACTTCGCGCGCCTGCTGGGCGTCACGGATACCGCGCTCGAGTGGAATCTGCCGGTGCCGGACGCCGCCCACAGCGAGGCCAGGCGGCTGACCGGCGATACGCCCTATGCCCTGATCAGCCCGTGCGCCAATCCGCGTCTGCGCAATTTCCGCAACTGGTCGGCCGAAGGCTACGCGACGCTGATCGAGCATTTATGGAATCAGCACGGGCTGAAGACACTGCTCAGCGGTGGCGGCAGCACTCAGGAGCGTGAAATGGGCGAGCGCATTCGCGCCCTGGCCGCGCCGGAATCGGTCATCGACGCCATCGGCAACACCTCGCTCAAGGGGCTGCTGGCACTGATCGCGCGGGCACGCGTGGTGATCGCTCCCGATTCGGGGCCGGTGCACATGGCCAATGCGCTGGGCACGCCGACGGTGGGACTCTACGCGACGACCAATCCCGACCGCGCGGCGCCCTACTGCTGGCGCGAGTATGTCGTCGACCGCTACCCGGAGGCGGTGCGCAACTACCTGCACAAGAGCCTTGCCGAGGTTCCCTGGGGCCAGCGCGTGCGCCACCCGGACGCGATGACGCTGATCCGCGCCGACGACGTCATTGCGCGCATCGATGCCTTGCTGGCCCGCCCTTCTTCCGACGATATCGCACTCGGAGCCGCGCCATGAAGCTTGATCTTACCGCCCTGGAACGCGCCCGCCTGCTGGTGGTGGGCGATGTCATGCTCGATCGCTACTGGCATGGCGGGACCTGGCGCATCTCGCCCGAGGCGCCGGTGCCGGTGGTACGCGTCGGCGAGACCGAGGACCGCCCCGGCGGCGCCGCCAACGTGGCATTGAACATCGCCTCGCTGGGCGGTCACGCGGCGCTGGCCGGCGTGGTCGGCGACGACACCAATGCCGACCTGCTAGAGACTCGCCTGGAAAACTCAGAAGTTAGCGCTCACTTTCAACGCAGTCCTCTGGTGCCAACGATTACCAAGCTGAGGGTGATGAGCCGCAACCAGCAGTTGATCCGCCTCGATTTCGAGGAGGGACTCGATGAGGTCGACACCCGGGACCTGCTCGCACGTGTCGAAGCCGCGCTACCCGACACCGACCTGGTGATCCTCTCGGATTACGGCAAGGGCACGCTCAATCGGGTCGAAGAGCTGATCGTTACCATCCGCGCCACGGGCAAGCGCGTGCTGGTCGACCCCAAGGGCCGCGATTTCAGCCGCTATCGCGGCGCCAGCGTGATCACGCCCAACATCAGCGAATTCGAGACCGTGGTCGGACCGTGCCGCGACGATGCCGAGCTCGCCGCAAAAGGCCAGCGGCTGCGCGCCGAACTGGAACTCGAAGCGCTGCTGATCACCCGCAGCGAGAAAGGCATGACGCTGATCCGTGAAGGCCACGCGCCGTTGCACCTGCCGACCCATGCCCGCGAGGTGTTCGATGTCACCGGCGCCGGCGATACGGTGATCGGCGTGCTTGGGCTGGCGCTGGCCGCCGGCCATGGCCTCCCCGAGTCGATGGCCCTGGCCAACCTGGCGGCCGGGTTGGTGGTCGCCAAGCCCGGTACCGCAACGCTCTCGATCGCCGAGCTCTACACCGCACTGCATGGCGACAAGCTCGCCGAGTTCGGGATGATCGACGAGCCGGGGCTGATCGACGCCGTGCGTGCGGCGCAGGCGCGCGGCGAGCGGGTGGTCATGACCAATGGCTGCTTCGATATTCTGCATGCCGGCCACGTCGCCTATCTCGAGCAGGCGCGCCGTCTCGGTGACCGCCTGATCGTGGCGGTCAACGACGACGCCTCGATCGCTCGCCTGAAGGGACCGCGCCGCCCAATCAACCCACTGACGCGTCGCATGCAGGTGCTTGCCGGACTGGGCGCGGTGGATTGGGTGGTGCCGTTCGCCGAGGATACCCCGGCGCGGTTGATCGAGGCGGTGTTGCCCGATGTGCTGGTCAAGGGCGGCGATTACCGGCCCGAGGAGATCGCCGGCGGCGAGGCGGTGACCGCCAATGGCGGCGAGGTCAAGGTACTGGGCTTCGAGGATGGCGTTTCCACCACCGCGATGATCGCCACCATTCTCGACCGTGAGCGCTGAGGTGCGCGGGAGCGCGGGAGCGCTTCACGGTTGGCCTCGCTGGCTCTACAGTGCGGCGCTCTACGGCTTGGCGCCGCTGATCTGGTGGCGTGTCTGGCGTGAGAGCCTGCCCTCCCGTTCGCGCCGCGAGCGGCTGGGTCTGATCGATGCCGGTCCTCACGAGCAGCCGGTGATCTGGCTGCATGCCGCCTCGGTCGGCGAAGTGCTGGCCGCCGGGCCGTTGATCGATGCGCTGTGCAGCCGCTACCCGAATCATCGCCTGGCCATCACGACGATGACCGCAACCGGTGCCGAGCGTGTCGGGGTGCTGGCGAAAAAGCGCCTTGATTCGGGGGCTGTGGGCGAAGTGAGTCATTACTTCGTTCCGCTGGATTTTCCGGGCGCCGCGCGGCGTTTCGCCACCTCTCTGCGTCCATCGCTGGCAATCTTCTTCGAGACCGAGCTATGGCCCAATCTGCTGCATGCCTGTCACCGGAGAAACATACCGCTAGCGGTGGTCAATGGCCGGCTGTCGGCCAAGGCCATGCGCGACTACCGGCGCATCGGTGCGCTGATGGCGGGCGCGCTAGGCAACGTCGATTGGCTGGCCGCCAAGTCGGCGCAGGATGCCGAACGCTTCCGCCAGCTCGGCATGGCGGATGAGCGTATTACCATCGTGGGCTCGCTTAAATTCGATATTCGCCTCGATGACAGGCTCAACGCGGATAGTGGGCGCTTACGAACCGTCATCGGCGACCGGCTGATATGGGTTGCCGGATCGACCCATCCCGGCGAGGACGAGCAGGTCCTGGCGGCCCATCGCTTGCTGCGCCAGCGCCACCCCTCCGCCTTGCTGATTCTGGTGCCACGCCATCCGGCGCGCTTCGACGAGGTCGCCGCCTTGTGCCAACGAGACGGCGAGCGTGTGGCACGGCGCTCGAAGGGCGAGCCGGTCGAGACCGACACGACGGTCTACCTCGGCGATACCATGGGTGAGCTGCTGGCGCTGTATGGCGCTGCCGACGCGGCGTTCGTCGGCGGCAGCCTGGTGCCGATCGGCGGGCACAACCTGCTCGAGCCGGCCGCGCTGGGTGTGCCGGTACTGAGTGGTCCCGAGCTCGCCAATTTCAGCGACGTGGCCGAGACGTTGCGCGAGACCGCTGCGCTGATCGAGGTGGCCGATGGCACATCGCTCGGCGAAGCGCTGATCGCCCTGCTCGACGACCCCGCCGAGCGCCAGCGCCGGGCCTCTGCCGGTCGCGCGGCGATCGAAGCCAATCGCGGTGCGCTCACGCGCACCCTCGAGGGTCTCGAACGGTTGCTGCCTGCGCCGGCTTGGCCAGGCTAGCGCGTGAGGCGTTCGACGCCGTTTGCGTGGCCCAGCAACAGCACATCGGCGCCGCGCGCGGCGAACAGTCCGTTGGTCACCACGCCGACGATATTATTGAGCTCGGCCTCGATGCGCCGAGGCTCCTCGATCAAAAACTCGTAGCCGTCGAGAATCTGGTTGCCGTTATCGGTGATGACACCCTCGCGGTAGACCGGCGTGATGCCCATTTTCACCAGCTCGCGGGCGACGTACGAGCGCGCCATGGGGATCACCTCGATGGGTAGCGGGAAGCCGCCCAGCACGGCGACGCGCTTCGAGGCATCGGCGATGCAGATGAAGCGTTCGGCACAGGCGGCGACGATCTTCTCGCGGGTCAGCGCCGCACCGCCGCCCTTGATCATCTCCAGGCTCGCGTTGATCTCATCCGCGCCATCGACATAGACCGGCACGGCGCCGACATGATTGAGCTCGAAAACGTCGATACCATGGCTTTTCAGGCGTTCGGCGGTGGCTTGGGAGCTGGCCACCGCACCGCGGAAATCATGGCGCAGTCCGGCTAGCAGATCGATGAAATGGTTGGCCGTCGAGCCGGTTCCCACGCCGATCACGCTATCGGCGGCGAGCAGTGGGCGGATTTCATCGATGGCCGCGGCGGCGACCGCACGCTTGAGCTGGTCCTGATTCATGAGAAGACTCATTGGAAAATGGCAAGGAGGGCCATTATAGGTGACCACGCGAGCACTGTGCATGATGCTGGACGCCGTATCATGCCCTCTGATACCAATAGGGGTTGCCCTACCCCGGCATTACCTCTTGCCCCGCGCAATTCTCAGGACATCACGATGCTCGAAGATATCGTCAAGAAGATCCTCCAGGCCCGCGTTTACGAAGCGGCACTGGAGACCCCCATTTCTCCGGCCCCGTTTCTGTCCCGGCGGCTCGGCAACCAGATCCTGATCAAGCGCGAAGACCTGCAGCCGGTCTACTCCTTCAAGATTCGCGGCGCCTACAACAAGCTGGCCCAGCTCGACGAGGCGCAGAAGGCCAAGGGCGTGATCGCCGCCTCGGCGGGCAACCACGCGCAGGGCCTGGCCATGGCGGCCAGGCAGTTGGGCGTCAAGGCGGTGATCGTGATGCCGCGCATCACGCCGGAGATCAAGGTTCAGGCGGTGCGCGCGCGCGGCGCTAAGGTAGTGCTGCGCGGTGACGCCTTCAGCGAGGCGCAGGTACATGCCATGGAGCTCATCGCGGAACATGGCTATACCTACATTCCGCCGTTCGACGATATCGATGTGATCGCCGGCCAGGGCACCGTGGGCATGGAAATCCTGCATCAGCATGCCGGGCGTCTCGATGCGATCTTCGTACCGGTGGGCGGCGGTGGGCTGATTGCCGGTGTGGCGGCCTATATCAAGTACTTGCGTCCCGAGATCAAGGTGATCGGTGTCGAAGCCGAAGACAGCGCCTGTCTCAAGGCGGCCCTCGAGGCCGGCGAGCGTGTGACGCTCGACCAGGTGGGCGTGTTCGCCGAAGGCGTGGCGGTGGCGCAGATTGGCGAGGCGCCCTTCGCGATCGTGCGCGACCTGATCGATGGCGTGATCACCGTCAATACCGATGAGATGTGCGCGGCGGTCAAGGATACCTTCGAGGATACCCGTGCGGTGGCCGAGACCTCGGGGGCGCTGGCCCTGGCCGGCCTCAAGAAGTATATCCAGCAGACCGGCGCCGAAGGCGAGACGCTGCTGTGCATCAACTCCGGGGCCAACACCAACTTCGATCGCCTTCAGCACATCGCCGAGCGCACCGAACTCGGCGAACAGCGCGAGGCGATCCTGGCAGTGACGATTCCCGAACGTCCGGGCAGCTTCAAGAAGTTCTGCAAGACCATCGGCAAGCGCATGGTCACCGAGTTCAACTACCGCTACGCCGATCCGGAGAATGCGCATATCTTCGTTGGTGTGCAGGTCAAGCCCGGCGGCGAGGACCGTATCGAGATGATTCGCAAATTGCGCGAGACCGACTACCCGGTCGAGGATCTCACCGACAACGAATTGGCCAAGCTGCATATTCGCCACCTGGGTGGCGGACGGCCCAAGCAGCATTTCGACGAGGAGGTCTATCGCTTCGAGTTTCCCGAGCGCCCCGGAGCGTTGATGAATTTCCTGACCCACCTGCCGGCGAACTGGAACATTTCCCTGTTTCACTATCGTAACCATGGCGCGGCCTATGGTCGGGTGCTGGTGGGCATGCAGGTTCCCAATGGCGATCGCAGCCATGTCGAAGAGCATTTCGAGAAGATCGGCTATCGGTTCTGGAAGGAGACCGATAATGCGGCGTATCGGCTGTTCATGGCCTGATTTGTCAATTTGAGTAACGGAACGTTAAGTATGTGTTCGCTAACTCGCCAGGCACCAGCCAATCAGGGCTGGCGTTGAATCGTTTACGAAGTGAGCTATTGTCATTACTTTTCCGTAGGCCTATAGTCGTGGCGTCGCTTGGGTGGCGATATAACGATCTTTCCGCGGAGTTGGTAATGAAACGCAAGCCCGATCTGGTCATGGCTCTGGTGCTGATTTTCGGCATCGGTGTGGTCGCAACCGGCTACGCGCAAACGCTGGCCGGTACCTGAGATACGAGCGTATCTTCATGGTGGATCACCTCGAATTACGCCATGATCCCGAATTCGATCGAACCGGCAGATAGCTTCCACTATCTGCCGGTTTTTTCATTGGTGGGTCGTTGCCGGTGTCAGTTACTTCGCCATGGGCGAACGACTCGGGCATCGCTGACGATGGCATCGAGCGGTACATCCCAGGAGGCCACCGGTAGGCGCTCGACACGCTGACACTCATGAGCGATGCCGATCAGTCGCGGCCGCGGCCCTCCATGGCGTGAAAACGCGAAGCTGCGATCGTAGAAGCCACCGCCCATGCCCATGCGATTGCCCCGATCGTCGAAGCCGACCAGTGGCAGTAGCACCAGATCCAGTGCCCAGGGCGGCAAGCGCCGGGCGCGATGCGCGCCGTGCCGGGTCTGTGGCTCGTGAATGCCGAAACGGTTGGCGACCATTGGCGTACCGGCATGGTAATGCACGAACCATAGCCGATTGTCGGAAAGCGGGCGCAGCACCGGCAAGTACGCCTTGGCGCCGCGTCGATGCAGCCAGGCGAGCAGCGGTGTAACGTCGATCTCGCCATCGTTGGGTAGGTAAAGCGCCACACGCCGTGCACGGCGCACTTCCGGCAGGCCACGTAGCCGACGGCACAGAGCCTGGGCGGCATGGCGTCGCTCGCGCGGCGTCAACGCACGGCGGCAGCGTCGCAACTCGCGGCGCAGGGCCTTTCGCTGGTCGTGAAGCAACAGGGAATCGGACAAGGCGATAACATCACGCGGCGGGATAAATGGGTTCCCCAGAATGCCGCTGTCGTTCTGGCCCTTGAACCCACTGGTTCAAGGTGGGTGGCCGCAGACAAACCGTCAGGCTTTCCGTCGCACGGACATGCACACGGGTCTGTCTAGCAAATGGCCCCCTGGGTACTGCTCATAGGCTCGAGGGACGTCAACGACTGGCGTACACCCCAGGGAACGATTTCATCCTAACAGAGCCGACGGCGGGGCCAAAGGGCTGTTTCGCGTTATTGTGTATCGTGCTGCCTAGCGTCGTGGCGCGCCACTGAGCGCTTGCTCGAGCCTCTCGCTGAGCCTTACCAGGCTCTCATCGCCCTCGCGGCGCTCGTCCAGCGCGCTCAGCAGTTCATGGGTGATATTGAGTGCGGCCATGATGGCGATCTTCTCGGCGCCAAGCACCTTGCCGCGCGAGTGGATACCATGCATGGCGCGATCCAGATAGCGCGCGGCACGATTGAGCTCGGCCTGCTCGTCCGGTGGGCAGGCGATGACATAAGCGCGTCCCAGCAGGGTGATCTCGGTGGTCGGCCGCGTGTCATCCGTCATGTCTGGCTCCTGGGTGGGCCAAGGTGGGGACCCATAAGGTAAGATGTAGACAGGTTTCGAGCCACTATAGAGAGGCGCCCACAGCCGGTCAACGCGCTGCGATCTCTCGTCACCCGTTATGGATAGTCTATGCCGATCATCAACGATCAGTTCGATTTCTCCAGCGTCGCCGATGTCTTTCTCGCTCACGGTAGCCTGCAATCGCCGGCGTTTCTCGATGGCCGATTGAGCGCGTCGCTGGCGCTGCACGATCTATCCGCCGAGCAGTGGCTGGCGGACGTCTGTGCCGCGCTCGGCGTCGAGCAACCGCGCGATCGCGACGACGCCGAGGTGCTGCTGGGCTGGCGCCGCCAAGCGCTGGAAGCGCTGTCGGCCACGGATCTCAACTATGAGCCGCTACTGCCCGACGATCTGTTTTCGCTGGCCGAGCGTGCCCGTGGACTCCGGGAATGGACGCTGGGATTTCTCGAAGTCATCGGCGAGGTCGGTCCGGATACCCGCGAGGCCTGGTCGGCCAATCTGAGCGAGGCGATAGAGGATCTGGAAGCGTTGGCCGGTATCGATGAACTGACCCTCGAAGACAGCGCCGACAATGAGAACGACCTGTTCGCGTTGACCGAGCACGCACGCATGGCGGCCATGCTGCTGTATACCGAACATCACCCCGGCCTGCCGCAAGTCGAACAGGTCGACGACGCCCAGTAAAAAAGAAGGAATGCATATGCCGCACGATCTATTGCCGCGGCCCGCGGCGATCGCCCTCGACGAGTACCGCGCCCGGCGTCAGGCCTTGCTGGCGGCGCTGCCGGCGAACGGCGCCGTTCTGCTGCCCGCGGCGCAACTCGTCACGCGCAGCAACGACAGCGAGCATGACTTTCGCCAGAACAGCGACTTCCACTACCTGAGCGGATTTCCCGAACCCGACGCACTGTTGGTGCTGCTGCCCGGTCGCGAGGCCGGCGAGGCGGTGCTGTTCTGTCAGGACAAGGATCCGACCCGGGAGGCCTGGACCGGCATTCGTATCGGCGCCGCCGGGGCGGTCGAGCGTTACGGATTCGATCAGGCTTTCGAGAACGCCGAGCGCGACGAACGGCTCGGCGAGTTGCTCGATGGGCGTGAAACGCTCTACTTGCCGCTGGATGACGATGCCGCTCTCGCCCTCGGCGAAGCCATACGCGGCGAGCTTGGCGCGCGCGTGCGGCAGGGCGCACAGCCACCGCAGGCCTTCGCCGACGTCGCTCACTTGATCCACGAGCAGCGATTGATCAAGAGCGATGCCGAATTGGCGCTGCTGCGCCACGCCGCCGAGATATCGGCATGCGCGCATGCCCGCGCCATGCATACCGCTTGCCCTGGCCTGTTCGAGTACCATCTGCAGGCCGAACTCGAGCATGAATTCCTCTGGCAGGGCGCCAAGGCGCCGGCCTACAGCACCATCGTCGGTGGCGGCGCCAACGCCTGCGTGCTGCACTATATCGAGAACGACTCGAAGCTCATCGATGGCGAACTGGTCCTGATCGATGCCGGTGCCGAGTTCGACCTGTATGCCGGCGATATCACCCGCACCTTCCCGGTCAATGGCCGCTTCAGCGAGGCGCAGCGCGCCGTTTACGAGATCGTGCTGGCCGCTCAGGAGCGCGCCGTGGCGGCGGTGGCGCCGGGCGCTACACTGATCGAGATTCACCAGGGCGTGGTTCGCGACCTGACCCGTGGATTGATCGAGCTGGGTCTGCTGAATGGCGAGGTCGAGGCGCGGGTCGAGGACGAAAGCTACCGGCGTTTCTATCTGCATTCCACCTCGCACTGGCTGGGGCTCGATGTGCATGACGTCGGCGGCTATCGTCACAAGGGCGAACCGCGCCGGCTGTTGCCGGGCATGGTGCTGACCGTGGAGCCGGGGCTGTACATCCCCGATGACGACGATATTCCCGAGTCGCTGCGCGGTATCGGCATTCGCATCGAGGACGATGTCGCGGTGACCGGCGATGGCCATGAGGTATTGAGCGAGAACATTCCCAAGCGGGTTGCCGATATCGAGGCATTGATGGCTTCTCGCTGAGGCGCGGCATGATGATCATTCATTGCATACGTAATTTACGTAATTGGCGGAGAATTGTTATGCAAAGAATCGTGCGAAGGAGCGTGCGATGACCGCCAGGCAGGTGGATATCGCCATCATCGGCGGCGGCCTGGTGGGCGCCAGCCTGGGCTGCGCGCTGGCGCCGCTGATCCGGCATGCGGGCTTGCGCGTGGCGGTGATCGAAGCGGCGGCGCTGGCCGATGGCGATCTCGATAGCTACCAGCCCAGCTTCGATGCCCGCGCCAGCGCCATTGCCCAGGGCTCGCGGATGCATTTTCAGACACTGGGCGTGTGGCCGGCGCTGGCGCGCGAGGCCCAGCCGATCGCCACCATTCATGTCAGCGAACGCGGGCGGCTGGGTGCCACGCGCCTCAGCGCCGCCGAGTTGGGTGTCGAGGCGCTGGGTTACGTCATGCCCAATGCCTGGATGGGCCGCGTGTTGCACGCGCGGCTGGCCGAACTCGAGCTCGACTGGCACTGCCCGGCGCGGGTCGAGCGCATCGCGCCCCAGGCCGGTGGGCATCGCCTGGGGCTCTCCAACGGTCATGAACTGCAAGCGGGACTGACCGTGCTCGCCGATGGCGGGCGCTCGGGGCTCAAGGAGCGTCTGGGCATCGCCAGCCGCGAAGCGCCGTATCGGCAGACCGCTTTGATTGCCAACCTCGAGGTCAGCCGGCCTCATCACGGCATGGCTTTCGAGCGCTTCACCGCCGACGGCCCGCTGGCGCTGCTACCCTTGAGCGGCAATCGCATGGAACTGGTGTGGACCCACGCTGCCGGTACCGAGCGCGAGACGCTGGCCCTTGGCGATGGTGATTTCCTGGCCCGCCTGCAGGGCGTGTTCGGCGAGCGCGTGGGACGCTTCAAGCGCGTCGGGCAGCGTCACGTCTATCCATTATCGCTGGTCACCGCCGAGGAGCCGGTACGCCCGGGGCTCGCCGTGCTGGGCAATGCCGCCCATGCGCTGCATCCGGTGGCCGGCCAGGGTTTCAACCTGGCGCTGCGCGGGGTGATGGACCTGGTTGTCGCGCTGGAGCGGGGGCTGGCCGAAGGTCGTGCACCGGGCGATACGACGGTGATGAGCGACTTCGAGACGCGCCGCTCGCGCGACCGCCACAACGTGATCCGCTTCAGCGATGGACTGATTCGGCTCTTCGGCGTGTCGCACCCCCTACTCTCGCACGCGCGCGCGGCGGGGCTGGTCGGGCTCAATCTTGCTGGGCCGCTGCGCCGCGCGTTGGCACGGCGGGCGATGGGCATGGAGCGCTAAAAATCTTTCAGGATCTGCTGCGCTCGGCGCTGCTGTGTTGAAAATAGTCTCAAGCTGCTCATTTACCTCATGTAAATTCCGCGCTTTTGACAATTTTCGCCTTGCATCTCCATCGCTCGCTACGATCCTGTAATGATTTTATATCGGTGGGCATGAAGCATATGGATGATTTTTCCATGAACAAAATGGAAACACAGGCCGAGGTGGTGATCGTGGGCGGTGGGCTGGTGGGCGCCGCCCTGGCCGCCCTGCTGGGCGAGGCCGGCGTGGCAGTGACGGTGCTCGACGCACGACCGGGGCCGCTGGCGTCCGATGGTATCGGCCAGGGCCAGCCGGCACAGCGGGTCAGTGCATTGACGCCGGTCAGTCAGCGCCTGTTCGAGTATCTCAAGGTGTGGCCGGCGATGGCGGCGCGCCGGATCACGCCCTATACCGGCATGCAGGTGTGGGATGGCGAGGGCAGCGGTGAGATCGCCTTCGGGGCCGATCAGGTGGGGACGCCGGTGCTCGGTCACATCGTCGAGAACGACGTGATTCTCGCCGCGCTCGAGGCGCGCCTGGCCGAGCTGCCGAGCGTGACCCAGGTATTCGCCGCGCGCCTGAGTGCCTTGCAGACCACGGCCGTGGGGCGCCGGTTGATCCTGGCCGATGGGCGGCGCTTCATCGCGCCGCTGGTGGTGGGAGCGGACGGCGCCCGTTCGCAGCTACGTGAGTTGGCCGAAATCGCCGTTCGATCGCGCGATACCGGCCAGACCGCGCTGGTCACCACGGTGCGCACCGAGCGCACGCATGCCGGCGTGGCGCGCCAGGTATTCCTGGCCGATGGGCCGTTGGCGTTCCTGCCGCTCAGCGTGGCGAGCGATACCCATTACTGCTCGATCGTCTGGTCGACGCGGCCGGATGAGGCCGAGCGGCTGCGCGGTCTATCGCGCACGCAACTGAGTGAGGCGCTGGCACAGGCCTTCGAGCGTCGCCTGGGCGACGTGGAGGCGATCGACGATGCCGTCACGGTGCCGTTGACCCAGCAGCATGCCGAACGTTACGTGGACGCCGGATTGGCCCTGATCGGCGATGCCGCGCACAGCATTCATCCACTGGCTGGCCAGGGTGTGAACCTGGGCTTCATGGATGCGGCGGTGCTCGCCGAAGAACTCGTCGAGGCGCGCCGGCGCGGGGCGTCGCTGGGCGATGAGCGCATTCTGTCGCGCTATGCGCGGCGCCGGCGCAGCGACAACGCCACCATGCTGGCGCTGATGGATGGCTTTCGCTTGCTGTTCGGCGCCCAGCACCCGGCACTGCGCCTGGCGCGCAACATCGGCTTGAGCGGCATCGACCGCGTGACGCCACTCAAGCGGCTACTGATGCGCCAGGCGATTGGCGAACGCGGTCACCTGCCCGCTAGTTGTCGCTAGCGGCTGGCGTGCCGCCTTCGGCCGGGCGACGCTCGAGCACATTGAGCGCCTTGAGCAGGTTGAGCGCTTCGCCGAGCTGATAATCCTGCAGAGGGTCGCTCGAGACGCGCGGTTCGGTGTCGCCATTGGGATTGGCCAGGCGCCCGGCGAGATCCGATTCGCGGAGTCCGAAGTCATTGCCTTCGGCGACCTCCAGGCGCCCACGCACCACCCGCACGTCCGGGGTGATTCCCTGAGCCTGAATCGAGCGCCCGCTGGGGGTGAAATACAGCGCAGTGGTCAGCTTCAGGCCATCGCCGTTGGCCAGCGGCAGCACCTGCTGTACCGAGCCCTTGCCGAAGCTCGGAGTGCCCATGATCACGGCGCGACGCTGATCCTGCAGTGCGCCGGCGACGATCTCGGCCGCCGAGGCGCTACCGCCGTTGATCAACACCACCATCGGCACATCGGCGGCGATCTCGGTGCCGGGCTTGGCGGTGAAGCGCAGGTCGCTGTCGTCGAGTCGGCCCTCGGTATAGACGATCAGGCCGCTATCGAGGAACGCATCGGAAACCTCGACCGCAGCACCCAGCACGCCGCCGGGGTTGTTGCGCAGATCGAGGATCAGCCCTTTGAGGGGCGCCTGTTCGGTGAGCTTGGCCAGCGCCTCGCGAACCTGCTCTCCGGTACGGCTCTGGAACTGGCTGATGCGCAGATAGCCGTAGCCGGGTTCGAGCAGCTCGCCCTTGACGCTGTCGCTGTGAATGATTTCACGGCTCAACGTGTAGGTACGCGGCGCGCTTTCCCCATCGCGCAGGATGGTCAGCTGGATGGTCTCGCCGGGCTCGCCGCGCATCAGCGTGACGGCCTCCTGCAACGACATTCGCTCGGTGGGCGTGTCGTCGATGCGCAGGATGACATCGCGGGCCTGAAGGCCGGCTTCGGCGGCCGGGGTGCCGTCGATCGGTGCGATGATCGTCAATTGGCTGTCTTGCATACCCACTTCGATGCCGATACCGCCGAATTCGCCCTCGGTGGATTCACGCAGCGCTTCGAAGTCCTCGCTGGACAGGTACGCCGAGTGCGGGTCCAACTCACTGAGCATGCCGCGCATGGCGTTGCGCAGCAGTGTGGCGTCGTCGACCTCCTCGACATAGGCGCGCTTGATACGCTCGAAAACCTCGGCGAAGGTCTGAACGTCGGTGACCGGCAGAGCGTTCTCGGGCTCTTCGGGGGCGGCGATTGCGGGGCTGCACAAGCCGAGCAGCAGGGCCGGCAATAGCCAGGTCAAACAGGAAACGCGCATGCTTTCTCCAGATCGCGAGGGGCGAAAACCTCAGCATAGCGTTACGCCCGGGACGAGTTCTACACAAAGGCTTTGTCTTAAAAGTCGACGAGCGATGTTCAGACAAGACAAAAATTGGCTCAAGAGCGGAGTTTACGCATTGTAAATGAGCACCTTGAGCCAATTTTTAACGCAGTATGGGCAAGCGCAGTCACTTTTTAGGCATAGTCTAGCGCTGGCCGATCCATTGACCTGGGTCTATCGGCTCGCCGCCACGACGCACCTCGAAGTACAGCGCCGGGCTCGAGCGTCCGCCGGTCATGCCCACCGTGGCGATGATCTCGTCACGCTCCACGCGCTCGCCGAGCGTGACATCGAACTGCTGCACATGGGCATACAGCGACATGATGTCATCGCCATGATCGATGATCAGCAGGTTGCCGAAGCCGCGCATCCAGTTGGCGAACACCACGCGACCGGCATGAATGGCGCGGACCGCGGTACCCTCCGCGGCGGCGATCACCAGGCCGTTGGCATTGATTCCCTCGCCGCTGCCGAAGCTCGAGACGACCTCGCCCTGCACCGGCCACGGCAACTCGCCGCGGGTTTCGGCGATCGCGGTGGAGGGCGGCGGCTTCTCGAGGCGGGCGAGCTGCTCGCGGATCTGGTCGAGCACCCGTTCGGCATGGGCGCGATTGCGGTTGAGTTCATCGAGGCGCGACTGTTCGTCGCTGTAGCGCGCATCGAGCTTGGCGAGCAGCGCTGCACGCTCGCGCATGCGTTCGGCGAGTGTCGCGCTCTGGGCATTGAGCTCGCTGGCCAGGCTGTCGAGGCGCGCACGCCGCGCATCGAGTTCGGCGCGGTTGCCGGCCAGTCGCTGATCGAGTCGCGCCAGGGCCTCGAGGCGTTCGTCGCGGGCGCGGGAAAGATAATTGAGATAGGTCTGCAGGCGGTCGAGCCGCCCCGGGTCGTCCTGATTGAGCAATAACTTGAGCTGCGGCGCGCCGCCCAGCCGATACAGCGCGTCGAGCTGTACGCGTAGGGCCTCGATCTGCTCGGCCTGTTGGGTTTTTAGCTCGGCGCGACGCGCTTCAAGCGCAGCGATTTCATCGTCGAGCCGGCGCCGCTCGGCGTGCAGGGTATCGAGGCGCTGGTGGGTTTCGCCCAGCGCGATTTCGACTTCCTCGAGTGCGCGGCTGGCGTCGCTGCGCGCTTCGCCGGTATCTTCCAGGCGTGAGGCGAGTGCCTGGATATCGGCGCTGAGCGCATCGACCCGGGCCTCGGCATCGCTCTCGCTGGGCGTTTCCTGGGCCTGAACCAGCCCCGTGCCCAGCGAGAGCCATACCCCCAGCATCAGCGCCAGATGACCGCCGCGCCTGCGACTCTCACGCAACATGACGCTCCCGGTCAGCGATAGTCGACCAGCACGTTGCCGGTCATCTCGTCGGGAATCGTCTCGCCCATCATCGTCAGCAGGGTCGGCGCGATATCGCACAGCCGCCCGTCATCGCGCAGGCGCGCCTCGCGCCGGGTGACGTAGATCAGCGGCACTTCGCAGGTGGTGTGCGCGGTCTGCGGCGCGCCGGTGTCGGGATTGACCATCTGTTCGGCATTGCCGTGATCGGCGGTGATCAGGCACTCGCCGCCGGCGCGCTCGATGGCCTCGACGACACGGTCAACGCACTCATCGAGCGTTTCGACGGCCTTGACCGCCGCATCGAACTTGCCGGTATGGCCGACCATGTCGCCGTTGGCGTAGTTGCAGACGATCAGGTCGTAGGTTCCGGCGTCGATCGCCGCGACCAGTCTATCGGTGACCTCGACGGCGCTCATCTCGGGCTTTTCGTCATAGGTCTTGACGTCCTGCGGCGAAGGAATCAGCTCGCGGGTCTCGCCGGCGTACTCGGCTTCGCGTCCACCGGAGAAGAAGAACGTCACGTGGGCGTACTTCTCGGTTTCGGCGATACGCAACTGGGTCAGACCGCGCGTTGCGACCACTTCGCCCAGGGTGTTGTGCAGTTCGGAGGGCGGGAAGGCGCAGGTCGCTGGGATATCGGCGGCGTATTGGGTGAGCGTCACCAGGCCGTCGCCGGCGAGCTTGGGCCGCGCCTGGCGGGTAAAACCCGAAAAGTCATCCTCGACGAAGGCGCGGGTCAATTCTCGGGCGCGGTCGGCGCGAAAATTCATGAAGATGGCGGCATCGCCGTCGGCCATGGCGATGGCCTTGCCATGCGGGCGGATACTCGTCGCGGCGACGAACTCATCGGTTTCATCGCGTTCGTAGGCTGCCGTCAGGCCAGCACTCGCCCTTTCTGCGATATGCTCGCCGGTGCCTTGGGTGATCACCCGGTAGGCCTTTTCGACGCGATCCCAGCGGTTGTCGCGGTCCATGGCGAAATAGCGCCCGATCATCGAGGCGACGAAGCCGTTATCCTTGCCGATCAGTTCGGCGAGTTTGGCATCGACGCGTTCGAGCGAGGCCAGCGCACTTTTCGGCGCCGTATCGCGACCATCGAGAAAGGCGTGCACGTAAATGCGCTGGGCACCGCGTGAGGCGGCCAGCTCGATCATGGCGAGGATATGGTCCTCATGACTGTGCACGCCGCCCGGCGACAGCAGGCCGAGCAGGTGCACGGCCTTACCGGCCGCGATCGCGGTATCGAGCGGTGCGGTCAGTGCGGCGATCTCGCCCAGCTCGCCGGCGTCGATGGCCTTGGTGATGCGCGTGAAATCCTGATAGACGATACGCCCGGCGCCGAGGTTCATATGCCCGACCTCGGAGTTGCCCATCTGCCCTTCGGGCAGGCCGACATATTGGCCATCGGTATGGATCAGGCCGCTGGGATAGCGCCGTTTCAGGCGGTCCATTACCGGCGTTCTGGCGGCATGGATGGCGTTGTGCTCGGTAATCTCGCTATGACCGTAGCCATCGAGAATCAGCAGCGCCACCGGACGGGGGCGCAACGTGCTGGTATCTGACATGAACTGGCCTCGCTATGCTTCGTCGTGATCCGTCGCGACTTTCGGGATTCGCGACGGCTACGCGACTCACGTCTCCGGCCACATCATAACGTAGCCGGGGGCCGGGCGTCACAGCTTGACGGACGCACGGCGATGGCTTGTGTATACTGGGCACCGCCCGTCAACGGGGCTGACTTCAACAAGAGTTATCCGGACCCATGATCGATCAGTTTCTCGAATTCGCGCAGAACCACCCACTCCTGGTGGGTGCCTTCCTGATAGTGCTCGTGGCCTGGCTCGGCTACGAGTTCATGCGTGGCAATCACGGTGTCGATTGCAGCGAGGCCACTACCCTGGTCAATCGCGAGGATGGCGTCATCGTCGATATTCGCGATGCCAACGACTTCAAGGAAGGCCATATCGCCGGGGCGCGTAACGTTCCTCAGAGCCGGCTCGACGATCGCCTGTCCGAGCTCGACAAGTTCAAGGACAAGCCGGTCGTGGTGGTCTGCAAGCATGGCCAGTCGTCGGGTATCGCCGTCGCCAAGTTGACCAAGGCGGGCTTCACCCGCGTCGCCAAGCTCAAGGGCGGCATGGCGCAGTGGCAGGCGGATAATCTGCCCGTGGTCAGAAAGTAACTGAAAAAGCGCAACGTTTTATAGGAAGACAACATGGCGGAAGACAACAATCAGGCCGCACAGGGCCAGGATCAGAAGCAACTGCAATTCTCACTGCAGCGCATCTACGTGAAGGATATCTCCTTCGAGTCGCCGAACGCGCCAGCGGTGTTTCAGCAGCCGTTCAAGCCCAAGGTCAGCCTCGATCTGAACACCACCAGCGAACAGGTCGGTGAGGATCTCTTCGAGGTAGTGGTCAAGGTCACCGCGCAGGTGGCGCATGCCGAGAGCGGCACCACCTCGTTCCTGGTCGAGGTCGAGCAGGGCGGGTTGTTCCGTATCGCCGGCCTGCAGGGCGATCAGCTCGATCACACTCTCGGTGCCTTCTGCCCCAACGTGCTGTTCCCCTACGCGCGCGAGTGCATCGACAATCTAGTCAACCGCGGTAGTTTCCCGCCATTGATGCTGGCGCCGGTCAACTTCGAAGCGATGTATGCGCAGAAGAAGCAGCGCCAGGCGCAGGGCAGCGAAACCACCCAGTAAATGAGCGGTCCGCGTATCCACATCGATGCCGCGCTTGCGCCCGGCGTCGATGTGACACTGCCAGACGCCGCGGCGCGCCACGTCGCGGCGGTTTTACGCCTGCGCGAAGGGGCGGCGCTGAGGCTATTCGACGGGCGCGGTCACGAGGCCGTGGCCGAACTCGTCGAGGTTACCCGCAAGCGGGTCGTGGCGCGTATCGCGACGGTCACCGCGGGGCGGGGCGAATCGCCGCTGGCGGTGCATCTCGGCCAGGCGGTCTCCAAGGGCGAGCGCATGGATTACGCGATCCAGAAGGCCGTCGAGCTGGGTGTGGCGGCGATCACGCCGCTGTACACCGAGCACGGCGATGTGCGCCTGAAAGGCGATCGCGAAGCCAGGAAGCTGGCCCACTGGCAAGGGGTGGCGGCCAGTGCCTGCGAGCAGTGCGGCCGCGCCACGCTGCCGACGGTGCATGCCCCGCAACTATTGAGCGAGTGGCTGGCCGGTCGCGATGAAGCGTTATGCCTGGTGCTGCACCCGGCGACCGAATCGGCCTGGCGCGATGGGCGTGACGCGACCAGTGCCGCCTTGTTGATCGGCCCCGAGGGCGGGCTCAGTGAGGCTGAAGTCGCCCGCGCCAACGACGCCGGTTTCACGCCGCTGACCCTTGGCCCACGCATCCTGCGCACCGAAACCGCGCCGGTCGTGGCACTGACGCTGCTTCAGCATTATTTCGGGGATATGTAGGAACCTCTGAAAAACTATCTGCGTTGTCACAGCGGCGTTAAAAACAGGCTCGGGCGCGAGTCCGATTAAAATACTCATTTATTCACATATAAACTCCGTTTTTGCGCCTGTTTTTGCCTTGCCGTGACGGCCTCGTCTACGTTTTTCAAAGGTCCCATAGTTCGTTTATCTTCGGGCTGCGCCAGCGGCGTTGTCTATGCTGCCTATTGGTTCGATAACTTCCCAGGATTCTGCCATGCCCAGGTCATTCAATGATCGTCCCGTCTCCCGCTCGCGTGCGCCCTCCCCCGGGAAATCGCCGCATGCCGAATCCCGGCTCCTGGCGCGCCCGGGCGAGGTGGCCTTTCTCAAGGTGGTGACGATCAACGACACCGGCGCCTTTCTGGATTGGGGCTTGCCCAAGGATCTGTTGCTGCCCTACGGCGAGCAGCGGCCCCGGCCCGGGGTCGGCCAGCGGGTGCTGGTCATGGTCTACGAGGATGCCCAGGGCCGGCCGCTGGCCTCGATGCGCCTGGACAAGTTCATCGCCGATGAGGCGACCGGCCTATCCCGGGGCGACAAGGTCGGGTTGATCGTCGCCGAGACGACGGATCTCGGCGTCAAGGCGGTGGTCGATCATCGCTTCTGGGGGCTTGTGTATCACGACGACCTGCCCCAGCCGCTGCGTCGTGGCCAGCGCCTGGATGGCTACGTGCGCCGGATCCGCGACGACGGGCGTCTCGATCTGGCACTGGTGCCGCCCGGCTCGGCCGGGCTGGACGTCGTGGGCGACAAGGTACTGGCCGTCTTGCGTCGCAATCAGGGCTATCTGACATTGAGCGACAAGAGTCCGGCGGATGAAATCAAGTCGCGCCTGGGCGTGAGCAAGAGTGCCTTCAAGCAGGCGATCGGCCGACTTTACAAGCGGCGCTTGATCGTCATCGAAGAGCGTGGCATTCGGCTAGCGCCCGAAACCGAAAACCCCTAGCCGCGGCTGACGCTCGTCTTGGTCTTACCCGGGGCGCTGCGGCATACTGCGCGCATCGCTCCCTGTCGTGGAAGACTGCAATCATGAGCCAAAGCGCCCTCAAGATCGGTGTGGTGATGGACCCCATCGATGCCATCGCCTACAAGAAAGACACCACCCTGGCCATGCTGTGGTCCGCCCAGGACCGGGGCTTTTCGCTGCACTACATGGAGCAGCAGGATCTGTATCTCGAGCATGGCCGCGCCATGGCGCGGCTGCGCGATCTCGAGGTCTATCGCGATCCGAGCCGCTGGTACGTGTTGGGCGAGCCACGGGCCACCGCGCTCGCCGAGCTCGATGTGATCCTGATGCGCAAGGACCCACCGGTCGATAGCCATTTCCTCAATGCCGTTTACCTGCTGGGGTTCGCCGAGCGCGAAGGGGTGCTGATCGTCAACCCGACCCAGGCGCTGCTCGAATGCAACGAGAAGCTCTTCGCCCAGCAATTCCCGCAGTGCGGCGTGCCCTGCGTGGTATCGTGCAACGATCAGGTACTGCGCGCCTTTCATGCCGAACACGGCGATGTGATCTTCAAGCCGCTGGATGGCATGGGCGGCAGCGGCATCTTTCATATCGGCGCCGATGGCCGCAATCTCGGCGCGGTGATCGAACAGCTCAGCGAGCGTGGCCGGCGCCAGATCATGGCCCAGCGCTATATCCCCGAGATTCGCGATGGCGACACCCGCATCCTGTTGATCGACGGCGAGCCGGTGCCCTATGGCCTGGCGCGGGTGCCGATGGCCGGCGAGACGCGTGGCAACCTGGCCGCGGGCGGGCGCGGCGTGAGCCGCGAGCTGACCGAGCGCGATTTGTGGTTGGTCGAGCAGGTCAAGCCGACGCTTCTCGACAAGGGGCTGATGTTCGTCGGCCTCGACGTGATCGGCGACTACATCACCGAGATCAACGTCACCAGCCCGACCTGCGTGCGCGAGATCGACGATCAGCGTGGCACCGATATCGCCGGGCTGTTATGGGATGCGATCCTGCGCCGATTGGGCTGAGTTGAATGGGTTCCTAGCGAGACGCCATGGCCGCACCGAACACCGAATCGCTTCACGATGCGCCGCTGACCAG
The DNA here is from genome assembly GCF_946887195.1 of uncultured Halomonas sp. The sequence goes on from NZ_CAMPKE010000002.1 coordinate 189,717, forward strand.
GGTGACGGTCAGCCGGGCCTACCGGCGGCGGCTGTCCTGGGTGGCGGCGATCGCCTTGCATGCCGTCGTGCTAGGGGTAATGGGCAGCTGGCGGCTGGCGTCGGAGGCCGAACCGCCCCCGCCGGTGAGTCTGGACGTGGTATTGACGCGCGTGCCGTCGGTCGAAGCGCAAGCGGCGTTGGCGATTGCCGAGGCCGCCCAGCGCTCGAGCGGGCCCGAATCGACGGGGCGTGACACCGCGCCCGCTCCGCCCGAGCCCACACCGGCGCCATCGGCGCCCGTGGCGGAAGAACCCAGCGAGCCGGCAGCCCCGCCAGCCCCCGATACGCCGCCGGCGCCGGAGGTTCCCGAATCCGCGCCGGAACCCGAACCCGTACCAGCGCCCGAGCCGGCCCCGGAGCCTGCCTCTCCACCCGAGCCGGCGCCGGCGGCAGAGCCCGCACTACCGCCTCAGGCGAGCGAAGTACCGAGTGGCCAGGCCCTACTGGCCCAGGCCACCGCCAGCGTGAGCCAGCGCGGCTTCGATGCCTCGCTGGCCGGTGGTGGCGCGGGCGATGCCAGCCAATCGGCCGCGCAGCGTGCCGCCGAGGCGCGCTATATCGATGCCTGGACGCGGCGCGTCGAGAAGTACGGCAACCTGCATTATCCGGCGCCCGACGCATTGGATGGCCAGTTGCGAATTCGCGTCATCATCGGCCGCGACGGTCAGCTACGCCTCGCGGAGGTGATACACTCTTCAGGACATCCCGAGCTCGATCGCGCCGCCCTCGAGACCGTGCGTGGCGCGGCGCCCTACCGGCCTTTCGACAGTGGCATGGGGGCGCGCGACAGCCTCGCCATCACGCGGGTCTGGCGCTTCGGGGAAGGCAATAATTTTGGCGTGCAATAGGGTTATGGAATACCCCACGCCTGGGAGGCTCATGCAAAGCTTGCGAAATCACTTCCTGCTGGCGATGCCTCATCTCGAGGATCCCCACTTCGCCGGTAGCCTCAACTATCTGTGCGACCATGATGACAATGGCAGCATGGGAGTCATCGTCAATCGGCCGTTGGAATTGACCCTGGATGCGCTTCTCGAGCAGCTCGAACTCGATGCCGATGAGTGCCCGGTGCGCGATATGCCGGTGTATTACGGTGGCCCGGTGCATCGCGATCGCGGCTTCATTCTGCATCGTGGCGACGCCCAGCCCTGGGATTCCAGCCTGCAGGTCGCTCACAACGTGGCATTGACCACCTCGATGGATATGCTTAAGGCCATCGCCACCGGCAAGGGGCCGGCGCATTTTCTGGTTTGCCTGGGATGCTGCGGCTGGGAGGCCGGTCAGCTCGAGAAGGAACTCAAGGACAATACCTGGCTGACCGTCGAGGCCCAGGCCGGCATTCTTTTCGACCTGCCAGCGGAGCAGCGCCTGCATGGCGCCGCTGGTATTCTGGGGGTCGATCTCAATTTGCTGTCTAGTCAAGCTGGCCACAGTTAGTGGCGACGCAGGGCAAACGCCTGGTGCTGGCGTTCGATTTCGGCAGCCGGCGTATCGGTGTGGCGGTGGGCAACGAGATGCTGGGAAGCGCCAGTGAGCTCGCGGCGCTGCCGGCCCGCGACGGCATTCCCGATTGGAACGTCGTGTCGAGACTGGTCGATGAGTGGCGTCCGGATCTGTTCGTGGTCGGCCTGCCGCTCAATAGGGATGGCAGCGAATCCGCCATGAGCACGCGTGCGCGCAAGTTCGGCAAGCGCCTTTACGGGCGCTATGGCAAGCCTTGTGAAATGGTCGATGAGCGCGGTTCCACCGTGGCGGCCAAGGCGATCGCCCGTGAGGCGGGCCATCGCGGCAATTACCGCGACGAGGGCGTCGACGGCCTGGCCGCGCGATTGATCCTGGAGAGCCATTTCGCTCGTCAGGAGGGCTCGGCGCCACGCCCACGATAGGGAGTCGCACTAGGGTCCGGCGTATTTCCTGGCGAAATCGTCTACCGAAATGAAGGTATAGCGCTCGATGAAGAAGGCCAGCGTCGAGGGTTGGGTAAAACGCTCCTCGAACTGCTCCCTGGTCTCCCCGCCGCGAATCACGCTGGCCAGGTATTGCTGACCCTCTCTCGAGACGTTGACGATCGCCTGCCGGTGGGCCTTCTGTTTCTCGACGACGAGCTCCCGATGCGTGGAGAGCAGTTCGCTGAGTACCTTGCCACCCTCGATTTCACCCGGCGAATTCCAGATGTCCTGATCGCGATTGCCATACTCATACAGAATCGTGATCAGCAGCGCGGAATAGATGATGCCGATCAGCAGCTGCGAGATGTGGGCCGTGGACGGGTGCAAGGTGAACAGGGCGACGACCTGGAGCACGACGGCGACGGCCAGAAGATAGGAGAGAGGGCGCCAGATACGTGGGCCCATGAAGCCTCGCTTGAGGATATACCCCCACAGCCCGACCACCGCCATGGCGCCCACGGCGAGCTGGACCAGCACTAACAGGGAGCCACCGCCGCTGAACAGCGCGACAACGCCCAGCAGGATAAGCAGACTGTACAAAATCCCCAGCATGACAAACGCTCGATGCAGGTTCATTGGTGCTATGCCTCCTCGATGGTCGCCATGATCGGCAACGTTTTTTTTATTCTATACCCTCTCACAATCCCCGCTGGCTAGCAGCTTATGCGATGGTCTACTACTTGGCCTCCTGGAGAGGGGCGTCGTCCACGCCGACGCGCTTCGGCACGAACCAGCGCACGTCACGCAGATCCCGCTCGATCAACTCATCGACCTCCAGCAGCGTGGCGAAGATCGCCATGCGCAGCGGAATGCCATTATCGGTCTGGCGGAAGATCGCCAGGCGCGAATCGCCGTTCAGATCGACGCTGAGATCGTTGGCGCCCGGCCGGCTGTCGCGCGGTAGTGGGTGCATGACCACGGTAGTCGGCGTGCAATGGCGATCGAGAAAGTTTCGATCGACCGTGAATTCCCCGGACACGCCGGCGAAGTTCTCCGACATCTCCTCGGTGAAGCGCTCTTTCTGGATGCGCGTGGCGTAGACCACATCGAGATCGCCGAAATCGCTGAGCAGGCTGTCGCGCTGCTCGACCCGATGGCCGCGCGATTGGACCAGGTCGATCAATGGGGTGGGCATTTCAAGCCCCGGCGGCGAAACCAGCGTAATGCGCAGCGGTGCATAGAGCGACAGCAGCTTGATCAACGAATGCACGGTACGGCCATATTTGAGATCGCCGGTCAGTAGCAGATGTGCCCCCGCAAGCGTCTTGCCGAGCCGCGCGAACTCCTTGTCGATGGTGTAAAGATCGAGCAGCGCCTGACTGGGGTGCTCGCCGGGGCCGTCACCGCCGTTGATCACCGGTACGTGAGTGGCCTCGGCGAACTGCGCGACCGAGCCCTGCTCCGGGTGGCGCATGACGATGGCATCGACATAGCCGCTGACCACGCGGCTGGTGTCGTAGAGCGATTCGCCCTTGGCCATCGAGGAAAAGGTGAAACCGGTGGTATCGCAAACGCTGCCGCCGAGCCGGCAGAAAGCGGCATTGAAGCTGATGCGCGTGCGCGTGCTGGCCTCGAAGAACAGGTTGCCGAGCACTGCACCCTCCAGTACGCGAGTCACCTTGCGGCGACTTGCGATCGGCTCCATGCGTTGGGCAACCCGCAATAGGTGGTCGACGTAATCTCGGGACAGCGAATCGACGGAGAGCAGGTGGGAACTCATTGAAAGGCCTCGCGCAGTGAGCATGGGCGTTAGTGTACTCATCAATGCCGGGCGCTTCATGCGTTTCTGGCGTCGCTTTTCATGAAGCCGCAAGGCTTGTCGGCCAGGGTGGGGTTTCCTATCTTCTAAGGACTCCCGCGCCGACCGGAGAGCGGCGCCGTTCTTCACCCAGTGCAACCACAAGGAGTGAGCGCACATGGCCGATCAGAAACAGCCCCCACAGGAGCAGGATAAGCAGCCCGGCGACGAATACGCAATGCGCCCGGAGCCGGAGTTCATTCGCGATAGCTATCGCGGCACCGGTAAGCTCGAGGGCAAGGTGGCGATCATTACCGGCGGCGACAGCGGCATCGGTCGCGCCGTGGCCGTGCACTATGCCCGTGAAGGTGCCGATTGTACGATCGTCTATCTCGACGAGGAGCGCGACGCCGAAGACACCCGCGCCTTGATCGAGGCCGAGGGCCGGCGCTGCCTGTTGATCGAGGGCGATGTCGGCGACTCGGCCTTCTGCCGCGAGGTCGTCGACAAGACCCTGGAAACCTTCGGCAAGCTCAATATCCTGGTCAACAACGCCGCCGAGCAGCACGACTGGGACGACGTCACGCAGATTCCCGACGATCAACTCCTGCGCACCTTCCAGGTCAATATCTTCAGCCATTTCTACATGGCCAAGGCGGCCCTGCCGCACATGAGCGAGGGCGACACGATCATCGCCACCTCGTCGATCAACGCCTTCAAGGGCAACAAGACGCTGATCGACTACACCGCCACCAAGGGTGCCATTCAGGGCTTGGTGCGCTCACTGGCGGTGTCGCTGGTCGGCAAGGGCATACGCGTCAATGCCGTGGCGCCGGGGCCGGTATGGACGCCATTGATTCCGGCCAGCTTCCCCGAGGAGAAGGTCGAGTCGTTCGGTGGCCAGGTGCCGATGGACCGCGCCGGCCAGCCCAGCGAGATGGGCCCGGCCTATGTCTACCTGGCCAGCGAGGAGTCCTCCTACATGACCGGCCAGACGCTGCACATCAACGGCGGCGTGGTGCTCAATACCTGATTGGCGTCATTTATCGTAGAGCGGCGACAGCGATGCTTCTAGCCAGCGCTTGAATCGTTCATCATGAGAGCCGGCCATTGAAGGAGCCGGTAGACGATGATGACGCGTGATTCAGAATCGCAGGGAGTGGCTTGGCCCATCGGACCTGCCGTGCCGGATTGGCAGGGCGCCAAGTTGCCCGAGCGGCGCACGCTCGAAGGGCGCTGGTGTCGAGTCGAGCCGCTATCCGCGGAGCGCCACGGCGACGATTTATGGGCGGCGATGACTCGGCCCGGTACCGAGCGCCACTGGACCTACCTGGCCTATGGGCCATTCAAGGATGCACTGGCCTATCGTGCCTGGCTGGCGGATATGGCGGTGCGCGATGACCCGCTGTTCTTCGCGATCGTCGACAATGCCACGGCACGCGCGGTCGGCGTGGCCAGTTTCCTGCGCATCGACCCCGGCGCCGGTACCATCGAAGTGGGTCATCTCAATTTCTCGCCGTTGCTGCAGCGTCGCCCCGCCGCCAGCGAGGCGATGTTTTTGATGATGCGCTATGCCTTCTCGCGGGGGTATCGGCGTTACGAGTGGAAATGCGATGCGCTCAATCAGCCGTCACGATGGGCCGCCCTGCGGCTGGGCTTTACGTATGAGGGGGTGTTTCGTCAGGCCACGGTGGTCAAGGGGCGCAACCGCGACACCGCCTGGTATTCGATCATCGATAGCGAATGGCCGGCGCTGGAAAGCGCCTTCACGACCTGGCTGGCGCCCGATAATTTCGACGCGCAAGGTCATCAATACGTGGCCCTGGGATCGCTGACCGGGCCGCAAGGGTAATTTCGCAAGGAACCTGACCACATGCATATCCGACAGGCGACATCGGACGACCTGGATGCCCTGGTGCCGCTACTCGAGGGCTATCGCCATTTTTATCGACAGCCGGGCGCGCCCGAGCAGGCACGTGATTTTCTCGCGGAGCGCTTCGCGAAAGAGGATTCGCTGATTCTGCTGGCGGTCGACGAACGGGGCCAGGCGTTCGGGTTCACGCAGCTGTTCCCGACATTGAATACGGTACGGCTGACGACACGCTGGATCCTCAACGATCTGTTCGTCGATCCCGAGGCGCGTCGCCAGGGGGCGGGGAAGGCGCTGCTCGAAGCCGCTCGTGCGCATGGCGAGAAGGCCAATGTCGGTGAGATGCGCCTGGCGACCCAAGTGGATAACCATGCCGCCAAGACACTTTACGAATCGCTTGGCTGGCAGCGCATGGCCGGCTTCGATCACTACACGCTGGTCCTGACGTAGCGGACGGCGATCGATCAGCGCTCGTCGATGGCTGGCAGGCGACCGCCGATCTGGCGGGTGATGTCGCGGGCGGCGCGGCCGACCAGGCCGCCGAGCTCGGCCAGGCGCGATTCGGGAATACGTGCCACCGGGCCAGAGACCGAGATCGCCCCCAGCGGATTGCCATGCTGGTCGTGAATCGAGGCGGCTACGCAGTTGAGGCCGATGGCATGCTCCTCGCGGTCGCAGGCATAGCCCTGGCGGCGGATCTCGGCCATGCTCTCGCGTAGGCGCGCCGGCGTATCGATGGTGTTCTCGGTGACCCGGTTCAACCCGCGCGCCTGGAGAATCCGCTCGACCTCCTTGTCCGGCAGCCACGCCAGCAGCGCCTTGCCCACCCCGGAGGCATGCAGCGGCGCGCGCGACCCCAGGCGGGTGATCATGCGCATCATCTGCGGCGATTCGCTCTGCGCCAGGAACACTGCCATGCCGTCGTCGCGAATGCCGAGATTGGCGGTTTCACCGCTCTCCATCGTCAGTTGACGCAGGAAGGGCCGTGCGGTGGCGACGAAATCGCGCGCCTCGAGGAAGGTATTGCCGATCTGGAAGGTCTTGACGCCGATCTTCCACAGGCCGAGATCGGCATCCTGAGTGATGAAGCCCTGCTTGTGCAGCGCCTGCAGCAGACGGTGGGTCGTCGATGGCGCCAGGCCGACGATCTGGGCGATATCCGATAACCCCAGCCCGGTGGGCGTTGCCGCCAGGCCTTCGAGGATATTCAGCCCGCGCACCAGCGACTGGCTATGACCGCCATTGCTCTTGCCGGACCCCGCCGGGCGGCCGACCGGCTTGCGTTTGGTTTCTGCCACGCCCATTTCTCCACTCACGGCGAGTTCCCCGCACTGACTGCGCATTGGTTTAGGACGTAGCATACACGCTCGCCATTGAGCTGTCCGCCCATCACGGAATCGGCTTCCATTTTAATGGCAGGTTCGCGCCACGCCAGGCGTTCAGGCACTTAGGGCGCGGTGCGAGCGTGCAATCGCAGCCTCGCGATGCGGTTGATTTGCTCGATGGCGGTGCGCCGCTCCTCATCGAGCGTGTGGGTAAGGCGCGTCTCGAAGGCCGCCAGAATCTTGTGGCGATCGCTACCCTTCACGGCCATCACGAACGGAAAGCCGAAACGCGCCTTGTAGGCATCGTTGTAGCGATGAAAGCGGGCGAACTCCTCCTCGCTGCACTGATCGAGGCCGGCGCCGGCCTGCTCGAGGGTCGAGTCGGCGGTCAACTCGCCGGTCGAGGCGGCCTTGCCGGCAAGGTCCGGGTGGGCGCGGATCACCTCGAGCTGGCGCTCGGCCGGGGCGCTCGCGAGCACGCCGCTCATGACATCGGCTAAGCCATCAGGGGTATCCTGCTCGGCGCCGAGACCGGCATCCCAGCTCAATTCGGCGACCCAGGGCGAGTGCTCGTAAATGTCGCCATAGCGGCTGACGAAGGCATCGCGAGTGAGTGTGCTGGGGCGGGGGTTGAGTCTATCTACGGGCATGATGGCTTCTCCAAGGCTGGTGACGTCGAAACAAATGGCATCTGCCAGGTTATGTATGACAAGATAGCATTAAAATGTATACAAAAAAATTTTGAAATGTACTTCATTTAGCGCTAAAACTGTCTTCATAGGCTAGCGGTTCCTTAATCGATAGCCGAACAACCGATCGAGGAGCATGACCTATGGGACGCCTGACCACTCACGTACTCGATACCAGCCGAGGCTGCCCGGGCAGCGGACTGCGTATCGAGATATTCCGCGTCGATGGCGACACGCGCACTCGCCTGGGCGAAGTGACCACCAACGACGATGGCCGCTGCGATGCGCCGATTCTCGAAGGCGAGGCGTTTACCGTCGGCGAATATGAACTGCTGTTCCATGCCGGCGCCTATCTCGACAGCCAGCTCGACAGACGGGACGAACCGGGTGCCAAGCCGCGCTTTCTGGATCGCATCCCGCTGCGCTTCGGTGTCGCCGACGCCGATCAGCATTATCACGTTCCGCTGCTGCTATCGGCATTCGGTTATTCCACGTACCGGGGAAGCTGAGCCGGGTGACGGATTCTCCAACGACAATAACCGCACACTACGAGAACTAGCTTATGCAAGCGTATCTGCTGGATTTTGCCAACATGCTGCTGCGCTGGCTGCATGTCATCGCCGCCATCGCCTGGATTGGCGAGTCGATCTATTTCGTGATGCTGGACAATAGCCTGCGCCCGCCCCAGGCGGCCGATGACAAGCGCAAGGGCGTCTTCGGCGAGATGTGGTCCGTACATGGCGGCGGCTTCTATCACAACCAGAAGTACGCAACGAGCCCGGGCAAGCTGCCCGAGGATCTGCACTGGTCCTTCTGGAAGGCGTACGTCACCTGGCTGTCCGGTTTCGGCCTGTTCATCATGCTGTACATGGCCAACCCGAGCTTCTACCTGATCGACACATCCAGCGACTGGGCATGGGCCGCCAACATGACCGGCTGGCAGGCCAATATCGTCGCCCTGCTGTTCCTGCTCTCTGGCTGGTTGGTCTATAACGAGCTCTGCAAGCGCATCAGTCCCAACATGGAGCGCGATGGCCTGTTGAGTATCGCCGTTGCGGTAATGATGGTCATCGTCGCCTACCTGAGCACGCAGATATTCGCTGGCCGCGCGGCGTTCCTGCTGACCGGCGCGGTCATGGCGACCGCCATGTCGGCCAATGTGTTCTTCTGGATCATCCCCGGCCAGCGGCGCATGGTGAAGGCGATGCGGGCCGGCGAAGCGCCCGATCCCATCGACGGCAAGCGCGGCAAGCAGCGCTCCGTGCACAACACCTACTTCACACTGCCGGTGGTATTGCTGATGCTGAGCAATCACTACTCGTTCACTTACTCCCATCCGCAGGCATGGGTCATCATGGCGCTGTTCATCTTCGCCGGCGCCTTGATTCGTCAGTTCTTCGTGGTGATGCACGCCGGCAAGATCCAGGTGGGCTACCCTATCGCCGGGGTGGCGCTGATTCTGCTCAACGTGTGGATCGCGGCGCCCTCCTTCGATGAGCCGGCCATGGCCGCCAACGCCGCAATCGAGGGTCGCGAGCCGATCGCTTTCAACGAAATCGAGCAGGTGATCGTCGAGCGTTGTGCCGGTTGCCATGCCGCCGAGCCGAGTTTCGGCGGCTTCGCCAGTGCCCCGGCCGGGGTGCGTCTGGATAGCGCCGAGCTGATTCGCCAGCATATCGCCGACATCGGGCGTGTCGCGGTACAGTCGCAGTACATGCCGCTGGGTAACGTGACCCAGATGACCGAGGACGAGCGCGCGTTGATCGGTAGCTGGATCGCCCAACAGAGCGCCGAATAAGGCAGCGCATTCTATCCGGTCCATCTCGCGAACCCAGCGGGATGGGCCGGCGTCGTTATGTCGCTATAACCCGGGTGAGTCGTCGCTTGCCGGCGTAAGCGTATACAATGGGCTCCAACGACGATATTCGATGCAGGGATTCCAGAGCATGACCGAGCGTCAGCAACTGCCCGATGGCGCGGCAAGCGGCAGCGAACCGGCCAAGCCCCGGCGTGGCAAGAATGGCGATGGCGCCGAACGCCACGATGCCATCTACCGAACCATCAGCGATGCCATCATCGAGCATCGCCTGCGTCCCGGTGCGAGGCTGCGCGAGGATGCCTTGTCCGAGGTATTCGGCGTCAGCCGCACCGGCATCCGCAAGATTCTTCAACGCTTGGCGCTAGAGCATCTGGTCACATTGACGCCCCGGCGCGGTGCCAGCGTGACCCGGCCCAGCGCCGAGGAGGCCCGCGACGTATTCGCCGCCCGGCAACTGGTGGAGTGCGGTGTGATGGAGTCGGTGGCGAAGGGCATGAGCGCGGCCGACGTCAGCGAGCTTCGCGACCTCGCCGCGCGTGAGCATGCGGCGCTGCGCGCCGGCGAACAGAGCACGGCGATCAAGCTCTCGGCCGAGTTTCACGTGCACTTGGCAAGGCTCTCGGGCAATGCCACGCTGGCCGAGTTCATCGGACGGCTGTGCTCGCGCTCCTCACTGATCCTGGCGGTCTATGGCAACCCCGGCAATCTGGGCTGCGAGTCGCACGATCACGATGAGTTGATCGATTGCCTCGAAGCCGGCCAGGGCGAGCGCGCCTCCGCCTTCATGGGGCGTCATCTCAAGGCCATCGAGGCCTCGCTGTCGATCGATGTGGAAGAGGAAGAGGCGCCCGATCTGCATCGGATATTCTCGCTCTAGCCGCCTACCTCGCATGAAGACGCCGGCTCAGAGCCGGCGTCGTCGGTTTCGGACGTTCGTTTACTCACAGAAGCGCTGGCAGGGCGTCCAGTGGCGCATCAACAAGTAATAGGTCAGCCCCGCCGGAATCAGGCTGGCGTACCAGGACACCGCCGAAAAGAAGAACGCGACGACGATGCCCACGGCGGTGGCGATGAACGCGGCATGATTGATCCCACGATAAGGCCCCTGCTCGTCGTACAGCTTGGCGATATCCAGGGTGCGGCGGCGAATCAGATAGTAGTCGACCGCGAGCACCGCGAAGATCGGGCCGAGGAACGCCGAGTACGTCTGCACGAACAGTTGCAGGCCAGCGGCGGACTCATCCTGCACCAGTTCCCAGGGGAAAGTGGCGAAGGCCAGCAGGCCGACGATCACGGTGGCGGTGCGGTACTTCAACTTGAAGGCATCCATCAGCACATAGGTCGGCGGCACCACGTTGTTCAGCACGTTGGTGGTGACCTGGGCGAAGGCGATGAACAGCAGCGTGGTCATCAGCAAGGGCGTGTTGTCCACCGCATTGGCGAATACCTGGATGGGGTCGGCCACCCCGGTCGCCTCGGAAACCATGAAGCCGATCAGGCCCATGAACAGCGTGCAGGGCAGAATCGACATGGCGTAAATGGTCGTCAGCAGGCCAGGGCCGGTGCCGCGCTTGTGCTCGCGGGAGTAATCGCTGACGTTGAGTATCATGGTGCTGTAGATACCCAGGAACAGCATGGTCGCGCCCCAGAATGGCAGGCCCCAGGAGCCCTCCATGGTCAGCAGATTGGCCGAAAGCTCACCGCCGTAGCGTTGCACCGTGCTGTAGAACATGTAGACCAGCGAGAGGAGAATGAAGCCGCTGCCGATGTTCTCCAGCCATTTGATGCCTTGAAACCCCATCACCGACAGGCCGATCTGCAGGAACTGGAAGGCGATGAAGTAGAACACCAGATTGTCGAAGCCGAATAGCGTCGCCGAGACCATGTTCAAGGCGCCGGCGCCGATCCAGCTCTGGAAGCCGTACCAGACGATCGCCGGAACGGCGCGAACCAGGCCGGGCAGGCGCGTGCCGGTAAAGCCGAAGGCACTGCGCGCCTGAACCATGAAGGGGATACCGTACTTGTAGCCGGCCGCGCCATTGATCGCCAGGGCGATGCCGATCACGAAACAGCCGATGGCAATGGCCAGCGTGGCCTGGATCAGGTTGAGCGTGCCGACCACGCTCGAGCCCATGGTGAAAGTACCGATCGAGACGCAGCCGCCGAACCAGGCCAGCAGATAGGAAAAGCGCCCCATGATGCGGGTCTGCTGCGGCGCCAGCGACTCCTCGCCAACGCCCTTGGTTTGTTCGGACTGATTCGGCAAGACGCTTTGCGGGGGTAGCGTTTGGTTTTGCATGATGGTGACCTCGCGGATTGTTATTGTTTGGTCTTTTCTAAAAAGTGCCTGCGCTTGTTCATACAGCGTTAAAAATCGGACTCAAGGTGCTCATTTACACTGCGTAAACTCTGCGCTTTCGCCGATTTTTGCCTTGTCTGACCTGCGCTCGTCGACTTTTCAGGGAAAGACGCAAGTTCTTCAGCGCACCGGTTAATGGCGCCTCAGAATTCGAGATTCGATAGATGCGCGAACTGGCCGGTGAACGTCTTTGGCCGTGGGAATGCCAGATCGCCATGCTTGCTGGTGCCCAGGCCGAGCCCGACCAGCGCTTCGGCGAGCTTGACCGCCGCCGTTACGCCCTCGATCACTGGCAAGCCCACCGCATCACTTATCTGCCCGGTGAGATCGGCCATGCCGCCGCAGCCGAGCACGATGGCGCCGATGTTGTCCTCGTCGCGAGCCCGGCGGCATTCGTCGATCAGGCGCACTAATGCCGCATTGCCGTTGTCTTCCAGATCGAGCACCGGAATCTCGGCGGCGCGCACACGCCGGCAGTGATGCGCGAACCCGTAGTTCTGCAATAGATGCTCGGCGATGATGCCGGTGCGCCCCAGGGTGGTGACGATCGAGAAGCGGGTGCTGATCAGCGTGGCCATATGGAAGGCCGCCTCGGCGATGCCGATCACCGGGGCGCGCGTCAGCTCGCGTGCCGCCAGCAGGCCGGGATCGCCAAAACAGGCGATGATGTAGGCGTCGGCCCGCTCGCGCTCGCCGACGCGGATCTCCTCGGCCACCCCGATTGCGCTGATCGCCTCGTCGAAATGACCCTCGATGGAAACCGGGCCGCTGGCAGGATTGGTAGCACTGATACGCGTACCCGGCGCGGCGATACGACTCGCGGCCTCGCCGATCTTGCGGGTCATGCTGACCGTGGTGTTGGGATTGATCACATGGATGTGCATCGATACGTCCTAATGGCTGGATTTATATTTTGTACACAAAATGGGAAGTGTTGGATACAAAGCTAGTGGAAGGTTTTGTTAAAAGCAAGCGGTTGTTAGGGGTGGTCGTTGGGTAAGATAAGTTTATTTATAATCAATGACTTGCCTGTAAATTTGGCGGATGGTAGCGCCGTCGGCGGGATTTCAGGTGATGATTTTCTACCGAATTGGAGAACGCCTGAGAACAATTCTTCTTATTTTGTGTATACAATTAATAAGCAGGAAAAGTGATTGGGCTCTGGCTTGTCACGGGCTAGTCAGGCGGCAGTCTTGCTGCAGTTCCTTGCAGGAGGAAATGCACGCAGTAAACCTGATGCATCATTGAAGGGAGTGGGCCAATGCTTGCATGGCATCGGGATACAGTTTAAATTTTTAATGTATACAATTTTAAATTGCCGTCGCGATAGGTACATCCACGCGTAAAGGCCTGAGGTGCAATCGGGCTATTCCAGCTTCATCGAAGAAATTTGATTTTTTGTATACAAGAAGCCATTCTACGTCTTGATACCGCCTTGGCTGACGACAACGACAAGCAGAGAGGGACAACGCCATGACTACGACTCGAGACCCCGACTACCCCCGCGACCTGACCGGCTACGGACGCAGGCCACCCCAGGCCAACTGGCCGGGCAAGGCGCGTATCGCGGTGCAGTTCGTGCTCAATTACGAGGAGGGCGGCGAGAGCTGTGTGCTGCATGGCGATAGCCACTCCGAGCGGTTTCTGTCAGAGATCGTCGGCGCCGAAGCTTACCCCGAGCGCCACCTGAGCATGGAGTCGATCTATGAGTACGGCTCGCGAGCCGGCGTCTGGCGCGTCCTCAATGAATTCGAACGACGCGGCCTACCGCTGACGGTGTTCGGCGTGGCCATGGCGCTGGAGCGGAATCCGGAAGTCGCCCACGCGTTCAAGGAGCTGGGCCACGAAATCGCCTGCCACGGCTGGCGCTGGCTGCACTATCAGGGCATGACCGAGAGCGTCGAGCGCGCCCACATGGAGCGTGCCATCGAGATATTCCAGTCGCTGTATGGCGAAAAGCCGCTGGGCTGGTACACCGGACGCGATAGCCCCAACACCCGCCGGCTGGTGCTCGATCAGGGCAGCTTTCTCTATGACAGCGACTACTACGGCGACGACCTGCCGTTCTGGACGCGCGAGCAGGACAGCCAGGGCGAGCAGCATACCCATCTGGTGGTGCCCTACACCCTGGATACCAACGACATGCGCTTCGCCACGCCGCAGGGCTTCAATACCGGCGAACATTTCTTCAGCTACCTGCGTGACGCTTTCGATGTGCTCTACGCCGAGGGTGAAGACACGCCGAAGATGTTGTCGATCGGGCTGCATTGCCGCCTGATCGGCCGCCCCGGTCGCTTCCGTGGGTTGCAGCGCTTCCTCGATCACATCGAAGCTCACGACCGGGTATGGGTCACGCGTCGCGTGGATATCGCACGCCACTGGGCCGAACAGCACCCGGCCTGAACGCGAACGAGCCAATTTCAATATGAAAAGTCGATATGAAAAGAATTTCATTCCAATAACGAAGGTTGTGCAATGAAAAGAAACTACTACGCGCCCAAGGGCGGCCTGCCGGCACAGACACAGCTATTGTCGGATCGCGCGGTGTTCACCGAGGCCTACGCGGTCATTCCCAAAGGGGTCATGCGCGACATCGTGACGAGCTTCTTACCGTTCTGGGACAAGACGCGGTTGTGGGTGCTGTCGCGCCCCCTTTCGGGCTTCGCCGAGACGTTTTCCCAGTACATCATGGAAGTGGCGCCCGGCGGCGGCAGCGCCAAGCCGGAGTTGGACACTGGCGCGGAAGGCGTTCTATTCATCGTGGAAGGCGAGTTGAGCCTCGTCCTTTCGGGCGAGAAACACCGCATGCAGCCCGGTGGCTATGCCTTCATTCCTCCGGCGAGCGAGTGGAGCGTCAGCAATGAAAGCGGTGCTCCCGTGCGTTTTCATTGGATACGCAAGGCCTACGAACACGTCGACGGCATCGACGTTCCCGAAGCCTTCGTTACCAACGAGTGCGATATCGAGCCGACACCAATGCCGGACACTGACGGCGCCTGGGCTACCACGCGCTTCGTCAGCCCGGAGGATCTGCGTCACGACATGCATGTCAATATCGTCACCTTCCAGCCGGGCGGCGCGATTCCCTTCGACGAAACGCATGTCATGGAGCACGGCCTGTATGTGCTCGAAGGCAAGGCGGTTTATCACCTCAATCAGGATTGGGTCGAGGTGGAGGCCGGCGATTACATGTGGCTGCGCGCCTTTTGCCCGCAGGCCTGCTACGCGGGTGGCCCCGGGCCATTCCGTTATTTGTTGTACAAGGACGTCAACCGTCACATGAAACTGCGCTTGAACGCTCGCTGATACGGATGGGCGTTGCATCAGCGTCGCCGCTCGAGGCTGTTCCGGGGCAGGTCT
Organism: uncultured Halomonas sp.; assembly: GCF_946887195.1. The sequence continues at coordinate 204,867 of NZ_CAMPKE010000002.1, forward strand.
GCGAGGGGGCGCTGTGAATCCCTCCCTGGGCGCTACCGATGCTATCTGACCGCCATGGATGGCGGAAATGCCGGAATAGAAGGGATCGCTTTCCGGCCCTGGCATCGGACCCCCTCTCCGACCTGTCCCCGTCACTCTCGCTAGGGTTGTCATAATGACCAGACGACCCGGCGAATACTGGATCTGTTGTAGGAGACAGTCATGCTGGAACTGAAAGCCGAACCGCTGACAGCCGAGGCGTTCGCGCCGTTCGGCGATGTCATCGACACGCGCACGGCCGAGTATTTCCATATCAACGCTGGTCGCACCCGGCGCTATCACGACCTCGCCAAGGTCGAGACGCTAGGCGACGAGGCGCGCACGCTGATCAGCATCTTCGTCAGCCAGCCGGTCGAGTTGCCGCTGACGCTCGATTTTCTCGAGCGGCATCCGCAGGGCAGCCAGGCATTCATGCCGCTGCATGAAGAGCGCTTCGTGATCGTGGTGGCGCCGCCCGGCGAGCGCATCGATTCGCAGGGCGTTCGTGCCTTCGTCACCGATGGCCGTCAGGGCGTGAACTACCATGCCGGCACCTGGCACGCGATTCAGTCGGTACTCGAGCGCGAAGGCGAGTTTCTGGTCGTCGACCGTGGCGGTGCGGGCAACAATTGCGATGAGTATCCGCTGGCGGTTCGCGTCACCCTATTCTGATTGCAAATTTCATGGATGCTTTTTCCATTTCTATTGGCCAGTGGCTTCTGCCGCTGGTTTTTTTGTGCGTCTGAGCTGCGGAAGAATCCATTTACTGGAAGTTTTATTGCAGTATTGTGTGCTAAGTCATTGAACTTACAAGAGTGTCTTGATGTCTCCAAATATTTTATGGAAATACTTTCCATAAAATATTGACAGCCTCATCGGTGCAGCCTAGTTTTGGAGACAAGAACAACACTAGCGTCACTGAGGAGAAGCCACCGTGGCCAAGATGACCGCTGCAGAAGCCGCCGTTCACGTCATGAAAAAGGAAGGCATCGATGTCGCCTTCGGCGTGCCGGGCGCCGCTATCAATCCGTTCTACGCCGCCATGCGCAAGGTCGGCGGTGTCGATCATGTATTGGCGCGCCATGTCGAGGGCGCCTCGCACATGGCCGAGGGCTACACACGCACCAAGGCCGGCAATATCGGCGTGTGCATCGGTACCTCCGGCCCGGCCGGCACCGACATGATCACCGGGCTGTATTCGGCCTCGGGCGATTCCATTCCGATTCTGTGCATCACCGGCCAGGCACCGCGCGCGCGTTTACACAAGGAGGATTTCCAGGCGGTGGATATCCAGGCCATCGCTGGCCCGGTCGCCAAGTGGGCGGTTACCGTGCTGGAGCCGGCCCAGGTACCGCGCGCCTTCCAGCAGGCCTTCCATCTGATGCGCTCCGGCCGGCCCGGCCCGGTGCTGATCGATCTGCCGATCGACGTGCAGATGAGCGAGATCGAGTTCGATCCGGATACCTACGAGCCGCTGCAGCCGTACAAGCCCGCGGCGTCGCGCGCGCAGATCGAGAAGGCGCTGGCGATGCTCAACGAGGCCGAGAGGCCGCTGCTGGTCGCCGGCGGTGGGGTCATCAACGCCGATGCCGGCGAGCTGATGACCGAATTCGCCGAAATCACCGGTGTGCCGGTAGTCCCGACGCTGATGGGCTGGGGCACGATCGCCGACGATCACCCGCTGATGGCGGGCATGGTCGGCTTGCAGACCTCGCACCGTTACGGCAACGCCACCCTGCTCGCTTCGGATTTCGTACTGGGGATCGGCAACCGCTGGGCCAATCGCCATACCGGCGAGGTCTCGACCTACACCAAGGGTCGCAAGTTCGTGCATGTCGATATCGAACCGACCCAGATCGGCCGCGTGTTCGGGCCGGATTACGGTATCGTTTCCGATGCCGGGGCGGCGCTTGCGCTGTTCGTCGAGGTGGCCAAGGAACTGAAGGCGGCCGGCAAGCTCAAGGATCGCCGCGACTGGGCCGGTGAGTGTCAGGAGCGCAAGCGCACCCTGCTGCGCAAGACCCACTTCGACAACGTGCCGGTCAAGCCGCAGCGCGTCTACGAGGAGATGAACCGGGTCTTCGGCAAGAACACCCGCTACGTCAGCACCATCGGGCTTTCGCAGATTGCCGGCGCGCAATTCCTGCACGTTTACAAGCCGCGCCACTGGATCAATTGCGGCCAGGCCGGCCCGCTGGGCTGGACGATTCCGGCGGCACTCGGCGTGTGCCGGGCCGATCCCGAGGCGCAGGTCGTGGCGCTCTCCGGCGACTATGATTTCCAGTTCATGGTCGAGGAATTGGCCGCCGGCGCGCAGTTCAAGCTGCCCTATTTGCACGTGCTGGTGAACAACTCCTACCTGGGGCTGATTCGCCAGGCCCAGCGCGGCTTCGACATGGACTACTGCGTGCAGCTATCGTTCGAGAACGTCAACTGCCCGGAGATCAACGACTACGGTGTCGATCACGTCTCGGTGGTCGAGGGCCTGGGTTGCAAGGCGCTGCGCGTGACCCGGCCCGACGAGATCGGCCCGGCCTTCGTCAAGGCCCGCGAGCTGATGGCCGAGCACCGCGTGCCGGTGGTGGTCGAGATCATTCTCGAGCGCATCACCAATATTGCCATGGGCACCGATCTCGACAGCGTCAACGAGTTCGAGGACCTGGCCGAGAAGGTCAGCGATGCGCCGACATCCATCGCTCAACTGGTTTGAGCGTTCTATCGATACGACAGGCGGCGGGGACAGGACGAAGATGAGGTCCTTCGCCATGGATGGCGAAGGTAGCGCCCAGGGATGGGTTCACAGCGCCTCATCGAAGGCCCGTTGCCGAGCCGGTCTCGAATGACAAGATCCAAAAGGAGTTCGCCATGCCCAAGTTTGCCGCCAATCTCAGCATGCTGTTCACCGAGGAGGAGTTCCTCGACCGCTTCAAGGCCGCCGCTGACGCCGGCTTCAAGGGCGTCGAGTACCTTTTTCCCTACGACTATCGGCCCGAGCAGCTCAAAGAGCGCCTTGAGGCCAATGGGCTGACCCAGGTGCTGCACAACCTGCCGGCGGGCGACTGGGGTGCCGGTGAACGTGGCATCGCCTGCCACCCGGATCGCATCGAGGAGTTTCGCGAGGGTGTCGGCATGGCCATCGAATACGCCAAGGCATTGGGTTGCCAGCAGCTCAATTGTCTGGCCGGTATTCAGCCGCAGGGTGTCAGTCAGGATCAGGCGCGCGAAACGCTGATCGGCAATCTGCGCTTCGCTGCCGACAAACTGGCCGCCGAGAATATCCTGCTGATCGCCGAGCCGATCAACACCCGCGACATTCCCGGGTTCTTCCTCAATCGCACCGAGCAGGCACTGGCGCTGTTCGATGCGGTGGGCAGTGACAATCTCAAGCTACAGTACGACATCTACCACATGCAGATCATGGAGGGCGATCTCGCGCCGACCATCGAAAAGCATCTGGCGCGCATCGCGCATATCCAGCTGGCTGACAACCCGGGGCGCCACGAGCCGGGCACCGGCGAAATCAATTATCCATTTTTGTTCGCGCATCTCGACCGGCTGGGTTACGGCGGCTGGATCGGCTGCGAATACAAGCCGGCCACCACCACAAACGAAGGGCTGGGTTGGCTGGACCGGGCATAAGTCTGAGCGAGATCGCTCAATGCGACTAGGCGCGCGGGGCTGATCCGGCAACCGGTCTATGAGGAGGCGCTGTGAACCCATCCTTGGGCGCTACTTTTGCCATCCATGGCAAAAGACCTCCTCATCGACCGGTACCCGGCGCCCCGCTTCAAATGTCGAATGGTCATTTAAATAACGAGCCAGACAGGAGAAAGATCATGAGCAAGATCGGTTTCATTGGCATGGGCATCATGGGCCGCCCGATGGCCGGCCACCTGCTGGATGCCGGCCACGAGATATTCACCGTCGAACACAGCACACCGCTGGCCAAGGAACTCGCCGACAAGGGCGCCCAGGTTTGCGCCGACTCCAAGGCGGTCGCCGAGCGCTCCGATGTCGTCATCACCATGGTGCCGGATACCCCGGACGTGGAAGCGGTACTGTTCGGTGAAAACGGGGTCATCGAGGGTCTCAAGCCCGGCACGCTGGTCATCGACATGAGCTCGATCGCGCCACTGGCCACTCAGGAGTTCGCCAAGCGCATCGAGAAGGCCGGCGGCGAGTACGTCGATGCACCGGTTTCCGGCGGCGAGGGCGGTGCGATCAATGCCGCGCTGACGATCATGGTCGGTGCCTCCCAGGAGGGCTTCGAGCGCGCCAGGCCGCTGCTCGAGATCATGGGCAAGACGATTACCCACATTGGCGGCCACGGTGCCGGCCAGACCTGCAAGGTGGCCAACCAGATCGTCGTCGCACTGACCATCGAAGCGGTCGCCGAAGGCCTGCTGTTCGCCTCCAAGGCCGGTGCCGACGTGGCTAAAGTCCGCGAATCGTTGCTCGGCGGGCTGGCGCAGTCCAAGATTCTCGATGTGCATGGCGAGCGCATGATTCAGCGCACCTTCGATCCGGGCTTCCGCATTCGCCTGCATCAGAAGGATCTCAACCTGGCGCTGGAAGGCGCGCGCGGCCTGAACCTGTCGCTGCCCGGCACCGCCAATGCCCAGCAGCTATTCCAGGCGTGTGCCGCCAATGGCGGGGCCGACTGGGATCATGCCGGTATCCTGCGTGCACTGGAAAAGCTCGCCGATCACGAAATCGGTCGATAAACGCTTTTTCGTCGGTCGCCATGCTGACCGATGAGCATCGCCGGCGGCCGCCCTTGCGCGTCCGCCGGCATTCGAGCGTCTTCTGTCATCAGTCTCAAGGACCCATTCAAGGATCCATTCTCAAGGGCCATGCCATGAACGCCTTCGCTCCTTTCGCCGACAGCGCCGTCACACGCACCTGGCTCGAGCAACTCGCCGCGACGGCGGTGGCCGCCGTACACCCCGCCAACCTGCTGCCCGACCAGCTTCCCGCGCCGCCGCCTGGGCGTACCGTGGTGGTGGGGGCCGGCAAGGCGGCCGCGGCAATGGCCAAGGCGCTGGAAGAGGCCTGGCTTGCCCGCGATGCGCGGGCCGAGCTCTCGGGGCTGGTGGTGACCCGCTATGGCCACGCCGAGAGCTGCCGGCGCATCGAGGTGCTGGAAGCCTCGCACCCGATGCCCGATGAACTCGGCGAACAGGCCGCCAAACGCATGCTCGACGCGGTGCGCGAGCTCGGCGAGGGCGATCTGGTGATCTCGCTGATCTCGGGTGGCGGCTCGGCATTGATGTCGCTGCCGGCGGAGGGTCTGACGCTGCGTCAGAAGCAGGCGCTGTCCAAGGAGCTGCTGCGCTGCGGCGCGCCGATTCGCGAGATCAATACCGTGCGTCGGCATTTATCGGCGATCAAGGGCGGGCGGCTGGCCGTGGCGGCGCATCCGGCGCGGGTGGTGACCTATCTGATCTCCGACGTACCCGGCGACGATCCCACGCTGATCGCTTCCGGCCCGACCCTGCCCGACGACTCCACGCCGGCCGATGCCCTGGCGATTCTCGATGCGCGCGGTATCGAGGTCCCCGATAGTGTGCGCCGGCATCTGGTCACCGACCATAGCGCGCCTCAGCGTGACGATCCCGGCTTTGCGCGTGACGAAACGGTGGTATTGGCGCGTGCCGCCGATGCCCTGAAAGCCGCGCGCGAGCGGGCCGAGCAAGCGGGCTTCGAGGTGCGCGTGCTGGGCGACGATCTCGAGGGCGAGGCCCGCGAGCTGGGCCAGACTCAAGGCGCGATGGCGCTCAAGGCGCGTGACACGCAGCGAAGCCGGCCGCTATTGATCCTTTCCGGCGGCGAAACCAGCGTCACCGTACGCGGCGACGGCCGCGGCGGGCGCAATGTAGAGTACCTGCTGGGCCTGTTCGATACGCTCAAGGGCGCCGAGGGCATTCATGCCCTGGCCATCGACACCGACGGTATCGATGGCTCCGAGGACAACGCCGGCGCGCTGATCGGCCCCGAGTGCTGGCAACGCGCCCAGGCCGCGCGACTGTCGGCCAAGGATCATCTGGCGCGCAACGACGCCTATAGTTTCTTCGCGGCGCTCGACGATCTGATCGTCACCGGCCCCACTCGAACCAACGTCAACGATTTCCGCGCCATTCTGGTGCTACCGAGGTCCGCATGAGCCCGATTCGGCACACTCCCATCCGCCGCACCAAGATCGTCGCCACCCTGGGCCCCGCCAGTGACCGTGACGGCGTGCTCGACGAGCTGATCGCCGCCGGGGTCGATGTGGTGCGTCTGAACTTCTCGCATGGTTCGCCCGAGGATCACCGCCGCCGCCTGGTCGCGGTGCGCGAGGCCGCCGAGCGCCACGGGCGCACCGTCGCCGCGCTGGGCGACTTACAAGGCCCGAAGATCCGCATCGCACGCTTTCATGAGGGCAAGGTGCACCTCGCCGAGGGCCAGCCGTTCGTTCTCGACATGTCGCTGGCGCGCGATGCCGGCGATGCCCACCAGGTCGGCTGCGATTACCCGACGCTGGCCGAGGACGTTAGCGCCGGCGACGTGCTGCTGCTCGACGACGGTCGTCTCGAACTGGTGGTCGAGCGGGTCGAGGCACCCCGCGTGCACACCACGGTGCGCGTCGGCGGCACGCTCTCCAACAACAAGGGCATCAACAAGCTGGGCGGCGGGCTCTCCGCCGCCGCGCTGACCGACAAGGACCGCGCAGACCTGCAGACCGCCATCGACATCGGCGTCGACTACCTGGCGATCTCCTTCCCGCGCTCGGCCGCCGACATGCAACTGGCGCGTGAGCTGCTCGGCGAGGCCGGCAAGGACATCGGCCTGGTCGCCAAGATCGAGCGCGCCGAGGCGGTCGCCGACCCCGAGACGCTGGATGACATCATCCGCGCTTCCGAGGCGGTGATGGTGGCGCGGGGCGATCTCGGCGTGGAGATCGGCGACGCCCAGCTGATCGGCGTGCAGAAGCGCATCATCCAGCGCGCGCGCAGCCTCAACCGCGCGGTGATTACCGCCACCCAGATGATGGAATCGATGATCCACGCCCCGCTGCCGACCCGCGCCGAGGTGTTCGACGTCGCCAACGCGGTGCTCGATGGCACCGACGCGGTGATGCTCTCCGCCGAGACCGCCGCCGGCGACTACCCGGTGGAGACCGTCGAGGCCATGGTCCGGCTGTGCCTGGGCGCCGAGCGCGAGCGCAGCATCCAGGAGTCGCGGCATCGCATCCACGAGGACTTCACGCGCATCGACGAGAGCGTGGCGCTGGCCGCGATGTACGCCGCCAATCACCTCGACGGCGTGGCGGCGATCGCCTGCATGACCGCCACCGGCTACACCCCGCTGATCGCCTCGAGAATCCGCTCCGGGCTGCCGATCGTCGGGCTCGCCCACAACCCGATCGCCCAGCGGCGCATGGCGCTGTATCGCGGCGTGGTCTCGCTGGCCTTCGATACCAGCGAGATGACCGCCGATGAGCTCGACTCCCAGGCGCTGGCGCTGCTCGTGAAGCGGGGTATCGCCGCCGCGGGAGACGACGTAATCCTCACCCGAGGCGATCACATGAACGCCCACGGCGGCACCAATACCTTGAAAATACTCGACGTGCGTAGCGTGCGGTCGGCATGACGAAGCGGCCCCGGCATGAATTGCCGGGGCCGTTGTCGTTGCACGAGGCGCCTCGAGCGTTATTACAGGCCGAGCAGACCGCGCAGGGTGGACAGGTCTTCGGCGAGCACGGTGACCGGGCCGACCAGGGCGCGGCGATCCTCGTCGCTGACGTGGTCATAGGTCTCGAAGCCGGCGTCGGGATTGCCTTCTTCCAGTCGGTAATGAGCCAGGGTGGCTTCGACCGCGGCAAAATTCTCCTCGACTCGCTTGACGAATTCGGGGTCCTCCTCAGCGGCCAGCGGCTTGAACAACTGGAAGATTTTCTGCGAGCCGTCGACATTGCCCTGGAAATCCCACAGATCAGTGTGGCTGTAGCGATCCTCTTCGCCGCTGACCTTGGTGGCGGCTACCTCTTCCATGAGTGCCGCCGCGCCACCCACGACCTTTTCCGGCGGGAAGGTGAGGCCCTGGACGCGGTTATCCAGATCGTTGACGTCGGCCATCAAGCGCTCGGCATAAGGCGTCAGCCCCTCGGTGGTCTCCTCGTGGAACAGGCCGTACTCGAGACGATGAAACCCCGTGAAGTCGGGATCCTCGACACCCTTCAAGTAATCGTCCTCGCGGGCATCGATGCTGGCGTCGAGATCGGCGAACAGCTCGGCGATCGGCTCGATGCGTTCATAATAGACCCGCGTAGGGGCGTACAGCGCCTGCGCCTTCTCGAGCTTGCCAGCCTTGATCGCCTCGGTGAACTGGCGGGTATGCGACGTGAACTGCTCGAGATTATCGAGCACGTAGAGCTTGTATTCCGCGATCGGACCGACCAGATCCTCGGCAGCGATTTCCGCCTGTGCCGGGGCTTGCAAAGTCAGCAAGCCGAAAGCGCTGGCGGCAAGCAGAAGGGCGCGTCGTGATGGCATGAGGTATTTCTCCGCGTAATGAGGTTATCGTTGCTAGTCAGCGGTCATGAAGCGCTTCCGGCACTCGTGACTGCATCGAGTGCTACGTGGCGGCGAGTAGCGAGCTGCCCAGGAAGTCGTCGGGTTCGGTGATGCCGGGCAGCGTAAAGAAGTAGCCGCCGCCGACCGGCTTGATGTATTCCTCCAGGGGCTCGCCATCGAGGCGCTTCTGCACCGTGATGAAGCCGTCCTCGAGATTGCCCTGGTACGCGATGAACAGCAGGCCCATGTCGAGTTGGCCATTCGCTTCGACGCCATTGGAATAATTGAAGGGGCGCCGCAGGATCAGGTGGCGTCGTGCATCCGCCGTGCGCGGGTTCGCCAGCCTGATGTGCGCGTCGAGTGGCGTGACATGGCCTTCAGGGTCGTTGGCATAGTCGGGGACATCATGCTCGGTGCCGCCAGACAATGGCGCACCGCTGTCTCTTTGACGACCGAAGATGGCCTCCTGCTCCTGCAACGGCGTTCTATCCCAGCGCTCGACGAAGTTGCGGATGATGCGCACCGCCTGGTAGCTGCCCCCCTGTGCCCATACCGGCTCGGAGGCGGGTTCATCGACCCATACCACATCCTTCATCAGCTCGTCGTCATCGGCTTCCGGGTTGGCCGAGCCATCGCGAAAACCGAGATAGTTGCGGGCGCTTTCCTCGGGCTGGTCGGGCTTGGGAGGCAGCACCGGCACGGTTCCCTCCTGCTTCCAGCGCACCATCAGCAAGCCGGGTGTGTGCTTGATGATGTCGCGAAGCGCGTGGATGGTGGTGTCATGGGTATTGGCGCAGATTTGCAGTGATAGATCGCCGTGGCAACGCATGGCCTCCAGCGCATCGTTGGGAAATTCTCCCATTCGCTGTAGGTGGCGGGGTTTGGCATTGGCCAGCCCGAAGCGCTCGTCGAACAGCGAGGCGCCCACCGAGACGGTGACGGTCAGGGCATCCGGCGCGATGGTTGGCCCGAGAATACCGGAGTCGACCGGTGGGAAACTCGGGTCACGCTGCGGATAGGTGCCGCCTTCGGTGAGAAAGGCGATGCGCTCGGTCAACGTGAGGAACAATCTCTTCAGGTCGGCCCGGTCGCGTGCCAGCACGTCGAAGGCGACGACCATGCCGGTCGCCGGGCGGGGCGTGGTTATCCCCTGCTGATAGGGGCCACGAAACGAGTAGGCCTGGTGCGTCGTTCGGCTGACCGGTGATCCGGTGACTTCATGCTGAGCATCGGCGGCGTGCTTGGCATCGTTGGCAAAGGCCTGGCTTCCAAACCCTGCCGTGGCTGCGCCGACACCGGCGGCGCCCAGTCCTTGCAGGAAGCGCCGGCGATCCAGATTGGCAAACGGGCAGCGCGAAGACGTGTGGCGATCGTGGGTCATATCGGCAAACCGTGATGACATCGTAGGTGGATGAAAACTAGCTGCTCAGTGTCAGGGATCGATTCACGTCTGCGAGAGAGTCGGCGAGTGCGTCGGCGCTCTTCAACAGCGCGGGGCGATCGATCTGTTCCGCGACGGGAGAGCCGTCCGGCTGCGCTTGCGATGGGGCAAGTACCCGGTCGAGTTCATCGAGCTGCTCCTGAAGCGTGTCGAGTATCGACGGCGACTGTCGTTCCAACAGCGGTTTCAGCAGCGTCACGATTTTATCGGCACCTTGCTTGAGCCCCTGGAGATCATGCAGCTCACGCTCGCCGAGTGAATCTTGCGCGGCTTGATGGTCGTGCCAGGCCTGGAGTACCCGCGCCGTGCCATTGGCTAGCTGCGTGGGGGGAATGGCCTGAGTCCTGAGCCGCTGGCTGAGTGTCTCGACATCCGCGACCAGTTGCTCGGCGACTGGTGTCAGCCCATCCATGGAGCGTTGCTCGAACAAGCCGTAGGCCAAGCGGTGAAAGCCGAGGAAATCGGGGTCTTTCTCGCGCCGTTCGAAGTACGCCGCTCGGGCGTTGATGCGCTGATCGAGATCGCTGAACAGACCAAGGGCCATGGCCAGGTGCTGGTCGACCCGCCTGGCTTCACGGTAGCGAGCTTGAGCCGCCATGAGATCGCCATCGGCAATGGCGTCGCGCAGTGCCTTGGTGGCCGACTGCAACTGGCGCGATTGCAGGATCAGATAGACCTTGTATTCAGCCAGCGGTCCGATGAATGCCTTTGCCGACAGCTTGTCTGGCGCCACCGCGCCCTCGGCCGCCGTGACATGCAGCGTACCGCGCGGATTGCTGAGCAGGCCACAGGTCATCTGGTAATCGCCCGGTGACAGTTCGGCGGTGAGTGGCTGGCGCAGTTCCGGGGCAATGTTTTCACGCTCTTCGAGCACCATGACGCCATCGAGGATTTCCCATTCGATAGCACGCGACGAGCGATTGATCACGGTAAACGTGGTGCGGCCTGCCGGCACGGTGACGCTATTGGGCTCGCAGCCGCTCGCCGTGACGGTGATCGCCGTGGTGTCGCCCTCTTTCGGCTGGCCACCGTTGAGCGAAAAATAGAACAGTACCAGCGCCGCTATCATCAGTAGCAGGGCAAGCGCCATGCCGATGCGTAACAGGCGAGGTGAAGGCGCTTGGGAAGAAGGCGAACGTTTGGGCATGTTATTGACCTAATTGCCCCTTGGCTGCTTCGGCAGGGCGTGTCGTATGCCTGGCCTCTTGCCGGGGCCAGAAGAAGGCAGCCAGGGTGATAACCAGATAAGCGAGGTAAGCAACCGCTTCACTGGTGGTGGGCGCGGGCTGATAGCCGAAGACGCCGGCGAAGACGCTGCCCACCGGTGTATCGAGCGGTAGCCAGCCACTGAGATCGAACACCACTTGCTGGGCGTGATTCCACAATCCGGCCTCGTGCAGAGCGCGCACTGAGCCGGCGAATAGGCCGGCTGCCACGAGCAGGATGAACAAACCGGTGAAGCGAAAGAAATGCCGCAGGTTGAGCCGCAAGCTACCACGATAGAAGGCCAGGCCGGCGATCACCGAAAACACGACGCCAAGCAGAGCCCCTAGCGGGGCATCGGCGTTGCTGCTCTGCTGAAACACCGCCATCAGAAAGAAGACCGACTCCAGCCCTTCACGCGCGACGGCAAGAAAAACCATGCCGATCAGGGCATAGGTATGATGGCGGCCGCTGGCAAAGGCATCGTCCAGAGCGCCGGTCAGTTGCTGGCGCATGCCTTGCGCGGCCCGACGCATCCAGAGAACCATCCAGGTCAGCACACCGACGGCGACCAAGCCGACAGCGGCCTCGAACAACTCCTGCTGACGTTGCGGAAACTCAGCGCTGGCAAACTGCAGCCCGGCACCCAGGAGCAGTGCCAGGGCGGTCGCGAGGAAAATGCCGATCCATACCGCTGGCATCCAGGCTCCGCGACCGGTCTGGCGCAGATAGCTGGCGATGATGCCGACGATAAGCGCGGCCTCGAGGCCTTCGCGCAGCATGATCAGAAAGGGAACGAGCATTGCGGAATCCAGGCGATGATCGGAAAGAGAGTGAGGCACCAATGATATGCGTTATCAATTGAGTAGGATAATCGTTTTTGTCTGCCATGCCAAATGACCGTTCTGGTTACGTGGCGTTACTCGTTCTGTCTGGCGTGGCATGCTGATGATATGTTTAGACAGTACGAATGAACTGAAGGCCTTTGAAAAACGTAGGCGAGGCCGTCACAGCAAGGCAAGAACAGGTGAAAAGCGGAGCTTATCCGCAAATAAATGAGCAATTGATCGGACTCGCGCCCGAGCCTATTTTTAACGCCGCTGTGACAACGCAGGTAGTTTTCTTGGAGCTGTTATGACCACGCCCGTTCTTCTGGCCATATTGGCCGGCGCATTGATGCACGCCAGTTGGAACGCCCTGGTCAAGATCGGGCTCGACCGCCTGCTTGGCATCTCGTTGATCCAAATGGCCTGTGGCGTACTGGCGCTACTTGGCGTGGCTTTCGTCGAGTTGCCGCACGCCGCTGCCTGGCCCTGGCTCGCTGGGTCGGCGCTGCTGCACGTGGGTTACAACCTGTTTCTGGCGCGCGCCTACCGCGTTGGCGATCTGGGGCAGATCTATCCCATTGCGCGCGGTTGCGCACCCTTGCTGGTGACGTTGATCGGCCTGTTCCTGCTCAGTGAGCAGCCGACATGGCAGGGCTACCTGGGTATCGCGCTATTGATCACGGGCATCGTTTGCATGGCGTTTCGCGGGGGACGCAAGCGACGACCTGACCCGCTGGCACTGAATAGTGCCCTAATCACTTCCGTGTTCATTGCCGGTTACACCCTGGTGGATGGCATCGGCGCACGCACCAATGATGATGCCTTGAGTTATGTGGTGTGGCTGTTCATGCTCAACGGCCTGGTCATGGTCGGCGTGCTGGGGGCGCTACGTGGTCGCTCGGCGTTTCGTGCCTTGGGCGATTATTGGCGTGTGGGGCTGGCCGGCGGCGGGCTGGCTATCAGCGCCTATAGCATTACCATCTGGGCGATGACGCAAGCGCCCATTGCGCTCGTCGCGGCCCTGCGTGAAACGAGCGTGCTGTTTGCCATCGCCATCGTTGTGATGTTTCTGAATGAGCCCTTGCAGCGCGAGCGCATACTGGCCGGCGGTTTGATCCTGAGCGGCATCGTCATGACGCACTGGGGATAAGCCGGCGACTCGCTTGTGAGCGTGCCATGCCGCGCCTAATCATTCCTTTCAGCAATGAAAAAGCGGGAGGTTGTCCTCCCGCTTCCATGTCGGCATCCCTGCCGATAAAAAACCGTTATCGGTTAAACGTCCCAGAAACCTTCGTCGCCGATGTCATCGCCATAATCGCCGAATTCCGGTTCATCGATAACGCCATCACCGTTATCGTCATAAGCGTCATAGACACCTTGGCCATACTCGTCATTATCGAGAGTACCGTTACCATCGGCGTCCCACTCTTCGAATACACTCTCGTGATCGAAGCCGGCATTCCACTCTTCGTAGCTGATGCCGTCATTACCGTCGGTATCCCAATCCGAATAGTTCTGCTCCTGTGCGAGAGCGCTACCGGCGCCAACCAGTGAAAAGGCCAGCACAAGCCCGCCGATGCTCTGAAGTATATCGCGTTTCATAGGACTATCTCCTTGACTTGATTGCTCGATGAGTCGCTGCAATTGAGCAATTGCAACTGGCGACTACGGTCCATGGTCGCCAAACTTGGCTTCGCTAATAAACCCGCGTTAAAAGCTTTAAAGCCGAAGTCAATCTCAACGTAGAAGCGACCGCCTGCCGGGTCAAAGCGGCAAGCGGCACTAATATGTTAAGTAAAGCATTGGCATGTTATTCGATGTTAATGAATACGATTGAAGCGCCTCGGCAGTACAAGCCGGGGCGCTAACGTTCAATCGATATCTAGACTAGCGAGGCGTCGTTGCCGCTCCCGGCGCCAGCACTGGTTCGGCGGCCTGTTCCATGCGCTCGCGCTCCTTGTCGATGATTGCCAGCGCCTCGGCTTCGCTGACGCGCGAGGCCGGCGTCAACAAGCTGACCGCCACGCCGACGACCGTCGCCGCCAGTACGGCGGGAATGCTGGGGTTGCCCCAGAAGGCGCTCCAGCCGTCATGCGCGATGACCGCCAGCGAAGTGGCGGATGCGGCGATCAGCGTCGCTATCGCGCCCTGCCAGTTGTAGCGCGGCCAGAAGCGCCCGAGCATACCGCACACGAACATGCCGGCCAGTACCGTGGCGATCATGCTGGTGATATAGGCGATGACGTTGTCAGAGGTCAGCGCGAAGCCCAGCGCCAGGCCGATGGTGGCGACCAGCGCCAGCCGCGAATAGAGCACCACGTGGCGCGCGGCGGGCACGCGCCCGGTGAACAGCACATAGATATCGCGTATCAGCGTCGAAACCCCGGCGATGGCATCCGAGCTGGCGCTGGACATGGTCGCCGACAGCCCCGCGACCAGCAGCAATAGGCCAAAGCCCAGCGGCAACACTTCGGTGGCGAGATACGGGAAGGCGAAATTGCTGTTTTCGAGATTCGGGTTGAGCGCTTGGGTCGCCATGCCGATGATCGCCGGAATGATCGAGAAGCCCAGATACAGCACCCCGGTAATCACGAAGGAGCGCCGCACCGAGCCGACCGATTCGCCGGAATAGATGCGCTGGCGAAACGACGGCGTGGCCAGTACACCGATGGCGATCACTGCGGCCAGCGATAGCGCGGGAATGGCACCGATGTTGGCGATGCCCAAAAAGCTGGTGGAGGCAGCATCCATGCCGGCGGTCAGCCCAGCGAAGCCGCCGACCTCGATCAGTGCCAGCACGGCCATGGCAATGAAGCCGACGAACAGCAGGATCGCCTGCACGGTATCGGTCCATACCACGGCCATGTAGCCGCCGATCACGCAATAGATGCCGAAACCCAGCGCGACGATGACCTTGGCCAGATTGACATCGATATCGGCCATCCACGCCAGGTAGAGCCCGCCGCCGAGAATATGCGCACCCAGCCAGCCGATGCAGGCGATGTAGATCAGCAGCGCGACGACGTTGCGCACCAGCCGGTTGGCGCCGACATAGTAGGAGAGCTCCTCGCTCATGGTCATGAAGCGCAGCTTGCGGACCGGCGCGAAACACGCCGCCAGCAGCAGCATGCCGGTCGCCCCGCCGATGCCGTAGAGCGCGCCGGCCCAGCCGTTGCTATAGCCGAAGCCCACCGCGCCCATGCTCGAGCCGGTGCCGACCATGGTCGCCACGGTGGTGCCGACGGTCAGGAATAGCGGCAGGCTGCGCCCACCGAGCAGGAAGTCGTCGCCGGTGCCGCGACTGCGTCGCGATACCCACCAGCCGAAGCCGATCATGGCGACGATATACACGAAGAAGGTGCCGAGGAAGATATGACTGTTCATGCAAGCCTCTTATACTTGTTGGCTCGGTCGTTGCCGCGACCGAGGCAGTGGTAAGGAATATCCATCCATCATCATCGCTGCTCGGTGCCGCGCCCTTGCCGGGGCGCGGCACTTTTATCTATTGGGAATTGCTGAATAAATCGCCGAGCGGAGTGAAGAGCAAGGCGCACGGAACACAGAAGGCGAGACATAACATGGGGTTAGTCGACCTTCGACCGGGCTGGCGCACCAGTACCGCGCAACGCAGCTATTCGTCCGAGCAGGCATTTATGCAGTGGTTCTCAGGTGCGGTCGGCGCGATAGCACGAAACATCGACCTCGACCTTGCAGTCGACCACCAGATCCTGAACGCTACAGATGCGTGCCGGCGGGTTGTCGCCGAAGATCTCGGCGAACACCTTGTTGAACGACGAGAAGTAGCGCGCGTCGGTCAGCACCGCCGTAACGTGCACCACGTCCTCCACGCCATAGCCGGCTTCGGCCATGATCGCCAGGCAGTTGCCAAAGGCCAGCCGGGTCTGCTCGACGATGCCGCCCTCGACTACCTCGCCATCGGTCATCGGCGTCTGGCCCGAAACGCGCAGCCAGCCGCCGGCTTCCACGGCGCGGGCGAAGGGCAGCTTCTGGCCGCCGGTACCGACGCCGCCTTCGACGCCGTAACGAGTGATGCTCATGAGGTTTTCTCCCTGGTGGTTGGGTAATCGTTAGCGGGGCGATGATCGATACGTTCACGGCGGCGCAGCAGGCGTCCGCCGCGCTCACCGGTAGCCTGGCCCCGGCGATAGCCGATCGTGCCGTTGATCATCACCAGTTCGATGCCGTGCGCAGTGGCAATGGGCTGGTCGTAATCGGCGGTGTCTTCGAGACTGGCGAGATCGAACAGCGTCAGGTCGGCGTAGGCGCCCTCGCGGATTACGCCGCGATCGACCAGGCCGAACTGCGCCGCCGACAGTCCGGTCATCTTGCGTATCGCCTCGGCCAGCGGCATCAGCCCCAGATCGCGGCTGTAATGCGCCAACACGCGCGGAAAGGCGCCCCACAAACGTGGATGGGGATGCGGGTCGTTGGGCAAGCCATCGGAGCCGATCATCGCCAGCGGATGCGCCAGCACCCGGCGCATGTCGTCCTCGCTCATGTTGTGATACACCGCGCCGGCGGGCTGCAGGCGCCGCGCGGTGTCCATCAGCGACAGGCCCCAGTCGGCGGCGATCTCGGCAAGCCGACGGCGCGCCTGCTCGGGATGCGGCTGCGACCAGGTGATGACGATCTCGATCTCATCGGTGACCTGACCGAGATCCAGCGTCGACGAGCCGGCGGTGTAGGGGTAGCAATCGCAGTGGGCGCGCTGTGTGAGTGCGGCGGTTTCCAGCTTGGCCAGTGCCTGCGGCGCGCCGCCCCAGTTGCCGGCGCCGGCGCATTTCAGATGCGAGATCACCAGTGGCGCGCGGCCATAGCGGGCGGTGGCGAAGGCTTCGTCCATGGCATCGATCAGGCCGGCGAATTCATCGCGCAGGTGCGTGGTATAGACGCCACCGGCAACGCCGACCTCGGTGACCAGCGGTTGCATTTCGGCCATCGGTGCCTGGAAGGCGTTGCGGTAGGCCAGCCCCGAGCTCAAGCCCAACGCACCGGCGGCCAGCGATTCGCGCAGAATCTGGCGCATGGCCTCGATTTCGCGCTGCGTGGCGGGGCGGGCGAAGTCGTCCATCACCTGGCTGCGCAGGCTGGTATGGCCGATCAGCGCGGCGACATTGACCGCCGGCTGCGCGGCGTTCACCGCCTCCGCGTAGGCCTCGAAGGTGGGGTAACGAAAATCCTCGGCGCGACCCAGCAGGTTCATGGGATCCGGTACGTCGCCTTCGAGCGTGACCGGCGCGGCGCTGATGCCGCAGTTGCCGACGATCACCGTGGTCACGCCCTGGGAGAGCTTGGGCAGCATCTCCGGGGTGCGGATGACGTTGGTGTCATCGTGGGTATGTACGTCGATGAACCCCGGCGCCAGATAGTGGCCGTGCCCATCGACGCTGTCCCCGGCGTCTGCGTCGGCAAGCCGGCCGATGGCGGCGATGCGCTCGCCGCGAATCCCGACATCGGCGCGGTAGGGCGCGATCCCCGTGCCATCGATCACCAGCACATCGCGGATGAGAATGTCGAAGTGCATGTCAGTCTCCCAGCGGCTGACGGTTGTCGCCGCCACGGTGAGCGTCGAGAGTGATCTTGAGCCGGCGCAGCTTGTCGCGGGAGCGGTCCTGGTGGCGTAGCGCCAGTTCCATCGCCAGCACGTCGATGGCGGCGAGCATCGCGTAACGCGACGATGACGGGTGATAGATGAAATCGGTCTCGCGGGCGACCACCGGCAACACCACATCGGCGGCCTCGGCCAATGGCGAGCCGGAGGCGGTGATCGCCACCACTCTGGCGCCGTACTGGCGAGCGATGTGCGCCGAATCGACGATCTCCGGGGTGTAGCCGGTCACCGAGAGCGTCACCACCACGTCGTTGGGCTCCAGCGTCGCCGCCACCATGCGCGGCAGCAGCGATTGCGGGTAGGCGCTGATCGCATAGCCCAGCCGCACCAGGCGAAACTGCATCTCCTGGGCCAGCATGGTGGAGCCGCCGCCGGCGCCGAACACCAGAATCTGGCGTGCGCCGTCGAGCAGTTCCACGGCGCCCTCGAGATCGGCCTGTTCCATCAGTTCGCGATTCACGGCGAGGGTCTGCGCGGCGATGTCATAGACCGCGCCCAGGCCATCGGCCTCGCCGGCGTCCTGGATGAATCGCCGACCGGCAGCCAGCGCACGGGTCAGGCGCAGCTTCAAATCGCGCACATTGTGGCAGCCCACCGCCCGGGCGAAGCGGGTCACGCTGGCGTCACTGACATCGGCGCGTGCGGCGATGTCGCCGATATTGGCCTCGGCGACGAAGTCGATGTCGGCGAAGATCAACTCGGCGACTTTCTTCTCGGCGTCACGCAGGCTGGCGAAATCGCCCGTGATGCGTGACAGAATATCGATGTCTTGGGTCACCGGTACATCTCCATGGATTCTCTATGCGACAAAGTATGGTAGTTTCTAACAATAAATCAATAGGCGTGAAAATAACTATCACGTCGTTTCGGTCACGCCCTCTCGATCACAGCGAAAATCAAGCGCTCAGGAGAACACGATGAATGACTCACCCATGACGATTGCGGCGGGTGACAAGGGCACACCGCAAACCGGACCCTCCCTGCTATCGGACGTTAGCCTGCCCGCGGCGGCGATCTTCGATGCCGCGCTCACTCATAATCTCGAGTGGATGCAGCGCTTCGCCGAGTCGCATGGCGCGCATCTGGCGCCGCATGGCAAGACCACCATGACGCCGGAGTTGTTTCGGCGTCAGCTCGCGGCGGGCGCCTGGGGCATTACCCTGGCCACCGCGCCGCAGTGCCGGGCGGCGTTCGCGCATGGCATCAAGCGCCTGCTACTGGCCAATCAGCTGATCGGCGCGGCCAACATGGCGATCGTCGCCGAACTGATCGAGGCGGGCGCGGATTTCTACTGCGTGGTCGATTCCGAGGCCAATGTGCGGGCGCTGGGGCGCTTTTTCGCCGAGCGCAATCTACGCCTGAAGGTGCTGATCGAGTTGGGTATCGAAGGCGGGCGCACCGGCTGCCGTAGCCAGGCGCAGGTCATCGCGCTGGCTCGGACCATCGACACCGAGCCGGCGCTGCAATTGGCCGGCATGGAAGGCTACGAGGGCGTGGTCCACGGTGACGACCCCGTCGCCGGCATTCGCGCCTATGCCGGCCTGCTGGTCGATACCGCGCAGCGTCTTTACGACGATGGGCTGATCGAGGTGGATGCGCCGATCGTCACCGCCTCGGGCTCGGCCTGGTACGACCTGATCGCCGAGGCTTTCGACGCGGCGAAGCTGCGCGAGCGTTTCACGCCGGTGCTGCGCCCGGGCTGCTACGTGGTTCACGATCATGGCATTTACCGCGAGGCGCAGCGTGGCGTGCTGGCGCGCCGTGCGGATCTGCACGAGGGCCTGAAACCGGCGCTGGAAGTGTTCGCTCAGGTGCAGTCGCTGCCTGAGCCGGGGCTAGCCATCGTCGCGCTGGGCAAGCGCGATATCGGCTTCGATCAGTTGCCCGAGCCGCTGCGACGTTATCGTGAAGGTGGAGAGAGCCGTGAGACGCTACCCGTGGATGGCTGGCAACTCACCAAGCTGATGGATCAACACGCTTTCATTCAGTTGCCCGAAGGCGCCGACGACGTGCAAGTGGGCGATATCGTCACCTTCGGTGCCTCGCACCCGTGCCTGACGTTCGATAAGTGGCGGCGGGTGTGTCTGGTGGATGGCGATCTGGAAGTCATCGATGTGCTGGAGACGACATTCTAGCGGCGGGCTCTACCGTCGTGAGCCTGCCCTCGAGGGATGAATATCCTAGACATTGTCCCGCGCGATGGTTCGGTCCCAGTTCTGCGAATAGATGCGGTAATTGTCTTCATAGGCATCGAGCTGGGCATGGATATGAAAGTCGCTAGCGGTGCAGGTCAGGATCGTGCGGGTGTAGACCTCGATATTCCAGTCGTCGCGCTTGAAGGCGCGCTCGGTATAGGTTTCGCCGCATGCCGAGGTGAAGTCGTCGTCATGAAAGGAGTACCACTCGCGGTTGCTGCGGTGAATCTCGGTGCCGATATCATCGAGGCGGAAATGCCCCTGATCGTTGATGACCTCAAGCACCGATTCCTTGCGGGCGAGATCGCGATGCAGCAGCCAGTTATGCTCGCTGGGCTGCAGCCGGGTCGTCTCTATCGAGGGCGCCTGCTCCGGTTCGGCAAACGAAAACTGAGTGGCTTCATCGGCGCGGATGGGTCGTACCGGCAGGCATAATGCACTGTTCTGGGGATAGATGGTCAAGCGCACCGGTTCCGGCGGCAACCAGGCCAGTGGCCAGTAGGAAGTCGATATCGATATGCGCAGTTGATGACCTGCCGGAAAACGTTGCGCGATGCCATTGAGAGATACCTTCACGCGATAGCGCTGGTTCGGTTCCATCGGTTCGGGATTGGCATCGCTGTCGCGGTGCGACAGATTCAGCAGGCCATAGGTGACGCGCGTGGACTTGCCATCGGGCGCCACGTCCGACAAGCGCACGGCGACCATGCCCTGCGGCTTATCCGCGGAAAGCTCCAGCTCCAGGCTGACCATGCCGACAATTTCCAGCGGTTCTTCCAGGGTCTGGCTGCGAAAGACGAGCGAGCCGCCGTCTTCCTCGCGCTGATCGCCCGGAAGATCCGGCGTGGCGGCGTATGAACACCACTTGCCGGCGGATAGGCCAACGCTCAGCGGCGACTGAACCGTCAGGGTATCCTTGTCCAGCGTCTCCTCGGGCAGCTTGTCGCGCTCGGCGTGCTCTTGCCGACGACCGATCGTGTAAGGCCCCAGCGGGTAGCGGCGGTCTTCGACATTCGGCGATGGCCAGGCAGGCTCGCTGATCCAGCGCCCCGGGCGATCCTCGTAGGAGTTATCGGGCGGCACGCTGTCCTGTAGCCAGGCGCGCAGCATGGGCTCGTCCATCACTCCCGTATCGCGACCCTTGAGCCAGTAATCCCACCAGCGCAGCGCCTCCTGAAGAAAGCCGATAGCGGGGCCGGGAATGCCTTGATGCGGGTATTTATGCCCCCACGGACCGATCAGACCCTTGCGCGGTACTTCCAGGTTATCGAGCAGGCGCAGCACGGTATTGGTAAAGCCATCGGCCCAGCCGCCCACGGCGAAGACCGGGCACTGTATCGCCGAATAGTGTTCGCAGACCGAGCTGCGGGTCCAATATTCGCTGCGCCGCTGATGGCTGAGCCACGAATCGAGCCACAGGCCGCTCCCCTCCAGGCGCTCGAACCACATATCGCGCCAGCGATCGCCGACGATCTGAGGATCCGGCGGAAGGCTGTTGAAGGCGAACATGACCGTCGCCTCGGAGAGGTTGTCGCCCAGCAGGCAACCGCCCATGTAGTGCATGTTGTCGGCGTAGAGATCGTCGCTCGAACAGATGCTGATGATTGCCTTGAGCGCCGGCGGCCGTCGTGCCGCGACCTGCAAGCTGTTGAAGCCGCCCCAGGAGATGCCCATCATGCCGACGTTGCCGTCGCACCAGGGCTGCTCGGCGATCCAGGCGATGGCATCGACGCCGTCCTCCTGTTCCTGGCGGGTATATTCATCGACCACCACGCCATCGGAGTCGCCGCTGCCACGCATGTCCACGCGCACACAGACATAGCCATGTCCGGCCAGGTAGGCATGATTGTTGGCATCGCGGCCACGGGTCAGGTCGCGCTTGCGATAGGGAATGTACTCCATGATCGCAGGTACCGGCTCATGCTCGGCATTCACCGGTAGCCAGATGCGCGCGGCCAGGCGGGCGCCGTCGCGCAGGGTGATAAACGTATTCTCGATCACACGAATGTCGTAGGGGGTCGAGGTGACCGTCTTCATCGTTCCTCCTTTGCTGATGGCCGGCGCTTATTCCGCCACGGGATCGAACTCGAAATGCAGTGCCTCGAGACAGGCCTTGTAGCGATCGTGTAGCTGCTCGTGACTATCCGCCCCCAGGTAGAGGGTGCCGATGTGATAGGAAAAACTGTCCTGGTTGGGTAGATCGGAGAGGCGCATGCCCACAATGACGCCCACGCGTACCTTGGTACCCGGGAAGCGCTCCCTCAATTCGTCCAGCTCCTGCAGGCTGGGCACGCGCGTGACGATGCCATCCTCGTGCGCGTGGGGAATGAGGCACTTGGCGGCGACCGGGAACTGGCCCTGCCGGTTGGGCATCGAGGGGCGCTGGCCAAGCGCGATATCGATGGCGACTTCATGGTTGGACATGCCATCGACCATGATGAACATCTCGCTGTGCGACTGCGAGATTCGCGTGTTGAACTCGACCAGCCATAGCTGATCGGCCTCCTCGTCCCACATGAACTCAGCATTGAAGCAACCATTGTCGTAGCCGATGTGCTCGAGGAAGCGCCGGCTGGCATCGATCATCTGGCGCTGAATGCGCTCCGGCATGCTGGAGGGGTACTCGAGCCTGTCGAACAGCGCCGCACCTTCGTCCCGGGGCTGGTCGAATATGCCATGCACGTTGAACTCGCCGCGATAGACCGTGCCTTCGGGAGCGCCCTGCACGCCCGAGATGATCTGCTCGGCGATACAGGTATTGCCGTTGGCCTGCTGGATCTCGGGCGGCAACTCGGCGTATTCCAGCGCCTCGTTGAACGGATCGCCGAAGAGGCGAATCCTGTCACGGGTCTGCTCGATGGCTTCGTGAAACTGCTCGGCATTCTCGATCTTGAAACCGAGCTGGGAGGAGAATGCCTTGACCGGCTTGAGCCAGAACGGATAATCGAGCGTCACCTGATCCAGCGGGTTTTCGGCGAAGGGATCGACACTACAGAAGCGCGGCACCATCTCGGGCACGACCTTCTGCTGCTCCAGCCGGCTCCAGTATTTGTGCTCGCACTTGAGAACGCTCTCGAGCGTCGGCGACGGTATGTCGAAGTCCTGACAGAGGAGAGGGACCAGCACACTGGTGGGAAAATCCCAATGCGCGACGATGCCATCGACGCTGCCGGTGAACTGCTTCATCTCGCGCAGCGCGTGGCGCGCCCGCATGAGGATATCGTTGAACGATAGCGTCTCCGGCTCGACCAGTGTGGAAACGTCGAGCAAGCCGTGGAACGATAGCTCCTCTGCGTCGCGTAGGGTCTCGAGTTCGATGCGCTGCTGTTCTTCCAGCGCGGGAATGAAGATATGCCTCTTCATACTTGATCTGCCTCCATGGCGATTGAAAGAAGCGTTTTTACACTCCCTGCATTCCCTGCCTTGCTAGTGCCGAAACGGCTTAGTCATTGAAAACGTAGTCAGACCTTCGCTGAAGCGCTATGAGAGATACGTAACGTTTCCTTTAGTGGCTAAAGCGAACATTTTGCAATCGACAGTAACCTTTAGGCGCTGCGCAGAGGGTTGTCATCGCACAACGAAAAAACCCCGGCCACTGTGACGTGACCGGGGCCGGTTATTGCCCGATGCCTTGGCTCAGTCGTCGAAATTGCTTTCGGAGTAGAGCGCGCGGATGCGCAGGGTATGCTCGACCTGCTTGAGCGCTTGTAGCGCCTGGGCGCCGTAGGCCTTGTCGACATCGATGACCACGTAGCCGACTTCCGTGTTGGTCTGCAGATACTGGCCCGAGATGTTGATGCCGTTCTCGGAGAGCACGCGGTTGATCTCGGAGAGCACGCCGGGCACGTTGTCGTGAATGTGCAGCAGGCGATGCTTGTCGGGGTGCGCCGGCAGCGCGACCTCGGGGAAGTTGACCGAGGTGATGGTGGTGCCGTTGTCGGAGTAGGTGATCAGCTTCTCGGAAACCTCGACGCCGATGTTCTCCTGGGCCTCCAGGGTCGAACCGCCGATGTGCGGGGTGAGGATCACGTTGTCGAGCCCACGCAGCGGCGAGACGAACTCCTCGGCATTGCCCTTGGGTTCGACCGGGAACACATCGATGGCAGCGCCCAGCAGCTTGCCGCTCTTGATCGCATCGGCGAGTTCCTCGATCACCACCACGCTGCCGCGCGAGGCGTTGATCAGGATGCTGCCCTGTTTCATCAGCGCGATCTGCTCCTTGCCGATCATCCAGCGCGTCGAGGGCAAATCCGGCACGTGCAGGCTGACCACGTCGGCGCGCGCCAGCAGTTCCTGCATACTCGCGACCTGACGGGCGTTGCCCATGCCCAGCTTGGTGACCACGTCGTAGTAGATCACATCCAGGCCCAGCGACTCGGCGAGCACCGAAAGCTGGGCGCCGATGTTGCCATAGCCGATGATGCCTAGCGTCTTGCCGCGCGCCTCATGCGCGCTCTTGGCCGATTTCAGCCAACCACCCTGGTGGGCGCGGGTGCTCTTCTCGGGAATCCCACGCAGCAGCATGATGGTTTCGGCGAGCACCAGTTCGGCGACCGAGCGGGTGTTGGAGTACGGGGCATTGAATACCGGGATGCCGCGCTTGAGCGCCGCGGTCAGGTCGACCTGATTGGTGCCGATGCAGAAACAGCCCACCGCGGTGAGCTTCTCGGCGGCGGCAAATACGCGCGCATTGAGTTGGGTACGCGAGCGAATGCCGATGAAGTGAACGTCGCGAACCTTGTCGATCAGCGTCTCTTCGTCCAGCGAGGTTTGCAGATGCTCGATATTGGTGTAACCAGCGTTCAACAGGTTATCCACCGCGGATTGGTGGATGCCCTCGAGCAGCAGGATCTTTATCTTGCTCTTGTCCAGGGACGTCTTGGCCATTGTCGAATCAACCCTTTCGGCGGCGGGTGCCGCTTTATGTATGATTTTTTTAGACCTGTCGGCATGGCATCTGCGTATAGGTAGCGGTCCGGAGGCAGCATGGGGCGGGGACCACGCGATCGGCTGGAGCGCGCCAACAGGGGCCATATCGTAGCACAGCCGGTCTGGCGCTGGATGAAAAAGCCGCGACTTGTGCATGAGCGAAATGCACCTGAATCTGGCCCTGTCGCCCCTATCGGGCCAGTCCATGGGCAGACGCACCCCGGGGCGGTGCGTGTATACTGTGCCGCCTAACCCTGACAGGCGCGGGCCACCGGTCCGCTTCGATGAGCGAGACGCGTCATGGCAGACAAGGACATGGCAGGAAAGGACCCAGCTGCGCCGGAGGATTTCGCCGCCGCGCTGGATCGGCTCGAGGCGCTGGTCGGCCAGCTGGAATCCGGCGAGCTGTCGCTGGAGCAGTCGCTGACCGCCTTTGAACAGGGCGTGCGTCTGACTCGCGATGCCCAGCGGCGCCTCGACGAAGCCGAACTCAAGGTGCGTGCGCTGGTCGAACAGCCCGACGGTACCCTCGCCGAGGTCGCCTTCGATACGCCCACCCGGCCGGCGGAGACCGACGATGATATCTGAACGAATCGCGCTGCCGGTGCGCTTGAGTGCCGACCGAGCCAGGGTCAATGCGGAACTCGAAGCGCTGTTCGATCATCGCGAGATACCCGCCGAGCGGCTCGAAGCGGCAATGCGTCACGGCGTGCTGGGCAATGGCAAGCGGCTGCGGCCTGTACTGGTCTATGCCGCCGGTCGCGCGCTGGGCGCCAGCGATGACGATCTCGATGTCGCGGCGATGGC
This sequence comes from uncultured Halomonas sp., assembly GCF_946887195.1. Next base: position 230,474 of record NZ_CAMPKE010000002.1, read on the forward strand.
GGTGGAGCTGATCCACGCCTACTCGCTGGTGCACGACGATCTGCCGGCCATGGATGACGACGACCTGCGGCGTGGCCAGCCGACCGTGCATCGCGCCTTCGATGAGGCCACGGCGATTCTCGCCGGCGATGCCCTGCAGACGCTGGCATTTGAACTGCTCGCCGATGCCCGACCCGAGCGACTGGCGGCGATGATCCGCACCCTGGCGCAGGCTGCCGGTCGCGATGGCATGGCCGCCGGTCAGGCGCTGGATCTCGGCTCGGTGGGCGGGCAACCGGATGTCGAGGCGCTGGCCAACGTGCATCGCTACAAGACCGGCGCCTTGATTCGTGCAGCGGTGCGCCTGGGCGCGCTGGTGGCGGTGGACGAAGACGATCCCCGCGTGGCGGCGCTCGATGCCTACGGCGCGGCGATCGGCCTGGCCTTTCAGATTCATGACGACGTTCTCGACGTCACCGGCGACACGCACACGCTGGGCAAGACCTCCGGCGCCGACGCCGCGCGCGACAAGCCGACCTACCCGACCCTGCTCGGCCTCGATGTTGCCCGCGCCAAGGCCAATGAACTGCTTGACGAGGCGCTGGCCGCGCTGGCGCCGCTGGGCGAAGCCGGCACGCCGCTGGCCGAATTGGCCAAATACATGATCGAGCGTAATTATTGAGGCGCTTCACCTGACAGAAGATGAGCCCATGAAGTTGTTCGACGAGATTCCCGTCGAGCGTCCGGCCACGCCGCTGCTCGACACCATCGATACGCCCGCCGCGCTGCGCGCCATGAATACCGCGCAGTTGCGTGAGCTGGCCGATGAGTTACGCGCCTATCTGCTCTACAGCGTCGGCTGTAGCGGCGGGCACTTCGGTGCCGGGCTGGGTGTGGTCGAGCTGACCGTGGCCCTGCATCACGCCCTCGATACACCCTTCGATAGGCTGGTCTGGGACGTCGGCCATCAGGCCTACCCGCACAAGATATTGACGGGGCGCCGCGAGGCGATGACTTCGATTCGCCAGCACGGCGGCCTGGCGGCGTTTCCCAAGCGCGGTGAATCGGAGTACGACACCTTCGGCGTCGGCCACTCCAGCACCTCGATCAGCGCTGCGCTGGGCATGGCGCTGGCCGCGCGTGCGCGTAACGAGAAGCGCCGGGTCTGCGCGGTGATCGGCGATGGCGCGCTGAGCGCCGGTATGGCCTTCGAAGCGCTGGCCCACGCCGGCCATGTCGATGCCAATCTGCTGGTGATTCTCAACGACAACGAGATGTCGATCTCCGAGAATGTCGGCGGCATGGCCAGCTACCTGGCGCGAGTACTCGCCAGCAAGACCTACACCACCGTGCGCGAGGGCGGCAAGCGGGTGCTTTCGCGGCTGCCCGGGGCGCTCGAGCTGGCGCGGCGCACCGAGGAGCACATGAAGGGCATGGTCAGCCCGGCGACGCTGTTCGAGGAGATGGGCTTCAATTACATCGGCCCGATCGACGGCCACGACCTGCCGGGGCTCACGCAGACACTGCGCAACATGCGCGATCTGGATGGCCCGCAGTTTCTGCATATCAAGACCTGCAAGGGCAAGGGCTTCCGCCCCGCCGAAGCCGACCCGATCGGCTATCACGCCATCACCAAGCTGGAGAAGACTCCCGAGCCGGCGCCGAAGGTGGAGCCCCAGGCGCCCGCCGATCAGCCGTCGGTTATCCCAAAAGTCAAACCACGCAAGTATTGCAACGTATTCGGCGACTGGCTGTGCGACATGGCCGCCGCCGACGAGCGTCTGATCGGCATCACGCCGGCGATGCGCGAGGGTTCGGATTTGATCCGCTTCTCAAAAGAGTACCCCGAGCGCTATTTCGATGTGGCCATCGCTGAGCAGCACGCGGTCACGCTGGCCGCCGGCATGGCCTGCGAGGGCATGAAGCCGGTGGTGGCGATCTATTCGACGTTCCTGCAACGCGGCTACGACCAATTGATTCATGATGTCGCCGTGCAGCAACTCGACGTGACCTTCGCCATCGACCGTGCCGGCCTGGTCGGCGAGGATGGCCCCACCCACCACGGCGCGCTGGATCTTTCCTACCTGCGCTGTGTGCCGGGACTGGTGATTCTGGCCCCGGCCGACGAGGCAGAATGCCGCGCCATGCTCAGTGCGGCCTATTATCATGCGGGTCCGGCGGCGGTACGCTACCCACGCGGAACCGGGCCGGGCACTCTGATTCCGGCGCACCTCGATGGCCTGGAAATCGGTCTTGCCGAGACACGCCGCGAAGGCAGGGACATCGCCCTGCTGGCCTTCGGCAGCCTCAATACACCGGCCGCCGAGGTTGCCGAGCGATTGGACGCCAGCCACCTCAACATGCGTTCGGTCAAGCCACTGGATCGTCAGGCGACTCTCGATGCGGCACGCAGCCATGATCTGCTGGTGACGCTGGAAGAGAACGTCATCGCCGGCGGCGCCGGCAGTGCCGTCGTTGAGCTGCTGGCGGCCGAGGGCATCCAGGTGGCGGTCCTCAACCTGGGTATCCCGGATGCCTTCGTCGAACACGGCAAACCGGCGGAATTGCTCGAGGAGTGCGGGCTCGATGCGCAAGGAATCGAGGCATCGATTCATCGGCGTCTTGAGGCAAAATCGCCCAATGACGCGGATTCCTGTGGCAGTGACTTGAATTCCCATGAATAGTGCCGCGAGCGGCCATATCGAAACGAGAGAACCATGCTGATAGCCATCGTGATCGACGGCGTGCTGGGTTATTTGATAGGCGACCTGCTGGGTATGCTGATAGGGGCGGCATTTGCCTATTGGCTCGCCAAGCGGCTGCTGCGTGCCAGCGTACTGGGCAGGTTGGCCCAGGTGCAGACGCAGTTTCTGGACTCCACCTTTGCGGTCATGGGCTGCGTGTGCAAGGCCGATGGTCAGGTGACACAGGACGAACTGGACGTTTCCAAAAGGCTGTGGGAACGCCTGCGACTGAATGATGAGCAGCGCGAGCGGGCCAAAGCGGCATTTATCCGCGGCAAGTCGCCGGATTTCGATCTTGAAGGAGAGCTGGCGACGGTTCGTCGCATCACCCGTGGTCAGCGCGCTTTGTTGCAGGTGTTTCTGCAGGTGCAGCTTTCGGCGATTGCCGCCGATGGAAAATTGCACCCCGCCGAGCATGACATGTTGCTGCAGGTGGCGCGCGGCCTGGGCTGCTCCGAGGCCGAAGTCCAGCAGATCGAGGCCCTGCTGCGAGGCGGTGCACAGGCGACGGGAGCCTCTTCCGGCCAATCGCTGGAGGATGCCTATCGGGTGTTGGGTATCGAGCGCGATGCCAGCGATACGGAAATCAAGCGAGCCTACCGGCGCCTGATGAGCCAGAACCACCCCGACAAGCTGGCCGGCAAGGGCTTGCCCGAAAGCATGCGCGAGATGGCCAAGGAGCGTACCAGCGAGATCAGTAGCGCCTACGAACTGATCAAGAAAACGCGCGAGCGGCGCGCCGTCTAGGCGCGTCTTCGATAAACGGACTATATCGGCAGGCAAGGATGAAATTATTAGCAAGTTAATTACGTTGCTAATAAAATGCTCGGCATCACTCACCAGACACCGATGGAGGTGCCGAGCATGAAACGCCAGACTACCGTTGCCGCTATTATACTGGCTTCGCTGCCGATCGCCGCTCAGGCCAGTTTTGCCACTGAACAGGCTAAGCAGGTTATTAGCGAGCCGCTAGCACAAGGCGCGCCAAACGTGGCGCAAGTCGACGACATCGAGGCCCGCGATTACCGCTTCGCCGGCTCGAGTGCGGCATTGGCCGAGACCCAGCGCAATATCATCGCCCTCAGCGATCAGCGCACCGACTTCCCCGCCGATAACCAGGACGAGGCGCAGATCGGTCACGATGCCGATTGGTAATTGCTGGTCACTGTTTAGAATCACGATAGTTGGCCCCACTGGTTGGGGCTTTTTTTATGTTGGCGGGATCGTGACATTCACGATGGGACTCGCCGTGCCGGGCCGGCTACACTGCATGAATTATTTCACGCCCGGAGCCCGCGATGATCACGCTGTATTCCTACCCCAATACCCGCTCGCTGCGAGCCGCCTGGACGCTCGAGGAACTCGAGCTCGACTACACCTGCCAACATGTCGATCTGCGCGAAGGCGCCAATTTGAGCGCCGAGCATCTGGCGCGCCATCCCGACGGTAAGCTGCCGGCGCTCAGTGATGGTGAACTGGTGCTGTTCGAGTCGGCGGCGATCTGCCGCTACCTGGCCGAACGCTATGCCGAGGGCCGCTTGCTGCCGAGCGATGCGGCAAACCGCGTGCGGCTCGATCAGTGGCTGTTCTTCATCATCGGCGAGCTGGAGCAGCCGCTATGGACGCAAGCCAAGCATAAGTTCGCCCTGCCTCAGGAGCGTCGCGTGCCGGCGGTACTACCCACTGCGGCCTGGGAATTTCAGCGCGCGCTTGCGGCTTTGCAGCGCGGCTTCGATGGTCAGGATTGGCTGCTCGGCAGCGATTTCACGGTGGCGGATATCCTGCTTGGCCATACCCTGAATTGGGCGCAGGCGTTCAAGCAGCCGTTGCCAGCGGCACTGGAAGCCTATCGCCAGCGCTGTAACGAGCGCCCGGCGATGGTTCGGGCGAGAGCGCGCGAGCAGGCGGCGGCGGACACCGCTACCGGCACCCCCGCAACACCTCAGGCCTGAAAGGGCAGCACCGCGGTGTATACGGCGAAATAGTGGCAAACGCTGCCGCCGAGCACGAACAGATGCCAGATGGCGTGATGGTAGGGAATCGCACGGATCGCGTAGAACAGCACGCCGACCGTATAGGTGATGCCGCCGGCGACCAGCAGCGCAATGCTGGTATTCGAAAGGTGCGCGCCCATTTCGCTGGCGGCGATCACGATCAGCCAGCCCATGGTCAAGTAGACCGTTACACGCAGCACACCGAAGCGATGCGGCCAGATCAGCTTCAGGGCGATGCCGCCGAGCGCTAGCCCCCAGATCACCGCGAACAGCGCCCAGCCTAACGGCCCACGCAGGTTGACGAGGAGAAAGGGCGTATACGTGCCGGCGATCAATCCATAAATGGCGCAGTGATCGAGCACCTTGAAGGCGCGTTTGAGGCGTGGATGGCGGGCGCCATGGTAAAGCATCGAGGCGGTGTACAGCAGCACCAGGCTGGTGCCGTACAAGCTCACGCCGACGATCTTCCAGGGGTCGACATCGGCGGCCAGGCTGGCCAGAACGATCAATACCGTCATGCCGGCCAGACTGAGAGCCGCGCCGATACCATGGCTGATGCTGTGCAGCCACTCTTCGAGGCGCGTGTAATCGAGTTCGGCGATGGGCTTGGGGGTGAACGACGTTTTCGGTGCGGCTCTGCTCTCGGGCTCGGGCATCGGTAGCCCTCCACGCGTGCGACAAAACGGTTTTCCTATTGACGCCAAAAGCGCTCGAGAGGTTCACCGCGCCGACGCGACCGATTCCAAGAGCCTAAGAGCGACGTTCGATATCCACATCGCTGGCATGCGTGAAATCGTCCAGTGCCATCATATGGCCGAGCTTGCCGGCCTTGGTCGACAGATAGTGCTCATTGTGCGGATTGAGCCCGGTGGTCAGCGCCAGACGCTCGGCGATGGCCACGCCGTCACGGGTCAAGGCCTCGACCTTACGAGGGTTGTTGGTCATCAGTTTGAGCGACGCGACGCCCAAATGCCCGAGCATCGGCACGCACAGGTCGTAACGCCGCAGGTCGGCAGCGAAGCCCAGGCGCTCGTTGGCCTCGACGGTATCGAACCCATCGTCCTGCAAATGATAAGCGCGGATCTTGTTGAGCAGGCCGATGCCACGCCCCTCCTGGCGTAGATAAAGCAGCACGCCGCGGCCCTCGTCGGCGATGCGCTTGAGCGCTTCCTGGAGCTGGTAGCCGCAGTCGCAGCGCATCGAGAACAGCGCATCGCCGGTCAGGCATTCCGAATGCACGCGGCCCAGTACCGGCTCGGGGGTCGTCACGTCGCCGAGCGTCAGGGCGATGTGGTCCTTGCCGGTGGCGTCGTCCTCGAAGCCATGCATGGTGAAGGTGGCCCACGGCGTGGGCAGCTTGGAAGCGGCGATGAAGCGGATCGTCACGATGAACCTCGAGCTTCGATGAGGCCTAGACTCTGTCTGAAAACTGTCTGCGCTCAACCATACGGCGTTAAAAATCGGCTCAAAATACTCATTTACTTCAGTAAACTCCGTCTTTTCGCCGATTTTTGCCTTGTCTGATTATCGCTCGTCAACTTTCGGAAAGAGTCCGGACCCAGAGAAAAGAGTCGCATTATAACAGGCGGGCGATGCCATCCGTTACAATGGCGGTAAATTCGCCAAGTGACGAGCCCAATGGAACTCGACAACGACCGCTTTCTCCGCGCCCTGGCCCGCCAGCCGGTGGATCGCACCCCGGTGTGGATGATGCGCCAGGCGGGGCGCTACCTGCCGGAGTACCGCGAGGTGCGTGGCCTGGCCGGCAGCTTCATGAATTTGTGCCAGGATGCCGCGCGCGCCTGCGAAGTCACCCTGCAGCCGCTGGAGCGCTATCCGCTGGATGCCGCCATCCTGTTCTCCGATATCCTGACCATCCCAGACGCCATGGGGCTGGGGCTCTATTTCGAGACCGGCGAGGGCCCCAAGTTCCGAAAGCCGGTGCGCACGGCCGAGCAGGTCGCCGCGCTGAGCCTGCCCGACGCCGAGCGCGATCTCGGCTATGTAATGAACGCGGTGCGCACCATTCGTGGCGAGCTGAATGGCCGGGTGCCGCTGATCGGCTTTTCCGGCAGCCCCTGGACGCTGGCGACCTATATGGTCGAGGGTGCATCGAGCAAGGATTTCCGCCACGTCAAGGCAATGCTCTATGACGATCCTGAATCCCTGCACCGGCTGCTCGGCCTGCTGGCCCAGGCGGTGACCGACTATCTCAACGCGCAGATTCGCGCCGGCGCCCAGGCGGTGCAGATCTTCGATACCTGGGGCGGGGTGCTGTCGACGCCGGCGTATCGCGAGTTCTCGCTGCGCTACATGGAGCGGATCATTGATGGGCTGATTCGCGAACATGAGGGGCGCCGGGTGCCGGTGATCCTGTTCACCAAGAACGGCGGGCAATGGCTCGAGGACATCGCCGCCGCCGGCAGCGATGCCGTGGGTCTGGATTGGACCACGGAGCTTGCCGATGCCCGTGCGCGGGTCGGTCATCGCGTGGCGCTGCAGGGCAATCTCGACCCCAACGTGCTGTTCGCCAAGCCGGCGGCGATCCGCGCCGAGGTGGCGCGCGTGCTAGCCAGCTACGGCGCCGGGCCGGGGCATGTCTTCAACCTCGGTCACGGCATCAGCCAGTTCACCGACCCCGCGCATGTCACCGCCTTCATGGAGGCGCTGCATGAGTTGAGCCCGGCTTATCACCGAGGCTGATCGCCAATGCGACGGTGCGATGAGTTTCCATAAATAACCCTAGGCTTCTTCCGGGCCATGGCCGGCGTGTGCTACCAGCTAGCGTTGAAGTAAGGTTTTTTACCGGCCTTAACGGGTGGGCAATGGTTTTTGCTACTGTCTGGTTACGTGCCACGAGCATGAAGACCATACCCAAACCTAGGGGATTTGTATGTTGAACAACAACAAGAAGTCGCTTCTGTTGTCCGCCACCGTCGCGCTGGCCGCCATGATGGCGAGCGGGGCGCAGGCCGCCGAGACACTCGATGCCGTCAAGGCGCAGGGCATGCTGAAATGCGGTGTGAGCACCGGTCTGCCTGGCTTCTCCGCCCCCGATGAAAACGGCAACTGGCAAGGCCTCGATGTCGATGTCTGTCGTGGCGTCGCCGCGGCGATCTTCAACGATCCCAGCAAGGTGCAGTTCGTACCGTTGAATGCCAAGGAGCGCTTCACCGCGCTGCAGTCCGGTGAAATCGACATGCTGTCGCGCAACACCACCTGGACCTCGTCGCGCGATACCGCGCTGGGTCTGAACTTCACCGGCGTGACCTATTACGACGGTATCGGCTTCATGGTCGACAAGAGCCTGGGCCTCGACAGTGCCACGCAACTGGGTGGCGCCTCCATTTGCGTGCAGTCGGGCACCACGACCGAGCTCAACGTCGCCGACTACTTCCGTGCCAACGACATGGCCTTCGAGCCGGTGGTATTCGATACCTCCGACCAGACGGTACGTGGCTTCGAGGCTGGACGCTGCGATGTGCTGACTTCCGATACCTCACAGCTTTACTCGCTGCGCATCAAGCTCTCCGATCCATCGAGCGCCGAAGTCTTGCCGGAAGTCATCTCCAAGGAGCCGCTGGGTCCGGTGGTCCGCCAGGGCGATGAGCAGTGGTTCGATATCGTCAAGTGGACCCTGTTCGCCATGTTCAACGCCGAAGAACTGGGCGTGACTAGCGAGAACGTCGACGACATGAAGGCCAACCCGCCGAATCCGAAAGTGGCGCGTCTGCTGGGCGTGAACTCCGATTTCGGCGAGTCGATGGGCCTCTCCTCGGATTGGGCCTACAACATCATCAAGCAGGTGGGCAACTACGAGGAAGTCTTCGCCAGAAACGTAGGCATGGACTCCGCTCTCGAGATCGAGCGTGGCCTCAACGCCCTTTGGGTCGATGGTGGCCTTCACTACGGCATGCCCGTTCGCTAAGCACTCCACTGGGCACCGTTCGGGCTTGCGCCCGGGCGGTGCTTCTTCATGTCATCGCTAGTGGAGACGCCCTTCCATGGCAAGACCCTCGACGCCTCCTCCCGGAAGGCAAAAACCGCCGTTCTGGCGTGACCCCGCCAAGCGTGCGCTATTTTTCCAGGCCGTGCTGTTGCTCGCCGTTTTCGGCTCGATCGGGGCGATCGTCAACAATACGTTGAACAACATGCAGGCGATGGGGATCAGCACCGGCTTCGGCTTCCTCGATGACCGGGCCGGTTTCGGCATCATTCAGAGCCTGATCGATTACAGCCCCGCCAGCTCCTACGGGCGCACATTCATAGTGGGCCTGCTCAATACCTTGCTGGTTTCCGCGCTAGGTGTCGTGGCCGCGACCATTCTCGGTTTCCTGATCGGTATCGCGCGGCTGTCGCCAAACTGGCTGCTGGCTCGGCTGGCCAGCGTTTATATCGAGACGTTTCGTAATATTCCGCTGCTGTTGCAGATTTTCTTCTGGTATTTCGCGGTGCTGCGAGCACTGCCCTCGCCGCGTGAGAGCATTAGCCTGGGCGAGGCGATATTCCTCAACGTGCGCGGGCTGGTGATTCCCGAGCCGATGGTCCAGCCTGGCCTGATCTGGACTCAGATAGCCGTGGTGATCGCGATCATCATCAGTGTCGTGTTGTTGCGCTGGAACCGCAAGCGTCAGAACGCGACGGGCGAGCGGGTGCCTGCCGGTTGGATCAGTCTTGGCCTGATCGTTGGGTTACCGCTACTGACCTTCCTGATCAGTGGCAGGCCATTGACCTGGGCGCTGCCCGAGCTTCAGGGCTTCAACTTCAAGGGTGGCATCACCGTCATCCCCGAGTTCATGGCGCTATGGCTGGCGCTGTCGATCTATACGGCGGCCTTCATCGCCGAAATCGTACGCTCGGGCATTCAGGCCATTTCCCATGGCCAGACCGAGGCGGCACGGGCACTGTCGTTATCCAATGGCTTTACCCTGCGTCTGGTGGTGATTCCCCAGGCCCTGCGCGTGATCATCCCGCCATTGACCAGCCAATACCTCAACCTGATCAAGAACTCGTCGCTCGCCACTGCCATCGGTTATCCCGATCTGGTCGCGGTATTCGCCGGCACCACACTCAATCAGACCGGCCAGGCCGTCGAGGTCATCATGATGACCATGGCCGTCTACTTGACCATCAGCCTGCTGGTTTCGATGTTCATGAACTGGTTCAACGCCCGCGTGGCATTGGTGGAGCGATAGGGTGAACGACATGACAAACGAAAAGACGTTGGTCTCCGCTCGCGCCGCCCCAAACCGCAGCGTGGGCCCGGTGGCCTGGTTACGTAGCAATCTGTTCAATGGTCCGATCAGCAGTCTCTTCACGCTGCTGGCCGTTTGGGCGCTGGTTGCCGGTTTGACGCCGGTGTTCGAGTGGGCCGTAATCAATGCCGACTGGCTTGGCGAAACCCGCGAGGCGTGCGATTCCGGTGGCGCCTGCTGGGTTTTCATCAACGCGCGCTTCGAGCAATTCATCTACGGCTTCTACCCGGATGCCCTGCATTGGCGCGTCGACCTGACCTTCGTGCTGTTTGCGGTATTGATCGCCTGGCTGGCGATTCCTCGTTTGCCGGCCAAGCCATGGGCGGCGGTCATCACCCTGCTGGTATTCCCCATAGTGGCCTTTTGCCTGCTCCACGGCGGCGTCTTCGGCCTGAAGGCAGTGCCCACCTACGAGTGGGGCGGGCTGATGCTGACGCTGGTGCTGGCGGTCGTGGGTATCGTCGGCGCCTTGCCGATCGGCGTGATGCTGGCGCTGGGACGGCGCTCCAAGATGCCGATCATCAAGAGCTTCTGCGTGATCTTCATCGAGTTCTGGCGTGGCGTTCCGTTGATCACCGTGCTGTTCATGGCCTCGGTGATGTTGCCGCTGTTCGTGCCTGCCGAAATCAATCTGGACAAGCTGGTACGCGCGCTGATCGGGATCACGCTGTTCCAGAGCGCCTACATTGCCGAGGTGGTGCGCGGCGGGCTGCAAGCGATTCCCCGCGGGCAATCCGAGGCGGCCGCGGCTTTGGGATTGGGCTATTGGAAGCGGACCGGACTGATCGTGCTGCCCCAGGCGCTGAAAATGATGATCCCGGGCATCGTCAATACCTTCATCGCGCTGTTCAAGGATACCTCGCTGGTGCTGATCATCGGTCTGTTCGATCTGCTGGCCATCGTTCAGGCGTCATTGGCCGACCCCGACTGGCTGGGCTATGCCATCGAGGGCTACGTTTTCGCGGCGCTGGTGTTCTGGATATTCTGCTTCAGCATGTCGCGCTACAGTCAGTATCTCGAACGCAGGCTCAATACCGGTCATAAGCGCTGACGCTTGGGTTCGTTAACAAGGACAATGCAAAATGAGTACACAACAAGCCAAACTCGATGACGGCGCGCCAATGATCGAGATGCGCGGGGTCAACAAGTGGTATGGCGACTTTCACGTGCTGCGTGACATCGACTTCGTCGTCAAGAAAGGCGAGCGTATCGTCATCTGCGGGCCATCGGGCTCGGGCAAGTCGACGCTGATCCGCTGCATCAACCATCTGGAAGAGCATCAGCAGGGCGAGATCGTCGTCGGCGGTACGATGCTGACCCAGGACATCAAGCGCATCGAGCAAATCCGCCGGCGTGTCGGCATGGTATTCCAGCACTTCAATCTGTTTCCGCACCTGACGGTGCTCGAGAACTGCTGCCTGGCATTGGTATGGGTGCAGAAGCGCCCACGCCGCGAGGCGGAGGCGACCGCCATGAAGTATCTCGAGCGGGTACGCATCGCCGACCAGGCCAAGAAGTATCCCGGTCAGCTCTCCGGCGGTCAGCAGCAGCGCGTGGCGATTGCCCGCTCGCTGTGCATGCACCCGGAGGTGATGCTGTTCGACGAGCCGACCTCGGCGCTTGATCCCGAAATGATCAAGGAAGTGCTCGACGTCATGGTCGAACTGGCCGAGGAAGGCATGACCATGCTCTGCGTAACCCATGAGATGGGCTTCGCCAAGACCGTCGCCGACCGGGTGATCTTCATGGATCAGGGTCAGATCATCGAAGAGAACGCACCGGAGCCGTTCTTCAACAACCCGCAATCCGAGCGCACTCAGTTGTTCCTCAGCCAGATCCTCGGCCACTAAGCGGCCTCCGAGCTAGATGCTCGGCTCCTGGCGGCGCCGGTCGGCCTGGGTGCCGCCGGCGCTGTCCTGCAGGTCGAGCGTCGGCTCGGCACTTGTCGAAGCATTGGCGGCGCGCCGGGGGCGAGTCACCCGTGCGCTGCCGATGATGCCTTCATCGGGCGAGACCGGTTTGACCTCATTGACCCAGGCGTCATCGACGCCATGCACGGCCGGACGTCGCTCGAAGGAGCGCGTCACCACCGCGCTCGGCGCGAAGCCTTGGCGTAGATTTGCCAGGTGATGTGGCAGCATCAGCAACTCGGCCAGCAGCCGCACGCCGACCATCGATAGCAGCAGTATCCCTGTGCCGAAGGCTAGCGTCGGCCAGGCTTCCAGCCAAGTGACGGGGCTCGCTAAAGGACTGTTGCGGACGAACCAGGCAGCGCCGGTCGTCAGCAGCGCCAGCTGCAACACGATATGGCAAAAGACCACGGTCCGGCGTGGCAGTGGGCGTCGCAAGAGAAAGAAGTTACGCATTGAAGCACTCCAGTGGAATCGGCATCGATAATGACGACTCGGTCGCGTCCGGCATTCCTTGCCGGGTCGACGGATACTATCAGTTTCTCGTATACAGCGAATGCATGCCCATCACTTTTCTTCCGGCTGAATTTTCGGTCGTCCTGTAGCTTTGTGTTTGAATTGCTTTTCCAAATGATAAAACCCTCTCCTCATTTTAGCGGCCGCCTGGTCGCTATCTTCGTTAAATCAATAGCCTAGGGCGAGTTCGAATCAAGGCGCCGATTTAGACAAGCGCGTTGGCATTTACTACGTTCAAAAAGGCGGCTCTGGAAGAGCCAGCAAGGGAACGAGGCCATAACAAGGACGAGGGATGCAAATGACCAATGTCACGGACTGCACGATCTTCTATAACGGTAAAAGCCTGAGCGGTAAGGCGGATACTCCGCTGATCGATTTCCTCGCGGCGCACGATATCGAATTGCCGCATGTCTGCTACCACCCGTCGCTGGGGCCCATCGAAACCTGTGATGCCTGCTGGGTGAGAATCGATGGCGAGTTCAAGCGCGGCTGCGCGATCCGCACGACCGAGGGGCTCGATGTCTCCAGCCAGGATAAGCACGCCATCGCCGCTCGGCATGAGGGTATGGATCGTTTGCTGGGCAAGCATGAGCTCTATTGCACGGTATGCGAGAACAACAACGGCGACTGCACCCTGCATAATACGATGGTGGATATGGAAATCCCCATTCAGCGCTATTCGTTCAAGCGCAAGCCTTATGAGAAGGATACCTCCAGCCCCTTCTACTCCTACGACCCCGACCAATGCATTCTCTGTGGCCGCTGTGTGGAGGCGTGCCAGAACGTCGAGGTCAACGAGACGTTGAGCATCGACTACGCCATGGACGACCCTCGCGTGCTGTGGGATGGCGGCAAGCCGATAGATGACTCCAGTTGCGTGCATTGCGGCCATTGCGTCACGGTCTGCCCCTGCAACGCGCTGATGGAAAACACCATGGAGGGTGAGGCCGGTCCCTTCACATCGATGCCATGGTCGCTCAAGCGGCCGATGATCGAGGCGGTCAAGACCATGGAAACCACGATCAGCGCCTTGCCGATCACCGGTCTCTCCGAAATGGACAAGCAGTGGCGTCAGCCCGAGATCAAGCGGACCAAGACCGTATGCACCTATTGCGGTGTCGGCTGTTCATTCGAGATGTGGACGCGCGATCGTCACATTCTCAAGGTCCAGCCGGTGGCCGAGGCACCGGTGAATGGCATATCGACCTGCATCAAGGGCAAGTTCGCCTGGGATTTCGTCAACAGCGATAAGCGCTTGACGACACCGCTGATTCGCGAAAATGGGCGCTTCCGCGAGGCAGGCTGGGACGAAGCCCTCGACCTGGTCGCGCGCCGTCTGCTGGAGGTCCGCGATACGCATGGGGCGGATAGCCTGGGCTTCATCGGTTCGAGCAAGGCGAGTAACGAAGAAGCCTACCTGACGCAAAAGATCGCCCGCTTGATCATCGGTACCAACAGCGTGGATAACTCGTCACGCTACTGCCAGAACCCGGCGACCAAGGGGTTGTTCCGCACGGTCGGCTACGGTGGCGATGCCGGCACCATCGAGGATATCGGCAAGGCCGATGTGGTGGTTCTCGTCGGCAGCAATACCGCCGAGAACCACCCGGTCATCGCTTCGCGCATCAAGGCGGCGAAAAAACTGCGTGGTCAGCGATTGATCGTCGTCGACCCGCGCAAGCACGAAATGGCCGATCGCGCCGACATCTTCCTGCGTCCCAACGCCAGCACCGATGTCGTCTGGGCATCGGCATTGTCGCGTTACATGTTCGATAACGGCTACGCGGATAAGGAGTTTCTCGACAGCCAGGTCAACAAGGTCGAGGAGTATCGCGAGTCGCTCGAGCCATTCACGCTGGAATTCGCCGAGGAGATCACCGGCATTTCCAGGCAGGAGTTGATCGATACGGCGGAAATGATCGGCAAGGCCGGCAGCGTCTGCCTGCTATGGGCGATGGGCATCACTCAGCACAGCCACGGATCGGATGCCAGCACGGCGCTATCGAATCTGCTACTGGTCACCGGCAACTACGGCAAGCCCGGCACCGGCGGCTACCCGATGCGCGGCCATAACAACGTGCAGGGGGCGAGCGATTTCGGCTGCCTGAGGAATATGTATCCCGGCTACGAAAAGGTCACCGACGACGCTGCCCGCGAGCGTTGGGCCAAGGGCTGGGGCGTCGCCAAGGAGCAGCTCTCCGACAAGGTCGGCGAGGGCAATTTCCTCATGGTTCAGTCGGCCGAGAAAGGTAGCATCAAGGCCATGTACGTCATCGGCGAAGAAACCGCGTTTTCCGATGCCGATTCGCACAACGTTCACGCCGCCTTCGAGAAACTCGATTTCATGGTTGTCCAGGATGTTTTCCTGAGCCGCACGGCGGAGTTCGCCGATGTCGTGCTGCCGAGCAGCCCCAGTGTCGAGAAGGATGGCACCTTCGTGAATACCGAGCGGCGCATCCAGCGCTTCCATGAGGTGATGCCGCCGCTGAAAGGCAGCCGTCCCGACTGGCGCATTCTCACCGATCTGGCGGCGCGCATGGGCCACGACTGGGGTTACACCCATCCTTCGCAGATCATGGCCGAGTGCGCCAGCATCTCGCCGATGTTCGCCGGGGTCAGCTATGAGCGCCTCGAGGGCTGGAAATCGCTGGTTTGGCCGGTGGCGGCGGATGGCACCGACTCGCCGCTCCTCTACACCGATGGCTTTCCCTTCGATGACGGCAAGGCGAAATTGCATCCGGTGGAGTGGAAATCTCCCGAAGAGGCGGTCGATGAGGAGTACGACCTGTCTCTGGACAACGGGCGCATGCTGGAGCATTTCCAATCCACCAACCAGACCGGAAGAGGGCCACGGATCTGGCAGGAAGTGTCTACCTGGTTCGTCGAGGTCAGCCCCGAATTGGCCGCCGAGCGAGGCATCGAGGATGGCACATGGGTGCGGTTGACCTCGCGTAGAGACAGTTTCGACGTTCCCGCGCTGGTCACCGATCGCGTCAAGGGGCATACGCTGTTCATGCCGATTCACGAGGGCAAGCCAGGCATCAACGCGCTGACTGGCGAGCATCATGACCCCGACGTCGATACGCCGGCCTACAAGGAACTCGCGATCAAGCTGGAAGTGTTGGCGAAGCAGGGCCCGTCGCCGCTGCCTAGTAACAATTATCGCTACGGCCATCGCACCCCGAACAAGGGTGTCGATGTCGACGTCAAATGGGCACGTGAAGATTATACGCTGCCACCCCAACAGCAATCCCACCCGGAGAAGATGTAATGGCCGAGCGAATCCAATATACCGTCCCGCCGCCCAGGATCGGCCCGGATGCGCATGACGAGTGGGAACGCCTGCTGCAGAACCTGCACGAACATGGCGTGCTGCGCTTCGCCAACGATCTCGTGGCCGCCAATCCCCAGGTCGTCAAGGTGCTCGTCGGAGGCCTCGGCAAGGAGAGTTCACTCAATGCCATCCGGAACGTCTCGGTCATGGCGATGGCGTTGTCCACGATCTCCCCCCACGATTTCTATCGGGTGACGTTTGCCCTGAGGGATGGCATCGAACAGGTGAGCCGGCATCGGCCCGAGCGGGAGGGGGATGACTCGCCAGGGGTCAGCGGGGCTTACAAAATGCTTCATGACGAAACGCTATGGCATGCCATAACGCCGCTGATGGATGGGCTCAAGGCCTTTGCCGAGCGCCTCGACAAGCCAGTCGACAAGCCAGTGACGGATTTCACCGGCAAGCCGACCGAGGGGCCCTAGCCACGAATAGCCATGCCGATCGGTGGGCGAGTCGATGATCTCGTCCGCCGATCGGTGCGCATGCGTATGGCCTGCAGGGAAGGAGACAGCATGACGACCTATATCGTTGTAGCGGATGCGGCGCGTGCCCGGATATTCACTCACGAAGCCGGTGCCCTACGTGAAATCGATAATCTGGTTCATCCGGAAAGTCGCGAGCATACCGGCGATCTGCGCACCGGCGGCAAGGGCGAGCAGGGCGGCGGCGGCGCCACGCAAAGCCAGCGCCAGACGGGCAATGTCGAAGCCACCGCTGACAAGCATGCGGCATTCTTCGCCATCGACGTGGCCAATTACCTCAAGCAGGCCCGTATCCAGGGCAAGGCGGATGGCTTCGTGATTGCCGCCGATCCGCGATTTCTGGGTGTGCTGCGCGAGAAGATGGATAGCAATACTCGCGATAAAGTCATCCAGGAAGTCGACAAGAACCTCTCCAAGGCCTCCGAAAAGGAGATCGCCGAGGCCTTGGCAATGACATGAGCTGGAATACGACGTTGGTCTAAAGTTTCCTTGGCAGCTGTCGATAGTGTGGTAACGCGCGAATGGCGTCCCCACTGATCCGATCGAGATTTTCCGACATGCTGTCTTCCCTGAAACGCCGCATCCAGGTCGCCTGCGTGATGATCGTCGCGCTGGCCATGAGTCTTGGGGCCGGGGTGAGCTATTTCACCGTCAAGGCCCACTATGAAGAGGCCATCGAGAATAACCTCATCGCCGTGGCCGAAGGCAATGCCGCGGCGATCGAGGGATGGGTAGAGTCGCGTACCAGCATGATCGAAGCGGCGCGCGCGCCGATAGCCGGGGGCGATTCCGTCACCGCGCTGATCCAGCTCGCCGAGTCCGGTGGCTTCAACCTGACCTACCTGGCGGGAGCCGATGGCCAACTGACGACGAACACCGGTTGGCAGCCACCCGCCGAGTTCGATCCGCGTGAACGTTCCTGGTATCGGCAGTCCGTCGAGCAGGGCAGAACGATTCTCTCCATGCCCTACCTGGATGTGAACTCCGGACAACTCGTGGTGACGATAGCGACACCGATCGAGGAGGGCGGCAAACTGCTGGGCGTCATCGGCGGCGATGTAACCATAGATGCTATCGTCGCCGACGTCGCGGCGATTCAACCGACACCTTCGAGCTTCGCTTTCCTCAGTACTGGCGAAACGCTGATCGCCCATCCCGACGCCGCCCTCACGCTCAAGCCGCTGGGCGCACTGAGCGATGAATTGACGCCGCAGACGGTCACCGCGCTGGGCGAAAACGGCGGCTGGTCGATGATCGATGTCGATGACCAGGCCAAGCGGCTCGCCGTAATGCCCATTGCCGGCACCGACTGGCAACTCGGCGTGGCGCTCGATGAGCATGAGGCGACCGCCGGCTTGCGCGCGATCATCCTGTCCTCGCTGATCGTCCTGCTGGGCGTCGCGGCAGTCGCCACCATCGTTCTCGGCCTATGGTTAAGGCGCGCCTTCGGTGGATTGCTGCGGGTACGCGACGCGCTCGAGAACATTGCCAGCGGCAGTGGCGACCTGACCCGGCGTCTGCCGGTGGATGGGCGCGACGAGGTGGCGCAGATCGCCGATGCCTTCAATCGCTTCGTCGCCAAGCTGGAAGCGGTATTGCTGACCATTCGCGACAGCAGCGACTCGGTGCGTGTCGCCGCCGCCGAGATCGCCTCGGGGAGTCAGGATCTTTCGGGGCGCACCGAGAACGCCGCGTCCAACATCCAGGAAACGTCGGCGTCGATGGAGCAGTTGACCAGCACCGTCGAGCACACCGCCGAATCGTCGCGGCAAGCCAACCACTTGTCGCAGTCGGCTTCGGAGGTCGCCTCGAAGGGCGGTCAGGTGGTGTCGCAGGTTGTGCGGACCATGGATGAGATCGATGCCTCCTCGGCCAAGATCGCCGAGATCGTCACGGTGATGGACAGTATCGCCTTTCAGACCAACCTGCTGGCGCTCAATGCCTCGGTGGAGGCGGCGCGGGCCGGCGAGCAAGGCCGTGGCTTCGCGGTGGTCGCTGGCGAAGTGCGCCAATTGGCCAGCCGCAGTGCCGACGCCGCGCGTCAGATCAAGGCGCTGATCGATGCCTCGTCGGAAAAGACGCGCGGTGGTGCCGAATTGGTGCGTGCCGCGGGTGAAACCATGGACGAGATCGTCGCTAGCGTGGCACGCGTCACCGATGTACTCGGCGAAATCAGCGCCGCGACTCACGAGCAGAGCCAGGGCATCGGTCAGGTCAATCTGGCGGTGGCCGAACTCGACCGCATGACTCAGCAGAACGCTGCACTGGTCGAGGAATCCGCGGCGGCGGCCGATCAGTTGAAGGAGCAGTCGCTGCGCCTGACCCAGGCGGTGGGGGCTTTCACGCTGACCGCGCGCCGCCACGCGGAGGCGCCGCTGGCCCTGCCGTCGATACATCGTGGTACCGGTGCCCTGGAAGGCTGAAACTGGCAGCGGGTCGGCCTGAAATCATGGGCGACTCAGCAACGGCCCGGGCAATTCGCCCGGGCCGCTTGCGTTCAGGTACTCTTTCTCATGGGATATAGGGAAGCTCGATCTCGTCGCTACGCGCGATGCCCTCGGTCATCTGCCGGCACAGGCGCAAAAACTCGCGCATGCCGGTGGTCAGGTACTTGTTGCGATGCCAGATGAAGGTGAACTGGCGGGTCAGATCGAGTTGCGGCGTGGCGATGGGCACCAGGCTGCCGCGTCGAAAGGCCTCGCGTAGTGCCAGATGCGAGACGCAGCCGATGCCGAGCCCCGACTCCACCGCCCGCTTGATGCCCTCGGTGTGCTCCAGTTCGAGCAGGATATTGAAGCGCCCGCGCCGATGACGGGTGGCCTGCTCCAGCGTCAGGCGCGTGCCCGAGCCCTGCTCGCGCATGATCCAGGCCTCGCGCAGCAGACTGTCGATGCTCACCTCCTTGGCCCTGGCCAGCGGATGGCGCGGCGAGCAGAACACCGTCAGCTCGTCCTCGACCCAGGGCTGCATGACCACATCCTCGTGTTGGCAGTCGCCCTCGATCAGCCCCAGGTCCAGCTCGTGCTGGACGATGCGTTCGACGATCGAGGCGGTATTGCGCACATGCAGGCGTACCCGGCTGTCGGGATGGCGCTGCATGAAGTCGCTGATCAGCAGCGTCGCCAGGTAGTTGCCGATGGTCAGCGTGGCGCCGACATCCAGCGAGCCGATGCCGCGCTGGCCACGCAGCAATTCTTCGATCTCCTCGCCGCGATCGAGCAGGGCGACCGCCTTGGGCAGGATCTGGAAGCCCAGCGCATTGAGTTTCAGGCGCTTGCCGATCCGATCGAGCAATTGGCAATCGAACTGGCGTTCGAGCTCGGCCAGCGCGGTACTGGCGGCCGATTGCGACAGCGCCAGCGAGCGAGCGGCGTGCGAGACGCTTTCATGCTGAGCGACGGCGACGAAGACTTCGAGTTGGCGCAGGGTATAGCGCATGAGCATCCCCGGGTAAGTCTATCAATTTTGCAGATAAGCATTATTCAAACAACCCATTTAACAGATAACCAGCGGAAGCTTATACTTCTCTTCAAGAAAATATGCGTTTCTTATTCGCATTGGGAATAACGTTAGGAGTTGGTCATGAGTAAATTCGCCCTGGAAGAGGTATTGAGCGTCCATCACTGGAACGAGACGCTATTCAGTTTTCGCACCACCCGCGAGCGCAGCCTGCGTTTCAAGAATGGCCAGTTCGTGATGATCGGTCTGGAAGTCCAGGGCAAGCCGCTGATGCGTGCCTACTCGATCGCCAGCCCCAACTACGAGGACCACCTCGAATTCTTCAGCATCAAGGTGCCCGACGGCCCGCTGACCTCGCGTCTGCAGCACCTCAAGGTCGGCGACCAGATCATGGTCAGCCGCAAACCGACCGGCACCCTGGTTACCGACGACCTGTTGCCGGGGCGCAACCTTTACCTGCTCTCCACCGGCACTGGGTTGGCGCCATTCATGAGTTTGATTCAGGATCCAGAAGCCTTCGAGCGCTTCGAGAAAATCGTCGTGGTGCATGGCGTACGCACCGTCAGCGAATTGGCCTATGCCGATTTCATCGGCAAGGAGTTGCCGGCCCATGAATACCTGGGCGAGGAGATCAGCCGGAAGCTGGTCTATTACCCGACGGTGACCCGCGAGGCGTTTCACACCACCGGGCGTCTGACCGACCACATCACCAGCGGCAAGCTATTCGAGGATACCGGCTTGCCGCCGCTCGACCCCAAGCAGGACCGCGCGATGATCTGCGGTAGCCCGGCGATGCTCGACGACACCAGCGCGATGCTCGACGACCTGGGCTTCAAGATCTCGCCGCGCATGGGCGAGCCCGGCGATTACGTGATCGAGCGCGCCTTCGTGGAAAAATAGGCATGAGGCCCGGCTCCGTCCGGGGCGCGTATTCTCTCGCCGATGGCGTGCGGTTTTCCGCACGCCATCGGCTTTTTCGTGTGCGGAAAGCCGCACATATGCCCCCGTTTCGCTCCAATCAGCGCTACCAGATGGGGCAGCATGAATGCCTGGCGGAGCTGTTGAATCTGGCAATTGGATAATCTGGCATGGCAATTGCTATGTTGTAAGTGAGCTGCGGCACGAACATTGCGGCCGCACATTCACAACAACAGCAACAACTGCAAGGATCCATCCATGTCTATGCTGAAAATCGCCTCGCTGACCTCCCTCGCTGCCGGCATCATGATGGCCGCCGGCGCTGCCGTCGCCGATCCCATCACCATCAAGTTTTCCCATGTGGTTGCCGAAAACACCCCCAAGGGCCAGATGGCCATCAAGTTCAAGGAACTGGTCGAAGAGAAGCTCGGCGATCAGGTCGATGTCGAGGTTTACCCCAACTCGCAGCTGTATAGCGACGACCAGGTACTCGAAGCCCTGTTGCTGGGCGATGTCCAACTCGCCGCGCCCTCGCTGTCGAAGTTCGAGAAGTACACCGATCAGTTGCAGGTTTTCGATCTGCCGTTCCTGTTCGAGGACATGGCGGCGGTCGAGCGCTTCCAGAACAGCGCGACCGGCGTGGAACTGCTGACCTCGTTGCAGGACAAGGGCCTGATCGGCCTGGGCTACCTGCATAACGGCTTGAAGCAGCTCTCGGCCCATGAGCCGCTGCGTGTGCCGAGCGATGCCGCCGGCAAGAAGTTCCGCATCCAGAACTCCGACGTGCTCGCGGCGCAGTTCCAGGCGATCGACGCCGTGCCGTTGAAGAAGCCGTTCTCCGAAGTGTTCATCCTGCTGCAGACCGGTGCCATCGACGGCCAGGAAAACACCTACTCGAACATCTACTCGCAGAAGTTCTTCGAGGTGCAGCCCTACATTACCGAATCGAACCACGGCTTGATCGATTACATGGTGGTGTCTTCCGCGAGCTTCTGGAACAGCCTGCCCGACGATGTGCGTCCCAAGGTCGAGGCGGCGCTCAAGCAGGCCCTCGCCTATGGCAACTCGATTGCCCTGAAGGAGAACCAGGAGGCCAAGCAGGCGATCATCGATTCCGGCCAGTCCGAAATCATCACCTTGACGCCCGAGCAGCGCCAGCAGTGGGTCGATGCCATGAAGCCGGTATGGGATCAGTTCGCCGATGAGATCGGTCAGGACGTGATCGATGCCGCCGTGGCTGCCAACGAAGGCTGAGGTCTTCCCTGAAAATGGCGGACGCTACGCCGTCCGCCATCGCTTCATTGTCGAGGTGCAATCATGATCGTGCGCTGGCTAAACAGGCTGGAAGAGAACATCTTCTGCGCGCTGCTGGTGGCCATGGTGTTTCTGGTGGTCGTCGAAGTGTTTTACCGCTTCGTGCTCAATGCCGGCATCAGTTGGGCTCAGGAAGGGTCGTTGTACTTGTCCGGCTGGTTCGTGTTGTTCGGTGTGTCGTGGGGTATCAAGCATGGCGCGCACATCGGGGTCGATGTCGTCGTCAAGAAGCTGCCCCAGCGCGGGCGGCGTATCGCCATGTTGATTGCGCTGGCCGTGTGCCTGACCTACTGCGTACTGCTGCTGGTCGGCAGCTACGAATACTTGAAGCTGACTCGCATGATCGGTATCGAGTTGAACGATATTCCCATTCCCAAGTGGCAGGCGACGCTGATTCTGCCGATCGGCTTGGCGCTGCTGGTGCTGCGCTTCGTTGAATTGGGTTGGCGGGTGGTCAAGGGCGAGGCCGATAGCTTCGGCTATTCGGACGAAGCCGAAGACAGCATGCACCTGAGCCAACACGAGGGCGACACGCCCGATAAGGAGAGCCGTTCGTGACTATCCTGTCCCTGTTCGCTCTGTTGTTCATCGCTATCTTCCTGGGTATGCCGATCGCCTTTGCGCTGGGTTTCTCCAGCGTGGTGACGATCCTGTTGTTTTCTCCGGATTCGCTGGGTTCGATCGCCATCAAGCTGTTCGCGGCCGTTTCGCATCACTACACGCTATTGGCGATTCCCTTCTTCATTCTATCGAGTGCCTTCCTGTCCACCGGTGGGGTGGCGAGGCGCCTGATCAACTTCGCGACCAACGCCGTGGGCCACGTCAAGGGCGGCCTGGCGATGTCGTCGGTAATGGCGTGCATGCTGTTCGCCGCGGTATCCGGCTCGTCGCCGGCGACGGTGGCGGCGATCGGTTCGATCGTGATCGCCGGCATGGTACGTCAGGGTTATCCGGAATCGTATGCCGCCGGGGTCATTGCCAATGCCGGCACGCTGGGCATCCTGATTCCGCCATCCATCGTGATGCTGGTCTACTCGGCCGCCACCGAAGTCTCCGCCGCCAAGATGTTCATGGCCGGCCTGGTGCCGGGGCTGCTGATGGGCGGCATTCTGATGGTGGCGATCTATATCTCCGCGCGCATCATGAAACTGCCGGCCGAGCCGTTCCCCGGCATCGGCGCGCTGATGCGTTCAGGCGCCAAGGCGCTGGCCGGTCTGATGCTGATCTTCCTGGTATTGGGTTCGATCTACGGCGGCGTGGCGAGCCCGACCGAAGCCGCAGCCGTGGCAGCGGTTTACGCCTGGCTGGTGGCCGTGGTCGGTTATCGCGATATCGGCCCGCTCAAGCATCATCCCTGGCATCGGCAAGGAGAGAGCACGTCTGCCGCCGTGGTCCGCGCGCTATGGCAAGTTCCGCTAGGCATTCTCGACTCCTTTCGTAATCAGGAAGTGCGCAAGGTGGTGCTGGATGGCGCCAAGGTATCGATGATGCTGCTGTTCATCATCGCCAATGCCATGCTGTTCGCGCACGTGCTGACCACCGAGCGGATTCCGCACGTGATCGCCGAGTCGATCATCTCGTGGGGGCTGCCGGCATGGGGCTTTCTGATCGTAGTGAACCTGCTGCTGCTGGCGGCGGGCAACTTCATGGAGCCATCGGCGATCCTGCTGATCATGGCACCGATCCTGTTCCCGATCGCCATGCAGTTGGGCATCGATCCGATTCACTTGGGCATCATCATGGTGGTCAACATGGAGATCGGCATGCTGACGCCGCCGGTGGGGCTCAACCTGTTCGTCACCGCCGGGATCACCGGGCGCTCGATCGGCTGGGTGATCAAGGCGGCGCTGCCGTGGCTGTGCCTGTTGCTGGGCTTCTTGATACTGATCACTTACGTGCCGGCGATTTCGCTGTGGCTGCCGAATCTGCTTTCGAATTGAGGCGCTCCCGGTAACAGCGAAGCCGTAGAGTGCAATCGAAGGCAGTCACGCAAAGGCCCCATCATGCGATGGGGCCTTTCGTCATTCTTTGGGATCGAACCGCTCCCGTCGTCGTGCGAGGGCGATAATCCTCAGACCGCGTCCTTGCCGGTTTCGCCGGTACGAATACGGATTACCTGCTCCAGCGGCGAGACGAAGATCTTGCCATCGCCGATTTTTCCGGTATTCGCGACCTGGGTGATGGCATCGATGACCTGCTCGGCCATGTCGTCATCCACCGCGACTTCCAACTTGACCTTGGGCAGGAAGTCGACCACGTATTCGGCACCCCGGTACAGCTCGGTGTGGCCCTTCTGGCGGCCGAAGCCCTTGACCTCGGTCACGGTGATGCCTTGAACGCCGATCTCGGATAGAGACTCACGCACGTCGTCGAGCTTGAACGGCTTGATGATGGCAGTCACCAGTTTCATCGTCTTTCTCCTCGCATCCTGTTGGCGGTGGGCAATCGCAGCATTTTAAAGCATACACCGCTCGTCTGGGGATTAAAAAAGGCCCCCGTCGCCGGGAGCCAGTGGAGCACATCGACTCACTCGTCGCGCCGAGGTTACTTGTTGCCGCCGACGGTGAACTCGGGATAGGCCTCGAGCCCGCACTCGACCAGGTCGACCCCTTCGTACTCCTCTTCTGCGCTGACACGCACGCCCATGATCGCCTTGATCAGCGCCCAGACGATCAGGCTGGCGAAGAACGCCCAGGCGAAGATCGCGATGGCGCCGATCAGTTGCGCGGCGAAGCTCGCCTCGGCATTGCCGATGGGCACCACCATCACGCCCCAGATACCGGCGACGCCATGCGCCGAAATCGCCCCCACCGGATCGTCGATACGCAGCTTGTCGAGCGTGACGATGGCGACGATCACCAACAACCCACCTACCGCACCGATTGCCGTCGCGCCCAGTCCGCTGGGCGAGAGCGGGTCGGCGGTGATCGAGACCAGGCCGGCGATGGCGCCGTTCAGCACCATGGTCAGATCGGCCTTGCGGAAATACAGCTTGGACAGGATCAACGCGGCGATCACACCACCGGCGGCGGCGGCATTGGTGTTGAGCAATACCTGGGCCATGTTGTTGGCGGAAGCGACATCGGACACCTTCAGCTCCGAGCCGCCATTGAAGCCGAACCAGCCCATCCACAGGATCAGCGTGCCCAGCGCGGCGAGTGGCATATTGGCGCCGGGAATGGCATGAACGACGCCGTGCTTGCCGTATTTGCCTCTGCGCGGGCCAAGCACCAGCACGCCGGCAAGCGCCGCCGAGGCACCCGCCAAGTGGACGATGCCCGAGCCGGCGTAATCGAAATAGCCCAGCGTGGCGAGCCAGCCACCGCCCCAGGTCCAGAAACCGGAAACCGGATAGATGAAAGCGGTCATCACGACCGCGAAGGCCAGGAAGGCCCAGAGTTTCATGCGCTCGGCGACGGCCCCCGAGACGATCGACATGGCGGTGGCCACGAACACCACCTGAAAGAAGAAATCCGCACGGGCCGAGTAGTACGGCGCGTCATCGCCACCGGCCAGTACCGCATCGACGCCATGCTCACTGCCGATCAGAAAGCCGAGGCTAGGCAAGATGCCGCCGGCACTGCTGGAGTACATGATGGCGTAGCCGACCAGCAGATACAGGGTGCAGGCGATCGCGAACAGCACGATGTTCTTGGTCAGTATTTCCGCGGTGTTCTTCGCCCGCACCAGCCCGGCTTCCAGCATCGAGAAACCGGCGGCCATCCACATCACCAGCACGCCGCAGATGAGAAAGTAGAAGGTATCGAGCGCATAGCTGAGCTCTGTCATCGTTATCGTCTCCTGAGTCTTAAACGGCGTCCGGGCCGCGCTCGCCGGTGCGAATGCGGATCACGTCTTCCAGCGGCGTGACGAACAGCTTGCCGTCGCCGATCTTGCCGCTGTTGGCGACAGTCGCGATGGCATCGAGCACGCCTTCGACGCGCGCATCGTCGACGGCGACCTCGACCTTCACCTTGGGCAGAAAATCGACGACGTATTCCGCTCCGCGATAGAGCTCGGTGTGACCCTTCTGACGGCCGAACCCCTTCACTTCGGTGACCGTGATGCCCTGGACGCCGTTATCGGCCAGCGCCTCGCGAACGTCGTCGAGCTTGAATGGCTTGATGATGGCGGTGATGAGTTTCATCCCTTCGTCTCCCGTTATTGGCATACTTCTGCCCTGACAAAGCGCATGGCGTGCCATCGCATGGTTTTCATTGACTATTCAACGGATTGAGGAACGGAGAGCGGCGTGGCTCGAGATAAAGGAAGCGCAGCGTCGGAGCGCCTTGCACTGTCTTGGTGCCGAGTGGGAAAAGCCATGCGCCATGCTGGCGCATGCGCTGGCCGGCGTCCTTGCGTATGCTGTGGTTATCCACGTGAAAGGAGTACATCGATGGCGAGCAACGACAGGATCGGCCGGCTGGCTCGGCAACTGGGCGAACGGCTACAGGATGCCTCGCATGCGCCCGAGGAGATTCAGCGCAGCGTGAACAGTGTGATGCGTGGCGCCTTCGATCGCATGGAGCTGGTCTCGCGCGAGGATTTCGATATCCTCATGGACGTATTGCAGCGTACCCGGACGCGGGTCGAAGCGCTGGAAAAACAGGTCGCGGCGCTCGAGGCTGCGCTGGACGACGAGGTGTCGGCATCGGTGTCGAAAGAGCCTGCTGCCGATAGCGCCGCCCAATCGCCGAACAGTGACACCAAAAAAGACAGCGGCGCCAAGAAAACGGCCAGTGACGCCGCCAGTGGCGAGTCGGCAGGTAAATCCACGGGGCGAGCCAAGTCGAGCGGCACCAAGAAACAGCCATAGCGGCATGAGTGTTTCGCGGGCGCAGCGCGCCGGCGACCAACAATAACGGCTCGGCAGCGCGTCGCTGACCGGGCCAGGCAAGGAACGAACATGGCCTTAGCCATCGTTACCACCCGCGCAGGGTTGGGTCTGGAAGCCCCCGAAGTATTGGTCGAAGTGCATCTCTCCAATGGCTTGCCGGGATTGACTCTGGTCGGCCTGCCGGAGACGGCGGTCCGCGAGAGCCGCGAACGCGTGCGTAGCGCGCTGATCAATGCCGGCTTCGAGTTTCCCACCACGCGACGCATCACCGTCAATCTGGCGCCGGCCGATCTGCCCAAGGAGGGTGGGCGCTTCGATCTGCCGATTGCACTGGGCATTCTCCTCGCTTCCGAGCAGGTGCCGCTCGCGGCGGTCGAGGGGCTCGAATGCCTGGGCGAATTGGCACTCGATGGTCGCTTGCGGCCGATCAACGGCGCCCTGCCGGTGGCATTGGCGACCCAGGCTGCCGGGCGTCGCTTGTTGTTGCCGGCGGCCAATGCCAATGAAGCGGCGCTGGCCGATGGCCTGCGCGTGCTGCCAGCCGAGCACTTGTCGCAGGTCGTTGCGCACTTGCTCGGGCGCGAAACCATTGGCTTGCATCGGCTGGAGATGCCGGCGCTGCCCAGCCTGCCGAGCAACGACCTGGCCGATGTGCGCGGTCAGCATCAGGCGCGTCGCGCCCTCGAAGTGGCCGCCGCCGGTGGCCACAATCTGCTGTTTGCTGGCCCACCGGGAACCGGCAAGACCATGCTGGCCAGCCGTTTGCCGGGTATATTGCCGCCGTTGTCTCACGATGAGGCGCTGGAAGTCGCGGCGATTCGCTCGGTCAGCGGCCTGGATTTGCTCGAACGCTGGGGCGAACGCCCGTTTCGTTCGCCGCACCATACCGCCAGCGGCGTCGCGCTGGTCGGCGGTGGCTCGAAGCCACGCCCCGGCGAGATATCACTGGCGCACCAGGGCGTGCTGTTTCTCGACGAGTTGCCGCAATTCGATCGCAGCGTGCTGGAAGTCCTGCGCGAGCCGCTGGAGAGCGGGCGCATCCATATCGCGCGTGCTAGCCATCAGCGCTGCTTCCCGGCAAGTTTCCAACTGGTCGCGGCAATGAATCCATGCCCATGCGGGCATCTCGGCGATCCGCGCCAGGCATGCATCTGTACCCAAACGCAGGTGCAGCGCTACCAGGCGCGGCTCTCCGGGCCGCTGCTCGATCGTATCGATCTGCAGGTCGAAGTGCCGGCGATACCGCCCGATCAACTCACCTCGCCGACCACCGGCGAAAGCTCGGCGACGGTACGCGAACGTGTGCTGGCGGCGCGCCAACGTCAGCAGGCGCGGGGTGCGCTCAATGCGCGCTTGCCGGGGCGCGAGCTTGAAGCCGCCTGCGCGCTGACCAGCGATGAACGCGCCTGGCTGGCCGATGTGCTGACCCGGCTCAAGCTTTCGGCACGCGCCTACCATCGCGTGCTGCGGGTGGCGTTGACCCTGGCCGATCTGGCTGGCGAGGCGCGCCCAGGGCGCGCGCAATTGATGGAGGCCATCGGCTATCGCCAGCTCGATCGTCTGCGTGGCGGGAACGAAAGACCCAAGGCCGTTGCCGGATGATAAGCGGCGACCGTGCCCTACACTGAATGGAGAAAGCTCTCAAGGAGGAGGTTCGATGACGACCCAGCATACCGAACTCGCCGCGATGGATGCCGCCGCGCTGATCGAGGCTTACCGGCAGAGCCGGCTGTCGCCGGTAGAGGCAATCAGTGACGCACTGGCGCGCATCGATCGGCATAATCCCCGCATCAACGCCTTCTGCCATGTGGATCATGAGGGCGCGTTGGCTGCCGCGCGCGAGGCCGAGGCGCGCTGGCAACGTGGCGAGCCATTGGGTCCGGTGGATGGCTTGCCGGTGACGCTGAAGGACCTGACCCAGGTGCGCGGCATGCCGGCCCGCGAAGGCTCGCTGACATCCGACCCGGGGCCGTGCGATACGGATGCGCCGCCCACGAAACGGCTGCGCGAGGGCGGGGCGGTCATCCTCGGCAAGACCACGACGCCGGAGTTCGGCTGGAAGGGCGTCACCGACAGCCCGCTGACCGGAGTGACCTACAACCCCTGGGATACGCGACTGACGCCGGGTGGCTCGTCGGGCGGGGCCGCGGCGGCCTGCGCATTGAACCTGGGCGTGCTGCACCAGGGCGGCGACTCCGGTGGCTCGATTCGCATTCCGGCGTCGTTCACCGGCACCTTCGGCTTCAAGTCGACCTTCGGGCTGGTGCCGCAGTGGCCGCCCTGTTCGCTGCCGTCGATGTCGCACATCGGCCCGATCACGCGCAACGTCGACGATGCGATACGCATGCTCGATTGCATCGGCCGCTACGACTCCCACGACAGCTACGCGATCGACGCGGCTCCGGCGGATTGGGGCGAAACGACTACGCAGAGCCTCAAGGGCCTGCGCATCGGCCTGATTACCAAGGCGCGTCGCGTCGGTGTCGACCCGCAGATTACCGCAGCGATCGAGCGTGCCGCACGCACCCTGACCGAACTGGGTGCCGAGGTAGTGCCCAGCGATCTCGATCTGCACGAGGCGGGCGAGGCGTTCAAGGTGCTATGGTTCACCACCACGTGGCGGTTGTGCCACCTGATGAGCGAGGACGATCGCCGGAAAATGGACCCGGGGCTGCGTGAAAACGCCCAGCGTGGCGAGCATTACAGTGTCAACGACGTGCTGGCAGCCGAGGAAGCCCGGGCGACTTTGACCTCGCGCTTCGAATCCCAGTTTCGCAACGACATGGATCTGTTCTTGATGCCCAGCGTGGCGGTGCTGCCGTTTACCGCGGGCCAAGAGGTGCCGAGCGGCAGCGGCATGCAGGATTGGATGGATTGGACGCCGTTCAGCTACCCCTTCAACCTGACCCGCCAGCCGGCGTCATCGGTACCCTGCGGCTTCAGTACCGAGGGCCTGCCGATCGGCTTGCAACTGGTTGGCGCGCGTTTCCAGGATCGCACCGTGCTGCGCGCCAGCCGTGCCTATATGGAGGCCGTGCCGCCGCGCTTTCCCGATGCGCCGCGATAACACCAGGCACCGCTTCCCGGCACTGGCGTTCAGCCCAAGGCGCGCTCCAGTGCCGCCAGTCGTCCGGGCTCCAGGGCATTGGCCACCGCGCTGATGCGTAGCACATGACCCAGCGCCGGGTGCGGCGGACGGTGAATGAGGCTGCCGGCATCGAGCAGGTCGCGATGCACGCGTGCGGCGAGTTCGGCATCGGGTAGACGCACGGCGATGAAATTGGTGGCGCTGTCGGGAATATCGGCGCCCAACTCGCGCAGCCAGGCCGTCAACCGCTCACGGCGCTCGATGACGTCGCTGACATGTGAGCGGGTTTCATCGGGGTGGTCGAGCAGCGTTTCGGCGGCGGCCAGCGACAGCGACGTTACCGCGTAGTGAATCCTCACCTTGTGCATGACGCCGAGAACCCCGGGTTCGGCGATGGCATAGCCGATGCGTAACCCAGCCAGGCCGTGCGCCTTGGAGAAGGTGCGCAGGCGAATCACGCCGGGCCAGACTTCGCCGGCGCTGGGCGACTCGGCGTCAGTGCGAAAGTCATGATAAGCCTCGTCGAGCAGCAGCATGCAATCGTCCGGCAGGCCGTGGCGCAGGGCGAGAACGGCCGCATCGTCATGCAGGTGACCACTGGGATTGTCGGGGTTGGCCAGATAGACCAGCCGTGCCTGATGCTCGTGCGCCGCATGCGCCAGCGCGGCAAGATCGGGTGCTAAACACGCTTTTCGATCGTGATACGCCACTTCGCGCAGCGTACAACCCTGGCCCGCGGCGAAATAGGCGAAGGTCGGGTAGCTACCGGCACTGGTGATCACCGTGCTGCCGGTATCGCAGATCGCGCGTAGCGCGAGTGCAATCAGGCTGTCGGCGCCGGCATCGACCAGCAGCGCCTCGAGCGGCGTGCCGAGCGAGTGCGATAGGCGCTGGCGCACGCCCATCGCCTCGGCATCGCCATAACGCCGGGCAAGTTCGGCGACATCGTCGCCAAAGCGCGCCGCCAGCGCCTCGTGTGGCATATCGAGGCCCTCGTTGGAGCCTATGTTGTAGGGAATCTCGCGTCCCAGACGCCGCTCCAGCGCTTTCATGCCGGGAAAGGGGTTGTCGGGTCCATCGCGGTAGAGATGATTTGCGTGGCGGGGCATGACGGCTCCTCGCTGCGAGCATGAAAAAACGATATGGCTTGGTTATAGCGCGCTGGCGTCGAGCGCTCCATACAAGGTCTGCTGCCAGCGCGGCTGCGCATCGCCCGGCCTATGCAGCGTCAGCTCCAGCCGGTAGGGCAGCAGGCGACGGTCGGATAGCGTCAGCGCCGGGCCATCGGCCAACAACTGGCTCTCCAGGCGCCACTGGTTATCGGGAACGGCGGTTTCGGTCATCGATGGGGCCCAGTTGAGTACCTGCGGACCGGGTTCGAGAGCCAGCAGGGCACGCGTCAGCGTCTCGCGGAAATGCGCGGTATCCACACCGAGCGACGCATCGATGTCGGGGCGATCCAGCAGCAGGACCAGTTCGGTAATCGGACGCTGCCAGTCCGGCTCGGTCGCGGTCGCCGAGGCGGCTCGCTCGCCAAGACCATAAAGCGCCTGGCGTTGGGTCGTGGGGCGCTCCGGCTGGCCGGCACAACCAACCAACCCAATCAGCAGCAGCAGGCTCAATCCGCGACGCAGCATTCCCATCACATTGCCGCCGGTTGCTGCCGCGGGTCGGACGATGCCGGGCCGCCCGGATGGCGTTCGATGTCGCTCAAGAAATCGTCCAGCTCGGCAAACAGCGCTTCGCGGATGACTTCCGCCTCGTTGACCAGATGATGGCGTGCCTCGGAATGACGATGGATGCGTGCCTGGGGAAACTTGCGCGCCAGTACTTCCAGGTTCCATTGCCAGTCCACGGTCAGATCCTGCTCGCCCTGCAGAATCAACACCGGCAGATCGTTGGCCGGCAGGGCGAGTAGGTGCGCCATCCAGCGGCGCATGGCGCCGACCCAGGTCAGCGTCAGCCGATCGGGTTGCAGCGGGTCGTCTTCGCGCAGGAAGGTGGCGAAATCGGTATCGGTGGAATTGGCCCGGTAGCGGCGGGGAATCGAGCGAATGAAGGGGCTCGCCAGGCGATGCAGCCAACTCGATTGTGGCCAGCCCCACGGTCTCACCAGCGGTGCCAACAATACCAATGCCTGCCAGGGCGCCGCCGTGCCGCGCCCGAGGGCATCGGTGGCGAGAATCGCCGCCCCGGTACTCTGGCCGATGCCGATCCAGGGCCGGGGTGCCAGGTTCCGCTCGCACAGGTGGCGCTGCAATGCCTGCAAGCAGGCGCCGTACTCCTCGAAATCGTCGATGGTCGCACGTGGCCCGCTGGATAGCCCATGGCCGGGCAGATCCCAGAGCACCACGCGCCAGCCCTGCGCCAGCAGCCTTTCGAGCAGGTGCCGATAAAGCCCCAGATGGTCGAAATAGCCATGCACCACGAAGACCGTGCCGCGCGGCTGCTCGGGTGTCCACACCTGGGTCCAGAGGCGAAAGCTGTCGGCCTCGATGAAGCCCACGTACAGCTTGACGTTACCGTCGAGCAACGATGCCAGCCGGTAATGCTTCAGATAATCGGTGAGTGCCGGTCCATGTGGCTCGCTGGCCAGGGCCAGGGGCCCCATTGCCTGCAATGGTGCGAAGTCGGTCATCGCGTTCTCCCTATCCGCCCCCATGCTAGCCCGGATTGCCGTTGAGCACGACCACTCGTATCGATCCAGCGCGCCCTGTTAGTCATTGGTCGAGCAGCATCCACTATCGGCGCCACCTTTGGTATTATATGGAAGACGTTTCCATAAAAGCTTCAATCATAACGAATCACCTATCGGCGAAAGAGTTGCCGATAACAGCGCACACCAGGAGGTCTTTTCCATGTCCGAGCGTATTTCCCGCCACCGCCTCCAGGTGGCCCCCGAACTCGACCGTTTCCTCAACGACGAGGCCCTGCCCGGCAGCGGCGTCGAGCCCGAGGCCTTCTGGGCCGGCGTCGATGCCCTGATCTTTGATCTGGCGCCGGTGAACCGTGAACTGCTCGCCGAGCGCGCGCGCCTGCAGGGCGAGCTCGACGCCTGGCACCAGGCCCACCCCGGCCCGATCGCCGACATGCCCGCCTACCGCGCCTTCCTGAGTGAGATCGGCTACCTGGCCGAGACACCGACCGACGTCCAGGCGAGCACCCAGAACGTCGACGCCGAGATCGCCGTGCAGGCCGGCCCGCAGCTGGTGGTGCCGGTGAGCAACGCGCGCTACGCGCTCAACGCCGCCAACGCGCGCTGGGGCAGCCTGTATGACGCGCTCTACGGCAGCGATGCGATCTCAGAAGCCGACGGCGCCGAGAAGGGCCGCGCGTACAACCCCCGGCGCGGCGAGAAGGTCATCGCCTACGCGCGTGGCGTGCTGGATACCGCCGCGCCGCTGGCCAGTGGCTCGCATTCTGAGGCGGTCAACTACACGCTGCACGACGGCCAGCTGGTGGTGACCCTCGGTGATGGCAACGGTCAGGGCCAGACGACGCGCCTGGCCGATCCCGCCCAGCTGGTCGGCTACCGCGGCGATGCCGGCACCCCCGAGGCGATTCTGCTGGTCAACCACGGCCTGCACCTCGAGCTGCAGTTCGACGCCGCGCACCCGATCGGCAAGACCGACCCGGCCGGCGTCAAGGACCTGCTCCTCGAAGCCGCGGTGACCACCATCATGGACTGCGAGGATTCGGTCGCCGCGGTCGATGCCGCCGACAAGGTCGGCGTCTATCGCAACTGGCTGGGGCTGATGAAAGGCGATCTCGAGGAGCGCCTGGAGAAGCACGGCAAGACGCTGCTGCGCCGCCTCAATCCGGATCGCACCTACACCACCCCCGACGGCGGCACGCTGACCCTGCCCGGGCGCTCGCTGATGTTCGTGCGCAACGTCGGCCACCTGATGAGCACCCCGGCGATCCTCGACGGCGAGGGCAACGAGATCCCCGAGGGCATCCTCGACGGCATCGTCACCAGCCTGCTGGCCATCCACGATCTCAGGAAGGGCAACGACGGCGCCTTGCGCAACAGCCGTACCGGCTCGGTGTACATCGTCAAGCCCAAGATGCACGGCCCCAAGGAAGTGGCCTTCGCCAATACCCTGTTCGGACGCATCGAGGACGTGCTCGGCCTGCCCCGCGACACCCTCAAGATGGGCATCATGGACGAGGAGCGGCGCACCACCGTCAACCTCGCGGCGTGCATTCAGGCAGCCGCCTCGCGGGTGGCGTTCATCAACACCGGCTTCCTCGATCGCACCGGCGACGAGATGCACACGGCCATGAACGCCGGACCGATGCTGCGCAAGGGCGACATGAAGGGAGCGGCGTGGATCCAGGCCTACGAGCGCAACAACGTCCAGGCCGGGCTGGCCGGCGGCCTGCGCGGCCGCGCCCAGATCGGCAAGGGCATGTGGGCGATGCCCGACCGGATGGCGGCGATGCTCGAGCAGAAGATCGGCCATCCGCAGGCCGGCGCCAACACCGCCTGGGTGCCCTCGCCCACCGCCGCGGTGCTGCACGCGCTGCACTATCACCAGGTCGATGTCGCCGCCGTGCAGCGCGAGCTGGAGACCCAACCCCGGGCCGACCTGCTCGACGACCTGCTGACGGTGCCGGTGGACGAGCGCGCTGACTGGTCGGAACAAGACATCCAGCAGGAGCTCGACAACAACTGCCAGGGCATCCTCGGCTACGTGGTGCGCTGGGTCGAGCACGGCGTGGGCTGCTCCAAGGTCCCCGACATCCATGATGTCGGGCTGATGGAAGACCGCGCCACGCTGCGCATCTCCAGCCAGCACATCGCCAACTGGCTGCACCACGGCATCGTCACGGAAGCGCAGGTCAGGGAGACGCTCGAGCGCATGGCCGGGGTGGTCGATCAGCAGAACGCACACGACCCCAGCTACGTGCCGATGACCGCGCACCTCGAAGACTCCACGGCCTTCCAGGCCGCGGCGGATCTGATCTTCCAGGGCCGCGAGCAGCCCTCGGGCTATACCGAGCCGTTGCTGCATCACTGGCGCGCGGTGCACAAGGCGAAGCGGTAAGCGATAAGCCGTAAGCTATGAGCTAACCCCACCCCTGCCGTGCAAGCGGCGGGGGTGTTTTCGTTAGGAGTGTTTCAAGGTGCCACCATGGGATGGCTGTGCGGTGTCGATGGGTTACGCTATCTTGTCACTTTGTGTCTGCCACCGCAGGAGATCGCTCATGACCGTGATGACCGCCGCCGCCATCGAGGACTTTCTCGATGAGGTGTTTCCTCATCGCCAGGGCACCATCGAAGGCGTCGACGAGATGCGCGCCACCATGAGCCTGGCCATCGAGGACGAACATCTGCGTCCGGGCGCCTGCGTATCGGGGCCGAGCATGATGGGGTTGGCCGATGTCTGCCTGTACGTGGCGATACTCGCCCAGATCGGGCCCGAGCCGATGGCGGTGACCACCGATTTGACCTGCCACTTTCTGCGCCGTGCGCGAGGCGATCGCGATCTGATCGCCAACGCTCGCGTGGTCAAGCTGGGGCGCCAGCTGGCGGTCGGCGAGGTCGAGCTGTTCTCGGCCGGTAGTGACGACCCGGTGGCGATCGTCACCGCGACGTATGTCTTGCCGAATCGAGACGATTAGGTATTTGCCCGTGCGCGCCAGGCGCTAATCGCCAATGTTAGCCAGCCAGCCATCAACAACAGGCCGCCGAATGGTGTAATCATGCCCAGCCCACGGATGCCGCTCAGCGTCAGCAAATAGAGCGAGCCCGAGAACAGCACGATGCCCCCGCCCCACAGCCAGAGTGACAGGCTTTGACCCTTGATCGGCATGGCTTGCCGCCAGATCAATACCATCAGCATGGCCAGGGTGTGCCAGGCCTGATAGCGCACGCCGGTTTCAAACGCATCGAGCAGCCGTTCGGGTACTCGACCCTCCAGACCGTGTGCACCGAAGGCACCGGCCAGAACCGTGACGAAACCGCTCAGGGCGACGACGACCCAGGCGAGGCGCTGCGACATATGACGTTTCTCCCGGTGGCCTACGCTAATCGGTAACTGGAATGAAAGGCGCGCTCGCTGATTTTCGCCAATACACGCGACATCGCTATCATGCCGGTGGACGCCAATGCATGGCCAGCGAAGGATGCCTGAGCGGGCGTTTGGCGTTAAACTATTGGCCCACCATATTTCTATGAACGATGCTTGGAGGCCGCTATGCAGATTCAGCTCAATGGCGATGCGCGTGCCTTCGAAAACGAGCCGACGATCAATGAGTTGATCGCCTCCCTCGGCCTGGCCGGGCGGCGTATCGCGGTCGAGGTCAACGAGGAGATCGT
This sequence comes from uncultured Halomonas sp., assembly GCF_946887195.1. The sequence goes on from NZ_CAMPKE010000002.1 coordinate 266,629, forward strand.
GCCGCGCAGCCAGCATGACGCTACCCGCCTGGCGGATGGCGATCGCGTTGAGATCGTACACGCCATCGGCGGCGGGTAGCCCGCCGCGTCACTCCCTTCTGGAGATGCTATGACAGAACTTCGCACGGATCAGCCGTGGCGCGTTGCCAGCCGCGAATTCACCTCACGCCTGCTGGTCGGCACCGGCAAGTACAGGGATTTCGACGAAACCGCCGCGGCGATTGCCGCCAGCGGCGCCGAAATCGTCACCTTCGCGGTGCGTCGCACCAATCTCGGTCAGAATGCCGGCGAGCCCAACCTGCTCGACGCCGTCTCGCCCGAGCGCTATACGCTGCTGCCCAATACCGCCGGCTGTTATACCGCCAGGGATGCGGTGCGCACCTGCAAGCTGGCCCGCGAGCTGCTCGATGGCCACAGCCTGGTCAAGCTCGAGGTGCTGGGCGACGACAACACGCTGTATCCCAATGTGGTCGAAACGCTCAAGGCCGCCGAGGAGCTGGTACGCGATGGCTTCGATGTGATGGCCTACACCAGCGACGATCCGATCGTCGCCAAGGAGCTCGAGAAGCTCGGTTGCAGCGCGGTAATGCCGCTGGGTTCACTGATCGGCTCGGGGCACGGCCTGCTCAACCCGGCGAGCCTGGCAATCATTCTCGAAAACGCCGAGGTGCCGATTCTCGTCGATGCCGGCATCGGCACCGCCTCCGACGCCGCACTGGCCATGGAGATGGGCTGCACCGGCGTACTGATGAATTCGGCGATCGCTCACGCGCGCCAGCCGGTACTGATGGCCGGGGCGATGAAGAAAGCCATCGAGGCCGGGCGTGAGGCATTCCTGGCCGAGCGTATGCCACGCCGCCAGCGCGCCGAGGCATCGTCGCCATTCGCTGGGCGCATCAACGCCTGACCGGCGCCACCCGAGAGACCGAAGAGCGCTGCATGAACGATGATCGCTTGATTATGGAAAGCGCCGCCGGGGCCGAGCGCCCCCAGCGCGGCGTAAAAAGCTATGTACTGCGTGCCGGGCGTATGACCGCCGCCCAGAATCGTGGTCTGGAGGAGGTCTGGCCACGCCTCGGCTTGAGTGTGGATGATGGCCTGCAAGACCTCGATGCGCTGTTCGGTCGCCAGGCGCCACGCGTGGTGGAGATCGGCTTCGGCATGGGCGCCTCGCTGATCGAGCAGGCCGAGACCCACCCCGACACCGATTTCATCGGTATCGAGGTGCACGCGCCGGGTGTCGGCAAGCTGCTCGACGAAGCCGACAAACGCGGCTTGTCCAATCTACGGGTCTATCGTGACGATGCGCTCGAGGTACTGTCGCGCTGCCTGCCCGAGGCCAGCCTGGACGGACTGCAATTGTTCTTTCCCGACCCCTGGCCGAAGAAGAAACACCACAAGCGGCGCATCGTCCAGCCGGCCTTCATCGAGCTGGTGCGCACGCGCTTGAAGCCCGGCGGCCGGTTCCATATGGCTACCGATTGGCAGGCTTACGCCGAGCATATGGCCGAGGTCATGGCCGAAGCCCCCGGCTATCGCAACACCGCGGGCGATGGCCCTTACGTGGCGCGCCCCGATTTCCGCCCCCAGACCAAGTTCGAGCAGCGCGGTGCGCGGCTGGGCCACGGCGTGTGGGATCTGATCTACGCGCGCAGCGATTGAGCGTAGCACTCGGCGGACTATTCGGGTGGCAAAAGAAAGCCGCTCCAAAGGGAGCGGCCAAGACCGTGACTAGCTTGATGAGGAGATAACCATGGCAGAGAACCTGACTTCTCTGCGATGGATGCGACACTTGGCGAGTGCCACGGCTTCAAGATAATCATTCTCATTTGCGCCGTCAAGAGAAACGATAATCTTTTTTATTTACCTCGACATCATCCTCAGCTTGCCAGCGCCAGCCAGGCAGGTAGGGTCAACATCGCCAATAGCGTTTGACCGGTGATCAGCGCGGCCATCAGTTCGGCATCGCCGCCCAACTGGCGGGCGAGGATATACGCCGAGGTGGCGGTGGGCAGGGCGGCGAACAGCAACACCACATCGCGACTCACCGAATCGAGGCCGGTCAGCAGTGCCAGCGCCAATGCCAGTGCCGGCATCAGCAGCAGTTTGATCAGGTTGGCGGACCAGACGCCACGATCGAGGCGCGTCAAGGCGCGCGGGCGCAGTGCGACGCCCACCGCGACCAACCCCAGTGGCAAGGCGGCGCGACCCAGCAGCTCGATGGCATGGCCGCTCCAGCCGGGTAGGCCGATGCCGGTCAGATTCAGTGCGATGCCGCCGAGGCAGGCCAGAATCAGCGGATTGCGAGCCAGTGCGGCGAGGCTTTTCGCAACGCTGGAGGGGCCGAGTGTACCGGCGAGGATGAAACTCACCACGCATAGCACGTTGACCACCGGCACCATCAATGCCACCGCCACGGCGGCCACCGTGACGCCAGCGCTGCCGTGCAGCGAAGCGGCCCCGGCGACGCCGACATAGGTGTTGAAGCGCACGGCCCCCTGAAACACCGATGTGAAGGCCGCGGGGTCCATTCCCAGTCGCTTGCGCGAAAGCCACAACAGGCCCGCGAAGCCGAGCAGGCTGCCGAGCAGTGCCAGCGCGACGCGGCCCACCGGTACCTGCGACACGTCGGCGGTAGCCAGGGTCGCTACCAGCATGGCGGGAAACAGCAAGTAATAGATCAGCCGCTCGAGCTGCGGCCAGAAATCGCTGCCGGGCAGGCGCCGCCAGCCAAGCAGCGCACCGAGCAGAATCAGCAGGAATAGCGGGCCCAGGGCGCTCTGTACGCCAGTCATCGTGTCTCCTCGGGCAGCGTTCATCGAAACGTGCCAGGCATGCCTGCGCCCTCGGCACGGAGTAAATTCGTATTAGCTGATAAGCTTAGCGCGATTCGACGCTCGATGGGGCGATACGATCACCGCCAGGCAATGCTACCTTGTTGGTTTCATTGCAAGGCTCAGCGGAGGATGTCATGGGTAGGGTCACACGCAAGCGGCAATTCTGGATAGCGCTGGGAGCCGTCACGATCATCGTGGCATTGCTCATGCTGTGGTGGGCACAGAATCTGGGTAGCGGCAATGCCAGCACGCCTCAGGGCGGTCCGATTGCCCTGCCCGCGACATCCGCATCCGGCGAGTTCAGGCTGGGCGATCTCGATGACGACCAACTGGCGGTGGTGTTCTTCGGCTACACCCACTGCCCGGACGTTTGCCCGATGAGCCTGGCGGTGATGCGCCAGACGCTGGCCGCTCTCGATGAGGCGCAGCGCGAACGGGTGGTGCCGGTGTTGATTTCGGTCGATCCCGAGCGCGACAGCCTGGCGCGGCTCGAGGAGTATGTCGGCTATTTCGGCCCACGCTTCGTCGGTGCGACCGGCAGTCAGGCGCAGCTACAGGAGATCGGCGAGCGCTATGGAGCGGTCTGGCGCAAGGTGGAAACTCCCGACTCGGCGATGGGCTATACCGTCGATCATACCTCATCGCTCTATATCGTCGATCGGGAAGGCGAGATCCTGCACCGGGTCCTGTACTCGCCGATACCTAACGCACTGACCGCGGCAGTGAAGCAGGCACTCGATGAGGTAGGCTGAGCCGTCGCGACCTTCGACACTATTGACAATGCCACTAGCGCGACGGCACAAGCCGCTCTCATCGACGCTTATTTGCTATCGGCTTCGCCGTCCTGGCCAGCGTCGGCACTTTCAGCCGTTTCGGCATCGCCCTGATCGACGCCCAGCAGCTCGACCTTGAAGGTCAGCACTTCGTTGGGTCCGATAGGACCACCGGTGCCGGCCGGGCCGTAGGCCAGATCGGAAGGCAGGTAGATCATCCAGGTGTCGCCCACGCTCATTAGCTGCAAGGCTTCCTGCCAGCCTTCGATCACCTGATCGACACGGAACTCCACCGGCTCGCCACGCTGATAGGAGCTATCGAAGACGGTGCCATCGATCAGCTTGCCTTCGTAATGGACCTTGACGTTGTCTTGCGGGCCCGGTGTGGCGCCATCGCCCGATTTCAGCACCTTGTACTGAAGGCCGGAGTCGGTGGTTTCCACGCCTTCCTTTTCAGCGTTCGCGGCCAGGAATTTCTTGCCCTCGGCGAGATTGGCTTCGGCGATCTTCTTCGCTTCGGCCTGTTGCTCAGCCATTTTCTGCTCTTGGAAGCGAGTCAGCGCCTGGGCCATTTCTTCCTGACTCATTTGCAGCTCTTCGCCGGCATAGACATCTTCGATGGCCTGGGTGAAGGCCTCGATATCGAGCTTATCGATGTCCTGCTCCAGGCTCTGGCCCAGCGTCACGCCGATGCTGTAACTGAGCTTGGCTTCATCGCTTTGTGGTGCAGCCAGCGCCAGGGGAGCGGCGGTGAGTAGCGAGGTGAAGGCGGCGGCGGTCACCAGTGTTTTCATGAAGGCTCCTTCGAACTTCGTTATCAGTGAATGGTTGCGATTGACGGATCGTAATGGCAAGTCGCGCCATCGTGATGCATTGGGACTCTAACAGGGCGTTTGGGGTTCCGCACCTGCGCGTATTCAGATTCCACGCGACTCGTAACCCCATGCGACTCCCGGGCTCGGCTTGACATCGACTTGGCTTTGCTCTTTTCTGGGTTTACATCGACAACAAAAGGGAAACGTAATGCAACTGCGCAACATCGTTATCGCTATCACCGCTCTGGGTATGACTGGCGTCGCCTCGTCAGCGTTCGCCGAGACTTGGCGGTTTGGCCTCGAAGAGACCGAGGGCAGTGTCCAGTACGGTTACGCAGAGGAGTTCAAGAAACTGATCGAGGAGAAGAGCGGCGGCGACATCACCGTGCAACTGCTGCCCTACGGCTCCTGGGGTTCGAGCTACACGGCGCTCTACGATGCCATTCAGAACGGTGCGATTCAGATTGGTTTCGGCTCCGGCTTTCTGGGCGGTACGGTGCCTGAAAGCCAGCTGATGAGCCTCAACTTCGTCATGCCCAACGATCAGCTCAAGACGGCGAAAATCCTCAATTCCGACGCTTTTCTGAAGAGCGATGCCTGGCAGGAGTCGTTCCGTGAGCGTGGTCTGGTGCCGCTCGGCGCACTGCCCGAAGGCTATCAGGTATGGACCGCCAACAAGGAGATCCGCACCCCCGAGGACATGGATGGCTGGCAGGTCCGTGTCATGGACAACAGCCTGCTGCGCGCCACCTATGAAGCCTACGGAGCGTCGCCGATCACTATCGCTTACGGCGAACTCTACAGCGCTCTGCAGCAGGGGCAAGCGGAAGGCAATATCCAGCCGGTCTTCGCCCATGAGAACATGGGGTTCTACGAGGTGCAGGACTACATGATCTTCGCCGATCAGGCGCAGTTCGTTGCCAATCTCTTCGGCAACCTGGAGTGGTACGAGGGACTGTCCGACGAGCAGCGCCAAACGCTAGAGGCGACCCTGGATGAAATGGTGATGAAAGGCCACGAGATCCAGAGTCAATTCAATTCCGAGCGCCTCGAAACCATCAAGGAAAAGAGTGATATCAATATCATCAAGTTGAATGATGAAGAGCGTGCCAAGTTCCGCGAACTCGCCGAGCCGGTTCGCCAGGTCTATGTCGACATGGTCGGTGAGCGTGGCCAGAAGGCACTCGATATCCTGCTCGAGCAGGGTATGGGATCCAGCGATCAGGAATCCTGATGCCGTAAATCGAGGGGTCGGCCTTCGCGCCGGCCCGTAGAATCGCCAAATAAACGCCCGGAAGTAGCGCTTCCGGGCGTTTTCATTTTTGGCTGGGCCGCCCCGAACGTTCGGGGCGGCCTTGCGTATGGCCGGATGCAAATCATCCGGCGCGAGGGGTCAATCGCCGCCCAGAGAAGGCAGCAGCAAGGAGATCTGCGGGAACAGAATGAGCAGCAGCGTGGCCAGCAAAAGGATGGCGATGAACGGCGGCGTACCGCGAATTACATCCATGTAGGGGCGCCGGAAGACGGCGATGGCCGTGAAGATATCGCAGCCGAACGGCGGCGTGGCCGAGCCGATGGCCGCCTGTAGCGTGACGATGACGCCGACATGCACCGGGTCGAGACCGGTGGCCTCCACGAGAGGCTTGAAGATCGGCACCAGGATCAGGATGACCACGATCGGGTCGACGAACATGCAACCGACGAAGAAGGCGGCGGCGATCAACAGCAGTGCCAGGAACTGGCTGTCGCCGATGCCGTCGATGATGGGGCCGAGGAGCTGTTCCGGTACGCCGGCCGTGCCCAGGGCCTGGGAGAAGGCGGCACCGATGGCGACGAGAATGAAGACGACGGCGGTGATCATGCCCGTGGACAAGGCGATACTGCCGAGGTCGCGAATCGAGACTTGGCGATAGATAACCATCTCCAGAATCACAGCGTAGGCCACCGCGATCGCCGAGGCCTCGACGGCACTGAAGAAGCCGCCATAGATACCCCCGACCACGAGAACCGGGAAACCCATGGGCAGGATCACTCGGCGCATGGCACCAAAACGCTCGCTCCATGACGCCTTGGGTTCCGATTCGATGCCCTTGAGACGCGAATCGATGTAGCAATAGATCGCGAACATCGCCAGGATCAGCAGCCCCGGCAGGATACCGGCCAGGAACAGGTCGCCGATCGAGGTCTTCATGACCACGCCATAGACGATGAAACCGATGCTGGGGGGAATCAGCAGGGCGATATCGCTGGCATTGATGATCAGCGCCAGGGTGAACTTGTCGCTATAGCCTTTGGTCAGCAAGCGCGGGCGCATGGGGCTGCCTATCGCGACGACCGTGGCCTGGGTGGAACCGGAAACGGCGCCGAACAGGGCGCAGGCGGCGGCGGTGGTGATGGGCAGGCCGCCGCGCATATGCCGGGTGAAGACGTCGACCACGTCCAGGAGGCGGTTGGCCGTATGGCCCTTGGTCAGAATGTCGGCGGCGAAGATGAACATGGGTACCGCCGCCAGAACCCAACTGCCCACGCCGTTGATCATCCAGCTCACGGCCTGGTCGGGGCCGAAAAAGGTCATATCGGTAAACATCATGAACAGCGTACCTACGGCCAGGGGCACCATCATCGGGAACCCCAGCATCAGTAGCACGATCATGATCACGCATAGCCAAGTCAGCATGAAAAGTCCTCGTGTCTGTCGTTTGTCTTGATTGTTGTCGACGGATCAAACGCCGCGCGGAACGTCATCTTCAGAGGGAATCTCGGAATAGGTTTCCTTCTCGTTGAACGAGCGATAGATATCATCGCTCATGAGGTTACGCGCGATAGTCAGCAAGTATTGAATGCCGGCCAGAATGAAGCCGATGGGCAGGGCGAGAAAGACGATCCACATGGGGACGTGCAGGGAAGCACTGGTGCGCCCGCGCTCATATATCGCCGTGACATAATCGATGGATTTATAGGCGAAATAGAACATCAGTATCGCCGTGCCGAGACAGATGATGATCAGCAACGTCTTGCGCAGCCGGCCACTGAGCTGGTCGTAGACTGCCGACATGCTGATGTGGCGGGCGTGTCGAGCGGCATAGCCGACGCCGACGAAGGTGACGACGACGATCAGCATCTCGGTGACTTCGTAGGTGCCGGCGATGCCTTGCCCGAAGAGGGTGTTGCCGACCACATGCGCGCTCATCAGCACGGCCATGGCGAGTATGCTGCCGGCCACGACGACGCGCTCGATGATGCCAAAGCCCCGGTCGAGAGCGCCCAGCAGACGCAGCAGGCCGCCGGGTTGTGTGTCGCGATCATTAGAGGAAGTGGGTGGTTGGGTCATGTTGCGAGCTTCCTTGTTTTGTTAGGGTGGGCGAGCCAATGACGGACCCATGCGCCTCGTTGCATCGACAAATGCGTTGTCCGTGAACGAAGGCGCATCGCTCTTTTTTGAACTTACAGGCTTTGCGACGCCAGTGCTATACGTCGCTCGGGTCATGCCGCTGCAGGCCGCGCACCAGGCGTGCCAATGAATTGGCCTGCGTATCGGCCGTCAATCCCAGGTGTCGGGCCATGCGGGTAATCAGGTCGCCGTCCATGGCGTGCCAGGGGCGTACCCCTTCGCCCCGCCGTGTCAGAGCCTGGAGCTGGTCCAGAGCGGCACGTTCGCACGCCAATTCGGCGCGCTTGAGATGCTCCCGCCATTCGTCCAACGGCGAGCCGGGGCGGGCCAGCGGCTTGAGGGCGCGGCGTTTGGCTCGCAGGCGATAGGTCTGGCGAGCCTGGTGAGCTCGAATCGGTGCCAGGGCTCCGGCGACAGAGGCTTCCGGTGCCAGGCCAAGATGATCCAACCACCCCAGCCACAGTAGCTCGCAGACGTCGGCGCCGACACGCTCCTGCAGTTCGAGGCAAGCCACGGCGATGTCGGGGTCGGCGTAACGTGCACAGGCGTAACGCCAAAGCGCATCGGGGGCGGTCAAGGCGAAGGGGGATTGGGTAGAATGCATGGCCATGATCGACGATTCGCAGCGCGTCTCTGATTCAGGGGCGATGGGAGACTAGCATGATCGCACTACGCCAATTGGCTCTGCAACGCGGCACCCAGCCGCTGTTCGAAGGCGCCGAGCTGACCCTGCACCATGGCCACAAGGCCGGCATCGTCGGCCCCAACGGCGCCGGCAAATCGAGCCTGTTCAAGCTGCTGCTCGGCGAGCTGACGCCCGATCGCGGCCAGGTCGAACTCTCCGGCGGTCAGCGTATCGCTCACATGGCCCAGGAGATCGAAGCACTGGACCGCTCGATCGTCGATTACGTGCTCGACGGCGATAGCGAACTGCGCACCACGCAGGCCGCGCTGGAGGCGGCGCGCGCGAGCGGCGAAGCGACCCGCGAGGCCGAGCTCCACGGTCACCTCGAGGCGCTGGATGGCTACAGCGCGCCGGCGCGGGCCGCACAGCTGTTGGTTGGATTGGGCTTTACTCAAGCTCAGCTCGACCAGCCGCTATCGGCGTTTTCCGGCGGTTGGCGGATGCGCGTCAGCCTCGCGCGTACGCTGTTCATGCCTTCCGATCTGATGCTGCTCGATGAGCCGACCAACCATCTCGATCTCGATGCGTTGCTATGGCTCGAACAGTGGCTCACGCGCTATCCCGGCACGCTGCTGCTGATCTCCCACGACCGCGACTTCCTCGACGCGGTGTGCGATCACATCGTGCATTTCGATCGCCGCCGGCTGGTGCTCTATCGCGGCAATTACAGTGCCTTCGAGCGCAGCCGTGCCGAGAAACTGGCCCAGCAGCAGGCCGAAGCCGCCAAGCAGCAGGCGCGCCGCGAGGAGATCGAAAGCTTCGTGGCGCGCTTTCGCGCCAAGGCGACCAAGGCGCGCCAGGCGCAGAGCCGGTTGAAGATGCTCGAGCGCATGGGCACCATCGCCATCGCGCATGTCGACTCGCCGTTTCACTTCACTCTGCCAGCCGCCGCCAAGACCTCGCATCCGCTACTGGCACTCGACCGTGCCCGGCTCGGCTACGGCACGCCGCTGCTAAGCGACGTCAAATTGACCCTGCTGCCCGGCCAGCGCATCGGTCTGCTGGGCCCCAACGGGGCCGGCAAGTCGACGTTGATCAAATCGCTGACCGGTGAGTTGCCGTTACTGGATGGCAAGCGGGTGGCCGGCGAGCACCTGGCGATCGGCTATTTTGCCCAGCACCAGCTCGAGAGCCTCGATCTGAGCGCCACCCCGTTCATGCACGTGCAGCGCCTGTCGCCGACCGTCAGCGAGCAGGCGATTCGCAACTTTCTGGGCGGTTTCGGTTTCCGTGGCGACGACGTGTTCGCCTCGGTGGAGAACTTCTCCGGTGGCGAGAAGGCACGCCTGGCATTGGCGCTGGTCGCCTGGCACAAGCCCAACCTGCTGCTGCTCGACGAACCGACCAACCACCTCGACCTTGAAATGCGTGAAGCGCTGACCGAGGCGCTGGCATCCTTCGACGGCACGGTGATCGTCGTTTCTCACGATCGCCATCTGCTGCGTGCCACGGTCGACGAATTCTGGTGCGTGGCGGATGGCACGGTGGCGCCCTTCGATGGCGACCTCGACGATTACCGCGCCTGGCTCAAGGCGCGTCTCGATGGCCAGCGGCGCGAGGCGCGCAGCGCCAAGGATACGGTTGGCGAACCGGCGCTCGATCGCAAGGCCGCGCGGCGCGCCGCCGCCGAGCTGCGCGAGAAGCTACGCCCGCTCAAGCGTGAGCGCGATCGCATCGAGCGTGACATGGGCCGGGTCGGCGATGAACTGGCGGCGGTGGAAGCGCGCCTCGGCGACGCCGCGCTCTACACCGATGCCGCGCGCAAGGCAGAACTGACCGAGTTGCTTGCTCGTCAGGGCGAGCTCAAGTCGCGCCTTAACGGCCTGGAACAGGCATGGCTCGAGGCCGAGGAGGCTTTGGAGCGATCCGAAGCCGAGCTCGCGGGCGTTGGCTGATCGGGTAACGAGGAATGGCGCCCAGGCGCTGATGCCGTGAAGGCGAATCGTTGAAAGTTATAGAACAGCGGCTTTTTTAGAAGAATTCAGTGGAAATTGATGACATTACAGAAATTCTACCGATAGAAGCCACCCGCGTTTAATGGAAAACTGACCGGGGCCTGACAAGCCTCCCAGAGTTATGCCTATAGTAGAGAGACAACCTCACGCAACGAAGAGAGTCGAGACGATGCTCAACAATATCAAGAAGAGCGCAACCCTGATCGCCACCACGGCGGCACTGACTTGCCTGACGGTGGGCGCCGCCAACGCTGCGTCCCTCGAAGAGATCAAGGACAAAGGCACCATTCGCATCGCCATAGCCAATGAGATTCCTTACGGCTACATGGACATGAGCGGTGAGGCCAAGGGGCCTGGGCCGGATGTCGCCAAGCACATCGTCGAGGCCATGGGCATCGACAATATCCAATGGGAAACCACCAACTTCAGTTCGCTGATTCCGGGCCTGCAGGCCAACCGCTTCGATGTCGTCGCCGCCGAGATGGCCGTTCTACCCCAGCGCTGCGAGTCAGTGATTTACTCGGTGCCCAACTCGACTTACGGTGAAGGCCTGCTGGTTCAGGCCGGCAATCCCAAGGATATCCATGCGTTTTCCGATTTCGCCGAAGGCGATATGAAGGTAGCGATCATGGCTGGCGCCGACCAGCTCGAAATGCTCCAGGAGCTGGGCGTTCCCCAGTCCAACATGGTCACGATTTCCAGCAACGCCGATGCCATCTCCACGGTATCGACCGGGCGCGCCGATGCCTATGCCGCAACGGGCATGACCGCCAGCGAGCTGGCCAGCAAGAGCGACGAAGTCCAGATCGTCGAGGAGTTCGAGGATCCGGTGATCGGTGGCGAAGAGGTGCGTAGCTGGGGCGCCTTCGCCTTCTCCAGCGACTCCGAAGCGCTGCGCGACGCCTTCAACGAGCACCTCGTCGAGTTCAAGAAGACCGACGAGTGGAAAGAGATCCTGTCCAGCTACGGCTTCTCCAAGACCGATATCGAAGCTTCCTTCAAGCGCACCACCGAGGAACTGTGCTCCGCTGAGTGACGCGGTGCCGTGTCGAGTACCGTAGGGCTTACGACAAGCGAGGCCGGCTTTGCCGCCGGCCCGTTCTTCTCGCCCGCCAAGGCGTGAGTTGCTGCGCTGGGGGCGGCTCCGGCTGGCGCAAAGCCCCGGAAGAGTCTGTGTTGGAGATGGATACATGGAATGGACAAGCTATCTTGCTCCATTGATGGAAGGGGCTTGGGTAACGGTACAGATTACCATTTACTCGACCATACTCGGCGCCATCCTGGCCTTCGCTTGTGGCATCGGCAAACTCTCGCCGAATTTCTTGATCAAGAGCGTATCGGTTGCCTACATCGAGATATTCCGCGGCACTTCACTATTGGTTCAGCTGTTCTGGCTCTATTTCGCTCTGCCACTGGTTGGCCAGGCGATCGGCGTCGACCTGCGTTTTCCGCCGGTGGTGGCAGGCGTCATGGCGTTGGGGCTGAATATCGGCTCCTACGGTGCGGAAGTGGTGCGAGGCGCCATTCAGGCCGTACCCGCCGAGCAGTACGAAGCGGCCAAGGCGCTCAACTTCACGCCGCGCCAGACCCTGTGGCGTGTCGCCTTGCCCCAGGCGATTCCCGAAATGATGCCGACCTTCGGCAATCTGGCGGTGCAGAACCTCAAGGATACCGCATTGGTGTCATTGATCAGCCTGAGCGATCTGGCGTTTCGCGCCGAGCATATCCGCAATTACACCCAGGACAGCACCACGGTCTACACCCTGGTGCTGTTCATGTATTTCGGCATGGCGCTGGTGCTCATGGCCTTCATGAAATGGCTCGAGCGCTTCGTCGGACGCTGGCGCGCGGTGAGGAGATAGGCGAATGTTCTTTGGCATCGAATGGGATACCAGCAGCGATCTGGCCTTCGCGATCTCGATTCTGCCGATCCTGCTGATCGGGTTGTGGGTCACGATCCAGGCGACGGTCCTGGGCTTCGTCATCGCGCTGATTCTGGGGCTGGTGCTGGCCACCCTGAAGAGCGCGCCGACACGCTTCGTCGCGTGGCCGGCCAAGGCGATTACCGAGTTCATACGCGATACCCCGCTACTGGTGCAGTTGTTCTTCCTCTATTACGTGCTGCCCGACTACGGGATCGTGCTGCCGGCCTTTTTGACCGGCGCACTGGCGCTCGGCGTGCAGTACAGCGCCTATACATCGGAGGTCTATCGCGCGGGGCTCGAAGCGATCGCCAAGGGTCAGCACGAGGCGGCGCGGGCGCTGAATCTGCCCACGCCGCGCACCTTCACCCATGTGATCCTGCCGCAGGCCGTGCCACGCATCATTCCGGCATTGGGTAACTACCTGGTATCGATCATGAAGGATGTTCCGGTGCTGTCGGTGGTCACGGTACTCGAGATGCTCAACGTGGCCACGATCATCGGCGACCGCACCTTCAATTACCTGATCCCGCTGTCGATGGTTGGCGGACTGTATTTGATCCTCACCTTGTTGGCGTCGTCCGGCGTGCGTTATCTCGACGTCCATCTACCCAAGCGAGGCCTGTCACTGAAATGAGTGAACCCATCATAAAATTCGACAAGGTCGTCAAGCGCTTCGGCGACCTGACCGTGCTCGACGAGCTGGATTTCGAGGTGAGTCAGGGCGAGAAGGTGACCATCATCGGCCCCTCGGGGTCGGGCAAATCGACGGTGCTGCGGGTTCTGATGACGCTGGAAAAAATCAATGACGGCGTGGTCTATATCGGTGGCGAGCCGCTCTGGCACGAGTCGCGCGGTGGCACGCTGCACGCTGCCGGCGAGGCGCACCTGCGCAAGATGCGCAACCAGATGGGCATGGTCTTCCAGCAGTTCAATCTATTCCCGCACATGACGGTGCTGCGCAATTTGACCGAGGCGCCGGTGCGCGTGCTGGGTATGCCTAAGGCCGATGCGCGCGCGCGTGGCGAGGAACTGCTCGAACTGGTCGGCCTGACCGATCAGAAAGACAAGTATCCGCATCAATTGTCCGGCGGTCAGCAGCAGCGCGTAGGCATCGCCCGCGCACTGGCCATGCGCCCAAAGATCATGCTGTTCGACGAGCCGACGTCGGCGCTCGACCCCGAGTTGGTTGGCGAGGTGTTGAATGTCATCCGCCGCCTGGCCAAGGAGCATGATCTGACCATGTTGCTGGTTACCCACGAGATGCATTTCGCACGCCAGATATCCGACCGCGTATGCTTTTTCGACAAGGGCAAGATCAAGGAGCAGGGCACGCCGGAGGAGTTGTTCACGGCGCCCAAGGAGGCGCGCACCCAGGAGTTCCTCAAGGCGGTGCTCGATCCTGAGTATTGATCAGGTTTCCAGCAGAAAAGTCACCGGCCCGTCGTTGATCAGGCTGACCTGCATGTCGGCGCCGAATTCGCCACTGGCGACGTGCGGCCAGGCCTGGGTGGCACGCTCGAGCAGATAACCGAACAGGCGCTCGCCCTCGGCCGGGGGCGCGGCGCTGGAGAATCCGGGGCGTAGCCCCTTGCGGGTATCGGCGGCCAGGGTGAACTGCGAGACCAGCAACAGGCCGCCCGCGACCTGCTGCAGATCGCGGTTCATTCTGCCATCCTCATCGGCGAATAGCCGATAATGCAGCAGCTTGTGCAGCAGCTTGTCGGCGCGCCTCTCGTCATCGTCTTTCTCGATGCCAATCAGTGCCAATAGACCCTGATCGATACTGCCGATCAGGCGCCCATCGACTTCCACGCTGGCGCGTCGTACTCGTTGAATCAAGGCTCGCATGAACGATTTCCTAATCGGGTGTCTTCGCCAGGGCGGTTCCTGAAGCCTGATCTATCAAGGCCGTTAACGAATGCCGTGTTATAAGGTCTGCGTCCAAGTTGCCATAACGATGCCAATCATGGGAAAAGGTTTAACAGCCATGCTTACAAGATTCGGGTTCACAAAATCCGGCCTGATTGCCGCTATTGCCGCCGCAGGGGCCATGACCGCTAGCGTAGCCCAAGCACAAACTTGGCGTTTTGCCCTCGAGGAGATCGACGGCAGCATCCAGGATGTCTATGCCGAGGCATTCAAGACGCGTATCGAAGAGCGATCCGGCGGTGAAATAACGGTCGACATCTATCCCTATGGCTCCCTCGGCACATCATCGCAATTGACCGAGCTGGTACAGCAGGACGCCGTGCAATTCGCCTTCGCATCGCCCGGTCATTTGGCCTCGATGATACCCGAAGTCGGTGTCTTCACCCTGCACTTCCTATTGTCGGACGACAACCGGATCAACGAGCAGGTACTGGGCAATTCCGAGGCGATACCGCTACTTCAGGAGGCCTATCGCGAGCAGAACCTGCAACTGCTGGGGATCATCCCCGAGGGCTGGATGGCATGGACCGCCGACCGCGCGATCGAGACACCCGCCGATATGGAAAGCCTCAAGATCCACACCAGGGCATTACCGATCCTGGCCGAATCCTACCGCGCCTACGGCGCCGACCCGACGCCGATGCCCTACTCCGAAGTGTACTCGGGCCTTCAACTCGAGCAGATCGATGCGCAGGTGAATCCGACCTTTACCATCGAGGAAATGAGATTCTATGAAGTACAGGAGTACCTGATTTACGCCAAACAGGCGCAATTCATTTCCACGCTGGTCGCGAACGATACTTTCTACGAGGGCCTGTCGGAAGAGCGGCAGGCCATGGTCGATGAGGTCACCGATAGCCTGCGCAGCTATATCTTCGCGCAGCAGGCCGAGATCAATGAGAAACGCCTGGATATCATCAAGGAGAATAGCGATATCGAGATCGTTACGCTGACCGACGAGCAGCGTCAGATGTTCCGCGAGAAAAGCCTGCCGGTACGCGAGACTTTCATCGAACGGGCCGGCGAGCGCGGCAAGAAAATTCTCGAAACGCTCGATACACAATTGCGCGCGGCCGAGGAGGCCAAGGAGGATGGGTCGCAAGGGGGCGACTCGGATTCCGCCTGATCGCGATCGCCGTTTACGCACCACGAGCCCGGCATCAGCCGGGCTCTATTCCAGTCGATCAGCGGCTCTTGCCGAGCAGGTCCCGCTTGAACGCTTCCTGGGCGGGTTCGTCACCCAGCCAGATGGCGAATAGCGCCGAAGCCAGCGCCTGATCGTCGCTTTCGTAGATCACCTCGCCGTTATAACTCAGGCGTAGCTCGTCTCCGGTCCAGGTCAGGGCGTAACGATCGCCAGGGACCACATCGCGGTAGCTCTCATTGAATGCCTGCAATTCGCGCGATAGCGCCTCGGGGCGTTTATCGTCGGCGTGCTGCATGACACTCTGGCGAGTGGTCTCGGCAAAATCTTCGGCGTCGATCGCATGAAAGTATTCCAGCACCAGGTGGCGTGGAACGTCGCCCAACGGTGCCGGACGTGAAAAGCCGCTGGCTTGATAATAGGCGCCGGCATAGGCGTCCCAGATCATGTACGTGAACAAGCCACTGCCAATCAGCTCAAAACTACGACCGTCGATGACGAGTTGCGTGTCGAAAGCCGCGCCTTCGACGGTGACGATCGTCGGCGTTTCCTGGGCCAGTGCTGAAAAACTCAGAAGGCCACAGGCCAAAAGGAGAGCGGCGCCCTGTGTTCTCATCGGCGCGTGCGCGTGCATGGAAGCCTCGTTGGGTTGAAGGGCGATCATCCGTTGTGACCGCCGCTATCATTGGGGGTTCTATCGCCGGGTGGCGTGAAGCGCATGAGGATATGGCGCATCATGCCCTTGGCAAGTTCCTCCTCGCCGAAGAATACACGGCCAATGGACTCCTTGGTCAGTAACGCGGCCTCGTCCTCGCTGTGCGTACGCACCGCCACCTCGATCGCCGGGTTCAGCGTGCGTGCCGTCTCCACCATATGGCGCACATGCAGGGTGTCGGGAATGGCAATCACTAGCATGGCGGCGCGGGCGATATGCGCCTGAATCAGTACCGCCGGATCACTGGCATCGCCGGACACGGCGGCGATATTCTGCTTGCGCAGTCTTTCGACCTTTTCGCGATTCTGCTCCGCCACCACGAAGGGGATACCGCTCTCGCGCAACGCATCGCCGATGCGGCTACCGACCCGGCCGTAGCCGACCAGCACGACTTGTCCTTCGAGGTACCTGTCCTCGGTGGTCATCGGCAATTCGGCGAAAGGGTCCTGGCGCCGCTCCAGTTTCCGGGCCAGGCTCGAGCTCGCCAGTGCTCGGCTACGCAGCGGCTCGATGAGGGAAAACAGCAACGGGTTGAGCGCAATCGAAATCAGTGCGCCGGCCAAAATCAGGCTATTGCCCTCCGCAGGCAACAAGCCAAGCGTCATGCCCAGGCCGGCCAGAATGAACGAGAACTCGCCGATCTGCGCCTGACTGGCGGCGACCGTGAAGGCGGTATTCAGCGGGTAACGGAAGGCCAGAATCAGTATTGCCGCGGCAACCGACTTGCCAATTACGATAATCGCCACGACAGCCAGCACGCGCAGGGGCTCTTCGATCAATATCATGGGATCGAACAGCATGCCCACCGAGACGAAGAACAGCACGGCGAAGGCGTCGCGCAGTGGCAGCGATTCTTCGGCGGCGCGATGGCTGAATTGCGATTCACGCATCACCATGCCGGCAAAGAAAGCGCCCAGTGCGAAGGAGACGCCGAACAGCTTCGCTGCGCCGAACGCGATACCGATTGCGGCGGCCACTACCGACAGCGTAAACAGCTCGCGCGAGCCGGTGCGCGCGACCTGCCATAGCAGCCAGGGCAGTACGCGCTTACCGACTACCAGCATCAATGCCACGAACAGGCTGACCTGGAGCAATGTCACACCCAGGGTGATCCACACGGAGGTATCGCTTGCGACGGTACTCGTCTCGCCACCCAGCATGCTCGCTAGCAGCGGCAGCAATACCAGCACCAGTACCATGACAAGGTCTTGTACGATCAGCCAGCCCACGGCGATACGCCCATTCATGGAATCCAATACGCCACGGGCCTCGAGAACCTTCAACAACACCACGGTGCTGGCCACCGATAGCGCCAGGCCGAAGACCAGGCCAGCACCGAGACTCCAGCCCCACCACCCTGCTACTGCCATCCCCAGTAAGGTGGCGATGGCCATGTGAGCGATCGAGCCTGGCACGGCGATGCGCTTGACCGAGAGCAGATCGGCTAGCGAGAAGTGCAGCCCGACACCGAACATCAATAGCATGACGCCGAGTTCTGCCAGTTGCTTGGCGGCACCAACATCCGCTACGTAGCCTGGCGTGGCCGGTCCGATAACGACGCCTGCCAGCAGATAGCCGACCAGCGCCGGCAACCTGGCCCGCTCGGCGATGAAACCCAGCACCAGGGCGAGGCCGAAACCGCAGGCAACGGTGGCGATGAGTGATGTTTCATGAGGCATCGGTAATCCTGATCAGAGCGGTGAGCGAGGCGAACTGGCGTTGGCAATCGATGAGGAGGCTGCCGCCGTGGGCGGCAGCGAGTTTCAGGCTGGGTGGCTATCCTTGCTGCTGTCTTTTGTGCTGGGCTTGACTGCACCTTGCGTCTCGCTGGCGATTTTCTTGTCACGCGCCGTTTCCAGATCGGCGTCATGCAGCCATTCGTGCCAGATCGCGACGAGCAGGGCCATCAGCACGGGGCCGACGAACAGGCCGATGATCCCCATCGTCTTGACGCCGCCGATCAGCCCGAAGAAGGTCGGCAGGAAAGGCAGCTTGATCGGGCCGCCGACCAGCCGGGGACGCAGGGTCTTGTCGACGATGAACAGCTCCGTCGTGCCCCACAGAAATAGCCCGAGTGCCGATGCCAGCTCGCCCGAGCCCAGCAGGTAGAGCGACACCAGCGTGAACATCAGCGGCGCGCCGCCGGGAATCAGCGCCATGAAGGCCGTCAATACGCCTAGCACGACCGGCGATGGCACACCGGCAATCCAGTAGGCCGTGCCCAGTACGACGCCTTCGCCCATGGCTATCAGGCCCATCCCGACGACCGTGGAACTCACCGTGGCGGGAACCACGCGCGAGAAGCGCTTCCAGCGCGCGGGCAGGATTCTCTCACCGATGATATCGAGCTGCCCCGCCAGGCGCGCGCCATCCTTGTAAATGAAGAACAGGCTGATCAACATGAAGACGATGGCCAGCAGCAGGTTGAACGCGCCGCCGCTGAAGGCCAGCAGCCAACGGGAAATATCGCCGAGGTGATCGCCACTGAAGATATCGACCACATAACCCAGCGCGTAAGGTTCGCTGAGATACTCCTGCCACTGTACGGAGAGCCACTCGCCGACGCCGGGCAGGGCGGTTATCCACTCCGGCGTGGGAATGCCGTGCCGGTTGGCCACCAGTAGCCACTCGATCCAGCCTTTCAATTCCTTGAGCGCGAAGGAGAAAGCCAGCGAGATCGGAACCACCAGCCCGACGATGATGATGATCAGGGCGATGCTGGCGGCCAGTGCATTGCTTCCCAGGCACAGGTGATGCAGTCGCCGATAGAGCGGCCAGCTGGCGAAGCCCACGATCAGGGCGGCCAGTAGCGGCACCAGAAAGCCAATGAAGAAATACACGCCAGCGGCCAGTACCAGCACCAGCAACCATCGAGCCACCGTGTTGTCGTGAACGATCGGGGTCATGAAATGCTCTGTCGTCGAGCCAGCGAATCGAACTGGCATACCGCAGGAACAGCGACTATAGCATGCCTGATGGCATACTTGAGATGCCGCTTATCGCGGTGGTCGGTCGGCGATTCGGCGGAACCGAGCGGCTCTACCAGGCGCGGCACACCATCAAGTCGCAGTGAGGCTCGGCCAGCAAGCGCTGGGTGAGATGGTCGTGACGCCCCAGTCGAGCATGACTGCTCAACGCCAGCAGGTCCGGCGGCTGGTGGCGCAGTCGCTCGAGCAGCACCTCGCCAGGGTCGCCCTGTTCGAGAACCAGTTCCAGTTCGGGAACGTCGCCTAGCTCGGCCATCAACAGGTCGATCTCATGCTCGAGCTGCTGGCGCAGACACTCGAGCTCGCGATCGCGCCAGCGTGCGTAGCCGCTATCGGAGCCGAGTTCCTGCTCGCCGGGAATGTCCCAGGCATGCAGTAGCGTCAGGCGCGCTTCGGGAAACCGCGTGAGCGCCTGACGCAAGGTCTGCCGGCAAGCCAGCGAGAAATCCACGGGGACCAGCACATCCTGCCAATCCTGACTGGCTGGATGGCTGGCCGATAGTACCGGGCACGGCGCGCCGCGCAATACCCGCGCCAGGGTGGTGCCGCCGACCAGCTCCGGTTGGCCACGCTTGCGATGCGCGCCGAGTACGATCAGATCGGCGTCGCGCTCGTGGGCCTCGCGGATGATTTCGGCATAAGGGGCGCCGGTGACCGTCTGGACCAGCGATTCCGGCGCCGCCAAGGCATAGTCCTCGCGCAGATCGAGCATCATGCGCTCCATCTCGGCAACCACGGCGCCTTCGAGATCGCGCAGCGCCCGGTGCGGCAGGTGTGGGTCGAGAACATGCAGCACATCGAGGCGAGCGCCATTATCCACCGCCAGGCGGATGGCGCGGGCAAAGGCGGCACGGTTCTCGGCGGATAGATCGCAGGCGAACAGCAGCGTCCGGGGCATGGCGGCATCCCTCTTGGTCATGGGGCATCGGTCATGGCGGCTCGAAACGAATCCTACCCAAGCATGGTAAGGGTCGCGGCACCCTGCAAGTTCGCTGCGGTTCGCCGAGCGCTACCACCAGGCGTGGAAGTGATGCACCGGCCCGCCGCCCTTGCCGACGCTCAGGCGCGCGCTTTCGTGAAGTGCCTGGCCAAGCCATACCTTGGCACGCTGTGCGGCTGCGATCAGCGTATCGCCGTGAGCCAGATTGGCGGTAATCGCCGACGACAGCGTGCAGCCGGTGCCGTGCAGGTTATCGGTCGCCACGCGCTCGGCTTCGAGCCAGCAGTCGCCATCGGCAATGGCCAGCAGGTCGGGGCAGCGCTCGCCGCTCAAGTGACCGCCCTTGAGCAGTACGTTGGCGGCGCCAAGTTCACGTAATGCCGGCAGCAGGCGCTGCATGGCCTCGGGATCGTAAGCCGCGGGAGCGCCGAGCAACACCGCTGCCTCGGGCAGGTTGGGGGTGATCAGATCGGCCAGCGGAACCAGAATGTCGCGTACCGCATGAATGCCGGCATCGTCGACCAGGATATCGCCGCTCTTGGCGACCATCACCGGATCGAGCACGACCCAGCGCGGGCGCCGTCGGCTGAGCGCGTCGCGAATCGTCAGTGCTACCTCGCGGCTGGCGACCATGCCGATTTTCACGGCATCGATGCGCACATCGTCGAGCAGGGTATCGAGCTGGGCGGCGATGAAATCCGCCGGTACCGGATGCACGCCGGTGACGCCCCGGGTGCTCTGCGCGGTCAAGGCGGTGATTACACTGGTGCCGTAGGTGCCGAGTGCCGAAAAGGTTTTCAGGTCGGCCTGAATGCCGGCCCCGCCGGATGGATCGGAACCGGCAATGGTCAGAACGTTGGGAATGCGGGCGGAGGCTGTCATCGCAGTAGCATCTTGGGCCGTTGGGAAGGCTACAGCCTAAATCAGGCGATGACCCAAGGCCATGGCGAGCCTCCCGGCGATCCTCAATGACGAGCGGCCGGCTGGATCGTTGCCTTCAGACAGAGCATTACGCTGCATTAGCCTGTTTGGCTAGTGCCAATGTGTTGAATTTCTCAACTATTGGGCTATGACAAACCCGCGCCGATCTTTTATCATTAGCGGGCCGTTAGTCGGCAAAGATATTGGTCAGACCACTCCAATCGCAACCGGCAATGACTACCCCGGATAGCGGTTGATTGCCTTGGCATGACGAGGGAGTCCATGAATCAGAACGCAACAGCGCTGATCGCCGAGTACTGGGCCGTTGGGCTCTTCGTCACCGCTGTCGTTACGCTGTGTGTTTTCATGATCGGTGCCGCCAGCCTGCTTGGCGGACGCAGCCGTGGACGTAGTAAATCCCTGCCTTTCGAATCCGGCATCGTCGGTACCGGCAGTGCCCGTCAACGATTCTCCGTCAAATTCTACCTGGTCGCGATGCTGTTCGTGATTTTCGACATCGAGGCCGTCTTCCTGTTCGCCTGGTCGGTCGCCGTTCGCGACGTGGGCTGGAGCGGGTTCTGGGGCGCGGCGATCTTCATTTTCATTCTGCTTGCCGGCCTGGTCTACGACAGTCGCGTCGGCGCTCTGGATTGGGCGCCCAAGCGGCGTGCGCGGACGGACGACCGCACCTGACACCGCCATAGCCCATGGCTCGGCGCGTTACCGATTACGTTTGTGCTGGAGGAGACATGGCTTACACCCTGACACGTGCCACCGATGTCGCCGCGGATGACGCTCGCTACCCTTTGGGCGAACGTCAGCGTGTCGAGGACCCGATGAAGCAGCAGGTTCATCGTAACGTTTTTACCGGCAAGCTCGACGACGTTCTCAACTCGGCGGTCAACTGGGGGCGCAAGAACTCGCTGTGGCCATATAACTTCGGGCTGTCATGCTGTTATGTGGAGATGACCACCGCCTTTACCGCGCCTCACGACATCGCCCGCTTCGGTGCCGAGGTCATTCGCGCCTCGCCGCGCCAGGCGGATTTCATGGTCATCGCCGGCACCTGCTTCATCAAGATGGCGCCGGTCATCCAGCAGCTCTACGACCAGATGCTCGAGCCCAAGTGGGTCATTTCGATGGGCTCGTGCGCCAATTCCGGCGGCATGTACGATATCTACTCAGTGGTTCAGGGTGTCGACAAGTTCCTGCCGGTGGATGTCTATATTCCGGGTTGTCCGCCGCGCCCCGAGGCGTTTCTGCAGGGGCTGCAATTGCTGCAGGATTCGATTCAGGAAGAGCGCAGGCCGCTATCCTGGGTGGTCGGCGATCAGGGCGTCTATCGCGCTGAAATGCCATCGCAGCGCGAGAAGTCGCGGGAGCAGCGCATCCAGGCGACCGAGTTGCGCACACCCGACAGCGTCTGAGTCCGTCGCGCCAGCACCCGAGCAGGCAGTCGTAGTTACCATTCATTGCCCAAGAGTCCATTCACGTCCATGAGCGTCGCCACACCGAGATCCGATTCGTCGACAACCGGGACCAGCGCCGATCCCGTGGTCGAGGCACTCAAGCAGCAGTTCGGCGATCAGGCCATCGCCGAGCAGGCCACGCTGACCGGGTTGCCGGTGTTATGGGTGGCTCGTGAAGCGCTGACCGAGGTGATCGGTTTTCTGCGCGGCATGCCCAGTCCCTTCGAGATGCTCTACGATCTGTCGGCGATCGACGAGCGCCTGCGTGGCCATCGCCATGGGCTGCCCGATGCCGACTTCACGGTGTTCTATCACCTGCTGTCGGTCAGTCGCAATCGCGACGTGATGCTCAAGGTGGCGCTCAGTGAAGGCGATCTAGAGCTGCCCAGCATCGTGTCGCTGTATCCCAACGCCAACTGGTACGAACGTGAAGTCTGGGACATGTTCGGGATCGCCTTCCGCGGTCATCCGCACCTGACGCGAATTCTGATGCCACCGACTTGGCAGGGTCACCCGCTGCGCAAGGATTATCCGGCGCGGGCGACCGAGTTCGACCCCTATACGTTGACCGTCGAAGGGCAGGACAAGGAGCAGCAGGCGCTGCAGTTCGACCCCGAAGCCTGGGGCATGCGGCGAGGCAACGACGACACCGAGTTCATGTTTCTCAACCTCGGCCCCAACCACCCTTCGGCGCATGGCGCGTTTCGGATCGTCCTGCAGCTCGATGGCGAAGAGATCGTCGACTGCGTGCCGGATATCGGCTATCACCACCGTGGCGCCGAGAAGATGGGCGAGCGCCAGTCGTGGCACAGTTACATTCCCTATACCGATCGTGTCGACTATACCGGCGGGGTGATGAACAACCTGCCGTACATCCTGGCGGTGGAGAAGCTCGCGGGCATTCGCGTGACCTCGCGCGCCGAAACGATCCGGGTGATGATGGCCGAACTGTTCCGCATCAACAGCCACTTGCTGTTCCTGGGTACCTACCTGCAGGATCTGGGTGCCATGACACCGGTGTTCTTCACCTTTACCGACCGGCAGAAGGCTTATGAGGTGATCGAGGCGATCACCGGCTTTCGCATGCACCCGGCGTGGTTCCGCATCGGCGGCGTAATGCAGGATCTACCCAAGGGCTGGGACCGGCTGATGCAGGGCTTCGTCGATTGGATGCCCAAACGCCTTGCCGAATACGAGCGGGCGATGATGGAAAATTCCATCGTCATCGAGCGAACCCGGCACATCGCCGCCTTCAATACTCAAGAGGCGCTGGCGTGGGGCGTTACCGGCCCCAACCTGCGCGCCACCGGTTGCGATTTCGACCTGCGCAAAAAGCGCCCCTATTCCGGCTACGAAAACTTCGATTTCGAGGTGCCGCTGGGTGCCAACGGCGATGTCTTCGATCGCGGACAGCTGCGCATCGAGGAGATGCGCCAGAGCCTGCGCATCATCCAGCAGTGCATCGACAACATGCCGGCCGGCGATTACAAGGCGGATCATCCGCTGACCACGCCGCCGCCACGCGACAAGATGCTGCAGCATATCGAGACGCTGATTACCCACTTCCTGCAGGTTTCCTGGGGACCGGTGCTCAAGCCCAATGAGTCGCTGCAGATGATCGAGGCGACCAAGGGCATCAATAGCTATTACCTGACCAGTGACGGTAACACCATGAGTTACCGTACGCGTATCCGTACGCCGAGCTTCCCGCATTTGCAGCAGATCCCGATGCTGATGCGCGGCGGCTTCGTGCCGGATCTGATCGCGCATCTGGGCAGTATCGATTTCGTCATGGCCGACGTGGACCGCTGATTATGAACGACACCGCGCGCGCTCGAGCGCACTCGGCCATTGCTAGCGATGGCGACGGCTTCACCCTGCACAGCGATGATCTGCATGCCATCGAGCATGAGCGCGATCACTACGAGCAGCCTCAGGCGGCCTGTATCGAGGCGCTGAAGATCGTTCAGCGCCGGCATGGCTGGGTGCCGGATGGCGCGATCCCGGCCATCGCCGACGTGCTGGGCATCGGCACGGCGAGCGTCGAAGGCGTGGCGACGTTCTATAGCCTGATCTTCCGTCAGCCGGTGGGGCGCCATGTGATTCTGCTCTGCGATAGCAGTTCCTGCTTTCTCACCGATTACGAGGAGCTGCGCGATGCGCTGACCCAGCACCTGGGCATCGGCTTTGGCGAGACCACGCCGGATGGCCGCTTCACCCTGCTGCCGGTGTGCTGCCTCGGCGCCTGCGATCGCGGTCCGGCGATGATGATCGGTGACGACACCTACGGCCCCGTCATGGTCGATGACGTGGCCACGCTGCTGGAGGGCTACCCATGACGGCAAGCCAGCGCTATCGCTGCCAGTTGCACCAAAGCGCCGCCGAGCGCAGCGCCGAAACGCATCCGTTGACCTGGCGACTGCGCGAGGATGACGCGATGGTCGGCCTCGACGAGTATGTCGCCAAGGACGGCTACGCCGCCGTGCGCGAGGTGCTCGGTCGCCAGTCGCCGAGCGAGGTGATCGCCACCGTCAAGCAGGCCAACGTGCGTGGGCGTGGCGGCGCCGGTTTCTCGGCGGGCATGAAGTGGAGCCTGACGCTTCAGGGCGGCGATCTGCCGCGTGGCTATATCGTCTGCAACGCCGACGAGATGGAGCCCGGCACCTTCAAGGACCGCCTGCTGCTCGAACAGCTCCCGCACCTGCTGATCGAAGGCATGATTCTGGGCGGTTACGCCAACAATTCGCGCTTCGGCTATATCTTCCTGCGTGGCGAGTACATCGAGGCCGCGCGCGCGGTAACGCAGGCGCTGGGTGAGGCTCGCGCCGCCGGCTGGCTGGGCGCCGACATTGCCGGCAGCGGCTTCGATTTCGACATCGCGCTGCATACCGGTGCGGGGCGCTACATCTGTGGCGAAGAGACCGCACTGATCAGTTCGCTGGAAGGCAAGCGCGCCAATCCGCGTGCCAAGCCGCCGTTCCCCGGCCAGTCCGGCGCCTGGGGCAAGCCCACCGTGGTCAACAACGTCGAAACGCTATGTAACGTGCCGGCGGTGCTGCGCCACGGCGCCGAGTGGTATCAGGGGCTCTCCGGCGGCCTCAGCAACGATGGCGGCACCAAGCTGTATGGCGTTTCCGGTAAGGTCAATCGCCCCGGCCTGTGGGAGTTGCCGATCGGTACCAGCGGTCGCGAATTGATCGATCGCGCCGGTGGCATGCGCGATGACCGGGCCATCAAGACCTGGCTGCCCGGCGGCGGCAGTACCGGCTTCCTGCTGCCGGAACATCTCGAACTGGCGCTCGATTTCGATACCATCGGCAAGCAGGGTAGCCGCATGGGCACCGGCCTGTTGGCGGTGGTCAACGAGGACCAGAGCGTGCTATCGCTGGCGCGCAATCTCGAGGAGTTCTTCGCTCGCGAGTCCTGCGGCTGGTGTACGCCATGCCGCGACGGCCTGCCGTGGACGGTGAAGATTCTGCGCGCGCTGGAACGTGGCGAAGGCGAGCAGGGCGATATCGAGATGCTCGAGAAATTGGCGAACGATTGTGGACCCGGAAAGACCTTTTGCGCCCATGCGCCGGGTGCCGCCATGCCATTGGAAAGTGCGATTCGTTACTTCCGCGGCGAATTCGAGCAAGGCATAACGCATCCGCGCCGCGCGGCGCACGAGGATCCGATTCCGGTGGGCGAAGTATGAGCCGAGCGATGAACCAACGGCAGGGAGAGAGATAACGGCATGGCGACGATTCATGTGGACGGCCGGGCCTACGAGGTCGATGGCGCGGACAACCTGCTTCAGGCCTGCCTGTCGTTGGGGCTCGACGTACCCTATTTCTGCTGGCACCCGGCGATGGGCAGCGTGGGTGCGTGCCGCCAGTGCGCGGTCAAGCAGTACAAGGATGCCGACGACACCCAGGGCAAACTGGTGATGTCGTGCATGACGCCGGCCAGCGACGGTAGCTGGATCGCCATCGAGGACGAAGAAGCCCGCGACTTCCGCGCCAGCGTCGTCGAGTGGTTGATGATCAATCACCCTCACGATTGCCCGGTGTGCGAGGAGGGTGGCCACTGCCACCTTCAGGACATGACGGTAATGACCGGCCACGATCGCCGGCGCTACCGCTTTCGCAAGCGCACCCACCGCAACCAGTATCTCGGGCCGTTCATCGCTCACGAGATGAATCGCTGCATTACCTGCTATCGCTGTGTGCGTTTCTATAACGATTATGCCGGTGGTGGCGATCTCGGCGCCTTCGGTGCCAACGACAACGTCTACTTCGGTCGTCACCAGGACGGCGTGCTGGAAAGCGTGTTCTCGGGCAATCTGACCGAGGTCTGCCCGACGGGCGTATTCACCGATCAGACCCACTCCGATCGCTATACCCGCAAGTGGGATCTGCAATTCGCGCCGAGCATCTGCCATCAGTGCGCGGTGGGTTGCAACACCAGTCCCGGCGAGCGCTACGGCGATATACGGCGCATCGAGAACCGCTATCACGGCGAGGTCAACCGCCACTTCCTGTGCGATCGCGGTCGCTTCGGTCATGGCTACGTCAATCGTAGCGACCGCCCCCGGCGCCCCGAGTGGCGCAGCCAGGCAAACGACGACAGCGTGACGCTGGAGATCGACGCCGCATTGGATCGTGGCGCCGATGTCCTGCGCAGCGCCCGCCGGGTGATCGGTATCGGCTCGCCGCGCGCCAGCCTGGAGAGTAATCATCAACTGCGCGAACTGGTCGGCGACGCCAATTTCTCGACCGGCATCGTCGCCCGCGAGCAGGCCTGCCTGGAGCGTATGGCCCAACTGAACCGGGAGTGCGGCCTACCCACGCCAACGCTGCGCGATGCCGAGGGGTTCGATGCCGTACTGGTGCTCGGCGAGGACCTGATTCAGAGCGCCGCACGACTCGGTTTGTCGGTGCGTCAGGCGGTATTGGGCCGCCGCGAAGAATTGGCCGAGACACGTGGCATTCCGGCCTGGAATGCCGAGGCGGTAAAGACCCTGGGTCAGGATAGCTACCACCCCATGTTCATCGCCTATCCCACGGCTACCGGTCTCGATGATATCGCCGAGGCCAGTTGGGCGCTGGCGCCTGACGATATCGCCCGGCTGGGCTTCGCCATCGCGCATGCCATCGATGAATCGGCACCCGCTGTCGCCGATCTCGATGAGGCCACGCACCTCGAGGCCGAGCGTATTGCCAGTGCATTGCTCAAAGCCAAGCGACCGCTGCTGATCGGCGGTGGCTCGCTGGGCTCGCTGGCAATCATCGAGGCCGCCGGCAATATCGCCCGGGCCTTGGCGCGCAAAACCCGCGACGGTGGTCTGATTCTGGTGCGTAACGAAGTCAATAGCACCGGCGTTGAATTGCTCGGTGGCCAGCCGCTGGAGTGGGCGCTGGATGAACTGACCAGCCAAGGCGCCGATGCGGTGGTGATTCTCGAGAACGATCTTTACCACCGCTTGCCCCGCGAGCGGGTCGACCCGGCGCTGGATACCGCCGAGGTGGTGGTCGTGCTCGATCACCAGCGCACGGCGACCTGGGCGCGCGCTCATCTGGGCCTGCCGGCGGCCAGTTTCGCCGAAGCCGATGGCACGCTGGTCAGCCTGGAGGGTCGCGCACAGCGCTTCTTCCAGGTCTTCGATCCGCGCTACATTCGCCCCGAGTCGCGCATTCACGAGAGTTGGCGTTGGTTGCATGCCGTACGCGCCGGCATGCTGCGCGACGAGGTCGCCGATATCACCCTCGATGCGGTGACCCAGGCCTGCGCCAGCCGTACGCCGACATTGGCGGGCATCGTCGAGGCCGCGCCGGGGGCCGATTATCGCGTCGAGGGCCTCAAGCTGGCGCGCGAACCGCACCGTTACAGTGGTCGCACGGCGATGCGTGCCAATATCAACGTCAACGAGCCACGCACGCCGCAGGATGCCGACACGCCGTTCACTTTCTCCATGGAAGGTTACAACGGCTTCGATCGCCCGCGTAAGGACGTGGCTTTCGCCTGGGCGCCGGGCTGGAATTCACCCCAGGCGTGGAACAAGTTCACCGATGAAGTGGGCGGTCACTTGCGCGCCGGCGACCCTGGCGTGCGCCTGCTGCACCCGCAGCCCGGCGAATACGACTATGCCCATGAGATACCGGCAAGCTTTACGCGGCGTGACGGACAGTGGCAGTTGATCGTTCTGCCGCGCCTGTTCGGCGGTGAGGAGATGTCGTCGCGCGCGGCACCGATCGAAGAGCGTGCGGCGCCGGCGACACTGAGCATATCCGCCGACGATGCCCAGCGCCTGGGCGTCGCCGATGGCGCCTCGCTGACCTTGCAGACCGATGGTGGACGCGTGAGTCTGCCGCTGCGTCTCGATAGCGCCTTGCCGGCGGGCATCGTTGGTGTGCCGGCGGGGCTCGATGCGGCGCTGGTGTCGGGTGCCTGGGCGACGCTTTTCATGAGCCCCGAAGCTGGCTCTCGTAGCACGAGCCCCGAATCCGGCTCGCATGCCAACGACGAATCCCACCGCGATGAGCGTCCGAATGGTGGGGAGGAGCGCCCATGAACTGGCTGACTCCGCAGGTCGTGACCGTGATCGTCGCGATGTTCCAGGCGGTGGTGATTCTGCTGGCGGCGGTCTTGCTGGGTGCGGTGATGACGGTGGTCGAACGGCGCCTGTTGGGCCTATGGCAGGATCGCTACGGACCCAACCGGGTCGGCCCGTTCGGCTCGCTGCAGCTGGTTGCCGACATGATCAAGATCTTCTTCAAGGAAGACTGGATCCCGCCGTTCGCCGACCGCACCCTGTTCGTGCTGGCGCCGGGTATCGCCATGGCCTCGCTGCTGCTGTCGTTCATGATCATTCCGATCACGCCCACCTGGGGGGTGGCGGATCTGAATATCGGGCTGCTGTTCTTCTTCGCCATGGCGGGTATCAACGTCTATGCGGTGCTCTTCGGCGGCTGGGCCAGCGGCAATAAGTATGCCCTGATCGGTGCCATGCGCGCCTCGGCGCAGACGCTCTCCTACGAAGTGTTCATGGGCCTGGCATTGATGGGCGTGGTGGCGACGACCGGCTCGTTCAACATGCGCGACATCGTCGATGCCCAGCAGGGCATGTGGTTCATCGTTCCGCAGTTCTTCGGCTTCTGTACCTTTTTGATCGCCGGCATCGCGGTGACTCACCGTCATCCTTTCGATCAGCCCGAAGCCGAACAGGAGCTGGCGGACGGTTACCACGTCGAATACTCGAGCATGAAGTTCGGCATGTTCTTCATCGGCGAATATGTCGGCATGGTGCTGATTTCGGCACTGCTGGTGACGCTGTTCTTCGGCGGCTGGCATGGCCCCTGGCTGCCACCATTCCTATGGTTCGCGCTCAAGACAGGCGTGTTTCTGACGCTGTTCATCCTGCTGCGGGCGTCGCTCCCGCGCCCCCGCTACGACCGGGTGATGAGCTTCGGCTGGAAAATCTGCCTGCCGCTGACCCTGATCAACCTATTGGTGACCGGCGCGGTGATCCTACTAGCCGGTCCTGCCTGACCAAGGAGTGAATGACATGCTCATGTGGCTGTTCAAAGGCACCTGGTCGCAACTGCGCACGATCGGCATGATCTTCATGCATACCTTTCGCAAGCGTGAGACGCTCAATTACCCCGAGCAGAAGGTCTACCTGCCGCCGCGCTATCGCGGTCGCATCGTGTTGACCCGCGACCCCGACGGCGAAGAGCGCTGTGTGGCCTGCAACCTGTGCGCGGTGGCCTGTCCTGTGGCCTGCATCTCGCTGCAGAAAGGCGAGAAGGAAGATGGTCGCTGGTACCCTGAGTTTTTCCGCATCAATTTTTCGCGCTGCATTTTCTGCGGTATGTGCGAGGAGGCCTGCCCGACCTCGGCGATTCAATTGACGCCGGATTTCGAGCTTGGCGAATACCGCCGCCAGGAGCTGGTTTACGAGAAGGAAGACCTCCTGATCAGTGGGCCGGGCAAGGATCACGACTACCACTTCTATCGGGTGGCCGGCCTATCGATCGCCGGGAAGGACAAGGGGCGCGCTCAGAATGAAGAAGCGCCTAAAGACGTCAAGACGCTGATGCCCT
>NZ_CAMPKE010000003.1 GCF_946887195.1 uncultured Halomonas sp.
CGCTAAAAAACGATACCGATGCCGATGTCGTAGTGATCGGCGCCGGCATCACCGGGCTTAGCGCCGCGCTACAGCTGGCCGAGGACGGCAAGCGAGTCGTCGTTCTCGAGGCGCTGCGGGTCGGTGAGGGCTGTACGGGAGGCTCGACGGGCAATCTTTACAGCACCGTCGCCAAGGGATTGGCGCCCTTACGCAGAAAATGGGGCGATGCGGTCATTCACGATGTGGTTGCTGCGCGCGCCCAGGCCATCGATCGCATGGAAACCACGGTGGAGCGCTTCGGCATCGATTGTCAGTTTCATCGCCGTTCGCTGTATCGCCTGCTCGCTTCCGATGACGAGGCATCGGTCGAGGCGCTCGATCAGGAACGAGACGCCTTGCGCAGTGCCGGCCTCACGGTGGGGCTCGTGGGGGACGTGGCCTTGCCCTTCACGTTTCGTCATGGGCTGAAACTCGACGATCAGGCGCAGTTCAACCCGTTGCACTACGTTCTGGGGCTGGCCCGCGCCGCCAGCGAGGTGGGCGTCGTCATCCACGAGCATAGCCCCGTTCGCGAGGTGGATTACGATCACAATGTCGTGAAGACCGACGCCGCCAAGCTCAATGCCGAGCACGTTGTCATCGCCACCCATACGCCCAAGGGCATCAATATGCTCCAGACGGGCATGATCGCGTCTCGCGAATACGCGGTGAGCGCGAAGCTGAATGCGCCGCCGTATCCCGATGGCATTTTCTGGATGCTGGATCCGTTCCACTCTCTGCGCAGTTACCGCTATGCGAATGAAGATTACCTGATGGTGATCGGTGAGAAGCACAAGACCGGCGAAGGGGAGCTTGGCAGCGGTTACTACCAGACACTGCGCGCCTATCTGCACAGCCACTTCGATGTGCGGGACGTTACCCACTGCTGGTCCGCACAGCAGTATAGTTCCGCCGACGGCCTGCCTTACATTGGCAGAGTGCATGGCAAGAAATCCGCCTATTTGGCGACTGGCTTCGCTGCCGATGGACTGACCTGGGGAGCGCTGGCCGGCATGATCATCGGCGATCTCATCATGGAGCGCGATAACCCCTGGCATCAGCGTTTCGATGCACGGCGCTTCACGCCTGGCAAATCGATCAAGGACTGGTCGAAGGAGAACGTCTCGGTCGCCAAGCATTTTCTGCATGATTACCTGGGCTCGCATCAGCTCAAGCAACTCGACGAGGTGGGCATCGGCGAGGGCAAGCTCGTCACGCTCGATGGTGAGAAGCTGGCGGTCTATCGCACCCAGGATGGTGAGCTTTCCGTGTTATCCGCCGTATGCCCGCATCTGAAATGCCTGGTGCACTGGAACGCTGCCGATACGACATGGGATTGCCCGTGCCATGGTAGCCGCTTCGATACGCAAGGTGCCGTCATCGAAGGGCCAGCCTATCATCCGCTGGCCCGACGCGATCGGCCATCCTAGCTATTTCTGGCCGGCAAGACGCCGCTCGCGACCCTCAGAATGGCGGGGAAGGCGGTATGGGGGACGGTGTAATTTCATCGGGCGGCCCCTTGCCGGGCTCATCCTCTGGGCGCCATGGCTGCTGCGGATCTTCGCTTGGCGGCTCGGATGGCGGCGGATCCTGAAGAGGCGGCTCCTCCTCGGGTGGCCGATGCGGCGGCGGATCGTGCGGCGGTGGCGTCTCGTTGGGAGGATCGGGCGGTGGCGGTGCATCGAAGGGCCCGCCAAGCATCTCATCGCCCATGACGGTACCGTTTGCATAATGCCGTGGATTCCTTGCCATGACGGCGGCACCTCCTGTGGCTACTCGTTTCTTGAGCGTAGATCACCGAGGCCAACTAAAGAATGGCGGCATCGAAAGAATCTGGTTTACGGCCTATGACTCTTTATTTCAAAGCCTTGCCAATGAACGCAGGGCGGCATCCAGCGCATGCAGGTCGGGCACGCACGGCGTAATGCCGGGGAACGGCGAGTGCGTCGCCTTTTCGGGTAGGACGCCGACGAAGCGCGTGGCGTTGGAACGCGCGGCGCGGTAGTCGTTGTAGGAATCGCCGATCATCACCGTGCGTGCGGCGGTGTGGCCGTGGCGCGTCAGCAGATTGAGCAGGCCATTGACCTTGTCGGGCGGGGCGCCGAGCACGTCGTCGAACAGCGGCGTCAGGCCGCGCTGGCGCACGACCCGGCGCCGCTAGAGCGACAGGCGCATCGATAGATCCACCGCCTCGAGATCCTTGGTCAGGGCGCCGATGGAGATGTAATCCACCCCGGTCTCGGCGATGCGCGGCAGGCTGGCGTGGGTGACGCCGCCCGAGGCCTCGAGCAGGGCGCGGCCGTCGGTGATGCGCACCGCCGTGTACAGCGCGTCGATGCCGAAGTTGTCGAGCAGGACCATGTCGGCGCGCGCATCGAGCGCCTGCTGGAGCTCGCCGAAGTTCTCCACCTCCACCTCGATGGGCTTGCCCGGCGCGACCCGTCTCGCCGTGTCGATGGCCGGGGCAATACCGCCACAGGCCGCGATGTGGTTCTCCTTGATCAGGAAGGCGTCGTACAGACCCATGCGATGGCTATGGCAGCCGCCGCAGGTCACCGCGTACTTCTGAGCCAGGCGTAGCCCAGGCAATGTCTTGCGCGTATCGAGCAGCTTCACTGAGGTATGCTTGACCATGTCCGCGTAGCGGCGGCTGCGCGTCGCCGTGGCCGAGAGCGTCTGCAGGAAATTGAGCGCGCTGCGCTCGCCACTGAGCAGGGCGCGGGCCGGACCGGCCAGCTGACAGAGCACCTGACCGGGGGCGACGCGATCGCCATCGCTGACGTGCCAGTCGAGAGTGACGCCGGGGTCGAGGCGTTCGAACACAGCCTCCACCCAGGCGGTACCGCATACCACGGCGCTCTGCTTCGCCGTGATGCGGGCCTGGGCTCGGTTCTGCCACGGGACGAGCTGGGCGGTGATGTCGCCGGTGCCGAGATCCTCCACCAGCGCCGCCGTCACGTTGGCCTGCCGGTCGCGTTCGAGTTGTGCCTTGTCGAGGGTGTGCATATCCACTCCGAATCGGGTTGTGGCCGGCTACGCCCGGCCGAAGAAAGTCACGATATTGACGCCGAGCACCGTGGCCAGCGTGCCGAGAACCACCCAGCGGTTGACGATCTCGCTGTCGCGCAGGAAGACATGGGACATCAGCAGCACGAACAGCGGCGTGGTGGCCGCCAGGGGCGCGACCACGATCAGGCTGCCGTGCCGCAGCGCCAGGTAGAGAAACACCGGCCCGAGACTCGAGAACAGCCCCGCCAGCACGAAGAAGCCCAGCTCCCGACGGCTGCAGCGGATGCCGCCATGGGCGCCGCCGTTGGCCAGCAGATAGAGCGAGGCGAACAGCCACGACGCGGTGACGGTCACGGCGGAAGCAGTCACCGCATCGGTGCCGGCATCGATGCCGATCTTGCGAAACACCACGGAAACGCCATAGGCGAGCGAGGCCGCCAGCGGAAACAGCAGGTACAGGCGTGAAGTCTCGTTCAGCCCGACCGCGGCGCCGCGACCACTCTGTGCGCCGACGACGAGGCTGCCGAGCAGCACCAGGCCAGCCCCGAGCAGTCCCGGCAGCGTGGCCGTTGCGTCGAGAAAGAGCATGGCCAGGGTGATCGACACCACCGGGTGGGTCAGGGTCAGCGGCGTGGTGATATTGGCCCCCAGCCGCGCCATGCCCTGGAACTGGAACAGGCGACCCAGCAGCGGCGCGAACAGGCCGGCGATGACGAAATGGCGCCACTGCCACCAGTCACCGAACTGCCAGCCTCGTGTCAGCAGGCTCCAGCCCCACAGCAGCACCACGTTGACCGAGAGCGTGATCCATAGCGCGGTGAACGAGGAGGAGGCGCCGGCGCCGACCCTCACCAGCAGGAAGGTGATCGCGAACATCAGTGCGGAGAGCAGCGCCAGGGCGATGGCGGTGATATCGATCTCTGCCATGAGCTGTCATCCTCGCCTGAGGCTGCCTACGTCGGCCGAAAAAAAGCAGTACCGGCGGGCCCGAGGGTCGCCGATACTGCCGGTTATGCGCTATTCGCCGTAGCGGCGTGTTACGCCTGACTGCCTTGCGCTGGCATGGATCATGCCGGCAGGTTATGGCCGTTGGGCCGCAGATGGGGGGTTGCGATGATAGCGATCGCGACGAAGGCTATTGCCGCGACGATGGCCCACACGCTGGGTGCGATGAACAGCAGGCCGGCGATGCCGAAGCCGATCCGGGGTAGGGTGGCCAGACGCTGCCGCCAGAAGCCCTCCACGGCGATGCTGAGCAGCAGCACGCCGAGCACGGCGGTGATGCACGAGACGACGATGCCGGTCCAGCTTCCCTCCAGCAACAGCCCCTCGCCATAGACGAAGGCGAACGGCACGATGAAAGCGGTGATTGCGAGCTTCACCGCGCCGACGGCGATCTCCAGCGGCTTGGCATCGCAGATGGCCGACGCGGCAAAGGCCGCTACCGCCACTGGCGGCGTCATTGCCGAAAGCACGGCGAAGTAGAGGATGAACATGTTGGTCTGCAGGACGCTGAAGTCCATCGCCATCAGGGTGGGGCTGACCAGCACCGCGGCGAGAATGAACGCCGACGGCGTCGGCATGCCCATGCCCAGAATGATCGCCAGCATCGCCGAGATCACCAGCGCCAGGAAGGCGCTATCGCCCGCCATCAGGAAGACCAGGTCAGCGAACTTGCTGCCCAGGCCCGTCATCGAGATGCCACCGATCACCAGGCCCGCCGCGGCACAAGCGGCAACCACCGAGACCATGCGCAGCGTGGTCACGGCCAAGGCGTCCCAGATCGCCTTGGGTCCCATGCGGGTCGAGCGACGGAACATCGATACCAGCAGTACCACCGCCGTGGAGATGGCCGCCACATAAGTCGGCGAATATCCCTGCAGCAGGGCTACCGTCAGCGCGGCGAGCGGCAGGATGAACAGACCGCCGTTCTTGAGCGTCTCGCGCAGCGGTGCGGTTTCCTCCTTGGTCAGTCCGCGCAGCCCCAGCTTCTGCGAGCGCAGATGGACTTGAGTGTACACACAGAGATAGTAAAGCAGGGCGGGGACCAAGCCGGCGATGGCGATATCGCGATACTCGATGCCGGTGTACTCGGCCATGATGAAAGCCGCCGAGCCCATTACCGGGGGCAGCAGGCTACCGCCTGTGGACGCCGCTACCTCGACGCTGCCGGACAACGGCTTGCTGTAGCCCAGGCGCTGCATGATGGGAATGGTGACCGAACCGGTGGTGACCACGTCCGATGTCGGGCTGCCCGACATGGTGCCGTACAGGCCCGAGGAGATGACGGCGATCTTGGCCGGACCGCCGACCCGCTGGCCGGCGATCGCCGACGAAAGGTTGTAGAAGAAATCGGCGCCACCGGCCTTGGCCAGGAAGGTGCCGAACATCACGAACAGGAAGGCATAGGTCGCGGCGACGCGTAGCGGCACGCCAAACAGGCCGTCCGATGTGAACATCATGATGTCGAGAAAATGGTTGTAGCTCACCTCGCGGAAGCCGAGCGCCCCGGGCAGTGAGTGTCCCAGCAGGTTGTAGGCCACGAATGCCAGCACCACGCTGGTCAGGCCGAAGCCCACGGTACGCCGCGTGGCCTCGATGGTCAGGAAGAGCAGCACGCTGGCCGCGATCAGATCGGGCAGCTCCAACGGAAATAGCAGCGTGATGCGCTGGGCGATCCGCTCGCTCTCCATGAAGAAATAGATCCCGGCGGCGATACTGGCCACGACGAACAGCCAGTCGAGCGCGCTGGGACGATCCACGCGCGCACCGGGACCGGCGCTCACCGTCAGGAACAGCAGGACCAGCATGGCGGACAGGAACACCACGGTCATGACGTACAGATCGATATATACCATTGTGGTGGTATAGACCACGGCCAGCGCCACCAGGGCGGCGCATCCATGCACCGCCATGCCCAGCTTGCCCGTGAGGGACCGCTTGGTGCCGGTCCCCATCAGTGTGGAGAGTATCGAATTCATTGAAGGAACCTCTTGGCAACGATGCCGTGCCGGTTAGCGAAGACCCGCTTCTTTCAGGTAGCGCAGGGCGCCATCGTGATAGGGGATGACTTCGGCCGAGGCCATGATCCGTGGATTGAGACGCTTCATCGCCGGGTGCACGTTGGCGATCTTCTCGAAGTTCTCGTACAGCGCCTTGGTCAGCTTGTAGGCGGTCTCGTCTTTCATGTCGCTGCGTACCGCCAGGGCGGCGCTGATCGACACCGTCGGCGTGTCCTCGGTGATCCACTCATAGGCGCCACCCGGAATGACGAAGGGTTGGGTGCCGGTCTTATCGGCAACCTTCTTGATGGTCTCGTCGGACAGCGGCAGCAGATCCAGATCGACGCTGGTGGCCGCCTGCATGATCGAACTCTGGCGCACGAACAGGCTGTTGAGGAACATATCGATGCGCCGGTCCTGGATCAGATTCGCCTGCTCGCCGGAGGCAGCATAGATGATATCCCCGCCCCAACTCTTGATCTTCTCGGGGCCCGCGCCGATGGCCTCGAGCATGGCCAAGGCGACACTCGAGGCGATGTTGCCGCGCTTGTTGATGGCGATGGTGATCGGCGGCTTGACCTCGGCGATATCCGAGAAGGTCTCGATGCCATGTTCCTCGGCGAACTCCTCGCGTATGAACGCCTGCATCGGCGCCCAGGTATACAGATAGGACAACAGGCGGATGTCGTCCTTGGCCGGCTCGCGGAACGGCGCCTCGCCCTCGCTCGCCAGGCGCAGCACAGCATCCTCGATGATCGCCAGGCTGGCGTCGCCGCGCTTCAATACCGCGACATTGGCAATACCGCCGCCCGAGGTCTGGTAGGTTACGGTGGAGCCGGGATACTCCGCCTTGAGCGCGGCATCGAGCCCGGCGCCGAGCAGCGACCAAAGGCCGCCCGGCGAGGCGCCGGCCACCGTCAGGTTGTAGCTCTCGCTCTCGCTTTCGGCGGCGGCGGGGGCGGCATTCATCAGCAGGCCGGGAACGACGAAGGCGGCGGCCAGCAGGGACTTCCTGATTGATGCTTTCATCTCATCACCTTTTGTTGTTGAGTCGGTCTTGCGTCTTGGACGTTGTTGTTGTGTGTTGCGTGCCGGGGGCACGACGTGATCGCCATGAGACTGGCGGATTCAGATCTTGAAGCTCTCCAGCGTGGCGGGATGAAAAAGCTCCTCGGGGCGTAGCTGCCGGCAGGAGAGACCCTCGGCGTGATGCTGCGCGAGAAACCGCGCCAGGGTATCCCGGTTGGGGGCGAAACCGTACGACCAGAAGTCATCGCCCATCAGTTTGCGCGCGGCCTGGAGTTGGTCCTCGACGAAGGGCAGCGTGACCTTGGTGGCCGCGGTGTCGCTGAGCTTGGCCAGGGCCAGCGCCTTGGACTGCTCGAAGGCCTTGTAGACCGAGAACGGCAGCCAGGGGTGGCGCTCGACCAGCGTCTTGCGAATGCCCAGCAGGTGCATGATGGGAAAAATGCCGGTGCGCCGGTACCAGTCGGACGCCGCCTGTTGCGGGTCGGCATACAGATAGCCGACGTGGGGATGGCCGCGGTCGAAGCAGGACGGCGCGCGCGGGCCCATCACCGCATCCAGCTCGCCCGCGGCCAGCATGCCCGAGAGGGTCTCACCCGCGGGAATGTTCTCAACGTGGACGCCCTCGGGCAGATCGAGGGCGATCTTCTCGACCCGCCCCGGCTGCTCGTAACCGCCGCGCAGCCAGGTGACGTCGCTGGCCTTCAGGCCGTGATCCTCCTCGAGGAACAGCCGCGCCCAGACGTTGGCGGTGAGCTGATACTCCGGCACGCCGATGCGCTTGCCGCGCAGATCGGCGGGCGTCTCGATACCGCGGTCGGTGCGGATGTAGATCGAGGTGTGACGAAAGGCGCGCGAGGGAAACACCGGCACGCCCACGTAGGGGCAGTTGTCCGCCGCGGTCTTCACCGTGAAGCTGCTCAGCGACAGCTCGGTGATGTCGAAGTCGGCATGACGGAAGGCGCGAAAGAAGATTTCTTCGGGGTCGTGCAGCATGAACACCGGATCCACGCCATCGATCTGCACCTCGCCGTCGATCAGAGGACGCATGCGATCATAGTTACCTACGGCAATGGAGAGCTCTAGCTTGTTCATCGGCAATCCTGAGTCGTTCGTTGATTGTTTTATGACTAAATCAGCCGGTCACTGACCGATCGATCACTGGGTCTCGGTATCCGGCTCGGTCGCGTAGAGCTCGGCCTCCTCGGGAGCGGTGCCCAATTGGCGCCAATCGGTCTCCTTGGGCACCACGCCCTGGAAGGACTTGAGCTTGTAGTGCGGGATGCGTGGCTCGCTGGTGCCGATCGCCGGCCCGCCCTGCTGCACGGTCTTGGCGGCCTGGACCATCTGCCGGCGGAACTCGACGATGGCCAGGTCGCTGGCGCCCAGGCGGTCATGGGTGCGGTCGGCGATGGGACCCATGGTCTCCCACATGGCGATGTCCTGATTGGGAATGCCGCGAATCCCGGTATAGCTGGTGCCGAGCTGCATGATCCGCCGATCCTGCCAGTAGTTGTTCTCGCGGGTGCGGAACTTGCGAAAGCGCTCATCCAGGTCGATGCCGATTTGGGTACCGAGGAACTTGCGCCAGGATTCGGTATCCGGTGTGGTGGCCTCGTCGCCCCAGGCGATGAAGTGGAACGCGGTGTGAGTGTCGTCCATCGGCACGTGCAGGATCGCAATGTCGTAGAGATTGTTCGGTGGAATCTGCACGGTATAGGGCGCGATGAACAGCGTCGTGCGCACATAGTCGTGGGTCTTGGCATCGGTGATCGGCCGGCGCAGCGCGGCATAGCGGAAGCCGAAGCGGGTCTTCTGCAGTTGCAGGCGCGGTGCCTTGTCGGTGGACGGGCGCAGCCAGACCTTGTCGTTGGCTTCGGCGCCGCCGATGCGCGCGGGCACCATGTCGGTGGAGTGCAGCGAGGATGAGTGCGCCGAGTCGATGGCGCCCTCGAGGATCTGCGCCCAGTTGCAGTCGACGATCACCTTGGAGATCGACACCTTGGTCTCGGGCGTTGGCTGGAACACCGGCGCGGTGAACTCCGGCTTCTCCGCTTCGGGGCCCATGTAGACCCAGACGAAACCGGCCGCCTCGTGGGTCGGGTAGGCCTTGTGCTTGACCTTCTCGGTCATCTTCGATTCCGCCGGCTCGGAGGCCATCTCGAGGACGTTGCCGTCGACGTCCATCTTCCAGCCGTGATACAGGCAGCGCAGGCCGCACTCCTCGTTGCGCCCCAGTACCAGCGAAGCGCGCCGGTGCGGGCACATCTCGTCCAGCACCCCGACACGACCGTCGGTATCGCGGAAGGCCACCAGGTCCTCGCCCAGCAGGCGCACCCGTACCGGATCGCCGTCCGGTTCCGCGACCTCCTCGGAGAGACAGGCGGGCAGCCAGTGGCGGCGCATGATCTGGCCCATCGGGGCTTCGCCTTCGACACGACAGAGGAGGTCGTTTTCTTCTTGAGTCAGCATGACGCGAGATCTCCGGATCGGGTTCGTGAAGCTATCCAAGCGTTGCGTGATATAAATACTTAGATATCTAACTTATAGGGCTAAGTTAGTCCAAGAAGCGGCGATGTCAAATACGCCAAAAGTCGTATTTTGGCGTCGCATTCGCGCCTCGAGGGGCGACTTTCGTCTAAAAAAAGCAAGTGGCGTGCGCGGAGGTGTCCGGGGCGAACACAGCAGCGCACCGCCATCGCGATGGTCAGCGGTTCATTCGATGGGCGCCGGCGGCAATCGCTGCCACCGGTGAGCGGAAGACCTGGCTAGCGGCGTGCCTGGGCGCGCCGTTTCCACAGCTGCCACGGCCGCTCGACCTGGCCCTCGATCATCTCCATCGCCGTGCTGGCCTCCTCGCGGGTCAGGTATTCGACCGGGCCGAGGCGCAGGGCATCGGCCTGCAGACGTGCGTTCACCTCGACGTAGACCGCGCGGTAGACCGCCTGCTTGAGGGTCGGGGCGGTGACCGTCGCGCCATGGCCACGCATCAGCACGACATTGTTGTCGCCCAGGGAGCGGGCCAGCGATTCGCCGAGTGGGGCGCTGCGGATCAGCAGATCCGTCGCCTCGCCGGCTACGTCGCGGATCTCGAAGATCGGCGCGCCCTCACCGAGAAAGCCGCTCATGTGGCACATCGGTCTCAGCGGGGCCGACTTGACCACGCTGAACGGCACTACCGAGGGCGAGTGGCTGTGCACCACCGCCATCACGTCCGGCCGCGCGCGGTAGATCTCGCCGTGGATGAAGCGCTCGAGATAGACGTTGCGCCCGTCGGCGTCGATGGGCGTGCCGTCGAGCTCGAACTCGATGATGTCCTCGGCGCCGACCAGGCCGGGCGCCATGTTGCGCGCGAGCAAAAAGCGCTCGGGCCGCTCGGGATGGCGGACGCTGACGTGGCCGAAGGCATCGAGCACACCCTCGTCGAAGAGAATGTGGTTGGCATGGACCAGATCCTGCAGCAGTTCGTCGGTCTCCGACGCGGCGGCAACGGCTTGTGGCGTGTGGCTGTTCATCGTCTTTCCTGAGGCTGGGGAGTGGAAGATTCGCCTGGCGGACGCTAGTCGTTGTCCGCCGCCAGGTTGCTGATGATGGCGAGCAGGGTGCGCCGGGTCGCCAGCAGATCGGCGTGGTCGACACCGCGTACCGCGCTCTCGTTGACCGATTCGGCCAGCGGAATCAGGGTCTTCTTGAGGTCACGACCCTTCTGGGTCAGGTAGATGTGGATGTTCTTGCGATTGCCGTTGAGCTGGCGCCGCTCGACCAGCCCGTTGGCCTCCATGGCCTTCAGGGCGGTGTAGGTAGTCGGCTCCATGAGGCCGGCCTGTTCGCTGAGCTCACGCTGGGTGAGCCCCTCGGTCACCCATAGGATGCGCAGGAACGACCAGTGACCGAAGCTGACGGAGTGATCCGCCAGCTTGGTCTGCAGGCTCTTGGTGAGCACCCGCCCGGCATCGCGTACCAGGTGGGCCAGACGGTCGTCGGGGACGTCCTCCTGCCAATGCCGAAGTACCGTTCTTGTCTCTTGGTTACCGCTTCGTTGGTTATTGCTTCGTGCCATCGCTGTTTCCTTTTGACGAGCCAATGGGTCTCCCAGCCAACGCTTACCTTAGCGCAGCGGGGTGGGGCAGGCCCACCTGATGGGAGAGCGCCACGTCGCGCCTCGTGGCCGCGGACTCGAGCATGCCCAGGCAGACCTCCATGGTCGCCAGGCCCCACTCGCCGGAGTGGATCGGCGCCCGGTCGTGACGCACGGCGTCGATCAGCTCGTCGAGCACCTCGCGGCGTGGAATCGCCGGCGGCGCCAACGGCTCCAGGTAGTGCCGGCTGTCGGCATAGACCTGCACGCCCTGGGGCGTGGGGCGCAGATCGG
The DNA here is from genome assembly GCF_946887195.1 of uncultured Halomonas sp. The sequence goes on from NZ_CAMPKE010000003.1 coordinate 11,431, forward strand.
CACGGTCGCACGAGACCATGACGAAGCCGAAATGGTTGTGCGTGATGCCCTCGAGGCTGCTGGTGGCGAGCGACAGGCCGGCACCATAGGTGCGGGTGTTCTTGAGCGCGGCCTCCTCCTCGGCGCTGTGCACCTGGGCGAGCTGCGCCCGGGCGCGGCCGTACTGGCTGGGGTCGCGTGGCTGGCCCAACTCGCCGGACCAGCCGCAGAACTCGTCGCTGTCGAAATGCGCAAAACCGCTGTAACTCATATTGGCGAAGGCGCCGTCATCGAAGCCGAGCAGTGCGCCGTAGGCGCCCTCGGTGGGCCGCGCGGCATCCCAGCTACCGGTGATGGCGCGCACACTCGTCGCCTGGCCGCCACCCAGCAGACGCACGATATCGACCTGATGTGCCGCCTGGCTGAAGACCACGCCACCGCCGCGTGCGGTATCCAGCTCCTCGGGGCGCCGCGGACGGTAGAGGAAGTCGGTGAAATTGAGTGCCTGGATCATGCGCACCGCGCCGAAGCCGCCGCTGTCGATCAACTCGCGGGTACGCAAGTAAGGAGCATCGAAGCTGTGGCTGTGCCCGACCATCAGCCAGCGCCCGGCTTGGCGCATCGCCGCGATCATGGCCTGGCAATCCACGAGCGAGAGCGCCATGGGCTTCTCGACCAGCACGTGCTTGCCGTGCGCCGCCGCCAGTTCGACGTGCTCGCGGTGGAACTGGTGCGGCGTGGCGATGTACACGGCTTCGACGTCGGGGTCGGCGCACAGCTCGGCGACCTCGGCGTAGGTGGCGGCGGCGAAATCGGCGGCGAACTGGCGGCGCGCCTCCGCGCGCGGATCCGCCGCCGCGACCAGGCGGATGCCGGGGTGTGCCGCGAGGGTCGGCAGCAGCAGCATGAAGCCGCGGCCCAGGCCGGCGATACCGAGTCGTAAACGAGGTGTTGTCATGTCCATCTCCGCGCGGTCGGCCGGCTCACTCCGGCAGGTCGATCACCAGCTCCGCCGAACAGGCGCGCGAAACGCACACCATGATGTTGTCCTGGCGCTCGGCTTCGGACAGCACCAGGTCGCGATGCTCCGCCTCGCCCTCCACCAGGCGCGTGCGACAGGAGCCGCAGGTGCCGCTCTCGCAGGAGTAGGGCACGTGATGGCCATTGGTTCGCAGCGCCTCGAGGATCGATACCCCCGCCGGGATCGGCACGGCCTCGCCGGTTTTTGAGAGGCGCACGGTGAACGGCTTGTCCTCCTCCGTCGCCGCCGGCTTGCGCGTGCCGAAATCCTCGAAATGCACGCTCGCCGAGGACCAGTGGCCGGTCATGTCGCGCACCGCTTCCATCAGGCCGCGTGGGCCGCAGCAGTAGATGTGCGCGCCCTTGGGCTGCTCCAGTACCGGCCACAGGTCGTAGGCGTTGTCGGGCTCGCCCTGATCATGGTGAATCACCACCTTGCCGCGGTACTCGGGGCCGCCGAGCTCATCGAGGAAAGCGGTCTGCGCGCTATCGCGGGTGAGATAGTAAAGCTTGAACGGCTTGCCGCCGGTGGCACGCAGGTGATGGATCATCGCCATGATCGGGGTGATACCGATCCCGCCAGCGATGAACACGTAGCGCGCCGGATTGCCCTCTAACGCGAAGTCGTTGTGCGGCTCGGAAACCTGGAGCCGGTCGCCGACCCGGGTTTCGTCGGTCAGGCTCTTCGAGCCGCCGGTGCCGGCTTCCTCGCGCTTGACCGCGATCACGTAGCGATGGCGTTCCTCGGGATCGTTGCACAGCGAGTAGCGGCGCACCTGGCCGTTGGGCACCTGGACGTGGAGGTGCGCGCCGGGGGTGAATTCGGCCAGCTCGGCGCCCTCGGGATGCGCGAATTCGATGCGATAGATGCCCTCGGCGATCGCATCCAGCGCCGTCACTTCGAGCGCGCTCATGGGAACTGCATCGGGAGTGGTAGCCATGGGGAAACCCGTGTTGTCATTGATGTCGCGAAATACTTTTATATCTAAGTATTTTTGTGGACGAAATGCAAGCGGGAGCGATATTCGACTTTAGCCGCGCGGGTGAGTGACCCCATTCGAGCGTGGCAAGGGCGAGACGCTTCGGCGTCGGGCTTGCGCGGCGGGCGGGCAGCGAGCGGCCGCTCAGTTGCGATAGGTCGGCCACTCGGCCATGGCGCTGGTACCGATCAAGAATGCGAACGAAAGTTCGCAATGGCTTTGGCCGAGTATGAAACCTAAGGCACAGCAAAGAGGCTGCTGTGATTGAGCAGCCAGATCGCCAGACTGATGGAAATGAACGAGCCCAGCGTGGCGACCATCAGTGCCGCCGCACCGATCGTTTGCATGCCGTAGCGCTGACCGAGCAGGGGGTAGACGCTGATCATCGGGGCGCAGGCGAAGAGCAGGGCGCCACTGAGCAGCAAGGAGTCCCTTGCCGGTAGCAGCATGAAGAAGCCGAACACCGCCAGCGGATGGAGCGCGAGCTTTCCGATGACGATCTGGCTGACGTCCGTGGCCATGCCACGCACGCGCAGGCCGTAGAGGGTGCCGCCGATCACGAACAGCGCCGCCGGCCCGGCGGCATCGGCCAGCATGTCCACGGCCTTGGCCAAAGGTCCAGGCAGATCGAGGCCCGACACCGCGAGCAGCACGCCCACCAGCAGCCCGATCAGAATGGGGTTGCGCACCAGTCGGGCGGCGGTCCGGTGCAGCGTATCACGCAGATCGCCGCCAGCCTGGTTGCTCATTTCGGCCAGCATCAGCGCCAGCGGGATGATCAGCAGGTTCTCGATCAGCATGTTCATCGCCAGGAACATGGCGGCGGGCGATCCCAGTACCATGAGGGCCACCGGATAGCCGACGAAGCCGCTGTTGGAGGCCGACATGCCCAGCGCCTGAATGGCGCCGGCGCCCAGCGACCGGTGCTGGCGCTTGAGGGCGAAGGCCAGGCCGCCGATGAAGACCAGCAGCGACCCCGCGCCATAGGCCAGCAGGTATTGCGAGTTGAATACCTCCTCGAGGGGATTCTGAGTCAGGGCGCGGATCACCAGCGCCGGCAGGGCGCAGTACATGACGAAGATGCCCACGCCCTGCACCTGCTCGCGGGTGACGATGTGCCCGGCCATGGCCAGATAGCCGATCCCGATCAGCAGGAAGATCGGGGTGGTGATGGCGAGAATCTCGAGCACGCTAGCTCCTTGGTTGCAATAGGGGAATGACCGCGACGCCGGCCGGGTCAGACGATCGGAGCCCGGCCCAGCGTACACTCAGCGCTTGCCGTGCGCGCACGTGGGCGCGGTTCGCTGTCATCGGGTCATCTACACCAGGAACGGTGTCTCAACTGACTTGGGAGCGGATCTGGCGCGTCTTATCCTGCAGCAGCGGCAGGAACTTGTCGGTCAGCGTGGCCAGGTCGATACGCGCGGCGTTGGTGCTGACGTTGATCGCGCCGAGCAGCTTGCCGTTGGCGTCGAAGGCCGGGACCGCCAGCGAGCGTAGCCCGGAGTCGAGCTCCTGGTCGACGATGCAGTAGCCTTGGCGGCGCACCTCGTCGAGGCGCTCGCGCAAGGCCTGGCGATCGGTAATGGTGTGCTCGGTGTAGGTGGTCAATGGGGTCGCGGCGAGCAGCGCGTCGAGTTCGGCGTCGGGTAACTGGGCCAGCAGCACACGGCCCATGGAGGTGGCGACGGCGGGCAGACGCGTACCCACCGATAGCGTGATCGCCATCAGCCGGTGCGGCGCCGCGGAGCGCGCGACGTAGATTACCTCGCTGCCATCGAGCACGCCCAGCGACGAGGACTCGCCGATGCGTTGGGTGATGTCCTCGAGATGCTGCTGAATCACCGATCGATAATTGTTGGCCGAGAGAAAGGCGTAGCCGAGCTGCAACGCCTTGGGCGCCAACTCGAAATGCCGATGCTGCTTGCGCACGTAGCCGAGTGCGTGCAGCGTGAGTAGAAAGCGCCGCGCGCGGGCGCGGTTCATGCCGGTCTTGGCGGCGACCTCGCTGAGCGTCATGCGCGGGTTGTCGCCATCGAAGGCCAGGATCACTTCCAGGCCACTGGCGAGTGCGGTCACGAAGTCCCGGTCGTCGGGCGTGAGAACGTCTTCCTGCATCTGCGTCGTCATGGCGGCGCCGTCCTAGTGGTTGCGTTGCTCGAATGCTGGAAATGACTCTAGCATAGGGTTCGTTGAGCGAACATATGTACGTTATTGCACTTTAGAAAGATCTATCAGGGAGACGATGCCATGTACGACCTGCTGTTACGCCACCCCTTCATGAGCGCGGAGGGCCTGGCGGCGACCCGTGACACGGCGCTGATCGCCGCCATGCGCGAGGTCGAGCTGGCGCTGGCGAGCGAGCAGGAGGCCCTTGGCCTGCTACCCCCGGGCAGCGCCGAGGCCATGGCGCGCCATCTCGGCGACGAGGCCTTCGACAGCCGCGCACTGGCCGACGGCACGCTCAAGGGCGGTAACGCGGCGATCCCTTTCGTCAAGCAGGCTAGGGCGGCGCTGCCCGACGAGCTCAAGTCCTGCTTCCACCAGGGCGCCACCAGTCAGGACATTCTCGACAGCGCGCTGATGCTGTTGCTCAAGCCGCGTCTCGAACGCTGCCTGGCGCTGCTCGAGCGCAGCCGCGCCGCGGGCTGTGCGCTGATGCGCGAGCATCGCGATACGCCGATGGTGGGTCGCACGCTGATGCAGCAGGCCCTGCCGATCACCTTCGGCGCCAAGGTGGCGCACTGGCTGCATGGCCTGCACCAGGCCGAGCGGCGCCTGGCGGAGGTCGTCGCGCAGGGCCTCTACGTGCAGTTCGGCGGCGCCGTCGGCGTGCATTCGGGCCTCGATGAGCATGGCCTGGCGCTGATGGACGGCTTGGCCGGGAGGCTGGGGCTGAATGCGCCATTGCTGCCGTGGCACACCGACCGCCAGCCGGTCCTGGCACTCGGCGGGGCGCTGGATGCGGTCGCCGCCGGGGCCGAGAAGATCGCCCTGGACGTCTCCCTGCTGTGCCAGACCGAAGTCGGTGAGCTCAGCGAGCCGGCCGAGGCCGGGGTCGGCGAGTCGTCGTCGATGCCACACAAGCGCAACCCGGTGGGCTGCGCGCGGATACGCGCCGCCGCGCGCCAGATTCACGGCCATGCCGGCATGCTTTCCCACACCGCCGCGCAGCCGCTCGAGCGTGGGCTCGGCGAATGGCACGCCGAGTGGGCGCCCCTGGTGGATGCCGCGCTGCTGCTCGAGGGCGCGCTGGAGAGTCTGGCCGCGCTGCTCGAGGGGCTGGAGGTGCACCGCGAGGCCATGCTGCGCAATCTGGCGATCACCGGCGGCGCGATCATGGCCGAGCCGGCGGCGCGGGCGCTAACCCCGGCGTTGGGTAGCGATGCGGCCAAGCGCGTCGCCCGCGAGGCGGCCGACACTGCCCGCCGCGAGGGGCATGAATATGCCGAGGCGCTGCTGGCCCACACGGCGGTCAAGGGCCGCGTCGATGCCGAGGCGCTGCGCGCCGCCATCCAGCCCGACTTATACATTGGTAGCAGTCGGGCCCAGGTCGAGCGTGCGCTGAAGGCGCTCGAATAACGGCTAACACGCTGTAATTCTTATGATTGACGATAAAGCGACGACGCCGGGGCCCGCCTCCGGCGTTTTTTTTGGTTTGACGGCAGCCGGAATCCTGATTAGCTTGTTCGTATCACAAACCTATGTTCACTAGCCGAACATTTTGCGTTGAGAGAGGCGAACACCAATGGCCGACATTCTCAGCCTGCATGACGCGGTAGCGCGCTACGTCGACGACGGCGCGACCGTGTCCATGGAGGGCTTCACCCACCTGATTCCGTTTGCCGCGAGTCACGAGATCATTCGCCAGGGCAAGCGCGATCTGACCCTGGTCCGCATGACCCCGGATCTGATCTACGACCAGTTGATCGGCGCCGGTTGCGCCAGCAAGCTGATCTTCTCCTGGGGCGGCAATCCCGGCGTCGGCTCGCTGCATCGCCTGCGCGACGCGGTGGAGAAGGGCTACCCGCACAAGGTCGAGCTCCTCGAGCACAGCCACGCCGCCATGGCCTGCGCCTACGAGGCGGGGGCCGCCGGTCTGCCGCTGGCGGTGTTGCGTGGCTACATCGGCAGCGACCTGCCCAAGGTCAACGACCAGATCCGCTTCATCGACTGCCCGTTCACCGGCGAGCGTCTGGCGGCGGTGGCGTCGATCCGTCCCGATGTCGGGGTGATCCACGCCCAACGCGCCGATCGCCAGGGCAACGTGATGATCGAGGGCATCGTCGGCGTGCAAAAGGAGGCCGTGCTGGCCGCCAAGGCGAGCATCGTCACTGTCGAGGAGATCGTCGACGACCTGGGTGCCACGCCCAACGCCTGCGTGATTCCGGGCTGGGCGATCAGCGCCATCGCCGTTGCCGAGAAGGGCGCCTATCCCTCCTACGCCCACGGCTACTATCCGCGTCACAACCGCTTCTACAAGGAGTGGGACGCCATCGCACGCGATCGCGACGCCTTCAACGACTGGCTCAAGACCCACGTGCTCGACGCGGGAGGAGAATCCTGATGACCGACTACACTTCCGCGGAAATGATGACCGTCACCGCCGCGCGGGCACTGGAGAACGGCATGACCTGCTTCGTCGGCATCGGCTTGCCCTCCGAGGCGGCCAACCTGGCGCGCCTGACCCACGCCCCGGACGTGGTGCTGATCTACGAATCCGGCACCCTGCAGACCAAGCCCGACGTACTGCCGCTCTCCATCGGCGACGGCGAGCTGTGCGAGACCGCGCTGACCACCGTCTCGGTGCCCGAGATGTTCCGCTACTGGCTGCAGGGCGGCAAGGTCGACGTGGGCTTTCTCGGCACCGCCCAGATCGACCGCTACTGCAACCTCAACACCACCCTGATCGGCGACTACACCGCGCCCAAGGTGCGCCTGCCGGGTGGTGGCGGAGCGCCGGAGATCGCCACCAACGCCGGCGAGGTCTTCATCACCCTGAAGCACTCCAAGCGCACCTTCGTCCGCGACGTCGATTTCGTCACCACCCTGGGCTTCGGCCGAGACGGCAAGGGCCGCGACGGCGTGCCCAACATCGGCAGGGGGCCGACCCGGGTAATCACCGATCTGTGCGTGATGAAGCCCGATCCCGAGACCAAGGAGCTGGTGGTGACCTCGCTGCACCCGGGCGTGACCCGTGAGCAGGTCGTCGACGCCACCGGCTGGGAGCTCCGCTTCGCCGAGACCCTCGAGACGACACCGGAACCCAATGCCAACGAACTCGAGGTGCTGCGCGAATTGAAGGCGCGCACCGAGCGTCATCACGCCGGCGAATGAGTGGAGAAGTGAAATGAACGACGTCTATCTGTGTCATCCGGTGCGCTCGGCGGTGGGCAAGTTCGGCGGCACGCTGGCAAGCGTGCGTCCCGACGACCTCGCCGCGGATATCTTCAAGGCGCTGCTGGCGCGGGCGCCGGGGCTCGATCCGGCGGCCATCGACGACGTGATCATGGGCTGCGCCAACCAGGCCGGCGAGGACAACCGCAACGTGGCGCGCATGTCGGCGCTGCTGGCGGGCCTGCCGACCAGCGTGCCCGGCAGCACCATCAACCGCCTGTGCGGTTCGAGCATGGATGCCATCGGCACCGCGGCGCGGGCCGTGCGCGCCGGCGAGGCCGAGCTGATGATCGCCGGCGGCGTCGAGTCGATGTCGCGGGCGCCCTACGTACTCGGCAAGGCCGGCACGGCGTTCGCCCGCAACCAGACCATGGAAGACACCACCATCGGTTGGCGCTTCATCAATCCGCTGCTGCGGGAGCGCTACGGGGTCGACTCGATGCCCGAGACGGCGGAGAACGTCGCCGCGCAGTTCAACATCTCCCGCGAGGATCAGGACCGCTTCGCCTACGACTCGCAGCTCAAGACCAAGCGCGCCCAGGACAGCGGCCGCCTGGCCCGCGAGATCGTGCCCATCGAGATTCCGCGGCGCAAGCAGGAGCTGCTGATCTTCGACACCGACGAGCATCCGCGCGAGACTACCCTGGAGAAGCTCGCCACGCTGCCGACGCCGTTCCGCGCCGCCGGTTCCAGCGTGATGGGCTCGGTGACGGCGGGCAATGCCTCGGGCGTCAACGACGGCGCGGCGGCCCTGATCGTCGCCAGCGAGGCGGCGGTGAAGCGCTTCGACCTTACGCCGATGGCGCGCATCCACGGCATGGCCACCGCTGGGGTCGAGCCGCGCATCATGGGCATCGGCCCGGTGCCGGCATCAAGGAAGCTGCTCGAGCGCCTCGGCATGACCCTCGACCAGCTCGACCATATCGAGCTCAACGAGGCGTTCGCCGCCCAGGCGCTGGCCTGCCTGCGCGAGCTGGGCATTGCCGACGACGACCCGCGCGTCAATCCCAACGGCGGCGCCATCGCCCTCGGCCATCCGCTGGGCATGTCGGGCGCGCGCATCGTCACCAGCGCCATGCACGAGCTCGAAATCAAGGGCGGGCGCTATGCGCTGTGCACCATGTGCATCGGCGTGGGGCAGGGTATCGCCACGGTCATCGAGCGAGTCTGATGTCTTTGGCGAAAACTGGCTGCGCTTGACCATACGGCGTTAAAAACCGGCTTAAAATGCTCATTTACCCACTTGTAAACTGCGCTTTTTCGCCGCTTTTTGCCTTGTCTGATCTTCGCTCACTGCGTTTTCGCGCAAAGCCAAAGGGAATCTTATTATGGCGTTTTTAGAAGTTAATGGCCGCAGCGTCGCCTATCGCCTGCTCGGCGGCGAGGCGCTGCCGCTGGTGGTGATGGCGCATCCCCTGGGCATGACCCAGGCGGTGTGGGACGACATACTGCCGGCCCTACTGGGTCGTTACCGCGTGCTGACCTGGGATCTGCCCGGCCACGGCGCCAGCGCGGCCTGGCCGACGACGGCGGGCGGGATCACTCCCGAGCGGCTCGCCGATGAAGCCTTGGCGCTGGCCGAGCATGCCGGTGCCCCGCAGTTCCATTTCGTCGGTACCTCGATCGGCGGCGCGATCGGTCAGCAGTTGCTGATCCAGGCGCCCGAGCGTCTGCTGTCAACGGTGCTGACCAACACCGGCGCGGTGATCGGCAGCGCGGACAACTGGAACACCCGCGCCCGGCGCGTGCGCGAGGAGGGCCTGGCGGCGCTGTCCGGCGAGATCGTGCCGCGCTGGTTCGCGCCCGCGCTGCTAAAGGCGCAGCCGGCGTTGGAAGCGGGCTGGAAAACCCAGATGGCGCGCGGCGACGGCGAAAGCTATGCGCTGCTGTGCGAAATGCTCGGGCGGGCCGATTTCCGCGGCAGGCTCGAGGGCTCGGGCGTCCGCGTCGCCCTGTTCGGTGGCAGCGAGGACGTGGCCACGCCGCCGGCGACTCTCGAGGCCCTGGCCGACGAGTGCGCCGACGCGCCGCTGGAGATTCTCGACGCCGTCGGTCACGTGCCCTCGGTGGAGTGTCCGACCACTTTCGCTGAACGCTTGCTGCGTAGTCTTGCGGCCGTGCGGGGCGAGGTCGGCGAGCGGGGCGTGAGCTACGCCGAGGGGCTCGAGACCCGCAAGCAGGTGCTCGGCGAGGAGCACGTCGCGCGCGCCTCGGCCAACGCCACCAGCCTGGATGCACCGTTCCAGCAGATGATCACCCGGCTGGCCTGGGGCGAGTTATGGGGCAGTGCCGACCTGAGCCGGTCCGAGCGCAGCATGATCACCATCGCCGTGCTGGCGGCGCTGGGTCGCGATGGTGAGCTCGAACTGCACCTCAAGACCGCACAGCGTATCGGCCTCTCCGAGGCGCAACTGCGTCAGGCGCTGATGCATGTGGCGGTCTACGCCGGGGTGCCGGCGGCCAATCACGCCTTCGCCATGGCCAAGAAGCTCGGCTGGGGGGAGGCTCAGCACTGATCGCCCGCAGCGATCCGCCAGCGGTACCCCGACGAAAAAGCGGCGCGCCGAACGGCCCGCCGCATCGTAAGTTCTTTTCAGAGCACACCGCCTCCTCGAACCTGAAGATTGGCTAGGGATGGGGTTAACCCGCCTGGCGAACCGGCACACGGCTCAGGTGGTTGTTCTCCTCTGCCAGGGTCCGCAGCAGCCGGCATAGCGTCTCTCTCTCCTCCCCGCTCAAGGGCGATAGAATCTCCTCCTGTACATCGGCCACTGCCGTCTCGGCGTCGCGGCGCAGACGCTCGCCTTCCTCGGTCAGGGTGACCAGCACGGAGCGGCGATCCTTGGGGTTGCGACGCCGGGTTACCAGGGCGCGCTCCTCGAGTTTGCGAACCACCACGGCCACGGTGTTGCGGTCCAGCGCCGTGTAGCCGCCCAGTGTAATCTGGTCACTCGACCCCATCTCCTCGAGCGCGGAGAGAACCACGTACTGCAGTTGGGTCAGGTTGAATGTCTCGCACTTGCGCAGGAAGATTGCAACGCTGGCCTGGTGGCAGCGCCTGAGCAGGTTGCCGGGCAGGCTATTGGCCTGGGAGAGAGGGGATTCGGTCATGTTTTCGGTCTTCCCTGGTGATGAAAGAGGCAGATAGCTGTCGAGAGCGGCGCCTTGGTGGGTTCTCTCCGCAGAGAGGTCAAGCGGACTGGAGCATGAAGCGGTCGAAGTACGCCGCCAGTTCGTCATGGGCCTCCAGCGGAAGTACGTGGGCGATGTGCTGGTCTGGCCGCACGATCACCAGGCAGCCCTTCTCCCGGTCGATGCCGCGCATGTCAAAGATGTCCTGACCACCCTTCAGGTCGGGGCAGAACACCTTCTCGTAGTCGTGCAGGCCGTAGCGTCCCTTCCGGGGCCAGAGCAGCTCCGGGAAGGCGTCCAGGGAGAGCTCGCGGAATCCCTGCTGGCAGATGGCGCGCAGGTCGAACACGGAATCGATGTCATCGCTTGCCGGCGTGTACTTGCGCACCGGGGAATCGGGCGACTCGCTCAGAAACGTGCATAGGGCGCCGAGGCCCGAGTCCGCCGAAGTGGGAGGGCCGGCCTCGGCGAAGGCGAACAGCCGCCAGCGGCCATCCGCCTTCACCATGTGGCCCAGGTGCATGGGCTTGGCATCGGCCAGCCGGATGACCGGAGCGGAGTGAAACCGCTTGCCGATCTCCAGGCCGCTCGCCAGGTGCTGGTGGCTCGGCTCGGCGATTATCAGCGAAGGGTAGTACTGGATTGCCGTGCCGGCGGTGAAGCGCCCCTGCTGGACGAAGTACTTCTGGAACTCCGCCGGGTCGACGCCGTCGCCCTTGTCTTCGGGCGAGCCCTTGGGCGGGGCGCTGAACATCTTGGCGAATTCCCGATCGAAATCGATCAGCTCCTTCGCTACGGTCTGCCGCTCCGTGGTGTAGGTATGCAGAATCTTCGGCGAGGTCTTGCCCTGCAGCACGGACGCCAGCTTCCAGCCCAGATTGAAGGTGTCGCGCATCGAGACGTTCATGCCTTGGCCCGCCTTCGGGCTGTGGGTGTGGCAGGCATCGCCGGCGATGAACACATGGGGGAGGCGGTTGTCGACTTCCTTCAGCGGGACGTCGTCGAACTTGTCGCACAGGCGTTGGCCGATCTCGTACACCGACCACCAGACGATCTCCTTCACGTCCAGGGTATAGGGGTGCAGGATCCGTTGCGCCGCGGCGACCAGCTGGTCGGAGGAGATATTGCGGCTGGCGACCCGTTCGTCCTTCTGAAGCTTGTCGAGCTCGATATACAGACGCACGAGATAGCCGCCCTCGCGGGGAATGATCAGGATGTTCCCCTCGTTGGCGGAGTGGATCGCCGTTTTCATGCGGATATCGGGGAAGTCGCTGACCGCCAGCACATCCATGACGCCCCAGGCCTGGTTGGCGGAATCGCCACTCAGCGAGCGGCCCAGCGACTTGCGCACGCTGCTGCGCGCCCCGTCGCAGCCCACTACATAGCGGGCACGCACGCTCTCCCGCTCACCCTCGTGGCCCGGGTCGTTTCGCTCGATGGTGACCGTGACCGGGTAGTCGGATGCGCCGAGGGCGTTCGTGTCGGCCATGGCGGGTTCGATCGCCACGTCGATTACCTGGCGGGAGTAGTTCGGCTCCAGCCGGCTCGGCGAGCGGCGCATCAGCTCCAGGTAGAAGTCGTGCACCCGCGCCTGGTTGAGTACCACATGGGGGAACTCGGAGAGGCCATCCTCGGTATCCTGGATGCGGCCGCTGCGCACGATGTTATGGCGGTTCTGCTCATCCGGCTTCCAGAAGGTCGTCTCGCTGATCCAGCAGGCCTCCTTCAGTACACGCTCGCTGAAGCCGAAGGCCTCGAACATCTCCATGGTGCGACAGGCGATGCCATCCGCCTGCCCCAGTTCCAGCGGGCCATCCTTCTGCTCGACGATGCGCGTTCTGATATCGGGGAAGGCCGACAGTTGCGCCGCCAGGGTCAGGCCGGCCGGGCCGCAGCCGACGATCAGCACATCGACTTCCTCGGGCAGCCGGTCGGAATTGGCGAGTTCGCCGGCGGGTTCGTGGACGGTCGGATCGCCACTCTGGAATCCATTGAGATGGAATTGCATGGGCCCCTCATGTTGTCGGCAATTAATCACTATTATGATTATCAGTATTGTGATCATTTGAGCGGCGCACAATTAAACTTTTTGCTACTCCGCGCAGCGAAACGTCATTCGATGAGGCTGAGCGCGCGAGCGGCGCGACCTCGTTGTTCTGTAGGCTGCGTGACCAGTCAGCGTTAGACCAAAGTGGGCGGCCGATCTTGGGAATATCCAACGATCGCTGAGGTTTTTTCCTTGTGGCATGGCTTATCGAAAACGGAAAATGCAATTTTGCCAGCCGTGCCGATTCGCTGTGCGCGAGTAATGACCGCTATGCGAACTAACGTTCGTCTAATGGTTGGCAGCATCTGGAAGGGCGAGTATGGCTCAAGGTCGGCTCCCTCTTCGCCAACGACAACAAGGTCCAACGCCATGAATCGTACGCTCACCCGCTGTCTTCTCGCTCTCTCCGTGGCCGGCGCCGCCACTGCCGCGCACGCCGAGACCACCCTGCGTATGTCGCACTTCTGGCCTGCGGCATCGGCGATCAACCAGGACATCTTCCAGGCCTGGGCGGATGCCGTCGAGGAGCAGTCGGGCGGTGAGCTGCGCGTCCAGAACTTCCCCTCGCAAACCCTGAGCCAGGCCGACGAGACCTACGATGCCGCGGTCAATGGCATCGCCGACATCGGTATCACCGCCCAGGGCTACACCGCCGGGCGCTTCCCGCTGTCGCAGATCGTCGAGCTGCCGGGGGTCGCCGAATCGGCGAGCCAGGGCGCCTGCATCCTGCAGACGCTGTACGATGCGGGGCACATCGATCAGGAGTACGAGGACTCGCATGTGCTGTTCATGTTCACCACAGGGCCGGGCTATATCCACACCAAGGAGACCGACGTCCAGGTGCCCAGCGACCTGGAGGGGCTGCGTATTCGCCGACCCACCGCCGTGGCAGGCAGCATTCTCGAGAACATGGGCGCTCAGCCCGTCGGCATGCCGGCGCCGGACATCTACACCTCGCTGCAGCGCGGCGTGATCGATGGCCTGAGCTTCCCGTGGGAGGGCATGAAGACGTTCCGCCTCGACGAGCTGGCCGATTATCACACCCAGGTGCCGTTCTATACGCTGATCTTCGTCGCCACCATGAACCAGGATGCCTACGAGCGCCTGACTCCCGAGCAGCAGGCGGTGATCGACGCCAATTCGGGCATGCCGTGGGCCGAGAAGGCCGGCGTGGTGTTCGACGCGCTCGACGAGGCCGGCAAGCAGTTGGCGGTCGAGGATGGCGACACCATCCGCGTGGTCGAGAACCCGCTCGACGACCCCGACTGGCAGAAGCCGCTCCAGGCCGGCATCGAGATGTACCTGAACCGGCTGGAGGAGCGTGGCCTCGAGCAGGCGCGTGACGTCTACGCTGCCGCGCTCGATGCGCGTCAGTCCTGCCCCGCGCAGTGAGCGGGGTGTCTGGCATGCACGGGCTCATTCGGCTGAGCCGCTGGCTGGAGATCGGGTGCCGCGTCATCGCCGGTGGCGCCCTGATCGCGATGCTTTCGGTGACCATCGTCGACGTGGCGCTGCGCTACCTGTTCCGGCTGACCGACGGCGCGCTGGACTGGAGCGTGGTGGGCAGTGTCGAGCTGGTCAGCTATCTGATGCTGTTCTCGCTGCTGGCGGCGATGGCCGCCAACGTCGAGAAGGGCCAGGTGGTGGTCGAGGCCTTCAGCCATGGCCTGAGCGACAGTCTCAAGACGCGTATCGCCGGGGTCTACCTGCTGGGCTTCGCGGCGCTCGGCGCGTTGCTCTGCATGGGGCTGTGGCAATCTGCGCTGAGCGCCGCGGCGCACGGCGAGATCACCCAGGACCTGCGCCTCCCGATGGCGCCCATCTACTACGTGGCGTCGGGATTGTGCGCCCTGCTCGGCGTGCGCTGCCTGCTGCACGCGGTGCTGAGCGGTATCTTCGGTCACGCGGTGGAGCCCACGCATGAGTAGCGAATTGATCGGCGCGCTGGGCCTGGGCGGGCTGCTGGTACTGATGGTCCTGCGCGTGCCGGTGGCGCTGTGCATGTTGATCGTCGGCGTGGTCGGCTTCTCGCTCATCATCTCCTGGGACGCCGCCATCTCGATGGTCAAGTCGGTGCCGGTCGAGGTGCTGACGAACTATAGCTTCAGCGCCATCCCGATGTTCATCCTGATGGGTGTGCTGGCCGCGCACTCGGGCATGGCCGGCAAGCTGTTCAACTCCACGCGCACGCTGTGCGGTGGCTGGAAGGGTGGTCTGGCGATCGCCGCGGTGGGCTCGTGCGGCATCTTCTCGGCGATCTCGGGGTCGTCGCTGGCCACCGCCAGCACCATGACCCGGGTGGCCCTGCCGGAGATGGAGCGCCACGGCTACAACCGCGGCCTGGCCACCGGCGCACTGGCCGCCGGCGGCACGCTGGGGATCATGATCCCGCCGAGCATCGCGCTGTTGATCTACGCCATTCTCACCGAGCAATCGGTCGGCGACATGTTCGTCGCCGGCATCATCCCCGGGCTCATGGGGCTTCTGTTCTATGCCCTGACGGTGACACTGATGATGCGCCTCAGGCCGCAGCTGGCGGTGCCCGGCGAGCCCACCGCGTGGTCCGAGAAGCTGCGCTCGCTGGCAGGGCTGGTGCCGTTCTTCGGCGTGTTCCTGATCATCATCCTGGGCATCTACTTCGGCCTGTTCACGCCCACCGAAGGAGCCAGCGTGGGTGCGTTCGCCACGCTGATATACGCGTTGGCCAAGGGCATGCGCGCGCGTGGACTGTGGGCCTCGGTGCAGGAGACCCTGGCGCTGTCGACGGTGGTGTTCTTCATGCTGGTGGGTGCCGAGACGCTGGGCTACTTCATCTCGGTGTCGCGCATCTCGTTCTCGATCAGCGATGCGCTCTACGGGCTGGAGCTGTCACCGATGATGGTGCTGCTGGGCATCCTGCTGCTCTACTTCGTGCTCGGCATGTTCATGGATTCCATCGCCATGCTGGTGATCACCGTGCCGGTGGTATTCCCGATCATCCAGGCGCTGGGCATCGACCCGGTGTGGTTCGGCATCGTCACTGTGCTGACCGTGGAGCTCGGGCTGATCACGCCACCGGTGGGCATGAACGTGTTCGTGATCAAGGCGATGGCGCCGCACGTGGGGCTGGGCGAGATATTCAAGGGCGTGGCGCCGTTCATCGTCTCCGACCTGGTACGGCTGACGCTGCTGGTGCTGTTCCCGGTGCTCTCGACGTTCCTGTTGACGGTGTAGCGATTCAGGCGAATCCCCATGCTCGACTCACGCATCAAGCTGCGCCATCTGCAGGCCTTTCTCGAAGTCGCCAGGCGCCAGAGCTTCGCCCGGGCGGCCGACAGCCTGGCGGTGACCCAGCCGGCGATGTCCAAGACCATCCGCGAGCTGGAGGAGGCGGTAGCGGCGGCGCTGTTCGAGCGCGGACCGCGCGGGGTGACGCTGACCCCCGCCGGGCTGGCGCTGATGCGCCACGCCGGGCCGGCGCTCAATGCCCTGCAGGAGGGCCTGGCGGCGGTACGTCAGCCCGCCGCGGGCGCGGCGCTGGTGCGCCTGGGCGCGCTGTCGACGGTGGAGGAGGGCCTGCTGCCGCAGGCGCTGGAGCGGCTGCATGCCGAATCGCCGGAGATCCGCCTGCAGGTGCTGACCGGGCCCAGTGCCTACCTGCTCTCGCAACTGGGCCTGGGCGAGCTCGATCTGGTGGTGGGCCGCATGAGCGAGGCGCGCGAGATCCGCGGGCTGAGCTTCGAGCATCTCTACCACGAGCCGCTGGTGCTGGTGGCGCGTGTTGGGCATCCGTTAGCTTCGCAGGCCGAGCCCGGTGCCGAGGCGCTGGGCCAGTACCCCTGGGTGGTGCCGCCGGCGCCGACCACGTTGCGCGAGCAGGTCGAGCGCTTCTGGGTCGAGCAGGGTGGCCCGCCGCCGCCGATCGCCCTGGAGACCCTGTCGCTGGCGCTGAGCCGGCGCTACGTGCAGCGCTCCTCGGCGCTGTGGGTCGCGCCGCTGGATGCGGTGCGCGGCGACCTGGAGGCGGGCACGCTGCGGCGCCTGCCGGTCGATCTCGAGGCGCACGGCGGTTCGGTGGGGCTGTGCGTCAACGCCACGCGGGCGCTGTCGCCCGCCGCCGAGCGACTATGCGCGCAGCTGCGCACCCTGGCGGGCGAGAGAGAGCCAAAGACATAACCTATTGGTTATGCCGGGGCGGCGACTTTTCACTTGGCAGCCGCGCCGCGTCGGCGACAATGGCCCGAACACACCGCCTAACGGATGGAGTTCGTCATGCCCCTCAACGCCGACAAGCGCTTCGTCGCGCGCGACCGCAACTGGCATCCCGCCGCGCACACGCCGGGCTACAAGACCACGGTGGCCCGCTCGCCGCGCCAGGCGCCGGTCAGCCTGCAGTCACCCAGCGTCTCCGAGCTCAGCGGTCCCGAGTTCACGAACCTGCGCATGGGGCCCCACGATAACGACCTGCTGCTCAACTATCGTGAGAACCTGGGGCGCGAGGGAAGCGCTCAGGACGGGCTGCCGATCGGCGAGCGCATCATCATGTTCGGTCGTGTGGTCGATCAGTTCGGCAAGCCGGTGCCGCACACGCTGGTGGAGATGTGGCAGGCCAACGCCGGCGGCCGCTACCGCCATAAGAAGGACAGCTACCTGGCCCCGCTCGACCCCAACTTCGGCGGCGTGGGGCGCTGCCTGACCGACGAGGACGGCTGGTATCGCTTTCGCACCGTCAGACCCGGCCCCTATCCCTGGCCCAACGGCATCAACACCTGGCGCCCGGCGCATATCCACGTCTCGGTGATGGGGCCGTCGATCTCCACACGCCTGATCACCCAGATGTACTTCGAGGGCGATCCGCTGATTCCGATCTGCCCCATCGTGCAGACGCTGGCCTGCCAGGAAGCCGTCGAGACCATGATCGGCCGCCTCGACATGGGCCATAGCCGCCCCATGGATTGCCTGGCCTATCGCTTCGATCTGGTGATACGCGGCGAACTGCAGACCTACTTCGAGAACGTTTGAGACCGGGGAACGCTCATGAAACAGCCGAATTCGACACCCACCAGCGAACTGCTGCTGCGCGAGACCGCCTCGCAGACCGCCGGCCCCTACGTGCACATCGGCCTGGCGCTGGACGTCGCCGGCCTGCCGCCGCGCGAGGAGGAAATATGGAACCGCATGGCCACGCCGGAGGCCGAGGGCGAGCTCATCGAGGTGGTCGGCAGCGTCATCGACGGCAACAATGATCTGGTGCGCGACGCCTTCATCGAGGCCTGGCAGGCCGATGCCCGCGGCGAGTACCAGTGCGACTTCGACCTCGAGAAGCCGTTCAACAGTTTCGGGCGCACCGCCACCACCGTCGAGACCGGCGGCGAGTGGTCGCTGATCACCGTCAAGCCGGGTGTGGTGAACGGCTGCAACGGCAAGCCGATGGCGCCGCATATCAACCTGGCGGTATTCGCCCGCGGCATCAACGTGCAACTCAATACGCGGCTCTACTTCGACGACGAGAACGAGGCCAACGCGGCCTGCCCGATCCTCAACGCGGTGGAATCGCCGGCACGCCGCCAGACGCTGATCGCACGGCGCGAAGCGGGCGAGGGCGGCACGCCGCGCTATCGCCTGGACATTCGCCTGCAGGGCGAGGGCGAGACGGTATTCTTCGATTTTTGAGTTGCTGCGCCATGATGCGCTGAGAACCGCTGTCCGGATGGGCGGCGGTTTTTTTGTGCGCGGCGAGCCTAGTGCCGCAGGCGAAACGCCTTTGGCGAATCCCCGGTGTGACGCTTGAAGAAGCGCGTGAAATAAGCCGGCTCGGAGAAGCCGAGGGTATCGGCGACCTGGCTGATGGTCATGTTGGTATAAGTCAGCTGGCGCTTGGCCTCGAGCAGTAGCCGCTCGTGCA
The DNA here is from genome assembly GCF_946887195.1 of uncultured Halomonas sp. Next base: position 29,870 of record NZ_CAMPKE010000003.1, read on the forward strand.
GCAGTTGCAGGGCACTGCGTCCGGCCAGGCGCCGGCACAGCGTGTTGAGGTGCGCGCTGGTCATGCCGAGCTGCGAGGCCAGCGCCTCGATGGTCGGCTGCTCGGCGTAGTGGGCATCGATCAGTGTCTGGAAGCGCTGCAGGTGCGCCTGGCCCTTGTCGTGGCGCCGGGCGGGGATCGGTCGGCGGCGCTGGGCACGGCGCGCGACCCGCACGCACAGCGCCTGGATCAGGGCATGCAGCAGCGCATCGCGCCCCTCGGCCGGGCGGCGATACTCGGCATCGATCTGCGCGACCAGCGAGGCCATGATCGAAGCCTCGTCCTGCCCCGCGAGCGGATAGTGGGCGGCGTGATTGAGCACCTCGCCCTGGCGCTCCAGGCGCTCGATCAGATGCGTGGCCAGCGGCTTGGCCAGGCTGATGACGTGGCCGTCGATATCGCGCGAGAAGCGAAAGCCGTGAATCGCCATGGCCGGCACCACGATCAGCAGCGGCCCTGCGAGCCGGCGCTCAGTTCCCTCCAGTTGCAGTTCCACCTGGCCCTCGCGAATGTGCAACAGATGCACCAGATCGACGTGGCGGTGTGTCTTGATGTGCCAGTCGTGCAGGCGGCTGCGCTCGGCGATCGATTCGCAGTGCAGCAGATCCGGCGTCGGCCACTGGCGCGTCTCGCCGTAGAGCTTGAACACCGGCACGGAGCCGCGTTGCAGGTCGTTCATGAGGTGGCGTCCTGACTGAAGGTTCGGAGTCGACCAAAGTCGTGGGCGTATCTTATAAATATCCAAGTCTTCATAGCGATTTTGCCTTAATCGTGCCCGGCTATCGATGAAAAATACAAGTCACCGATCGGCGTCGTCGCGACGCGGCGCCGCAGACACGACCCGCGAGGCACTCCCATGAAGACACAGGTGGCGATCATCGGCGCTGGCCCCTCCGGCCTGCTGCTCGGGCAACTGCTGCAGCGCCAAGGCATCGACAATGTGATCCTCGAGCGTCGCTCCGGCGAGTACGTGCTCGGCCGCATTCGCGCCGGGGTGCTGGAGCAGGGCATGGTCGATCTGCTGCGCGAGGCCGGGGTGGACGAGCGTATGGAACGCGAAGGCATTCGCCACGACGGCTTCGAGTTGGCCTTCGACAACCGTCGCGTACGCGTCGATCTCAAGGGACTCACCGGCGGCAAGACGGTGACGATCTATGGCCAGACCGAGGTTACCCGCGACCTGATGCGCGCGCGCGAGGCGGTCGGGGCGCCAACGATCTACCAGGCCGACGACGTCCAGCCGCACGATCTCGACACCGAGCGTCCCTACGTCACCTTCGTCAAGGATGGCCAGGCCCATCGCCTCGACTGCGACTACGTGGCCGGCTGCGACGGCTATCACGGCGTGTCGCGGCGGACGATTCCCGAAGATCGCATCCAGAGCTTCGAGCGTGTTTATCCATTCGGTTGGCTGGGCATCCTCTGCGACACTCCGCCGGTCGCCGACGAGCTGATCTATGCCAGCCACGCGCGCGGCTTTGCGCTGTGCAGCATGCGCTCGGCGACGCGCAGCCGCTATTACGTGCAGGTGAGGGCCGACGAAAGGGTCGAAGAGTGGTCGGACACGCGCTTCTGGGACGAGCTCAAGGCGCGCCTGCCCGACGACGTCGCCACGCAGCTCATCACCGGGCCGTCGATCGAGAAGAGCATCGCCCCGCTGCGCAGCTTCGTCGCCGAGCCGATGCAGTACGGCCGGCTGTTCCTGGTCGGCGATGCCGCGCATATCGTGCCGCCGACCGGGGCCAAGGGGCTCAACCTGGCCGCCAGCGACGTCAACACGCTCTACCGGTTGCTGGTCAAGGTCTACCGTGAGGGCCGCAACGACCTGATCGCACGCTACTCCGAGGTGTGCCTGCGGCGGATATGGAAGGCCGAGCGCTTCTCCTGGTGGATGACCACCCATCTGCATCGTTTTCCCGAGGCCGAAGCCTTCGAGCGACGCATCCGGCAGGCCGAACTCGACTACGTCACCGGCTCGCAGGCGGGCCTGACGACCATCGCCGAGAACTACGTGGGGCTGCCCTATGAGCCGATCGAGTAGGCGATCGCCAAGGGTTCCCATTCGAATCGAGTCTCTAATCAAACGATACTCTATGGGTATCGCCCGCTGCGACGATTCTCCACCAGCACCGCGAGGATCTCGTTGGCCGCCAGCATGATGTCCGACGGCGCCTCGCCGCGGCGTCGGCTACAGATGATCGGCGTGGTGATGTGCTTTTCCGCCAAGCGTACATAGGCGATGCCGTCGCGTCGCAGGTGCGAGACTTGCTCGGGAACCAAGGTGATACCCATATCGGAGACGACCAGACCCATGGCGGTCTGCATCTCGTTGGCTTCCTGGGCGACATGCACCTTGAGCCCGCGACGACGGAACAGGCCGAGTACGATGTCGGCCAGGCTGGGGCGCGGCGTCGCCGGGAACAGCACTAGCGGATATCTGGCCAACTCGGCGAGCGTTGGAGTGGTACCTTCCAGCGGATGCCCGCAGGGTAGTGCAGCGATGATCGGTTCCTCGAAGAGTATCTCCTGCTCGACCTCGGGATCGTCGATCTGCAGCCGACCGAAGCCGATATCGATACGTCCCGCCTTGAGCGCCTGGATCTGCTGTACCGTAGTCAGCTCGACCAGCGTCAACTCGACGTTATCCTTTTGTCGCAATCCTCGCACCAGCAGCGGAAGCTGCCCATAAAACACCGATGGTACGAAGCCGATGCCGAATATCTGGCGCTTGCTGCGTGCCATATGCCGCGTGGCGGCCACCGTGGTGTCGACCTTCTCCAATACCTGCAAGGCATGCTCGTGAAAGAACTGACCGGTCGGCGTCAGGGCCAGTCCACGCGAGCTTCTCTTGAATAGCTGGGTTCCCAGCTCCGCCTCCAACTGTTTGATTTGACGCGTCAATGGCGGTTGCGCCATGTGCAGGCGCTCGGCCGCGCGGGTCAGGTTGAGCTCCTCCGCGACGATGCAGAAGTAGCGCAGGTGGCGTAGCTCCATGATACCTCCAGGGTATGGAAGGACACCCAAACGATATTGGTTCCTTCCCGTGCCTGCAATCAAAGTGACATCAACTTCAGATTGTTGGAACCGGAGAGCCCATGCCCAGTTTGATCGAGTCCATCGAGACGCTGCTGGTCGACCTGCCGACGATTCGCCCGCACAAGCTGTCGATGACCACCATGGCCTGCCAGACGCTGGTGATCGTGCGCATGCGCCACTCCGACGGCATCGAGGGGCTGGGCGAGGCGACCACCATCGGCGGTCTGAGCTACGGCCCCGAAAGTCCGGAGGGCATCAAGCTGACCATCGACCGCTACCTCGCGCCGCTGCTCATCGGCCAGCCTTCTAGCAACCTCAACGCCCTGCGTGCGCGCATGAACCGTCACGTGCGTGGCAACAGCTTCGCCAAGTCGGGGCTCGAGACCGCCCTGCTCGACGCCCAGGGCAAGCGCCTGGGGCTGTCGGTGGCCGAGCTGCTGGGCGGCGCGCGCCACGACCACCTGCCGGTGCTGTGGACGCTGGCCAGCGGCGATACCGAGCGCGACATCGACGAGGCCTTCCAGCGCCTCGACCAGCGCCGCCACTGCGACTTCAAGCTCAAGATCGGCGCCAACGCCGTGGATGACGACGTGCGCCACGTCAGTGCCATCAAGCGGGCGCTCGGCGATCGCGCCAGCGTGCGCGTCGACGTCAACCAGGCCTGGGACGAGGCTACCGCCGCGCGCGGCATCGCCGCCCTGGAGGCCGCCGACATCGAGTTGATCGAGCAGCCGATTCCGGCGCGCGAGTACGCCGGCCTGACGCGTCTGGCCGAGCGCTTCATCGTGCCGATGCTCGCCGACGAGGCGGTCCACGACGCCACCGACGGCTTCACCCTCGCCGCCGCCGGCTTCAGCGGCGCTTTCGCGCTGAAGATCGCCAAGGCCGGCGGTCCGCGCGGCGCGCTGGAATTGGCCGGCGTGGCCCAGGCCGCGGGCATCGGCCTGTATGGCGGCACCATGCTGGAAGGCACGCTGGGTACCGCGGCGGCGCTGCACGCCTGGGCGACGCTGCCCGAGATGGCCTGGGGCACCGAGATGTTCGGGCCGCTGCTGCTCAAGGACGACATCGTCGCCGAGCCGCTGCACTTCCACGACTTCGGCGTCGACCTGCCCCGGGGACCGGGGCTCGGCATCACCCTCGATGAAGACAAGCTGGCCCACTACACACGGAAACCCTGATTTATTGCTGCGCTCGATATCCTGGCCGCCGGCGGTACTCACAATCCTCATTGAGCCGCCAGTCAACTCCGGTTGCTGCGTTCCGGCGGCGGCCAGCCTCTCATCGCTCGCGACATAAATCAGCGCTCCCTGGCCACGCTAAATAAGGAGGAAGCAATGCTTTTTCAAGTGGAAATGACCGTCAAGCTGCCGCCCGACATGCCGGCCGAGCGTGCCGCCGAGATCAAGGCGACCGAGAAGGCCTATTCGCAAAAACTCCAGGACCAGGGCAAGTGGCGTCACTTGTGGCGGGTCGCCGGCAGCTACGCCAACGTCAGCATCTTCGACGTGGAGGACAACGCCGAACTGCAGGAGATCGTCTCGAACCTGCCGCTGTTCCCCTTCATGGAGATCGACGTCAAACCGTTGTGCCGCCACCCGTCGTCGATTCGTGACGACGACCGCTGAAGCGGCGTAATCACTACGACCGGCGTAATCAGTACAAGCATAAAACCGAGGACATGACCATGAGCGTGAAGATTTTCGATACCCCCGAAGTCCAGGATTTCCTCGAGACCGTCAGCGGCTTCGAGCAGAGCGGCGGCAGCGAGCGCGGCAAGCGGATCCTGCACCGGCTGCTCTCCGACATCTACAAGCTGATCGACGACTTCGACGTCACCCCAGCGGAGTTCTGGTCGGCCATCAGCCTGCTCAACGAGCTCGGCGGCGAGAAGCAGGCGGGCCTACTGGCGCCCGGGCTGGGCTTCGATCACTACCTCGACATGCGCATGGACGCCGCCGACGAGCAGGCTGGCCTGACCGGCGGTACGCCGCGCACCATCGAGGGTCCGCTCTATGTGGCCGGCGCGCCGGTCGCCGAGGGCGAGGCACGCATGGATGATGGCAAGGATGATGGTGACGTGATGTGGCTGACCGGCCAGGTGCGTGACACCGATGGCCAGCCGATCGCAGGCGCCCTGGTCGAGATCTGGCACGCCGATTCCAAGGGCAACTACTCGTTCTTCGACCCTTCGCAGTCCGACTACAACCTGCGTCGCGGCATTCGCACCGACGCCGAAGGCCGCTACCGCGCGCGCAGCATCATTCCTTCCGGCTACGGCGTGCCGCCGGGCAGCCCGACCCAGCAGGTGTTGGATCTGCTCGGTCGCCACGGCCAGCGCCCGGCGCACATCCACTTCTTCGTCTCGGCGCCGGGGCATCGCCACCTGACCACCCAAATCAACCTGGCCGGCGACGCGTACACCTATGACGACTTCGCCTTCGCCACCCGCGAGGAGCTGGTGGTTGAGGCCAAGCGCATCGAGGACGCCGCCGAGGCCGACAAGCGCGGCCTGGACGCGCCCTTCACCGAGGTGGTGTTCGACGTCGAGCTGGCAGCGACAGAGCGCCACGAGCTGCAGAGCCGCCATGCGCGCCCGCGTGCCCTCGAGACCGCCTGAAGCGAACCTTCCAACAATCGAGCGCCGCGCGAGCGGCGCCAAGGAGTCGACCATGACCACTCAGCTTGATCGTCTCGAAGAGCGCGTCCGCGGCGCCGTCGTCGACGATGCCGAACAGGGCATCTTCCGCGCTCACCGCAGCATGTTCACCGACCCGGCCTTCTTCGAGTTGGAGATGAAGCACATCTTCGAAGGCAACTGGCTGTTCCTGGCCCACGAGAGCCAGATCAGTGAGCCGGGCGACTACATGACCGTGACCCTGGGCCGCCAGCCGGTGATCATCACCCGCGACAAGCAGGGCGAGCTGCACGCGCTGCTCAATGCCTGTGCGCATCGCGGCGCGACCCTGTGCCGCAAGAAGCGTGGCAACAAGGGCACCTTCACCTGCCCGTTCCACGGCTGGTCGTTCAAGAACGACGGCAAGCTGCTCAAGGCCAAGAACGAGAAGACCGGCGCCTACCCGGAGGGCTTCAAGCAGGACGGCTCCCACGACCTGAAGCGCATCGCCCGCTTCGAGAACTATCGCGGCTTCCTGTTCGGCAGCCTGAGCGCGGACGTCAAGCCGCTCGAGGAGCACCTCGGCGAGACCACCAAGATCATCGACAACATCGTCGATCAGGCCCCGGAAGGCCTCGAGATCCTGCGCGGCACCTCGTCGTACACCTTCAATGGCAACTGGAAGCTGGGGGCCGAGAACGGCGCCGACGGCTACCACGTCAGCACCGTGCACTGGAACTACTCCTCGACCATGGAGCGGCGCAACTACGACGCCGGCGGCACCAAGGCGGTGGACGCCAACGGCTGGTCGAAGAGCCTGGGCGGCTTCTACTCCTATGAGAACGGCCATATGATGCTATGGACGCGCCTGCTCAACCCCGAGGTGCGCCCGGTCTACAGCCAGAAGGACAAGCTCGAGGCCGAGTTCGGCGAGGCGCGGGCCGATTCCATCGTCAACCAGACGCGCAATCTGTGCCTGTATCCCAACGCCTACCTGATGGATCAGTTCTCGACCCAGTTCCGCGTGATCCGTCCGCTGGCCGTGGACAAGAGCGAGGTCACCATCTACTGCTTCGCGCCCAAGGGCGAATCCAAAGAGAACCGCGCCCTGCGCATCCGCCAGTACGAGGACTTCTTCAACGTCAGCGGCATGGGCACGCCGGACGACCTGGAGGAGTTCCGCGCCTGCCAGAACGGCTATGCCGGGCTCGACGCCGAGTGGAACGATCTCTCCCGCGGTGCCAAGCAGTGGATCGAGGGCGCCGATGACAACGCCCGCGCCATCGACATGAAGCCGCTGCTCAGCGGCGCGTCGCCGGAAGACGAAGGCCTCTACGTGATGCACCACAAGCACTGGGTCGCGGAGATGCTGCGCGCCATCGAGAGAGAGCGCAGCCAGTTCATTGCCACCACGCCCGCATCAAAGGAGGCCAGCGCATGAGTGCGAACATGAACTATCTCGACATCCAGGCCTTCGTCTACCGCGAGGCGCGCCTGCTCGACGACCGCGCGTGGGACGAATGGCTCACCTGCTACAGCAAGGACGCGACGTTCTGGATGCCGGCGTGGGACGACGACGACGAGCTGACCCGCGACCCGCAATCCGAGATCTCGCTGATCTACTACCCCAGCCGTGAGGGGCTCGAGGATCGCGTCTACCGCATCAAGACCGAGCGCTCCGGAGCGACCAGCATTCCCGAGCCGCGCACCACGCACCAGATCTCCAACCTGGAGGTGCTGAGCCAGGAGGGTGACAAGGTCGAGTTGCGCTTCAACTGGCACACCCTGAGCCACCGCTACCAGCAGACCAGCGCCTTCTTCGGCACGTCCTTCTACACCTTGGACGTATCCGGCGATGCACCGCTGATCACTTATAAAAAGGTGGTGCTGAATAACGACTATATCCATCAGGTCATTGACGTCTATCACGTCTGACGGGTGGGGGAGGAAACGACCATGAGCTACACCATTGCACTCAACTTTGAGGATGGCGTCACCCGCTTCATCGGCTGCAAGGCCGGGGAGACGGTGCTCGACGCCGCCTATCGCCAGAAGGTCAACCTGCCGATGGACTGCTCCGACGGGGTCTGCGGCACCTGCAAGGGGCAGTGTGAGCAGGGCGCCTTCGACCTGGGCGACGACTACCTGGAGGAGGCGCTGTCCGAGGAGGAGGAAGCCGAAGGCAAGGTGCTGACCTGCCAGATGGTGCCGTCGTCCGACTGCGTGATCCAGGTCCCGGTGGCCTCGACGCTATGCAAGACCCAGGTCGGCGAGATCAACGGCAAGGTCGCCATGGTCGAGCCGCTCTCCGACGACAGCATCGAGTTGGCCGTGGATCTGGAGGAGGAGAGCGAACTGGCCTTCCTGCCCGGTCAGTACATCAACATCCAGGTGCCGGGCAGCGACGAGACGCGCTCGTACTCGTTCAGCTCGCGCCCCGGCGACAAGCGCGCCTCGTTCTTGATCCGCAACGTGCCGCAGGGCCTGATGAGCGGCTACCTGGCCGGCACGGCCAAGCCCGGCGACGCGCTGACCATGACCGGCCCGCTGGGCAGCTTCTATCTGCGCGAGGTCAAGCGCCCGCTGCTGATGCTGGCCGGCGGCACCGGACTGGCGCCGTTTCTGTCCATGCTCAAGCAGTTGAAGGAGAAGGGCTGCGCTCAGCCGATCCACATGATCTACGGCGTCTCCTTTGATGATCATCTGGTCAAGCGGGACGAACTCGACGCCTTTGCCGAGGCGCTGCCCAACTTCAGCTACACCACCGTGGTGGCCGACACGGCGAGCGAGCATCCGCGCAAGGGCTACGTCACCCACCACATGGCGATTGATGCGCTCAACGACGGCGATGTCGACGTCTACCTGTGCGGGCCGCCGCCGATGGTCGACGCCGTGCTCAAGCACTTCCGCGATCAGGGCATCACCCCGGCCAGCTTCCATTACGAAAAATTCGCGCCGAGCCTGACGCCGGCCGAAGCGGAGGTCGCATGAGTACGCCGCGCTTCACTGAGAAGGTGATCGTTGTCACCGGCGCCGCCCAGGGCATCGGGCGGCGGGTCGCCGAGCGCGCCGCCGCCGAGGGCGCGCGCCTGGCGCTGGTCGACCGCGCCGATATCGTGCACGAAGTTGCCGCCGCGCTGACCGAGCAGGGCCATGAGGCCGTGGCGCTGCAGGCCGATCTCGAGACCTGGGAGGGCACCGAGAGTGTCATGCGCCAGGCCCTCGAGCGCTTCGGGCGCATCGACGTGCTGATCAACAACGTTGGTGGCGCCATCAACTTCAAGCCATTCGTCGAGTTCAGCGGCACCGAGATCGCCGCCGAGATCACCCGCTCGCTGATGCCGACGCTGTGGTGCTGCCGGGCGGTGCTGCCGTCCATGGTGGCGCAGGGCGGCGGTGTCATCGTCAACGTGTCGTCGGCCGCCACGCGTGGCATCCACCGCATCCCGTACTCGGCGGCCAAGGGCGGGATCAACGCCATGACCGCTTCGCTCGCCTTCGAGTACGCCGAGCACGGCATCCGCGTCGTCGCCACCGCGCCGGGCGGGACCGAAGCGCCGCCGCGACGGATTTCGCGCGGCACCCCCGAGCCGCGCACCGAACAGGAGCGGGCCTGGTTCCAGGCGCATATCGACCAGACCAAGGCCAGCTGCTTCATGGGGCGCTACGGCAGCCTGGACGAGCAGGCCGGGCCGATCCTGTTTTTGGCATCCGACGATGCCAGCTATATCACCGGTACCGTCGTTCCCGTCGCCGGCGGAGATGCCGGCTAGCCGAAACACCACCACAACACCACCAGCCAGACCCCGACTCCGGCCGCCTCGGCGGTCGGCCACCACGCTGCCCCGACAACCACAACCAACGGAGCACGACAATGCGACACATCGACGTCAACGAGGTAATCAACAACGCCCGGTTCACGCCCTTCCACTGGAAGGTCCTGCTCTGGTGCACCCTGATCATCGTCTTCGATGGCTACGACCTGGTCATCTACGGCGTGGTGCTGCCGATCCTGATGGAGCAGTGGCAACTCAGCCCCCTCGCCGCTGGCGCGCTCGGCAGCGCGGCGCTGTTCGGCATGATGTTCGGCGCCATGACCTTCGGCACCCTCTCGGACAAGTGGGGGCGCAAGCGGATGATCCTGCTCTGCGTCGTCCTGTTCAGCGTGACCACGGTGATCAACGGCTTCGCCACCACGCCCTGGCAGTTCGGCATCCTGCGTTTCATCGCCGGCCTGGGCATCGGCGGGGTGATGCCCAACGTGGTGGCGCTGATGACCGAATATTCGCCCAAGCGCAGCCGCAGCACCCTGGTGGCGGTGATGTTCAGCGGCTACGCCGTGGGCGGCATGATGTCCGCCGGGCTGGGCATCTGGATCGTACCCACCTTCGGCTGGCAGGTGATGTTCTTCCTGGCCATCGTGCCGCTGCTGATGCTGCCGCTGGTCATCAAGTTCCTGCCCGATTCGGTGGGCTTCCTGCTCCAGCAGGGGCGTGACGACGAGGCCCGCGAGATTCTCGAGGCCATCGATCCGAGCCAGTCGCTCTCGGCCTCCGGCACGCTGACGTTGCCGATGACCGGGGCGAGCAAGGCGCCGGTGCGCGAGCTGTTCGCCGATGGCCGCCAGTTGAGCACGCTGATGTTCTGGACCGCCTTCTTCATGTGCCTGCTGATGGTCTATGCGCTGGGCTCCTGGCTGCCCAAGCTGATGTCCATGGCCGGTTACGCGCTGAGCTCGAGCCTGCTGTTCCTGCTGGTGCTGAATGTCGGCGCCATCGCCGGGGCCATCGGTGGCGGCTGGCTGGCGGATCGCTTCCATCCGCGCACCGTGCTGGTGACATTCTTCGTCCTCGCCGCGGGCTCGCTGTCGCTGCTCGGCTTCGAGAGCCCGATGTGGGTGCTGTACAGCCTGGTCGCGGTGGCCGGGGCGACGACCATCGGCTCTCAGATCCTGCTCTACGCCTACGTCGCCCAGTTCTACCCGACGACGATTCGCTCCACCGGCCTCGGCTGGGCCTCGGGCGTCGGACGCAACGGCGCCATCGTCGGCCCGCTGCTGGGCGGCGGCCTGCTGGCGCTGGTGTTGCCGCATCATCTCAACTTCATCGCCTTCGCCATCCCCGGCGTGATCGCCGCGATCGCCGTGTTCCTGGTCAGCCGCCGGGCCGGTTCGCTGACGCTGCTAGCCGATAAGGCGGCCAAGCCCGCGCCGATGGCCGCCAACGGCACCTGAAAGGCACGAAGTCAATTCGGTATCCTCCTTGGCCCGCGAGCCGCCCTGGCGACGCGGGCCTTTTTTCACGTTATGAGGCGAGACATGCAACTACACAGGGACTGGTCGGTTCCCGCCGTCACGGCTGGGTTTCTGGCCGTATTGATCTCCTACGCGGGGCCACTGGCGATCTTCTTCCAGGCCGCCCAGAGCGCCGAGATCTCGAACGCCATGATGACCTCCTGGGTCTGGGCGATCTCGCTGGGTGCGGCCGTCACCGGCATCGGGCTCAGCCTGTGGCTGAAGGTGCCGGTAATCACCGCCTGGTCGGCGCCGGGCACGGCGCTGCTGGTCACACTGTTTCCGGCGCTGTCGCTCAACGAGGCGGTGGGCGCTTATATCACCGCTGCACTGATCCTCTTCGTGATCGGCATCACTGGTACCTTCGATCGGCTGGTGGCAGCGATTCCCAAGGGCATCGCCAGCGCCATGCTGGCCGGGATCCTGTTCCAGTTCGGGCTGGGCGTGTTCACTTCCCTGGAGAACGCGCCGGCGCTGGCGGCCGGCATGCTCGTCGCCTACCTAGTATTTAAGCGGCTCTCGCCGCGCTACTGCCTGGTGCTGTTGGTGGTCGTCGGGATGGGGCTGGCGGTACTGCTGGAAGGGGCCAGCCTGGAGGGCGTGGGCATCGAGTTGGCCGCGCCGACACTGATCCGCCCCGAGTGGACCTGGGATGCCACCCTGAGCCTGGCGATTCCGCTGGTGCTGGTCAGCCTCACCGGCCAGTTCCTGCCCGGCATGGCGATCCTGCGCGGGGCTGGCTACGACGCCCCGGCGCGACCGATCCTCGCCGTCACCAGCCTGGCGTCGGTGACCATGGCATTCTTCGGCGGCATCACCACGGTGATCGCCGCCATCACCGCAGCGATCTGCACCGGCAGTGAGGCCCACGAAGACCCGGGCAAGCGCTATGTCGCGGGGGTGGCCAACGGCGCGTTCTACCTGATCGGTGCGACCTTCGCCGGCACCATCGTGCTGCTGTTCACCTCGCTGCCCGGCACCTTCGTCGCCGTGCTCGCCGGGCTGGCGCTGGTCGGCGCCATCACCAGCAATATCGTCGCGGCGGCCGAGGCGACGGACCATCGCGAGGCCTCGATCATCACCTTCATGGCCACCGCCTCTGGGATGAGCCTGTTCGGGCTGGGCTCGGCGTTCTGGGGCGTGGCTATCGGCGGCCTGGCGTATGTGGTGCTGCACAAGACCGAGCTGCTGCCACGACGGCGGGTGTTCGGGTTCAGCGGCAAGTAGTGGGCGCGTTCACTTAGTAATGACGGTGCCAAGCCTGGCGCGAAATAACAAGCTAAATGCTATCTCGGCCTTGCGCCAAATTCGCCGCCAGTAAGTACCAAAGTCGGCGCGCGGTTGCAGGGTGGCAATCGGTTTTCTGATGGTGTCCAACTGGTGTCCGTTGCGAACATCAAGGCTGGCGGTTCTGGGTGAGATTAGGTAAAAGCGCTCAATGATGCGGGCTGGATTGGCGCCCCCATCAGGATTCGAACCTGAGACCTTCCCCTTAGGAGGGGGACGCTCTATCCAGCTGAGCTATGGGGGCCAAGCGTAGTGAGTCGCGTATTATAAGCACCTGACAGGGCAAGATAAACCCGCCTGGCCACAGGAGAAACGCGTATCCGCGACGGTGAACCACCCCATGGCTCTTGCAGGGAACCCTGGCAGGCGGTGTCAAACCTTGCACGCTACGGCTAGACTGGCCGCCTTTCAGTGTTTGGATTATCCGTCTTGACGATGAACGATCGACTCTTCGATGGAATGGCCGAAAAATTCGCCGCGAGCCTTTATGGGGGTTCACGCGGCGAGTTACGCTTGGCGCTCCTCGATCATCTATTGCCACGGACGCTGCCGCTTGACGGGCAACCAGCGCTGGATGTCGGCGGCGGGCTGGGGCAGATGAGCGCCTGGCTGGCCGAGCGTGGGCATGCGGTAACATTCACCGAGCCCTCCGGCGAAATGCTGGCCCGCGCTCGCGAGGCGCTGGATGGGACCGATGTGCGTTGCCTTCAGGCACCGCTGCAGGCATTGCCCGAGCAGGCGCCCGGTCCCTGGCCGCTGATCGTCTGCCATGCGGTGCTTGAGTGGCTGGCCGATCCTCGCTCGGCTATCGCCACATTGGCCCAGCTACTCGAGCCGGGTGGCCATCTCTCGCTGATGGTCTTCAATCGCGATGCGCTGCGTTTTTCCAATGTGATCAAGGGCAATCTCGACAAGGCACTCGATGACCGCCTGGCGGGGACCGGCAAGCGCCAGCGGTTGACGCCGATTTCGCCGTTGACTCACGCTCAAATCAGTCGCTGGCTGGCCGAGCAAGGCTTGGTCGTCGAGCATGTCGCCGGTATCCGCGTGTTTCACGATTATCTGCGTGAACGCGAGCCCGACCGCGCGACACTCACGCGCATATTCGAGTTGGAGCGTCGTTACTGCGATATCGACCCTCACTGGCGGCTGGGTCGCTATTTACTCTACAGCGTACACAAACCCCTTGCTGTGAAGAGCATCTCGGAGCGTATCGAATGAGTGCCATTACTCCCACTTGCCAGCTACTCGCGCGCCAGGATGTGGATTACCGTGGCTGGCTGTGGGTGGCGCCGCCGCGCGATCCCTGGCTCGAAACGGGCAGCGGGCAATTATGGAGTGCCGACTTGGGCGTCTGCGAGGCTTGGCGCGAGCGCGGTATGAAATGGCATTGCGGCCTGTCGCCCGCTTTCGAAGAAGTCCCTGGCGCGGTGCTGTTCTGGCCGAAGGCCCATGCACTGGGCGAGTGGTGGCTGCTGGCGCTGTGCGCCCAGTTACCGCAGGGCACCCGTCTGCAGGTGGTCGGCGAAAATCAAGGCGGTATCAAGCATGTGCTCAAGGTGCTGGCGGCACTGGGGCTGGGCTGCCGCAAGCTCGATAGCGCCCGGCGCTGCACGCTGTTCGAGACCCGCCTGGGGCGGGTCGGTCTGGCCCCGGATGCCGCCTGGTCAACCTTCGGGGTGCTGGATCTGCAACTCGCCAGCCACCCCGGCGTATTCGGCCACGGCAAGCTCGATGACGGCACCCGGTTGTTGCTCGAATCGTTACCCGAATCGCTGGGCCGGCAGGGCGAGCGGATTCTCGATGTCGGCTGCGGCGACGGTATCATCGCGGCCTGGCTGGCACGGCGCGGCGCCGATGTCACGGCGGTGGATATCAATGCCTTCGCCGTGGAAGCGACGCGGCGCACGCTGGCACTGAACGGTGTGGTTGGAACGGTGCGGCACAGCGATGTCTATTCCGCGCTGGATGGGAACGAGCGCTTCGATGCGATCGTCAGCAACCCGCCGTTTCATCAGGAGCGCAGCGTCGACATCGGACCGGCGGCACGGCTGATTGGTGAGGCGCCGGCGCGGCTTATCAAAGGCGGCAGTTTGACCTTGGTCGCCAATGCGTTCCTGCCATACCCCGACCGGCTCGATGCGGCCTTCGGCGGCTTCGAGATCCTTGCCGACGACCGGCGTTTTCGTGTCTATCGTGCAGTGAAGCGTTAAAAACCCTCTGAACTCACCGCTGCGGATCGCGATAATCGATGGCGGTAATGATGTAGGTGGTTTCGCCGCCCGGTGCGGCGACCGTGGCGTCATCATCCAGCGCCTTGCCGAGCAGCGCGCGTGCCAACGGCGAGTCGACGCTGATCCAGTGGCGCGAGGTGTCGGTTTCGTCGTGGCCGACCAGACGAATGTGCAACTCCTCGCCGTCGTCGTCTTCCAGTGTCACGAAGGCGCCGAAGTAGACCCGCCCGGTATCCGCCGGCAGGCGGTCGACGACTTGTAGCTCATCGAGGCGCTTGCCCAAGTAGCGGATTCGCGCGATCACCCGGTTGAGCTCCTTCTTGTTGTAGGTATAGTCGGCGTTTTCGCTACGATCGCCGAGAGCCGCGGCCTCGCCGACCTTGGCCGAAAGCTCGGGGCGGCGTACCCGCGAGAGATGCTCGTGAATGCCCTTGAGCCGTGCATGGCCTTGCGGCGTGATCAGATGACTCTTCTTTTCCTGGCGCGGATCCTTGGCGGGATCGCGCCAGCGCGTCATGTTGCGACCTTTCATAGGGAGTCCATACAACGTGCAATGGCAATTGATTCAAACGTTCGTTACATTTTGATCTGGTTGATCGAATAATCATAACGTCAGGAGCCACCATGTCGATATCCCGTCGTCTGATGCAAGCCAGCATCCTGGGTCTGTCTCTGTTGCTGATCGTGCCGAACGTATTGGCCCAGCAGAGCGAGCTCTTCTCGCTCAAGAACCGCTGGGAGCATGTCACCACGCAGAACGCGCCCGACGATCAGGTCGATGCGCTCGATGCACTAGCCAGCGAGGCCAAGACGCTCGCGGAGCAGTATCCCAATAACGCTGACGTGCTGACCTGGCGGGGTATCGTGCTTGCCTCCCAGGCCAGTGCCGAGGGTGGCCTGGGCGCGTTGGGGCTGGCCAAGGAGGCGCGGGCCGCACTCGAGCGCGCCATCGAGATCGATCCTCGCGGTAGCGATGCGTCGGCCTATGTCACGCTAGGCGCGCTCTACGCGCGCGCGCCCGGTTGGCCTATCGCCTTCGGCGACAGCGAAACCGCCGAGGCGATGTTTCAAAAAGCCTTGAATATCCGCCCCCAAGGTATCGATGTAAACTACTACTATGCCTCGTTTCTGGCCGAGGAAGGGCGCGACGAGCAGGCCATCGAGCATGCGCGTCGCGCCGTGAACGGGCAGGTTCGCGAAGGTCGCGAGGCCTCCGACGAGGCGCGTCGGGAAGATGCCCAGGCACTGCTGGAGTCGCTGGAATAGGCTGACGACCGCTTATCGTCGGCCGAGGTTGGAATCGGCGAAGCGGGTCAGGATAATGGAGCGCATCGTGTCATTCATACATGCGCTTCACCTGCCCGGTGCCGAGGAGGCCTCATGGCCGAAAAGAGATCGCTGGATACACCGCGCTTCGCCGCCGACGATGTCGAGCGGGTGAGTGTCGATCGTTTGCAGGATGGGTTTTTCAGCCTCGAGCGACGCCATCTGCGCCATCGCTTGTTCGAAGGGGGCTGGAGCGCGGCTATTGCACGCGAGGTGCATGTTCGTCGCGACGCTGTGGGCGTATTGCTCTACGATATCGAACGCGACAGCGTGGTGCTAATCGAGCAGTTTCGTGCCGGTGCGCTGAATGACCCGCTGAGTCCCTGGAAGCTGGAGCCGGTTGCCGGGTTGATCGAGCCCGGCGAGAATCCGGCCGATGTCGCGCGCCGCGAAGCGCTCGAGGAAGCGGGCTGCGAAATCGATGAACTGATCGAGCTGCATACCTACTATCCCAGCCCCGGTGCCTGCGACGAACGCGTCACGCTGTTCTGTGGCCTGGTCGACTGCCGGGCGCTGGGTGGCGTGCATGGCCTCGCGGAAGAAAACGAAGATATTCTCGTACATGTGCTACCGTTTGCACGAGCCTGCGAATTGCTCGATGCCGGGCGACTCGACAACGCCATGTGTCTGATTGCCTTTTACTGGCTGGCACGCGAGCGGGCTTCATTGCGAGCAAGGAGGTAAATCCGTGGCAAGAACCGCCTATGTCACCGATCTCAGAACATTGCAGGGTGAGTGCACGGCTAATTACCTGCGCATGACTCGCCTGCTCGGCGAACTCGAGGCCGGCGACGTGCGCGAAGTCCCATTGGCCAGTCACTCCGGCCGGTTCGGCACGTTGTGGCTGGAAGTGACCGAGCAGGCACCCTATACCACCATCGTGCGTGTGGCGCAGACCGGCGTGCTCGATGGCATCATCGAGTCTCCGCGTATGCTGGTGCATCTTTATCATGACGTACGCATGGCCGAAGTCACCGATTTTCAGCGCCAGCGCCACTTCAGCGGACGCTACCGCTACCCCAATGCGCGCATGCATCAGCCCGACGAGAAGCTCCAGCTCAACCGTTTTCTCGGTGAATGGCTGGATCATGGGCTTGCCCATGGTCATGCCGTCGATCTCTCGGAATCGCGTTGATGCGCCTGGTGCAGGTTACCGATTGCCACCTGCTTGCCGACCCCGAGGCGCGCTCGCGCAAGGGATTCCCGCTTCGACAACTGCAAGCCGTGCTGGAGTGCGCGAAAGGATTGCGGCCCGATATGCTGCTAATCAGCGGCGATATCAGCCAGGATGAAACGGCAGCGTCCTATCGGCATGCCTCGGCGGCCTTCGGCGCATTCGATTGCCCCTGGTTCTGGTTGCCCGGCAACCACGATCATCCGCGTCTCATGGCCGAGCAGCATGCGATCCACGATGAGGTGGATCTTGGCCAATGGCGCCTGCTCATGCTTGATTCGCGGGTTAGTGGGCAGCCTCATGGCGAACTGGGCCAGGCCCAGCTCCAGGCGCTGGCATTGAAACTGGAGGAGGATGAGCGGCCGACCCTGCTGGCCATGCATCACCCGCCGCTCGAGATCGGCTCCGAGTGGATGGATTCCATCGGCCTGCACGACCGAGAGGCACTGTGGCAAACACTGGCCGCTTACGCGCAGGTGCGTGCAATCCTGTGCGGTCATATCCACCAGGCCTTCGCCAAGCAGCACGGCGAAGTCGCTGTTTACGGCTGCCCGGCCACGACCGATCAATTTCTCGGTGGTTCGGCACTGTTCGCTATCGACGAGGCGTCGCGCCCCGGTTTTCGGGTTATCGATCTCGAAGGGGACAACCTGACGACCTGGGTCGAGCGCGTGGATATATAAGTGCGATAGATTGCATGTTGTTATAGCCAATGGCGCTTAAAGGATAGTTCTTAATTCTTTGACGTTATCACTGTCGAATCGGTAACGTATCTCCAAGATTAGTCTTGCCCATGGCAAGACTAACCCCTGCTTTCGGCGCTCTTTCGGTATCGGGCGCCGCCATCATGAGAGGTTGCCAAGCCGCGATGCTTTCTCCCGAACGCCAGACCCATCTCAAACAGCTCGAAGCGGAATCGATCCACATCATCCGTGAAGTGGCCGCCGAATTCCGCAACCCGGTGATGATGTACTCCATCGGCAAGGACTCCTCGGTGATGCTGCACCTGGCACGCAAGGCCTTCTACCCCGGCACGCCGCCGTTCCCGCTGCTGCACGTCAACACCACCTGGAAGTTCCGCGAGATGATCGCTTTTCGCGACAAGATGGCCGCGGAAACCGGCATGCAGCTGATCGAGCACATCAACGAGGAGGGCCGTGCGGCGGGCATCAACCCGTTCGATCACGGCAGCAGCAAGTACACCGACATCATGAAGACCCAGTCGCTCAAGCAGGCGCTCGACCAGCACGGCTTCGATGCCGCCTTCGGCGGTGCGCGGCGCGATGAGGAAGCCTCGCGCGCCAAGGAGCGCGTCTACTCGTTTCGCGACCGCTACCACCGCTGGGACCCCAAGAACCAGCGCCCCGAGCTGTGGAACGTCTACAACGCCAAGGTCAACAAGGGCGAATCGATCCGCGTGTTCCCGCTCTCCAACTGGACCGAACTGGATATCTGGCAGTACATCTACCTCGAAGCGATCCCCATCGTGCCGCTGTACTACGCCGCGCCGCGCCCGGTGGTCGAGCGCGACGGCATGCTGATCATGGTCGACGACGAGCGCCTGCCGCTCGAGCCCGGCGAAGTGCCCGAGGAGAAATGGGTGCGTTTCCGTACGCTCGGCTGCTACCCGCTGACCGGCGCGGTGGAATCCCGGGCCGCCACGCTGCCCGAGATCATCCAGGAGATGCTGTTGACGCGCACCAGCGAACGCAGCGGCCGCGCCATCGATCACGACCAGGCCGGCAGCATGGAACGCAAGAAGCGCGAGGGATACTTCTAGCCGCTGGCGAAAACCCGCTACGCTCGGCCATACGGCGTTAAAAATCAGCTCAAGATACTCATTTACGCTCTGTAAACTCCGCTCTTTCGCTGATTTTTGTCTTGTCTGGCCTTCGCTCGCTGACTTTTCGCTCAGCGCCTATGCATCGATTACCGGAAAGGCATCATGGCACATCAGTCATCGCTAATTGCTGAAAACATCGAGCAGTACTTGCATGAGCACGAGAACAAGGACCTGCTGCGCTTCATCACCTGCGGCAGTGTCGACGACGGCAAATCGACGCTGATCGGGCGGTTGCTGCACGACTCCAAGATGATCTACGAGGACCAGCTCGCCGCGATCACCCGGGATTCGAAGAAGAGCGGCACCACCGGCGACCAGGTCGATCTCGCGCTGCTGGTCGACGGCCTGCAGTCCGAGCGCGAGCAAGGCATCACCATCGATGTCGCCTACCGCTTCTTCTCCACCGACAAGCGCAAGTTCATCATCGCCGACACCCCCGGCCACGAGCAGTACACCCGCAACATGGCCACCGGTGCCTCCACCGCGAGCCTCGCGGTGATCCTGATCGACGCGCGGTACGGCGTGCAGACCCAGACCCGCCGGCACAGCTTCATCGCCGACCTGCTGGGCATCCAGCACCTGGTGATCGCCGTCAACAAGATGGACCTGGTCGACTTCTCCCAGGCGCGTTTCGATGAGATCGTCGCCGAGTACCGCACCTTCGCCGAAAAGCTGGGCGCCCGCGATATCCGCTTCGTGCCGCTCTCCGCGCTGGATGGCGACAACGTCGTCAACCGCAGCGACAAGACGCCCTGGTACACCGAGGGTGGAGAGCAAGGCCCGGCGCTGCTCGAGCTGCTCGAAAGCGTCGAGATCGCCTTCGATCGCAACCTCACCGACCTGCGTTTGCCGGTGCAGTACGTCAACCGGCCGAATCTGGATTTTCGCGGCTACTGCGGCACGCTGGCCGCTGGCATCCTGCGCCCGGGGCAGCGCATCAAGGCCTTGCCCTCGAACAAGACCGCCACGGTCGAGCGTCTCGTCACCTTCGACGGCGATCTGCCGGCCGCCTATCCCGGCCAGGCGATCACCGTCACCCTCGACGAGGAGATCGACATCTCGCGCGGCGACTGGCTGGTCGACGCCGCCGCCGAGGTGCCGCTATCCAACACGTTCGAGGCCGATATCGTGTGGATGCACGACACCGCGCTGGAGACCGGCAAGCTCTACGACATCAAGCTGGCCACCCGCGATCTGAGCGGGCAGGTGAGCGCCATCGACTACCAGATCGACGTCAATACGCTGGAACACAAGAACGCCGATCATCTCGATCTTAACGCCATTGGCCGTTGCCGGATCGAACTCACCGCGCAAGTGCCCATCGACGATTACTGCGTCAGCCCCGATACCGGCAGCTTCATCGTCATCGACCGGTTGAGCAACGTCACGGTTGGCGCGGGAATGGTTCGCGGCGTGGCCGAAAGCGGCGCCAGCGCCGGTAGCGAGCCGGTCGATTGGCAGGCCTTCGAGGCCGAACTCAACGCACTGGTGCGTAAGTATTTCCCGCACTGGGAAGCCAGGGACGTGCGCGAACTATTCAGTAAATGATCCGCTGACGTTTCGTTCCGACCTCTGTCGATGCGACAATAGGCGCCCCGCTAGCGGGGCGTTCGTCTGTATGGCAAACGTGCAATAAGCCCAATCGATCTTACGTTTCTCGGCGCATGGCGAGCGCGCGAGAAAGGCACACTATTGACGATTGCCTCCTTATTTTATCGATATGGTGTCCTTGGGCAAGATAGGCCTCGGCGGGAAGCGAGAGGCAAAACAACAAGAAATCGCAAGTAGGAAAACCCCATTTTGAAGTGCCACAGAGAGCGTTTTCGACGCTTGGTATAGCGGATGAGCCGCTCTTGGCACGAAGAGGTACGCAATGACCACTATCGTCTGGGATGGTACGACGCTAGCGACCGATTCGCAGATCAGCGTAAGCGGTTCCACTTACAATCACGCACAAAAACTTTTCCGGCTCGATAACGGCGAGTGGGTTGCCTTCGCCGGCGAGCAGCAAGGATGGTGGGAAGTCATGGAATGGCTCAACGCTGGCGCACCGAGAGACGCCAAGCCACACGTCACGCGGATCGAAATGATCATCGCCGGCCCCAATGGGGTATTCGAAATGTTCGATCGCCTGGTCAGAATGCCAGTCAAGGGCCCCGTGGCGTACGGTACCGGCTGGAAATGGGCGCTGGCCGCCATCGATCACGGCAAGAGCGCGGTGGAGGCGGTCGAGTATGCCGCCACGCGCGATCACGACACCGGGGGCGATGTGCAATCGGTGGCGATTACCGTGAAATCCGCATGCTCACTGGATTCCCTGATCCGCGAAGCCGAGCCGGCCACGGCTTGAGAGACCGGCTTCCAGCGCTTCGGCTCGTCACATGGCGGGCCGAAGGCGTTTCTGACGTTAGCGTGACAAGGCGGTATGCTATGCCACGAACTGTCACAGGCTAAAACCGAGGTCGAATGAAAGCCCCCAAACGTCTACAGCCGCTGATCGACGATGGCTTCATCGACGACGTGATGCGGCCGCTGATGAGTGGCAAGGAAGCCGCCGTCTACGTCGTAAGAGCCCAAGGCGAGACGCGTTGCGCCAAGGTCTACAAGGAAGCCAGTAAGCGCAGTTTCCATAATCAAGCCGAGTACCAGGAAGGACGCAAGGTGCGTAACAGCCGCCAGGCGCGTGCCATGGAGAAGCGCACGCGCTACGGTCGCCGTGAACAGGAAGAAGCCTGGCAGAATGCCGAGGTCGATGCGCTCTATCGGCTGGCGTCGGCTGGAGTGCGAGTGCCGCAGCCGCATGGCTTCATCGATGGCGTGCTGCTGATGGACCTGGTCGTCGATGCCGATGGCGATGCCGCGCCACGCCTCAACGATGTCGAACTCGACGCCGATGAGGCGCGTGAGTTCTACCGAATCATGCTCGGCGAGATCGTCAAGATGCTCAGCGCCGGGCTGATTCATGGCGACCTGTCGGAGTACAACGTGCTGCTGACGCCGCAAGGCCCGGTCATCATCGATTTGCCCCAGGCCGTGGACGCCGCCGCCAACAATAACGCCGAGCGCATGTTGACGCGCGACGTCGACAACATGACCCGCTATTTCGGCCGCTTCGCCCCGGAGCTACTCAAGATCGACTACGCCGGCGAAATCTGGTCATTGTTCGAGCATGGCAAGCTGCACCCCGACGTTCGCCTGACCGGCACCTTCGTACGCAGTGAAGAGCGCGCCGATCTCGATGCGGTGATGCGCGAGATCGACGCGGCCAAGGACGATCGCCTGGGTCGCGGTCCCGCCGATGACGATAACGAAGATGGTGTTGTCGAGGACGACGAATCGGGCGATTGGCGTCCTGCACGTTGAGCCGCCTTTGTATAGCGGGTCAGGGCTTGCGCGCCACGATCACGGCGCGGCGCGGCGCCGGATAGCCCTCGATGGTGCGTGAGCGGTCCTCGGGGTCGAGAAAGTCGGCCAGCGACTGAAAGCTCATCCACTCGGTGGCGCGCTGTTCGTCGAGCGTCGTGGTGGCCTCGTCGACGACACGCACATCGGCGAAGCCGCAACGCTCCAGCCAGTGGCAAAGCGCTTGGGACGAGGGCAGAAAGTAAACGTTGGGCATGGCCGCGTAGCGCTCGCCGGGCATGAACACGCTGCTGACGCCGCCTTTCACCACCAGCGTTTCCAGCACCAGCTCGCCGCCGGTACGCAAGGCGCCTTTGAGTTGCAGCAGGTGATCGAGCGGTGAAGGTCGATGGTAGAGAACGCCCATCGAAAATACCGTATCGAACGCTTCGAGCCTGTCGGGCAGGTCTTCGATGCCCACCGGCAGGAAGTGCGTGCGGCCGCCATCGGCATCGCCGATGAAGTGGCGCAGCGCCTGGAACTGATAATAAAAACGCGGCGAAGGATCGATCACCAGCACGAAGGCGGCGCCTGCGCCGGCCATGCGCCAGGCGTGATAACCGCTGCCGCCGCCCACGTCGAGAACGCGCCGCCCGGTCAAGGGCGATAGGTGCGGCGCCACGCGCTGCCACTTCCAATCCGAGCGCCATTCGCAGTCGATCTCGATACCACTCAGCGAAAACGGCCCCTTGCGCCACGGCGAGAGCTTCTTGAGCAGGCTTTCAGCCTGGCGCCGCTCGGAATCCGTCAGTTCGACATCGACGCTCACGCTATCGCGATCGAGCCGCACGGCGCGTTCGGCCGGTAATGTTGGCAGCTTGGCCACCGCTTTCTGCCAGGCCGGCAGATCGCCGTAGCGCTTGCGATCGAGGCCGCGCGCGAGCTGTTCGGGTAGACGCGCCAGCCAGCGTGTGAGGCCTTGCTCGATGAAGGCGTGGTAAAGCGCCTGGTGCGGGTCGGGGAGAGGCAAGGCGTGGCTTCCTTAATCCTTGAACGCGATCATCGAGGCGAAGTTGAGATACGTGAACCAGGTGGTCGCCCGCGAGAAACCGGCGCGCACCAGGCGCGCATGATGGCCCTCGAGCGTATCGGGCACCAGCACGTTCTCCAGCGCGGTGCGCTTCTGGCTGATCTCCATGTCGCTGTAACCGTTGGCGCGCTTGAAGTCGTGATAGCGCTCGACCAGCCAGGCGTTTTCCTGCTCATTGGCGGCGACGATCTTCTCCGAAAGCACCAGCACGCCGCCGGGTTCCAGGGCATCGAACAGCTTGACGATCAGCGCGTCGCGATCGCTCGGGTCGAGGAACTGTAGGGTGAAGTTGAGGACGATCAGGCTCGCCGGGCGATAGTCCAGATGACGGATATCGCCTTCGATGACCTCGATGCGATGCTCGGGGCACTCATCGAGGAACGTCGCGCGGGCGCGCTCGACCATCGCCGGCGACAGGTCGACACCGGTCAGCGTGAACGCCTCCGGCGGCAAGCGCCCGGCCAGTGCCAAGCCTACCGCGCCGAGCGAGCAGCCCAGGTCATAGGCATGCCCGCCATGGCGCAGATGGCGGGCCGCAATCTCCCCGAGCATGCCGAGTATCTGACCATAGCCGGGAACCGAGCGGCGTATCATGTCGGGAAAGCACGCCACCACGCGCTCATCGAAGGAAAACGACGCGACCCGGTCGAGGGGTGTCGAAAAGATTGCGTCACGGTAAGATGCATCAGTCATAGGATTTACATCACAGAAAAGTGGGTGCCGCGCAACGCGTGTATTTTACGCATCGCTTTCCCGGCTTGCACCCGCCAGTAGCGCATCGAGAGCCGCTCGATCAAGACGCGACGTTCAAGGAGAGAAATGCCGATGTCTTCACCCGCCCCGATCGACTCAGCCTCGATCGACCAAAGCCCGGCCTGGCAGGCATTGAACGCGCATGCCGAAGAGATGCGTGACGTGCACCTCAAGGATCTGTTTCGTGCGGGCGAGCGCCACGCGACGTTCACCCGACGTGCCGCCGGGCTGATGCTCGATCTGTCCAAGCAGCGCTGGCGCGACGAGACCTTGCGCAAGCTGCTCGATCTGGCCCATGCCGCCAAGGTGCCCCGAGCCATCGAGCGGCTACTCGCCGGCGAGCGTGTCAACCGCTCGGAAGACCGTCCGGCACTGCACACCGCACTGCGCTTGCCTGCGGATGCCCACCTCGAAGTGGATGGCAACGACGTGGTGCCGGCGGTACACGAGACACTCGCGCGTATGGCGGCGATGGTCGAGAAATGCCATGCCGGCCAGTGGCGCGGCGCCACCGGCAAGGCGATTACCGATGTCGTCAACCTGGGGGTCGGTGGCTCCGACCTGGGGCCGCTGATGGTCACCCACGCGCTGGCCGATTATCGCCCGCGTGACGTGCATCCGTTAGAGGTGCATTTCGCCTCGACCATGGATGGCTCGCAGCTCGCCGATTACCTGACGCGTCTCAACCCCGAGACGACGCTGTTCGTGCTGTCGTCGAAATCGTTCACCACCATCGATACGCTGTCCAACGCACGCACCGCGCGCGATTGGCTGCTGTCGTATCTGGTCAACGGCGATGGCGATCGTGAACTGGTCATGCGCCAGCATTTCATCGGCGTGTCGGCCAGTCGCGAAAAAATGTGCGAGTGGGGCATCTCCGATGCCAACCAGCTCGAGTTCTGGGACTGGGTCGGCGGGCGTTACTCGCTGTGGGGCGCCATTGGTTTGCCGATCGCGCTGGTCGTCGGCATGGACAACTTCCATGCCTTGCTGGCTGGCGCGCATGCCATGGACCGCCATTTCGCCACCGCCAAGCTCGACGACAACCTGCCGGTGCTGCTGGCGTTGGCGGGTATCTGGAACGTTAATTTTCTGGATGTGCGCGCCCATTCGATTTTGCCTTACGATGGGCGCCTGGAGTTCTTCGCCAGCTATCTCGAGCAACTCGAGATGGAATCCAACGGCAAATCGGTGACCAACGACGGTGAGATCACCCGCTACTCCACCTGCCCGGTGCTCTGGGGACAACTGGGCCCCAATGCCCAGCATGCCTTCTATCAGTTGTTGCATCAGGGCACCCAGGCGGTGGAGTGCGACTTCATCGCGCCGATGCGCCGCTACGATCGGGTCGAGGACGATGCCACACGGGCGCACCTGAAGGCGCAGCACCGGCTGACACTGGCCAATTGCTTTGCGCAATCGCGGGTGTTGATGCTGGGCGACGAAGCCGTCGACGATGACGGCCCGCGCCCGCTGCACAAGCGCTATCGTGGCAATCAGCCGTCGACCACCTTGCTGCTCGAGCGCCTGACCCCGCAAACGTTGGGTGCGTTGATCGCGCTCTACGAGCACAAGGTATTCGTCCAGGCGACGATCTGGGATATCAATCCCTTCGACCAGTGGGGTGTGGAATTGGGTAAGAAAATCGCTACCCAAGCCGAGCAGGTCATGGCTACGCATGATGGAGTCGATGCGTTGGACGATTCCAGCCGGGGCTTGATCGAGGCAATATGGTGCGCCGAGGAGTCGTGATAATGGGACTGTTTTTTCATACAGTTTTTGCGCTATGCTAAGCGAGCGCTATCGATTGGCGCCAGTCGATGGCGTGCTCTATTTGCATGGCTTCAATAGCGGCAGCGGCTCACCCAAGGCGCAACTGGTGCGCGCTGCCTGTGCGCGGATCAGGCATCGGGGCACCGAACTGCCCTGTTTGGCTCCGCAGTTGTCGCATCGCCCCAAGGCCGCGCTGGCTATCGCCGAGGCGGCACTGGCGGAGTTGGGCTCGAACACCCTGTTGGTGGGCAGCTCGATGGGCGGTTTTCTCGCCACATGCCTGGCCGAGCGCTTTGACCTCGCGGCGGTACTGATCAATCCGGCGGTGCAGCCGGCGCGGTTGGTCGATGGCTGGCTGGGGGCGGATTTCATTAACGAATATACCGGTGAGCGTTTCGTCATCGATGGGCTGCACCGCGACGAACTCACCGAGCTGATGCCCTCCCGGCTCACTCCCGAGCGGTATCTGCTGCTGATCGGCAGTGCGGACGAAACCCTCGATTGCCGCGATGCGCTTGATGCCTATGCCGGCTGCCGCACGCTGATCGTGCCGGGCGGCGATCATGGCTTCAGCCGGTTTGCCGACTACCTGCCTGCCGTGCTCGCCCATGGTGGCCATCGACTGGACGCGATACCCGGACACGTAACGCCACAAGCGACTCCCATATGACAGTAGACAGCACGTTGGACAACGCATGACGCAATACAGCGCCACCTCGATTGAAGTCCTCTCCGGTCTCGAGCCGGTGCGCAAACGCCCCGGCATGTATACCGACACCACCCGGCCCAATCATCTGGTTCAGGAGGTCATCGACAACAGCGTCGACGAGGCGCTGGCCGATTACGCCAGCGAGATCCGCGTGCGTCTGCTCGACGACGGCGGTATCGAAGTCACTGACGACGGTCGTGGTATGCCCATCGACATGCACCCGGAACACGGCCTGTCGGGAGTCGAGCTGATTCTCACCAAGCTGCATGCCGGCGGCAAGTTCTCGCAATCGAGCTACCGTTTCTCCGGCGGCTTGCATGGCGTTGGGGTATCGGTGGTCAATGCGCTGTCGCGACGCTTGGAAGTCGAGGTGTGCCGCGATGGCAATCGTCATGGGATCGCCTTCGAGAAAGGCGAGAAAGTCGAGGAGCTATCGATCATCGGTAGCTGCGCCAAGCGTGCGACCGGCACAGTGGTGCGCTTCTGGCCGGAAATCGAATATTTCGATTCGCCGAGGCTGTCCTTGCCGCGCCTGAAGCACCTGATGCGTGCCAAGGCGGTGCTGTGCCCCGGTCTCAAGGTGGTACTGACCGAGACCGACGGCGCCGAGAGTGTCTGGCAGTACGCCGATGGCCTGCGCGATTATCTGGCCCAGGCCACGGATGGTTTCGAGGTGTTGCCGGCATCGCCATTCATCGGCCATTTCGCCGATGACGAGCAGGGCGTGGATTGGGCTATCCAGTGGCTGCCCGAAGGCGGCGAGCCGCTGCTGGAAAGCTACGTCAACCTGATTCCCACGCCGCTTGGCGGCACCCACGTCAATGGCTTGCGCTCGGGGCTGCTCGATGCGCTGCGCGAGTTCTGCGATTACCGCAGTTTGCTGCCGCGTGGCGTCAAGCTGACCGCCGACGACCTGTGGGAGCGCGTCTCCTTCGTGCTCTCGGTGAAGATGCTCGACCCGCAGTTCGCCGGCCAGACCAAGGAGCGGCTGTCGTCGCGCACCGTCGCCGGCTTCGTCTCGGGAGTGGTCAAGGACGCCTTCTCGCTGTGGCTCAATCATCACGTCGATCAGGCAGAAGCCCTGGCCGAACTGGTGATCAGCGCCGCGCAGCGTCGCCAGAAGAGTGCCAAGAAGGTCGCCCGCAAGAAGATCACCGCGGGCCCGGCGCTACCCGGCAAGCTGGCCGACTGCTCGGGACAGGATCCGGTGACCAGTGAACTGTTCCTGGTCGAGGGCGACTCGGCCGGCGGCAGCGCCAAGCAGGCGCGCGATCGTGAAAGCCAGGCGATCCTGCCGCTGCGCGGCAAGATCCTCAACACCTGGGAGGTCGAGTCTCACGACATCTACGGCTCCCAGGAAGTCCACGATATCGCCGTGGCCATCGGCATCGACCCGGGCAGCGACGACCTTTCCAAGCTGCGCTACCACAAAGTCTGCATTCTCGCCGACGCCGATTCCGACGGCCTGCACATCGCCACGTTGCTGTGCGCACTGTTCGTGCGCCACTTCCCGGCATTGGTCGACGCCGGCCATGTCTTCGTCGCCATGCCGCCGCTGTATCGCATCGATCTTGGCAAGGAGGTTTTCTACGCCCTCGACGAGAGCGAGAAGGCGGCGATATTGAAACGCATCGAAGGCAAGCGCGGCACACCCAACGTTCAGCGCTTCAAGGGACTTGGCGAGATGAGCCCGCTACAGCTGCGCGAGACCACCATGGCGGTGGACACCCGGCGTCTGGTGCAACTGACTCGTAGCGACGGCGATGGCACCAGCGAAATGCTCGATATGCTGCTGGCCAAGAAGCGCGCGTCGGACAGGAAAAGCTGGTTGGAAGATTATGGCAATCTGGCCGATATAGAGGTGTGAACCTGCCTGCGCTCGCCTATCTTGCCCCCACTCGAAGTGGCTTTGCGGCCAAAGAATTACCGCCAAGCTGAAAGTAGGCGAGCGCAGCCACTTTCTTAAGGTGCACTAATGACCATGGACATTCACGTGGAGGAGGGCGACGTCGAACGCCTCTCGCTTCGCGAATACACCGAGAAGGCGTACCTCGATTACTCGATGTACGTGATTCTCGATCGTGCCTTGCCGCATATCGGCGACGGCATGAAGCCGGTGCAGCGACGCATCATCTATGCCATGCGCGAGCTGTCGTTGACCGCCAACGCCAAGTACAAGAAATCGGCGCGCACCATCGGCGACGTGCTGGGCAAGTTCCACCCGCACGGCGACAGCGCTTGCTACGAAGCCATGGTGCTGATGGCGCAATCGTTCAGCTATCGCTATCCACTGGTCGACGGCCAGGGCAATTGGGGTAGCCCGGACGATCCGAAATCGTTCGCGGCGATGCGCTACACCGAGGCGCGGCTGTCGAAGTTTTCCGAAACGCTGCTCGCCGAACTGGGCCAGGGCACGGTCGACTGGACGCCCAACTTCGATGCCACCATGAACGAGCCGGCGGTGCTTCCGGCGCGGCTGCCGCATGTGCTGCTCAACGGCGCCACCGGCATTGCGGTGGGCATGGCCACCGATATTCCACCGCATAACGTGAATGAAGTGGTCGAAGCGACCTGCCATCTGCTGCGCCACCCCGAGGCCACGGTCAGCGATCTGGTCACGTATGTGCCGGCGCCGGACTTTCCCACCGAGGCCGAGATCATCTCCTCGCGTGCCGATCTGGCCAAGCTGTATGAGGTCGGGCGCGGTTCGGTCAAGTTGCGCGCCCGCTATACGCTGGAAGATGCCAACGTGGTGGTCACCGCGCTGCCCTATCAGGTCAGCGGCTCCAAGGTGCTCGAGCAGATCGCCGCGCAGATGCAGGCCAAGAAGCTGCCGATGGTCGCCGATCTGCGCGACGAGTCGACCCACGAGAATCCCACGCGGCTGGTGATCGAGCCGCGCTCGAACCGTGTCGATATCGAATCGCTGATGGCGCATCTGTTCGCCACCACCGATCTCGAGAAGAGCGTTCGCGTCAATCTCAACATCATCGGTCTCGATGGACGCCCGCGCGTGATGCCGCTGCCCGATATGCTCGGCGAGTGGCTGACGTACCGTCGCGCCACGGTGCGCCGGCGCCTCGAATATCGCTTGGGCAAGGTCGAGGATCGCCTGCATATTCTCGAGGGCTTGCTTGCCGCCTATCTGAATATCGACGAGGTGATTCGTATCATCCGCGAGGAGGACGAGCCCAAGCCGGCGTTGATGAACGCGTTCGGCCTCTCCGAGCGCCAGGCCGAGGCCATCCTCGAACTCCGCTTGCGCCACCTGGCCAAGCTCGAGGAGATGAAGATTCGCGGCGAACAGGACGAACTCAAGGCCGAGCGCAAGCGACTCAAGAAATTGCTCGGCAACGACGCTGCGCTGACCGACCTGATCGAGGAGGAACTGCGCGAAGCGGGCCGCGAGCATGGCGATGCCCGCCGTTCGCCGATCGTCGAACGCGAAGAGGCCAAGGCGCTCTCCGAAGTCGAATTGATGGGCGCTGATCCGGTCACCGTGGTGCTCTCCGAAAAAGGCTGGATTCGGGCGGCACGCGGTCACGAGATCGACCCGGCGGGCTTGTCCTACAAGGCCGGTGATCGCTACCTGCTGGCGGCGCGCGGCAAGACCAACCAGCCGCTGGTGCTGCTTGATGACAGCGGGCGCGCCTACACGTTGGCCGCGCACAACCTGCCCAGCGCACGCAGCCAGGGCGAGCCGGTTACCGGCCGCATAAACCCGGCAGCCGGCGCGCATATGGTGGGTCTGATGCTGGCGCCACCGGAGACGCGCTACCTGCTGGCATCCGATGGCGGCTACGGCTTCATCGCCCGGCTCGACGAATTGACCGGCAAGAACAAGTCGGGCAAGGCCGCGCTTTCGCTACCCAAGGGCTGTAATGTGCTGCCGCCCCAGGCTCTGCCCACGGCAGCCGGTGTGCGCGTCGTGCTGGTCTCCAACGAAGGCCGCATGTTGCTGTTCGGTATCGACCAACTGCCGGAGATGGCCAAGGGCAAGGGCAACAAGATGATCGATATTCCCGGCGCGCGAGCGGCGCGGCGCGAGGAGTTCGTGCGCGACATTCTGCTATTGGGCGAGAACGATGCTCTGGTGGTGCATGCCGGCAAGCGCAAGCTGACCCTGAAGCCCAGCGATCTCGCCTATTACGCAGGTGAGCGTGGCCGGCGCGGCAGCAAATTGCCGCGGGGTTTTCAGAAAGTCGATCGGCTCGAAGTGGAATCCTGAGCGAGCTTGTGGCGCTCGTCGTTAGCGGCTCGTAGCCCATAACTTCTTTTTCATGGGGACATCATGACCCGTCGTATTCTGATTCGCGCCACCGGTGCCGCGCGTCCCGGTCAACTCGCCGGTCTGGGTCGGGTGCTGGCCAAGAGCGGTGCGCGACTTCTGGACATCAATCAGAGCGTGACCTTTGGGCTCGTCTCGCTGGAGGCGCTGGTCGGTCTCGATAAAGAGGCCGACATGGAGGCGGCATTGAGCGACGCCGGTGATCTGCTGGGGCTCGACGTTCAAGCGATTCAGGTCAGTGCCGATGATTATCAGCATTGGAGCGCCGAGGCCAGTCAGCCGCGCTTGATCCTGACGTTGCTGGCACCCCGTCTGCCGGCCGGCATTCTGGCCGAGGTCGGCGCATTGACCGCCGAGTACGGCCTGACCGTGGAGTTGATCCACCGGCTTTCCGGTCGCGAGCCTCTGGATGGTGAGGCGCTACCCTATGGCGCCTGTGTCGAGTGCTGGTTGCGCGGCGAGGAGGTCGATCTCGAGTCGCTGCGCGAGAAGGCGTTGGCGTTGGGTGCCATGCATGGCGTGGATATCGCCATCCAGGAGGATTCGATCTGGCGTCGTCATCGCCGGCTGATCTGTTTCGACATGGATTCGACGCTGATCCAGGCCGAGGTGATCGATGAACTGGCGCGTCACCATGGCGTGTATGACGAGGTCGCCGCGATCACCGAGCGCTCGATGCGCGGCGAGCTGGATTTTCAGCAGAGTTTTCGCGAGCGAATGGCCAGGCTCAAGGGACTCGACGAGGCGGTGCTCGCCGAAATCGCCGAGAATCTGCCGTTGATGGATGGCATCGAACGGTTGATGACGCACCTCAAGCGCCTGGGCTATCGTACCGCCATTCTCTCCGGCGGTTTCACCTACTTCGCCCGTCATCTCCAGGAAAAGCTCGGCTTCGACGAGATCCATGCCAACGAGTTGGTGATTCGCGGTGGCAAGGTCACCGGCGAAGTGAGCGAGCCGATTCTCGATGCCGACCGCAAGGCGACGCTGTTACGGGAAATCGCCGCGCGCGAGGGGCTGCGCATGGAGCAGACGATTGCCGTCGGCGATGGCGCCAACGATCTCAAGATGCTGGCCACCGCCGGGCTGGGTATCGCCTATCGGGCCAAGCCGCTGGTACGTAGCCGGGCCCGGCAGTCGATATCGACACTGGGCCTGGACGCCGTGCTCTATCTGATCGGCTATCGCCAAACCGATCTGGAAGATGCCGATCCGAACGACGCGCGTTGAGTGTCGCACCGGACCGGACATAACGATAATAGCGGGACGCTCATCGGTGAATCACGCCGGAGCGCTTCCGCCATGGGTGCGCTGAAATGGATGAAATGAGCGAGACGCCGACCTCGGTCGAGCATGCGGGCGAGATTGCGGCGTTGCTGGAGGCGATGAGCCAACCCGGTGGCGTGGCCTTGTCCTTTGAAGAGCCGACGGCACCCCCGGTACCGGTACTGCTGGTCGATACGATCGCTGGCCAGCAACTGATTCTCGACGTGACCGCGGTCGCGTCGATTGCCGGCGCATTGACCGCCGAGCGCGCCTTTCGGCTGACCGGCCAGGCGGATGGCGCCATGGTCGCGACCGAAGCGCTCGTTGCGACACCGCTCAACGACGTGCCGGGTAGGCTGCGTTTCGCCTGCCCTTATCCGCAGCGTCTCGAGGTCTGGCATCGCCGTAACGATTTTCGCGCCGAGTTGGTTGCGGGCATGACGGTCGCCGTCGAACTCGATACCGACATACCGGGTGAGGTGGTGCATGGCGAACTGCTCAACCTGTCGCTGGGCGGTTGTCTACTCAAATTGCCGTTGGCCAAGGCGGTGGCGCTGCGCCACGGTCAGCCGCTATCACGGCTGGAG
The DNA here is from genome assembly GCF_946887195.1 of uncultured Halomonas sp. Next base: position 62,527 of record NZ_CAMPKE010000003.1, read on the forward strand.
GCGATCTTTCCCAATGGCCAGCGCATGGTCGCACGCGGCGAAGTGCGTCACGTGCAGACCGATGAAGCCTGGCAACGCGCATTGGTCGGTTGCAAATTCACCACATCGACGCCGCGTTTCGAGCGACTGGTGTGGTTCCTGGTCCAGGAAACCGAGCGCGAGAGCGCGCGTCGATCGATGGCCGGCGAACATGACACCAGGCCGCCTTCGTCGCTCTTTCAGGCGGTAACGGCGGCGGAGGAGCCTTTGGTAAAACGCGCGCTGCCCGCCTACGCGACTCCCATGGCGCGGCGCCTCGCGAAGATCGCCGATTACCTGAATGCCCAGTTGTTACAGTTGCAGCAAGGGGCGCCGATCGATAGCGCTCTATTGTCACGCAACAGCGACACGCTGCTGAGCCTGTTGGAGGAGGATCGCGAGGCGCTGCTGTTCGCCAGTGTCTGCCTGCACCGCGAGCCGAGCCTGGTACAGCACTGCCTGAGCGTGGCGATTCGCCTGGCCGATCTGGCCCGGGCTCGCAGTGCGCCGCGCGAACTGCTCAAGGCGTTGGCCGCCACCGGCTTGGTGCACGATCTGGGCAAGGCGCTGCTACCCGACTCCCTGCGAGACAGCCCAGCGTTCGACGACGACCAGCGCCGGCAAATGGCGACCCATGTGTCGCTGATTCAAGAGCGCCTGCGCAGTTGCCGCTGGTTGGCGCCGGCGGTCGTCAAGAGCGTGATTCTCGAAGCCAACGAACGTATCGATGGCAGTGGTTACCCGGGCGGCCTGGAAGGCGAGTCGCTATCCGCGCTGAGCCGCATGGCGGCGGTCGTCGATGTCATCGATGCCATGGGGCGCCCAAGGGCCGATCGTGCGGCCTGGTCCACCGAGGATATCTATCGCCATCTGCTCACCCACGGCAGAACCTTCGACAGCCAATGGGTACAGCGCTATATCCGCCATTTCGGCCTGCATCCCATCGGCAGCCTGGCGCATTTCAGCGCTGGCGCGCGGGGCTGGGTCCAGCGTCTCGACCGGCATGGATTGCCGCGTCAGGTCGCGCTGATAAGCCCGACGACGCAGGTGCGTGTCGACAGCGAAATCAATGCGCTCGGCGGTATCGACTCCCTGGTAACGGCACCCTCCGCCGAATGGCTGCCACGCCAATGAGACCGGGCCGATGTCGTTGACGGGAAGAGAAACAAGCGATCGCTAACATGATCGGGAACTCTAGCGGGAATTGTGGGCCACACTGGAAGACGCTGGCGTAGGGAGAGACGCCACGCATTCATGCCGGAGGCCAAATGACGAGTTCTCGATCCGCAATGACCCGCCAAGGGTTCATGCCGCCTTTCATTCTCGAGCGCATCATCGAACGGGGCGGTACGAAGCTCAAGGCATCCGCCCGCCAGACGCTCGATGCCGACCATGGTTTTCGCGCCCGGCGCGCGCCCGTGCCCGGCACCGTCGAGGCAATGCCGCCCGGCAGTGCCCCAGGTGAGCCGGCGCGATATATCTATACCGCCGAGAATCGCCAGGATCTGCCCGGCACGCTGGTGCGCGAGGAGGGGCAGGCTGCGTCCAGCGACCCCGCCGTCGATGAGGCCTACCGCTGGCTGGGCGCCACGTATCGTTTCTACTGGGATGTTTTCGAGCGTCACTCGATCGACCGTCAGGGCATGCCATTGCTGGGTACCGTGCATTACGGTCAGGACTACGAGAACGCCTTCTGGAATGGCTCCCAGATGGTTTTCGGCGATGGCGACGGCGAGTTGTTCAATCGCTTCACCGCGGCTCTCGATGTGGTCGCCCATGAGCTCGCCCATGGCGTTACCGAGCGCGACGCGGGATTGATCTACACCCAGCAGTCCGGGGCGCTAAACGAATCGATGTCGGACGTGTTCGGTAGCCTGACCAAGCAGCACCATCTCGGCCATGGCGCCGCCGAGGCCGATTGGCTGATCGGTGCCGAATTGCTCACCGAGCGTGTTCAGGGCAAAGCGCTGCGTTCGATGGCGGCGCCCGGCACGGCCTATGACGATCCGGTGCTGGGCAAGGATCCCCAGCCGGGGCATATGGCCGACTACGTCGAGACCCAGGCCGATAACGGCGGCGTACATATCAATTCGGGCATTCCCAATCATGCCTTCTATCTCGTCGCCAGCGCACTCGGTGGCTATGCCTGGCAAGCGGCGGGGCGCATCTGGTACGACACTCTCCAGGATCGCCGCCTGACGCGCGACATCGATTTCGCCGCCTTTGCGGCGCTGACGGTGGATAACGCCGACCGGCGCTTTGGCAGTCATAGCCGGGAAGTCGACGCGGTACGCGACGCCTGGCGTCGCGTAGGGGTGTTGTCATGAATGCCGAATCGCCGCCGCCATTGGGGGAGAAAAGCGTTCTGGCGATTCGCCGCGAGGGTGGGCTGGCGCACTTTCCCGGCCTGGCGGAGCCACGGCGCATTCGTTGTGCCGAGTGTAGCGAAGGCCAGCGCCGCTGGCTGGAGCGACTACTGACCGAGGCCGCCGCCCACGATGCCGCCCATTCATTGCCGGGGGCGGATCGCCGCGTGTTTCGTCTGGATATCGACGAGCAGCACGACGCCGCTCGGATCAGCACGGTATGGACGTTGATTCTCGCCGAGGAGCAGACGCCGCCAGCCCTGGTAAGCTTATGGCGACAAGGGCAGGTGGAAGAGGATGGCAAGACGGATGAGCAGGCGCAGTAGCGATTAGCATGCGTAGTAGCGATCGCTCTCGCCCGTGCATAAACACGCCCACTTGGACATACTGACACTTCGATGCCTCTTCACTCATCACTGCAACGAGACCGCCATGACCTATACGCCGGAAATGCTCGAAGAACTCAAGGTATTGTGTCTGTTCAACCTCGCGACGACCCATGAGGGCATCAAGGTTCACTCGAGCGCCGATGCGGCGAAGGTCGCCGCAACCCAGCGCTTGCATGAGCGCGGTCTGGTAACCCAGCCGGATGGCGGCTACCTGACCGGCCTTGGCCACGACGCGGCGGTACAGGCGCAAAGCCTGTTGACCATCCTCTCGACGGCACCGGTCACGACCTGAGGATTCCCGGCACTCAGTCGGGCGAAATCAGCGGCGTCTTGCTGGCTTCACCGGGCACCTCGCGTACCAGGCGCGGCAGCAGGAAACCGGCCAACCGTTGACGCAAGCTATCGACCAGCCGAATCGCTTCGGCGTCCGTCACCTGGAAATGCGCGGCACCGGCCACTGGATCGAACGCATGCAGGTAGTAGGGCAGTATCCCGGCGGCGAATAGCCGCTCGGAGAGTTCGGCCAGGGCATCGACATCATCGTTCACGCCGCGCAGCAACACGCTCTGATTGAGCAGGGTAACGCCGGCGCTGCGCAGCCGGGTGCAGGCATCGATGACCGCGTCGTCGATCTCGTTGGCATGATTGATATGCAGCACCATCACGGTCTGCAGGCGCGTGGCACTCAGCCAACCGAGCAACGCATCGTCGACGCGGTCGGGAATGACGACCGGTAGGCGAGTGTGGATACGCAGGCGCCCGATATGCGCAATGCCTTCCAACTGCCCGGCGAGCCAGGCCAGGCGCTTGTCGCTTGCGGCCAACGGGTCGCCACCGGAGAGAATCGCTTCCCGAATGCTCGCGTCGTCGCGCAGATAATCGAGGGTCTCCTGCCACTGCGCCCGCGAAGGCGAGTTCTCGGCATAGGGAAAGTGGCGACGAAAGCAGTAGCGGCAATTGATCGCGCAAGCTGGGCTCGCGATCAACAGGACCCGGCCATGGTACTTGTGAATGAGCCCGCGACGCGGCGTATGATCGGCCTCCGCCAGCGGATCGTCGACAAAGCCGCTGACCCTATCCCCCTCCGCATCCAACGGCAGTACCTGACGCAGCAGCGGGTCGTGCGGATCGCCATGGCGCATGCGCGCAAGATAAGCCTCGGGTACGCGAATGGCGAACAGCCCATGACCGGTCTCGGCGCCGGGCAGCCAGGAATCATCCAGGCCCAGACGCGAGAGCAGGGCGCGCGGGTCGCGTACGGCAGCGCTCAACTGCGCTTGCCAGTCGCGCTGTTGCACCGGCTCGGCCGGGATGGCGGTGCGCTGCAAAAGATTCGGGCTTCGGGTTATCATGCGTCACACCATTGAAGGTCGAAGCCCATGCGGCGCTTCGTCGGTTATACAATGCGCGCGGGCTCAGTGATGGCTACCGCGTCCAGATCATTTGCGAGGAATCATGGCGAACTATTCTACCAACGAATTCAAGGGCGGTCTGAAGGTGATGCTGGATGGCGATCCCTGCAGCATCGTCGAGAACGAATTCGTCAAACCGGGCAAGGGGCAGGCGTTCAACCGCGTCAAGCTGCGCAACTTGATTACCGGGCGCGTCTGGGAGCGCACTTTCAAATCCGGTGAATCGCTGGAAGGCGCCGATGTACTCGATCTGGAGATGGAATATCTCTACACCGATGGCGACATGTGGTACTTCATGAAGACCGATGGCTCCTTCGAGCAGTACGCGGTGGAGAAGAAAGCCCTCGGTGACACCGAGAAATGGCTCAAGGAGCAGGTGCCTTACACCGTGACGCTATGGAACGACAATGCCATCAGCGTCAGCCCGCCCAATTTCATCGAATTGGAAGTCATCGAAACCGATCCGGGCCTGAAGGGCGATACCGCCCAGGGAGGCTCCAAGCCGGCGACGCTGTCGTCCGGCGCCATGGTGCGCGTGCCGCTGTTCATCAATCAGGGTGAGGTACTAAAAGTCGATACGCGCAGCGGTGACTACGTTAGTAGGGCATAACGGAGCTATTGCGCTCGGTGATACGGCGTTAAAAACAGGCTCACCATGCTCATTTACAACGTGTAAACTCCGCTGGCTCGCCTGTTTTTGCCTTGTCTCACCTTCGCTCATCACGCTCCTGGAATGGCAAATTATATGGCAGCAATGAAGCAGCATGAGTTATGAGCGACTGGCAACCCTCGGCGAGTATCGAGACGCTGCGCCAGCGGGCGCGATTGCTGGCCAAGGTGCGCCGCTTCTTCGCCGAGCGTGACGTGCTGGAAGTGGAAACGCCGGTGTTGGGGCATGCTGGCAGTACCGACGTGCATCTCGATTCGTTATCGCTGACGGCAACGACGTCGGCGGGGCGCGAGCGGTTATGGCTGCAGACCTCGCCGGAATTCCACATGAAGCGCCTGCTGGCGGCGGGCAGCGGGTCGATCTTCCAACTGGCGCGCAGTTTTCGCGACGGTGAAGTGGGGCGGCGCCACAATCTCGAGTTCACCCTGCTCGAATGGTACCGGCCGGGGTTCTCGCTTGCCGAGCTGATCGACGAGACCGAGGCGCTGATCCGCGCCCTGCTGCCCGATGCGGGGCCACGGCGGTTACGCCGCTATCGTGAACTGTTTCGCGAGCAGCTGGCGATCGATCCCTTCACCGCATCGCTCGATACGTTGCGCAGCGTGGCGGGCGAGAGGGGCGGCCTCGACATGCGGGACAGCGATCGCGATGGCTGCCTGGATCTGCTGATGAGTCATGTTATCGAGCCGGCACTGGGTCGTGCCGGCATCGATGTGGTGGTCGATTATCCGGCCAGCCAGGCGGCGCTGGCGCGGCGCCGGCGCGATCCCGAGGATGGCGCCGAAGTTGCGGCACGCTTCGAAGTTTACGTGCAGGGTCTGGAGCTGGCCAATGGCTATGACGAACTCACCGATGCGACCGAGCAGGCCGCGCGTTTCGCCGATGATAATCACCGCCGCGAGCGTCTGGCGAAAGCGCCCATCGATATGGATATCAGGCTGATCGCCGCGCTGGAATCCGGCATTCCCGCTGGCAGCGGCGTGGCGCTGGGGTTTGATCGCCTGGCGCAACTGGCGCTGGGCAAGCGCAGCGTGGCCGAGGTGATCGCCTTCGCCACGCCGGTCTGCTGATTTTTTTGCGGTTTCTACGTAGCCGACCTGATATCGCCCAACGATTGACCCATGCTCACCATGCTATTGTCGATATGTAGATCGCTACGGAAATCGACTTCGTTGGCGAAGCAGAGGATGACCGTCGAACCGAGCTTGAAGCGACCCATCTCGGCACCTTTGGTCAGCTCAATGGGCGCATTGAAACGGGTGGTCTGGATTTCGCCGGAGAGCGGCGTGATCTGCCCGGCCCATACCGTTTCGATGGCGGCGACGATCATCGCACCGACCAGCACCATGACCATGGGGCCGAACTCGGTATCGAAGATGCACACCAGTCGCTCGTTGCGGGCAAATAGCCCCGGTACGTGAGCGGCGGTGGCGAGATTGACCGAAAACAGCCGCCCGGGAACGTAGATCATTTCGCGCAGCGTGCCGGTCAGCGGCATGTGGACGCGGTGATAATCCTTGGGTGACAGATAAACGGTCGCGAAACTGCCCTGGCGAAAGGGGGCCGCGCGATGGACATCGCCGCCCAGCAGCGAGGTCAACGAGTAAGCCTGCCCCTTGGCCTGAATCAGCGTGCCATGCTCGATGCGGCCGGATTGCGATAGAAACCCATCGGCCGGCGATACCATACCGTCGCCGATCGGCCGTGCATCGTCACGCATTGCCCGAGTGAAGAATTCATTGAAGCAGCCATAGGCACGGGGGTCGGGCTCGCGCGCCTGACTCATATCGACGCCATAAATGCGAATGAACTGCTCGATCAGCAAATTCTTGAGCCACGGGGAGCGGCTCTCGGCGAACCGACCCACCAGGCGCGACAACAAATGGTGGGGTAGCGGGTACTGGCTCAGGGAAAATAGCTGATCGCGATCCACGGCAAGGTATCCATGATGAGACGACCCGCCACGATAATCGTAGCGGGCCATGGGGGCAAGACTCTGGCTTCGGGCTAAGGGCTAGCGCAGTTGAGGTATGCGGGAGGCCAGGGGCAGGTCGAAGCGAGGGTCTTTTGCCATGGCCAGAAAAGGCTTCCATGCAATTCTGGCATTCCCGCCATCCATGGCGGTCAGACAGCAAAATAGCGCCCAAGGATGGGTTCACAGCGCCCTCGCGAAGGCCTGCCGCTGGACAAGTCCGAGCCGGAAGTCGAGCTTCGGCCGTTGGTTTTCGTTGCTCGCGGCTACTTCTCTATGGGTGTGTCGTCGCGATTCCCCCACTCCTGCCACGAGCCGGCGTAGCCGCGCATGCGCTCGAAGCCCAGCGCCTTGCCCACCAGCCAAGTGAAGCCACTACGATGATGACTCTGGCAGTGAGTGATCACTTCCATGTCCGGCGTCAGACCCAGCGACTCGAGCTCGGTAATCAGCTCGGCATAGTCGCGAATGCGTAGGCCACGCTTGCGATCCATGGCATCGGTCCACTGCATGTTGACCGCGCCGGGAATGTGTCCGAGGTGCCTGTTCTGGCCTTTTTCACCGCGATACTCCTCGGGCGAGCGCGCGTCCCAGACCGCCAGGTGTCGTTCGCCCAAGCGCTCGACGAGTTCCTCGCGCTCGATGATTGCCTGAGGGTTGAGAACCTCGGCCTGGTAATCGCTGGGTTGCGGCGCATGATCCTCGGTGGATTGCGCCAGGCCGGCTTCGCGCCAGGCATGAATGCCACCATTGAGGTAGGAGTAGCGGGTGTGACCGATCAGTTCCAGGGTCCATAACAACCGCCCGGCCCAGCCGCCACCTTCGTCGTCGTAGGCCGCCACATGGGTGTCGCGGGTCAGTCCCAGCGATGAAAACAGCGCGGATAGCGCGTCCTCGTCGGGCACGTCGTTGGGTACATCGCCGGCACCGCGCAACAGCCGGCGATGATCGAGGAAGACCGCACCGGGCACATGGCCTTCGGCATAGCTATCCGCCTTGAGCGGCACGTCGACGATCAGCAGTTGCGGGGTATCGAGATGCGCGGCGAGCTGCTCCGGCTCGACGATCAGCGGCAGCGCATTGGCTTCGGAACTCATGGGACCACTCCTTGCTCACAAGAGAATGTCTCGGGGATGCCTGGATAATGGCACAGCCGCAAGGCCCCTCGCGACTGTCGACCTCAATCGTCTTCGAGGCTGTCGAGAATGCGCCGGTAGCTGGCGAAACGCGCTGCAAGAATATCGCCACGCTCGACGGCGCCGAGCAGTGCGCAACCGGGCTCGTTGCGGTGACGGCAATCACGGAAACGGCAATGACCGAGCAGGTCGCGAAATTCGATGAAGCCTTCGGTGACCTGGCGTTCGTCGAGGTGGGTGAGCCCGAACTCGCGAATGCCTGGCGAATCGATCAGCTCGCCGCCGGCGGGAAGCCGATAGAGCCTCGCCGTGGTGGTGGTATGGGTGCCCTTGCGGGAGTCGGTCGATAAGGCACCGATGCGCAGCGCCTCGTCGGGCAGCAGGCGGTCGATCAGTGAGGACTTGCCAACCCCGCTCTGGCCGACGAACACCGAGGTCCGCCCGGTGAGGCGATCGTGCAGGGCAGCCAGGCCATGCTCACCCGCGGTGGTCGCCTTGAGAACCGCATAGCCGAGCGCTTCGTAGCGGGCGAGCAACTGGCCCAGCGCGCCGCCGTCATCGGGTAGCAGGTCGATCTTGTTGAGCACCAGTACCGGCGCGATGCCGGTCGCTTCGGCGGCGACCAGATAACGGTCGATCAAGTTGGCATGCGGTGCCGGTTCGACGGCGAAAACGATCAGGATTTGGTCGATATTGGCGGCCACCGGCTTGAGCCGACCGCTCGGGTCGGGGCGCTCGAGGACGTTATCGCGGGTATCGCGGGCGACGACCACGCCCGTGCCATCGCGCGCCTGACGCCAGATCACCCGGTCGCCGGTAACCAGCCCATCGAGGTTGGCGCGCAGGTGGCAGCGGCACGCCGCGCTGTCGCCCGGCGCCTGGACATCGAGGGTGCGACCGAAGTGGGCGATCACCCGCCCCGACTGCTCGGGGCCGTATTCGCCGGCCTCCAGCGACTCGGCGTCGCGCGCGTCCCGCTTGTCGGCGCGTGCGGCTCGCTCGGCCTGGATCTTTTCGACCCGCCAACGCTGCTGGCGCGATAGCTTGCGTTTGTTCATGCAGTCTCTAGTGCGCATACAATGGTGCTATTGTAACCAGCGCTGGCCGGCTTGTCCGCCGCTGGCTTGGCCGTCACCCGCTTATCGGAGCCCGCATGTCTGACAACCACGCCATCACGCCTCGCAGCGACCTGCTGATCTGGATCGACCTGGAAATGACCGGTCTCGACCCGAACAAGGAACGCATCATCGAAGTGGCCACGCTGGTGACCGACGGCGATCTCAAGTTGATCGCCGAAGGCCCGGTGATCGCCGTGCACCAGCCAGCCAGCCTGCTCGATGCCATGGATGACTGGAACACCAAGACACATGGTGAATCGGGGCTGATCGAGCGGGTCAAGGAAAGCCGAATCGACACCGCCGAGGCCGAGCGTCAAACGCTGGATTTCCTAAAGCGCTATGCGACACCGGGTTCGTCGCCGGTATGCGGTAACAGCGTGCATCAGGACCGGCGTTTCCTGGAGCGCGAGATGCCTGAGCTGCTGGCCTTCTTTCATTATCGCAACCTGGACGTCTCGACACTCAAGGAGCTGGCCAAGCGCTGGAACCCGGCGGCGCTCGATGGCTTTACCAAGCGCAACACCCACCAGGCGCTGGACGATATCCGCGAATCGGTGGCCGAGTTGATTCATTATCGCCAGACGTTTCTGCGCCTGGAGCCGGCGGTGCCGGATGAGGAAGAGCAGTAAGCGAGCTACTCGCTACGAACTATCAGTTGCTGTCGTTTTTCATATTGCCGCATGAGCGCCCAGCGCACATGCTCGCGGACCAGATCGGATGGATAGGCCAGCCGCGCGCGTAGCGCGGCTTCCAGCGCCTCGCTCCAAGGGGCGTTACCGAGTCCCACGGCAAGGTTGCGCAGCCAGCGCGTATAGCCGATGCGGCGAATCGCGCTGCCCTCGGTCTTGGCCAGAAACTCCTCCTCGCTCCAGGCGAACAGGCGGACCAGCGAGGCGCGGTCGAGATCGTGGCGCGGCGCGAAATCCTCCTCGGTGCTGGCACGGGTGAAGCGGGTGAACGGGCAGACCAACTGGCAGTCGTCGCAACCGTAGACGCGATTGCCCATCGCCGCGCGGTACTGCTCGGGAATGCTGCCCTGCAATTCGATGGTCAGATAGGAAATGCAGCGCCGCGAGTCCACCACCTTGTCGTCGACGATCGCGCCGGTGGGGCAGGCCGTTCGGCACTGCGAGCAATTGCCGCAATGCTCGCTCTCGAAGGAGGCATCCACCGGCAACGGCAGATCGGTATAGAGTTCGCCCAGAAAGAACAGCGATCCCGCCTGCGGATTGAGCAGCATCGAGTTCTTGCCGAACCAGCCGAGTCCGGCTTTCTGCGCCAGGGCGCGCTCCATGACCGGCGCCGAATCGACGAAGGCGCGATAGCCGAAATCACCGACCTCATTCTCGATGCGCCTGGCCAATGTCGCCAGGCGCTTGCGGATCAGCTTGTGATAGTCGCGGCCCAATGCATAGCGTGATACATAGGCTCTGTCGGGCTGGCCCAATAGCTTGGCGGTTTCGACGTCGGGCGGCAGGTAATCCATGCGCACGCTGATGACCCGCAACGTGCCGGGTATGAGCTCATCAGGGCGGGTCCGCTTGCTACCATGCTTAGCCATGAAACCCATCTCGCCATGATGGCCGGCCGCCAGCCAGCGCTCGAGATAACGCTCGTGCGCTTCGAGATCGGTATCGGTGATGCCGACCTGGGCAAAGCCCAACTCGCGGCCCCACTGCTTGATGCGCTCGGCCAGCGCTGTCAGTTCCCGGGAGGAATAATCCTGAATATCGGCGACCGTGGTCCGCATGGGCTTGTCGTGATGAGCGCTTGTGTTCATGAGCGTGAAAAAACGATGGAAGGCGCCGCCAGAGCGGGGCGCCGATATGAATGGCCACTCTAAACTAGGCTTTGCCTGAATGTCGCTCGCCGCCTTTTGCGGCAGAGCCTAACACGCAGCAACCACACGTCACATTATATCGGGAGGCCGGCATGACGAGCCAGGTTACGCATCCTCTTTATCTGGCTGCCCAGATACGCGAACTCGATCGGCGCACGATAGCCGGGATCGACGGTGATGGAACGGGCGGGTTCGAGTTGATGCAGCGCGCGGCCACGGCAGCCTATGACGCATTGCGCCAGCGCTGGCCGCTGGTTCGGCGTTTGAGCGTGCTGTGCGGTGCGGGCAATAACGCCGGGGATGGCTACGTCATCGCGGCACTGGCGGCTCGCGATGGATTCGAGGTGCAATTGATTGCATTGCGCGATCCCGCCGAACTCAAGAGTGACGCCGCCTGCGCCTTCGATATGGCGCGCATGGCGGGGCTCAAGACACAGCCCTGGCAGGACGACATGGTGCTGACGGGCGAGATAATCGTCGATGCGCTGCTGGGTACCGGTCTTGGCGGCGAGGTGCGCGAGCCGTACCGCGCCGCGATCGACACGATCAATGCCTGCCGACGGCCGGTGTTGGCGGTGGATGTTCCCTCGGGGCTCTCGGCCGATACCGGCGCGGTGCTGGGCGTTGCGGTAGAAGCCAGCGTCACCGTGACGTTCATCGCCGACAAGTTCGGACTGCATACCGGGGCGGCTGCCGATCATGTTGGAGCGCTGGCTTTCGAGCCGCTGGGCGTCGACTCCTCGCGGCACGACGATCTCGCGCCGGTCGCCGAGCGCCTCGATGCGTCGATCGTCGCGCGGGCGCTGCCGCCGCGACGTCGCGGCAGCCACAAGGGCGATTTCGGCCATGTGCTGGTGATCGGCGGTGCGCCGGGCTTCGGCGGCGCGGCGCTACTGGCGAGCCAGGCCGCGGCCAGGCTGGGTGCCGGCAAGGTCAGCCTGGCGACCGCGCCCGAGCATGTCGGCGCCAGCCTGATGCGCACGCCCGAGGTCATGGCGCGAGGCGTGCGTGGCGTGCCCGATGTGGCGCCGCTGCTATCGGGCGCCGATGTCATCGTCATCGGGCCTGGTCTTGGCCAGGACGCCTGGGGGCAGGGGCTATTGCAGGCCGCGCTCGAGGCGGGCAAGCCGCTGGTGATCGATGCCGATGGCTTGAATCTGCTGGTCACACATTGGCCTGAGGCGCGGCGCGACGATTGGCTACTCACGCCGCATCCGGGCGAAGCCGCAACACTGTTGGGTAGTAGTGGTCGCGAGGTCCAGGCGGATCGGCTCATGGCGATACGCGAGTTACAGCGTCGACGCGGCGGCGTCACGCTGCTCAAGGGTGCCGGTAGCCTGATCGCTGGGCCCGGCGGCGTGGGCGTTTGCCCCTATGGCAATCCGGGTATGGCCAGCGGCGGCATGGGCGATGTGCTATCAGGGCTGCTGGGTGCGCTTGTCGCCCAGGGTCTTGCGCTGGAAACGGCGGCGCGGGTCGGGGCCGTTCTGCATGCGAGCGCGGCCGATAAGGCCGCTGGCGAGGCCGGCGAGCGTGGTCTGCTGGCGGGCGATCTGGCATGCTATGCGCGATCTCTGGCGAACCCCTGACGAGCCCGATGCCGAAACAGACAACTTCAGAAGCCGACGACGCCATCGCACTACCCGACGAAGCCGCCCAGGTGGCGTTCGGCGAAGCGCTGGGTCGTGCACTCGATGGCCGCGGTCGCGTCCACCTGCAGGGCGAGTTGGGCGCCGGCAAGACCACACTGTCGCGCGGCATATTGCGGGCGTACGGCCACTCGGGCGCGGTAAAGAGCCCCACCTACACCCTGGTGGAGCCCTACGCGCTTGGCGACGTGCGTGTGCATCACTTCGATCTGTATCGTTTGGGCGATCCGGAGGAGCTGGAGTTCATCGGGGCGAGGGAACTCCTGGAGGACGATAGTCTGAACCTGATCGAGTGGCCGAGCCGCGGCGAGGGGTGGCTGCCACCGGCCGATCTGGTGATCGAGCTGACCGTGATCGATGGCGGTCGGGAAGCCCGACTGACGGCCGGCACTCGCTACGGCGAAACCGTTCTAGCGCGATTGATCGCGCATTGCGCCGACAAGGATCCGTAACACGTTATGACATGCTTCAACAGGCATCACCGCCTGCGTATCACGTATCGTCAGCGCCTGCGCCGAATGGGCGCGACGCTCGCGGGCCTGGCGCTGGTAACGCTATCGACCCTGACGATGGCCAGCGAGGTCGACAACATGCGACTGTGGGCGGCGCCCGATCATGCTCGCCTGGTATTCGATCTGTCGGCGCCGGCGCAGGCCGAGGTTTTCACGCTGGAGGATCCGCGACGTCTGGTGATCGACATCGCCGATAGCCGTCTCGAGGCGAATCCCGCCAGCCTGGACCTGGAGGGCAGCGCGATCAGTGAGATTCGCACCGGGGTGCGTAACGGCGACGATCTGCGCGTGGTGCTGGATCTCAGCCGCGAGATCGTGCCCAAGCACTTCACGCTGCAACCCAACGCCCAGTATGGGCACCGCCTGGTGGTGGACCTGGAATACCCCGGCGAGAGCGCGATCGAGGACCCCATCGATCCGATCGCCGCCAAGATTCGCGAGCAAGAGATCGCCGCCGCCCGGGCGCAGGCCCGCGGTGATGCCGTGCCCGCGCAACCCGCTACTGCGCAGGACCAGGCCCAACCGCACCCCAAGCGCGATATCATCATCGCCGTCGATGCCGGCCATGGTGGCGAGGATCCCGGTGCTATCGGGCCGCATGGCACGCGTGAAAAGGACGTAGTGCTGGAAATCGCCCGACGACTCGAGGAGATCGCCGACAGCACGCCCGGCTTCAATGCGGTAATGATCCGCGACGGCGACTACTATGTCGGGCTGCGCGAGCGAACGCTGCTGGCCCGCGAGCAGAAGGCCGATTTCTTCGTGTCGATTCATGCCGATGCCTTCAAGAGCTCGCGCCCGAGCGGGAGTTCGGTCTTCGCGTTATCACAGAGTGGTGCCACCTCCGAGACCGCCAAATGGCTGGCCGCCAGCGAGAACCGTGCTGATCTGATCGGTGGCGTCGATGGCAGCCTGAGCCTGGCCGACAAGGACGAAGTGCTGCGCGGGGTATTGCTCGATCTGACCATGACCGCGACACTCAACGACTCGCTGGCGGTCGGCGGGCGGGTGCTCGATCAGCTTGGCGAGATCAACAACCTGCACAAGCCCAATGTCGAGCAGGCCGGGTTCGTGGTTCTCAAATCGCCGGATATCCCCTCGTTGCTGGTCGAGACCGGCTTCATCTCGAATCCCGAAGAGGAGCGCCAGCTTCAGGACCCGGAGTATCAGCAGCGTCTCGCCGAAGCGATCTTCGCCGGGCTCAACGCGCATTTCCGACGCAATCCGCCGCCAGCCAGCCTATTGGCCTGGCAGCGCGATCAGGGCCGGGGAAGCGAGGCCAACGAGTACCGCATCCAGCCCGGCGATACCCTGTCGGAGATCGCGACGCGCCATCAGGTGCCGGTCAGCGCGCTGCGTCAAGCCAATGAATTGAACGGCGATGTGATCCGCGTGGGCCAGGTGCTGCGTATTCCACGCGGATAGACCACCCGCTTTTTCAGGTGAGGCGAGATGACTCAGACACGACGCATCCAGATTCTCAATCCGCGCCTGGCCAACCAGATCGCCGCCGGTGAAGTGGTCGAGCGGCCCTCCTCGGTGGTCAAGGAGCTCGTCGAGAATGCCATCGATGCGGGCAGTCGGCGTATCGAGATCGAACTGGAAGGCGGCGGCGCGCGATTGATCAGGGTGCGCGACAATGGCGGCGGCATCGCCGAGGACGATCTGCCATTGGCATTGTCGCGCCATGCCACCAGCAAGATCGCTTCGCTGGAGGATCTCGAGGGCGTGGTTAGCCTGGGCTTTCGTGGCGAAGCGCTGGCGTCGATCAGCTCGGTGTCGCGTCTCGAGCTGATCTCGAATACCGACGGCGACCCGACCGCTGGTTGGCGTGTGGTGGCCGAAGGCCGCCAGATGGAGCCGCGTGTGTCGCCGTCGCCGCACCCTCGCGGTACCTCGGTGGCGGTTCGCGATCTGTTCTTCAATACGCCGGCGCGACGCAAGTTCCTGCGCACCGAAAAGACCGAATTCGCGCATGTCGAGGAGGCCTTTCGGCGCCTGGCGCTGTCGCGCTACGACATCGGCTGGACGCTGCGCCACAATCAGAAAACCATTCATCAATTGCGTCCGTCGACCGATGCCGCCGCCGGTGAGCGCCGTGTCAGCGCGCTGCTGGGCGGCAAGTTCCTCGACAATGCGCTGCATGTAAATATCGAAGCGTCGGGGCTGCGTCTGTGGGGCTGGGTCGGGTTACCCACGCATTCGCGTGCCCAGGCCGACCAGCAGTATTTCTTCGTCAACGGTCGTGTGGTACGCGATCGCCTGGTGGCCCATGCGATTCGTCAGGCCTACCGCGACGTGCTGTTTCATGGCCGCCAGCCGGTGTTCGTGCTCTATCTGGAACTCGACCCCGCGGTGGTCGATGTCAACGTACATCCGACCAAGCACGAAGTGCGTTTTCGCGACGGCCGGTCGGTGCATGACTTCCTGTTCTCGAGTCTGCATCGCGCGTTGGCCGAGGCCAGGCCCAATGAAGGCCGGCAGGCTAGCGAGACGCTGGACGACGATACGCCAGGCAGGGAGCATGCCGCCTCGCAGGTGGCTACGGGCGAACAGCCACGCTGGCAACAGCAGCCCATGGCGCTGCGCTCGCCCGATGGGGTCTCGCGTCCCGGCGCCTTGCGGGTGCGCGAATTCATGGCCGGCTACCATGCGCTGCATCCCGAACACGAGCAGAGCCTGCTGACGCCGCAGCCATCGGCTCCCGGCGGCACGGCGGCTACCGCTGCCCTGTATGAGCGCGACGCGGATGAACCGCTCCCGGTTACGGTGCCCGCGCCTGTGCGGGCATTGCCCGAGGACGATCCCGCTCAGGCGCCGCCGCTGGGCTATGCCATCGCCCAGTTGCATGGCGTGTATATTCTTTCGCAAACCGCGCGTGGCCTGGTGGTGGTGGATATGCACGCGGCGCATGAGCGGATCACCTATGAGGGCATGAAAAACCAGATCCATGGACGCGCCGGGCAACCGGGCGAACTGAGCGCCCAGCCCTTGCTGGTGCCGGTGTCCCTGGCGGCGAGCGCTGGGGAAATTGAAACCGCCGAGCGCTGCCGCGAGGCGTTCTCACGCCTGGGTGTGGAACTCGATGTGGCCGGCCCCGAGACGCTACTGGTTCGCCAACTGCCGACGCTACTCGCGCATGCCGATGTCGAGCCGCTGATTCGCGACATGCTCGCCGATCTCGACCGCTATGGACGCTCTGACCGGCTCGAGGCGCATATCAACGAGTTGCTGTCGACCATGGCCTGCCACGGCAGCGTGCGCGCCAACCGGCGATTGAGCGTACCCGAGATGAACGCGCTGCTGCGCGACATGGAGCGTACCGAGCGCAGCGGCCAGTGCAACCATGGGCGCCCGACCTGGACCGAAATGACCATGCACGAGCTCGACAAGCTGTTCCTGCGAGGCCAGTGACCATCGAGAACCCAACGGATAGCCCGGCAGGCAGAGACACGCGGCCTTTAGCCATTCTGCTGATGGGGCCCACCGCGGCGGGCAAGACCGATCTGGCGATCGGCCTGCACGAGCGGCTCGGGGCCGAGTTGATCAGCGTCGACTCGGCGCTGGTCTATCGCGGCATGGATATCGGCACCGCCAAACCGTCGGCCGAGGAACTGGCGCGCGCGCCGCACCGCCTGATCGACATTCGCGACCCCGCCGAGCCCTATTCGGCGGCGCAATTTCGCGACGATGCGCGTATCGAGATGCAGCGAATCACCGAGGGCGGGGGCATTCCGTTATTGGTGGGCGGCACCATGATGTACTACCAGCGATTGTTGGCCGGGGTGGCCAGCCTGCCGGCGGCCGATGCCGGATTGCGCGCCGAGTTGGAAGCCTGGGCCGCCACGGCGGGGCTCGGTGCACTGCATGATGAATTGAGGCGGGTCGATCCCGAGTCCGCCGCGCGCATTCACCGCAACGATCCACAGCGACTGATACGGGCGCTGGAAATCCAGCGCCTCAGTGGCCGCCCGATGAGTGCACTGTGGCGCGAGCAGCGCCGGGAAAACTTTCCCTGGCGTACGCTGTCCATTGGTGTCGCGCCAGCCGAGCGCAGCGTGCTGCATGAGCGCATCGCGCGGCGCTTCACCGAGATGCTGGAACGGGGTTTCATCGACGAAGTCGCGGCCCTGAAAGCGCGGGGCGATCTGCATCTCGGCCTGCCCTCGATGAAAAGCGTGGGCTATCGTCAGGTATGGGAGTATCTGGATGGCGCGGGGGATGAGGCTAATCTACGCCATAAAGGCGTGGTCGCCACGCGTCAGTTGGCCAAGCGGCAACTGACGTGGCTGCGCAGCTGGCCGGCGTTGCAGTGGGTCGATTCGATGAATGGAAATCCGTTGCAGCAAGCCTTGAAAATCGTGCGCCAATGCGGCACTTAGCGTAAGATACCGCTTTCGCAGCGGCGGTTCGTTCGGCATCATTGGCTAGCGTTCGTGCGAAGACTCACTTAAGCGAAGCGGGCAAAAAGACATCAACATTAAAGAGACAGTTAGGGAGAGCAAAATGTCCAAAGGGCAGTCCCTTCAGGATCCGTACCTGAACATCCTGCGCAAGGAGCGCATTCCGGTGTCCATTTTCCTGGTCAACGGGATCAAGCTGCAGGGTCAGATCGAGTCCTTCGACCAGTTCGTGATTCTGCTGCGCAACACCGTCAGTCAGATGGTGTACAAGCACGCCATTTCCACGGTGGTGCCATCACGTAACGTGCGCTTGCCGGCTCAAGATCCCAATGCGGCCGTTCAGGAAGGCTAATCGCGAGGCTCTGATTGTTTTTCGAACGTCCCGACGCCGGTGAAACGGCAGTACTCGTCCATATCGATTTCCAGGACGAGCTGGAGCGTGAAGACCCGGGCGAGTTCCTGGAGCTGGTACGCTCCGCCGGGGCCGAACCGGCGACCCTTCTGCAGGGTAGCCGGCGGCGCCCCGATTCCCGCACATTCATCGGTAGCGGCAAACTGGAAGAGTTGCGTGAGCTGCTCGCGATCCATCATGCCGAGCTGGTGATCTTCAATCACGCGCTCAGCCCATCGCAGGAGCGCAATCTCGAACGCACGCTGAAGTGCCGAGTGCTCGACCGCACCGGCCTGATCCTGGATATTTTCGCCCAGCGCGCGCGTACCCACGAGGGCAAGTTGCAGGTGGAGCTGGCCCAACTGGAATACATGTCCACTCGCCTGGTGCGAGGCTGGACCCACCTGGAGCGTCAGAAAGGCGGTATCGGTCTGCGTGGGCCGGGTGAAACCCAGCTCGAAACCGACCGTCGTCTGCTGCGTGCGCGGATCAAATCGATCCACAAGCGCCTGGACAAGGTGCGCATGCAGCGCGAGCAGAACCGCCGGGCACGCTCGCGCGCCGAAATTCCCAGTCTTTCGCTGGTGGGCTACACCAACGCCGGCAAGTCGACGCTGTTCAATGCGATGACGACGGCCGAGGTCTATGTAGCCGATCAGCTTTTCGCTACGCTGGACCCGACATTGCGGCGCCTCGAAATAGCCGATGTCGGGCCAGTGGTGCTGGCCGATACCGTAGGCTTCATTCGCCATCTGCCGCACAAGCTGGTCGAGGCCTTCCAGGCGACGCTTCAGGAAGCCGCCGAAGCCTCGCTACTGATTCATGTGATCGATGCCGCCGACTCGGACCGCGAGACCAATATCGCCGAGGTCGAGGGTGTGCTCGATGAGATCGGTGCCGATGACGTACCCTGCCTGCGGGTGATGAACAAGATCGATCTGCTCGATAGCGCGCCGCGCATCGAACGCGATGGCAATGGGCTGCCCGAGGTGGTCTGGCTGTCGGCGCGCCAGGGATTGGGCCTCAATCTGCTGGCCGAGGCGCTTTCGGAGCGCCTCGCCGAGGACGTCGTCGAAGCGCATCTGAGACTGTTGCCGGAACAGGGCCGGCTGCGTGCCGGCTTGCATGACCTGGATGCGGTACGTGGGGAGCGTTTCGACGAGCAAGGCCATGTGCTGCTCGATATTCGTCTACCGCGTCGCGATTTCATGCGCCTTCTCTCCCGACTGGGTGAGCGGGCGGAAGATTATCTACTGCCGGAAGACAGGGAGTCTCCGGTATGGGGCGACGAGATCCGAGGATGAGTCGCTCGGTGCTGGTAGCATCGGCGCCCCGTGCATACGCAATCAATGCATATCGCAATCAACGCCTAGTGGAGACGACGTATGGCTTGGAATGAGCCTGGTGGTGGTGGCAATCAGCACGACCCCTGGAGTGGCGGTGGCCGACGCGGTGGCGACGGCAACGATGGGGGCAACAAGGGAGGCGGCGGCAAGAACCAGGGGCCGCCCGATCTCGATGAGGCGCTGAAGAAGTTTCAGGACAAGCTCAACAAGATGCTCGGTGGCGGGCGCGGCAAGCGTGGCGGCAACGGCGGCGGCGGTGCTGGCGGCGGCAAGCGCAATGCCTTGGCGCTACCGGCTCTGCTGATCATCGTGGCCCTGGCGATCTGGGTTGCCTCCGGTTTCTATCTGGTCGATCAGTCCGAACGGGGTGTGGTGCTGCGCCTGGGCAAGTTCCAGGAAGTCGTCAATCCCGGCCTGCACTGGAACCCGCCGCTGATCGATGACGTGCGTCTGGTCAATGTCACTCGGGTGCGCTCGCTGTCCCAGACCAAGTCGATGCTGACGCGTGACGAGAACATCGTCCAGGTCGCCATTTCAGCACAGTACCAGGTCGCCGATCCGCGTGCCTATGCCCTGAACGTGCGTGCGCCCGAGCAGACCATCGAAAGTGCGCTGGATTCCGCGCTGCGCCACGTAGTGGGCGGCACCGACATGGACGACATCCTGACCTCCGGTCGTGAGCTGCTGGCGAACAGCGTGGCTACCCGGCTGCAGGCGTATCTCGATAGTTACGGTGTCGGTCTGCACGTTCAGGCCATCAACGTCGAATCGACGTCGGCGCCGGATGCGGTGCAGGACGCTTTCGACGACGTCATCAAGGCCCGCGAGGATCGCCAGCGGCTGATCAACGAGGCGATCGGTTATGCCAACGCCATCATCCCCGTCGCGCAGGGTGAGGCCCAGCGCCTGCTCGAACAGGCGCAAGGGTATCGTGAGTCGGTCGTCGCCGAAGCCCTGGGTAATACCAATCGCTTCAACTCGCTGCTGAGCGAATATCGCAACGCACCCGAGATCATGCGCGATCGCATGTATCTCGACGCCATGTCCGATGTGCTGGGCAACACCAGCAAGGTGTTGGTCGATGTCGACGAGAGCAGTCCGTTGATGGTGCTGCCACTCAATAAACTGCTTGGTAGCGAAGGTCGGCAGGCTGCCCAGGATGGGCAATCGGGTCAATCGGGCCAGGAGATCGAGGTCGATCCTTACATGCTCGAGCGCATGCGCAATGAACAGCAGCAGAGTAGTGGCATCCGCAGGGAGGGCCGTTAATGATCAATAACCGTTCCCTGCTCATCGTCGCCGGCCTGGCCGTGGTCGCCTGGGTGGGCAGCAACAGTCTCTACATCGTCGATGAAACCGAGCGGGCCATCGAGTTGCGCTTCGGCGAGATCGTAGTGGAAGACGTCGAACCGGGCCTGCACTTCAAGGTGCCGATCACCAACACGGTACGCACCTTCGATGGCCGGGTCCTGACGCTGAATACCGAAGCCAGCCGTTACCTGACAAACGAGAAGAAGGCGGTCATCGTCGATTATTACACCAAGTGGCAGATCGTCGATCCGGCCCGCTATTACGAGGCCACGTCGGGCGACGAGCAGATCGCCGAGCGATTGATAGCGCCACGGGTGGATGAACGATTGCGCAACCAGTTCGGTCGCCTCGAATTGCAGGAGATCATCGCCGAGCAGCGCGATGCGCTGTTGGTCGGTCCTACCGAGGAGCTCAACGAGATCCTGCGTGACGAGTTGGGGGTGGCGATTCTCGATATCCGCATCAAGCGTATCGACCTGCCCGATGAAGTGACCCAGGCGGTCTACGAGCGGATGCGCACCGAGCGTAATCGCGAAGCGCGTGAATATCGCGCCCAGGGGCAGGAGCAGTCCGAGAAGATCCGCGCCGTTGCCGATCGCCAGCGCCAGGTGTTGCTGGCCGAGGCGCAATCCAAGGCGGAAACCCTGCGCGGTCAGGGCGATGCCGAGGCGGCTGCAATTTACGCCGAAGCCTATCAGCAGGATCCCGAGTTCTTCCGCTTCTTCCGCAGCCTGAGAGCGTATCGCGAGAGTTTCGATGGCAAGGACGACTTGCTGGTGCTGGAGCCGGATAGCCAGTTCTTCCGCTATCTGGACAGCGCGACTCCGCAGCAGGGCGCGAATGAGCAGAGCGGCGGTTAAGCGTTAGCGCACAGAGCCGCCGGCCGCGGCCTCCGGGGTTCACCCGGGGGCCAGGCGTGGTAATATTGCGATACCGGGCGCGGCCCGGTTTTTTGTGGCCATTCATCTTTGGCAGGACAGGCTAATGACCATTGCTGACCGCTGGCTGCTACCCGATGGCATGGACGAAGTGCTCCCTCCGCAAGCGACGCGTATGGAAGCGCTGCGGCGCGCGTTACTCGATCTATACCACTGTTGGGGCTACGATCTGGTAATGCCGCCTCCGGTGGAGTTTCTCGATTCGTTGCTGACGGGCACCGGCACCGATCTCGACCTGCAGACCTTCAAGCTTACCGATCAATTGACTGGCCGCATGATGGGCGCCAGTGCCGATGTTACGCCGCAAGTGGCGCGTATGGACGCTCACTCGCTGAAGCGCCAAGGGCCGGCACGGCTGTGCTATTGCAGCAACGTGCTGCGCGCCAAGGCCGATCAGCATCAGGGCGGACGCAGCCCGGTGCAGGTTGGCGTCGAGCTGTTCGGCCATGCCGGCCTCGAGGCCGATCTGGAAATCCTGCGTCTGGCATTGGCAAGCCTGGTCACCGCCGGGGCCGGAGAAATCCACCTGGCGCTGGGCCATATCGGCATTTATCGTGCCTTGGTGCAGGCCGCCAGCCTGGATGACGATAGCGAGCGAAGCCTCTTCGAGGCCATCGAGCGCAAATCGCCCAGTGACGTCGATGAATTGATCGATGCGCATGTCGCCGATAGCCAGCTGGCCGCCATGTTCAAGGCGTTGGTGCATTTGCATGGCGGCGTCGACGTGCTCGATGACGCGCGGCGGGCATTTGCTGGGGCACCGGCGGCAGTCGGTGCGGCTTTCGATCAGCTCCAGGCGCTTTGCCAGGGCATCGCCAGCGAACACGCTCAAGTGACGCTGTATGTCGACCTGGCCGATCTGCGTGGTTATCAGTATCACACCGGCATGATGTTCGCCGCCTATGTGCCCGGTTATGGCCAGGCGCTGGCCAAGGGCGGTCGTTACGACGGTACGGGTAAGGCCTTCGGTCGGGCGCGCCCGGCTACCGGGTTTTCCATGGACTTGAAGTTGCTGGCCTCGCTGGTCGAGCAGCGCCCGGCATGCGATGGCATATGGGCGCCGGTCGCCGCCGCGCCGACCGACGCTGCGCTCGGTGAAGTGATTGCACGCCTGCGTGACGCGGGTGAGCGTGTGGTTCAGGCCTTGCCAGAGCAGCATACCGGGCCGGCGGAGCATCGTTGCAATCGCCGCCTGGTGTGCATGGGCGGCGATTGGCAGGTTTCTCCCCTGGCGTGATGTGTCGGTGTCATCCGCGGTATCCAGAGTTGGCTTTTTTTGATCAAGAGACGAGAGCAATGGGCAAGAACGTAGTCGTACTGGGCACCCAATGGGGTGACGAAGGCAAGGGCAAGGTGGTCGATCTGCTCACCGAGTCGGCATCGGCGGTGGTCCGCTTTCAGGGTGGGCACAATGCTGGCCACACGCTGGTCATCGACGGCGAAAAGACCGTGCTGCACCTGATCCCGTCTGGCATCTTGCGTAACGACAAGACCTGTATCATCGGCAACGGCGTGGTGCTCTCGCCCGAGGCGTTGATCGAGGAGATCCACGAGCTCGAGAAAAAGGGCGTACCGGTACGCCAGCGCCTGCGGCTGTCGCCGGCTTGCCCACTGATACTGTCGTATCACGTGCGTCTCGATCAGGCCCGCGAGAAGGAGCGTGGCATTGCCAAGATCGGCACCACCGGGCGTGGCATTGGCCCTGCCTACGAAGACAAGGTCGCGCGGCGCGGCCTGCGCCTGGGCGACATGCTGCATCGCGAGCGCTTCGCCTCCAAGCTCGGCGAGGTGCTGCAGTATCACAACTTCGTGCTCAAGGAGTATCACCGCGAGGAGCCGGTGGATTTCCAGCGGGTTTTCGATGAAGCCATGCGCATGGCCGAGGAGTTGCGCCCGATGGTCTGCGACACGGTTGGCCTGGTCCATGACGTGCGCAAGGCCGGCGAGAACATTCTCTTCGAGGGCGCGCAGGGTTCGCTGCTCGATATCGACCACGGCACCTATCCGTACGTCACCAGCTCCAACACCACGGCCGGTGGGACGGCGACCGGCTCAGGGGTAGGCCCGCTGTATCTCGATTACGTGCTGGGTATCACCAAGGCCTACACCACACGGGTCGGCTCGGGGCCATTCCCCACCGAGCTATTCGATGAGTTCGGCCGTCATCTGGCCGAACGCGGCCATGAATTCGGCGCCACCACCGGGCGGCCGCGTCGCTGTGGCTGGTTCGATGCCGTGGCGCTGCGCCACGCAGTGCAGATCAACTCGGTCAGCGGTATCTGCCTGACCAAGCTCGATGTGCTCGATGGTCTGGAGAATATTCGCGTTTGCGTCGGCTATCGCAGCAAGGATGGCGAACACCTCGATACACCAGTCGATTCGGAAGGTTACGAGGCTGTCGAGCCGATCTACCAGGATCTGCCGGGCTGGAGCGAATCGACGCTGGGCATCAAGCGTCTCGAGGACCTGCCGGCCAATGCGCGCTCCTACATCAGCTTTCTCGAAGAGCAGACCGGCACGCCGATCGATATTATCTCTACCGGGCCGGATCGCAACGAAACCATCGTGCTGCGCAACCCGTTCGACGACCGCTAGCCCCGACTCGATGCAGCACATCAAGAAGAAGCCGGCCCCGTGCCGGTTTCTTCACTTCCGGGCCACGCTTATCCTGCACCCGTGAAAGCCCCAACGAGCGCCGCCGCCCTTCACATCGACAGCATACAGGACTAAAATGGTCCCAATTGAAAGGGCAGGAGTGCAGGCATGTTGAAGCTGTCCAAACTGACCGACTATGCCGCCGTGGTGATGGCGCAAATCGCTCGCCATCCGGAGCATCCCTATGCCGCCCCTGAATTGGCGGATGCGGTGATGCTGCCTCACCCCACCGTGAGCAAGACCCTGAAAATGCTGGTGCGAGCGGGCCTGCTCACGTCGTTTCGCGGCTCGCAAGGGGGTTATCGGTTGGCGCGCCCCGCGTCGCGGATCACGGCCAGCGATATCATCGCCGCCATCGAGGGGCCGGTGGCGATGACCGAGTGCAGTCATGCCAATGGCGATTGTGAACTCGTGGGCAATTGTGGCGTGGCTGATAACTGGCAACGTGTCTCGCTCGCGGTGCGCACGCTGCTCGATGGCGTGACATTGGTGCACCTGGCCCAGACGACGCCTATCAAGCTGCCCGTGCAGCTACCCATACAGAGCGTGACCCTGGCCGCCTCGGCGGAAAGCTAAGCGCCGTTACTACCGTTGCTCTAGGGGGCGATGCATCGCCCGGGAGAAGAGAGACCATGGCTACCGAGGAAATGGAACAGCTCGTTCGTCGCGAATATACCCAAGGGTTCGTGACCGACATCGAAAGCGATACCGTGCCGCCCGGTCTGGACGAGAGCGTGATCGCCTTCATCTCGCAGAAGAAGGGCGAGCCCGAGTGGATGCTGCAGTGGCGCCTGGATGCCTATCGGCAGTGGCTGACGATGAAGACGCCGAGCTGGACGCATCTCGACTATCCGCCCATCGACTATCAGGCGATCTCCTATTTCAGCGCGCCCAAGTCCAAGGACGACGCGCCGAAGAGTCTCGATGAAGTCGATCCCAAGCTGCTCGAAACCTACGAAAAGCTGGGCATTCCGCTGCACGAGCGCGCCGCGCTGGCGGGTGTCGCGGTGGATGCGGTGTTCGACTCGGTATCCGTCACCACCACCTTCAAGGAGAAGCTGGCCGAGGCCGGCGTGATCTTCTGTTCGATCTCCGAGGCGATCCGCGAGTACCCCGAACTGATCAAGCAGTATCTGGGCAGCGTGGTACCCAAGGGCGATAACTTCTTCGCCGCGCTCAATTCGGCGGTCTTCACCGATGGCTCCTTCGTGTTCGTTCCCGAAGGCGTGACCTGTCCGATGGAGCTATCCACCTATTTCCGTATCAATGCCGCCAATACCGGCCAGTTCGAGCGCACGCTGATCATCTGTGAAAGCCGTGCCCAGGTTTCGTACCTGGAGGGTTGCACCGCACCGCAGCGCGACGAGAACCAGTTGCACGCCGCGGTGGTCGAGCTGGTGGCGCTGGAAGACGCTTATATCAAATACTCCACGGTGCAGAACTGGTATCCCGGCGATGAAGACGGCAAGGGCGGCATCTACAACTTCGTCACCAAGCGTGGCGACTGCCGTGGCGATCGTTCGCGAATCAGCTGGACCCAGGTCGAGACCGGTTCGGCAATCACCTGGAAATATCCCTCCTGCGTGTTGCGCGGCAAGCATAGCGTCGGCGAGTTCTATTCGGTGGCGGTGACCAATGGCCGCCAGCAGGCCGATACCGGCACCAAGATGATTCACATCGGTGAAGGCACGAAATCGACCATCGTGTCCAAGGGCATCGCCGCCGGCAACAGCGATCAGGCTTACCGAGGGCTGGTCAAGATCGGCCCGCGCGCCAAGGGCGCACGCAACTATACCCAGTGCGATTCGCTGTTGATCGGCGATCGCTGTGGCGCGCACACCTTTCCCTACCAGGAAATCGGCAACAGCACCGCCATCGTCGAGCATGAGGCGACCACCTCGAAGATCGGCGAGGACCAGCTCTTCTATTGCCGTCAGCGCGGCATTTCCGAGGAGGATGCGGTCAGCATGATCGTCAATGGCTTCTGCAAGGACGTCTTCCAGGAATTGCCGATGGAGTTCGCCGTTGAAGCCGAGGCATTGCTCAACGTTACTTTGGAAGGCGCGGTGGGTTAAGAAACGGCTGCGCGGCGCCTGCACGGCGTTGGAAGCGGGTTCGAGAATGCTCATTTACACCAGTAAACTCCGCTTCTCTCTCCAGCTTCCGCCTTGTTCAGATGCCGCTCGCTCGTTTCTCGTCCTTGGCTAGGTTTGAATTTTCAGGAGCCGCCACAGCGGTTCGCCAGATTCGAAAGGTAACAACATGCTCGAAGTCAAAGATTTGTACGTCACGGTGGAAGGCAAGGAAATCCTCAAGGGCCTCAGTCTGACGATCAACGCCGGTGAGGTTCACGCCATCATGGGCCCCAATGGGGCCGGCAAGTCGACGCTATCGGCGGTGATCGCCGGTAAGGACGGCTACGAGGTGACGTCCGGCACGATTACCTTCGAGGGCCGCGATGTGCTGGAGATGGAGATCGAAGAGCGCGCCCAGGCCGGGCTGTTGCTGGGTTTCCAGTACCCGGTGGAAATCCCCGGCGTCAAGAACGTCTACCTGCTCAAGGCGGCGCTCAACGCCCAGCGCACGGCGCGCGGCGAGGGGGAGATTGCCGCGCCCGAGTTCATGAAGCTGGTCAAGGAGAAGCTGGCGTTCATGAAGATGGATGCCAGCTTTTTGCAACGCGCGGTCAATGAAGGTTTTTCGGGCGGTGAGAAGAAGCGCAACGAAATCCTGCAGATGCTGCTGCTCGAACCCAAGCTGGCGATGCTCGACGAGATCGACTCGGGGCTCGATATCGATGCCATGAAGATCGTCGCCGATGGCGTCAACTCGTTGCGTGCAGCCAACCGCGCGATCCTGCTGGTGACTCACTATCAACGTCTGCTCGATTACATCACGCCGGATGTCGTGCATGTTCTCCTCGATGGCCGCATCGTCAAGAGTGGCGACAAATCACTGGCGCTGGAACTGGAATCCCGGGGGTATGAATGGGTCCAGGAGGAGTCCGCGGCATGAGTGCAGTGCAACCGTTCATGACTCGCTTCGAGGAGCGCAGCGCCGAACGACGCCGCGTTTTGCCGGGCGGGGAACCGACTTGGGTCGCCGCCCGGCGCCAGGCCGGCGCGGCGCGTTTCGAAGCGCTGGGCTTTCCGACCAAGCGTGACGAGGCATGGAAATACACCGACGTGCGGCGCATCGGCGAGGGCGATTTCGCGCTGGCGAGCGATGCCGGCTTTTCCCAGGCCAGCGCCGCGGCATTGACCCTGGCGCACGATGCCATTCGCCTGACCTTCGTCGATGGTCTGTTTTCGGCTGAGCTCTCCGATCTCGCGAGACTCCCCTCGGGCGTTGGCGTCGAGCCATTGTCACAGGCGCTGGCCACCAATCACGAAGCCGTGGGTGGCGTTCTGGGCAGGCTGACCGGGGTCGAGTTCTCGCCGTTCTCGGCGCTCAACACCGCATTCAGCGAAGAGGGTGCGGTGATTCGCATCGCTCCCGGCACGCGGGTCGATACGCCCATCATCGTGCAGTTTTTTTCACGCGCCAACGAGGCGCCGGTGATGAGTCACCCACGGGTGCTGATCAACGCCGGTGCACGCAGCCAGGCGACGATCATCGAGCACTACGCCGGCGAGCGTGATGCCGCCAACTTCACCAACGTGGTCGGCGAGGTGCTGCTCGAGCGTGGCGCGATGCTGACGCACTACAAGCTGCAGGAAGCGCCGCTCGGCGATCTGCACATTGCTAGCCTGCATGTCGATCAGAGCCGCGACAGTCGCTTTATTTCGTTCAATATCAACCTGGGCGGGGCGCTGGTACGCAACGACCTGATTGCCGACCTCAACGGCGAAGGCGCCGAGGCCAGCTACTATGGGCTGTTTTTCGCCCAAGGTCGCCAGCATGTGGACAACCACACCCTGGTCAACCACAACGCGGCGCATACGTTCTCCAACGAGAACTACAAGGGCATTCTCGGCGATCGTGCGCGTGGCGTGTTCA
Organism: uncultured Halomonas sp.; assembly: GCF_946887195.1. The sequence continues at coordinate 90,652 of NZ_CAMPKE010000003.1, forward strand.
ATGGCAAGGTCATCGTCAAGCGCGACAGTCAGAAGATCGAAGCGCACCAGAACAACGCCAACCTGCTGCTTTCCGATCGTGCCGAGATCGATACCAAACCGGAACTGGAAATCTACGCCGATGACGTCAAGTGCTCGCACGGCGCCACTACCGGCCAGCTTGACGAGGACGCAGTCTTCGCGCTGCGCAGCCGGGGCATCGACGAGCAGACCGCGCGCGGCTTACTGACACTGGCCTTTGCCGGCGAGGTGATGGAGCAAGTGGGGCTCGATGTCGTGGCCGAGCGGGTCGAGCGCACCGTGGCCGGCAAGTTGCCGGAGCGTTTCAACCTGGCCGGGCTGGTCGAACTGGCGGCCGCGGGCGAAGACAGCCTCCAGCGAGGGGAGTGAGCGATGACCGCAATGACCGATCTGACGCTGGATGTGGTGCGTGTGCGCCGTGACTTTCCGATTCTCGAGCGCGAAGTGCATGGCAAGCCATTGGTCTATCTGGATAACGCCGCGACCAGTCAGACGCCACGTCAGGTGATCGAGACGCTGGATGATTACTACCGGCGTTACAACGCCAACATCCATCGTGGCTTGCATACCCTGGCCGATGAGGCCACGGCGGCCTTCGAAGGCACGCGCGAGACCGTGCGCGCCTTCATCAATGCCCATGATCGTCGCGAGGTCGTCTTCACCCGCGGTACTACCGAGGCGATCAATCTCGTCGCCCAGAGTTGGGGCCGCGCCAACCTCGTGCCTGGCGATGAAGTGCTGATCTCGCAGCTCGAACATCACTCCAACATCGTGCCCTGGCAACTGCTCGCCAGCCAGTTGGACCTGAATATCAAGGTGATTCCCGTCGACGCGCATGGCGCGCTGGATCTTGTCGCCTACCGTGAGCTGTTCACCGAACGCACGCGACTGGTGGCGGTCAATCACATCTCGAACGCGTTCGGCACCATCAACCCGGTGCGCGAGATGGCGGCCATCGCTCATGCCCACGATGCGCTGATCCTGATCGATGGCGCCCAGGCCGCACCGCACGAGCCGGTCGACGTGCGTGCCATCGATGCCGACTTCTATGCGTTCTCGGGCCATAAAGTCTACGGACCCACCGGGGTTGGCGTGCTTTACGGCAAGGCGACGCTACTCGAAGCGATGCCGCCGTGGCAGGGTGGCGGCGAGATGATTCGCTCGGTGTCCTTTACCGAACGAACCACGTTCGCCGATATTCCTCATAAATTCGAGGCCGGTACACCGGCGATCGCCGAGGTGATTGCGCTGGGCCGCGCACTTCGGTGGATCGACGAGATCGGTATTTCCTTGATCGGTGCCTGGGAGCAGCGCCTGCTGGCGCATGCCAATGAGCAATTAGAGCGTGTCGATGGTCTGCGTATTCTCGGCACCGCGCCGCACAAGGCAGGCGTGATCTCTTTCGTCGTCGAAGGCGCCCATGCCCAGGATATCGGTCTGCTGATCGATCAGCTCGGCGTGGCGATTCGCACCGGGCATCACTGTGCGCAGCCGCTGCTCAATCATTTCGGGGTCGACGCCACGTGTCGCGCCTCCTTTGCCGCCTACAACACGCCCGAGGAGATCGATGTTTTCGTCGAGGCATTGGAGCGCGTTGTCAATATGGTTCGGTAATGCACGAGGGATGTATGCAGCAACTGGATAGCCTCTACAAGGGCCAGGAGATGCCCTTGCAGCGAGACGTCGAGGCGATTTCGATTCCCTTCGGCAAGGGCGTCACACTGGCCGAGGATAGCGTCGTTTCGGTGATGCAGGCCAAGGGCAGTACGCTGAGCGTAGCCTACGAAGGGCGCCTGTACCTGATCGAAGGTAGCGATCTGGACGCTCTGGGGCTGGAACCGTTACCGCGCCCGACACTGGCCGAGGATGCCAGCGAGGAAGCGATCGAACAATTCGTCTGGGACCAACTGCGTACCTGCTTCGATCCGGAGATTCCGATCAATATCGTCGATCTGGGGTTGGTTTATGGATGTCGTATCGAGCGCTTGATTACAGGTGAGCGTATCGTCACCGTGCGTATGACGCTCACCGCACCCGGCTGCGGCATGGGGGATGTCATTGCCGCGGATGCACGGCGCAAGATTCTCGGTGCGCCGCAGATATCCCAGGTGCATATCGATACCGTCTTCGACCCGCCCTGGCGTCGTGAGATGATGACCGAAGAAGCGCGGCTGGAACTGGGCCTGTTCTAGACAGCCCTTCCAGAATAGTACCGGGTCTAAACGACAAGGCCACTGAGCATGCTGAGAAGGAGTCGTGATGCGGCTGGCTGTGGCCTCGATACTGAAAAAACTGATCGGAATACTGATTGCCCTGGCATCGATGAGTGCCGGTCTGGTGCTGGCCGCCAATCTGTGGGTGTTGACGGCGACCCAGGAGCGTATCGAAGAGGACTTGCTGCTGTGCGCCGCCGAACCGGTCGGCATCGTCTTCGGTACCTCCTATTGGTCGCGAGGCGGTGGCAGCAATCCCTATTACGTCGCCCGGCTAGGCGCCGCGGCCCGCCTGCTGCGCATGGATCGGGTCGAGCATCTGTTGCTTTCCGGCGATAATCGCACGCGTTATTACAACGAGCCCGTGACCATGTGGCGCGATCTGCGCGAGGTCAATGTGGCCGATGCCGACATGACGCTGGACTACGCCGGCTTCAGTACCTTCGATACGCTGGTTCGGGCGCGCAAGGTGTTCGGCGCCGAGCGGGTCATGTTGATCAGTCAGAGTTGGCATCTGCCGCGTGCGTTGTTCATTGCCGATGCCGTGGGGCTCGAGGCAAGTGGCTGTGCGGTGCCATCGCGTTCGGTGGATGGCATGTGGCAGTTGCGGATGCGTGAGTGGCTGGCGCGCGTGGCGATGCTGGGCGATCTGTATCTTTGGCAGCGCGAGCCGCATTTTCTTGGCCCGCACGTGCCGTTACCAGTCCCGAAATAGTCGCAGGAAGATGCCGAGGCTAGCGCCGCGATTTGGGCTTCTGCAGCCGATACAGTTCTCGAATCAGTGACCGGCAGCCTTTCCAGCAGCGCTCGATCATTGGTTCGATGGGGTCGGGAAGAGGATGCGTATAGAGCGTCGAAAGCGCCTGCATGAGCACGCGCTCCTGCTCGAGCAACTCGCCGACCAGGACCTGGCTGTCATCGCCGACGAAGCTCTTCAGTCGGCTCCACAACCATAGGTAGTCGTCACGCTCGACATCGGCATCGCGGGGGAGCAGGTTGAGGTGCCGCTTGGCCAGGGTCCGCAGTTCGCGCATGGCGTCGCTGCGCTCGTCGTAATGGGGTTTCAGAGCGTCGCGCAGCGAAGGACGCAGGCGTTCGAGATTGTCCTGGAAATAGTCGAGACTGTCGGCCAGCGCTTCCAGCACGCTGTCCATCGCCACCTGGCGATTATCGAGAAACATGAGCGGTCACCTCCTCCGGTGACACGGATTGTGCGGGGGGAAACAGTGTTTTGCTACCCCTGACGACAAGAAAAAGTGTGTTTCCAATCATTGTTATTCAGGATGTCATGGCGATGCCTCATCTGGCGATCATCCTTTGGGCTTGGGCGGCGCCTTGCGTGGTGGAAAGGCATGCTTTTCCAGATGCTCGATGATCAGCCCCGCGATGTCCTTGCCGGTCGCGGTCTCGATGCCCTGCAGCCCTGGCGACGAGTTGACTTCCATGATAACCGGCCCGTGATTGGAGCGCAGCAGATCGACGCCGGCAACCCGCAGCCCCATGGCCTTGGCCGCGCGGATGGCGGTCGAGCGCTCCTCGGGGGTAATGCGAATCACGCTGGCGCTACCGCCACGATGCAGGTTGGAGCGGAACTCACCTTCAGCGGCCTGACGTTTCATCGATGCCACGACCTTGTCGCCGATCACCAGGCAGCGGATGTCGGCACCCTTGGCCTCCTTGATGTACTCCTGAACCATGATATTGGCCTTCATGCCCATGAATGCCTGGACCACCGATTCGGCCGCCTTGTTGGTTTCCGCCAGTACCACACCGATGCCTTGGGTGCCTTCCAGCAGTTTGATCACCAGCGGTGCGCCCTTGACCATGGTGATCAAGTCGGGGATGTCATCGGGCGAGTGAGCGAAGCCGGTAATCGGCAGGCCGAGCCCCTTGCGCGAGAGCAGTTGCAACGAACGCAGCTTGTCGCGCGAGCGGGTGATGGAGACATTGTCGTTGAGTACATAGGTACTCATCATCTCGAACTGGCGCAGTACCGCACAGCCATAGAACGTGACCGAAGCTCCGATACGCGGAATGACGGCATCGAAGGGCTCGAGCTCGGCGCCCTTGTAATGAATCGACGGGCGATGCGAGGCGATGTTCATGTAGCAGCGCAAGGTGTCGACCACACGCACGCTGTGGCCTCGGTTCTCTCCCGCCTCGATCAGGCGGCGCGTGGAGTACAGGTTGCGATTACGCGATAGAAGGGCGATATGCATGGTGTTCTCCAGGCCAGGTGAAATGGGAAAAGAGCGTGGTGTGTCAGGGCTCGCCGTGCAGGAAGGCGGCGCCGGGCGCCACCAATAGCCGGCGCATGGCGCGGCGCCCGAGCAGCATGGGGTGGCGCATGTCGCGTCGGTCGGTGAGGGTCAATTCCACCGGGTAATCCAGTTCGCCGAGCTGCATGCGCGTGCGAACGACATAGCGCCACTGCGCATGCCCATTGGAGCTGGTGACCTTGCGCCGGTCGTGCAAGTGCATCTTGACCGGATGAACCGGGCTGTCGGGGCCTCCGCCACGTGTGGTGAAACTGACCCACATATGGCCATCTTCTTCATAGGCCTCGATATCCTCGGCGTGGAGCGCCGAGGTGCGCGCCCCTGAGTCGGTCTTGCAGCATAGTGTCAGGCCCAGTTCCGGCAAGGTCACCATTTCGCGGCGGCCGATGACCGCCTTGGCGTGATAGGGCAGTGCTTTCATGGTTCGAACACTCAGCTCAGCGGTTCAATTCGGTCTGGCCAGATCGGCCAGGCGCCGGGCCACGGCGCTATTCGGCGCGGCCTGGCGAAGGTTCATCATCAGTAGCAGCCGCAAGCGCGGAATCAGCGCCAAATCGCGGATCATGGCGGTGAAATCGGTACGTTCATCGCTGGCCAGCGCATCGAGAAAGCGCGGCAGGCGCTCGCCATCCTCTAGCTGGGCCCAGCCGCGCGCGGCAATCGCGGCCAGCAGATCCGGACCCCGGGCCGATGCGTCGGCAAGCAGCGCGTCGTACCAGGCGCCGACAAGATCTCGCGCGCCCTGGCCGACAGCCCGCACGCAGGCACAGAACGTTTCGATATCGCCCTGCGTTGCGGCCCGCTCACCGCGCTCGACCAGCGCCCTGCAGAGCAACGGCGCTGGCTCGATATGCTCCAGACAGTGACATAACGGTCGCAACACTTCCACCGGGAGCATCGGCAATCGTATGGCTAGCCGCTTGGCTTGCTCAGTGTCGTGGCGTATCGTGAAATCGGCAAGTCCCTGCAGCCCGAGCGCCTGCCACTGGCCTGTAGCCGCCGAATCGTCGAGCTGGCCGGTGAGATAGGCTTCGGCGAGTTCGAGGTGCACACTGGCGATGCGCTCGAGATCGGCATTGACGCGGGCATGCAGTACGGCCCGCTGGGTCATGTCGGGCATGAAGGCCAGTGGATTGTCCTGCATCAGGTTGGCGATGGCGCCGTTATCGGTCGAGTGGTCAGAGTTGCTGCTACCGAGGGTTTCCAGCAATCGCTGAAGGAAAGCGTCGCGCGGCGCCGGGTCGAGATGACCCTGTTCATCCAATGGTAGCGACAGGAACCAGATCAGCGGATCGTTGCTGACGTCGCCGATCTGAAAGACGCAGGCCAACTGGGCACGGCCCAGCCATGGGCAGGGCCAAGCGATCCCGCCATCTTCGAAACGCTTGAATGTCTCGGTAGAACAGGGCGCAACGTGTCTGCCCAAGGTATAAATGCGCGCACGAGCGCCACTGCGCACGAAGAAATCGCCAAGAGAAAGAATCGGTTGCATGACGTCCTCATAGTCAGGCCGCGCACTGTAGCGTGTCGGCTGCGTTCTTTCCATGCTTTCGGATTGGCCCTGGTTAAAAAGTGATCGTCTGGCGCGGATAACCATGGGCTATGGGCAAGCGCGGTTTTTCCCCTGCTTATCCACAACCTCTTTCAAGAATTCTGTGAACTGCCATCAGCGTTTACCGTTATGCTGAAAATAGCCAGGCATCGGTAGCCAAAATGCACACCATTCTCTAAGCTATGTAACCAAACGGAATAAATGGCCAAGCTGTTTATTCTCTTTATCCCCAGATATTGGAGTATGACCATGCTACGTACCGTTTCGATTGCGCTGCTCGCCGCCGTGCTGGGGCTGGGGAGCCAGGCCCATGCGCAGGATCAGAGTCAGGCTGGCGACGATACTCTCAAGGTTGGTATGTCGGGGCGCTATTTCCCCTTCACCTTTGTCGAACAGGACCAACTGAAAGGCTTCGAGGTCGATGTGATGAAGGCCATTGCCGATCGCATTGGCGTCGAGGTGCAGTTCGTCACCGCCAATTTCTCGGGGCTGTTCGGTATGCTCGAATCCGGCCGTATCGATACCATCGCCAATCAGATCACACTGACCGACGAGCGTCGCGAAGCCTATGCCTTCACGCAGCCATACGTCTATGACGGTGCCCAGGTGGTAACCCGGGAAGGCAACGACGAGATCGATGGCGTCGAGGATCTGCGTGGCAAGACGGTAGCGGTCAATCTGGGCTCCAACTTCGAGAGCCTGCTGCGTGAGCTGCCCTATGCCGATGAGATCGAGATTCGCACTTATGAGTCGAATCTCGAGCAGGATACCGCGCTGGGCCGTGTCGATGCCTTCGTCATGGATCGCGTCAGTGCCAGCCAGGTAATCAAGGAAAAGCCGCTACCCTTGGAGTTGGCCGGTAAGCCGTTCTCGGAAATCCACAACGCACTGCCATTCCGCGATACCGATGAGGGCCGCGCGCTGCGCGACCGTGTCGATGCCGCATTGACCGAGCTGAAAGAGGACGGCACCCTGGCCGCCATTTCCCAGGAGTGGTTCGGCAACGACATTACCCAGCCCTGAGCGCGTCCATGGAGAGATGAATGAACGTGCTCGATATCGACTACATGTTGGGGCTGGTGCCGATTCTACTCAGTTACCTGCCCCTGACCCTGGAGATGGCCGTCGCCGGCATGCTGCTGGCGCTGGTGCTGGCCTGCCTGTTGGCGGTGGTGCGGGTGCTCCAGATTCCCGGTCTCAATGCCTTCACACTGCTATTCATTTCGTTTTTTCGCGGTACGCCGCTGTTGGTTCAGCTATTTCTCTTCTATTACGGATTGCCGCAGATTTTCAGTGTGCTGACCCAGATCAATGGCATCACCGCGACCATCATGGGGCTGACACTGCATTTTTCAGCGTACATGGCCGAGTCGATCCGTGCCGCCATCGTCGGGGTCGACCGTAGCCAGACGGAGGCCGCGCTATCGGTCGGCATGACCAATGCCCAGTTGATGCGCCGCATCGTACTGCCTCAGGCGACCCGGGTGGCCGTGCCGACCTTGATGAACTACTTCATCGACATCATCAAGGCGACCTCGCTGGCCTTTACGCTGGGTGTCACCGAACTGATGGGCGCGACGCAGCAGGAGGCGGCCGGCAGCTTTCTCTACTTCGAGGCTTTCATTACCGTGGCGGTGATTTACTGGGGCATCGTCGAGCTGCTGTCATGGCTGCAGCGGCGTCTGGAAGCACGCTTCAACGAGGCTTATCAACGATGATCGCACTCCAGGGGCTGACCAAGCGTTTCGGCGATGCCACGGTGCTCGATGATATCGACCTGACTATCGAAAAGGGCGAAATCATCGTCATCATCGGCCCATCGGGAACGGGTAAGTCGACACTGCTGCGCTGCGTGAACTTTCTCGAGCGACCCAATGCGGGGCGAATCCAGATCGGCGATCTGAGTGTCGATGCCACCCGGGCCCGCAAGAGAGAGATCCTGGAGCTACGCCGGCGCACCGCATTCGTATTTCAGAATTATGCGCTGTTTGCCAACAAGACGGCGCTTGAGAACATCGCCGAAGGCTTGATCGTGGTCAACGGCTGGGAGAAGTCGCGCGCGCATGCCAGGGCACGCGAGATTCTCGAGCGCATCGGGCTGGCCGATAAAGCGGACGCTTACCCGGCCTCGATGTCGGGCGGCCAGCAGCAACGTGTGGGTATCGGCCGAGCGATGGCCGCCCAGGCCGAGGTGATCCTGTTCGATGAGCCGACCTCGTCGCTGGATCCCGAGTGGGTCGAAGAGGTGTTGGGCTTGATGAAGCAGCTCGCACACGAGCGCCAAACCATGCTGGTGGTAACCCACGAGATGGGCTTTGCACGCGACGTTGCCGATCGGGTGCTATTCATGGATGGTGGCAAGATCGTCGAGCAGGGTCCGCCGGAGACGTTGTTTTCCGCGCCGCGCGATGAACGTACACGTAGCTTCCTGCGTAAGATATTGGCCAACCAGGTCGAGGTACAGCCATGATGAAAGAGCCTTCAGCTATGACAAGAGAGCCAAGCGAACTCGATCAGGCACTGACTCGCCTCGAGGCGACATTGCGCAGCGTCGACCTGTGGAACACGGCATGCCCCGATAACGAAGCCTTCGATAGCTCGGAGCCCTTCTGCCTGGATACCATGACAATGCCGCAGTGGCTGCGTTATGTATTCATCGCTCGGTTACGGGCACTGATGGATGCGCAGCGCTCCTTGCCTGCAACCTGCCAGGTGGCGCCAGCCGCCGAAGCCTATCTGCAACATGCCAAACCGAGCACGCGCCTGCTGGTGGTCGAGGCGATTGCCGATGTGGATCGTATCGTCACCCAAGCATGAGCGACGATAGCCAATCATAAAAAAACGCCGGGTAAGAACCCGGCGTTGCCAATTGGCTGGCTAGCAAGACGGTAGAATTAGAAGCTGAACGTTACGCCGCCGCCGATCATGACCGGGTCGATATCGGCTTCACCGCTGACGCCGTTGAGGCTGTAGTCGGCATCGAGATTGGTATAGGACGCGAAACCGTTGAGCGCGAGATAGTCGGTGATCAGCAGATCGACACCCAACTCGCCTTTGGCCGCCCAGGTATTGTCGATGCTCAGACCGGCACTCTCACTGGAGAAACGTGTGTAGTTGGCGCCGACTCCGGCATAGGGCTGGATACGTGAGTCAAGCCCGCCCAGCGGATAATACTGCACCATCAGATCGAACGGCTGCTGCTCGAAGTTACCGCTGGTGGCACCAGAGTCGAAGTCATGCTCGAACTCTTCGCCAGCGCCCAGGGTAACGGCCAGCTTGTCGTGCACCATATAGCCCAGGCTGCCGACAAAACCGTTCTCGTTACTGAGCATGCCCTCGGCATCGCCCTCGGGGTTGTACTTGGCGACACCTCCGCGAATCAGGATATCGCCCGCTTCATAGGCCAAGGCAGCCTGAGATGCGGCGAAAGCGCTACCGGCGATGATCGCGGCGGAAAGCAATTTGAACTTGGTCATGGGGTATTCTCCTTGAAGTGAAGCCCGGAACGTCCGGTGTGACGGTACTTGCTGAAACCTTAAGAAACAGTGTTTTTTTACTGTGTTGGCAGTATAGGAAACGCTGTTCGCATTGTCTTGTTGAATTTAATTATTAGACCAATGGCTAACGACTATCTCTCGCTATTGCGTCCTGCTTGCCTACTCTCGGTGAAATGGCACTTAGCCATCGAGCGAGCTTTACTGAAAGTAAGGAACGACGCATTGGAGGCCAAGAGCATGATCGAGACGCAACGCTGGCATGGGCAGGGCGCACAACTGCTGTCGCTAGGGGTATCCGTGCTACTGGCGCTTTGGCTGCTGGTCAGGCCGGAATTGATCAGCGGGCTTGCATTCGGTTGGCGTTTGCCGATGCTATGCCTCGGCGTCTGGGCGCTGGGTGCGGGATTTTATCACGGCATGGGGTTGGCGGCAGCGCAGGGCGGTTGGCCACGGCGCCTGCTGGGCGCACCGTTATGCTGGGTGCTGCTGGCATTACTATTCGTTCTGCTGTTACTGCGCAACGTCTAGGAATGCAGGCAGTAAAAAAGGGCTCCCGCAGGAGCCCTTCGATTGCCTTGATTGCGTAACGCGCACTCTTTCAGCGCGTGATTTGCCGATATTCACCCGCATCGGCGGTCACACTGCTCACTACCATGATTGCGATGAAGGACGCGATGAAGCCAGGAATGATCTCGTACACACCGGGACCCCCCATGAATTCTCCACCCCAGCCCAGTAGAATCCAGATCGCGACGGTGGCGGCACCCACAACCATGCCCGCAATGGCGCCGGCGCCGTTCGTGCGCGACCACATCAGCGACAGGATGATTAGCGGGCCGAACGCCGCGCCAAAGCCTGCCCAGGCGTTACTGACCAGCCCCAGAACCTTGGAGTTCGGGTCGGAAGCAATGACGACCGCAACCAGGCCCACCAGCACGACACAAATCCGGCCCACACCGACGATCTCCTTGTCGCTCGCCTCCTTGCGCAGGAACAGGCGGTAGAAGTCCTCGGTCAGTGAGGAAGACGCCACCAGCAGCTGGCTGGAAATGGTGCTCATGATCGCGGCAAGCAGTGCGGCATAGAGGAAACCGGTGATCAGCGGGTGGAACAGCAGGTTCGCCAGGATGATGAAGATCGTTTCCGGATCCTGGACATCCAGGCCATTGCGGATCGCAAAGGCCCGACCGAACAAGCCCAGGGAGACCGCGCCGATCAGGGAGATGAGCATCCAACTCATACCGATGTTACGGGCAACGGGAACATCCTTCAGAGAGCGGATGGCCATGAAGCGCACGATGATATGCGGCTGCCCGAAATAACCCAGCCCCCAGGCCACCGCAGACAACCAGCCGATGAAGGTCAGTCCCTCCGTCCACGAGAGTAGCGTGGGATCGACTTCGTTCAGGGTCTGTGACGCTTGAGAGAAACCGCCGCCACCCTCGCCGAAGATCACGACCGCCGGCATGATCACCAGGGCCAGCATCATGATGCAGCCTTGCACGAAGTCTGTCAGGCTCACGGCCAGGAAGCCGCCGACGACCGTATAGGCGAGTACCACGACCAGGGTGATGATGACGCCCGCCGCGTAATCGCTCAGGCTGCCGATATTGATGACCCCGGCAAACGCGCTTTCGAACAACTTGCCGCCAGCAACCAGGCCCGACGCCGTATAAACCGCAAAGAAGACGACGATGACGATGGCGGATACCGTTCTCAGCGACATTGCCTGAGTCGGGAACCGGTTGGCCAGGAATTCCGGGATGGTTATTGCATTGCCGTAGTGAACCGTCTGTTCACGCAGGCGCGGCGCGACCAGAATCCAGTTGAACAGCGCACCCACGAGCAGGCCGATACCGATCCAGGCCGAACCCAGGCCGGATACGAACATCGCCCCGGGCAAGCCCAGCAGCAACCAACCGCTCATGTCCGAGGCACCGGCCGACAGGGCCGCCACCTGTGGGCTGAGCGATCGGCCACCCAGCATGTAATCCTCGGAATTGGACGTGGCTTTGCGCATGGCATAAAGGCCGATGGCGATCATGAGCGCAAAGTAAATGAAAAGGCTGATCCAAACACCGATAGCCATAAGGACGTCTCCTTCTTATTGGTCTGGACTTAAGTCCGACGGGTTATTGGTTACGCATGCCGGCCAGGAGAACACCCGCGGCGAGCACGCAATCGGGGAGAGCGCGAGCGTAAAGCCTATGGTGGCGTTGTTTTCAACCATGAAAAGCTCCCTTCAGTTTGTTGTCGTTTGATGGCGAGTGAGTATCACTCGTCTCCCAGCGCAAGCAGTGATGCATTGCCGCCTAGCGCGGCGGTGTTGATCGTCAGTGTCTTCTCGGTGGCGAAGCGGATCAGGTAGTGCGGCCCGCCGGCCTTGGGACCGGTGCCCGAGAGCCCCTGGCCACCGAACGGCTGCACGCCGACCACTGCGCCGATGATATTACGGTTCACGTAGACGTTGCCTACACGAATTTTCTGCGCAATGGCTTCGGCGAACGATTCGTTGCGGCTATGCACGCCGAAGGTCAGGCCGTACTGCTTGGCATTGATCGAGGCGATGATGCGATCGATGTCGGTGGCCTTGTAGCGCACGACGTGTAGGATCGGGCCGAACTGCTCGCTCTGCAGGGCGTCGATGCCGTCGATCTCGAAGGCGGTCGGCGCGACGAAGGTGCCATGGGCGGTATGTGCCGGGTCGAGCGCGGTCTCGCAGATCAGGCGGCCTTCGCCCTTGAGCTTGTCGATATGCGCCTGCAGGCTCTGGCGTGCGTCGTCGTCGATCACCGGGCCGACATCGGTGCCCAGATTGCGCGGGTCGCCGACACTGAGCTCGGCCATCGCGCCCTCGAGAATCTCGATCACGCGATCGGCGATATCCTCCTGGAGAAACAGCACGCGCAGCGCCGAACAGCGCTGGCCGGCGCTCTGGAACGACGAGCTGACCACGTCGGCGACGACCTGCTCGGGCAGCGCGGTGGAGTCGACGATCATCGCGTTGAGGCCGCCGGTCTCGGCGATCAGCGTGGAGAGCGCGGCGTTCTCGCGTGCGGCCAGCGCGCGGTTGATGATGTTCGCGGTATCGGTGGAGCCGGTGAAGGCCACGCCGGTGATACGTGGGTCGCTGGAAAGCACACTGCCCACGGTGGGGCCATCCCCGGGCAGCAGTTGGACCACATCGCGTGGCATGCCGGCTTCATGGAGCAGCTCGACGACTCGGTGGGCGACCAGCGAGGTCTGTTCGGCGGGCTTGGCCAGCACGCTGTTCCCGGAAACGGCGGCGGCAACCATCTGGCCGCAGAAGATCGCTACCGGGAAGTTCCATGGGCTGATCGTCGCGAACACGCCCTTGCCGCCCATCATCAACTGGTTGGATTCGCCGGTGGGGCCGGGCAAAGTGGTGGGCTCGCCGAACAGCTCGCGGGCGCGATTGGCGTAGTAGCGGCAGAAATCCACGGCTTCGCGAATCTCGTCGACGCCATCGGTGAGCAGCTTGCCACCCTCGCGTGAGCACAGCGTCATCAGCTCGGCCAGATGGCTCTCCATCAGATCGGCGAAACGCTCGAGTATCAGCGCGCGCTCTTCGACCGGCGTGGCCTCCCAACGGGGAAAGGCGGCCCAGGCGGCATCGACCGCCTTTTCGGCCTGCTCGCGGGTGGCCCACTGCACGCTGCCAACCCGTTGCGTCGTGTCGTAGGGGCTTCTCACGTCGTGGCGGTTTGCCGGGTCGTCGGCGACGTCGAAGGCCAGTAACGGCCCCACGTGATGCTCCTTGTCCATGAACTGGCTCATGGCGTCGATGAGCGGTTGGTACTGGCTATCGATATTCAAATTGACTCCCTGCGAGTTCTTGCGGGACGGGCCATAGATATCCCTGGGCAGCGGTATTCCCGCGTTGGTATAGCTCTGGTACTGCCGTAGAGTCTCCACCGGATGCACGCATAGCGATTCGACCGGCACTCTGGGATCGACCAACTGATGCACGAACGAGGAGTTGGCGCCATTCTCGAGCAGGCGGCGAACCAGGTAGGGCAACAGATCCTTGTGCGCGCCGACCGGGGCATAGATACGGCAGTAAGTCCCCTTGGTTGCGCGCTTCAACGCGGCGTCATAGAGCGCCTCGCCCATGCCATGCAGGCGCTGGAATTCGAAAGGACGGCCCGCGTCGTTGGCGATCTCGAGAATCGCGCTGATGGTATGGGCGTTATGCGTGGCGAACTGCGGGAAGATTCGGCCTCGCGTGTTCTCGGAGAGCAGAAAGTAGACGCAAACCAGATAGGCGACATCGGTATTGGCCTTGCGGGTGAATACCGGGTAGCCATCGACGCCGAGCTGTTGGGACTCCTTGATCTCGGTATCCCAGTAAGCGCCTTTCACCAGGCGCAAGGGAATTTCGTCGCCCTGAATGTCGGCCAGGCGGTTGATGTAATGCAGCGCCGGCAAGGCGCGCTTGGAGTAGGCCTGCACGACCAGCCCGAAGTGCCCCCAGCCGCGGCACACATCGCTTTCATACACGCTGCGGAAGACTTCCAGCGATAGTTCGAGGCGGTCGACTTCCTCGGCGTCGATGGTGATCGCCACATGGCGCTCGCGAGCCAGCGCGGCGAGTTGCTTCACGCTATCGACCAGCTCGCTGAGCACCTGAGCGCGACGTCCGAACTCGTAGCGCGGATGCAGTGCCGATAGTTTGATCGAGATCGATGGCGCCGGCGTCCTGTCGCTCAGCGTCTTGCTGGTTGCGCCGACCCGTTCAATGGCATGGGCGTAATCGTCGAAATAGCGCTTGGCGTCGCTGCGCGTGCGTGCGGCTTCGCCGAGCATGTCGTAAGAGTACGTATAACCCTTGTCGAACAATGGTTTGGAGCGCTTCAAGGCTTCGTCTACGGTGCGCCCGAGCACGAATTGCCGACCCATGATCTTCATCGCCTGGTACATCGCGCTGCGGATCACCGGCTCGCCCATGCGATTCGTCAGTTTGTTGATGAAGCTGGCCGGCTTGCCATCCTGGGGCTTGTCCATCTGGATGACGCGACCCGTCATCAGCAGACCCCAGGTCGAGGCATTGACGAACCACGATTCGCTCTGGCCAAGATGGGATTTCCAATCGGCCGGCCCGAGCTTGTCCTCGATCAGGGCGTCGGCGGTGGCCTTGTCGGGAATGCGCAGCATGGCTTCCGCCAGGCACATCAGCATCAGGCCCTCATGGGTATCGAGGCTGTACTGCTGAAGCAACTCATCGATGGAGTCGACGGCGGTATCCATGTCGCGGACTTCGCGAACCAGCTCGGCCGTTTTTGCCGCAACACGTTTGAAGTCGTCTTCGCCGGCTTGCAGAAAATCGACGAACTCGCCGACATAGGCGTTTTCATCGACGATGTAATGTTCGCTCACGCGTCTGAGCAGGGTATCCGGATCCTGTTGCCAGGTAGCGGTATCCAGCATGGTCTTGGCATTAAGCATAGAAGGACCCCATGGTTGGGTAGAGACTTGAACGCTCGATGACCTCGACGCGCCTATTGGATGATAGCGCGGAGATCGGTCGGCACTATCAAGTCTCGGTGATGATTCCGTGGTGTGCTGAATTTAGGTTGCGTGACAGTGAAGCGTCTTGCCAATTTCTCGGGCAGTTTTGTCGAAAGCACGGGTTTTTCGTGGAATCGACGAAAAAATTAGACATTGGTCTAACATTTGCTACGGGCTAGGAGAGACGGAAAGGAGGGCGTCGAGCCATCGCCCGTGCCACGATTCGATAATAGTGGGTTGCGCCTGAGTTGGCTGGGCGGATGACCGAAAGCACGCCGAAACGCATGCGACAGGGCGCTCTGGTTGGCGAAGCCGGTGTGTGCGGCCACTTCGCTGAGTGGCAGGCGGGAGGCGGTGAGTAGATCGCGCGCCGCGGCGAGGCGCTGGCGTAACAGGTACTGATAGGGCGTGACGCCGGTCTGCACGCGGAAACACTCGCTGAAATGCGCTTCGCTCAGGCACGCCTGGCGAGCAAGGTCGGCGACGCCCAGGCGTCTGGCCAGGTTGCGCTGGATGAAACGATCCAGCTCGGCGAGATCCAAGCGGCGGGTCTGTTGCGATGACGATTCGAGATTCAAGCGCGAATGCAGGCAGCCGAGGAAGGTGGCCGCCAATAGATCGCCTTGGGTGTGGCGCGGCTGGGCCAGTTCCTGGACCAGAAAGTTGAGATAGACGCGCAGTGGATCGTCGAGCGCGAAGAAACGCGGCGCATCGAATAACCGGGCCATTTCACGGTGAGGACCCGAAAGCGATGGCGCGTCGTCGGGTAGATCGAAGATCAACTGGCGGTTGATCCCCACGCCCTCGTAATAGTGCACATGGCTGGCGGGCACGATGCAGCCGGTCAATGGGGCTATACTGCCGCCGAGCCCTTCGATCTCGAATTCGGCATGCCCCGATAGACCGATTACGATCTGATGAAACTCATGGGCATGATGCTTGATGGCGTTATCTAATGGCGTCAAACGAATGGCGCTGGTCATGTCGCGACCTCGTGACGACGGAAACTGCTATTGTAAGCCGCCATGGTGCCAATGGCTAAAATTCTCGGTGTGTCGCTGAAACGTAACCCAAGCGACTCGCGGATCGCTGGGTTCGGTAGAATAAAAAAATACCGCCCGATTGGACCGGGCGGTATTCCTGAAACGGGTGAATTACATTCCTTCGTCTATTTCCTCTTCATGGTTGGTGGTGTCCTTTTTCACCATACCTTCCTGATCGGTGGTACTGATCGGTGCATCGTCTTCCATGTCCTGCATGTTGTCCTGCTCCATGCTCATACTTTGATCACTGGACATGTCGCTATGATCCATACCCTTGTTCAACGCTTCATGATTGGCGGAATTCTTGCCGGCCATACCTTCCTGGTCCGATCTTCCATTCCGGATTTCTTGGTTATCGCCGCTCAAGCCAGTCGTCTCTTCCTCACTCATACCAAGAGCGTTTGTTTCTTCGGATTCGGCCATGGCTACGCTGGAGAGCGCGAACGTCGCCAAGCTAGCGAAAATGAACTTCGAAACGGTTGAGTGCACGTTCATATCCTTACTCCTGTCGTCCATGAGGGGAAGGGGTATGCCCACCCATTCTACTAAGGCAAATTCGATTTGCCTCTTTCATGTGTAGAAGACGTGTACAAGGCATGCAAGCCGAGACCGCATCACGCCAGCTACACGTGACTGTGACTACTAGCCGTTCATACAGTTCCTGGCTTTTCATTCTGAACCTTCGCTCGACCAGGACGACGGCGCGAAGCTCCGTTCAGCCGGGGTGGATTTCTCGCAGCCGATCGACGCAGTTGCGTAGCTCGGCCAGATGGCGCTCCATCCTGATATTGCACGCCTTCAGTCTAGCGGTCGCTTCCTGAAGTTTATGATTGGCGTCCCGCATGCGATCGAGCGGTGCATAGGATTCCTGCCGCGCGTCCTCCAGCGGTTGTACGCTCTCTAGCTCTAGCGATGCCATCAGGCTTGCAAAGGTATGCGTAGAAGGGACATGGACGTGTAGCATTTTCCCACCTCGTTCGCCGTACGGTATGTAACGCAGCGTAACAGCTCGCGCGGCGCCTCGTAGGCTGGAAATCGTCCATTGCCCAAGGGGAGAAATACCATGTTCGATGGCTGAGCCATCTACCGTGGATCTGGCGATACGGGCTCAAGGAAGGGGTCGTCGTAAGGAGAGAAGAAAAATGGAGCGGGCAAAGGGATCGATCGGACTGGCGCTCCAGCCCGAGACCCGAGCTATCGTTGCTGAAGCGAAAATGGAGCGGGCAAAGGGATCGATCGGACTGGCGCTCCAGCCCGAGACCCGAGCTATCGTTGCTGAAGCGAAAATGGAGCGGGCAAAGGGATTCGAACCCTCGACCCTCAGTCGGGTAGGGACGTGGCCTCACGGCCATGTCCCCCCCTAAGAACTGAGCGTGCAAGTCTCCCTGCACTCAGCTCAAGCAGCCATTAAGCCTGGCTCTTCAGCCAAGCCGGTGGCCAATTTGTGCAGCCTCTTGCATGTAGCTGCCGATGGCAGTTGCCATGTAAGAGAACCAAGTTTGTTTCCTCATCACCTCCACCGAGACTTTTCCAGACCTTATGGTGTATATCCCACTCGGTCTGCTGAGTGATCGGTTCGAGGCAAATCGGACATTTCCCGTGCTGGGCACGCCATATCCGGTTTATCTTGGATTTGGCCTGTTCAATCATCCACCGCTTGACCCTCCCCTCGAAGTACTCCTCGTGGCTGGGGTCATATGGGTTGGCGACTGCCCGGATCTTGAGATGCTTAGAGATCCTTATCTTGGACAGCATGAACAGTTCGTACTCAGCACTGACGAACATCCAATCTCGACCACGGATCGCCGACCAATAGCGTCGTTTGATCCACCTACGGCCTTTATTTGGATGCCTCCTTTTTGCCCATCGCCAAAGCAACTGCCAGATTTTATGGTCCATTTTGGCGAATGTCCGCGTGGCACTGACGTGCTTGTGGTACATCCCCCAGCCCCTGAGAACAGGGATCAGTTCGGTAATCAGTAGCTGCTGGGGAGAACCCCGGTGCTTTCTGACCACCTCCCTGACGTTCGAGTAGAACCGTTTCTGGTTTTTCAACGATGGCGTCATTCGCCACTTGCCGTTCGGCTTCCGGAACGTCCAACCGAGAAAATCAAACCCATCCTTGATATGGGTCATCTTGGTCTTCTGCTCCGATAGTTCCAGACCACGCTCTGTCAGAAAACTCCGGATCAGGCGCTTGGCCTTCTCCAGTGTCTCTGGGTCGGTGGCCGTGACTATGAAGTCATCGGCGTAACGAATGAAGTTTACTTTCCGGCGTCTCGGGAAATGCTCTTTAAGCATTCCCTCCATGCCATCAAGTGCCAGGTTAGCCAGTACGGGGGAAATTATGCCCCCTTGTGGCGTGCCTGCGTCAGTAGGGAAAAGTCTACGCAGCTCGATATAGCCAGCTTTGAGCCATTGTTTCAGCACTGGCCGCTCTAGCGGCACGTGCGTCATCAACCACTCGTGACTGATATTATCGAAGCATCCACGGATGTCGCCTTCAAGGATCCACTGCGGGGAGTGCTGACGAGAAAGTGCGTTACAGCACTGCATCATCGCATCCTGCGTGGATCTGTAGGGGCGAAACCCGTATGAGTTAGCATCCCCTGTAGTTTCCGAAACAGGTTCGAGAGCCAGCAGGAACAGTGCCTGCATCGCCCGGTCACCCATCGTCGGAATGCCAAGCGGGCGTTTGCCGCCATTGGCCTTAGGGATGTGGATTCTGCGTAGTGGCCTGGCTTTGTAACCTCTCGGTGAGAGATTCCGCAGCGCAAGCACCTTGGTTGCTGGCGTGGACCATATGGCACCATCAACTCCCGGTGTCTTATGGCCCCGATTTTCGGTTACGCGTTTGACGGCTAATGCCTTCGCACTTGTAGACCGAGTCAGTAGGCGTTGGAGCTTTCTGACTTTACGCCAGTCGCACTCGTTGGCCGCCTTTGCTATTCGGACTTGCAGTCTCCTAACC
The DNA here is from genome assembly GCF_946887195.1 of uncultured Halomonas sp. The sequence continues at coordinate 109,756 of NZ_CAMPKE010000003.1, forward strand.
CGCTGGATCGTAGTACGCCACTCGATTGAGTGCCATTCGGACCATTGGGGGGAGACGACATCACGATTGCTCGTGTCCATATCTGCCTCCACTTTCATAGGAAGTGGAGCGGGCGATGGGAATCGAACCCACGTACCTTGGTTGGGAACCAAGTGCTCTACCATTGAGCTACGCCCGCCCATGAGAACCCATGAGGCAAACACTTACGGCCCCAACGGGGCAAAGTGATTGCCCCGTTGGGTCATTTGACGTGCAGCGTCTGTCTAGCAACAGACTACCTGATGGAAGTCAGCACCCTTTCAGGTTGGGGCGATCATTGCATCCCCTATCCGCGCCATTACAGTGCGGCATTCGCTTTTTCCATCATCCTTTGACCGCTGTCACTTCGCAGCCCCTTGCGGTTCGCTAGTCCTGACGGACATGACATCGGCCTTACCCTGTTCCGTGTAAGTAACACGGGCTGGGAGGGTTCCATCTTAACGCCGGTGGTTGTACTGCCAACGTAGGGCAACCAAGCAATGCCCTAACCAACCACTCCTCCTGGCGGAGGTTGGACCACTTATCCGCATAAGTCCATTCAGCTTGACGACGCTTCGACGATGGTTCGCTTACGCTAACCCTTCAGCTCAACCTAGCATCTCACCTGCTTACGGAAGCAGGATCCTGCTGTCACCCTCACGGGTCACAACAGACCCGTGAGGGTGATTACATTGTCAGAGCGCTTAGCACCCAGTCGTTGCCGACCACGCACCGCTCCTAGGTTACGGACGGTTGGACATCCGGTCCGCTACGGACATAAGCCCGCCGGACAATTACTTACACGGCTTTCACCGCGGTTTGGGCTCGGCACGAAGGCCGGGAACCCGTTTAGTGCTAGTTTCTTCATACTCAACGTGATGAAGAGGCTAGCTACCTCCGCGACTCGCAGGTCGCACGCTTGGGAAGCTGATGCTCTACCAACTGAGCTATGCCCGCCCGGCGAGCCGATAGTAATGAATTTGGCGCCAGCCTGGCAAGCAGGCAGGGCGAAACAGCCGGATGCAAAGAAATTTTACGGTCCAGGGATAATTCTCGATATGGCGTGGTCACAATCTTGCAAGCGCAAATTTTCATGCAGTCGCTGAAGTTTGTGTCCTTGCTTACTGCATTCGATCCCTTGCCGCCGCGCTCCGTCGCGGCGGTTTTTTTATGGGCGCGATTCGATTCAATTGCCACGCATGAAAAGCAGCGCACTAAGAATGTCGCGGCGCGTGACGATTCCCACCAGTCGCTCCTGCTCGACCACTGGATAGACCTTGGGTTTGTTGCCAAGCATCTCCTGGGCCAGATCGGTGATGCTCTTGTTGGGCGTGACCGTCAGTACCTCATGGCGCATCAGCTCCCGCACCAGTGCCGGTTGCTCGCAGTGGTAGGCGCTATCGAGCAACTTGCCAAGAACATCCTGCTCGGAGATGAATCCGATCAGGTGGTCGCGTTCATCGACCACCGGCGCACCGGGCAGCCGATGCTTTGCGAGGCCGGCGACCAGCGTGGCGACCGAAGCGGTCGCATTAATCCGGAAGCAGTCCCGTGACATGATTTCGCGAACGCTGGTCACTGTCTTGGTGGACATGGGGAGTCTCCTTCTGCCACGTTTGATTTCAGTCTAGTCGATTCGCCTGATGCGTTGAAAACGCGTCCCTCGCCCCCATCTCTCGAACAGCGTCATCGACAAGGAGTCTTCCAATGGATGTGATTCGTATCATCTTCGCCATCTTGCTACCGCCCGTGGGGGTGTTTCTCCAGGTTGGGTTCGGGATGCACTTCTGGCTCAATATCCTGCTCACGCTACTGGGCTACATACCCGGTATCATCCACGCCATCTGGATCATCGCCCGGCGCTGATCGAATCTGCATAGGCCCTGCTACCTGAAGCGCGGTAGCGGGGCCTTTGTCGTTATGAAGGCGTTTACGATAATGCCTCGGTCTGCTCGCGCAGGCGCTTGTAAAGCGTCGTGCGGCTGATGCCCAGCTCTCGCGCCAGCGCGGAATGGTTGCCACGATGCTCTGCGAGGCGCTCCTTGAGGCTGGCCTTCGATGCCGACAGGGCGAGAGCGTTCGATGGCGGATGAACAGGCGCGCTCGCCGAGGGCGGCATGCCGATCGCCAACAGGCTGGCCGGCAAATGATGCAGCTCTAAGGCCGGGCCATCGGCCATGGCCAAGCTGACGCGCAGTACGTTTTCCATTTCGCGAATGTTGCCCGGCCAGGGCTGCCGGATCAGCCAGTCCATCAACTCCGGGGTCGGGGTTGGAATAGCGCTATGTTCTCCCCGTTCGCCGGTCGCTCGATCGGCATCGATCTGATTGGCCAGCACCACCTGAACCAACGCCCGAATATCCTCCCGCTCGCGAAGCGGCGGCAGCACCAGTTCGACACCGCAAAGGCGATAATACAGATCGGCGCGAAAACGCCCGGCGGTTATTTCCTGGGCCAACGGGCGATGGGTCGCGGCGATGACCTCGATATCCACCGGGTAGGATTCGCCACCGCCTAGCGGTGTCACCCGGCGCTCCTGCAACACACGCAGCAATCGGGCTTGCACGCCGAGCGGCATGTCGCCGATCTCATCGAGAAACAGTCGACCGCCATTGGCTTCACGCAGGCGGCCGATATTGCCGCGCGGGTCGGCGCCGGTGAAGGCGCCGCGCACATAGCCGAACAGCTCGGCTTCGACCAGGTCGCCGGGAATCGCCGCGCAATTGATGGCGACCAATGGCTGATCGGCACGCCGGCTGGAAGCGTGCAGCGCCTTGACGAAGACCTCCTTGCCGGTCCCGGTCTCGCCATGGATGAGCATGGCAATGCCACGATCCTTGAGCCGCGAGGCCAGCATGATCGATTGATGCAGCCGCGGGTCGCCCAGGTCGAGTCGCTCGAGCGGCGAGATCGATGCCGCCGGCGAGCCCTGTGGTGGCGGCGATTCGAGGCGGCAGTGGCAGTGATAGCGTCCCGCGAAGCGCAGCGTCAAGGGATCTTCATCGCCGGCCGTTATCGCCTGCCACTGCGCATCGCAGAGTGTCTCGAAGGGTCGCCCGCGATCGTGCTCGCCATCGAGCCCGAGTAGCCAGCGCGCGCGCGTATTGCTGGCTGCCAGGCGCCCCTGAGTATCGAAGATCAACAGTCCCGAGCGAGGGCTATCGAGGTTGTCGCGGCTGGAATTGAACGTCAGGTGATAATGGTCGTGACGATACAGGTTGATCAGACGGCGGTTCTCTATCTGCATCGATAGCACCTGCAACAGCCCGCTATGCCGATGCGTGCGGTCGCGGTAAGGGTCGCTGATCAGCGCCAGGCAGCCATCGATGACGCCATGCGGTGTCTTCAGGGGCACCGCGAAGCCCGCCAGGTGCTGCATCTGTTGGCAGGAGTGCTCGCCGGCGATGACATCGATCGCCTCGCGCTCGATCAGGCAGGTGCCGATGGCATTGCAGCCGCTGTGCGTTTCGCTCCAATTGGCGCCGGGCATCAGCCATTCCCCTTGCGCGGTGGGCATTAGTCGAGCATCTCCCCAGCGCTTGACGATGACGCCGTCCCGGTCGGCAAGCAGTAAACAACACTGCCAATGGCGCAGCATGTCGCCAACCTCGGCGATTACGCCCTGCTCCAGCAGCGACAAGAGGGGCCGCATGGCCGCCAGGCGCTGCGCAATGTCGACATTCGTGCAAATCCCCGGTTGCCAGTGGCGCTCGGCACCGGCGTGGCGCCGCCGAGCGTGGGCGACATGCCGGCGCTGAGATTTCTTGTTATCGGTATCGGTATCGGCTTCGCGCATGGGCGTATCCCAAAACAATCAGGAAATGTTCGATTTCGAACAGATAATGTTCACTCTCGACTGTCCATTATTGTTCAGACTTTGTCCACTCCAGCGTAGCGTGATTGTCCGTAATTACGCTTATACTAAGGTATAACTTCGTTTTTTAATTTTATAAAACAAAGGCTTAACAATTACTTTTGTTATTTTTGGAAGCGCCGGTTTCAAGCTGGCATGGCGTTCGCAAGTGAACTCATCAAATGTGCGAACACGAAAGGATGCTGGCGATTCATGTCCCTGACACTCGAAAATATCGACCGCACCGTGCGCGGCGAGAATCATATAACCGATGCCAGTCTGTCGCTGGCCTCAGGCTCCTTCAATGTACTGCTGGGGCATACGCTCTCTGGCAAGACATCGCTGATGCGCTTGATGGCGGGGCTGGATTCGCCCAGTCGCGGTCGCGTACTGCTCAACGGCCAGGATATGACCGATGTACCGGTGCGCAAGCGCAATGTCTCGATGGTGTATCAACAGTTCATCAATTACCCGACGCTGAGCGTTTTCGACAATATCGCCTCGCCGTTGAAGCTCGCCAAGGTGGCCAAGCCGGAAATCGAGCGGCGTGTCGAGGAAACCGCCAGCATGCTGCGTATCGAGCATCTGCTGGGGCGTTATCCGCAAGAGCTGTCGGGTGGTCAGCAGCAGCGTACCGCCATGGCGCGGGCACTGGTCAAGGACGCCGACCTGGTGCTGTTCGACGAGCCTCTGGTCAACCTCGACTACAAGCTGCGCGAGGAGTTGCGCCTGGAGATGCGCAAGCTGTTTCGTACGCGCAATACCGTGGCGGTGTATGCCACCACCGAGCCGGCCGAGGCCTTGGCGCTGGGCGATACCACTACGCTTCTTCATGAAGGTCGGATTCTGCAGACCGGACCCAGCGATAGCGTCTTTCATCGCCCGGAAACGGTCGAGGCCGCGGCCCTGTTCGGCGAACCGCCGATCAATCTGATGGAGGTCGTGGTGCGCGGTAGCGGGCTGCTCATCGGCAGTACGTTCTTCCCCTTGCCGCAACAATTGGCGTCGCTTGGCGATGGTACGTATCGCCTGGGCATGCGCCCCAGCCACCTGGGTCTGGCGCCGGTCAGCGACGACGACCTGGAGTTTCGCATGGCGGTCGGCGTCGCCGAAATCAGCGGCTCCGAGACGTTCCTGCACGTCAATAACGACACGCATGAACTGGTACTGCACCTGGCCGGTATCCATGACTTCGCCGCGGACAAGGAGATTCGCGTCTATGCGCCTTGCCACAAGCTGTTCGTGTTCGACACGAGCGGTGATCTGGTGCATTGCCCCTCACAACCCCTTTCACCAGCCTGAGCGAGAACAACAATGGCGGAAATTCGTCTCGATGGACTGGCGCACAGCTATGCGGCTCATCCCGGCGGCGCCGAGGACTATGCCATACGCCGGATGGATCATGTCTGGGAGCAGGGCGGCGCCTATGCGCTGCTCGGGCCCTCGGGCTGCGGCAAAAGCACACTGCTGAATATCATTTCGGGGCTGCTCGAGCCCTCCGAGGGCAAGGTGCTGTACGACGGCAAGGCGGTGAATGCGCTATCGCCCCAGCAGCGCAACATCGCCCAGGTTTTTCAGTTTCCGGTGATCTACGACACCATGACCGTTCACGATAACCTGGCCTTTCCGCTGCGCAATCAGCGCCAGCCGGCAGCCAAGATCGCCGAGCGTGTCCAGGAGGTGGCCGAGGCACTGGAGATCGCCCATCTGCTGCATCGCAAGGCCAGCAACCTGACCGCCGACGAGAAGCAGAAGGTGTCGATGGGTCGTGGTCTGGTACGCGATGACGTCGCGGCGATCCTGTTCGACGAGCCGCTGACCGTCATCGACCCGCAACTGAAGTGGCGCCTGCGCCGCAAGCTCAAGCAGATCCACGAGCGCTTCAACATCACCATGGTCTACGTGACCCATGACCAGCTCGAGGCCTCGACCTTCGCCGACAAGATCGCCGTGATGTACGACGGTCAGATCGTCCAGTTCGGCACCCCGCGCGAACTCTTCGAGAATCCCGCGCACACCTTCGTCGGTTATTTCATCGGTAGCCCCGGCATGAACCTGTTCGAGGTCGAGTTGACGACCGGCGGCGTGCGCCTGGCGGGTGTCGAATTGACCCTCTCGCCAACGGTGCGCCAGGCGCTCGAAGCCCATGCCGGGCAGCGCCTGAAACTGGGGATTCGGCCTGAGTTCGTGCAACTGGTCGAGCCCGGGGAGTCGCCGCTGTGCGCCAGGCTCGATCTGGTGCAGGACCTGGGCACCTACAAGGTTCTCGATCTGCAATTGGGCATGACGAAACCGCTGCCGATCAAGGCCCGCATCGAAGAGGACCACAAGGTGCCTCAGGGCGAGGTCGGGCTGATATTCCCCGAGCGTTGGACCAAATTCTACGCCGACGATTTCCTGGTGGAGATGCATGATGGACAAGATTGATAACAACAAAGCCTGGCTGTTGGTGCTTCCCGTTTTCGCGCTGGTGGCGTTCAGCGCCATCGTGCCGCTGATGACGGTGGTCAACTACTCGGTGCAGGATATTTTCGGGCCCGGCAATCGTTACTTCGTCGGCACCGAATGGTTTCGCGAGCTGCTGCGCGACCCGTTGCTGCACGATTCATTGCTTCGCCAGTTCGGCTTCACCTTTAGTGTATTGGCGATCGAAATTCCGCTGGGGATCGCCGTGGCACTATCCATGCCGCGCCGCGGTATCGGTGTGCCGACCTGCCTGATCCTGCTGGCGCTGCCACTGCTGATTCCCTGGAACGTGGTCGGCACCATCTGGCAGATCATTGGCCGCGGGGATATCGGGCTCTATGGCTGGGCGCTCAATGAAGTGGGCGTCGACTACAACTACGCCTCCGATACGGCGGATGCCTGGATCACGGTACTGATCATGGATGTCTGGCACTGGACTTCGCTGGTGGCGCTGCTGTGCTACTCGGGGCTGCGTGCGATTCCCGACGTCTACTATCAGGCCGCGCGCATCGACCGGGCCTCGCACTGGGCGGTGTTCCGCTATATCCAGTTGCCCAAGCTCAAGAACGTGCTGTTGATCGCCGTGATGCTGCGCTTCATGGATAGTTTCATGATCTACACCGAGCCCTTCGTGCTGACCGGTGGCGGCCCCGGTACCAGTACCACCTTCCTCAGCCAGACGCTGACCAAGATGGCCGTGGGCCAGTTCGATATCGGCCGTGCCGCCGCCTTCTCGCTGATCTACTTCCTGATCATCCTGCTGGTCACCTGGCTGTTCTACACCGCCATGACTCACTCCGACGACAAGGCCTGAGGTGCGCGATGAAAACCCGCAAGCTAGTGGTGCTGTTCATTTATCTGCTGTTCGTGCTGGTGCCGATCTACTGGCTCATCAACATGTCGCTGAAATCCAACCGGGAAATTCTCGGCGGGCTGACGCTGTGGCCGCAAGATCTGACGCTCGGCAATTATCAGGTCATTTTCACCGATCCCTCCTGGTACATGACCTATGTCAATTCACTGACTTACGTGTCGATGAACATGGTGATTTCGCTGGCAGTGGCGTTGCCGGCGGCTTACGCGTTCTCGCGCTATCGCTTTCTCGGCGACAAGCACATGTTCTTCTGGCTGCTGACCAACCGCATGGCGCCGCCGGCGGTATTTTTGCTGCCGTTCTTCCAGTTGTACTCCTCGGTCGGTCTGTTCGACACCACGATTGCCGTGGCACTGGCCCACTGCCTGTTCAACGTGCCGCTGGCGGTATGGATTCTCGAGGGGTTCATGTCGGGCGTACCCAAGGAGATCGACGAAACGGCCTATATCGACGGCTATAGCTTTCCGCGCTTCTTCTTTCGGATATTCATTCCGATGATTCGCCCCGGCATCGGCGTCACGGCGTTCTTCTGCTTCATGTTCTCGTGGGTCGAGCTGTTGCTGGCCAGCACGCTGACCTCGGTGGATGCCAAACCGATCGTGGCGCAGATGACCAGCACCGTTTCCGCGGCCGGCATCGATTGGGGGTTGCTCGCCGCCGCCGGGGTGGTGGCGCTGCTGCCGGGCATCGCGGTGATCTACTTCGTTCGCAATCATGTCGCCAAGGGCTTCGCGCTTGGGCGGGTCTGAGCCGCCTGAGGCTCGGTATCGACAAAGGCACCAATCAATAACGAATCGGCAAGGAGAAAGACATGGAGTGGATGGCATGGACAATGCCGACGGCGATTTTCTTCATCGTCATCGGCCTGATTCTGGTTGGCATGACGATCTGGCAGACCGTATCGCCGGGCGTGCAGCGTCGGGGATTCCTACCGATCTCGACGACCCGCGGAGATCGTCTGTTCATCAGCCTGCTGGCTTCCGGTTACGGGCATCTGATGCTGCTCGGATTGACCGATTGGCCACTGTGGATCGCCACGCTCGTCAGCGTGGTGGCATTTCTCATCATCATGAAATGGGGGTAACGCATCGCCGATAAAAACCATGAGCCGCACCAAGCGCAGCACCGAACTCCACAATAACGAGGTAGCTATGTCTTCTATCAATTACATGCCACGACCGACGCGCATCGCGATGGCCATGAGCCTGGTCGCCTGCCTTGCGGCGCCTTCGCTGGCGTTTGCCGACCAGTATCAGGACGCCGCCAAGCGTTGGATCGAGAGTGAATTTCAGCCCTCCACGCTGACGCCCGAAGAGCAGATGGCGGAGATGCAGTGGTTCATCGACGCGGCCGAGTCGCTGCGGGGCCAGGAGATCAACGTCGTCTCCGAGACACTGACCACCCACAAGTATGAAGCCGAGGTGCTGGCCAAGGCGTTTCGTGAGATCACCGGGATCAACCTGACCCATTCGCTGCTGCAGGAAGGCGACGTCATCGAGAAGTTGCAGACCCAGATGTATTCGGGCACCAACATCTACGATGGCTACGTCAACGATTCCGACCTGATCGGTACCCACTTCCGCTATGGCAAGGTCGTGCCGATTTCCACGCTGATCGAACAGAACCCCGATTTCACGTCGCCGACGCTGGATCTCGACGACTTCATCGGCCTGTCGTTCACCACCGCGCCGGACGGCAAGGTCTATCAACTGCCCGACCAGCAGTTCGCCAACCTTTACTGGTTCCGTGCCGACTGGTTCGCCAACCCCGAATACAAGCAGCAGTTCAAGGAGAAGTACGGCTACGAGCTGGGCGTACCGGTCAACTGGTCGGCCTACGAGGATATCGCCGAATTCTTCACCAACGACATCAAGACCATCGATGGCGAGCGCATCTACGGCCACATGGATTACGGCAAGAAGGATCCCTCGCTGGGCTGGCGTTTCACCGATGCCTGGTTCTCCATGGCCGGTGCCGGCGACAAGGGCATTCCCAACGGCTTGCCGGTCGATGAGTGGGGCATCCGGGTCGAGGAGTGTCATCCGGTCGGTTCCAGCATGTCGCGCGGCGGCGCCACCAATAGCCCGGCGGCGGTCTATGCGACCGAGAAATACGTCGAATGGCTGAAGAAATACGCGCCACCCGCGGCGCAGGGCATGACCTTCTCCGAAGCGGGGCCGGTGCCGGCGCAGGGCAATATCGCCCAGCAGATTTTCTGGTATACCGCCTTCACCGCCGACATGACCAAGGAAGGCTTGCCGGTGGTCAACGAGGATGGCACGCCCAAGTGGCGCATGGCGCCGTCCCCCGTTGGCGCCTACTGGCAAGATGGTATGAAGAAGGGTTATCAGGACGTGGGTGCCTGGACCTTCCTCGAGTCGACACCCGAGAAACGCCGCCTGGGCGCTTGGCTGTATGCGCAGTTCGTGACTTCCAAGACCGTCTCGCTGAAGAAGACGCTGGTCGGCCTGACGCCGATTCGCGAGTCCGACATTCAGTCCCAGGCAATGACCGACGCCGCACCCAAGCTGGGTGGTCTGGTCGAGTTCTATCGCAGCCCGGCGCGTTTGCAGTGGTCGCCGACCGGTACCAACGTGCCGGACTATCCGAAACTGGCCCAGCTGTGGTGGCAGTATGTCTCCCGCGCGGCCAGCGGCGAATCGACCGCCAAGGAAGCGCTCGATGGCCTGGCCGAGGCACAGGATCGCATTATGGAGCGCCTGGAGCGTGCCGGTGTGCAGGACGTCTGTGGCCCGAAACTCAACGAGCCGCGCGATCCGCAGTACTGGCTCGATCAGCCGGGTGCACCGAAGCCTGAACTCGAGAACGAGAAGCCGCAGGGTGTGACCGTGGCTTATGAAGAGTTGATCAAATCCTGGCAGCAGGAGTGATCCAGGCTAGGCAAGCAAGTCGACAACGGCGCCCATGTGGCGCCGTTTTCTTTTGATGGGAGTCCAGCCATGCTCGATGCGCTACCTATCGACAACACTGCGATAGCGATAAGCGAGATGTTCGTCTTTCTTCGGCCCGCTGATGATCCAGTCGAGATCGAAACCGTCGTCGACGAACGTTAACTGTGCCCGGTAACGATCTTCGATGCACAGGTGCGCCTCGCGCGAGACGAGATCGGCTCGCTCGCCATCTTCAGCGGCGATCAGATCGAACAGCCAAACGGCGGCATCGGCGCCACGGCGTTCGTGCGACAAGCCAATATGCTCACCGCCCGGCGTCCAGCGAAAGACATTGCGAAACGGCACTGCAGTGGCGGAGGAGGATAAACGAAACTGCCCGGTTTCGCTGAACCGTACGCTGGCGTCGGCGCAGGTAACCACCGCGACCTCGCCATGGCCTTCGCCCGACCAGGCGCAGCGCGAGCCGCTGCCCGAGCGTGAGCTGAATTCGAGATGGCGAATGGTTGGCAGCAGCGCTTGCAGGCGTATAATCGCAGTCAACTATTTGTTCCTCAAGAGTTAACTATGGGCTATCTCATTGGTGTCACGGCCCTGTGGGCCTTCTCGTTCTCGCTGATCGGCGCTTATCTGGCCGGTCAGGTCGATAGCTATTTCGCGGTACTGGTGCGTATCGGCCTGGCCAGTTTGCTGTTTTTGCCGTTCCTGCGGCCTGCGGCGCTACCCAATCGCATGAAGCTGGCGCTGATGGCTGTCGGAGCGATTCAGTTGGGGCTGATGTACATCTTCTTCTATCAGTCCTTCCTGCTGCTGACGGTGCCCGAAGTACTGCTGTTTACCATTCTGACGCCGGTTTACGTCACGCTGATAGACGACATGCTCAGCGGCCGCTTCGCGCCATTCTACCTGCTCACGGCGGCGTTTGCGGTGCTCGGCGCAGCGGTGATTCGCTATGAAGGTGTCAATAGCGATTTCTGGCTGGGCTTTGCCGTCGTGCAGGGCGCCAATCTGTGCTTCGCGATCGGCCAGGTGGCTTACCGGCACCTCGCCAGGCGCTTGCCCGCCGAGTTGCCCCAACGCAGCCTATTCGGCTGGTTCTATCTCGGCGCGCTGGCGCTGGTGATCGTCGCCTTTGGGCTGTTCGGCTCCACCGACAAGCTACCCACCAGCGGCGTGCAATGGGGCGTATTGGGCTGGTTGGGTCTGGCGGCTTCGGGGCTTGGCTACTTCCTGTGGAACAAGGGCGCGACCCGGGTCGACGCAGGCGCCTTGGCGATCATGAACAACGCACTGATTCCGGCGGGCCTGCTGGTCAATCTGCTGATCTGGAACCGTGACGCCGACCTCTCGCGTCTGGTGCTGGGCGGGGCGATCATCGTCGCTGCGCTGCTGGTCAACGAAGGGTGGGCGAGATGGCGGTCCGCTAAAGGGGTGGCAGGGGAATCGCAAGCGGCCAGTCATCGCTGACTATGAACAGCCGTTGCCAGTAGCCGTTGGCATGCTTGAGCACTAGCTGGCGTGGCGAGTGGCGGCTGGCGAAATGCTGCTCCAGGCCGGCGCTGAGTGTCGCAAGGCTCGCCAACCCGGCCTCGGGTGGCGGCGCCAACCAGTGCGGTTTATCGAGAAAGGCGCCGTGTGTATCAGCCTCGGCCTGTCGGCGAAAAGTCGGCCAGCGGCCCAGCGTCAGCCAAACGCCGAACGGCGCTTGCAGTGCGCTGTCGCGAGGCGGCGGTAACGGGGTATCGCGTGCCCAGGGCTGGAACAGTACGCCGAGCATGGCGAGGCGCTGACTCAGTGGCGGTATGCCATAGGCGAGCAGCGTGGCCGCCGACTCGGGGCGTGCGGCCAGCGGTAATTGGTGCGTCGTCGCGCGGTGGTGCTTGATCATTAGCGAATCGGCGCAGCCGGGGCCGATCCAGCGTGCCTGGCTGGCGCTGTCTTCGGGGCCATCGGGCAGGCCGAGATAGTACTTGATCGCCAGTTCGAGATGAATCGGTCGCGGATCGTGTCGGGTGACATACAGCAGATCGAGTTCGCCCAGGGTGCGCTTAGCGTCGCGAATGGTCAGGTTGTGAGCCAGCAGGCGCGTATTCGGCGCGTGGTCGAGCAGAAAATGCCACAGCGCTTCGTGATAGTGGCCAAGGCGGCCCTTGATACTCGCGCCAACCGTCGCTGCCAATCCTTGCGGGCTAGCCTCTATCTCGCTCAGCCAGGCGTTGCGCCGTTGTGGGTCGGCCAGGCCCAACTCATCGAGCGTCGGTCGCCCGGGGTAGGCTGTCGTCAGCAGATTCGGCGCATGCAGCAGCCAGGCGAGATCGCGTACCAGGGGATGGCGAAGCCGATGAAGATCGGCATCGAGCGCGGCGAAGCTGGGGTCGGGCATCGACGTGGTCATCGAACATCCACTCGGCAGGGCATATGGCTGCCAGTCTGGGCGGGTCGGGGTGTGGATTCAATGCAGCGCTGCGGGCGTGTTTGCCCACCCCTTGCCGAGCCCGCATAATGGCGGCCCGCGACGTGGCTTGGGAGCGCCCCATGAAACCCTTCAAGAGCATCGGTCTGATTGGCCGGATCGGCAGCGCCAAGGTGGTCGATACGCTCAGACGGCTGATTCGTTTTCTCAATACTCACGATTACCACGTCATTCTCGAAGATCGCACCGCCACGGTGCTGCTCGATCATGGCCAGCAGGAAGCGAGCCGCCGCTTGCTGGGCGAACTCTGCGACCTGGTGATCGTCGTCGGTGGCGACGGCAGCATGCTCGGCGCGGCGCGAGCCTTGTGCAGCACCGGCACGCCGGTGCTGGGCATCAATCGGGGGCGGCTGGGCTTTCTCACCGATATCTCGCCGGACGAGCTCGAAGAGCGGGTCGGTGAGGTGTTGGCCGGCGATTTCATCAGTGAGGAGCGCTTTTTGCTGGATGCCGAGGTCTATCGTGAAGGCGCGCTGGTCGGCACCGCCGATGGTCTGAACGATGTGGTGATCCACCCTGGCAAGGCGGCGCGAATGATCGAGTTCGAGCTGTTCGTCAACGATCAGTTCGTTTACAGCCAGCGCTCGGATGGGCTGATCATTGCCACGCCGACCGGCTCGACCGCCTATGCGCTATCCGGCGGTGGGCCGATCATCCACCCGGGACTCGAAGCGATTACGCTGGTGCCGATGTTTCCGCATACGCTATCGAGCCGGCCGATCGTCGTCGACGCCGCCAGCGAGATCAAGGTGCACATCGGCGAGGTCAACGAAGCCTACCCGCATATCAGTTGCGATGGTCAGACCCAGGTGGTCTCGAAGCCTGGCGATATGCTCTACGTGCGGCGCAAGCCTCAGCGGCTGACGCTGATTCATCCACGCGGCCACAATTATTACGAGATCTGTCGCAGCAAGTTGGGCTGGAGCAGCCGGCTGGGGGAATGACATGAGCATGACCGGCGACATCGATGGCTACGACCTGATCGGCGACATCCATGGCTGCGGCGCGACGCTTGCCGCGCTGCTCGAAAAGATGGGCTATCACCAGCGCGGTGGCGTTTATCGTCACCCGCGACGCAAGGTGATCTTTCTTGGCGATCTCATCGACCGCGGCCCACGCATTCGCCTCGCGGTGTCGATCGCCCGACGCATGGTCGAGGATGGCCAGGCCTATATCGTGATGGGCAATCACGAAGTCAACGCGCTCTCCTACAGCCGCAGATGCCGCGATGGCAGCGGTTGCGAGTGGCTGCGCGAGCATACGCCGCGCCACAATCGCATCGTTCAGGAAACCCTGGAGCAATACCGTGACCATCCGGCCGAATGGGAAGATACCCTGGCCTGGTTCATGGAGATTCCGCTGTGTCTGGAAATCGACGGCTTGCGTGTGGTGCACGCCTGCTGGGACGCGCCGCTGATCGAGCAGTTTCTGGCGCGGTATCCTGAGGGCCGCATCGACGAGGATTTTCTCTATGACTCGGTGGAACCCGACAGTTTTGCCTTTCGCGTGCTCGAACGGCTGACCCGGGGCATTCACCTGCGTTTGCCCGAAAACGTCGAAATCCACTCCGGCGATGGCTTTACCCGGCGTACCTTCCGCGCGCATTTCTGGGCCGAGTCGCCACGCACCTATGGCGATGTGGTCTTTCAGCCCGACAACCTGCCCGGCGATCTGGAACTGCGACCGCTCTCCGTCGAGGAGCATGCCAAGCTTCCCTATTACGCACCGAGCGAACCGCCGCTGTTTCTCGGCCACTACTGGTGCGAGGGCGTGCCGGCGCTGCCGGCACCCAACATCGCCTGCCTCGATTACAGTGCGGTCAAGTTCGGCCGTCTCGTCGCTTACCGCTGGGATGGCGAGCAGACATTGAATGCCGATAAATTCACCTGGATTCGCGTGCCGCGCGACGAGCGAACTCGAGAAAAGCCTTGGGAAATCGATCTGGATTGAGATATTTACAATTTGTTACGTAATTTTATTCGGCGGTAGGAAACTTGTGCCGCTGGTTGCCATCAGAGTCTGTGTTCCCTTGAATGATCCCTTGCTCTTGTCCGGCGGCCCCCTCCGCCGGACTTTTCTTTGTGCGATGCTTACCGGAAGATCACTTGCTGGGGCGGCTATCCCGGCATTACCGTCGGGATGAGGATTTACCCATGCATAAAGTGCTGATGCTACCCCACGACGTCGATACGCGAGCGCTGCGCAAGGCGTTATGGGCGCAGCGTATCGGTCATCGCTTCACCGAGGAGGGCGATGCGCAGGTGCTATGGCTCGCCGACCCTCGCCAGCACGACGACATGATGCAAGTGATTGCTCACTGGCAACGTGGCGAGCCGATCCCCGCGACTAACGAAGGCTCCGCCTCGTCGCGGTCGTGGCGCCAGGGACCGCTCGCCGAAGCGCCGGTCGCGGCGGCATTGATCGGCTTGTGTGTGGTGGTATTCGGCCTGATGGCGATCTTCGGCGATTTGATGATCGCCGCCCTGACCATTACCCCGATCGGCGTGGTCGGTAACAGCCTCAGCATCGGCACGCTTGGCGATACGTTAGCCTCTGGCCAATTGTGGCGGCTGGTATCGCCGGCGTTCCTGCACTTCGGCTGGATGCACCTGATCTTCAACATGCTGTGGTTATGGTATTTCGGTCGCCAGATCGAGGCACTGCAGGGCTCGTTGCGGCTGCTGGGCGTGGTGATGCTCAGCGCACTGGTCTCGAACCTGGCCCAGTACGCCACCGGCACGGTGCTGTTCGGCGGCATGTCCGGCGTCGATTACGCGCTGCTCGGGTATGTCTGGCTGATGGCGCTGCGCGTGCCGAAGAGCGGTTTTTTCGTGCCGCAGATGCTGGTGGTCTTCATGCTCGGCTGGATGCTGTTCACCATGACCGATCTGGCCGAGCCGGTCGGCTTCGGCAACGTCGCCAACGAAGCGCATTTGGGAGGGCTGTTGGTGGGTCTGGCGATCGGTTGGATAGCCAGCAGTAGTGCCCGAAAAAAATCCGATACAGCAGGCCCAGAGGAGAGAGACGATGAGTGAAATGACGTTTGAGCGCATGATCGAGCAGATGACGCCGACGATCTACGAGAGCCTCAAGCAGGCGGTACAGCTGCGCAAATGGCCCGATGGGCGTGTCCTCAGCGTTGCGCAGACCGAGCTGTGCCTGGAGGCGGTGATGCGCTACGAGATCGAGCACAAGGTGCCCGAGAACCAGCGCGTGGGCTATCTCGAAAGCCCCAACTGCGCCAGTGCCAAGCGCGATGAAGGAGACCGCATCACGTGGGTGAACTGATCACGCCGCTGCGCGGTTGTCTGAACAAGATGGCCATCGAGCTCGACGCTGGCGGTACCGCCGCTCGCTATACGCTGCGTGCCGGCGAACACCGGCTCGATCTCAATGCGCGTCTCGGCCAATCGCTGCGCCTGACCCACACGGGGGCGATCGCCTGCGCCCATTGCGGGCGCGCCACGCGCAAGAGCTTCGCCCAAGGCTACTGTTACCCCTGCTTCAAACGCCTGGCGCAGTGCGATACCTGCATCGTCAGGCCGGAGGTTTGCCATTTTCATGCCGGTACCTGTCGTGAGCCCGAGTGGGGCGAGCGTCACTGCTTCCAGCCGCACGTGGTCTATCTGGCCAACTCATCGGGGCTCAAGGTCGGTATCACCCGCAGGACCCAACTACCCACTCGCTGGCTGGACCAGGGCGCGATCCAGGCGCTGCCGATTCTCGAAGTCGACACCCGCCAGCAGTCGGGCTTCGTCGAGATGCTGTTCAAGGAATTGGTCGCCGATCGTACCAATTGGCGTGCAATGCTCAAGGGCGAGGTCGCGCCGCTCGACCTGCGTGCCGAGCGCGACCGCCTCCTGGCGGCGCTCGCCGGCGGCCTGGGCAACCTGCGCGAACGCTTCGGCAATGATGCGCTGCGCGTGCTAGAGGCCGAGCCGGTGACGCTCGATTACCCGGTACTCGAGGCGCCGAGCAAGGTCGTCTCGCTCAATTTCGACAAGACGCCGGAAGTCGCCGGTACCCTGCTCGGGCTCAAGGGTCAGTATCTGATGCTCGATAGCGGCGTGATCAACCTGCGCAAGTTCACCGGCTACGAGGTGGCGGTGGAGTAGCGCTCTGCGTGTTATGTTCTAGTTACGACACGGAGGAGTTGAGCATGAAAACATTCCCGGCAGCGCTACTGGCGCTAGGACTGAGTTGCGGTAGTGCCAGTGCCCAGGCGCAGCAAGAGGTGTTGACCATCGGCAGCCTCAACTGGGCCGAGAACATCGCCGTCTCCAATATGTGGAAGCTGATTCTCGAGCAGGAGTACGACTACCGGGTGGAGCTGTCGAACGTCGGCAAGAGCGTGGTCTTCAGTGGCCTCGCCAGCGACGATTTCGATCTCTCGCTGGAGATCTGGCTGCCGGTGACCGACAAGCAGTATCTCGCGCCGCAAAAGGACGATATCGTCATCCACGACGGCTGGTACGAGGGCACCGGGCTGGGGCTGGTGGTGCCCAGTTACGTCGAGATCGACACCATTGCCGAGCTCGGCGAGAACGCCGAGCGCTTCTCGTATCAGGGTCAGCCCACCATCCTCGGTATCGACCCCGGCTCGACGATCGCCGCCAATACCGACGACGTCATCGAGCGCTACGATCTTGGCATGCGCCAGCTCAACAGCTCAGGGCCGGCGATGATGGCCGCTCTCGACGATGCCTATCGGCGCGAGGCGCCCATCGTGGTGACGCTATGGAACCCGCACTGGGCGTTCGCCGATTACGACCTCAAGTACCTCGACGATCCCAAGGGTATCTATGGCGACAGCGAGACCATCTACTGGATGTCGCGCAAGGGCTTCGCCGAGGACGATCCCTGGCTGACCGCGGTGCTCGACGCCTGGCAGATGGACGACGATAGCCTCGGCGGCCTGATGGCCCGAATCGAGAAGCTCGGCGATCCGGTCGAAGGAGCCCGTCAGTGGATCGCGGACAACCGCGAACTGGTCGATGAATGGCTGGCGGCCGGCGATGACGCCGTACCCGGCGAGTCGTAGGGCGACTGCGCCGCCATGCCGTCGCCGGCTAGCTCAGCCGCGGTGGCGCCGCCGGGCTTCCATGCGCGTCAGGAACACCTCCATTACCTTCGAATACAGGCGCGGCCCCAGCACGACATCCTCCACCCCGGCGTCGAGGTTGGGGTTGTCGTTGATCTCGATGACCACCACCCGCTCGCCGATCTGCTTGAGATCGACCCCATAAAGGCCATCGCCGATCAGCCGCGTGGCCTTGAGCGCGGCCTTGACCACGGCCTTGGGAGCATCCTTGGGGTCGTGGGTGGTAAAGCCGCCGCTGCGGGTCTTGCCATGCGAGTGATCGTAGATCTGCCAATGACCGCGCGCCATGTAATAGCGGCTGGCGAACAGCACCTCGCCATCGAGCACGCCGATACGCCAATCGAACTCGGTGGGTAGCCACTCCTGCAACAGCAGCAGCGCGGACGATTCGAACAGCCGGCTGGCCTCCTGCTTGAGCTGATCGGCGGATTGAATCTTCACCACGCCGCGCGAGAAGGCGCCATCGGGCACCTTGAGCACCATCGGGAACTGCAACCCCGCGGCCTTTTCGGGCAGCCGTTTGAGGTCGTCGCGATACAGCAGCAATCCTTCCGGCGCGGGCACACCCTTGGCACCCAGCAATGCATGCAGATAGACCTTGTTGGTACAGCGCAGGATCGAGCGCGGGTCGTCGATCACCACCAGCCCTTCGTGTTCGGCGCGCCTGGCCATGCGGTAGGTGTGATGGTCGAGACTTGTGGTTTCGCGAATGAACAGCGCATCGAACTCGGCCAGCCGGCTCTCGTCGCGCTTGGTGATCAGCGAGACATCGATACCCAGCCGGCGGCCGGCGCGAATGAACTGCTTGATCGCGCTCTTGTTGCTCGGCGGCAACGCCTCCTTGGGGTCGACCAGTATCGCCAGATCGTAGCGGTAGCGGCGGCGCGCCTTGGGCGTGCGCCAGACCTTGCGCGAATGGCGATTCAGCGCCTGCGCGAACAGATCCTGCTCCTCGCCATTCAGCGTGCCGAGTGCCAATGGCTTGAGCCGGGCCAGCCGCCACAAGCCCTGGCGGCGCTGGAAACGCGCTTCGAGCAGCGGGCAGGGCAGGCGCTCGAACAGCCGCCGGGCCAGCTTGCCAAGACCCTCCTCGAGACACTCCCCGAACACCACCCGCAGTGTGAACGCATCGCCCGGTAGTGCGCCGCGCCGGGTCAACTCATCCATCAACGGCGCCAAGGACTCCAATTGCAGATCGACCAGCGCCTTACGCGAGAGCTGGTTGAGCGTCTCCACCGACGGCAGGACACGCTGGCCCCGCGCCTGGGCCAGCAGCGAGACATAGTAGCCGGTCTCGAGATAATCGAGACCGCTGCATAAGTTGATCACATGGGTGGCGCTATCCTGGTCGGCCTGGATCTCTCTGGCCAGGTAGTCGGCGGCGATGATCAGGTCATCGGAAGGGTAGTAGGGGCGCCAATCGGCGGCGCGGTCGACAACGATACGCAATGGCGACATGAGTGAGCTTCCTGCCTCGGCAACGATTCACGATGGATCAAGCTTGCTCACTGAGAGCGGAGCCGTCCAGATTGCGGCTAGAATGCGCTTGACCGGGGTTCGCTACAATAAGACTTCGAGGTGAAATAATTTCATGGTAAGCGGCGATGACAATCGTCTGATTGAATCCGACAATGCCGCTGCCTATTGCCGGAAACGAATCATGAATTCGACACTGCCTACAACGCTGCGCCTGGCCCAACCGAGCGATCTCGAAGCCCTATGCGAGCTGGAGCTTGCCTGCTTCGACGGCGATCGTTTCAGCCGCCGCCAACTGGCGCATTTGCTGAGCCGCGCCAATGCATCGACGCGTGTCGCGGCGGATACTCGAGGTAAGCTGCTGGGCTACGCGACGCTGCTGTTTCGGCGCAACAGTCGCAATGCGCGCTTGTATTCGTTCTGCGTGCATCCCGGGGCGCGCGGTGGCGGTTTGGGGCGGCGTCTGCTCGAAGCCCTCGAAAGCGAAGCGTACGATCGCGGCATGCATAAGCTGACGCTCGAGGTGCGCGCCGACAATCGCGTGGCCATGGGCCTGTATCGGCGCATGGGCTTTCTGCCGCAGCGCTGGCTGGACGACTATTACGTCGATGGCTGTGCCGCCTGGCAGATGGAAAAGCCGCTGCCCCCGATCGAACTCAGCGCCGCCGGCTAGCTGATTGGTCGGGAGCGTATCGTGCTAGCATGCGCGGTCTCGATTGCCATTTTGGAGCCTTCCCCATGCCCTCTTTCGATATCGTTTCGGAACTCGACAAGCACGAAGTCACCAACGCGGTGGACCAGGCCAACCGCGAGCTCGCCACGCGGTTCGACTTTCGCGGCGTGACCGCCAGCTTCCACGAGGAGGGCGACAGCGTGAACATGGAGGCCGACGCCGATTTCCAGTTGCGTCAGATGCTCGACATCCTCCGTGGGCGGCTGATCGCCCGGGGCATCGATGCGGGTTGCCTGGAAGAGCAGGATGCCGATACCGGCGGCGTCCGTGCGCGCCAGCAGGTGGTGCTGCGCCAGGGCATCGACCAGCCGCTGGCCAAGAAAATCGTCAAGGCGCTCAAGGATGCCAAGCTCAAGGTGCAGGCGCAGATTCAGGGCGACAAGGTGCGCGTGACCGGCAAGAAGCGCGACGACCTGCAACAGGCCATCGCGCTATTGAAGGGCG
Organism: uncultured Halomonas sp.; assembly: GCF_946887195.1. Next base: position 130,103 of record NZ_CAMPKE010000003.1, read on the forward strand.
ATAAATCCATCGATATGCCGCTGCAGTTCAATAATTTCCGCGATTGATTGCGCTAAGCAGCCAAGACGTTTTCCGTCTCTCCGGCAGCCAGACACAGCATGCTCAGGTTGCCGAACATGAAACTCTCGTGCAGCGTGGTCATCGGTGCGCCGTCAAGCGCGCCGATCGCCATCAATAGCGGCAGAAAATGCTCCGGCGTGGGATGGGCATGGGCCGCCTGCGGGGCCTGGCGTCGCCAGTCGGCCAGTGCGGCCAGATCGCCGCGTTCGGCAACGTCGCGCGCCCAGTCGTGAAAGGCCCGCGCCCAGGCATCCGGCTCGGCGTCGGCCGGCTTGCGATCGCCCAGGTTGTGGGTGGCCGCGCCGGAGCCGATCAGCCATAGCCCGTTATTCTCGGCAAATTCCCCCAATCGCGCCGCCAGTTCCAGCCGCTCGCCATCGCCAAGCGCCATCGGCACGCTGACCGGCAGCAGCGGAACGTCGGCCTCGGGCCATAGTAGCGACAGCGGCGACCAGATGCCGTGATCCAGCACTCGCTCGGCATCGATCGCAACCTCCACGCCGTCGGCACGCAATTCATCGGCAAGCCGCCGAGCCACGTCGGGCAGGCCAGGCGCCGGGTAGCGCAGCCGATACAGCGCCTCGGGAAAGCCATGAAAATCGTGCAGCGTCGCCGGATGCTCGGCGCCACCGAGCGTCAGCGTCGGCGTTTCGAAATGCGCCGAAATCACCAGCGCGCCGCGTGGGCGCGGCAGGCGCTGACCCAGTTCGATGAGAAAGTCGCGCGCCGGATGGTCGGTGAGTACCAGGCTCGGCGAGCCGTGGGAAATGAACAGTACGTTACTCATGTGGCGCCTCCCGTCAGGCGAGCCAATCACTGGCTCATTGACCGAAAGGCTAACGCATCCACCGTTGGAAACTAGCCGGAGCAACGGCAAAAGACCATTCACCGCTGGGCAACGCTGGTGTGTGTCGGTGCCCATGGATGACGCGGCGATCAAGGTTGCCTAGTCTTGCCATAGGCGGATCTTATTTCAGTAAACGGCTTGGTTGGGTTGTAATGGAGTTAAGAAGCCTCTGAAAAACGTAGGCGAGGCCGTCACAGCAAGGCAAAAGCAGGTGAAAAAGTGGAGTTTATGTGTGGATAAATGAGCATTTTGAACCTGTTCTTTAACGCCGCTGTGACAACGCAGGTAGTTTTTCAAAGGTTTCTTAGGGGACAGGGGGGAGGCCCAATGCCAAAACTACGACATGCCATTTACACGAGCCTGGCCGGTGTCAGTTTCGGCTTGGGTGTCGTGGGCATGTTCGTGCCGCTGATGCCGACGACCTGCTTCATGCTGTTGGCGGTGTGGCTGGCATCGAAGGGCTCGCCGCGTTTCGCGCGCTGGATTCGCCAGCATCCGCGCTTCGGTCCGCCGCTACTCGCGTGGCAGAACGAACGGGCGATTCCACGCCATGCCAAGCGGTTGGCCATCGTCATGCTGGCAGTATCGGCAACGCTCATCGTGCTTGGCACCGATTCCTGGCTGCTGGGTGGCGCGTCGGTCGTCGGCCTCGTATTGCTGGCGTCGTGGATTGCCACGCGCCCCGAGCCACGCCGATCGGTGGTCGAGAGCGGCGCGGCTCCGCCGGCTATCGAGCCGCTCGCCGGCGAGCGGCTTTCCTCGCCCTGTCTTTCGACGGAGCGGCTCCCCACGGAACGCGTGGGGCGCTGAACGCAAACTGCCTGGCCAAGAGCCGCAGATGACTTTGAGACTCCTGCCCCGGGCACCGTACAATGCTCGGTAATCTTGCACAGGAGTTCTCGTTCCATGTCTGATTCGATTTCCGAAGAGGCCGAAATCAAGCCGGTCGATGCCCAGCCGCAACCGGTCTATCTCGAGGATTATCAGCCGCCCGCTTTCCGAATTACCCGTACCGAGCTCAAGTTCGACCTGGAGCCCTCGGCGACCCGGGTCACCGCGCTGCTGCACCTCGAGCGTCATCCCGACAGCGAATCCGGCCTGCCGCTGGTCCTCAACGGCGAGAAGCTCGCCCTCAAGCGTATCGCCATCGACGGCCAGGAACTTCAGCCGGGCGAATACCGCCTCGATGACGTGACGCTGACCATCATTGACGCCCCCGATCGCCTGCGTCTGGAGACCGAGGTCGAGATCGACCCCGCCGCCAACACCGCACTCGAAGGCCTGTATCTCTCCAATGGTATGTTCTGCACCCAGTGCGAGGCCGAGGGCTTCCGCCGCATCACCTATTACCTGGATCGCCCGGACGTGATGGCGACCTTCTCGACCACGGTGATCGGCGATCGCGAGCAGTTGCCGGTGCTGCTCTCCAACGGCAACCCGGTGGAGCGCGGCGAGTTGCCCAGTGGCAGGCATTTCGTCACCTGGGAGGATCCGCATCCCAAGCCCAGCTATCTGTTTGCACTGGTCGCCGGGTCGCTGGAGAAGGTCGAGGATCGCTTCATCACCATGAGCGGTCGCGAGGTCGCGCTACAGATCTGGGTCGAGCCCGAGAATCTCGACAAGACCGAGCACGCCATGCGCTCGCTCAAGGCGGCGATGAAATGGGACGAAGAGACTTACGGCCGTGAGTACGACCTCGACCTGTTCATGATCGTCGCCGTCAACGACTTCAACATGGGCGCGATGGAGAACAAGGGCCTCAACATCTTCAACTCGGCGGCGGTGCTGACCCACCCGCAGACCGCCACCGACGCCGCCTTCCAGCGTGTCGAGGGCGTCGTCGCCCACGAGTACTTCCACAACTGGTCGGGCAATCGCGTCACCTGCCGCGACTGGTTCCAGCTCTCGCTCAAGGAGGGCTTCACGGTCTTCCGCGACCAGAGCTTCTCGGCCGACATGAACTCGGCGCCGGTCAAGCGCATCGAGGATGTCTCCTTCCTGCGCACCGCGCAATTCGCCGAGGACGCCGGACCCACCGCGCACCCGGTGCGGCCGGATCATTACATCGAGATCTCCAACTTCTACACCTTGACCATCTACGAGAAGGGCTCGGAGATCGTGCGCATGCTGCGCAATCTGCTCAGCTGGGAGATATTCCGCCAGGGCTCGGATCTCTATTTCTCGCGCTTCGACGGTCAGGCGGTGACCATCGAGGACTTCGTCGGCTGCATGGCCGAGGTCTCCGGGCTCGACCTGACTCAGTTCATGCGCTGGTATTCCCAGGCCGGCACGCCGGAGATCGACGCCCACGGCGAGTACGATTACGCCAAGGCCGAATACCGCCTGACCCTGCGTCAGCGTACCCCGGCCACCCCCGGCCAGCCGACCAAGCAGCCGCTGCATATCCCCATTCGCATCGGCCTGGTGGGCACCAAGTCCGGCGAGGATCTGGCGCTGACCCTGGATGGCCCGGAGGGCAAGGAGTCGCTGGGCAAGGGCGGCGTGCTGCACCTGCGCGAAGAAGAGCAGACCTTCGTGCTGAGCGATGTCGCCGAAGCGCCGGTGCCGTCGCTGCTGCGCGGCTTCTCGGCGCCGGTCAAGCTGCGCTTCCCGTATGGCCGCGAGGATCTGGCGTTTCTGCTGCAGCACGACGCCGACGGCTTCAACCGCTGGGACGCCGGCCAGCGCCTGGCCATGCTGGCGCTGGACGATCTCATCGCCGCCCACCGCAACGGCGTGGAGAAGGTCATGGACGCGCGCGTGACCGAGGCCTTCCGCAGCCTGCTGACCGCGCCGGAAGAGGACAAGGCGGTGCTCGCCGAGATGCTCACGCTGCCTTCCGAGGCGTATATCGCCGAGCAGCAGCCGGTGGTCGATGTCGATGCCATCCATGCGGCGCGTGATTTCGTCAAACAATCGCTGGCCGTCGCCCTGCGCGACGAATTCCTGGCGATCTATCAGGCGAATCGGACCGATGCCGGCTACGAGCCATCCGCCGAGCAGATCGCCAGCCGCAGCCTCAAGAACGTGGCGCTGGCCTACCTGATGAGCATCGAGGACGAGGAGGGTGTCGAACTGGCCCGCCAGCAGTTCGAGGCCGGCCACAACATGACCGACGTGCGTGCCGCGCTGACCCTGCTGGTGCACAGTTCGCGTGCCGATATCGCCGAGCCGGCGCTGCGCGCCTTCGGCGAGAAGTGGGCTCACGATCCGCTGGTCATGGACCAGTGGTTCAGCATCCAGGTCACCCGGCCGCAGCCCGATGCGCTGAAGCGCGTCGAGTATCTGATGTCACATCCGGCGTTCTCGCTCAAGAACCCCAACCGGGTGCGTGCGCTGATCGGCGCCTTCGTCGGCCAGAATCGCATCAACTTCCATCGCCTGGACGGCGCGGGCTACCGGCTGCTGGCCGATGTGGTCATCCAGCTCAACAAGCTCAACCCCGAGATCGCCGCGCGCATCATCACGCCGCTGACCCGCTGGCGGCGCTTCGACGACGAGCGCCAGGCGTTGATGAAGGCGGAACTCGAGCGGATTAGCGCCGAGGACTTGTCCCCGAACGTCTTCGAAGTCGTCGAGAAGGCGCTGGCCAATTGAGTTTCGAGCACAAGTCCCCGTTGAGCGCCAAGGCCCTGGGTTATCTCTACGAAGTGATACGCCGTGGTTCGGTACGCCGGGCCGCGGTGTATCTGAACGTGGATGCCTCGGCGATCAGCCGGCAGATTCGTGGCCTGGAAGAGAACGTCGGCGTGGCGCTGTGCGAGCGCCATGATGGCGGGATGCGCGCGACCGAGGCGGGCTACTTGCTGATCGACCATTATCATCAGCAGAAGGCCGCCGAGTCGGCGGCCCTGTCGCGTCTGAATGCCCTGCAAGGGCTGCGCAGCGGTGAGGTGCGCATCGCCGTGGGCGAGGGCTTCATCGCCGATCTGATCTCCGCGCCGCTGCAATCCTTCATGGCGCAGCATCCGGGCATCGAGCTGGAAGTGCGCATGGCCGGGGTCAACGAGGCGATGTCGCTGGTCAAGGATTTCGAGGTCGATCTGGCGCTGCTCTATTCGCCGCCCCAGGACCCGGCGCTCGTTCATCACGCCGAGACCCGGCAGCCGCTGGATCTGATCGTGCCGCCAGAGCATCCATTGCTGCGCCAGGATGGCCCGGTCGGCCTCGCCGAAGTGGCGAAATGGCCACTGGCGATGATCGACAACTGCACCGGCATGCGCCAGATGGTCGATCAGGCGGCACAGCAGGAGCGGGTGCATCTGGCGCCGCGTCTGCGCACCAATTCGGTATCGGTGCTCAAGAATTTCGTGCGTTCGGGCATCGGCGTCACCTTCATGCCGGAGCTGACGGTGATGGAGGAGTTGCGCGGCGGCAACATCCGTCTCATGCCGCTGCGCCACTCGATACTCTCCGAGGCGCGTGCCTGTATCGCCAGCCGCAAGGGGCGCGAATTGACGGTCGCCGTCAAGGCGTGCCTGGATCACCTGCGGCGCGGCCTGAGATTCTTCAGTGCCGATGCGCCGCGGCTGCTCGACGAGCGGTGTGGACATAAACGCAACACCCTGCCCATTGAATAGTCAACGTGACCACGATTAGCGTGGCGGGGCAGGGCCGCTTCGGCCCGCTTCGATAAAAAACAATCTGGGGAATTACACGATGGTCAAAGGGATCACTCGCGGTCTGACGCTGTTCGGGTCGGCCATGGCATTGAGTCTTGGCGTTCTGGCAACGCCGGTGCAGGCGCAAACGATCAATCTCAGCTACAACGGCGCTCCCGATCTGGACAAGAACGCCGTGCACGTCTTCGCCAGCACCCTGAAGTCGCTGGTCGAGAAAAAGACCGATGGCGAGTTGGAGCTCAAGCTCTACCCCAACAGCATGCTGGGCGGCGAGCAGGAGCGCATGGAGCAGGTCATCGCCTCTCCCGGTCTGAACATCGCCTCGTTCGCGGGTGTGGCGCCGCTGATTCCGGAAATCTATGTCAGCGCGATTCCGTTCCTGTTCAAGGACTTCGAGGCCGCGCGCCAGTTCTTCGATGAAGGCGATTACTGGCAGAACGTTCAGCAAGTCTTCAGCGAGCGGGCCAATGGCGCGCAGATTCTCGCGGTCGTCGAGGAGGGCGGCTTCCTGGCGTTCACCAATAACGAGCGGCCGATTACCGGGCCGAAGGATTTCGAGGGGCTGCGCTTCCGCGCGATGGATCCCAGCCAGGTCGCGCTCTACGAGGCCTTCGGCGCCTCCGGTACGCCGATCCCCTGGACCGAGACCTACATGGCGCTGCGTACCGGCGTGGCCGACGGCCAGATGAATCCGCCGATGTACATCATCCTGGGCAGCCTGTATGAGGTTCAGAAGTACCTGACGCTGGCCAATATCCAGTATTCGGACCAGTTCCTGGTGGCCAATGGCCAGCTGCTGGATAGCCTGAGCGACGAGAACCGTGAGGCGCTGCTGTCGGCCGTCCACGAGGCCAACCAGATGGCGCGCATCACCAACCAGGCCAAGGTGGGCGAGCGTATTGCCTATCTGCAAGAGCAGGGCATGGAGATCACCAACACCTCCGAGGTCGATCTCGAGGCGCTGCGCGCCCAGGGCCAGCCGGCTTACCTGGATTGGCTCACCGGAGAGCAGGGCATCGACCAGCGCTGGGTCGACATGGCGCTCGAAGATGCCGGCATGACGAAGCTCGCCAACTGAGTTTCAAATCCCTCGACTGCGATACCTCGGCACTGGCGTCCGATTGACGCCAGTGCCGATACCTTCCGCTGATTTGTTGCGAGACGATCATGACTAACGGTTTTGCCGTGTGGCGCGAGCGATCGCTTGCCTTTTCGCGCCGCATTACCCTATGGGTCGCCAGTTCATTGCTGTTGGCCACGGTACTGGTGGTTCTGTATGGAGTGTTGACACGCTACGTGCTCGGCGGAGCGCCCATCTGGATGAATGAGCTGGCCCGATTTTTGACCATCGCCACCGTGATGCTGGCACTGGGGGCGGTCTGGGTCGAAGGCGCGCACATGCGCGTATCGCTGATCGAACGTCTGTTGCCATCCGGCCTGGTCAATGTGCTGGTGTTCTATCAGTGGTTGTTGACGCTATTTCTGGTCGGGAGCGCGACCTGGCTGAGCCTGCAATACGCCCTGTCGGCGTCGATATTCACCACCATGGGGCTCGGTATCAGCCGCGCCATTCCGCTCATGACGCTACCGGTCGGCTTTGCACTGCTGACCTGGCAGGTGCTGTGGTATGGCCCTAGGCCGCTACGTACCGAACTCGAGGAGGCCGAACTATGATTCTGGCCATGTTTGGTGTGTTTCTCGCCCACGTGCTGCTGGGGCTGCCGCTGTTCCTGGCCTTGTTGACCACGGCGCTGGTGGGTTTTCTATTCGTCGATCCGGCGATGATCGCGCGTATCGCGCCGCAGCAGTTCTTCGGTGGCATCAACGTGTTTTCGCTGATGGCGATTCCGCTGTTCATCCTGGCCGGCAACCTGATGAACGCCAGCGGGCTGACCGAGCGCCTGATGCGCCTGGCACGGCTGATGGTCGGGCATCTGCGCGGCGGCATGGGGCATGTCAATGTGGTGTCGAGCGTGTTCTTCGCCGGCGTGAACGGCTCGGCGGTCGCGGATACCGCGGCGTTGGGTCCGCTGCTGGTTCCCGCGATGCGCAAGGAGGGCTACTCGACCTCGTTCGCGGCGGGGTTGACCGCCGGTAGTTCATTGATCGGGCCGATCATCCCGCCGAGCATTTTCATGATTCTGTATGCCTCGCTGACCAATACCTCGGTGGGCAATCTGTTTCTGGCCGGCGTGGTTCCCGGTTTGCTGTTGGGCGGGGCCTTCATGCTGATGAATGCCTGGTACGCTCGGCATAAGCAGTTGCCGGTACGCGGTGAGCGCCCATCGCGCAGTGAGTTGGGCTCGGCGATCCTTGGCGCCCTGCCGGCGTTGATCGCGCCATTCATCATCGTTGCGGGTATCGTGCTGGGGTTCGTCACACCCACCGAATCGGGCGCGCTGATCGTCGCTTACGTGGCGCTGTTCGGTCTGGTCATGGGCTCGATGCCGCTGACTCGGGTCTGGGTGGCGATGCGCGAGACCGCCAAATTGACCTCGGCGATCTTCGTCATCATGGCGGTATCGTCCATCGTCAGTTGGCTGTTGTCCTACGCGCAGGTGCCGGCGCAATTCGTCGACCTGCTGACGCCGTACATCGACAATCCGCTCATGATATTGCTGGTGCTGAGCGCGATCACCTTCGTCACCGGCATGTTCATGGAGGAGGTTTCGGCGCTGATGCTGCTCACGCCGATCTTCGTTCCCGTGGCCATGGCCGCCGGCATCGACCCGATACACCTGGGCGTGATCATTACGCTGAACATCACCATCGCTCTCATCACGCCACCGATGGGCGCCTGTGTATTCGTCGCCGCCGCGGTGAGCCGGATCGACATTACTTCCTTGTTCCGCACCATCTGGCCGTTCGTGCTGGTCGGGCTATGCGTATTGCTGCTGCTGATCGTGTTTCCCGCGCTGACACTCTGGCTACCGGCCCTCTTGGGATAATCGACGCATGACTCTGGCTATATCTTACCCTCCCGTTCCCAGCTGCCCGGAGCCCGATTGGTCCCGGGTGAGCGCGCTACCCATTCGAGGGTGCCAATCGGCGCTGGTCCCAATGAGCCTGGCACCGAAGCCCGTCATGATCTATCCCATCTATGCCAAGCGGAGCATTCCTGGCGCCGTGGCGGAATGTCATGTGCGCCCCGAGGTGCATCGCCGCTTGTTGCAGGTGGCTCGGAGTCTGCCTGCGGGGTTATCGCTGGTGGTACTCGATGCCTGGCGGCCCTGGCGGGTGCAGCAGTACCTGTTCGATACGCTCTTCGCGGCGATTCGTGAAAGACACGGCGAACTGGATAATGACGCTGTGTTGGCTCGGACGCGCGAGTTCGTCTCGTTGCCCAGCCGCGACCCCGCCGCGCCGAGCCCGCATCTGACCGGGGGTGCGGTGGACGTCACCCTATGCGATGAGAACGGCCTGCAACTGGAGATGGGCACGGCCTTCGATGAAGCGGTGCCGGCCTCGCATAGCGATTACTTCGAGCGCCATGCACCGACTGACGATACCCAGCGTCTGGCACGCGACAATCGTCGGCTGCTTTACCATGCCATGAGCGAAGCCGGCTTCACCAACCTGCCCAGCGAGTGGTGGCATTACGATTTCGGCGATCAACTCTGGGCCTGGTATCGCGGCGAGCGCGAGGCGCTATATGGGCCCACCGAGATCGAAAGCATCGAGGACTCATTGGTATCGGCGGTGGTGAAAGACAAGCATCACTAAGGAACCACCGCATAAATGCCTGCACGGACGAATGGCTACGTTACGCGGTACTCGAAGGCTCGCCTAACCTCATGTTATGTCTCGCCTTCTGTGCTCCGTGCGCCTTGCCCTTCATGCCGTTCGGCGATTTATTCAGCGATTCCCTAACCGCGTTACGGATGGGCGAAAACGGACGGGCCGCTCGAATGAGCGGCCCGTTTATTATTGCCAGCGGTGGGCTGTTATGCAGCGAACCTAGCTGGAGATGCGGTCATCGGCGGCAGTGAAGCCGGAGAGCGACACGGGGAGATCGAGACGATTGCCGCGAGGCCCGATGACGCTGACCGTCGCGGTGCTACCGCTACGCATACGCTGGCGTAGGGACTCGGAAATCGGCAGATCGGCACGGCACCCCTGCTGCTGGCAGACCTGATACGGAAAGTTGATCGGCTCGCCGTCGTCGACGATCAGTTGCAGACCCGGCGCCAGGCGCACGCCCAGCGGCAGCAGGAAAATCATCGCGGCGGTGTCGATCTCCTGCGGGTAGGCCATGATCACGCGCATGATCGGCTGGCCACTTTGCGGGCTGTTGATCAGTTGGGTCATCTCGCAGATGGTCGGCTGAGCGTTGACCGGGCAGCGTACTTCCCAATCCTCGAATTGCTCGGAATCGTACTGGGGAGCGCCCGCCGGTTGCTGCTGTGCGAACGCCAAGGGCGCAAGCAGGGTCAAGAGCAGCAGCGTCAGGATTTTGGAACGCAGAGGGAAACGATAGGGCATGGCGAGCCATCCTTGGTTGTTAGCTATCTCTACTTTACGCGACATCGAGCGTTTCGTCATGATGATTGGTGCGTACCTGGCGCATGGTTATCAGGCGATCAGCCAACTCAATACCATCAGCCCGAGCAACGTCCAGATCAAGCCACCGACGATTGCGCGATTCATGAAGGCGCGGATGCCCTTGTAGAGTAGCAGCAAGCCGATGAGCAATACGATCAGACCGAACAATGACGGGCTCATGCCCAGCGAGCCGGTCAGCCCTTCAATGAAATCGTGCACGGCGCCGCCGAACCCGGCGAAGATACTCGACAGCAGATCGACGATGAAGCGAATCGCATCGCCCAGGCTGTCGCCGAGCCAATTGAAGAAGCCATTCTCACCCATTGAGCCAGTCCTTCCTTAGTCTTGTTGCTGCGCGCGCAGCCACTCGATCTCTTCCGACCAGATGGAGGGGTCGACGGTTTCCAGTACCATGGGAATGCCATCGATACGCGAATCGCGCATGATCGTGGTGAATGCCTCCAGCCCGATGTTGCCTTGCCCCAGGCTGTGGTGGCGATCCACACGGCTACCGAAGGCGCTCTTGGCATCGTTCAAGTGCATGCCGCGCAGGTACTCGAAGCCGACCACGGCGCCGAACTCATCGAGCGTCGCGGTGCAGGCATCGCTGGTACGCAGATCGTAGCCGGCGGCGAACGCGTGGCAGGTATCGATGCACACGCCGACACGGCGCTTGTCGTCGACCTGCTCGATGATCTCGGCAAGATGCTCGAAGCGGTAACCCAGGTTGGTGCCCTGGCCGGCGGTGTTCTCGATCACCGCGGTGACATTGCGGGTATGCGAGAGCACATGGTTGATCGACTCGGCGATGCGCTTGAGGCAGTCGCTCTCGGAAATCTTGCGCAGGTGGCTGCCGGGGTGGAAGTTGAGCAGCGTCAGGCCAAGCTGTTCGCAGCGCTGGAATTCATCGAGGAACGCCTCGCGGGATTTGGCCAGGCCGCCGGGGTCGGGATGGCCGAGATTGATCAGATAGCTGTCGTGAGGAAGGATCTGCTCTGGTTTGAAGTCGTATTGGGTGCAGGCCGATTGGAACGCCGCGATGGCTTCGTCGGTCAACGGCTTGGCCACCCACTGACGCTGGTTCTTGGTGAACAGGGCAAAGGCATTGGCGCCGAGTTCATGGGCGCGAACGACGGCTTGGTCAGGGCCACCAGCGGCGCTGACATGGGCTCCGAGATATTTCATGGCGATTCGGCTATCGGGGGAATGTCGCGCTATGGTAGAGCATTTACGGCGCGTATCGCGACATCGACGCCCTCATAGTCACAGGTATGAACAAAGATGGGTGAATTACCGCACATTGCACGATAGCCATGAGGATCGGCCATGAAGACGATTGGCGTGTTGGGTGGAATGAGTTGGGAATCGACGCTGAACTATTACCGGCTACTCAACGAAGGAGTGAATGCGCACCTTGGCGGCTTTCATTCGGCGCCGATCTGCCTGGTGAGCGTCGATTTCGCCGAGATCGAGGCGCTGCAGCGAGCCGGCGACTGGGAGTCGGCAGGGGAGCGATTGGCCGCGGCGGCGCGCCAGGTACAGGCGGGCGGCGCGGATTTCCTGCTGATCGCGACCAATACCATGCACCGGGTGGCAGCGGAGATCGAGGCCGCCATCGACATTCCGCTCGTGCATATTGCCGATGCCACCGGCGAGCGCCTGAAGGCGGATGGCGTTTCACGCGTAGGCCTGCTGGGTACGCGTTTCACCATGGAGCAGGCGTTCTATCGCGATCGCCTGTATGAAGGTTTCGGCATCGACGTCGTGATCCCCGACGAGCCGGGGCGCCAGATCGTGCATGACATCATTTTCAGCGAACTGGTGCATGGCACGATCGAGGACGCCTCGCGAGAGCGCTTCCTCGCGATCATCGACGATCTGCGGGCGCAGGGTGCCGAAGCCGTGATTCTCGGCTGCACCGAGATCAGTATGCTCATCCAGCAGTCCCACACCGCGATGCCGCTCTACGACACGACCGAGTTGCATGTGCAGGCGGCACTGGATTTCGCGCAGAAAGCAGGCTGACGTGGGCCTTTAGATGCGCTCATTCTCCGGCAGTCCCATCGCCAGCGGTACCGTGACGATGCCACCGACGAGCGCCACCCATAGCGGAGCGGCTGGCCCCCAAACGGCGGCGACCGGACCGAGCGCCATGATACCCAGCGCCGCCAGCGCGTTGGATAGCCCCAGGGCGAGCCCCGAGCCCAGCGAGCGGTTTTCGGGCAGGATATCCTGAGCGATTAGGATACCCAGCGGCAGCGTCGCGAACAGGCAGATACCGAGAATGCCCAGCACGATCCACAGCCAGACGCCGCTGGCCAATAGAAAGGCCAGGAGCATCACGACCGACAGGCTCATGGCCGCAATCAGCAGTGGCCGCCGGCCCATGCGGTCGGACAATCGACCGCCGCAGACATTGCCGATGACCCCGATCACCAGCAACACCGTAATGAAGCTGGCTCCGGTGGTCAGCGAGCCGCCGGCCTGAGTCCACATCAAGGGCACGAACGTCACCACCGAAAGAATCATCAACGAGCGCAGCGTCGAGAATGCCACCAGCCGCGACAACGGCCCGGCGTGCCGGCGCCAGGCGATGGGCTCGGCGTTGGCCGCGCGGGCGGGCAGCTTGGGCGCCCACTGCGTCAGAAACGGCAGCGTCAGCAGGGCGGGTATGGCGAGCACCCATAGATAACCCAGCCCCCACTGCACCACGACCCAACTGGCGATGGCCGGCCACACGCCGCGCCCTATCTCGCCGCCGACCATGAATATCGACATGGCGGTGCCGGGCTTGTCGCCGCCCAGGCGCCGCACACCAGCGAGCGCCTGGGGATGGAAGAACGAATTCGACACCCCGATCAGCATCAGCACGGCCACCAGCGCCCAGAAACTCGATGCAAACCCGACCAACGCACCGCCCAGCGATGAACCGAACAGTCCACAGGCGATCATCACGCGCCCGCCCACCCGGTCGGCGAGCAGGCCGACCAACGGCTGCAAGGCCTGCCCCAATAGCAGCGCCGCCATGATCGTACCCGCCAGCGCCACCGACAGGTTCAGCGAAATCAGAATTGCCGGCAGCACCCCCGGCAGGTAATTGGCGGCACCATCGTTGAGAAAATGCGCCCAGCTCATGCCCGTCAGGCGACCGGGCTGGGGCTGGGCTTTAGTGATGGTGCTGGTGGCTTCCATGCGTTGGGCTCAAGTGGTGGTTGCGAGGGAGGCAGTGGGCGAAATGCGACTGGGGAGCCGTTTCGCACCTTGGTTTCATAGCATGGCCGGCGCGGCAAGCCAAGCTTGGCTTATTATAAGATGGCTAAAGGAACCGTAGATGAGTCCAGTTATGGACTACCTGAAACCTGCGCCTAACGGCCTTAGCCACACGTTCCCATGGTTCGCGCGCTGCTTCGGGGTCGAGCCGGGTCAATTCAGTTACTGTTTGTTGGACAACCGGCAGTGGCCCATACTTGTCGCTTATGCTGCAAAGCCTTCGATAAGCCAGCAAAGACACTGTAGCCATGGGCTTCACTCCTACCCTAAGTAAGGAGCACAAGCATGACCACAGGCTCTCACTCCCCCGGCACCTTGATGATCCACAAGCTGGAAAGCATCTTTACCCTCTCCGAAGAGGAAAAGCAGGCGCTCCATGACTTGCCGGTGCAGATGAAGGCCATGAAGGCGGATCGCGACATCGTGAGCATAGGCGAGCGCCCATCACAAAGTTGTTTGATTCTGGAAGGGGTCACCTGTGCCTACAAGCTGACCTACGAGGGCAAGCGCCAGATCATGGCCCTGCATCTTCCCGGTGATATTCCGGACTTGCAAAGCCTGCATCTGGAGGTCATGGACTTCAGCATTGCCCCGATCAGCCCTTGTCGGGTCGGGTTCATCCAGCATGGACACCTGCGCCGGGTGTGCGAGCGCTACCCTCGGCTCACCGCCGCCTTTTGGCGCGAGACGCTGGTGGACGCCTCGATCTACCGTGAATGGCTGCTCAATAACGGACGGCGCGAGGCCTACTCGCGGTTGGCCCATCTTATCTGCGAGTTTCTGAGCCGCATGCATGCGGTAGGTCTGGTCGAGGGCGGGACCTTCAGCCTGCCCGTCACCCAGACGGCGTTGGCGGATGCGACTGGCATCAGTTCGGTCCATATGAACCGGATCCTCCAAACGCTACGTGCCGATGGCCTGATTCAACTCACGAGAACGCAGGTGACCGTCCCTGACTGGGAGAAGTTGAAGGAAGCGGGTGATTTCGACCCCCTTTACCTTCACATGGAAAAGAGTGGTGCCGTATAAGCCTTGCCGTCAATCCGATGAAGGTGCCGGCTTCGAGAAGGTGATCGCCTTGCCTCAACCCACCGGTACCGCCGGGTTGTCGATCACCTGGCGCAGCACGAAGCTCGAGTGCACACCGCTGACACCTTCTATCCGGGTAATGCGATTGAGCAGCAGATCCTGATAGTCCTCCATGTCGCGCACCACCACCTTGAGCTGGTAGTCGGCCTCCTGGCCGGTAATCAGCAGGCACTCGATAACCTGGGGAAGGGCGGCGACCTGCTTTTCGAAATTGGCGAAGCGCTCCGGCGTATGGCGATCCATGGAGATATGCAACAGCGCCATCAGGGTGTAGCCGAGTCGTTTGCTATCGACCAGTGCCCGGTAGCCGACGATCAGGCCGCTCTCTTCCAGTGCGCGTACCCGGCGCAGGCAGGGCGATGGCGACAGGCCGATACGTTCGGCCAGTTCCTGATTGCTGATACGCCCGTCGCGTTGGAGAATATCGAGAATTTGGCGATCATAGCGATCTAGCGCAGAGGACGTAGCTATTGTCGGCATGCTGAGAAATCCTATGCTGATAGAAGGGCGTTTCGTGATATTTTGTGCCAAAATCTATCGATATGCCATAAGGTTTCGCAATCCCATGCTTCGCGCGGTAGCGTAGTCTTACTATATCGTTATCCGCGATAGGGAACCGCTGTATAAATGCCTGCGGACGAATCGCTGTGTCACGCGGTGCTCGAAGAAAAGCCTAACTGTATGTTATGTCTTTTCTTCTGTGCTCCGGGCTCCTTGCGCTTCATTCCGCTCGTCAATTTATTCAGCAGTTCCCGTAGCGCAAAATCATCAGGCCACCGGCCTCACAAGGGCCGGCCCTGATCCTCGATTCACGAGATCGAGCTGTATCGATATCATCATTGGCCGGCGCGAGCTGCTACCCAGCGCCGAAAATCCGGCAAGGACACACGACCCATGGCTCCCATCTCCAGCGCTTTCGATCATCGTAAATACACACCGGCCAAGCCGGTACCGCTCACCAATCGCCAGTGGCCTTCGCGCACGCTGACACGGGCTCCGATCTGGGCCAGCGTCGATCTACGAGATGGCAATCAGGCGCTACTCGAGCCGATGAATGTCGAGCAGAAGAAGCGACTATGGGCGTTGCTGGTGAAGATCGGCCTGAAGGAGATCGAGGTCGGTTTCCCCTCGGCCAGCCAGCACGATTACGACTTCGTGCGCTGGTTGATCGAGGAGGATCAGATTCCCGAGGACGTGAACGTTCAGGTGCTGGTACAGGCACGCGAGCATTTGATCGAGAGAACGTTCGCTTCGCTGGAGGGCGCCAAACGCGCCATCGTTCACGTTTACAACTCGACCTCCACGGTGCAGCGCGAGCGTGTTTTCGAGCTGGATCGTGAAGGCATCGTCAACATCGCCGAGCAGGGTGCGCGCTGGGTCAAGGAGCATGCCGCGCGCTACCCCGAGACGCAGTGGACGTTCCAGTACTCGCCGGAGAGCTTCACCGGCACCGAGCCGGATTTCGCCGTGGCGATCTGCGAGGCGGTGATGGACGTCTGGCAGCCGACACCGCAGAAGCCCTGCATTCTCAACCTGCCGGCGACGGTCGAGATCGGTCCGGTCAATCACTTCGCCGATCAGATCGAATACTTCATCACGCATTTGAAGAACCGCGAGAGCGCGATCATCTCGCTGCATACCCATAACGATCGCGGCGGTGCCGCGGCGGCGGCCGAACTGGGCTTGCTGGCCGGCGCCGATCGTGTCGAGGGTACGCTGCTGGGCAACGGCGAGCGTACCGGCAACATGGACATCACCACGCTGGCGATGAACATCTACAGCCAGGGCATCGACCCCGAGCTCGACCTCTCCAATCCCGATGAGATCATTCAGGTCTGCACCGAATGTACCGGGCTACCGGTGCATCCGCGTCACCCATGGATCGGCGAGCTGGTTTACACCGCCTTCTCGGGTAGCCATCAGGATGCGATTCGCAAGTGCCTGCAGAAGCAGCAGGACGACGAAGCGTGGCAAGTCGCCTACCTGCCCATCGACCCCAAGGACCTGGGCCGCGACTATCAGGCGGTGATTCGTGTCAACAGCCAATCGGGCAAGGGCGGCATGGCGTTTCTGCTCGAGCGCGATTTCGGCATCAGCCTGCCGCGCTGGATGACGCTGGAGCTGGCCCCGCATGTGCAGCAGGCCAGCGAGCGAATCAGCGGCGAGCTTTCCGGTCGGATGATCCGCGACATCCTGCTCGATACCTTCATGCACGATGCGCCGCTGGCCTTGAAAGGTTACCGGCTCGATCGTGAGGACGCCGAAAGACTGACCGCGACGCTCATTCGGGGCGATGAGTCGATCGCTCTGGAGGGTCAGGGCAATGGCGCGATTTCGGCATTCATGGATGCCTGGCAGCGTCACACCGGCCAGACCGTCAGCGTGGTCGATTATGGCGAGCATGCGCTGGGCGAGGGCAGTGACGCGGTGGCCATCGCCTTCGTGCAACTCAACGTCGACGGCGCCCGAGTCAGCGGCATGGCCGAGGATGGCGATACCGTCAGCGCTTCGCTCAAGGCGGTGCTCTCGGCGATCAACCGTACCCAAGCCGCCAAGGCACCCGCCAACACGTCGGCACGCCAGGCTACGCATGCCTGAAAGCCGTAGCGATCGACGATCGCGGGATCGCATCGGCCGCCCCTTGGGGTGGCCGATGTGTTTCAGGCGAAAGCTTTCTCTTCGCTCAAGAACCCAAGCCCAGCCGCCGATGCCAATCGGCCAGCGACTCGTCGGGGAAGCCGTCGAAGCAGTGGTCCTGCTCGACGGGATGCAACATCACCCAGTCGGGCTTGGAATTCAGTAGCAGGTGCGTTCGTTCGGGCGGAACCGGCAATGGGGTATCGATGGCACCGGCATGTGGATGCACCAGTTCCGGCCACTCGGGCGACCATAACCACAATGCGCTACCGCACTCGCCGCAGAAGCGACGCTCGGCGCTGCTACGACTGCCATCTTCCATGATTGCCCGGTAAACGCGGATATGCGCTTCCCCCTCGACCTCGAGAGTATCGGTCTGCGCGCCCAGGTTGATGGCAAAGCCGCCGGTGCCGGCGGTCTTGCGGCAAATGCTGCAGTAGCAAAGGTTGAATGGGTAGGGGGCGTCGGCCTCCACACTGAAATGAACCGCGCCGCAATGACAGCTACCGTCGAGTCGCATGCCTGCCTCCTTGCTATGAGAACGTCTGCACCGACCAGTGTAGTTTAGCCATGGCGCGGCATGTTCAGCTGTCGCTGCGAATCTGAGCGTGGCTGATCAGGGCGAAGATGAAGGTGCCGCCGACCACGTTGCCGGCAAGTGCGGGCAGCGCGAACGTGAACAGATAGTCGCCGAAGCTGGCCTTGCCGTCGAAGACCAGGTAGAGCACCTCGGTGGAGCCGACGATGATATGCGTGAAACCGCCGATCGCGATCAGGTAGGTGACGATCAGGATGACCCAGATCTTGGCCTGCCCGGCGGCGGGGATCAGCCATACCATGGTCGCGATCATCCAGCCGGCGACCACGCCCTTGGCGAACGTCTGCGCAACGCTGTTGGTGAGAATATGCTCGCCCAGGCCGATGAAGACCTTATGGGTCTCGGCATCGAACAGCGGCATGAATAGAATGACATAGGCGGAAATCGCCACGCCGATCAGGTTGCCGATGAGCACCACTGCCCAGAACCGCAGCAGGTGAAATAGCTTGAACAGGCGCGGTTCGCTCATCAGGGGCAGCACGGCGGTCACCGTGTTCTCGGTGAACAGCTGCTGGCGAGCCAGAACCACGACCATAAAACCGATCGTATAGCCGAACGAGGAGAGCAGAAAGCCGGTGTCGTTCTCGGGGAGGTGCGCTTGCAGCAGGCCGGTGGCCAGCATCGAGAAACTCATCGACATGCCGGCGGCTATGGCCGACCACAGCAGTGCCGAGATGGTGCGCGTCAGCTCCTTTTCGCCATCGGCGCGGATCGTTTCATGAACGGCGGCCGCCCCCGATGGCAAGTGCTCGTCATCGAGTTCCAGGTCGTCGGTCGGCGGGGTGGTGGGTTCCGTCGGCGGCAAGAGTGGATCCTCGGTAGCGAAAGAAGCACTGGTTCGTTGACTGTGATCGATTCTCGATGTTTGCGCAAGACAACCCAGGGGTGGCTTCGGCTATCATGTAACCGATGGAACATGCCGGCTACAAAGGAGAGACCATGCCCGACGATATGCCGACGATTCTGCTGTATCTCGGTGCGGCCTGGCTGGCGGGCAGCCTGATCGGACTGGAACGCAGCTTTCATGGGCGCCCCGCGGGGTTTCGTACCCATGCGCTGGTCTGTGTCGCTTCGGCAATGCTGATGCTGGTCACTACGCATCAGTGGCAATGGCTGGACGAGAGCATACCGGAAGCGGCTCTGCGTACCGATCCCACGCGCATGGCGCAGGGCATCATGACCGGCATTGGCTTTCTCGGTGCCGGGGTGATCTTCAAGGAAGGTCTGACGGTGCACGGGCTGACCACGGCGGCGTCGATCTGGATCACCTCCGCATTGGGCATTCTCTTTGGGGTAGGCTTCATGGCCCCGGCGGTGGTGGCGACGCTGGCGACGCTGCTGACGCTATCGATCTTTCGCTGGGTGGAGGATCTCCTGCCCAGCGAATACTACGCCGATCATCAGATCAGCTATCTGATCGATGCGGTGCCCGAAGAGCAGCAGGTGCGGGAGTTGCTCAAAAGCCACGGTTGCCTTGTCAAAACGATGCGTTACCGCCTGATGGAACATGGCAGCGTCTTTCAGTACCACATGGTGTTGCAGACGCACGATCGAAGAAACCTGGCCAGGCTGGCCGATTATCTGCGCCGCCAGGAGAGTGATGTGCTGGAGTTTCGGCTGGCCCCGGCGGGTGGCGAATAGGCCCGCGCTTGCGGTATGCCGCGCGACGGGTGATGGTGGAGCTATTGGAATGGCGCACAAGGAACTTGCATGAGCGATTCGCTGGCACAGACGGCTCACTTGATCATCAATGGCAAGTCGGCGCAACTCCCCGAGGTGCGCGAAGCAGTGGCAGCGATCCGCGAGGATGGCTGCGATCTGCAGGTTCGCGTGACCTGGGAAGGCGGCGATGCCATTCGCCTGGTCCACGAGGCCAGCCGGCAGGGCGTTCGTCGGATAATCGCCGGGGGCGGCGATGGTTCCGTCAACGAGATCGTCAATGGTTTGATGGAACTCGACGACGCCCAGCGGCCGGCGCTCGGTATTCTACCGCTGGGCAGCGCCAACGATTTCGCCAATGGCGTGGGCTTGCCGCTCGAACCGCGCGAGGCGCTGAACGCGGCACTGCGGGGCACGGCACGGGCAATCGATGTGGCGCGCCTGGGCGACGATTTCTTCATCAATATGGCGTCCGGCGGTTTCGGTGCCGAGATCACCACATCGACGCCGGTTGCGCTCAAGCGCCTATTGGGTGGCGGTGCCTATTCGCTGATGGGCATGCTCAAGGCCTGGCGCTATCAGCCTTACCATGGTCAACTGCGCTGGTCGCAGGGTGAACTGGATACACCGCTGTTTCTGCTGGCGATCGCCAATGGCTGCCAGGCGGGTGGCGGCCAACTCCTGGCGCCAGCGGCGAAGCTGGACGACGGGCTGCTCGATGTGCTCATCGTGCGGCATTTTTCCTCGCTCGGCGAGATGCGTCAGGTGGTGGCCGAACTCGATCGTATCCCCGAGGATGGCGAATTCGTACGTACCATTCGTACCCCCGAGCTCACATTCGATAGCGATGACGCCTTTCCGCTGAACCTGGACGGCGAACCTCGGCGGCTGGAAAACTTCACGGTCAAGCTGGAACCGCGCGCATTGCGTTTGCTGATGCCCTCGGATTGCCGGTTGTTATCGTCACCTTCACGCCCGCAGGAGGCGTGGTTAGAAACCTCTGAGTAAGGAGAGCAGCATGCCGAACCCTTTTCATCTTGCCGTTCAAGTCCGCGATATCGACGAGGCGCGGCGTTTCTATGGTGAGCTGTTGGGCTGCCCCGAAGGGCGCTCCAGCGACCGCTGGGTTGATTTCAATCTCTATGGCCACCAGTTCGTATGTCATCTCAATCCCGATCTGGGAGAGAACGGCAACGGCGTGCATCGTAACCCGGTGGATGGCCACGGTGTGCCGGTGCCGCATTTCGGTGTCGTGTTGGAGATGGCCGATTGGGAGGTGCTGGTCGACCGTTTGACCGACGCTGGTGTGCGCTTCGAGATCGAGCCCTATATCCGTTTCAAGGGCGAACCCGGCGAGCAGGCCACCATGTTCTTCTTCGACCCTTCGGGCAACGCATTGGAATTCAAGGCGTTTCGCGATATCGAGGGCCAACTGTTCGCGACTTGAGAAGGCGTCATCGTGGCTGAGCTGTTATCCCGAGGTGTAGTGGACGATATCGGCGAGCAGTCGCTTTTACCGCCTCGGGAAGGCTCTCATGCCGGTCGCGTTTATGATAAAGCTGGCCGAAAGCGCCGTTTCGTTACATCAAGGAGAAGGTAAAGATGGTTAAAACGCCCTGGAGTACGCTTGCTGCCGCACTGGTTATGTCGCTGGGCCTGGCGGCCTGCGATAGCGGCGGTGAAGAGGCGCCGGAATCCACTGTCAGCGAAACCAATGCGAATGCACAGCCGGCACAGTCAACCCAGGACGGCATGACCGAGGCTGGTGAGAATACCGCCGAGATGGCCGAGCAGGCCGGTAACGATTCCGATGCGGCAGGCGACCCTGCGGCAGGCGATCCTGCGGCAGGCGCGAACACTGGCGAGCAAGCCAACGACGAGGGCAGTGATGGTATCGATTCGAGTGTCGATGTCGATAACGATTGGGAGAGCACCGAGAAGGACGTCGATAGTGCCCTGAAGGAAGCGGAGCGGCGTTTCGAAGAGGCGGAAAAGGAGCTTGATGAGCAATTCAAGGCTGCCGAGAAGAAGGATGTCACCGAGGAGTTGGAAATCGAGGAGCCCGGCCAGCCGACCCAGCAGTAGGTCTATCTAAGCCTATCGTATCAGTGTCAGTGAATACGAAAAAGGCCCACCGAAGTGGGCCTTTTCGCTGCAGCCTGCCGCAAGCGGCTGACTGTCAGATCAATGCGCCGAAATTACTCGGGCTTGATGTTAGCAGCCTGAAGGCCTTTCTTGCCCTGAGTGACGTCGAAGGAAACCTTCTGACCGTCCTGGAGGGATTTGAAGCCATCAGCTTGAATTTCAGAGAAGTGGGCGAACAGGTCGTCACCGCCGTCGTCCGGAGAGATGAAGCCGAAGCCCTTGGTGTCGTTGAACCACTTGACAGTACCAGTTGCCATTTTTCGATTACCTTACTAAATGATGTTGATGAGGCCTTGCGGAGCTAAGTTTAGCACCTTTGGCCAGCAGTGCGAGGGTTATGTGGAAGAGAAACGCGCACGAGGATATCGAAGAATCGATTTGCAACTGACGTTATTCTGCCTATAAACCAACGCGATTGAGGGTGCGCTTTTCTGAAAGCCACGTCAAGCTTTATTTTATCGTGACGTTCATGCCGAGCGGTACGCAATGGCTACCGCCCGGCAGGCAAGGTGTCTACGCTCAGTTGACGACCTTGATGTTGGCGGCCTGAAGGCCTTTCTTGCCCTGGGTGACATCGAAGGAGACCTTCTGACCATCCTGCAGGGTCTTGAAACCTTCAGCCTGAATTTCGGAGAAGTGCGCGAACAGGTCGTCGCCGCCGTCGTCCGGCGAGATGAACCCGAAGCCCTTGGTGTCGTTGAACCACTTGACGGTACCCGTTGCCATTGTCGATTTCCTTAACGTGCAGTGATGGTGCTGGGCTGGCCAGGAACTATCCTCGCCGCGGCGCCCGTGATGCGTGGGCGGTGCAAGATCGGAATGTGCACGGGTGTCTTTCGAAGAATCGACGAACAACTGACGACATTCTATCTGCTGACCAACGCAGCGGATATCGTGGCGTATCAGGCGCATCCAGGCTGCGCTGGTGGCGGCTTCCGAGTTACGATGCCCGCAAAAGCAACATAGATGGAAAAGACATGCGCGTCCAGAACGTCGATTATACGTCCCCCGATGCCGCCGAACGCTTCGTCGCGTCGCTGCGCGAGACGGGTTTCGGTGTGCTCAGAAACCATCCCGTTCCCGGCACGCTGGTGGAATCGATCTATCGCCACTGGCAAGCGTTCTTCGACGATCACGCCAAGCACGCCTGGCGCTATGACGCGCAGCGTCAGGACGGCTACTTTCCGCCTGACGTTTCCGAGACCGCCAAAGGGCATGCCGTCAAGGATCTCAAGGAGTACTATCACATCTACCCTTGGGGGCGTGTTCCCGAGACGCTGCGTACCGAGGCCATGGATTATTATCGGCGTGCCGAAGCGGTGGCCTCGACGCTGCTCGGCTGGGTCGAGGCGCAGACGCCGCCGAGCGTTGCCCGGCATTATCGGGAACCGCTGTCGCGGATGATCGAGGGCAGCGGCCAGACACTGCTGCGCGTGTTGCACTACCCGCCGCTGGCCGGCGGCGAACAGCCCGGCGCGGTGCGTGCCGCCGCGCATGAGGACATCAACCTGCTGACCGTGCTGCCGGCGGCCAACGAGCCCGGTCTCGAAGTACGTGGGCGCGATGGAAACTGGCATGCAGTGCCCTGCGATCCGGGCCAACTGGTGATCAATGTCGGCGACATGCTGCAGGAGGCCTCGAGTGGCTATTTCCCCTCGACGACGCACCGGGTGACCAATCCCAGTGGCGCAGCGCGATCGCAATCCCGCCTGTCGTTGCCACTGTTTCTGCATCCCCGTCCCGAGGTGGTATTGTCGGCGCGGCACACGGCCGACTCCTATCTCAAGGAGCGGTTGCGTGAACTCGGGGTGATCTGATCGACGCGCGGCGCGCCGTGCTTGTACAAGGAGAGGTACATGACGCAATTATCGTCCAACGACACGCATAGCAAACTGATCGGCTATCTACTGTGGATCCTCGGCTTCACCGGCGCCCACCGTTTCTATTATGGCAAGCCGGTCACCGGCACGATCTGGTTTTTCACCTTCGGCCTGTTCGGTATCGGCTGGCTGATCGATCTATTCCTGATTCCCGGGATGGATCGTCAGGCCGACTTCCGCTTTCGGGCCGGACCGATCAACTACACCCTGGCCTGGGTGTTGCTGACATTCCTGGGCATATTCGGCATACACCGCATGTACATGGGCAAGTGGCTCACCGGCCTGCTGTACCTATTCACCGGTGGGTTGTTCCTGCTGGGTGTGCTGTATGATTTCTGGACGCTCAACGATCAGATTACCCAGAAGCATGCGCGACGCTTCAATGGGTGAGCGAATCATCGCGGCTGTTACGCAGGATGCCGGAATGGCGGGCGTGCTGATACCTGAATCGAACGGGGAGACGTGATGGCCGAACGCATGGCATTGACGGGCCTGCTCGAGCAGTTGGACGCTGCGGACACCGGCAGGAAGATCCGCTTGCGGGATATCGTCGATATCTTCGAGTCTCGCGGTTTTGGACCGCTGCTGGTGATACCGGCGTTGATCGTATTGCTGCCCACCGGCGCGGTGCCCGGTGTGCCGACGCTTTGTGGGTTATTCATTGCCATGGTGGCGGTGCAACTGGTGCTCGGCAAGCGTTCTCCCTGGCTGCCGCGGCGTCTGAGTAAGCGTGGTTTCAGCCATGACAAGCTGCACCAGGGCGTGATGCGAGTGCGCCCCTGGACCCAGCGTTTCGACCGCCTGCTGAAGCCACGGCTGCCGATGTTGATCAATGCGCTTGCGCAGCGCTTGATTGCCCTGCTGACCGTACTGCTGGCTTTGGCGATGATTCCCCTCGAGCTACTGCCCTTCGCCTCGGCGATTCCCGCCCTGGCGATCGTGCTCATGGGCTTGGGATTGACCGCCGGGGATGGCTTGCTGACGTTGGTGGGTCTGCTGGTCGTGGTGGCGGGAGCCATCGTTATCTGGCAGTGGCTGCTCTGATCGCCGCTGCCCCCTTAATGGTTCGCACGCGAGACACCCGATGCTGATCGATGCCCAATTCCTGCCTTTTCTGCTAGCCATTACCCTGCTCAGCATGACACCCGGCGTGGACACTCTGCTGGTGATTCGCAATACCGCGCGCGGCGGCCTGCGCGATGGGGTGTTGACCAGTGTGGCGATCTGCTGCGGGCTGTTCGTGCATGCCACGGTCTCGGCGCTGGGGATTTCATTGATCCTGCTGCAGTCGGCCTGGGCGTTCGGACTGCTCAAGCTGATCGGTGCCGGCTATCTGGTATGGCTAGGCGTTCAGAGCCTGCGCAGTGCCCGGCGTGGCACGCCGCTACCGGTCGCCGGCGTGGCGATGAATCGCCAACCCGTGTCGTTGTGTTTGCCGCTGCGCGAGGGTTTCCTGTCGAACGTGTTCAACCCCAAGACCGTCATCTTCTACATGGCATTCCTGCCGCAGTTCATCGCCCCCGGCGACCCGGCACTGCTCAAGTCGCTGTGGTTGGCTGGCGTGCATTTCGTGATTGCCAACGTTTGGCAGATCGGCGTCGCGGTGATGGTCGGTCGTGCCGGCCGGCTACTGGCGAGGCGCTGGGTGGCGCGCACGCTGGATGGCATCACCGGCACGGTGCTGGTGGCGCTGGGTATCAAGCTGGCCGGCTTTTCAAGCGATACCTGATAAAACCATGCGCCGGATGCGATCGCATCCGGCGACTCTCAATTACGCGCCAGCAGCGAGGTGTCGTAACTCACCTGCCATTCGTCGGGGGTGAGCAAAGCCACATGGCGCGTCTCGCCTCCCTGCGCCAGGCTGGCGAAGATCACCCGGTAAGCCATCACCGCCTGCACGTAGGCGCGTGTCTCGCTGAACGGAATGCTCTCTACGAACAAATCGAACGCCTGGGGTGCGCCACGCAGCCAGCGATCGACCCGGCCCGGCCCGGCATTGTAGGCGGCGGCGGCGGCCAGCCGATTGCCACTGTAGCGATCGATCATGTCGCTGATGTAGGCACTGCCCAGGCGAATATTGACGGCGGGATCGAACAATTCGCTGGCGCTGGGAGGAGTAAGGCCCAGCTGGCGGCTGACGTGTGCGGCGGTGCCCGGCATCAATTGCATCAGGCCGCGGGCACCGACCGGCGATACCGCCTGACGATTGAAGGCGCTCTCGCGGCGGGCAATGCCCATCAATAGGTAGGGGTCGACATCGGCCACCTCGCCCCAGCGCAGAAAGCTTTCGCGGTAGGCGTCGGGGAAGCGCCAATGCAGTGCGTTGCGCTGATCGGCGGCGATGGTGGTTTGCACCAGCAAGGCGTACCAGCCCTGGCTGAGCGCATAATCGGCCAGTGCATTGGCTTGTTGTTCATCGGCGCGGGCCACGGCGGCATACCACTCGCTGAGTGCCAGCCCCGGCTCGCCGATGCGCTCGAGCGCCTCGACGCGTTGCACGACCGGCCAGTTGGCTACCTCGCGCCGGTAGGCGTCGTTGAAAATCGCCCGCTCGAGATTGAGCGAGTAGGGCTCGCCGATACGGTCGGCAGCGGCGAAACCGTAGAAGGTGCGCTGTGCAGCGGCGGCGGCATACGCCTTGTGCGCGGTCTGCTCATCGCCGAGTTGTCCGAGCGCACGTCCCAGCCAGTATTGCCAACGTGCGTCCTGACGGGTGTCGTCGGGCATCGCATGGACCCATTCGATGACACCGTTCCAGTCGCGCTCATCGAGCGCGCGGCGCACACGAAGCTCGAGCAATTCGCCATCGGCGAGTTGCGGCAGAACCTGGTCGACCCAGCCTCGGTTGTTATCCACCTCGCGAACCATCGAATAGAACGCCAGGTCGTGCTCCACGGTGGCACGCTGCTCATTGCTCAGCGGGACATGCGGGCCGATCTTGCGCCAGGCCTCCAGCGCGGCCTCGGTATCGGCACGAATGAAATTATGCATCGCCGCGGCGAACATCGCGCCGCCGCCTTCGCCCCGAGGGCCGATATCGACAGGCACACGGGTTATCGCCGCGTAGTTTTCCTGAAGCCGATCGAGGGCAAGTTGCGCCTCGCCCCAGCCGGCCGGCAGCAGACGCGACAAATAGCGCATCAGGCCGCTCTCGCCATTCTCCCAGGCCAGCATCTGGCGCTGCCAGATCGCTTGGCCGTCGATCACGCCCCGGCTGCGTAGCGTATCGAACAGCGTATTGCACTGATTGGGCTGTGAGCGTCCGGTTAGCCACAAGTCCAGCCCGCCCTGGGCAGCGGTGTCCGGTGCCCGATCGAGCAGGGCGGTATAGTAGTAGCATTGGCGGATGACGCTGCTGGGTTCGCCGTCGCTGACCGCCAGCAGCGCATCGAGGCGCCCGGCGTTGCCATAGCGGGTTTGCGCGACGCCACGCATCCAGCCGCTCAGTGGCGAGTCGGCATATCGCTCCAGATAATCGTTGATCTCCTCGGGAGCGACATCGGGCAAGCGGCTGCCCAGCCGGTGATATTCGACATAACCGACGAGAACATGATCCTCGATGGCGCTCTGATCGATCCGACTCCACTGGTGGTCGCGCGCGGCGGCGAGGGCCTGGCGCATTGCCCGGTCGCTGGCTTCGTCGGCAACCACCGGCAGGCTGAGCAGCAACGTGGGCAGCAGTGCCGCAAACGGTGTAAGCCAGCGTCTGGAAAAAAGGGGTCTCATCGACGGCGTCTCCTCATGCTTGCCTGAATGTCGCCATGTGGCCCATCCTCGCCGATACCACGGGATTTGAATAGTGGCTCGCTTGAGTAATGACATCGCTACGCTATTCGTAGCAGAGGGCAGGAGAATCGGCATGGCATTCAAGGGCTGGGGCGTGTTTTCGCGACTCAAGAGTCGTGGTGGGGCGCTTTCGCGCATGGCGCGTGCGCTGCGCTTGTTCGTACCGATGTGCGCCGATGTCGTGCGCGGTCGCTACCGCCCGATACCTTGGGCGGCCTTCGGCTGGATGGGGCTGGCATTCATCTACCTGGTCTCGCCGCTGGATCTGATTCCCGATGTGCTGGTGCTGTTCGGGATACTCGACGATGTGGTGATCGTCGGTTGGCTGCTGGGCAAGGTCGATAACGCATTGGCCGATTACCGACGCTGGAAAGGCTTCGACGATAACCTACCGCGCAGGCGCGATTGAACGCATCGCTGGATTGGCATGTTGCCAGGCGAACCGCGCAAGGCTACTGTTTGCACACTCGTTTCAAACGATGGTTTGCCAACTATGACGACAACGCCATTCTCTCCTTCTACGACGCCTGCCGATTGGCGAAGGGCGATCGAGCGCTTCGTGAAGGTCGTACCGCATACCCAGGACCTGGGGCTCGAGGTGCTCGACGTGACGCCGCCCCTGGTGCGTATGCGTTTGCCATGGAGCGATGCGCTGCTCGGCGATACGCATCGCGGTCTCATTCATGGCGGTGTGTTGAGTATGACCCTGGATACGCTATGCGGTGGCAGTGTGTTGTGCGGGCTGCCGGAGCCGGAGGTCTGCCCGACGCTGGACTTGCGCGTGGATCACTATCGCCCCGCGCTCGGTGGAATGGCCATATTCGGGGAGGCGCGCGTGGTGCATGTCACCGAGTCGATGGTCTTCACCGAGGGTACGCTCTGGCAGCAAGAAGGGAAGCCGATAGCGCGTGGCATCGCCAACTTCGTGCGCCTCGGACCACGCAATACCCCACCGGGCTTCGCGGCAGCCCTGTTTGGCGAGGTAACCGAACAACCAGGCGAACAGCCCGCCGAGGAGGCTTGAAATGGCCCAATCTCCCGATACTCGGCAATGGCTGGAGCGCACGCGCGCCAGTGGCGATTTGAGCGGGTTGCTGGATGAGATCCCTTACGCCCGCCATATCGGCATCGGCGTGGCCGAAGACTCGCAGGGTCTGGTATTCAGCCTTGCCCCGCATGCCCACAACATCGGCAATATCCTGTTGCCGGCCCTGCATGGCGGTGTGGTCGCGGCCTTCATGGAGACCGCCGGTACCCTCGAGTTGATGCTCGCCGCCCGCACCGCGCGCCTGCCCAAGATCATCGATTTCTCCATCGACTACCTGCGCACGGCCCAACAGGTACCGACCCGGGCACGCTGCACGCTGGTGCGCGAAGGCAAGCGCCTGGCCAATCTGCGGGTCATCGCCTGGCAGCGCGACGACGCGCAACCGGTGGCCAGCGCGCGGATGCACTTTCTGCTCGCCGAATTGCCCAGCGCTTGAGGCCGGCGTCTTGAAAACCGACCGGTAAACCCCATATCGGTGTCGAACCACGGGAATTGGTTCCCTATTCCAACACCATGAGGGGCTTCCGCCACATGACCACCGCCACCCATGAAGAAACGCTGGGCTTTCAGACCGAAGTCAAGCAACTGCTGCATCTGATGATTCACTCCCTGTACTCCAACCGGGAGATATTCCTGCGCGAGCTGATTTCCAACGCCGCCGACGCCTGCGACAAGCTGCGCTACGAGGCGCTGGACAACGACGCGTTGTACGACGGCGATAGCGACCTGCGTATCGAGATCGAACACGACGCCAAGGCCAGAACGGTCACCGTGCGCGATAACGGCGTCGGCATGAGCCGCGATGAAGTGATCAAGAATTTGGGCACCATCGCCAAGAGCGGTACCGCTGAATTCCTCAAGCAGCTCTCCGGCGAGCAGCAGAAGGACGCCAAGCTGATCGGTCAGTTCGGCGTGGGTTTCTACTCCGGCTTCATCGTCGCCGACGAAGTGACGGTGCGTACCCGCCGCGCCGGCAGCGATGCCGGTGTGGAGTGGCGCTCGCAGGGCGAGGGCGAATTCACCATCGCCGATATCGACAAGCCCGAGCGCGGCACCGAGATCGTTCTGCATCTCAAGAAGGACGCCAAGGAGTTCGCCGACGACTTTCGCCTCAAGAACCTGGTGCGCAAGTACTCCGATCATATCGAAGTGCCGGTGCGCATGCCCAAGGTCGACAAGGACGACGACGGCAATGAAACCCATGGCTGGGAGACGGTCAACGAAGCCCAGGCGTTGTGGGTGCGTCCCAAGTCCGAGATCGGCGATGACGAGTACCAGGCCTTTTATAAGCACATCGCTCACGATTTCAGCGATCCGCTGACCTGGAGTCACAACAAGGTCGAAGGCAAGCTCGAATATACCAGCCTGCTTTATGTACCCGGCCGCGCGCCGTTCGACCTCTACGAGCGCGACGGCGCTCGCGGTGTACGCCTGTATGTGCAGCGCGTGTTCATCATGGAGGACGCCGAGCAGTTCCTGCCGCTCTACCTGCGCTTCATCAAGGGCGTGGTCGACTCGCGGGATCTATCGCTCAACGTTTCCCGCGAGCTGCTGCAGCAGGACCCGCAGGTCGACAAGATGAAGTCGGCGCTGACCAAGCGCGCACTCGATATGCTCAAGAAGCTGGCCAAGGACAAGGAGGCCTACCAGAGCTTCTGGAATACCTTTGGCAGCGTGATCAAGGAAGGCCCGGCGGAAGACCACGCCAATCGCGACAAGGTCAGCGAATTGCTGCGTTTCTCCACCACGCATACCGACAGCGCCACGCAGGATCAGTCGCTGGCCGATTACGTGGGCCGCATGAAGGAGGGCCAGCAGAAGATCTATTACATCGTTGCCGATGGCTTCAATGCGGCCAAGCACAGCCCGCATCTGGAGATCTTCCGCAAGAAGGGTGTCGAGGTGCTGCTGCTTCACGACCGCATCGACGAATGGCTGATGAGCCACCTCACCGAATACGCCGGCAAGTCGTTCGCCGACGTCGCCAAGGGCGATCTGGATCTCGGCGACATCGAAGGCGAAGAGGAGAAGCAGGCTCAGGAGGAGACCGCTAAGGCCAAGGAGGATCTGGTCAAGCGGGTCAAGGAAGCGCTTGGCGACGATATCCAGGAGGTCCGCGTGACGCACCGCCTGACCGATTCGCCGGCCTGCGTGGTGCTCTCCGAGCACGAGATGGGCTTTCAGATGCGGCGTATCATGGAGGCCGCCGGGCAACCGCTGCCTGAGGTCAAGCCGATCCTCGAACTCAACCCCGAGCATGCGCTGGTTGCGCGGCTCGAGAGTGTGGAAGGGGAGCGCTTCGGCGATCTGGCGCGTATTCTGCTCGATCAGGCGATCATCGCCGAGGGTGGCCATCTGGACGACCCGGCTGCCTACGTCAAACGGCTGAATGCGCTACTGACCGCTTGACGGGCGTGAAGTAAGTCCGTGCTAACCTGGCCGACCCCTTGGGTCGGCCAGTTGCGTTTCCGGGCTGCAATAAAACGCTCGGCGATCGGCGGTCGTGTTGGTAAACTGCGATTTTTATTGCATGGAGTTCCATGTATGCATCGATGTCGCCCCGACTGGCGGCGACGTCGAGTTACGCCGATCCTTGGTCTATTGGCGTGTCTCGGCGTTGGCCTGGCCCTTTTTCCCATGACGGCTCACGCCGAGCCGATATCGGAAATGAGAGCGGAAACGAAAGCGGAAACGACAACCCCGCCAACGGTATCCACCGCGATGAATGCGGCGATCTATGGCCCATCGGCCAACGTTGTCGACCCGATCACCGAGTTACCCGATCTGCGCACCTTTCCCGCTGGGCCGCAGCGCAAGCAGGCTTTTTTCGAACTGTTGGTGCCTATCATCGAGGCGGAAAATGCGCGAATCGTTGCGCAGCGCACCTGGCTCGAGGCACTGCAGGCCAGTGGCGATCCACTTACCCCAAGCGAGCAAGCGCGCCTGACGGCGCTGTGCGATGACTACGATCTCGAGTGCTCTGGAAATAACGGCTTGGCTTCTCTTCTCTCACGGGTCGATAGCGTGCCGTTGTCGATGGTGGTGATTCAAGCGGTCGAGGAATCCGGCTGGGGCACCTCGCGCTTCGCTCGCCAAGGCAACAACCTGTTCGGTCTGCGCTGCTTTTCCGATGGCTGTGGCCTGACTCAGGCGGGTAGCGGACGTGGGTATCAAACCTTCGATAGCGTGCAGCAGGCCGTGCGTACCTATCTGCACAATCTCAATACCCACGATGCCTACGCCGAATTGCGCAGCTTACGTGCGCAGCTGAAGCGCCAGGGTCGCGATGTGACGGCCGAGGCGCTGATTGGAGCGTTGGAAGATTATGCGGTACGCGACGATTATCAGGACGTGCTGCTGTCGTTATTGAGAACCAACGATCAACTGATAGCGAGACACCGTAGCGACGATACGGTCTAAATCCGCCTCGTTGCCTTACGCCGCCGCTCGCAAAAAAGCGGCGGCGTTTTACGTCGTAAGGGGTTCGGCACTACAGTGTGCTTATCACTCTTCGCCCCATTCCCGACCCTTCGAGACGCGCATGAGCCTTGATTCCCTGCACTTCGACAATGCCTGGTCGCGCTTGCCCGAGGATTTCTTCACGGCTGTCGCTCCGACGCCATGGCGAGGCGCGCGGGTGCTGGATATCAGTCCACTGGGTGCCGCTCAGCTCGACCTGACCGTCGGGAGCATCGAACGCGAGCGTCTCGAGGCGCTGATGGCCGGGCGCGAGTTGCTGCCGGGCATGATGCCGATCGCCCAGAAGTACACCGGACACCAATTCGGCAGTTACAACCCGGCGCTGGGTGACGGACGGGGTTTGCTGCTCGGCGAGGCCATGACATCCCATGGGCCGTTGGATCTGCACCTGAAGGGCGCCGGGCAGACGCCCTATTCGCGCTTCGGCGATGGCCGCGCGGTACTGCGCTCGTCGCTTCGCGAATACCTCGCCGGCGAGGCGATGAGCGGGCTGGGCATTCCCACCACCACGGCGTTGGCGGTGGCGGTCAACGAGGAGCGCGTGATGCGCGAGCGCGTCGAGCCGGGCGCAACCTTGCTGCGCCTGGCGTCGAGCCATGCCCGCTTCGGCCATTTCGAATGGCTCTACCAGCGTCGTAAGGTCGAGGACATGCAGGTTCTGGCCTGGCATCTGATTCACCGCCATCGCCCCGCGCTGGCCGCTAGCGAAGCGCCATTCGAGGCACTGTTCGCCGATGTGGTGGAGCGTACCGCCACGCTGATTGCCGCCTGGCAGGCCTACGGCTTCGTGCATGCGGTGATGAACACCGACAACATGTCGATGCTCGGGCTGACGCTGGATTACGGCCCCTTCGCGTTCATGGAGCGCTTCCAGCCGAGCTGGACGCCCAACCATACCGATGCCAGCGGCCGCTATGCCTTCGATCAGCAACCCGGCGTGGCGCTATGGAACCTGACGGTGCTGGCGCAAGCGTTGACCCCGTTGATCGATGTCGAGCGGCTGCGTGAAATACTCGATCGCTTCGAGCCGACATTGCAGCGGGCCTATGCCGAGCGCATGCGTGCACGGCTGGGGCTGGCCACGGCGGAGGAGGGCGACGCTTCGCCGGGCGACGCATCGCTGGTATCGGCCTGGCTATCGTTGCTGGCCCGCCACGAGGCGGATTTCCACAACGCCTTTCGTGCGCTCGGCGAATATCGGGGTGGGGTCGAAGGGCGCGAGCGGTTGGCGATGGCACTGGAAACCGCACCCGACGACGACGCGCTGATCGCCTGGCTGGATCGCTACGATCAGCGCCTGGAGCGCGAGACGCGCACGGCGAGCGAGCGCCAGCAAGCCATGCACGCGGTCAACCCGCGTTACGTACTGCGTACTCACCTGGCCCAGCGTGTCATCGAGGCCGCCCAGGCCGGCGACAGCGAGCCATTGCATCGCTTGCGTGAGCGTCTGGCGGCGCCCTTCGAGGTGCATGACGACGGCGCCGAGGACTGGCTGTCACCGCCGCCGCGCAGTGCGGCGCCGGTGTGTCTGTCCTGTTCGTCATAGGATTGATTCGATAGCGGTGAGGGCGACCAACGCCTGTTATGCTGTGGTGAGCAATGACGCCCGACCGCAGGAGTCCTCGCATGCCCAATAGTGCCGGTTCCGCCCGTTTGCGACTTTGCGATGCCCGCGATCAGAGCTCCGCCCTGGTCATCATCGACGTTCAACAGGCCATTGACGATCGGCGTTACTGGGGACGACGCAACAATCCCGGCCTGGAGGCGCGTCTCGCCGAGTTATTGAGTTGTTGGCGCGCCGGAAACGGCTGCATCGTGCATGTTCGGCATTTCTCCCGTGAATCCCGCTCCCCTTACCGTCCCGGCCAGCCTGGCGTCGAGTTCAAGGAATCCGTCATGCCACGTGATGGCGAGCGTGTGGTCACCAAGCACGTCAACAGCGCCTTCGTCGGCACCGAACTCGAGACCTGGTTGCATCGTCACGGCGTATCGCGCTTGGTGGTGGCCGGCGTGGCGACGGCGCATTCGGTGAGTACCACGGTACGTCATGCCGCCTGCCTGGATTTCTCGGTCTCGGTACCGGCCGATGCCTGCGCGGGCTTTGAAGTGTCCGATCGCCATGGGCGGCATTGGAGTGCCGAAGCGGTTCACGATTTGAACCTGGCGCTGCTCGATGGCGAATACGCCGATATCACGACGACGCACGACATCATTCAACACTTCTAGACGATTCCGCGTTTGGCTTTCTTGTTTGAAACGCCAAACGCTGGCTGGCCGAAATTATGTAATAACTGATTGTTTATGCTATTCATAAATAAAAGATGAGGTCTGCGCTCTCTTATTTATTCTTAAAATTCAAATGCTTAATGATAACCGGTGCTATAAGAAAGCTGTTATGAACAGCATAAGCCTTTGTTTATGATAAGTTTTTTTAGCGCGCCGCTTGATCTTTCGGGGCGTTTACCAGAACACTAAGCGGCTTTCATGCCGACAAAAACGTCTTGCATATCCGTCGCCAAGCGGGAGACCTATTGTGAAGATCGGAGCACCCAAGGAGCGTGCCCCGGGTGAGGCGCGTGTCGCCCTGACCCCGGAAAGCGCCCAACAGATCCAGAAGCTGGGACACGAGTGTTTCATCGAGTCCGGCGCCGGCGCTGCCGCCGGTTTCGGTGATGCGGCCTACCGCGAGGCTGGTGTCAGTGTGATCGATGGCGCCGAGGCGCTGTGGAATGAAGCCGATATCGTCATCAAGGTGCGTGAGCCCTCCGAGGAAGAGGCCGATCGCTTGCGCCAGGATCAGACGCTGATCTCCTTCTTCTGGCCGGCCCAGAACGAGGCCATGCTCGAGCGCTGCAAGGACAAGGGCGCATCGGTCATCGCCATGGACATGGTGCCGCGTATCTCGCGCGCCCAGAAGATGGACGCGCTGTCGAGCACCGCCAACATCGCCGGCTACCGCGCGGTGATCGAGGCGGGCAACCAGTTCGGGCGCTTCTTCACCGGTCAGGTCACCGCCGCAGGCAAGGTGCCACCGGCCAAGGTGCTGGTAATCGGCGCCGGGGTGGCGGGGCTAGCCGCCATCGGTACCGCCACCAGTCTGGGCGCGGTGGTGCGCGCCTTCGACGTGCGCCCCGAAGTGGCCGAGCAGATCGAGTCGATGGGTGCCGAGTTCCTGTTCCTCGACTTCGAGGATAGCCAGGACGGCTCGGAGAGCGGCGGCTATGCGGCGCCGTCGAGCCCCGAGTTCCGCGAGAAGCAGCTGGCGCTGTTCCGCGAACAGGCGCCGGAGGTGGATATCGTCATCACCACTGCGCTGATTCCCGGCAGGCCGGCGCCCAAGCTGTGGCTCGAGGAGATGGTCGAGGCCATGAAACCCGGCTCGGTGATCGTCGATCTGGCCGCCGAGAAAGGCGGCAACTGCGATCTCACCGTGCCCGATCAGCGTATCGTCACCGATAACGGCGTGATCGTCGTCGGTTACACCGATTTCCCCTCGCGCATGGCCACCCAGGCTTCGCTGCTCTACGCCACCAACGTCCGCCACATGCTGACCGATCTCACGCCGGAGAAGGATGGCACGGTCGTACACGACATGGAGGATGACGTCATCCGTGGCGCCACGGTGACCCATGCCGGCGAGATCACCTTTCCGCCGCCGCCGCCCAAGGTGAAGGCCATTGCCTCGGCCAAGCCCAAGGAGAAGGCCAAGGAGCCGACGCCCGAGGAGAAGAGGGCCGCCGAGCGCGCCGCCTTCAAGGCGCAGACCAAGCGCCAGGTCGGCATGCTGGTCGTGGGCGGTCTTTTGATGCTGCTGCTCGGTCAGGTCGCGCCGGTGTCCTTCATGCAGCATTTCATCGTCTTCGTGCTGGCCTGTTTCATCGGTTTCCAGGTGATCTGGAATGTCAGCCACTCGCTACACACACCTCTGATGGCGGTGACCAATGCCATTTCCGGCATCATCGTGCTGGGGGCGGTGCTGCAGATCGGTTCGGGCAGCTTCCTGGTTGGGCTGCTGGCGGCGATCTCGGTGCTGATCGCTTCCATCAATATCGTGGGCGGCTTCCTGGTGACACGCCGGATGCTGGCCATGTTCCAGAAATCTTGAGCGGCGGAGAGACGAGATGTTGAGTCAAGGATTCGTATCTGCCGCGGCGATTGCGGCAAGTGTGCTGTTCATCCTCTCGCTGGGGGGATTGAGCAACCAGGAGAAAGCCAAACGGGCGGTGTGGTACGGCATCGTCGGCATGGCGATCGCGGTATTCTTCACCGCCTTCGGGCCGGGCATCGGCGGCTATTGGTGGATGGTACCGATGATGATCGTCGGCGCGGCGATCGGCGTCTATGTGGCCAAGAAGGTCGACATGACCGAGATGCCGCAGTTGGTGGCGGCGCTGCATAGCTTCGTCGGCCTGGCGGCGGTGTTCGTCGGCTTCAACGCCGACCTGGAGCGGCGCCGGGTGCTGGCCGCCCAACTCAGCGAGCGGGGCACCGACGGCTTCTCCGCCTTCGCTGCGTTGCTGGCCGACAAGACCCCGGCCGAGCTGACCTTCCTCCAGGTCGAGGTGGTGCTGGGTGTGTTCATCGGTGCGGTGACCTTCACCGGCTCGGTGGTCGCCTTCGGCAAGCTCGCCGGCAAGATCGGCGGCAAGCCTCGTCAGTTGCCGGGCGGACACCTGCTGAATGCCGGCGCGGCGGTCCTGTCGCTGCTACTGGCGATCCTGTACCTGAACGGGGCGGGCTTCTGGACGCTGCTGCTGTTGGCGCTGTTGGCCTTCTTCATCGGCTGGCATCTGATCATGGGCATCGGCGGCGCCGACATGCCGGTGGTGGTGTCGATGCTCAACAGCTACTCCGGCTGGGCGGCGGCGGCCATCGGTTTCACCCTGTCCAACGACCTGCTGATCGTCACCGGTGCACTGGTGGGCTCCTCCGGTGCCATCCTCTCCTACATCATGTGCAAGGCGATGAACCGCAACTTCGTCAACGTGATTCTCGGTGGCTTCGGCGGCAGCAAGGGGCCGGCCGCGGAGATCGAAGGCGAGCAGATCGCCATCGATGCCGGCGGCGTGGCGAGCGCCTTGAACGATGCCGACAGCGTAATCATCGTGCCCGGCTATGGCATGGCGGTGGCCCAAGCGCAGAGCGCGGTGAGCGATCTCACTCGCAAGCTGCGCGCCGCCGGCAAGGAGGTGCGTTTCGGCATTCATCCGGTGGCGGGGCGCCTGCCGGGGCATATGAACGTACTGCTCGCCGAGGCCCGGGTGCCTTACGATATCGTGCTGGAGATGGACGAGATCAACGATGACTTCGCCGCGACCGACGTGGTGATCGTCATCGGCTCCAACGACATCGTCAATCCGGCCGCCCAGGAGGATCCCAACAGCCCGATCGCCGGCATGCCGGTGCTCAAGGTCTGGGAAGCCAAACAAGTCTTCGTCTGCAAGCGCGGCCAGGGGACCGGCTACTCCGGCATCGAGAATCCGCTGTTCTTCAAGGAGAATACGCGAATGTTCTATGGCGACGCCAAGTCGAGCATCGATGCCCTGGTACCGATGATCGATTGAGCGACCAGATCGGCTCGGATATCTATAATGTCATTCCAACGCCCCGACCCGGGGCGTTTTTTCGTTACAATGATTATCATCATATTTGCAGTCAGGGATCGAGCATGTCCGATGATCGCATGAGAGTGGCGGTACTGGGCGGCGGTAGTTTCGGCACCGCTCTGGCCAGTATCGCCGCCGATAACGGCGCCGGCGTACGCCAGTGGTTGCGCGATGATGAGCTCGCCGCCGAGATCAACCGCTCACACCGCAATTCCCGTTATCTGCCCGATTACGCCATGAACCCCACAGTCGTGGCCTCGAGTGACATGTGCGAAGTGCTCGACGGTGTCGAGCTGGTGTTCGTGGCGATCCCATCCCAGGCCTTTCGCGATGTGGTGCGCAAGGCACGCCCTTATCTGAACGAACGGCAGATTCTGGTCAGTACCACCAAGGGTATCCAGGAAAATGGCTTCAAACTGATGAGCCAGATTCTCGAAGAAGAGACCGGTTTTACCCATATTGGCGTGCTTTCCGGCCCCAACCTGGCCTCGGAAGTCGCTGCCAAACAGCTCACCGCCACGGTAATCGCCAGCGACGATGCGCTGACCCGGGCGCGGGTGCAAACGGCACTGGGCTGCGATTACTTTCGTGTCTACGCTGGTAATGACCGTTATGGCGTCGAACTCGGCGGGGCGCTGAAGAATATCTACGCCATTGCCGCCGGCATGGCCGCAGCGTTGGGCATGGGCGAGAACACCCGCAGCATGTTGATGACCCGGGCGCTTGCCGAGATGAGCCGCTTCGCCGTTGCGCTCGGCGCCAACCCGATGACCTTCATCGGCCTGGCCGGGGTCGGCGATCTGATCGTTACCTGCTCGTCGAACCTATCGCGCAACTACCGGGTGGGCTATGCCCTTGGCGAGGGCAAGCGTCTCGATGAAGCCGTCGAGGCGCTGGGTCAGGTCGCCGAAGGGGTCAATACAGTCAGCCTGGTACGCGACAAGGCGCGCCAGGAGGGTATCTACATGCCGCTCGCCGAAGGGCTCTATCAGGTGCTGTTCGGCGGCGTACCGGCACGCGACATGGCCAAGTTGCTAATGCTGGGCGAGCAGAGCAGCGATGTCGAGTTCACCCTGTCGCGCGAGGACGTTCAGCAGGCTCGACGCCTCGAAGGTGATGCATGACTTCAAACCTGTGGATCATGCGCCATGGCGAGGCGGCACCGGGAAGTCCCGATGCGCAGCGCGAGCTGACCATGCAGGGCCACGCCGAAGCGATGCGCATGGCCGGCTGGCTGGCCAAGTCGTTAAGCGCGTCCCAACTTGCTGCACTGCGCATTGCCGCTAGCCCTTACCTGCGCGCTCGGCAGACCGCCGAGATCGTCGGCGAGCGGCTCGCTACGCCCATCGAGACGCTGGCGCTGATCACGCCCAACGATCCCGTGGAGCCAGTCATCGCCTGGTTGCAGGACAATGCCGAGCAGGCACCGTGGTTGTTGGTCGGTCATATGCCGCTGGTTGGTGCATTGTCTGCGCGCCTGGCCGATGGCGACCCGCGTGGTTGCTTGCCGATGCCGACCGGTGCGATCGTCGCACTAGAGGCGGAAGTCTGGGCGGCTGGCTGTGCAGAATTGATCCGCGTACGTTATCCCGCTGAATTGGATCGATAAATCAGGAGAGAACATGGCTGCCTTCATCGTCAATAACCGCATCTACGTCAATCCCGGTTTCGAAGAGGCGTTCGAGGCACGCTTCAAGATTCGCGCCGGTGAAATCGACAAGCAGCCAGGGTTCGTCGCCATGCGTGTGCTACGCCCGCTGGGCAACCAAGCGCCCTATGTCGTGGAGACCGAATGGCAGAGCCAGGAAGCCTTCCGTGCCTGGGTGGGCAGCGAAGACTTCAAACGCGCCCATGCCAACCCCATGCCCGCTGAAGCGACCCGCGAGGGCGGTGGAATCGAGCAATTCGATATCGTGATCAGTTCAGGCTGATCCCGCCAGGTGGATTTGCATGATACGTATTCTCCATTCGAATTCGAGCCTGGTTGCTGGCCGCTCCTGATCGTTCAATCGTAATTCTTCGACTTTAGTCTCGAAATGCCAAAACCTCGTTGCGGTAACCGACGACAGGCATTAGGTTGTATGTTGTATGATGTATGACAAGAACAAAGAACGACACGCTTGGTGAGCATTCCAATAGTCCACATTGTCGTTCCGGTTAGTCATGAACTATGGCGAACGCTCATCCTGATAACTGAGCATGGTAAGAGGGAAGTCCAGTGAATTTTTCAAGAAACGATGTCATCGAGGCGATCAGCGATGGGTTGCTCTCCTTTCCCGTCACGGACTTCGACAAGCAGGGCGACTTCGATCGTGACAGTTATCGCCAGCGTCTGGAGTGGTTCGTCGGCCACGACATTTCAGCGGTTTTTGTCGCCGGCGGTACCGGTGAGTTCTTTAACCTGACTCTCGATGAGTACCGTGAAATCGTAACGCTTGCCGTCGAGACGGTTGCCGGCAGACTGCCGGTGATTGCCAGCGCCGGGTTGAGCGTCGGCAGTGGCAAGGCGTTCGCCAGGATAGCCGAGGAAGCGGGGGCCGATGGCATTCTATTGATGCCGCCCTATCTGACGGAATGCCCGCAAGATGGTCTGGTCGATTACGCGCGCCAGATCTGCGATTCGACGTCGATCAATGTCATTTACTACAACCGAGGCAATGGCGTTCTGGATGCCCAGTCCGTGCAGGAACTGGCCGACCGCTGCCCGAACCTGATCGGTCTCAAGGACGGTAAGGGCGACATCCAGGCGCTCAACAAGATCATCAAGACGGTCGGCGATCGGCTGGCCTATGTTGGTGGCGTGCCGACGGCTGAGATCTACGCCGAGGCCTATCTCTCCATCGGTGTGAACACCTACTCCTCGGCCGTCTTCAACTTCGTGCCGGAGATGGCGGTAACGTTTTATAAAGCGCTGCGTAGTGGCAACAGCGATGTGGTTAGGAAAATCACCAGAGAATTCTTCATTCCCTTTATCGATCTCCGTGACAACAAGAAAGGCTACGCGGTGAGCCTGATCAAGGAGGGCGCCGCTATTATCGGTAAGCCGGCTGGTGGTGTACGGACGCCCTTGACGATGCCGACACCCGAAGAGCGTCAGCAACTTGAGGCGTTGATTGGCGTTGCAAGGCAACTATAACGACAAATGACTGAGTCATTTTCATGCTAAAGGAGTTGTAACATGCAAACAAAAAGAAATTCAGGATTTAACTGTGCTATGCGAATGGCCGCAGCTGCCGGAGCGCTCATGATATTCGCCTTGCCGGTTCAGGCGGAAGATTGGCGGGGCTGGAATATTCATCCACCGGGGTATCCTAATTCAGTTGCAATGGAGGCTTTTGCCAAGCAAGTCACGGAAAAGACCGAAGGCCGTGTAACCCCAAGGGTGTATAATAACGCAGTGCTTGGCTCTCAACCGGATGCTATCATGCAAGTGCGTAACGGCGCGCTTGATTTCGCGAATTTCAATATGGGGCCAATGGGGCCCATTGTAAAAGAAACGAACGTGCTCTCTTTGCCTTTTATATTTAACAGCACGGAGCATATGTATAAGGTCATGGATGGCGAAATTGGCGAGCGCTTTGCCGATGCGCTTGCCGAAGAGAACCTGATCGCTCTTTCCTGGTTCGGCTCCGGGGCACGTAGTCTATACAATACAAAGCATCCCATAGAGACTCCTGAAGATGTCCAAGGTTTGAAATTTCGTGTGATGAATAATGATATCTACGTCGATATGATAGATTCATTAGGCGGCAATGCGACACCAATGGCTTATGGTGAAGTATATCAATCCCTGAAGACAGGCGTTCTCGATGGCGCCGAAAATAACTATCCTTCATACGAATCCAGTGGTCATTACGAAATCGCCAAGTATTACTCGCTTACTGAGCATCTGATTATTCCTGAGTGTATATGTATAGCGAAGTCAAGTTGGGAAGAGCTTTCCGATAAGGATCAGGATATCGTGCGTCAAGCTGCCATCGATGCGGCCAAGATACAACGGAAGCTGTGGGCTGACAGGGTCGAGGCCAGTCGCGACATCATTCTGGAAGCTGGGGCGAAAATCAATGAAATCAGCGATAAATCGGCTTTCCAGGATAAAATGGAGCCTGTCTACGACGATTTCATAGCGGAAAATCCTGATCTCGAACCTCTTATTCGTGATATTCAGAATTTCTAGTTGTTCATAATATGAAGCTGAGCCTCTCGATGGCGGCAAGTTGATCGAGAGGCTCCAAAGAGGGTTAAGCCGTGGATTCATATTCTGATCAGGCTAATGTTCAAGGCGAATCAAGAAAAAGGCGCTCCGTTAATTTGCTATTGGATGCCATTGCACAGCTCTGTATCGTTTGCGCTGGCGCTTTGTTGGTTTTCGTGGTCGCTATCTTTGGCTGGCTGGTATTTGGCCGTTATGTATTGAACGATACACCCACTTGGGTTGAGCAAGTCTCCTTGGTGCTGGTGGTCTATATTACCTTCCTTGGCGCTGCAGCGGGGGTACGCAATAATAGTCATCTGAGTATTGATTTCATTCGTGAGGGTCTCCCCGGCCTGCCTCGAGAAATCATGCGTTACTTGGCGGATTTTATTGTCATTGTTTTTGGCGGCTTCATGGCCTGGCAAGGTTGGTTCATGGTTATTGGAAACTTGGACAGGCCTATTCCCATTATTGGTATTTCGGAAAGCTGGCGCGCAGCACCGCTCGTTATTTGCGGGGTGCTCATGATCCTGTTCTCCGCTGTTAATGTCGTTGAGCGGCTTTTCCATACCGGACGCGAGAAGGATTAAAGAAATGGGATTGAGCATTCTTTTCGGCCTGTTCTTTCTGGGCCTGATTGTCGGCGCACCGGTAGCCTTCGCCGTAGGGCTGGCGGCTGTTGGTGCCTTTTTATACGAAGGCCTGCCTATTTTTGTTGCTTTCCAACGTATTCTTTCAGGTATTTCTGTTTTCTCGTTATTGGCTATTCCGTTTTTCATCTTCGCTGGTGAACTGATGCTTCATGGGGGCATTTCCAATCGGCTGGTACGCCTGGCATCTGCTGCCGTCGGGCGTGTGCGCGGCGGGCTTGGTCTAGTCAACGTCGGCTCTTCGATGATGTTTGGTGGAATCTCTGGCTCGGCTGTTGCCGATGTGTCTGCCTTGGGTACCATCCTGATGCCAGTCATGAAAGAGAAGGGCTATGATGCCGATTATGCTGTCAATGTGACGGTAACTTCTTCTATTGCCGGTGTGGTCATTCCGCCAAGCCACAATATGATTTTATACGCTGTGGCAGCGGGGGGTGGTATCTCGATTACACAGCTATTCATAGCTGGGATCGTACCTGGGGTGTTGATGTGCCTTGCCTTGGCCATTGCCGCTTATTTGGTTGCCGTTAAGCGTGGTTATGCCGGTGAGGAGTTTCCTGGCTGGCATGCGCTGATCATCAGTTTTGTGGCCGCGTTACCAGGGCTTTTGACAGCCGTTATCATAGTCGGTGGGGTTCTCTCCGGTATATTGACTGTTACCGAATCCGGCGCGTTCGGTGCCATTTATGCCATCGTCATTACCAGCCTGGTTTACCGTGAGTTAAATTGGAAGTCTTTCAAGCTTGCGGTTTACCAGGCGGTACGTACTACTGCGTTGGTAATGATACTGGTAGGCTGTGCATCCGCATTCTCTTATATGTTGGCGCTTTATGGCGTGCCCGAGTTGCTTACCGGTGCATTGACTGCTATTTCGGATAATCCCTATGTAATTCTATTGATGCTGAATCTGATTTTGTTGGCTCTCGGCATGATTATGGACATGGCGGCACTTATCCTGATTTGTACGCCGATATTTTTACCGGTTGCCATTCAGTGCGGCATGGGGCCCATTCAGTTCGGCATCATCTTGATGATGAATCTGGGGATCGGCTTATGTACGCCGCCCGTTGGCTCCTGCCTTTTCGTAGGCAGTGCGATTGGGGGCATTAAAATAGAACACGCCGTGCGAACCATATGGCCATTCTATTTGTCACTTTTCCTGGTGCTCATGCTGGTCACTTATGTTCCTGCCATCTCGCTGACGTTGCCGGGCTTCTTTGATTAGCAGCATGTTGCTTAATACGAGTTATTGAATATGAAAATTGAAAGTGTAACTACGCATATTCTCGATTATAAGCTAGACGAGCCCTTCGAGAGCGCATCGATGCGCTTTGAAAGGCGGCAGCATTGCCTGGTCGAAGTGGTTTGTGACGATGGCACCGTTGGCTGGGGCGAATGTCTGGGCCCAGCCAAGGCCAATGCGGCTGTAGTCGGTATTTATGGCGCCGCCCTGATTGGCCGTAACCCGCTTGAAACTGAGAAGCGCTGGCTCGAGCTCTACAATCTGTTGCGCGATCAGGGTCAGCGTGGTCTGACGATGACGGCCCTGAGCGGTATTGACATTGCGTTATGGGACATAAAAGGCAAGCACTTCGGGGCTTCCGTCTCTGAATTGCTGGGCGGACGCTTCCGCGAAAGCGTCCGCGCTTATGCCACGGGCTCCTTTCGGCGTGAAGGTGTGGATCGGGTACAGGATGTCGCCAATGAGGTGGCCGGCTATGCCGGGGAGGGATTTCATGGCGTCAAGATCAAGATCGGCTTCGATATCGAAGAGGATCTACGCTCGATCGAAGCCGCGCGTGAGGCGATAGGCCCGCAGCGGCGGCTCATGATCGATGCCAATCACGGCTATGATCTTCTGGAGGCGCTGGAAGTCGGCAAGCGTGCCGAAAAATACCGCATCGATTGGTTCGAAGAGCCAGTCTTGCCGGAACAGATTGCCACCTATCGTGCCGTACGAGCCGGGCAGCCCATACCGGTTGCTAGCGGTGAAAACTGGCATGGCCGCTATGCGATGCTGGAGCCACTGTCGACCCGCGCCGTGGATATCGCTCAGCCCGATGTCTGCGGAGTCGGCG
Source organism: uncultured Halomonas sp. (assembly GCF_946887195.1). Next base: position 174,295 of record NZ_CAMPKE010000003.1, read on the forward strand.
GTTTTACCGAAATGCGGCGCATCGTCGATATGGCCGCCATGTTCGGCGTTCGGCTGGTACCGCATGTCTGGGGCACGGCGGTCTGTATCGCGGCAAGTCTGCAGGTCATGGCGGCCTTGCCACCCAACCCGCCGCGTCGCAATCCCATCGAGCCGATCATGGAGTTCGACCGGACGAAGAATCCATTCCGGCAGGCTGTCGTAACGCATCCCATCGAGCATGATGGCGGTATTATCCACATCCCGAATGGCCCCGGTCTCGGTATCGAGATCAACCGGGACGCTCTATGCCGCTTCGCGCTACAGGAGGCATGAGCATGTCCGCGATTCCAGCCAATACCCGCCCCCTCGGCGGTCCCGCTCCCTCACTGAAAGCGCCACCTGGCGCTACCGATTGCCATATCCATATGTATCTTCCGGGCTATGAAGCGCAGCCCGGTGGACCCCAGATTCCCGAGCTCGCCACGGTCGACGATTATCGTCAAGTGCAGCAGCGGTTATCGCTCGAGCGAGTCGTGCTGACACAATCGAATGCTTATCAACTGGATAATCGCGCCCTGCTGAAGGCATTGGGTCAGTTAGGAACGCAAACGGCACGCGCCATAGCCGCCGTATCGCCTAATACACCCATCGATGAATTGCGCCATTGGCACGACCAGGGCGTGCGCGGCGCGCGGATCATGAACCTGCCGGGCGGAGCCGTGACGATCGATGAAATGCTCGATATCGAGCGATTGATTCGCGGTTTTGGCTGGCACTTGATGGTCCAGTTCAATGGCCGAAATCTGGAAGAGTACATCGGCGATCTTCGCAGGGTCGAAGTCGATTATATCATCGATCACATTGGCAAGTTCGTGCCGCCAGTGGCGGCTGACGATGCGCGAGTCGACGATATCCTACGCTTGCTGGATCGCGGTAACGCCTGGTTCAAGATCTGTGGGGCTTACGAGACCAGTCAATCAGGCGGGCCTGGATATGATGATGTGGGAGAAGTCGCCAAGCGTGTCATAAGTCATGCACCCGAGCGCATTGTCTGGGGTAGCAACTGGCCGCATGTGGGCGTTCCCAGAGATCGGTATCCCGATGATGCCGAGCAGCTCGATACACTGCTCGGTTGGGCTAGCCCAGCCGTACGCCAAAAGATTCTGGTCGATAATCCTGCCGCGCTTTATGGCTTTTGATGGGAAATCGGCTCAGCTCTTCTTGAGTCGGTTTCTATTCAGACGGATAACGTAATGAGTAAAAGGAGTCATTCATGTTGAATCGGTTACTGGTGACGGGAGCTGCCGGCATTGTAGGCCAGGCAATCAGGCCTCATTTATCGCGTTTGGCCCGAGAGGTTCGCCTTTCTGACATCATCGAGTTGGATAGCGCAGCCGCTCATGAGGAATTTGTCATGTGTGATTTGGCCGATCCCCGAGCGGTCAATGATCTGGTAGCCGGTTGTGACGGCATCCTCCACCTGGGTGGCGTTTCTGTCGAGAAGCCCTGGAATAGCATACTTCAGGCCAACATAATCGGTGCTTATAACATTTATGAGGCGGCTAGAAAGCTTGATAAGCCACGCATCGTTTTTGCAAGTTCGAATCATACGATTGGTTATTATGAGCGTACGACCAGGATAGACACTAACGTACCGCACCGCCCCGATTCCCTGTATGGCGTTTCGAAATGCTTTGGTGAGGATTTGGCGAGCCTTTATTTCAATAAATTCGGTATCGAAACCCTGAGCGTACGTATCGGCTCCTGCTTTCCCAAGCCGGCGGATACCCGCATGATGGCCACTTGGCTGAGTGTCGGTGATTTCATGAATCTGGTGCAGCGTGCCTTCTCTGCACCCAAGCTGGCTTACACGGTGGTTTATGGAGTCTCCAATAACGCCGAGAAATGGTGGGACAATAGCCGATCGGGTTTCCTCGGCTGGGTTCCCGAGGATAGCTCCGAAGCATGGCGTATCGAGGTCGAGGCACAGATGCCGTCTATCGATAGCGACGATCCCGCCGTTGTTTACCAAGGTGGGAAGTTCGCCGCTTCCGGGCACCCCGATGATGAGTAGAGCGCACGGGTGCGTTCGTGTTTTCCCTGGCGGCAAGCGATACTATGACATTGCCGCTTAAAATAATGGTGTGACGTATGACCGGGAACGCTGGATTCCTGACTGAGGTCGCTCAGATCAATGTACGCAAACTTTCTAGAGAAGGTAGCCTGTCATTGAATGTGGCCGATCAGTTGGAAGCACTTATTACGCAAGGCAAGGTTCTGGTTGGGCAAAAGCTTCCAACCGAAAACGGTCTGTGCGAGTCGTTTGGCGTGAGTCGCACCGTCATTCGCGAAGCAATTACCCACCTTAAATCCCTGGGGCTGGTGGAAACGCGTCGTGGCGTAGGAACCACCGTCATCCGCGCAGCCACCATAGAGACGATGCCTGCGGAGAAGATCAACCCCACCACGGTCGAAGACATTCTTCATATACTCGAATTGCGACTCAATATCGAACCCGCCGCAGCCGAACTTGCCGCCATTCGCCATGACGAGCACGATCGTATCGTCCTCAACGAAAAGCATGAAGCTTTCATCAAGGCTCGCAACGAAGCCTCCCAGGCCCGTGTCGAGGATTATGAGTTTCATTTCGCCATCGCGACGGCAACCAAGAATCCTTTCTTCAAGATATTTTACGAACAGTTGAGCCAGGCCGTTATCCCGCGGGCCAAGTTGATGAGCGTCGAAATCAATAAGTCGGCGACGAAAAAATATTTAGGTCGTGTGCTCGAAGAGCATGGTTATATTCTCGAAGCCATCCTTGCACGGGATTCGGAGTCGGCGAGAGAAATGATGTATCAGCATCTCAACCGTGCCCGTAACATGTATATAAAATATCAAGAGTCATAAAAGGCGATCATGGACGAGTATGTAACGCTATCACTCGAGAATGCGGAGCAGCTTAGTCGGCAGGTTCTTCTGCATAACGGGTTCAGTCAGGAACACGCTGCGGCGATTACGCGAAGTGTGATGGCCGCACAGCGCGACGAGTGCCATTCGCACGGCTTGTACCGACTGATTGGTTGCGTCGATACGGCTCGGCGAGGAGGCCTCGATCCTGACGCGTCGCCGGAGATTTTCGATCAGGCACCGGGTATTACGCGTATCGATGCGCATGGAGGTTGCTCGCTACTGTCGTTCGAGAAAGGCCGGCCTAGTCTTGTAGAGAAAGCCAGGCTCAATGGGCTCGCAGCGCTTGCCATCAATAATAGCTTCCATTTTTCCGCGCTTTGGCCGGAAGTCGAATCTATCGCGGAAGAGGGGCTTGCCGCCCTGGCGATGACGCCTAGTCATGCTTATGTTGCACCGGCTGGGGGTATTTCCCCGCTGTTTGGCACCAACCCTATTGCCTTCTCATGGCCGCGGGCCGGTGGCGTTCCCTATACCTTCGATTTTGCGACCAGTGTGGTGGCGCGGGGAGAGGTCGAACTGCACAAGCGTGCCGGAAAGGCCATACCCGAAGGGTGGGCCATTGACGATAAAGGCAACCCGACCACCGATGCTGAATCGGCACTCTCCGGAGCCTTGTTACCTTTCGGAGGGTATAAAGGCTCCGCGCTTTCGACCATGATCGAGTTGCTGGCTGGGCCGCTTATCGGCGATCTGCTGGGACATGAAACCCAAGCGGTCAATGAGGAGAATGAGCGTAAGCCATTCCATGGCGAGCTTATCTTGGCGTTCTCGCCGGAAGCTTTCATGGGAAAGGACGCGGAAACACATAGGCGCCGCGCCGAACGTCTTTTCGAAGGCATCGTAAATCAGGGCGCCAGATTGCCGTCTCAGCGTCGCTACGAAGCGCGGGAAAGAAGCCGAGCCAATGGCATCCGTATCCCTCAGGCTCTTTACAACGAATTGAAAGCGCTAACTCCATAGATTGGTTGTTAAATCAAACCGCTCACTCGCAGAATGAATACGCCAACCGTTACCGTGATACTGGCCAGCAGGGTCGTCACGGCAATGATGTTGGCGGCCAGCCTGGCATCGCCACCCATCACCTTGACCATCACGAAACTGGCCGATGCCGTTGGGCTGGCGAAGAACAGGAACAACAGGCCCAACTCCGGGCCGGTGAATCCCACCAGCCAGGCAGCCGCACTGGCAAGTGCCGGTAGCGTAACCATTTTCAGCATGCTGGCACCAAGTGCCGTCGAACTGTCGCTGCGCAGCGCGCTGACCGACAGCGTGCCGCCGATACAGATGAGTGCCAGTGGAAGCGTCAGCGAGGCGAAATAGTCGCCACTGGTCATCAACCAGCCGGGTAGCGTAATGCCGAACCAGGCCACGGGAATGGCCAGCAGTACCGCGATGATCAGCGGATTGTGCGCAATGTGCTTGAACACGCTACGCCAATCGGCGCGTTTCCCCGGCTGGTAGGCGGCCAGCACGACCACTGAAAAGACGTTGTAGCAAAGGATTACCACGCCGAGCAGCAACCCTCCGGCCGAGAGCCCATAATCGCCATACAGGCTGGTAGCCAATGCGATACCGACGATGCCGCAATTGCCGCGAAAGGCGCCCTGCACGTAGACGCCGCGATCGGCATACGCTACTCGCCAATGCGCCCATAGCCAGCTGAGCGCGAAGGTGCCCAACGTGGCGATGGCGAAGAAACCGAGCAGCTTCGGGTTGAGCGTGGCATCGAGATCGGCCTTGATGATATTCAGGAAAAGCAGGGTAGGCATGGTGGCGCGGAAGACCAGCGCCGAGGCCATGGCGATGAAAGCGCGGTCGATCCAGCCGATGCGTTTCAAGCCGATACCCAGGAAGACCATCGCGAAGACGGGCAACGTGACTTCCAACGTGTTCAGGAAGACCGCGAGCAGGTTCATGCGTTACGCGGCCCCTTGGCGAATCAGCCAGAAACCGACGGCAAGGGCAACGATCGCTGTCACGAAGAACAGCCTGTTGCGCAGACGGGTATCTCGCGGCGGACGGGATTTTGACACGACTGATTCCTTGTGACGATCAAGAGAGCATAAGTTAATACGAGCGTATGATTGGCGTTATTGGCGTAACATGGTAAACCCGTTAGCCTGCTACGCCCAGCTATGGCATTTCACACATGTCACTGGAGCATTTTCTTTGTGCACAGGAGAATACGGCTTCGATGCCCTCACGCCAACGCCTGGTCTTCGCCCATGCCAACGGATTTCCCGGCGCCAGCTATCGCAGCTTTCTGGCGCCGTTGGCTGGTCGCTTCGAACTTCACCCATTGGACCGGCTGGCGCACCACCCTGACTATCCGGTGAGCGATAACTGGCCGGCGCTACGCGATGAACTCATCGCGACACTGCGCGGTTTCGGTGCGCCGATCATCGGTGTCGGACACTCCATGGGCGGCGTGCTGATGCTGATGGCGGCCGAAGCGCTGCCCGAGGCATTTCGCTGTCTGGTGATGCTCGACCCACCGCTGATGGTGGGGCGCGACGCCCTGTCGCTGCGTTTGGCCAAGCGTCTGGGCCTGGCGGACCGGGTAACGCCCGCCGGGCGTAGCCTGGGCCGGCGCCAGGTGTGGCCGGATCGTGAAGCGATGGCCCATTACCTGCGGCGCAGGGCGCTCTTCGCGCGCTTCACCGACGATGCGCTGCGTGACTACATCGAGGGAGCCACTCGGCTGCGTGACGATGGCAGTGCCGAATTGATTTACGATCCCGCGATCGAGGTCGCGGTGTTTCGCCATCTACCGGATCACCTGCATGGCCTGCCGCGTCGGCTAACGATGCCATCGGCGCTGATTGCCGGTGCCGAATCCACACTGCTGACGCCATCGCGGCGGCGTCGCCTCGCGCGTCACGGGGTACGTATCGAGCAGACGCCCGGGGGGCACATGTTCCCCATGGAGCATCCCGATGAGGCTCGCGCGGCATTGCTTGGGACCCTCGATTCCCTATTGGAGAACGAACCCGCATGAATGCACCCGAAGCGTTGACTCTGGGCGATGGCCGTCTTGCCGCGCTGAGTTGGGGAAGGCCCGGCGCACCGACCTGGCTGGCGCTGCATGGCTGGCTGGATAATGCGGCGAGCTTTTCGCGCCTGGCGCCACTGCTCGTCGAGTCACTCGACATTCGCATCGTCGCCATCGATTTTGCCGGCCACGGCCTGTCGCGCCACCACGCCGCCGGTGCCGATTATGCGATCTGGGATTACGCTCACGATGTGCTCGACGCGCTCGAGTCGCTGGAGCTGGCGCGCACGACGCTACTCGGCCATTCGATGGGGGCGGGCGTGGCCTGCCTGGTCGCCGCGTCATTTCCCGAGCGGGTCGAGCGTCTGGTACTGATCGACGGACTCGGCACCTTGACCACTCCCGCCGAAGATACCGCCAAGCAACTGCGTAGGGGATTGCAAGGCCATCGACGGCGTGCATCCATGGCGCCGGGCTACCCTGATATCGAGAGCGCGATCGATGCACGGGTCGCCGGCGGCGTCACGCCGATCGATGCGTCGACCGCCGAGCCGTTGATGCGTCGCAATCTGCAGCAGGACGAGCAGGGCCACCAGCGCTTGCGCACGGATGGCCGGCTGCTGCGACCTTCACTGGTGCGTTTTTGTCCCGAGCAGGTATTGGCGATACTGGCAGCCATTCAGGCGCCGGTGCAATTGGTCGAAGGCGAACAGGGGGTTCTCGCCGAGCGGGACCTGTCGCCCCATGCGCGTGCCGCGGTGAAACGGCTGTGGCGCCGGGTACTGCCCGGTGGGCATCATCTGCATCTGGACCCGGCGAGAGTTACGGCCGTGGCCGAGACGATCGCTGAGCACTGCGCGAACCAATGAGGTCACGAAGGAAAGCTGGCATGGACAAACGCATCGCCTTGGTACTGGGTAGCGGTGGCGCGCGCGGTTATGCGCATATCGGCGTGATCGACGAAGTCGTCGCCCGCGGTTATGAGATCGTCGCCATCTCCGGTTGCTCGATGGGTGCGCTGATCGGTGGTGTTTACGCAGCGGGCCAACTCGAGGGGTACCGTGAGTGGGTCTGCAAGCTCGATTACTTCGACATTCTCAAGCTGGTCGACGTGACCTGGAGCCCGATGGGCGCGATGCGCGCCAACCGGGTGATGAGCAAGCTCGAAAGTCTGGTCGGCGATACCCTGCTCGAGGACCTGCCGGTCCGGGTGACTACCGTTGCCACCGATCTCAGTCGCCAGCGCGAGGTGTGGTTCCAGAGCGGTCCGCTGCTGCGTGCCATTCGTGCATCCATCGCCGTTCCGGGCATCATCACACCGGTAAAGCTGGGCGATCAGATACTGGTCGACGGAGGGTTGATGAATCCGCTACCGATCATTCCCACGGTATCGGCTCAGGCCGATCTGGTTCTCGCCGTCAATGCCACCGCGCAGACCCACCAGCCGGTTACCCTGGAAGAGCTGCTGCCGCCCGACGATGCGGCCGAGGAGCAGGCCCGCGAAGCCAAGCTCGCGGCCCAGGGCGAGGGCTTTTCCGGCTGGCTGGGCGGGGTTCGCGCGCGTGCCCAGCATATGTTCGGCTTTGCCGGGGACGAGGACGACGATAATGACGGCGACGACGAGGAAACCAGCCGTAGGAAAGCCACCGAACACGCCTGGGGCAAGCTCGACATCATGCTGGCGTCATTCGAGATCACCCAAGGCGCGTTGGCCAAGTACAAGATCGCCGGTTATCCGCCCGACATTCTGGTGGAGATTCCCAAGACGGTGTGTGGCGCCTACGAATTCCACCGTGCCGAAGCATTGATACGTCTAGGCCGGCATCTCGCCTCGCAGGCGCTGGATCGCTATGAGGGAAAAGGGGGCGGGCGCTTCGGAGATGGGCAGGTCATGATCAGCGAACCGGCTGAGAGCAAACCGACAAACTAGGGAATGGCTCAAAGCTCGCCGCGGCGACGCAGCAATACATACACCGCGCCGGTGCCGCCATCCAGATCGCGCGCCGAGCAGAATGCCAGCACGGTGGGCCATTCACGCAGCCAGGCATTGACGTGGCTCTTGATCACCGGGTAGTCGGTCATGCCGCTGCTCATGCTGGTACGCGCCTTGCCATGCACCACCAGCACGCAGCGCATGCGCTGGGCGCGAGCATCGAGCAGAAAGCGCTCCAGTTCGCTGCGCGCCTCGTCGAGGGAGTAGCCGTGCAGGTCGAGGCCGGCCTCCCAAGGAATCTGGCCGCGCTTGAGCGCCGTGTGCGTGCGATAGGGCAGATCGGGCACGCTGAAATCGAGGCTGGCACTGGGCCGCACCGGCTCGACACGGCCATCGCTGGTGCGGCTCGCCGGCGCGCTGGCCGCCGCCGATATCGCCGCGTCGCGCCGCTCGGCGAGGCTCTCGGCATCGAGTCGCGGCTTTCCCGGGTCGGCGCGATCGCTCGTCAAACGCCGCACGCCGGCGCCTTCCAGCGCCTGGCGGAACAGGCGAATCTCCTCGTCGTCTGGCGTGGAGCGGCGTCGGTTCATTGCAATCTTCTCGTTTCCGGGCTCGAGGGCCACCCAGTATAGCGTTCTCTTGCCCCCGACTGTGAACCGCGCGGCTTGGCGGGTACAATCCTCCATCAAACCGACATCGACAGGACGCCGCGTGACCGCTTCCCGACTCGCCGCCATCTCCGGCCTGACTCTCGACGACCGCCAACTTGCCGATGAGCTCGTCACGTTGCGCGATTGCCTGCGTTGGGCGACCAGCGAATTCCATGCCCATCGCCTGCATTTCGGTCATGGCACCGCCAGCGCCTGGGACGAGGCGGTAGCGCTCACGCTCGGCGCCCTGCACCTGCCCTGGGACGTCGATCCGTCGGTACTCGAGGCGCGCCTGCTGGGCATCGAACGCCAACGCATCGTGGCGTTGGTGCGGGCGCGTATCGAGACGCGCAAGCCGCTGCCGTATCTGCTCGGCGAGGCATTCTTCGCCGGCTACCCGTTCGAGGTCGATGAGCGGGTGCTGATTCCGCGTTCACCGATCGCCGAGCTGATCGAGCACGACTTCGCCGCCTGGTTCCCCGAGCGGCCGCCGGCGCGAGTGCTCGATCTGTGCACCGGGTCGGGCTGTATCGGCATCGCCAGCGCGTTGCATCTGCCGACCGCCGAGGTCGATCTGGCCGATATCAGCGCCGCGGCGCTGGAGATCGCCAAGGCCAATATCACTCGCCACGATGTCGGCGCCCGGGTGCGCGCGGTGCTCTCCGACGTGTTCGATGGCGTGGCCGGCCAGCGTTACGATCTGATCGTCGCCAATCCCCCCTATGTCGATGCGCGCGATCTCGCCACGATGCCTGCGGAGTTCCGCCATGAGCCAACGCTGGCGCTTGGCGCCGGTGACGATGGCCTGGATATCGTGCGTCGGCTGCTGCGTGAAGCGCGTGGGCATCTCAACGACGATGGCGTGCTGATCGTCGAGGTCGGCAACTCCGATCGGCACCTGGAAGCGGCGTTTCCGGCGGTGCCATTCCTGTGGCTCGAGTTCGAGCGCGGCGGCCATGGCGTATTCGCGCTGACCGCCCGCGAGCTCGATGACTATGCCTCCTGCTTCGTGCCTCCCACGTCGCCATAGCCTGTTCGAGGAACGCTGAATGTCCGGCAATACCTTCGGTAAGCTGTTTACCGTGACCACCTTCGGCGAAAGCCATGGCCCGGCGCTGGGCGCCATCGTCGATGGTTGCCCGCCAGGGTTGCCGTTGAGCGAGGCCGATCTACAGCGCGATCTGGACCGCCGCCGCCCCGGCACCTCGCGCCATACCACCCAGCGTCGCGAGCCCGATGAAGTGCGTATCCTCTCCGGCGTGTTCGAGGGCGTGACCACCGGCACGCCGATCGGCCTCTCGATCGAGAATACCGACCAGCGCTCCAAGGACTATTCCGATATCAAGGACCGGTTTCGCCCGGCCCATGCCGACTATACCTACCATCATAAATACGGCATTCGCGACTATCGTGGCGGCGGTCGTTCGAGCGCCCGCGAAACCGCCATGCGGGTCGCCGCCGGGGCGATCGCCAAGCGGTACCTGGCCACACAAGGCATCGTCGTACGCGGCTACATGAGTCAGCTCGGCCCCATCGCCATCGATTTCAAATCGTGGGATGGCGTCAACGACAACGCCTTCTTCTGCCCCGACCCGGCTAAAGTGGCCGAGCTCGAAGCCTACATGGACCAGTTACGCCGCGATCAGGACTCGGTCGGTGCCAGAATCAGCGTGGTCGCCGAAGGCGTGCCGGTAGGGCTCGGCGAGCCGATTTTCGATCGTCTCGATGCCGAACTGGCGCATGGTTTGATGAGTATCAATGCCGTCAAGGGCGTGGAGATCGGCGACGGCTTCGCCGCCGTCGCTCAACGCGGTAGCGAGCACCGCGACGAGATGACGCCGCAGGGCTTTCAATCCAATCATGCCGGTGGCGTATTGGGCGGCATCAGTTCGGGCCAGCCCCTGATCGCACATCTGGCCCTGAAGCCGACATCGAGCATCACCCAGCCGGGGCGCTCCATCGACGTTCACGGTAACGCCGTCGAGGTGATCACCAAGGGCCGCCACGATCCCTGCGTGGGCATTCGCGCGACACCGATCGCCGAGGCGATGATGGCGCTGACGCTGATGGATCACCTGTTGCGCCATCGTGCGCAGAATGGCGATGTAAAAGTCGATACACCGCGCCTGACCTGAGGACCTGCATAAAAGCCTGCACGAACGAATCGTTGCGTTACGCGGTGCTTAGCCGGCTTATGCCATGCGCCCCGGGTAACGGTGGCTGCTACACTCAAGTCACTTATCGCGATCGAGTCATGCCATGAAGATCAATGTCGAGTTCGATTTGACCCCCGCCGAGTTTCGCCAGTCCCTGGGGCTGCCCGATATCGAGGCGTTTCAGCGCGATGTCATGGAGCGCATCCAGAAGCAAATGGAAGCCGGTGTCGAGGGTTACGATCCCTGGAGCCTGATGCAGTCGTTCATGCAGCAGGGCATGCCGCAGGGAATGAGCCAGGGAATGGCCAATTTCGGCAACTATCAGCAGATGATGATGGACATGCTGCGTCAGGCAGGGAGTGCGACATCGAGCGGGGCCAAGGCAAAAAGCGATGTCGAAGACGATGCCAAGCCCAAAGGCAGAACCAACGAGAGCGCAACCGCCAGATCACGCCAGAAAAGGGAGTCATGAGCCGGTCGTTCGGGTGGTAATCGTCGCGATGCCGGTGAATGTCACGTTATTGCAACACGAAGCAGCGCAGACTACGCTTTGTGCAGTGCAGCATGGATATACGCTGCCTTGATCATTTCGCTCATCAGGAGGGATTCGTCATGCAGCAGGACAAGATGTTCGACGCCTTCACCGATCAGACCCGCAGCTTCTTCGAACCGATGCGCAGGCTCAACGGCCTGATGCTCGACAATATGGAGAAGATGACCCAATACCAGCTCGAGTCGATGAAACGCTACAGCCAGCTCGGCACCGAGCGCATGCGTGCCGCCTCCGAGATTCGAGACGGCGAGGACATGCGCGAATTCACCGCGCGCCAGACCGAGATCATGAACGAGCTGTCCCAGCAGATGATGGAAGACGCGCGCGCCATGACCGAGTTGAGCATGTCCTTCAAGAACGAACTGGAGAGCGTCCTCGGCGAAGCCGGCCAGCAGGCTGCCGATCAAGCCAATGAAGCGACACGGGCCGCCAGCGATAAGGCCAGCGAAGCCACCAGGACGACCGAGCCGGCAAAGTCGACTAGCCAGTCGTCACGCTCCAAGAATAATGGCAACAAGAGTTCGTGAGCTGCCGAATCGTGAATGAAGAGGGCCGGCGCTGCCGGCCCCGGTCGCTCCGAGACAACATCAGGAGGCGTTATGCAGCCGGGTTCGCCGCAGGGTTTCGACCCCTGGACCGATGAGCGATTCAATGAGCAGCTCGAGACGGTCGGCCAGGAATACCAAGCGCTGTTGAGAGAAATGCTGACTCGCTTGTTGCCCAGCGAAGCGGGCGCCTCGGTGCTCAGCGACATGCGGGAGAGCTTTCGCGCCGGTGCCGAGGCGCTATCGCTTAATCCTCAGGCTCTCTATGGCGCTCAGATGCGTCTGGCTCAGGACCAGATGCAGTTATGGCAGCAGACTCTGCGCGAGATGCTCGGCGAGGTGGCCGAACCGGTGATCGCACCGCAAGCCTCGGATCGGCGCTTCAAGGATGATGCCTGGCGCACGGATCCTTTTTATCGCTACATCATGCAGCAGTATCTATTGACGGCGCGGCTGATCGACCAGCTATTGGATAGCATCGATAGCCTGCCTGAAAAGCAGCAACGCAATTTGCGCTTCTATGCGCGGCAGTACATCAACGCCATGGCGCCGACCAACTTCGTCTCCACCAACCCCGAAGTGCTGCGCCTCACCCGCGAAACCAATGGCCAGAACCTGATCGATGGCCTGGAACGCCTGCGCGAAGACCTGGCCAATTCGGCGGAAGGCCTGAACGTGGCGATGACCGACAAGAGCGCCTTTCGGATTGGCGAAAATATCGCCGTGACGCCGGGCGATGTGGTCTTCGAGAACGAATTGATACAACTGATCCAGTATCGTCCGACCACCGAGCGGGTCTTCAAGACGCCGCTACTGGTCATACCGCCATGGATCAACAAGTACTACATTCTCGATCTGCGCCAGGACAACTCGATGATGCGCTGGCTGGTCGATCAGGGCCATACGGTATTTCTGATCTCGTGGCGCAACCCCGGTGTCGCGCAGCGCGACCTGACCTGGGCCGACTACATGCAGCTCGGTCCGATCGCCGCGATGGACGCCATCGAGCAGGCCTGCGGCGAGAAATCGGTCAACCTGCTCAGTTACTGCGTGGGGGGCACGCTGGCGGCGACGACCGTCGCTTACCTGACCAGCACGTTTCGCGGGCGCAAGGTACGCTCGGTGACCTACATGGCCGCGCTGCAGGATTTCAGCGACCCCGGCGAAATCGGCGTATTCCTGAACGAGCCGGTGCTACAGGGGATCGAGCGTCAAATCGAGGCCGATGGCTACCTCGACGGCCGCGTGATGGCGTTCTCCTTCAATCTGCTGCGCGAGAACGATCTGTTCTGGTCGTTCTACATCAGCAACTATCTCAAGGGCGAAACGCCGGCAGCCTTCGATCTGCTCTATTGGAACACCGATGGCACCAACCTGCCGGCCGGCACGCACGGCTGGTATCTGCGCCACATGTACCTGAACAATCGCCTGATCGAGCCCGGTGGCATCGAGCTCGACGGCGTCAAGATCGACTTGCGCAAGATTTCCACGCCGAGCTATTTCGTTTCGGCTCGCGACGATCATATCGCCAAATGGCAAACCACCTATACCGGCACGCAACTGCCCAAGGGGCCGGTGTCCTTCGTGCTCGGCGGCTCTGGGCATATCGCCGGCATCGTCAATCCGCCCACCAGGAACAAGTACGGCTACTGGACCAACGATGAGTTGCCCGCAAGCCCCGATGAATGGCTCGAGGGTGCGACTTACAACGAAGGCTCCTGGTGGCCGCACTGGCAGGCCTGGATGAGCGACAATGGCTATGTCGATATGAAAAAGCGCGTAGCGGCTCGCCGGCCCGGCGAGGGCAAGCTCGCGATCATCGAGCCGGCACCGGGGCGCTACGTGCGCCAGACGATTCCTGAGGTGCTGGGTCAGCTCGATGAGAATGCCAGGGCGGCAACCGAGAGTACGACCGGGTAATAGCTCCGTCCGTCCCTACCAGTTGCGCGCCTGTGGTGTCACCGCATCGTCGAGCATGGCCAACATCGAGCGCGCGGCGTTGGAGAGCGTGCGGCTCTTGTGAACCAGATAACCCAGCGGCCGCTCGATGGGGCGGTGCTCGATCGGCAATATGCGTATTTCGTCGTCGATCAGCGATTCCGGCAGCACGCTCCAGCCCAGTCCGATTGCAACCATCATCTTCAGCGTTTCCAGATAATTGGTGGAGAGCGCGACACTCACCTTGAGGCCGTCGCGAGCGAAGGTGTCGACGACGATGCCGCGCGTAAACGTCAGATGGCCCGGCAGCACGGCGTCATAGGCGGACAGGGCGGATAACGGCAGCGCGTCGTATCCCGCTAGTGGATGCTCGTTACCGCATACGAAGCGCAGCCGATCGATCCAGATCGGCACCACTGTGAGTTGCGGGTCGGGCACCGGGGCCAGCGTGACCACGGCGATCTCCAGCTCGCCATCGAGTACGCCCTGATAGGCCTGCTCGGAATCGAGAAAACGCATGTCCATGCGTACCTCGGGATGCGCCTGGGTATAGGCCTTGAGAATCGGCGGCAGGCGGTGCAGGCCGATATGGTGGCTGGTAGCCATGGTCAGGCTACCGCCGATGTCACCGGTCAGATTGGCCAGCGCGCGGCGGCTGTCGTCGACCATCACCAGAATTTCTCGCGCGCGCGGCAGCAGGAGTTGCCCGGCTTCGGTCAGCGAAACCCGCCTGCCGATGCGATCGAACAGCCGTGCGCCAACCTGGATCTCCAGCGTGGCGATGCGCTTGCTGACCGCCGGCTGGGTCAGATAAAGCTGCTCGGCAGCCAGCGAGAAGGAGCCGTTGTCGGCGACGGCGAGAAAGGCTTGCAGGCTTTGGGTGTCCATTACGCTCTCGGATAGTTCGCTATTTTGTATTCTATTATGGAATCCAAAGCATAAATAACATGAATTGATTTTATGAGTCGCGCTCCTTACCCTTTATCCACTAGCAAATGAATCACCGAGACGACGTTAGCGCGTCGCGGCAACCGGACCACGCGGCTCGCCCGAGCCAGGAGGAGAATCATGGCAGGCCAGACCCTTTACGATAAGTTGTGGTCGCAGCACCTGGTCAAGCAGCGCGACGATGGCACCGCGCTGATCTATATCGATCGCCACCTCTTGCATGAGGTGACCTCGCCTCAGGCGTTCGAGGGGCTGCGCCTGGCCGGGCGCAAGCCGTGGCGACTGGATGCCAACCTGGCCACGCCCGACCATAACGTGCCGACCACGCTTGCCGAGCGCGCCGCCGGCAATGCGGGCATTCTCGATCAGGTCTCGCTGATTCAGGTGCAAACCCTCGACGACAACTGCGAGGCCTTCGGCATCGAGGAGTTTCGCATCAACGACGCCCGC
Organism: uncultured Halomonas sp.; assembly: GCF_946887195.1. The sequence continues at coordinate 189,411 of NZ_CAMPKE010000003.1, forward strand.
CAGGGCATCGTGCATGTGGTCGGCCCGGAGCAGGGCGCGACGCTGCCCGGCATGACCGTGGTTTGCGGCGACTCGCACACCGCCACGCATGGCGCCTTCGCCGCGCTGGCGCACGGCATCGGCACCTCCGAGGTCGAGCACGTGCTGGCGACGCAGTGTTTGCTGGCGCAGAAGATGAAGAATCTGCGTGTGCGCGTCGAAGGCAAGCTCGGCGCCGGCGTGACCGCCAAGGACATCGTGCTGGCGGTGATCGGTCGCATTGGCACCGCCGGTGGCACCGGCTATGCCATCGAGTTCGCCGGTAGCGCGATTCGCGAGCTATCGATGGAGGGCCGCATGACCATCTGCAACATGGCCATCGAAGCCGGTGCGCGGGTGGGGCTGGTGGGGGTCGACGACACCACCATCGATTACCTGAGTGCACGGCCCTACGCGCCCAGCGCCGAGCAGTGGGGCGCCGCCGTGGCCGCCTGGCGCGAACTGGTTTCCGACGACGACGCCCGGTTCGATAAAGAAGTGGTGCTGGATGCCGCCGAGATCGCCCCGCAAGTGACCTGGGGCACCAGCCCCGAAATGGTCGCGCCGGTTTTCGGCGAAGTTCCCGATCCGGCCGGCATCGCTGATGACAGCGTCAAGGGTGGCGTGATTCGGGCGCTGGAGTACATGGGCCTGGCGCCACGCCAGAAGATCACCGACATTCGCCTCGACAAGGTGTTCATCGGCTCCTGCACCAACTCGCGCATCGAAGACCTGCGCGAAGCGGCGAAAGTCGCCAAAGGCAACAAGGTCGCCGATTCGATCCAGTTGGCGATGGTGGTACCGGGCTCCGGGCTGGTCAAACGCCAGGCCGAGGCCGAAGGGCTCGACCAGATATTTCTCGAGGCCGGTTTCGAATGGCGCGAGCCGGGTTGCTCGATGTGTTTGGCGATGAATGCCGATAAGCTCGGCGCCGGTGAGCACTGCGCCTCGACTTCGAACCGCAACTTCGAGGGGCGCCAGGGCTATGGCGGGCGCACCCATCTGGTCAGCCCGGCGATGGCCGCCGCCGCCGCGATTGCTGGCCATTTCGTCGACGTGCGCGGGTTTTCACAAAAGCCTCAACAGCCACAACAGCCCCAGGAGGCCTGAATCATGCAAGCATTAACCCAGCATCAGGGCCTGGTGGCGCCGCTCGATCGCGCCAACGTCGACACCGACCTGATCATTCCCAAGCAGTTCCTGAAGTCGATCAAGCGCACCGGCTTCGGCCCCAACCTGTTCGACGAGCTGCGCTACCTCGACGAGGGCTATCCGGGCCAGGATGTATCAAAACGTCCGTTGAACCCCGATTTCGTGCTCAACCGGCCGCGCTACCAAGGCGCCAGTGTGCTGCTGGCCCGGCGCAACTTCGGCTGCGGCAGCTCGCGCGAGCACGCGCCCTGGGCGCTGGAGGATTTCGGCTTCCGCGCGGTCATCGCGCCGAGCTTCGCCGATATCTTCTACAACAACGCCTTCAAGAACGGCATTTTGCTGATCACGCTGGACGAAGCCACCATCGACCGGCTGTTCAAGGAGACCGAGGCCAACGATGGCTATCGTCTCGATGTCGATCTCGAAGCGCAGACGGTCACCACGCCGGGCGGTGAAGTGCTGAATTTCGAGGTCGACGGCTTTCGCAAGCACTGTCTGCTCAACGGCCTCGACGATATCGGCTTGACGCTGCAGGACGATGCGATCATTCGTGAATTCGAGCAGCGTCATCGGCAAACTCAGCCGTGGCTGTTCCGCGGCTAACACAGAGACCTATCATGAGTCATCGAATTCTCGTTCTGCCGGGCGACGGTATCGGCCCGGAAATTACCGCCGAGGCGGTCAAGATACTCAATGCCTGCCGCGAGACCGGGCTGGATATCGAACTCGAAGAGGGGCTGGTCGGCGGTGCCGGTTACGATGCCCATGGCGAGCCGCTGCCGGCCGAGACGCTGGACAAGGCCAAGGTCGCCGATGCGATCCTGCTCGGCGCCGTGGGTGGGCCGCAGTGGGACAAGCTCGAGGACATCAGCAAGCGCCCCGAGAAGGGCCTGCTGGGGCTGCGCAAGAACCTCAACCTGTTCGGCAACCTTCGCCCGGCGCTGCTCTATCCGCAACTGGCCGAGGCTTCGAGCCTCAAACCCGATGTCGTTTCCGGGCTCGATATCATGATCGTGCGCGAGCTCACCGGCGGCATCTACTTCGGCCAGCCGCGCGGTATCGAAGAGCGCGACGGCCAGCGGGTCGGCTTCAACACCTACGTCTATTCCGAGGCCGAGATCGAGCGCATCGGTCGTGTGGCGTTCGAGATGGCGCAGAAGCGCGGCGGCAAGCTGTGCTCGGTGGACAAGGCCAACGTGCTCGAGGTCACCATGCTGTGGCGCGAGGTCATGGAGCGCCTGGCCCAGGACTACCCCGACGTCGAGCTGTCGCACATGTACGTCGACAACGCCGCCATGCAGCTGGTGCGCGCGCCCAAGCAGTTCGACGTGATCGTCACCGGCAACATGTTCGGCGATATTCTCTCCGACGCGGCGGCGATGCTTACCGGCTCGATCGGCATGCTGCCCTCGGCATCGCTCAACGAGCGTGGCCAGGGCATGTACGAGCCGTGCCATGGCAGTGCGCCGGATATCGCCGGCCAGGGCCTGGCCAACCCGCTGGCGACGATTCTTTCGGTGGCGATGATGCTGCGCTATACCTTGGGCGAGAGTGGGCTGGCCGCGCGTATCGAGCGCGCCGTGGGCGCGGTGCTCGACCAGGGACTGCGCACCGCCGACATCGCCTACCCGGGCACCCGTCAGGTGTCCACCGCCGAGATGGGCGATGCCGTATTGGCCGCCTTTAAAGCCTCGGCCTAAATAGCGCTCGTGGCACCCAGGGCTATCGCAGTTTGAGCATGTAGAAGGAGGCCAGGGGCAGGTCGAAACGAGGGTCTTTTGCCATGGATGGCAAAAGTAGCGCCCAAGGACGGGTTTACAGCGCCCTCGTGAAGGCTTGCCGCTGGGTAAAGCCCCGATAATTAAGCTGTTGGAAGTCATCTGCGATGGCCCTGTCGTGGCACCCGTGAGCGCGTAAATACAGAATTTCAGGAGGACATTCACATGTTGAAAGTCGGATTTGTCGGTTGGCGTGGCATGGTCGGTTCCGTGCTCATGCACCGCATGCGCGAGGACAACGATTTCGCCGGTATCGAGCCGACGTTCTTCACCACCTCGCAGGTCGGTAAACCCGGTCCCGATATCGGTGTGGACGTACCCCCGCTCAAGGATGCCTTCGACCAGCAGGCGCTCAAGGCGCTCGACGTGATCATCACCTGCCAGGGCGGCGACTACACCGACGAGGTCTACAAGCCGCTGCGCGAAGCGGGCTGGAAGGGCTACTGGCTGGATGCGGCAAGCACCCTGCGCATGAGCGACGAGGCGACCATCGTGCTCGACCCGGTCAACCGCCATGTCATCGATGCCGAGCTGGCCAAGGGCACCAGAACCTTCGTCGGCGGCAACTGCACCGTCAGCCTGATGCTGATGGGCCTGGGCGGGCTGTTCGAGGCCGACCTGATCGAGTGGATGACCTCGATGACCTACCAGGCCGCCTCCGGCTCCGGCGCCAAGCACATGCGCGAGCTGCTCAGCCAGATGGGTACGCTGCGCGACAGCGTGCAGCATGAACTCGACGACCCGGCCAGCGCCATCCTCGATATCGACCGAAAGGTCTCCGAGTCGATGCGCGGCGATGCCTTCCCGGTCGAGAATTTCGGCGCGCCGCTCGCCGGTGGCCTGCTACCGTGGATCGACAAGGCCATGGACAACGGCCAGAGCAAGGAGGAGTGGAAGGGCGGCGTCGAGACCAACAAGATCCTCGGCCACGGTGCCAACCCGATCCCCATCGACGGCCTGTGTGTGCGTATCGGCGCGATGCGCTCTCACAGTCAGGCTTTCACTATCAAGTTGAAGCGCGATGTGCCGATAGATGAAATAGAAGACCGACTGGCCAGGCATAACGACTGGGTCAAGGTCGTTCCCAACGACAAGGAGGCGACGCTGCGCGATCTGACGCCGGCGGCCGTGACAGGCACCATGAGCGTGCCGGTGGGCCGTCTGCGCAAGTTGGCGATGGGTGGCGAGTATTTGACCGCTTTCACGGTCGGCGACCAGCTGCTGTGGGGGGCAGCCGAGCCCCTCAAGCGCATGCTCGGGATACTGCGCGAGCAGTAACTCCAGCATGACCCGGCTTCTTCGGCGCCTCCTTCGGGAGGCGCCGTTGCGTTGAAAGGCAGTCGACCGTTGGGATGACTAATAGCGCTTTCCACCAATAGGGTGGCGCTAACTAAAATTAAGATCAATGACGTCGCTGCCACGCCGATTCCGGTGCCGGGACAGCGGCGCGCCGAGCAAGGGAACGTCATGAGACGCACGCTGTCGCTGGCCATGCTGATTTCGCTGGTTACCGCCAGCCCTGCCGCGCAGGCACTGGGACTGGCCGATCCCCGCGTTCAATCGAGCCTCAACGAGCCGCTCGAAGCGCGCGTCGATATCACCGATCTGCGCGGCCTCGACCCAACGCTATTGAAGGTGCGCCTGGCCGATGAAGCCGCTTTCGAGCAGGCCGGGTTGCCGCGCAGCACGCTTGCCGAAAGTGTGCAGATGGCCCTGGAGCGAGGCGCCGGCGGCCTGCAACTGGTATTGACCACCGAGCGGGTAATACGCGAACCCTATCTGGATCTGCTGGTTACGCTGTACTGGCCAAACGGGCAACAGCGTGGCCAGATCACTCTGTTGTTCGACCCGCCGGGCTATGCCAGCGCGCCGGCTCTGATCGATAACGCACCAATGAGCGCATCGCCACGCCAGCCACAAATCGATGCGGTGCCACTCGTTTCACAGCGGCAAGAGGCGGTGCCCGCCATATCCTCTTCCGATTCCACGGCCTCATCGTCGGTGCGGGTGCACTCGGGCGACACCTTGTGGGGGCTGGCCAGGCGTGTGCGTCCTGGTGAGGATGTCAGTATCGAACAGGTCATGCTGGCGCTGCTGCAGGCCAACCCCGATGCCTTTCCCGATGGCAATATCAACGGCTTGCGTGCCGGTGCGGTTCTCGCCGTGCCACCGCGACAGGCCATGTCGGCGAGCACGGCGGCCGAGGCCACCAGCCGTGTCCAGGCGCAGAACCGGGCCTGGCGCAGCGACGATAGTGCGCAGCGCAGCGTGGCGGCACAACCCGAAACCAATGTCACTCCCGAGCCGTCACTTCCCGAATCTCAGCCAGCCGAGGCGCCGAGCGATGCCGGGCCGCGCCTGACTCTGCTCAGCGATGCCGATCTGGCCGCCGAGCGAGCCGCCAGGATGGCTGGCACGCCGGATACGCCACCTACCGAATCGGTGCCCGATCGGCGTCTGGATCAGTTGACGGCGCAGTGGCAGGCCAGTCGCGAAGCGTTGGCATCGAGTCGCGAAGCGCGTGAGCGGCTCGAGAAAGAGATCGCCACGCTGCGTCAGGACGTTGCCGAGTTGCGCGAAATGTTGCTTGCCGCGGCGCCCGATCCCGCGGAACCCGAACCGGTTCCGGTGACAGAGCCCGAACCCGTGACCGCCCGTGCCGCCGCTGCACCCGCAGGCCCATCGCTTTCTGCGTTGCCAGCCTCCGGTGGCAGCGCAGGCGATGCGGAAGATAGAGGCGTCTGGCGGATACTGAGTGATAATTTACTGGCCATCGCCGCTTTGGCGATCGCATTGCTGCTGTCGTTATGGGTCGTGGTGAGGCGGCGCAATGCCGATGGCCGAGGGCATGCGGGGGTAAGCTTCCCGCTTGGAGCGGGCAGTATCGCTGGCGGCGAGGTGGTATCGCCAGCCACGGCCTCGGCACCGGTTGCCTCGCCAGCATCGTCACAGCCAGCGACGTCACGAGCCGATGAGTTGCCGAGCGCTGCACCCCAGGCTGACGTGCCCCGGGCTAGTGCGCCCCAAACCGAAACCGAAACCATCAACGAGGCCGATGTCTTCATCGCTTACGGTCGTTATGACCGGGCTCGTGAACTGCTCAGACAGAGTCTCGACAGCGATCCCGAACGGCACGATTTGCGTCTCAAGTTGTTGTCGGTGCACGTCGAGCTCGGCGAGCGTGAAGAGGCTGAGTGCGAGGCTGCCCGGCTGGAAGCGCTCGATGAACCTGATAATCAGCGCTATCGTCAGGAAGCGCGGCAACTGATGCATCGCTTCGGTGGTACGTATGGCTGCGAAGATGCCGATGACGGTGATTGTGACGTAAGCGGCGGTGCCGTCGACTCCACGGCGGAGCCGCAGGCGCCGGAAGAGGATGATACGCAGGCGTCATGCTCGGATGCCCTGGATGACGACCCCGCTCCGGTTGGCGGGACCAACACGACGAGCGAGGGGTATATCGAGTACGAGCCGCCGTATCTCGACCCGATAACCGCCGATGACTCGGCTAGAAAACATGATAAGCACCACGCAGCGCTGCACCAGCCTGGCATCGATTATCCCGGTAGCCTGGCCAGCGTCGATGACGATGCCGACGAGCTCGAGGTATCGATCGCTGTCAGCGAAGAGATACCGCCTCGTTCGGCGACTATCGAGCACGATTGGGAGATCGAGGAGGTGGCGTTCGAGCCGTTGAATCTGGATAATGAGCCATCAACCGTCGGCGCCTCCCAAGCCTCGCCGGAGCAGTTGCTGGATCGTGCCCGAGAGCGCCTCGACGAGGGTGAGCAGGACGCGGCACGCGACTTGCTCCACGGCCTGCTTGAACACAATGACACGCACGTTGTCGAGGAGGCCCGGCTCATCATCGAGCGCCATAATCTCTACTGAGCCAAATGCCCCTGTTCGAGCCACTCGACGATATTACCCGCCACATCGGGCGCCTCGCGCTTGGTGTGGAATACGACGGCAGCGCCTATTGCGGCTGGCAGCGGCTCAAGCATGCTGCGTCGGTGCAGGCGGCGCTGGAGGATGCGCTGGCCAGGGTGGCGGCCGCGCCGGTTCGGCTGAAGTGCAGTGGCCGCACCGATAGCGGCGTGCATGCCACCCGCCAGGTCGTGCATTTCGATGTACCGTCACCACGTAGCCAGAAGGCCTGGGTATTCGGCGCCAATGCCAATCTGCCGCGCGATATCGCGGTGCGCTGGGCGGTACCGGTCGCCGACGACTTTCATGCCCGCTTCTCGGCACTGGCACGACGCTATCGCTACATCATTCTCAATCAGCCCAGCCGTCCGGTACTCGAACGCGCCAATGCGACCTGGTGCCGCGAACCGCTGAATGCCGAGCGTATGCACGAGGCTGCCCAGGCGCTGGTCGGCGAGCACGATTTCTCGAGCTTTCGCGCCGCGAGTTGCCAATCCACGACGGCCTCTCGCCATCTACACTTCATCGAGGTTCGCCGTTACGGGCCGCTGGTGGTGATCGACCTCCAAGCCAACGCCTTCCTGCACCATATGGTTCGCAATATCGCCGGTGCGCTGGTGGCGGTGGGCAGGGGCGAGCAGGGCGTCGATTACATGGCGCGCATACTGGCCCTGCGGGATCGCTCGCTGGGTAATGTGACCGCGCCGGGCTGCGGATTGCACTTCGTCGATTCGCTATACGACGAGCGCTTTAAGCTACCGCGCGAACCGCTGGGTCCCAACCTGCTGGCATTTCTCGGCGAATGGACCGGCGAACGTGAACTGCCCGACACGCCATTGATGCGCTATCGCCGACGCTGGCCGCACTCCGCCGAGGAGCGCCAGCGTGCCAGGGCGCAAGCGGCGCTGGACGCATCGTCACTCGATCGAGAGGCATCGTCATGAACCGTACTCGTATCAAGATTTGCGGCCTGACCCGCGAGGAGGACATCGATAGCGCGGTGGCTGCCGGCGCCGATGCGCTGGGTTTCGTGCTGTGGCCGGGCAGTGGCCGGGCACTCGATGCCGGCCGACTGGCGCAGCTGGCCGCGCGGGTGCCGGCCTTCGTCACCCGGGTCGGGCTGTTCGTCGATCAGGATCCGGCGTTCGTTCGCCGCTGCGAGGCGTACCTGGATCTGATTCAATATCATGGCGACGAGTCGCCGGCGACCTGCGCCCAGGCGTCACGCCCCTGGATCAAGGCGCTGCGCATGCGTGACGGCCTCGATCTGCAAGCTGCCGCGAACGATTATCGCGAGGCCCGCGCGCTACTGCTCGATGCCTATAAGCCGGGCGTTCCCGGTGGCACCGGCGAGACCTTCGACTGGTCGCGGATCCCCGCAAACCTGGCAAAACCTGTTATTCTCGCTGGAGGTCTCGACCCGGCCAATGTCGGCGGGGCCATCCGTTCGGTCCGGCCCTTTGCCGTCGATGTCTCGGGAGGCGTCGAGCGCGCCAAAGGTATCAAGGATCCCGACAAGATCCGTGCATTCATTCAGCAAGTGACCCTGGCTCAATCAGAAGCCCAAGCGACCTCATGAGGTATCTTTCGTGACCCAGTTCAGCGACCTGTCCCGGCTGCCCGATGCCCGTGGCCATTTTGGCCCTTACGGCGGCCGGTTCGTTTCGGAGACTTTGAGCTTCGCACTGGAAGAGCTGGAGAAGACCTACCAGAGTCTTCGCGACGATCCGGACTTCCAGGCGGAATTCGATAATGATCTGGCCCACTATGTCGGCCGCCCGTCTCCGCTGTACCACGCGAAACGCTGGTCGAACCAGCTCGGCGGCGCACAGATCTGGCTCAAGCGCGAGGACCTCAATCACACCGGCGCGCACAAGGTCAACAACACCATCGGGCAGGCGCTGCTGGCCAAGAAGAGCGGCAAGCCGCGGGTCATCGCCGAAACCGGCGCCGGCCAGCACGGCGTGGCCACCGCCACCGTGGCGGCGCGCCTGGGCCTGAAGTGCGATATCTACATGGGCGCCGAGGATGTCGAGCGCCAGAAGCTCAATGTCTATCGCATGCACTTGCTGGGCGCACGGGTGATTCCGGTGGAGTCCGGCTCACGTACCCTCAAGGATGCCATGAACGAGGCGCTACGCGACTGGGTGACCAACGTCGACGATACCTTCTACATCATCGGTACGGTGGCCGGTCCGCATCCGTACCCGATGCTGGTGCGCGATTTCAATGCGGTGATCGGTCGCGAAGCGCGTGAGCAGTCGCTCAAGCAGATCGGTCGTCTGCCGGATGTCCTGATCGCCTGTGTGGGCGGCGGCTCCAACGCCATGGGCCTGTTCTATCCGTTCGTCGAGGACGACGACGTTGCCATGATCGGTGTCGAAGCCGGTGGCGATGGCGTCGAGACCGGGCGCCACGCGGCGCCACTCACCGCCAATTCGCCGAAGGGCGTGCTGCATGGCAACCGCACCTATCTGATGTCCGACGAAGGCGGCCAGGTCGCCGATACGCATTCGATCTCGGCGGGGCTGGATTACCCCGGCGTCGGGCCGGAACACGCCTTGTGGAAAGACGCCGGTCGAGTGAAGTACGTGGCCGCCAACGACAATGAAGTGCTCGAGGCCTTCCGCGAGCTGACCCATGTCGAGGGCATCATGCCGGCGCTGGAGTCCGCTCATGCGCTGGCGCATGCCAAGGTGCTGGCACCGACGCTGCGCACGGATCAGCATATCGTCGTCAACCTGTCCGGACGCGGCGACAAGGATATCCTGACCGTCGCCAAGATCGACGGCGTCGAGTTCTAGGGCGGAGTTCAAATGGCTGCACTCGCCCACACGGCATTGGAAACGCCTTCAAGGGGTAAAAGAATGAATCGCATCGATCAACGTTTCGCCGCGCTCAAGGAGCAGGGCCGTACCGCGCTGATTCCCTATATCACCGCGGGCGATCCCGCACCGGCGCATACCGTGAACTATCTGCATGCTCTGGTCGAGGCCGGTGCCGACATCGTCGAGCTGGGCATACCGTTCTCCGATCCGATGGCCGATGGCCCGGTGATCCAGAAGGCCTGCGAGCGGGCGCTGAAGCACAATACGCGCTTGGTCGATGTCCTCGATATGGTGCGTGAATTCCGTACCCGCGACAGCGAGACGCCCGTCGTGCTGATGGGCTATCTCAATCCCATCGAGCGACTGGGCTGCCGGCAATTCGCCGAGCGAGCCCAGGCCGCCGGCGTCGATGGCGTGCTGGTGGTCGATATGCCGCCGGAAGAAGCCGACGAGCTGGCGCCGCTGTTCAAGGAACACCACCTGCAATCGATCTTTCTGGTCGCCCCTACCACTTCCGAGGCTCGGGCCGCTACAATATGTGCCCATGGAGAAGGGTACCTGTACTACGTATCGCTCAAGGGCGTGACCGGTGCCGCCACGTTGGATGTCGAGGGCGTGGATCGCCAGCTCGACGTGCTGCGCAGGCAGACCGATTTGCCGCTGTGCGTGGGCTTCGGCATTCGCGATGGCGCATCGGCCGCGGCGGTGGGGCGAATCGCCGATGGGGTGATCGTCGGCAGCGCACTGGTGTCGCGCATCGCCGAGGGCGCCGAGCGTCCCGAGTCGGTCGCCGACGAACTCAAGGCGGTGCTGGGCGACATGCGCCGGGCGCTCGACGCCTGAGCGATGCCTCTCCTTCTCGGTAAACACTCTTCAGGTCCGGTCGGCATGCGTCCGGGCAGCTACTGACAAGCAGAACGGATACTTTCTGACCATGAGCTGGCTAGACAAGATCGTGCCGTCCATAGGCCGCATTCAGCGCAATGATCGTCGTACCAGTGTGCCAGACGGTCTGTGGCGCAAATGCCCCAAATGTGATGCGGTGCTTTATCTCCCCGAGCTTGAGAAGCACCACAACGTTTGCCCCAAGTGCGACCACCACCTTCGCTTGACCGCACGCAAGCGCCTCGACTGGTTCTTCGATGCCGAAGGCCGTGAGGAACTCGCCGGCGACCTGCAACCGGTCGACCGCCTCAAGTTTCGCGACTCGAAGAAGTACAAGGATCGCCTGACGGCGGCGCAGAAGGCCACCGGCGAGAACGATGCCTTGCTGGCCATGCGCGGCACGCTGGATGGCCTGCCAGTAGTGGCAGTGTCGTTCGAGTTCGCTTTCATGGGTGGCTCGATGGGCGCCGTGGTCGGCGAGAAGTTCGTGCGTGCGGCGACCCTGGCGTTGGAGGAGAACATTCCGCTGGTGTGCTTCGCGGCCTCGGGTGGGGCGCGCATGCAGGAAGCGCTGTTCTCGTTGATGCAGATGGCCAAGACCTCGGCGGCGCTCGAGCGGCTCAAGCAGGCCGGCGTGCCGTATATCTCGGTGCTCACCGACCCCGTTTACGGCGGCGTATCGGCGTCGCTGGCGATGCTCGGCGATCTCAACGTGGCCGAGCCCTATGCGCTGATCGGCTTCGCCGGTCCGCGGGTCATCGAGCAGACCGTGCGCGAGCAATTGCCGGAAGGCTTTCAGCGTAGCGAATTCCTGCTCGAACACGGTGTCGTGGACATGATCGTGCACCGTCAGGAAATGCGCGAGCGTCTCGCTGGCGTATTGCGCAAGTTGACGCATCAGCCGTTGCACGATGAACCGGACTCGTCTGAAGAAGCACCCCCCAGCGAAGGCGAGGTACTGCTTGGCGATGAATTGCGTGACACCGAACGCTGAATGAGCGATTCCCCGACACTCGCCGATTGGCTGGCGCGTCTCGAGCGCCAGCATCCTGTCAGTATCGACCTTGGCCTCGAACGCGTGGCCAGGGTCGCGCGCCGTCTGGGCCTTATCGGCACGCGGCTGAGCGAACGGATCATTACGGTGGCCGGTACCAACGGCAAGGGGTCGACGGTTGCGATGCTCGATGCGTTGGCCCGCGAGCATGGGCTTTCGACCGCAACGTATACTTCACCGCACTTGCTGCGCTACAACGAGCGGTTGCGCTTCGATGGCATCGAAGCCGACGACGCATTGCTGATTGTCGGTTTCGAGCGGGCCGAGGCGGCTCGCCTCGAGCCGGAGCCGGTCAGCCTGAGCTATTTCGAGGCCGGTACGCTGGCCGCGCTGTGGGCGATCGCCGAACGCCGCCCGGATATCGCGATACTCGAGGTAGGGCTGGGTGGGCGGCTCGATGCGGTCAATGTCATTGATGCCGATGTCGCAGTGATCACCACCGTAGCCCAGGATCACGCCGCCTTTCTCGGCACCGATCTGAATACGATCGGGCGCGAGAAGGCGGGCATTTTGCGCACGGCCCGCCCGGCGGTACTGGGTAGCGAGCGGCTACCGCCCAGCGTGCGCCGGGTGGCAACCGAACTGGGTGCCGGCGTGCACGCACTCGGCGCCGATTTTCATCGCGAGGTCGAATGCCGCGCTACGGCAGATGCCACCTTGCGTTGGCGCTGGGCAGGCCATAGTGGCCAGGGCGACTCGTTAGTGTTCGAAGCGCTGCCCGACCCATGCCTGCCACTGGATAACGCCGCGAGTGCCCTGCAGGCATTGGCGCTTGCCGGTATCGAACTCGATGTTGCGGCGTGCCGCCGGGCATTCTCGGCGGTGCGCCTGCCCGGTCGCATGCAGTGGTTGGGTAATTGGTGTCTGGATGTGGCGCATAATCCGCATGCCGCCGAGTACCTGGCCGCGCAACTGGCCGAGCGCCCGCGCCCGAGCCGGCGCATTGGCCTGCTGGGAATGCTCGGCGACAAGGATGCCCAGGGCGTGATCGACGCGTTATCCTCACAGGTGGATGGCTGGGTGGCGGTCGGCCTGAGCGGTGAGCGACCGCGCAGTGCCGATGAACTGGCCGCGCTACTCGAGAATCGCGGGCAAACGGTGCTGCACCGCGCGGTGTCGCCGCAAGCCGGCGCCGAATGGTTACTGGCCCGGCTCGAGCCGAACGACGAGGCGCTGGTCTGCGGCTCCTTCTTTACCGTGACCGAGGTTCTCGGCTGGCATACTGCGCGGGGCACGGACGCCGCCACCGAGTGGCAGAGGCCCGCTACGAGGGAGAAACCATGAAATACGGGATGCGCGAACGTATTAGCGGCGCGGTGATACTGCTGGCGCTGGCGGTGATCTTCATACCCATGCTGTTCGACGATCCGCCCGAGCGCGATGAACGCCCCGAGCCGATGCTGACCATCGAGCAACCGATCGATATCGAGCATCAGCCAGTGGCAGAGCCCGAGCCGCCGGCCAGCCTCAGCGAAGAACCGGCACCGCAGCCCGCGGAATCGCAGCCACCGGCGGCGCAAGCGCCGGAACCCGATCCCCAGCCGGAACCCACGCCCGGGCTCGATCCATTACCACAGAACACCGAGCCCGAAACCCGTCCCGAGACGGCACCTGAAACCCAACAGGACACGCAGAACGATCCCATCGCCGAATTGACGCGTGAAGCCGAGCAGCAGCCAAGCGGCATGCCGCCGGTGGCCGAGAATGGCGAATGGGCGGTGCAGGTGGGCAGCTTCGGCGAGCCCGGCAATGCCGAGCGGCTCGAAAAGCAACTCGACGATCAGGGCTTCACGGCTTATCGTCAGCCTCGCGACAACGACCTGACCACGGTTTACGTCGGTCCTTTCGCCTCGTCGGAAGCGGGTGAGCAGGCGCGAACCGTGCTCAAGGAAAAGGTCAACATCCAGGGTCTGCTGATTCGCATTCAGGAGGGTGAATGACCCTGACCTGGCTGGATTGGGTGTTTCTCGCCGTACTGACGATATCGATGTTGGCGGGGTTCACGCGCGGCCTGGTACGTGAAGCGCTAGGATTGGGCGCCTGGATCGTGGCGCTGCTGGCGTCGCGAATGTTTGCCCAGCCGGTGGCGGATATGCTCGAGGGCTTCATCGATCATCCGGATGCACGGCTGGTGGTGGCTTTCATTCTGGTGATCTTCGTGGTGGTCATGCTGTGCGGCATGGTAATTCGCATCATGCATGCGGCCGTCGAGTGGGTCGGCATGGGGTTTTTCAATCGCCTCGCCGGGGCCGGTTTCGGCGTATTGCGCGGCGGCGCCATCCTGGTGCTGGCCACGGTGCTGATCACGCTGACGCCACTGGCTCAACTCCAGGCCTGGCAACGCGCGGAATTGCGGCCCTCGTTCGAGGACTTGCGCGACTGGGCGATCAGCCGTGTCGCGGCCTGGGAGCAGCGTGACCCACAAGCGGCCGAGGAGTTGCGTGCGCTATCATTACCGCTCGATATCGGTGGTCAGCGTATCGGTGACGCCTCGGTCGACGTCCCCATAGAACTCCCTGTCGAGCCGATTGCCGAAAGCGGGGCACACCAGGGAAGCGGCCAGTAAACGGTTTTTACGAGGTGCCGGGCCTGGCTCGGCGCCGATCGTTCATTGCAAGCGAGGTAAGTCGGAATGTGCGGTATCGTAGGCCTCATGGCCAATCAGGCGGTCAACCAGGCGCTCTATGATGCGCTGACGGTGCTTCAGCACCGGGGGCAGGATGCCGCCGGCATGATGACCTGGCACGAAGGACGCTTCCTGCTGCGCAAGAGCAATGGATTGGTGCGCGATGTCTTTCGCTCGCGCCACATGACGCGCTTGAAGGGCAATCTGGGTATCGGTCATATCCGCTACCCCACGGCGGGGTCGTCCAGCGAGGCGGAATCGCAGCCGTTCTATGTCAACTCGCCCTATGGCCTGACCCTGGCGCATAACGGCAACCTGACCAATTCCGAACAGCTCAAGCAGGAGCTGTACTCCACCGATCTGCGCCATATCAACACCAGTTCGGACTCCGAGGTGTTGCTCAATGTGTTCGCTCACGAACTGGGCAAGCAGGGCCACACCCTCGACCCCGAGGATATCTTCGACGCGGTGCGGCGCGTGCATCGCCGCTGCCGTGGCGGCTATGCCGCGGTGGCGATGATCAATGGCTTCGGCCTGGTCGCCTTTCGCGACCCGCATGGGATTCGCCCGGTGGTCTTCGGCACGCGCGATACCGAGGACGGCCAGGATGTGATGATCGCCTCCGAATCGGTGGCACTCGATGTCGGCGGCTTCGAGCTGGCGCGCGATCTGGCCCCGGGCGAGGCGATCTTCGTCGACATGCAGGGCCGGATCCATACCCAGTCGTGTGCCGACCGCCCGGTGCTGGCGCCGTGCATCTTCGAGCACGTCTACCTGGCGCGCCCCGATTCGATTCTCGATGGCGCCTATGTCTACGGCACGCGCATGCAGATGGGGCGCAAACTGGGCGATCGCATTCTCAAGGAGTGGCCCGAGCACGATATCGATGTGGTCATTCCTATTCCCGATACGTCGCGTACCTCGGCGCTGGAGCTCGCCCAGCATCTCGGCGTGACCTTCCGCGAAGGCTTCATGAAGAACCGTTACATCGGGCGCACCTTCATCATGCCGGGGCAGACCCAGCGCAAGAAATCGGTACGCCAGAAGCTCAATGCCATCGATATCGAATTCGCCGGCAAGAACGTGCTGCTGGTGGACGACTCGATCGTACGCGGCACCACTTGCAAGCAAATCATCCAGATGGCCCGCGAGGCCGGTGCCAACAAGGTCTATTTCGCCTCCGCCGCGCCGCCGGTGCGTTACCCTAATGTCTACGGCATCGACATGCCGGTGGCCAGCGAGCTGATCGCGCATGGCCGCAGCGAAGCGGAAGTGGGTGAGTTGATCGGTGCCGACCGCATCTTCTATCAGGATATCGAAGATTTGAAAGATGCCTGTCGTGAGGTCAATCCGCAGATCGAACAGTTCGATTGCTCGGTCTTCGACGGCAACTACATTACCGGCGACATCGACGAGAGTTACCTGGCGGTACTCGAAGCCGCACGCAACGATGCCGCCAAGGATCTGAGCGCGGGCGATCATGCTTTGGTCGGCATGCACAATCAGGATGACGAGCTCGATTGAGCGGAGGCGGCGATGAACGACGATTATCTGCACGGTGCGGCTCTCGACACCTTGGCGGTGCGTGCCGGTCATGAGCGCACCGGGGAGCAGGAGCACGGCGAGCCGATCTTCACGACCTCGAGCTTCGTTTACGAGAGCGCGGCCGAGGCGGCGCGCAAGTTCAGTGGCGAAGAGCCCGGCAACATCTACTCGCGTTTCACCAACCCCACGGTACGCATCTTCGAGCAGCGCCTGGCCGCGCTGGAAGGCGCCGAGCGCTGCGTGGCGACCAGCTCGGGCATGGCGGCGATTCTCGCGACCGCCTTGGCGCTGCTGGAAGCCGGCGATGAGATCGTCGCGTCACGTGCGCTATTCGGCTCCACCGTCAGCCTGTTCAACAAATACCTGGGCAAGCTCGGCATCGTCACGCGCTATGTCGAGTCGAGCGATCTCGCGGCCTGGGAAGCGGCAATCACGCCGCGCACCAAGTTGCTGTTTGCCGAAACGCCATCCAATCCGCTCTCCGAACTGGTCGATATCGCGGCACTCGCCGAGATCGCCCATCGCCATGCGGCGCTGCTCGTCATCGACAACTGCTTCCTGACGCCGGCATTGCAGCGCCCGTTGGAGTTGGGCGCGGATCTGGTCATTCACTCGGCCACCAAGTACCTTGATGGCCAGGGCCGGGCGATCGGCGGTGCCGTGGTCGGCCGCGACAAGGAACTCGAAGAGGTATTGGGCGTAGTACGTACCTGCGGCCCCTGCATGAGCCCGTTCAATGCCTGGATTTTTCTCAAGGGGCTGGAGACGCTGGGCATTCGCATGCGGGCCCACTGCGAGAATGCCTTGGCGCTGGCAGAGTGGCTGCAAGCGCACCCGGCGGTCGAGCGGGTTCACTACAGCGGCCTCGAGAGCCATCCGCAGCATGCGCTGGCCAAACGCCAGCAGCGGGGTTTCGGCGCGGTATTGGGAGTCGAGATCAAGGGCGGGCGCAAGGGCGCCTGGTCGGTCATCGATGCCACGCGATTGATGTCGATCACCGGCAACCTGGGCGATGTGAAAAGCACGATCACCCACCCGGCCACCACCACGCATGGCCGCTTGAACGACGAGCAGAAAGCCGCCGCGGGTATCACCGAAGGGCTGATTCGGATCGCGGTAGGCCTCGAGGATATCGACGACATCAAGGGCGATCTGGCGCGCGGACTCGATAGCATGTAGACGGACGCCTGCGGTAACCGTTCTCCTCCAACGCCTCGCTCAGCGAGGCGTTGTCGTTGGTGCGTTCGATACGAAACGCTTACGAAGCCAGGCATCGTTTCCATGCAGTGAACAATGCCTTTACCGTTTGCCGGCTGTATCGCGATGCGGTAAACCGTATGCTGGCCGTATCGGAACGGGGGTGCGGTATGTGGCGCGATTCATCGCGGGGCTGGGGCCTCGCCAGCATCACGATTCATTGGCTGAGCGCGCTGGCGATCGTCGGCCTGTTCGCGCTGGGTTGGTGGATGACCGAGCTGAGCTACTACGACGCCTGGTATCAACTCGGGCCGTGGTGGCACAAGTCGGTTGGCATGCTGTTGCTGGGGTTGTCGATGGTGCGCGTCGTCTGGCGTCTGACACAACCCACGCCCGTTGCGTTGGGGCCGCGCCTGGAGAGGCTGGCGGCGCATGCCGGTCATGCTCTGCTGTATCTATTGATTTTCGTGGTGCTGATCAGCGGCTATCTGATTTCCACCGCGGAGGGCCAGGGGATCGAGGTCTTCGATCTGTTCGTCTTCCCTGCGTTGGTATCGGAGTTGCCCAATCAGGCCACGCTGGCCGGCGAGGTTCACTGGTATGCCGCCTGGGCACTCATGATTTTTGCACTCGGTCACGCTCTGGCTGCCTTCAAGCATCATCTGTTCGATGGTAACGACACGCTGCGTCGCATGCTCGATCCGCGTCGCTCGTCCTGATCCGTGTATCGTCGGGCTGTGCCCGGCGACCGATTTTCCCTGCAAAAGGAGTTCACGATGTTGAAAAAGACCGCCATTGCCGCGTTGACGGCCGCCGCCTTGTTGCCACTGGCCCAGGCTCAAGCCGCCGAGTACGTCATCGACAGTGACAACCAGCACGCCTTCATCCAATTCAAGATCAGTCATCTGGGGTACTCCTACATTCTCGGCACGTTCGACGATTTCACCGGCCGTTTCACTTACGATCCGGAGAATCTCGAGGCCGCCAGCGTCGAAGTCAACGTCGATGTGAGCAGCCTGGACACGGCCCATGCCGAGCGCGACAAACATATCCTCAGCGACGATTTCCTGGCGGCGGATGAGTATCCCGAGGCGAGCTTCGTCTCCACCGGCTTCGAGCCGACCGGCGAAGGTCAGGGTGAACTGACGGGCGATTTGACCCTGCATGGCGTGACGCAGCCGATCACCATGCAGGTCGAGCGCATCGGTGGCGGTGAGGATCCGTGGGGTGGTTATCGCCAGGGCTTCGAGGGTAGCACGACGCTGGAACTGGCCGATTACGATATCGATGTGAGCCAGTTTCCACCGGTCATGCAGGAGCTCGAGTTGTATGTGACGTTCGAGGGCATTCGCCAGTAACGCTGGCTCGAATCCCTTTCAGGCGCCTTCGAGGCGCCTGATTGCTTTTGGCGTCACGCTCGGCGGTAACGATCCATGAAGCGATGATCGAGGCGTCGCTTGGCTTTCAGCGCCAGGCGGCCGGGCCACCATAACGGTCCCCATAGCGCCAGGCCGCGCGAGTCGCCCAGGTTGAGGATCGATAGGTAACGCCGCTGTGGCCGATACGCCTGTAGCGGGTCCCCGCGCAGCGCGGCGATCAGGTTATGCAACAGTATCGGTGCCTGGCGCACGCCGAATACGCCGAGTTTGGGGTAGGGCGAGTCGGGTAGCCAGGCGCAGTCGCCGACCGCGAACAGGCGTTCGTCATCGATGGCCTGCAGCGTTGATGCAATCGCCAGACCCTGATAAGGATCGTGCTCCAGGCCCAACTCACCGATCAGTTTGGGGGCTATCAGGCCGCTGGCGATGAGCACGCGATCGCAAGGAATCGAGCTGGCGTCGTCGAGGGTGAGCCGGCCTTCGTCATAGGCAATGGCAGTGGCGCCGAGCTCGAGGCGCAGGCCGCGCCGATGCAGGCGGCGCGTCACCCAGGCGCTGGCACCACGCGGCGCGTTCGGCAGCAGACGTGGGCTGGCACTGATCAGGCTGATCTCGAATCGCCGGCCGTAACGCTCACCCAGCCCGAGCAGGTTGGCCGCCAGTTCGACCCCGGTTGGACCGCCGCCGACGACCGCCAGGCGTGGCAGCGTAGCCGCATCGCCCAGTGCCGACTCGAGCGCTTCGCGCAGGCACCATAGGTTGCTCACCGGCTTGGCCGGCCAGGCCGCAGCACTCGTTCCCAGACCACGAATGTTCGATGCATCGACTCGGCTGCCCAGATTCAGCGAGGCCCAGTCGTAGGCGAGTGGGGCACCTTCGGCGAGATGCAACAGGCGGCGCTTGCGATCGATCGCCACGACCTGCCCGGGCAGGAAGCCGCCACCGGCACTTTCGATCAATGCCGCGGGGTCGAGGCGGTCGCGATCGTCGGTGTAGTCGCCGCCGAGCATGCCACTGGCCATGCCCGAGTACCAGAAGTCGCCGGGAGAGACCAACGTGACCGCTGCGCCGGCATCGATCATCTGCTTGGCTTGGGCGGCGACATGCAGGTGGGCGTGGCCCGCGCCGACCAGCACGATATGGGGAGTGTCGGGCATGATCGCAAGCAATGAAAAGTGAATGGCCAGTCTAGCACGACGCTCCCGACGATCGGCGCCGCCGCACGTCGGCCTGACATGACGAATCCATAGCGCGCTAATAGGTTGAAAGCCCAGGATGGCGCCCGCAGGTCATGAGGTGAGTTACCCAAAGTGATTGACGCTCTATCCATGACATGAACGAAAGGAGTTCCGACATGACACACGAAGCGCCCCTTCCCGAGATAGGCCTGGGTACCTTTCGCTTGAAAGGCCAGGAGGTGATCGATTCGGTGACCTCGGCGCTGGCCCTGGGTTATCGGCACATCGATACCGCACAGATGTACGGGAACGAGCAGGATGTCGGCGAGGCGATCAGGCAGAGCGGCGTGCCGCGAGACGAGATTTTTCTGACCACCAAGGTGTGGTGGGATTCGCTCGAGCACGATGCACTGATCGCCAGTCTCGAGGAGAGTTGTCGCAAGCTGGGTGTCGAGCGGGTCGATCTGGCGTTGATCCACTGGCCATCGCCGAAGGGCGAGATACCCATGGCCGAGATTATCGGCGCTCTGAACGAAGCGCGCGAGAAAGGCCTGAGCCGCTACATCGGCGTTTCCAACTTCACCACCTCACAGATCGATGAGGCCTCGGCGGTGCCCGGCGGCGAGCGCCTCGTTACCAACCAGGTCGAAGTTCATCCTTTCCTGGCCAATCGGCAGGTGGTCGAGCATTGCCAGGCCAAGGGCTTGCAAGTCACAGGCTATATGCCGCTAGCGGTCGGCAAGGTGATGCATGAACCGGTACTCACCCAGATCGCCGCGAATCATGACGCCACGCCGGCGCAAATCGCGCTGGCCTGGGTGGCGTCGCGCGACATCGTGGTGATCCCTTCATCCACCAAGCCGGCTCATCAGGAAGCCAACCTGAAGGCACTGCAGATCAAGCTTTCCCCCGATGAGGTCGAGCGCATCGACCGGCTGGATGTCGGTGAGCGTATCGCCAATCCAGACTTTTCACCCAACTGGGACGAATGACGATAACCCGTTAGAGGGCCAATCGGCACGAGCCGATTGGCCGAGTCATGCTTATCGATTGGCCGTTCGCTGTTTAATGCCAATGGAAGGATGACTTGTCGCATACTTTCAAAGCACATTGTTTAATACGGCGCTGGGGAAATGACGGCGCAGCATTCTATTTTGAAAGCCATCAACGAAACAGCTATTGATGATGATGATAAATCGCTCGAAAGGAAGCTCATCATTCATTTGCGTTACGTTATCCACGCTATGAAATAGCTTGTCGTCTCTGATATGCAGGATTTGTCCGGGTTCGAGTACGAGTTCGGCCAATTCTTTTTTACCAGCTTTATCCTGATAAAGTCGGCTGGTCGCCCCGGACACGTTCTCTCTGTTTATGACCAGGATGCTGAGATACTTGCAACCATCCGCATGGATGCCCTGGCCTTGCAACGGGTCGAGTTTTCCTTTGCCCCTGACGCCGGTGATCTGGAACAGGATCGGCTCCCTCGGACCGATACCCCATAGCGCCGCCCACTCGCGGACGAAGGCCTGAACGTCTTGGCGCGCGATGAAAGCCGGCTCCAGGCTGCTGTAATAGCGCAGTTTGTCGGCCATGCTATCGGCGTCGTTGAACATCCCGCCCTGGGCCATTGGGCAATCGCCCATGACCTCGACATTCCCCTCCTCGAGCAACTGCAACCATGACATGCGCTTCCAGCGAGTATTGACGTAAGGATCCCGGGGCAAATTCGATAGGAACGGCAGCCACGCCGCAAGATCGATGTGCCGATTGATATCGGCCAGACTCCACTGCGACTGTTCCAGTTCGAGGTGAACGCTTGGATTCCAGTAGTGATCGTGAATATGAGTCGTGGCGCTGTTGGATAGCCAAGTTGTTTCAAGTCTCATCGCGGTTCCCCATTATCTACTTGCTATTGCCAACGATTGGTTTAGTTACAAAAAGCAACAGAAAAAGAATGGGAGTAGTCAGAGGAAAAGCCAACATGGCTTACGCATGTAAACGTGCAAATTTAGGCATATGGAATTGTAAGGATGAGTTGTTTGAACGCGAAAATATTAAGATTCAAATCATCGACGATTAATGCTTGGTTCGCGCTACGGCTGACAATTTGCAATCGCTAGGTAGCAATGGGATTGGCAAGAAAGGCACTTCATGTCGCCGGATAGCCATAAGGCTCGTTCTGGTCGTAATCTTCCCGTCTTATGCGCTTAGGTATAAATTGACTAATATAGGTTGAGAAACGTCAGCATAGGGGCCTTTCATGGTCGATAGCGATCACTCTCGGTGTGTCTCACAGGTTCGGTTATTGCTTGTGGTGATCGCCTTCAGTCTGGTCTTTCTCCTGGTTCTGGGCCTCCCCCGGCTGCTCTCTTCGTTGCTGAGTGGCTTGGCGCTTCTGGCGCTGGCGAGAATCGGATACCTGCTGCGGCGGTATTCAGCGAGCCAGACGAAAATCGCATCCCTGGACAACGAACTGCAGGCGGCGCATTGGCGCCAGAGCGAACGGCGCTTTCGAGCGCTGCTCGAAAGCCTGCCGAAGGTCGCCGTGCAGGGCTACGACAAAGCGCGCAAGGTGATCTACTGGAACGAGGCCAGTACACAGCTATACGGTTACACCAGTGAGCAAGCGATCGGCCGCCATCTCGAGGATCTGCTGATTCCCGACCGGATGCGTAACGATGTCATCAAGGCGCATGCAGCGTGGCTTCATGAGGGCCAGGAGATCCCGGCCAGCGAATTGGAGTTGCGGCATAAGTCCGGAGCGCCGGTCTCGGTTTTCTCTCACCATGTCATGCTGGGGGAGCAATCCGACGACCCACTGCTGTTCTGTGTCGATATCGATCTTTCGGATCAGAAACGGGCCAGGCGCGACCTGGATTTCATGACGCATTTCGATGCCTTGACCCACCTGCCCAATCGGCGGTCCTTCGAGGCAGAGCTGGCCGAGTGTCTGGAGGAGTGTCAGCGTCATGGAGACAACCTGGCGGTGGTGTTTCTCGATCTCGACCAGTTCGCCGAGGTCAACGATGCCCAGGGCTACGCACAGGGCGATGCGCTGCTCATCCTCGTCGCCCGGCGCCTGCTCTGTCATCAGCGCAGTTCCGACCTGATTGCCCGCTTTGGCAGCGATGAATTCGTCATGGCCTTTCCGCGCGTGAATGTCGATCACGATTCATTATCCCTGGTCAGCAAGTTGCTCGATGACTTCAGCCAGCCATTCATGCTCGGCGACAAGGAAACGCATATCACCGCCAGTCTCGGGATCAGCCTGTTTCCCGACAACGGGACGACCGCCAGTGAATTGATTCGCAATGCCGATGTCGCGAAGCACCGCGCCAAGCAGGCCGGTCGTGGCAGTTACTGGTTCTTCAATCAGCAGTTCCACGATGAGCTGCTTCGTCAGCATCAACTGGAAGAACGCTTGCAAGCGGCGCTGCGCGACGGCGAACTGGCGCTGCACTACCAGCCCCAGGTAGCGGCGAAAAGCGGTCGAATCGAGAGTCTCGAGGCGCTGCTGCGCTGGTTCCCGCGCAATGGCGAGGCGGTATCGCCGGCGGAATTCATCCCGATCGCCGAACGCTCGAACCTGATTCACCGGCTGGGTGAATGGGTCATCAACGAGGCCTGTCGTCAGCAGGCGATGTGGAAGGCCGTGGGGCTGGGCGACTGCCGTATCGATATCAATCTCTCGGGCAAGCAGATCGCCGATCATCGAGTGTTCCTGAGTCTGGAAACCCGTATGGCGGAGTATCGCCTGACGCCGCGAGACATCGGTATCGAGCTGACCGAGAACGTCCTGATACAGGCCGGCGATAAAACCCTGGAGGGGCTGAGACGGCTGTACCACCAAGGCATGAAGATCGCCATCGACGACTTCGGTACCGGCTACTCGTCGCTGAGTTACCTGAAACTGTTCCCGGTGACATCGATCAAGATCGATCGCAGTTTCGTGCGCGATGCGCCTACCGATACCAGCGATCGCGCCATCATGGAAGCCACGGTATTCATCGGCCATCGCCTGGGCCTCGAGGTCGTGGCGGAAGGGGTGGAGAACGAGGACCAACTCGAGCTGGTGCGCGAAATGGGCTGCGACCTGATTCAGGGCTATTACTTTTTCAAGCCAATGAGCAGCGATAACGTCAGCCGGCTGCTGTCCGGCATGGTCAGCGCCAATACCCGGCCATCGGGCTGATCGACTGTCACCGCTGCCTCGCTGGTCGCGCAATTAACGTCCACGGCCTCGTTGCGTTTATACTGTTGCGCCTTCAGCGGACGGGATAGCGACACAACATGACACGGGCATTCATGGTCGATAGTGCTTACGGCATACGGCGCAACTGGCCGCTGTCGCTCGCATCGCTGGTCGTCGGCTCGGCCCTGCTGCTCCTGCTGGGTGTCATGCATCGGTTGTCTGGCTGGGTCATCGTGCCGGGCCTGTCACTGCTGGGTGTGTCGGCTTGCGTCATCTGGCGGTATCGCATCGGGCCTCATGATGCGGTCGAGTCACCTTCGCAGGACGAGAGCGAGCGGCGCTTTCGCAGCCTGCTGGAGAGCCTGCCGAAAGTTGCCGTACAGGGCTACGACAGCCAGCGCCGGGTGATCTACTGGAATGAAGCCAGCGAGATGCTCTATGGTTACAGTGCCGACGAGGCCATCGGATGCTATCTCGAGGATCTGCTGATTCCCGATTCGCTGCGTGAATCGGTGATATCGGCACACCACGATTGGATCGAGAAAGGGCTTGGCATTCCGGCTGGTGAACTGGAGCTGAAGCACAAATCCGGCGCGCCGGTCACGGTGTTCTCCTACCATTTGATGCTCGGTGAGCGTACCGACGATCCCTTGATGTTCTGTGTCGATATCGATTTGCACGAGTTGACGCAGGCGCGGCGCGAATTCGAGATCGTCACCGGGTTCGATACCCTGAGTCATCTCCCCGACCGACCGGCCTTCGAGGCCGAACTCGCCAACCGTATCGCCGATAGCCGACGCCAGGGCGGCCGCCTGGCGGTCATCGCTATCGGCATCGAGCCGCTGGGCGAAGCGCCGATGCGAGACGCCGCGGTGGCCTGTACGCAGCAGGATGCCCTGATGGCAATGATCGCCAATCGCCTGCGTTGCAATCATCCTGACAACCCCATGGCGCGTTTCACTCACGCTGGCTTCGTGATGGTCTTGCCGGAGCTACAGGCCGATGGCGATGTCCTGCCACGCCTGGAGGCGATCTTCGAGAATCTGCATCAGCCGTTCACACTTGGCGAGCGTGAACACCGTATTGCCACCAGCATCGGTATCGGTCTTTGCCCCGAGAACGGCACCAGCGCTGGCGAACTGATCCATACCGCCGATATGGCGATGCAGCGGGCCAGGCTCGCTGGCCCGAACAGCTACTGGTTCTTCGATCGGCAACTGCATGATGAACTGACCCGGCAGTACCGGCTGATGCAGCGGCTGTGGCATGATCTGCACGACGGCGAGTATGTTCTTCGCTACCAGCCACGCATGGCCGCGAGCGATGAACGTATCGAGGGGCTCGAAGCGCGCTTGCACTTCTCGGCTCGCAAGGGGGCACCTTCAACCGATGCCATCCCCGTTGCCGAGCGCTCCGATCTGGTACATCGTCTGGGAGACTGGGTGATGCGCGAGGCCTGCCGTCAACAGTCGCAATGCCAGGTGACGGCGCCGCAGGACTGTCGCATCGATATCGCCTACACGGATGGGCGAATCACCCCGAATACGGTGCTCGAGCCCCTCGAGGCGTACATGAACGATTCTCGGACTCGCGCTCAGCCGGACCGCCACCCCGCTGAGCGCGAGAGCATCGAACGTAACGGTCAGGAATACGCGATTCGTCTCGAGGTGTCGCACGCCCCGTCGCATCGCGACCAACCCTGACGGAGACCGCGTGAATCAGACAGAACCCTCTTTAGGGCGTCAGTTATGGCGCCAGACCTGGCCGATGGCGCTAGGCGTGCTATCGCTGCTGGGCTTTCAACTCGTCGACAGCGCTTTCATCGCTCGTCTGGGCACCACGCCGCTAGCGGCGCAGTCATTCACGTTTCCGCTGACATTCTTGATCATTGGCGTGCAAGTGGGGCTGGGCATTGCCATCGCCGCATTGATCTCGCGGGCCCTGGGTGCCGGCGAGGAGCCGCGGGCACGGCGTCTGGGCAGCCTCTTGCTGATCATCGGCGGTGTCGCGATTGGCGTGCTGGCGGTCGCGCTGTGGGCCGTTCAGACACCGCTGTTCCGGTTGCTGGGCGCGGATACGGCGACACTGGCGCTCATTCGCGATTATTGGGCGCCGCAACTGCTGGCCGCCTGGCTGGGGGCGGTGCTGTATTTCAGCTACAGCGTGTTCCGTGCGCATGGCGATACCCGGCTGCCCGGCAAGCTGATGGTGCTGACCAGCTTGATCAATCTGATCCTCGATCCGCTGCTGATCTTCGGTATCGGCCCCTGGCCGGGGTTGGGCTTGCCGGGTGCCGCCTGGGCCACAGCAATCGCTTTCGCCAGTGGATTATTTCTGGTGGCACGACGCCTGCGCCATACCGGTTGGCTGGCCAGGCATGGGCTGACAGGGGAGGCGCGCCAATCGGCGGGCATGTTTGCGGGCATCGCCGGGCCGGCGATGATCAGCCAACTGATGCCACCGCTGGCGGCCATGCTGGCCACGTCGATCGTCGCCGAACTGGGGGAAACGGCCGTCGCCGCCTGGGGGCTGGCCAGCCGTCTCGAGACCGTCTCGTTGATGGTCGTGCTGGCATTGACCATGTCGTTGCCGCCCTGGCTGGGGCGCTGTTATGGCGCTAACGACTGGATGCAGATTCACCGCCTGATGCGATTGGCGCTGCGTGTGGTGGTGTTCTGGCAGTTGGGGCTGGGGTTGTCGTTGGCGGTATTGGCGCCGTGGATCGCCGGTGCACTTTCAGGCAACCCCGACGTGCGCGATGAGCTGGCGATACTGATTCGTGGCTTGTTGCCCAGCTACGCCTTGCTGGGCGCCTGCATGCTGGTGGTATCGGCCTCCAATGCCCTGGGCTGGCCGCTGCGCGCCATGCTGATGTCCTGCGCGCGGCTTTTCGTCTGCTACCTGCCATGCTTGTGGCTGGGCGCGCAGTGGGGAGGATTGGTTGGCGTGGCGCTGGGCGCGGCGTTGGGTAATTGCTTGGCGGGTGGCCTGGCGTTGCTGCTCTATCGCCGCTCGATTAACGGTAGAAATGAAGGTAGTTTTTTGAACTGATAAACTGCGTTTAAATATTTTATATTTTCAATACCAGCGCCTAATACGATTCATATATTAATTTTTCCCGCAAAAAATAGAAAAATATACTACCAAGCTACCCTTATACTCGCCTCGAACTGGCGAATATCGCCAGGCGTTCAAAAGCACAATCGGCGGGGAGGCAGGGCGATGAAGGTATTAGTTCTTGGTAGCGGTGTGGTGGGCGTCACCAGCGCCTACTATCTGGCCATGCAAGGGCATGAGGTCACGGTAATCGATCGCCAACCGTCGCCTGCCATGGAGACCAGCTACGGCAATGCCGGTCAAGTCTCGTTCGGCTTCTCATCGCCTTGGGCGGCACCGGGCATTCCACAAAAAGCCGTCAAATGGATGTTCCAGGAACACGCCCCGTTGAAGATCCAGCCGCGTATGGATCCGACCATGGCGCGCTTCATGATGCAGATGTTCAACAACTGCACCGCCGAGCGTTATGCGATCAATAAGGAGCGCATGGTGCGTGTGGCCGAATACAGCCGCGCCTGTATCAACGCGCTGCGTGACGATACCGGCATTCGTTATGAGGACCGCCAGCGCGGCTTGCTGCAACTATTCCGCACCGATAGCCAGGTCGATGCGGTAGCCAAGGATATGAAAGTGCTCGCCCAGTGCGGCGTGCGCCATTCGCTGCTGAATGCCGATGAAATCAAGACCATCGAACCGGCGCTGGCGCGCGTGCCGGGCAAGTTCGTCGGCGGCCTGCATTTACCCGACGATCAAACCGGCGATTGCCACCTGTTCACCAATCGGTTGGCCGATTACTGCCGCGACAAGCTCGGCGTCGAGTTTCGCTTCAATGTCTCGATCGAGCGTCTGAAGCGTCAGGGCGATCGCATCGATGGCGTGGTGACATCGGCAGGCGAGCTCAGTGCCGATGCCTACGTGGTATGCATGGGCAGCTTCTCGCCGTTTCTGGTCAAGGATCTCGACATTCGCCTGCCGATCTATCCGGTCAAGGGCTACAGCCTGACCGTGCCGGTGACCGACGACGGCGGCGCGCCGCAATCGACGGTGATGGACGAAACCTTCAAGGTGGCGATCTCGCGTTTTGACGACCGCATCCGCGTTGGCGGCACCGCCGAACTGGCGTCCTACGATCTGAGCCTGCTCGAGAAGCGTCGCGCTACCATCAGCATGGTGGTACGCGATGTATTTCCCGAAGGCGGCGATCTCGCAAAAGCCGAATTCTGGACCGGCCTGCGCCCGATGACGCCGGACTCCACGCCGATCATCGGTGGCACCAAATACGGCAACCTATGGCTCAACACCGGGCATGGCACGCTGGGCTGGACGATGAGCTGTGGCAGTGGCCAGCTGCTCGCCGACCTGATCGCCAACCGCCGGCCCGCCATCGACCCGAACGGGCTGGATATCGGCCGTTACGCGGCTTGAGCGCTGGAGAGTCCTGAAAAGGCGCTCGGATGAGCGCCTTTTTTCGCTCCATGATTCTAGCCGGTGGCGGATAGTCTGAATTTGTCCAGTGCTTGAGTGTCACGACGGGTGAGCGCACGAGCGATCGCCAGCGCCGAGCCCGGGGCGAGCGTCCAGCCCAGCGCGCCTTGCCCGGCATTGACCCAGAGCCCGACGATGCCGGTCGGACCGAGGCGTGGGCGGCCATTGGGCGTGGCCGGGCGCAGGCCGGTCCAGGCTTCGGCGGCCTGGATGCGCGGGGCCAGCTCGGGCAGAAACTCGCTGGCCTGGCGCTTGAGCAAGGCAACGCGTGAAGCGCGTGGGTTGGCCTGCCAGCCGTCGAGGTCGGCGATACCGGCGATGCGAAGACGATTGTTCGATCCGTCTTGTGTAGCACCCTTCATCCCCGCATAAACGATCTTGCGTTCGGCATCGGTGACGCTGGTCTCGAATGGGCGCTCGTTGGCGTCGAGATTCACGGTCAAGCTGTAGCCCTTGAGCGGATAGAGCGGCAGGCGCACGCCCAGCGGGGCGAGCAGGGCACGGCTGGCCAGGCCGGCAGCGACGATCAGTAGCTCGTTGGCGGCACGGGGTTGGCGCTCGCCATCAGCGAAATGCCAGGCGGTAAGCTGGCTGGCGTCACCCTCAAGCCGTGCGATACGGCGTTTATCGATGCTCACACCCTGGCTTTCTAGATGGCTTGCCACGCCACGGCAGAACTTCGCACAGTCGCCGACTTCTTCATCGGGCGTCCATACCGCGCCGGCCAGCGAATCGCGATGAGGCTCCAGGCCCGGTTCGCGCTCGAGCAGGGCGTCACGATCGAGCACCTCCTGTACCACTCCCAGTTCCCGCTGAAACGCGGCCTGTTTTTTGGCGCCTTGCAGTGCCTTGGCATCACGATAGACCACCAGCTTGCCATTGGCGCGCCAATCGAAATCGAGCGCGAGGCGCGTGCGCCAATCGTCGAGTTGCGGTTTGCCAAGTGCGGCCAGCTCGAGCAGTGCGGCGGTGGTGTCATGGGCACGGTGGCGTGCGCAGGCGAGCAGAAAGGCCAGCCCCCAGGCGGGCAGGGCGGGGTCGAGGCGTGGTATCCAGCGAATCGGGCTATCGGCATGGGCCAGCCAGCCGGGCAGCTTGGGTAGCACGCCGGGCTCGGCGAGTGGCGCGACGAAGGCCCACGAAAGCTGACCACCATTGGCGGCGCTGGTGCCGCTACCCGGGGGCTCGGGGTCGATGATGCGTACCTCGCAGCCGGCTTCGAAAAGCGCCAGCGCGCTGGTCAATCCGGTGACGCCGGCACCGATGATCGTCACTCGTCTGGTCATGATGCCCTTGATCCGTTGCAAACGCCTGAAGAACGACGAACGCCCGGGCGGGCCGGGCGTTCGAACATGAGAGCACTAGTACGGCATGGCCTCACTTGACGGCGGAAGCGATCGCCTTGGCCACGTAGGGCAGGTTCTCGCTCGCCAGCCCGGCGACGTTGGCGCGGCCCGAGCGCACCATGTAAATGCCGAACTCGTCGCGTAGATGATCGACCTGATCCGGCGTGAGACCAGTATAGGAGAACATGCCGCGCTGCTCGGCGATGTGCGCGAACTGAGCATCCAGCCCGTAGGGTTTGAGCGCATCGACGAAATCGCGGCGCAAGCCGTTGATACGATCGCGCATTTCGGTCAGCTCTTCACGCCACACTGCCGCCAACTCGGCGGAGGTCAGGATTTCACAGACGATGGCGCTGCCATGTGCCGGCGGGTTGGAATAGTTCTCGCGAGCGACGATTGCCATCTGCGAGCGGATATTCTCCATCTGCTCGGTGGTCTTGGCGATCGCGATCAAGCAGCCGGTGCGCTCGCGATAGATGCCGAAGTTCTTCGAGCAGGAACTGGTGATCAGCACTTCGCCAAGATTCTCGGCCATCAATCGGGCGCCGTAAGCGTCCTCTTCGAGCCCGTCGCCGAAGCCCTGATAAGCGAAATCGACCAGCGGCAGCAGGTCGCGCTCCTTGACCACTTCCAGCACTTTCTGCCATTGATCCCTGGAAAGGTCGAAGCCGGACGGATTGTGGCAGCAGGCATGCAATACCACGACATCGCCGTGGGGAATCTTGGCGATCGCATTGATCATGCCATCGAAATCGAGGCGATTGTCGGCATCGACGTAAGGGTATTTATGCAGCGGGATACCGGCGGCCTGGAAAATGCCCAGGTGGTTGGGCCAGGTCGGGTCGGAAACCCAGATGCCCTTGCCGGGCAGATTGGTCTTGATGAAATCCGCCGCCAGGCGTAGCGCACCGGTGCCACCGGGGGATTGCGTCGCGCTGGCGCGGTTCTCGGCGAGTACCGGCGATTCGGCGCCCAGTACCATCGGCAGGATCACCTGGCCGTAGCGCGGGTCACCGTGGGAGCCGATGTAACTCTTGGTGGTTTCGTTCTTCAGCAGCAGCGCCTCGGCTTGCTTGACGGCCCGCATGATCGGCGTGTTGCCGTGGGCATCGCGGTAGACGCCGACACCGAGATCGACCTTCTGTGGATTGGTATCCTTGTTGAAGGCCTCGATAAGCCCGAGGATGGCATCCCCGGGCACACGCTCAATCTGCTCGAACATTTTACTCTGCTACCTCGTCGGTTCTGGCGGCCAGGATGAAATCGTTCTTGTGCAGGCCCTTCATTTCGTGGGACCACCAGGTCACGGTGGTTTTCCCCCACTCGGTGAGCAATGCCGGATGGTGGCCGGCTTCCTCGGCGATTTCACCGACCCGATTGGTGAAGGCAAGCGCCTGCTTGAAGTTGCGGAACGCAAAGACGCGCTCCAATTGCATGATGCCATCGCGCTCGACGATCCGCCACTCGGGTATGCCGGGTTTGAGCTCGTCGATCTCGGTCTGGGTGACGTGTGGCGCGTCCCAACCGCAGGCTTCGCAGGGCTGCTCGGAAAGATGGCTCATCGATGTGACTCCTGTCTGAGAATGAAAGGCCGCATTTACCTTAGCTTAGGCATTAATGGCTTTCTTGGGGGCGAATTGAGGCTCGAACAAGCCAAGTGCCATGGCCTCGTGCACCATGGCCATGATGTCCCGCTCGGCGAGGTCATGCAGCGTATGCAGGCCGTCGATCACATAGTACAGCGGTTGCAGGATATCGATGCGATAGGGTGTGCGCAGCGCATCGAGTGGATCGAAGACGTAGTGTGCCGGCACATCGGAGAGCGCATGGAAGGTCTCCTTCGGCGATGAGATGATCCCGCCGCCGTAGATGCGCAGTCCGGCTGGGGTATCGACCAGCCCGAACTCGACGGTCATCCAGTATAGCCGTGCCAGGTAGATGCGCTCCTGCTTGCTGGCCGCCAGACCCAGCTTGCCGTAGATCGCGGTGAACTCGGCGAACGACGGGTCGGTCAGCATCGGGCAGTGGCCGAATATCTCATGGAAGATATCCGGCTCCTGCAGGTAGTCCATCTCCTCCGGCGTGCGAATGAACGTCGCCACCGGGAAGCGGCGGTTGGCCAGCAGCTCGAAGAAGGTATTGAAGGGAATCAGCGCCGGCACTTGCGCGGTCCGCCAGCCGGTGGCCTCCATCAATACGCGATCGACATCGCCGAGCTGCGGTATGCGATCTTCCGCTAACGCCAGGCGTTCGAGGCCATCGATGTATTGCTGGCACACACGACCCTCGATGACTTCCATCTGGCGGCGCATCAGCGCCTGCCACGTGGCATTCTCGGTATCGTCGTAGTGGATGATGCCGTCGGCATTCGGCTGACGAGCCTGATAGTGGGTCGCTTTCTCGGCGCTCTTGTTCATGTCGGGTTCCCTGTAGACGGTGCTTGGAGTCGGGATATGTCATCAAGCATAGAGCGACGCGCGCACCGGGGAAGGGCCAAGACCGGCGTTGCGGGCTCGAGTGCCTGTGCTTCTGTCAGCTTTTCGTTACGAAAGCGGCTACCAGCCGATTTAAAATCGGGAAAACCCGCCGTTTCGGCATTGAATGGCGGCTTTGTGTCACGCTATCTTTACAGCGAGTCACGCCGATGTGACGATCATTTCCGCCACGAACTTTCTCACCGGGTCAAACCATGCGTCTCAAGTTTCACTGCCAGAATCGCATCGGCATCCTGCGCGACATCGTCTCTCCCTTCGCCGATTATGGCCTCAACGTCTCGCGCGGCGAGGTCGGCGGCGATCAGGGCAACACCATCTACCTGCATGTGCCGCATTTGCTCAGCGCGCAGTTGACGACACTCAGGCCGACGCTCGAAAACGTGCCCGGCGTATTCAGTGTCAAGCGGGTCAGCCTGATGCCCAGCGAGCGACGCCATCTGGAACTCGATGCATTGCTGTCGTCGCTCTCCGATCCGGTGATGTCGATCGACATGGAGGGGCGCATCGTTGCCGCCAATCGTGCGGCGGGGCAGATGCTCGGTGTGCGGGTCGACGAAGTGCCGGGGCTATCGTTGGATCGTTATATCCATGACATCGACCTGCCCGATCTGGTGCGCCGCAACAACGCACGCGTCAATGGGTTGCGACTGACGCTGAAGGATGCGATCTATCTCGCCGACATCGCCCCGCTGCACAGCGAGAAGGACGATGTCGCCTCGCTGGCCGGGGCGGTGGTCACCCTGCATCGCGCCGATCGCGTCGGCGAGCGCATCTACCATGTGCAGCGCCAGGAACTGCGCGGCTTCGAGGCGATCTTCCAGGCCAGCCCACGGCTTACCGCGGTGGTGCACGAGGCCAGGCGCATGGCACCGCTGGATGCACCGCTGCTGATCGAGGGCGAGACCGGCACCGGCAAGGAGCTGCTGGCGCGGGCCTGTCACTTGGCTAGCCCGCGCGGTCAGGCGCCGTTCATGGCGCTCAACTGTGCCAGCCTGCCGGAGTCGATGGCCGAAACCGAATTGTTCGGTTACGCACCGGGCGCTTTCGAAGGGGCGCGGCCCGAAGGCAAGCTCGGGCTGCTGGAGATGACCGCTGGCGGCACGATCTTTCTCGATGAGGTCGGCGAGATGAGCCCTCGCTTGCAGGTCAAACTGTTGCGCTTCCTGCAGGATGGCGGCTTTCGCCGTGTCGGCAGCGATGAAGAGACCCACCTCGATGTACGGGTGATCTGCGCGACCCAGCAGGATTTGCCCCAGCTCTGTGCCGAAGGGCACTTTCGCCACGATCTCTATCACCGTCTCAACGTGCTATCGGTGCGCATACCGCCGCTACGCGACTGCCTGGATGGCATCGGCGAATTGGCCAATCACTTCATCGACCGAGCGGCCCGGCAGATCGGCTGCCCCCTGCCGGTACTCTCCGATGCCGCCCATGCACGACTCGTCGCCTATCCCTGGCCGGGCAACGTGAGACAGCTCGAGAACGTCCTGTTCCAGGCGGTCTCGTTGTGCGAAGGCAGCGAGATACAGCCCCTTCATCTACGCATGCCGAGTGCCGGGCAGACGACCGGCCTGGCCGGTGTCGATCTCGATGGCTCGCTCGGCGACATCATCGGTGAAGTGGAGAAGCGCGTGCTCGCCGCGCTGTATCCGGAGCACTCGTCGAGCCGACTGCTGGCGCGCCGCCTGGGCGTCTCGCATACCACCATCGCCAATAAGCTCAAGCGTCATGGGATCGGTGAGGGGTGAGTGACCAGCGATCCCAAACGTTTTCGCACATAGCATGTCATTCGAAGCCTACGACGTCATGCGGCACGTAGGGCGCTTCCAGCCGCTCGATCTCGTCCGCACTTAGGCTCACGTCGAGCGCGCCGATGGCCTGATCGAGATGGTGCGGCTTGCTGGCCCCGACGATGGGCGCGGTGATGCCGGGCTTATGCAGCAGCCAGGCTAGTGCGACCTGCGCCGGGGATACCGCCTTGTCTTCGGCCACCGCCTGCAACGCATCGATCACCGGCTGGTCGCGCTCCAGCCCCAGGTTCCAGTTGCGCATCTGCTCATCGCTCTTGGCGCGCGTGGTCAACCCTTCGCCGCCGACCGGCTTGCTGCCCGCCAGGATTCCGCGGGCCAGCGGGCTCCACGGGATCACGCCGACGCCCTGGTCGAGGCACTGGGGAATCATCTCGCGCTCCTCCTCCCGGTAGATCAGGTTGACCATCGGTTGCATGGAGGAAAACGGCGTCCAGCCGTTGGTCCGAGCCACATGCTGCGCCTTGGCGAATTGCCAGGCATGCATGCTTGAGGCGCCGATGTATAGCGCCTTGCCGGCTTTCACCACCTCATGCAGCGCCGCCATGGTCTCCTCGATCGGGGTGTGATAATCCCAGCGATGGGTCTGGTAGAGATCGACGTAATCGGTGCCCAGGCGACGCAGGGAATCGTCGATCGCGTGGTGAATGTGCTTGCGTGACAAGCCGCGCTCGTTGGGACCTTTATTGCCGGTCGGGTTATAGACCTTGGTGGCGATGACCACCTCTTCGCGGCGGGCGAAGTCCTTCAGTGCCCGCCCGATCACCGTCTCGGAAGCCCCATCGGAATACATGTCGGCGGTATCGAAGAAGTTGATTCCGGCATCCAGCGCTTGCTGGATGAATGGGCGACTCTGGGTCTCGTCGAGCACCCAATCCCGCCATTGCGGGGTTCCGTAGGTCATGGTTCCCAGGCACAGCGGCGAAACGCTCAGTCCGGTCATGCCTAAGCGGCGATAGTGCATGGCTCTGCTCCGTTGATTGCATGGAATTACACCATAGCAGGCAAACGAATAGGCCATCGCAAAGTGGCCGCTTCTCTTGATGAAGAATGACCCACCGCGCCTGCCTTGGCATAATGGCGCTTTTTGCCAGCGGGGAGATGCATGATCGCCTGGAGCAAGTTGCTCGTCGCCACCACGCGGTTGATCGACCTCCACGACAGCGCCCATGAGCCGGGCTCGGCGTTCGTGCAGGTCAGCCAGGAACAGCGCCGCGGCTTGCGCGACGGCTACTGGCTGGATATCGGCTGCTTGCTGCTCGACTACCTGCTGGATGTCGATTTCGCGACCAACAGCGCATTCGTCTCGCAGACCCGTTGTCTGGCGCAATTGCGCGAGCATTATCCTGAACTGCCCCACGACGACCTGGCCTTCGTCGTCAACCTGCTCTCGACGCCCAGCGAGATTCACTATCGTGCCGCCAGCGATGACGACATGCGAGGCGCGAGCAGCACCAAGCGTACCGCGCTGATCGAGAAACAGGGCCAGACCGGTCAGGTGCGCCTGACACCCAGTGGTCGCCAGGCGGTGACGCTGGCCAGCCAGGTCGAGGACCTGCTGTACTCCGAGTACGATGCCGCCAAGGTGCTCGCTGCCTTGGCCAGGAGCGACTTCGCGCGCATTCCCGACATCA
Source organism: uncultured Halomonas sp. (assembly GCF_946887195.1). The sequence goes on from NZ_CAMPKE010000003.1 coordinate 224,995, forward strand.
CCAACCAGATCCTGATGGCGATTCGCGCCCTGACTCAGGAGCTGCGCCGGGTACGCGAAAACCCCACCCGCGAGGGCAAGCTCAGCGCATTCCTAGATAACGAGCGTCACTACCACAATGCGCTGTCGACGATTCAGAGCACGCTGCTCAGCGCGCGCTCGCAGCTTTCCGCTCCGGAGGCAATCCAGCGCTTCGAAGCGTGGCGTGAGCGCCAGGATAACGACTGGGACCTGCGCATGCTGTCGGGGGCGATCGGGCGGGTACTCACGGCGATCGAAAACCTCTCGCGGCGGCTTTCCGAGCTGCTTTCGGATATCGCGCAAGGGCGCATCCAATCGATGGGCGTGGTCGATTTCGCCGACCTGTCGCGACGGTTATTGAATGAGCCGCTACCGGAACCGCTGCGCAATGTGCTCATCAAGCGCATGATGCCGTTCGGCCTGGCCGTCGCCATGCCGCGTGTCGAGCCGCTGATTCCATTGATCGAGACACGCCGCGCCGAAAAGAGCGCCACGGCACTGGTGTTCGACGAGCAGGGCGATGGCCAGCCGGAAGATCCGTTGTTGGCGCGTTTTCTCGAGGCGCATGGGCCGGCGCTTCGCGAGCGCCTGAGCGAGGCACCGCTATCGTTGCCCGAGGCGCTGAGCGAAGGCTGGCACCGTTTCGAGGGCGATGATTGCCTGGCCCAATTGCTCAACACCTTCGTCGATACCCATCTGCTCGATGAACGCCTGACGGTGGGCATCGAAGCCGATGGATTCGCCATCGAGCTGAGCGACGGGCGCCGCATCGAGGGCGCGGTGACGCCTTCCCTACGTTTCCTACAGGCGCCTGGGGCCGCGCCCACGCCACATCCTTCCGAAACCGTGCCACCTTCCAGGCTTGAATCTTCAGACGCGGCAGACGATGTTGCCGCTCAGGATACGTATTCATGAACATGACCGAGATGGGCGAAGTGGTCGCCTACCTGCTGCGCTACCGCACCGCCGAGCGCCAACCCGGCGGTGGCCGCAAGCGCCGCGCCGCGCGCGAAGGCCAACTCGCCGAGCGTGACGTTTGCGCGCTGATCGACGATGCGCTGGATACCGAGCGCGAGTCGCTGCGCGATTTTCTCGCCGGGCAGGGCCTACGCCTGCGCGTATTCGAGCCTGGCGACTATCCCGGTATCGCGCCCGGCTCGCGGCTCTACGCGCTGGTACCCGATCCCGAACTCGAACAACCGCCGCTGTATACCCGCGATCCGGTCTTTGCCGCCCTGCGCCTGCGCCAGGAGAGCCGCGCCGAGCTGGCGCAGTGGTATCTGCAACTATGGCTGCTGCTGCACACGCTGCTCTATACCCGTCTGAATCGCGCGCTATCCGATGTCAGCCGCTATCAGGAAGCGACCTTCGCCACCACGGAACTGGTCGAGCTGCTGCGCGAGCAGCTCGAGGAGCTGCGTGGTCTGGGCGATACCGCTCCCGAGACCAGCCGTGCGTTGCTCGACGAGCGCGGCGAGGATCTCGCCCGGCGGGTGAAGGCCTTTATCGATCTGCAAATGCGTGCCGGCCAGCTCGAGGCGGTGCGCGAAACCGTGGCTGACGGCAACGGCGATGTCTGGCAGCAAACCCTGTTGGGCGCGCTCGAAGCGGAGCAGGTCGGGGTGCATCACCTGTCGCATCTGGTCGAACTGATCGCGGGCCAAGAGGGCCAGGATTCGGCAACCGCGAGCGAGACTAGTGCCGAACGGGACCACCGCGATGCCGATACGCCGGATGAGCCCGACCCGGCAGCCGCCCTCGACGAAACCGACGCCGATGTCGTGGAAGCCGACCTGTTCGCCGATGACGAAGCGCTGGAAGTAACCGGAGGCCGCCCATGAGCGTCATCAACCGTATCGAAGTGGCCAACCTGCTCAACAAGCACGGCGATATCGCATCCCCCTGGGATGCCAAGATGCGCCATCTGCTGCTCGATCTGCGTGGGCAATCCAGCGCCATCAGCATGGAGAACGGCTTCGGCAAGACGACGCTGGCCGAGGCATTGATCGGACTGCTGTCGCGCGATCGGTCGCTGCTCGCTCGCGCGCGGCGCAAGTGCTCGCCGGCAACCGTCGCTGGCCAGGGGCGTAGCTGGTCCCACCTGCGTGTCGAGTTTCGCTCGGGCAGCGCTGAGCAATCCGACATGCTCGCCGCCGCTGGCGAAGAGGTCGCCGGCGAGACGTTCGTGTTCGGCATGTACGGCTACAGCGACGGTAGCGGCCTGTCGTTCTATCACTACGCCGGCGCGTTCGATGACGTGCCGGTGCAGCATGTCACCCGCGACGGCAAGCTGGCGCTATACGCCAATGCCGATGTGCAGGCGATGATGCGCGCACATGGCGTGACCCGCAGCGCCAATCGCGAGGAGTGGCTCGATGCCGTGGGAACGCATATCTCACGGCGTGAACTGGCCCAGCTTGCGGCATTCCAGAAGGAGGGTGGCGCCGACAAGAGCCAGATCTTCAACGCCATCAAGCCGCGCGCCGGCGAGAAGGCCGACCAGGCGTTCTTCTTCGAGGTGCTGGCGCCGCAGATTCTGTCCGGCGCGACGCGCGGCGAGACCGACGAGGGCGAGGAGCTGATCGAGGATGTCATTCTCAACTCGGGTTCCAAGGTCACCGAGCTGCGCCACCGGCTGAGCGAGGCCGAAAGCGATCACAAGCGGGCCGAAGACAAGGTCGCGCGGCTCGATGAGCTCAATACCCAGGGCGCGGCATTGTTCGAGGCGCGTGATGCGCTCGCCACGCTGGACGAGGGCTTGGCGGCGAGTGAGCGCTTGCTGGGGGGGCAGGCGTTGATGGCGCTGCCGGGCCTGCCGGGCCGTCCATCCAGCGCGGACGACATCACTCCCGAGCTGATCGCCGGTTTCGCCTGGGGTGCCGGCGATACCGATCGGCCGCGCGTTTCCATCCGGCTGCTCGCCACGTTATCCGGTCAGAGCGAACGCGAGGTGCGCCAGGCATTGTCCGAGCGTGGGGCTCGGGTCGATTCCCATCGCCGCTTGATTCACCTGCCCGAGGCGAGTTGGCCCAGCGCGAAAGACGTCAATCACGTCGCGTTTGGCGCGGCTCGCGACTGGCTCGACGACAGCCATGCATTCGCCGACGATTCGGCCCGCTATCGCGCTCTGGCGCAGCTGGACGAGGCCGCCGAGGCCTTCGAGTCCCTGGACGGCAATCGTTTCCGCGAGGAGGTGATCGCCGACCGCGAATACCTCAAGGAGTTGAAGACCGACGCCCGGCACCTCGACGAGCGATGGGAGCGACTCGATCGTGAGCGCGAGCAGCTCGAATCGCGCCAGCGCGAATTCACCGATAATCAGAGCTTCTATACCCAGGCACTGGCCCAGGGACTGTTCAGCGAGGCTGAGCTCGAGGCCCCGGATGCCACCGGGCAAGCTGCGACGGCCGACGCCGAGCAGGCGCGTCAGGCGTTGAACGCGCATATCTCGCGCATGGCCAAACTCGAAGACACCGCCAACTGGCATGCCGAGTTCAAGGCTAGCCATCCACAGACCGCACCCGGTGAATGGCTGGCGCTGAAAACCGAGCAGCAGGAAGCGCTATCCAGCGAACTCGAGGAGATCGCCGATGAGCTGGAACGTATCGAGTCGCAGCATCGGCACGCCCGTGATGAGCTCGCTGAATGTCATGGCGAGCGTCAGCGCCTGGAGGGCGAGCAGGGGCCGCTCAAGCAGGGGCGAGACGCTTGGCAAGCCTTTGCCGATGGCTGGCCCAACGAGCCGATCGAAGATTTCTGGTCGCGTAGAAAAGCCGAATTGGCCGACCTTCGGCAGCAGTGCCAGCGCCAGCGTCAGCGCCAGGAGGAGGCGCGAGCCAACCGTGCACGGTTGGCGCCGCTCGCCGAAGCCGCACGGCGCTATGCGCAATTGCACCATGACGACGATCCGGTACACCTGCGAGACCGGCTTTACCGGGAGTCCCGCGAGCTCGATGACGAGAGCCACCGGCAGGCCCTGGAAGAGAGCCGGCTGCGTGATTTGCATCAAGCCTGGCTGAGGTTTGGCGAATTGAGCGAGCTAGCGCCCGCTGTCTGGCTCAAGGATGCCAAGGCGCGCTATCCCCGGCTGTTGCGTGAGTCGCAGGAACTGACGGAAGCCATCGCCAATCGTGAGCAGTATCTGGAAAGTCTTTCCGGCGACCCATTGGCGCGTCAAGTCGCCGAGTCCGACGCGCATCGTCTGCTCGATGATGCCGGTATCGCTTTCACACCGCTACATGACGCATTGACCGGCGCCGAGGATAACCAAGGCCAGCGTCGCGAGTGGCTGGCGCAGGCTGCCGGGCAACTGTTTGCCCCGGTGATCGACGGTGAAGCGGCGGCACATGACGCCGCCGAGCGCCTGATCGAGCGTGGGCTTGGCGTGCCGGTCATCGAGGCGCGGCGGCTGGCCGAGTGCCTGGCCACTGGCCAGCCGCCTCTCGGCGCAGTGCAGGGAGTGGAGACCCTGGCGGTGAAGGCGGCGCTGGATCCGCAGTACCTGGCTGAGTTGCGTGACGAGACCCAGCGGCGCCTGGGCATCGATCGTGAGCGCCGCGTCGCGCTGGACGATGAAATCGCCCGCATCGACCCGCATGGCGAGCGCTTCGCCCTGGCCCTGGGCGCCCAAACGGCCAGCGAGGAAAAGGTCGAGGCGGCGCTCGACGCATTGGCCGAGCGCCAGGCAGCGCTGCATGGGCAACGTGAGCGGCTGGCGCCGCGCATGACCGATGACGCACTGACGGCGATCGACGATTTCCAGCGTTACCTACTGGAAGGCGGTGACAGGGCGCTGGAAGTGGCCGCCGAGGAACTGGCCGACGCCGAGCGCCAACTGGCCGAACTGGCACCTAGTGCCGAACGGGCCGAGCGGGAATTGAACGCCCATGGCGCGACGTGGCTGGCCGCCGAGAAGTTCGCCGATGCCGGTGGCGTTGAGAGGCTTTCGGTGCTCGAGGCTCGGCTAATCACGTTGGGCGAGCAGGCAGCGGTGGCTGATCAGCGTCTGTCACAGACCATCGAACGCCTGGAGACGCTGCGTCAGCGTCGCGATGATCTCGATAGCCAGCGCCGTGCATTATTCGCCGACGGTGAGCGCGACAGGCTGCGTACGTTGGCAACCTTCGAAAGCGAGGGTGGTGTGGCATTCATGGCGAGCGCCGAAGCGCGCCAGGCCGATCTCGATGCGGCCTTGCTGACCGCCAGTCGGCGTGCCGATTTCGATTTCGCGCGCATTCGTGCCTATCTCGATGTGCGTGACGAGAGTGGCGGCAGCCAGAAGCTCGAGCGCGAAATCGCCCGTCTCAAGCGTGAACGGGACGAAGCGCATGCCGCGCGCAAGGCCAATGGCAAACAGCAGCAGGATATCGAGGCGCGCCTCGACGACAACCAGCGCGCCATGAGCTGGACCGATCAGTTGGCGATCGCCTGGCTGGAGGTGCTGCGTGAGCTTTCCAGCGGCTGGCGGGAGCGTCTGGCAATACTCGACGATCTCGCCGCATCGAGCCGCTGGCCAAGCGAACACCCCGAGGCCGATGCACTGGACGAGACACTGCTCGATTGGCGGCGCCTGGCGGGTGAGGGCAACGATAATAAGGCAGATGACACGCTCGATCTTGCCGCACTGGAAACCTGTCAGCAGGCTCTGCTCGATGCGTTGGGAGCGCTGAATATCGGCGAGCGCTCGCGCAATCGCGAGCGTCAGGCCAGGGAGGTCGAGAGCCGCGAACGGCAATTGGCCAAGGCGCTTTCCGATGCCGGCGACAGCCGCTTGTTCAACGACACCGAGCGCGCGCGGCTCGCGATACTGGATGGCGCGAGCCCAGCGGCATTGGTCGATCTGCGTGCGCTGCATGCACAGCTCGACGTGCAGCTCGACGATCACCGCGAGCGGGTCGGCAAGCTGCACGCCTCGCGCGAGCATATCGAGGGCACTCTGGTCGAGCGTCTGGGTTCGATCATCACCGACGCCGCCGGCAATCTGGATATCCTCAAGCGCGTAGCCCGACGCACCAGCGAAGGCGGCGCCTTCTTCGAGGTCAAGTCCTCGTTGATTGGCGACGATGCGGTGCGTGAGCTGATCCAGCAACTGCTTGCCGATATCGACGAGCATCAGGCCGCCCAGCGCAGGCGACTGCAGCAAGAGGGCGTGAACACGGGTAGCGATCGACGTCGCAAGGACGAGGAACTGACTCGGCAGATTCGTCGGCGCATTTACCGTGGCCTGTTCCGCGACGTCTCGATTCGCCTCCGCCACGACGCCATTCGCCCGCATGGCCGGCTGTTCTCGCTCAACGAGGACATGTCCGAGGGCCAGCGCGAAGCGGTATCGCTGATGTGGCTGGTCAAGCTCTCCGAGTTCGCCATCGAGCGCGAACTGCGCGAGTTGCCCGGCACCCACAAGCGCCGCGCCCGGGCCAGTCGCGAGAGCGTGATCCTGCTCGACGGGCTGTTCTCCAAGCTCTCGCATCGCCGCCTGATCCAGGACTCGTTGGAGTCGCTGCGCAACACGCGTGGGCGCTTCCAGATGATCGGGCTCATCCATAATCCCAACTACGAGAACGACGCGGCGATCTTCCCCACGTATCTGGTCGGCAGCGTGATCGGCGGTCAACAGGGCCAGGGTGGTCACGTCGTGGTGCGCGATGGCCGGGTGATTGCGCCTGAAGCCATCGGGCGCGGTGCTGGCGAGGCCAGCCTGTTCGGCATTCATGTCACGCAACCGGCGACCGAGGAGACCTGAATGACCACTTACGGTATCGGTGATAGCACGCTACGGGCACTGGGTGGCGAGACGGCGGTGCGCGAGCTGGTGGATCGCTTCTACGATGCCATGCAGCGCCTGCCCGAGGCGCGCGGGGTTCTGGCGCTGCACCCCGACGACTTGAGCTTGTCGCGCGACAAGCTGACGGCCTTCCTGACCGGCTGGATGGGCGGCCCGAGCCGCTATCGCGAGCGCTTCGGGCCGATCGCCATTCCCATGGCGCACCGGCATTTGCCAATCGGTCCCGGGGAACGTGATGCCTGGCTACTGTGCATGGCCACGGCGCTCGATGAGATGGGAGTCGATGCCGAGTTGAAAGCCTATCTGCTCGCGCAGCTATATCATCCGGCCGAGATGTGCCGAACGCGCTGACCGCTGGTCACCGTCGCGTACGGCATAACGATTCATTGAATACTCACGACCCGGTTGCGACCCTCGTGCTTGGCTGCGTAGAGCCCGCGGTCGGCGCGCTCGATTAGCGTATCGGTGGTGTCGCCGTCGATATATTCGGCGGCGCCGAGGCTGGCCGTGACACGGCCCTGGTGAATACCATAATCATGCTCGGCGATGATCCGACGCAGGCGATCGGCTAAATGCAGGCCATCCTGGAGCGGGGTCAGCGGCAATAGAATCGCCAGCTCTTCGCCGCCAAAGCGGGCGACCACATCCTCGTGGCGCAGCGTTTGCCGACATAGCTCGGCTATCTCGCGCAGCACCTGATCGCCCTTGAGATGCCCCCAGGTGTCGTTGACGCGCTTGAAATGATCGAGATCGAGCAGCAGCAGCGTCAATACGCTGCCATGGCGCCGAGCGCGGGACATCTCTTCATCCAGGCGCTGCATCAGCCGCCTGCGGTTGGCCAGGCCCGTGAGGTCATCGGTATCCGATAGCTCGCGCAGGTGCGTCTCATGGGCGATCTGATCGCTGATATCGAGCAGTACGCCATGCCATAGCGTGCCGCCATCGTCGCAGGTTTCCGGCTGGGCGCGGGCCGCTGCCCAGCGCAGGCTGCCATCGGGCTGGCGCAGGCGGAGCTGGGTCGCTAGCGGCGTATGGCGTTGCACCGAGCGTTCGATAGCGATCATCAGCGCGGTAAGGTCTTCTTCGGGAATGCGCTCGAGTACCGGGCTGGCATCGTGTGCCAGCGCCTCGGAATCGAGTCCCTCGAGCAAGTGGTCATTGCCCGCCAGATAGGGAAAGGAGAACCGACCGCTCGGCGTGCGGTGGAACTGGAAAATCAATCCCGGTATGCGCTCGGTCATGATTTCAAGCCGGGCGAGCAGTTCGGCTTCACGGCTGACATCGAGCAGTGTGCCGACCAGCTCGGGAGCCGCGCCCTCGCGTACCGGTCGTGTCACACGGGCTTCATTCTGCACGGTGAGGTAATGGCCATCGGCATGACGCAGGCGGTAGCGCAGCGCGCGTCGCTGGCGGCGGCGGGTAAACGTTTCCAGCCAGTTCAGCAGGCGGTCCTCGTCGTCGGGGTGTACACGCTCGCGCAGGTTGATGCGCTCGGCATCGGTGTCGAGGCCGAGCAGTTGCGAGAGGTTGCGGCTGATATAATTGAGTGTCCAGGGTGGCTGCGAGTCGCAGGCGTAAAGTACCGCTGGGCTGGTTTCGAGCAGGTGCCTAAGGCGGCGATGGGCGTTGGCGGCACTACGCTTGGCGATATTCAGTTCGGTGTAATCGCGGGCCATGCCGAGTACCAAGGGCAGGGCGGAATCCTGGCTGTTGGCGAGCGGGGTCAGTACCGTTTGCCAGATATGCTCGCGCTGGTTGCGGCGCATGGTTTCGTCATAGGTGCGCGACTGGCCGAGTTGCTCGCACTCCGCGTAGCGGCGTTGCAGCCGCTGGCCGACCGGAGGCGTGAAGATGTCCTCTGGCCGCTGGCCGTTCCATTGCTGGGGCGTCAGGCACAAGGAGTCGAGCAAGGCAGAATTGCCGTAGATATAACGAAACGGCTGGCCGGGCGCTTCGCGACGCGCAATGAAGACGCGATCCGGCATCGACGCGAACAATTGCCGGGTCAATTCGCCGAGCGCATCGGGAAGCTCCATTGTATGCATCCGCGAACTCCCTACATCGGTTTACTGCGCGTATGGACAGCCTGGCGGCAATTTCAAAACGCAGTAATATACCGACTTAATCGGTACGGAGTTATCCGACCGATGACGTAGGAAATCGCTTACATTACACGCTGTTTGAACGTATCGACAGCAGGTAAGGTTAGGGAATCGCTGAATAAATTGTCGAATGGAATGAATGGCAAGGCGCACGGAACACAGAAGGCGAGACATAACATGGGGTTAGGCGAGCCTTCGAGTACCGCGCAACGCAGCCATTCGTCCATGCAGGCATTTATGCAGTGGTTCCTTAGCGCGGCGCATCGTAACGCCCTGGTCGACCCTTGGAGTAGACGATCTGCCATAGCTGGAGATCGCGCGCACGGAAGGCACCGGCGCAGACCCCGAGGTAGTAGCGGAACATGCGCCGGGTCTTGTCGTTGTAGCTGGCGGCAATTTCATGCCAGTGCGCATCGAAGTTGTCGCGCCAGGCCATCAGCGTGCGATCGTAATCGGCGCCGAAGTTCTGCCAATCCTCCATCAACAACAGCCCTTCGCTGGCTTTCGCGATATGCTGAATGGCGGGCAGCACGCCATTGGGAAAGATATATTTGTTGATCCAGGGGTCGACGCTGATCTCGGAGTTGTTGGAGCCGATCGAATGCAACAGGAACAGCCCCTGCTCGTCGAGTAGGCGCTCGGCGGTCTCGAAATAGGTGCGGTAATTGCGCTGGCCGACATGCTCGAACATGCCGATCGAGACGATACGATCGAAGCGGCCTTCGAGATCGCGATAATCCTCCAGCAGGATCTCCACCGGCAGGCCCTTGCAGCGTTCGCGGGCCAGCGCCGCCTGCTCCTTGGAAATGGTGATACCGGTAACCTCGGCGCCGTAACGACGCGCGGCGTGCTCGGCGAAACTGCCCCAGCCGCAACCGATGTCCAATACCTTCATGCCCGGTTCGATGTTCAGTTTGCGTGCTGCCAGATCGAGCTTGGCGACTTGGGCTTCATGCAGATTTTCGGCTTGCTTCCAGTAACCGCATGAATAACACATGGTGGGGTCGAGCATGCGCTCGAACAGATCGTTGCCCAGGTCGTAGTGCGCTTCGCCGACGATATAGGCGCGGGCCTTGCTCTGTAGATTGAAGAAACCCGACTGCAGGCGATACATCAGGCGCTCCGAGGGGGTATGAGCCCGCTCGCCAAGTCCATGACGCAGAAGGCGGTAAGTCATTTCGTCGATGCGTTCGCACTCCCACCAGCCTTGCATATAGGACTCGCCGAGGCCCAGCGTGCCCTGGTGCAGCACGCGCGAGAAGAAGTCGGGGTGGAGCACCCGGATGTCCCATGGCTGGCTGCCATTGAGGGTGACTCCCGAGCCCTCGAGCAGGTTTTCGACAATACGTCGGGCGCGCGTGTCGGGAAGCGCGATCGGGCCGATTTTGGTATCACTGGTCATGCCGAACTCCATATCAGTTTGTGAATTAAGCGCGATACGGGTATCGGGCAAGGCGTTCCTTGCCATCCCACAAGCATAAGTTAGCTTGCTAAAGACTCCATCACAATCTCAACAGACCGAGACTATGCTCTTGATAGCCTAGACTAAAATATAGGTCATTTGCTCCGACCATCAGGCTGGAGCGTTACCTAAGGGAGATGAGTCGATGCATGTCATTGCCGATTTGAGCGTCATACCCATCGGGGTGGGAGCCTCGGTTTCCGATTATGTGGCTGCCTGTGAGCGGCTGATCGAGGAGGCCGGATTGAACCACCGGTTGCATGCCCACGGGACCAATATCGAGGGGCCCTGGGACGAGGTGACGGCAGTGGTCAAACGCTGCCATGAAACGCTCCATGAGATGGGCGCGCCGCGCATACATACGACGTTGAAGCTGGGCACACGCAGCGATCGCGAGCAGACCATCGACCAGCGGGTGACTCGGGTCGAAGAACTGCTCGGACGCTAGGCCGGTTCGTTCGCAGCGCCTATTCGCAACGTCTATTCGCAACGATAGCGCCAGCGTACGACCGGCTTTTCTCCCTCGTGGGTGGTTGCCTCGTAGTCGGCGACCTCGCTCTGCGATGCAGGAATGGACGAGGTATCGGTAAAGGTGGGGTCGGTGCCCAGCGTATTGCTGTCGAGCACCACGGGCGATTGGCCCTGGCAACGAGCCTGGGCCTGCTCCATGGCCTGGCGCTTGGCGTCGGCTACGCTGTCGCCGCGTACCTCCAATTGATATATCGATGGACTGGACGCTGTGCCGGCGCAGCCGCCGAGAATCAGGCCGAGCATCGTTAGCGTCATTACGCCAAGCGTTTTCTGGATCGTCATCGCAAGCCTCCCACTGCCTCTCGCCTCTTCCATGTCGTCCATGCGCGAAACATGAATCTCCTTTCCTAGTGTCGGGCGTGATGCAGCACTAGGCAACGTCGTTTTTCCTGGCGGTTGTCCGTGTGCTGGATGTCTCTTTTGGGCATGCCGATGCCTTTCTGAGCATATTGCGCGAATCCGGGCCGTCTACTCTGGAAGCCCGAACATCGCTACGGCGATTTTGTGACAACAACAAAGGACGCTAGCCATGAGTCAAGGCAATCGCGGTGTCGTCTACATGGGCCCCGGCAGTGTCGAGGTACAGTCGATCCCGTTTCCCGAACTCGCCCTCGGCAATCGCCAATGCCACCACGGCGTGATTCTCAAGGTCATCACCACCAATATCTGCGGTAGCGATCAGCATATGGTACGCGGTCGGACTACCGCGCCCGAAGGCCTGGTGCTGGGCCATGAGATAACCGGTGAGGTGGTGGAGTGCGGTCGCGACGTGGAGTACGTCAAGGTCGGCGACATCGTGTCGGTGCCGTTCAACATCGCCTGTGGCCGTTGTCGTAACTGTAAGGAAGGCCGTACCGGCATCTGTCTCAACGTCAACCCGGCACGGCCAGGCGCGGCTTACGGTTATGTCGACATGGGCGGTTGGGTCGGCGGCCAGACCGAGTACGTCATGGTGCCGTATGCGGACTTCAATCTGCTGGTCTTCCCCGATCGCGAACGCGCCCTGGACAAGATCCAGGATCTGACGCTGCTTTCGGATATCTTCCCCACCGGTTTCCATGGCTGCGCGACTGCGGGTGTCGGCCCTGGTAGCACCGTGTATATCGCCGGTGCTGGCCCGGTGGGCCTGGCCGCTGCGGTCTCCGCGCAGCTATTGGGCGCGGCCTGCGTGGTGGTCGGCGATATGAATCCGGAGCGTTTGAAGCAGGCGCAAAGTTTCGGTTGTGAGACGCTGGATCTGCGTCAGGATACGCCGATGGCCGACATGCTCGAGCCGATCGTCGGTGAGCGTGAGGTCGATTGTGCGGTGGATGCGGTGGGCTTCGAAGCGCGCTGTCATGGCCACGATCATGCGCATGAACAGCCCGCCACGGTGCTCAACGCGATGATGGACGTGACGCGCGCCGGCGGCCAGATCGGGATTCCCGGTCTGTATGTCACCGAGGACCCCGGCGCCGAGAGCGACGAGGCCAAGCATGGCAACCTGTCGATGCGCTTCGGCCTGGGCTGGGCCAAATCGCACTCCTTCCACACCGGCCAATGCCCGGTGATGAAGTATCACCGGCAGCTGATGCAGGCGATCCTGTTCGAGAAGGTTCAGATCGCCAAGGCGGTCAACGTGCAGATGATCTCGCTCGACGATGCGCCTGGCGGCTATGCCGACTTCGATGGTGGCGTGGCGAAGAAATTCGTCATCGATCCGCACGGTAGTGTCGCTGCCTGATCGCTGTTTCAGAAGTTGTCATGCATTGCGCCCCGGCTTGCCGGGGCGCGGCCGTTTCACCGGTACGCCGTGTCCGTATCGCTCGCGGCGAGCGGTGCCAGCCACCGGCCGCAGGTGGTCAGCAAATGATCGGTGAGGGCATCAAGTGTACTGCCGCCGTGGCGCCAATGGTGCCAATACAGCGGCACGTCGATGAAGCTCTCCGGGTCGAGATCGACCAGCACGCCTTCTTCCAGTTCACGCGCTACCTGCCCTTCGGGGAGCATGCCATAGCCCATGCCGGCCTGGGCGAGATGCACGAAGCCCTCCGAGGAGGGGCACAGGTGATGCGGGAAAGGCTCATGGTAGCCGCGCATCTCCAGATAGCGATGCTGCAACCGATCGTCGGGACCGAACACGATGGCCGGCGCCTGGCGTAGCGCATCGAGATTCAGGCCATCGGGGAAATAACGCGCCATGTAAGCGGGGCTGGCCAGCGCGCGATAGCGCATGCTACCCAGCGGGTGGGAACGGGCACCCTGAACGGGACGCGGCGTGGCGCAGATACAGCCGGCCACCTCGCCGTCGCGCATGCGCTTGAGCGCGACATCCTGATCCTCGACCACCAGATCCAGCAACACGCCCAGCCGGCGGCAGAAATCGCCGGTCACCGGCGACCACCAGGTCGCCAGACTATCGGCATTGATCGCCAGGCGCAGGCGCTGTTCGCGCTCGCCGAGGGCGGGAATCTGATCGAGCAGATCGTGTTCGAGCAGACGCACCTGCTGCACGTGATTGAGCAAACGGCGCCCCAGCGGGGTCGGCGCGAGCTTGGGCGCGCGCACCAATACCGGCTGGCCGAGCCGCGCTTCGAGCAGCTTGATGCGCTGCGACACCGCCGATTGGGTCAATCCCAGGTGTCTGGCACCGCGCTCGAAGCCCGATTGATCGACTACCGCCGCCAGCGCTTGAAGAAGTTTATAATCGAGCATCAGTTTGATTAATCATCCATTCCTTGAATTAATTTAATTTATTGTGGGAACGAGCCTACGCTGCTTTCTCTCGATCGTCATCCCTATCGTTAAATGAGAGCGAGCATGCTGATTTCCGCCATTCAGGGGTTGGCCACCGGGGCCGGCCTGATTATCGCCATCGGCGCACAGAATACCTTCGTACTGGGGCAAGGACTGCGCCGTGAGCACCCCTGGTGGGTAGCCGGCGTGTGTGCGCTGTGCGACTGGTTGCTGATCGGCCTCGGTGTGTTGGGCCTGGGCCAATTGATCGCCAACCAGGCGGAGTTGATGCTGCTGGCGCGCCTGGGCGGCGCGGCATTTCTGCTGTGGCAGGCCTGGCAGGCGCTGCGTCGTGTGATGAGCCCGAATGGGCTGGCCGCCGCTCGCGGGTCATCGGGTTCGTGGCGCTCGGTGATGCTCGCGACGCTGGCCGTCACGCTGCTCAATCCGCAGGTCTATCTCGATACGCTGATCATGCTGGGGGCGATCGGCGCCGCCCAGGCCAGCCCACTAGGCTTCTATCTGGGCGCGGCGGTGGCATCGTTCGGCTGGTTCTTCGGGCTGGTCGCCGCCGCTGGCTGGTTGGCGCCGCGCCTGGCCAGCCCGCGGATATGGCGGGCCATCGATGGGTCGATTGCCGTGATACTGATCGTCGTCGCCTGGGGGTTGCTCGCTGGTGTAAAGCCGTAAAATTATCGTTACACGGTGTCAGGCATTCGCACCGTTCGGTAAGCGCTGCCGTTGGCACTCACAAGGCTGTCAGAAAACTTTTACAACTAACACGCGCTATCGATCCTGTGGACGCTGAATCGGCGACATGGCGGCATTTCTGGCCACGCGCAAGCGCTCTAGGCTGAAGGCATTCGTCGCCTCGAGCGGCTCGCTCATCGACAACAATCGCCTCAGGAGATCGCCATGAACGCCCCGGCTTCCGTGACCCCCAGCGTTTCCCAGCACAACCCCATCGGCACCAACGGCTTTGAGTTCGTCGAGTACACCGCGCCCACGCCCGAAGGGCTCGAAGCGTTGCGTCGACTATTCCTGCAGATGGGCTTTACCGAAACGCGCAAGCACCGCTCCAAGAACGTCACGCTGTTCCAGCAGGAGGACATCAACTTCGTGCTCAACGCCGAGCCCGGCAGCCATGCCGATGCGTTTGCCAAGGTCCATGGCCCGAGTGCCTGCGCCATGGCCTGGAAGGTCGCCGACGCCCAGCACGCTTATGAACATGCCGTGGCCAACGGCGCCGAGCCGGCCGACAACCCGGTGGGCCCGGGCGAGGTCGGCATTCCCGCAGTCAAGGGCATCGGCGGTTCACTGCTCTACTTCGTCGATTCCCAGCTCGACGCCGAGGGGCGCAGCATTTACGACATCGATTTCGAGGCCATCGACGGCGCCGACAAGAACGCCAACAGCGTCGGCCTCAAGGTTCTCGACCACCTGACACACAATGTCGATCGCGGCCAGATGGACGTGTGGGCGGATTTCTACACCCGCATCGCCAATTTCCGCGAGATCCGCTACTTCGACATCGAAGGCAAGATGACCGCGCTCTACTCGCGGGCGATGACTGCGCCGTGCGGCAAGATGCACATCCCGATCAACGAATCCGCCGACGATACCTCGCAGATCGCCGAATTCCTGCGCGAGTACAATGGCGAAGGCATTCAACACCTGGCGATGGCCACCGACGACATCTACGCCACCGTGCGTGCGCTGCGCGCCAATGGCGTCAAGTTCCTCTCCACCCCGGATACCTATTACGAGAAGGTCGACGCCCGCGTGCCCAATCACGAGGAGAACGTCGACGATCTGCGCGAACTGAGCCTGCTGGTCGATGGCGCACCCAACGAGGGCGTGTTGCTGCAGATATTCACCGAGACGGTGATCGGCCCGATCTTCTTCGAGATCATTCAGCGCAAGGGCAATGACGGCTTCGGTGAGGGCAACTTCAAGGCGCTGTTCGAATCCATCGAGGAGGATCAGATCCGCCGTGGTGTACTCAAGGCGGAGTGATCCGTCATGACTCTTCGAATCGACAGGCCAAGGAGTCCATCATGAGCCAGCACCGTTGGATCGGTTTTCCCATTCGCGAGGGCGAGCATTCTCGCCAAGCCCATTGCGACCTGCCTGAAGGTACTTATGAGCGCGAACTGGGCCGCGAAGGCTTCTTCGGCCCGGTCAGCCACATGCACCACAGGCACCCACCGACCGGCTGGATCGACTGGGAGGGGCCGCTGCGCCCGCGCGCCTTCGATCTCAATCGCCTCGATGACGTGCCGGACTGCCCCTGGCAGGCGCCGGTGGTACTCGAGAACGCCGATATCGAAATGCGCTTCTGGCGCGTGAATGATCCGATGCGCCATCTGGTGCGCAACAGCGACGGCGATCAACTGCTGTTCATCCACCATGGCGCCGGGTCGTTCTACTGCGATTACGGCCATCTCGCGTTTCGCGACGGCGATTACCTGATGATTCCGCGCGGCACCGCCTGGCGGCTGGCGCCGAGTGAGCGCTGCGAGATTCTGATGATCGAGAACGTCGACGGTGCCTACCAGTTGCCGGAGAAGGGCATTCTCGGCCCCACGGCGATCTTCGACCCGGCGGCGCTCGACCATCCGCATCTCGACCAGGCGTTTCGCGATCAGCAGGATGAAGAGACCTGGCAGGTGCGGGTCAAGCGCCTCGGTGCCATTTCCACCGTGACCTTTCCGTTCAATCCGCTGGATGCGGTGGGCTGGCATGGCGACAACACCGTGGTGCGCCTCAACTGGCGCGATATTCGCCCGGTGATGAGCCATCGCTACCATCTGCCGCCCTCGGCGCACACCACCTTCGTGGCGCGTGGCTTCGTGGTATGCACCTTCTGCCCGCGACCCATCGAGTCCGATCCCGGCGCGCTCAAGGTGCCGTTCTATCACAACAACGACGACTACGATGAGGTGCTGTTCTACCACCGCGGCAACTTCTTCTCCCGCGATAACATCGAGCAGGGCATGATCACCTTCCATCCCTGCGGTTTCGCTCATGGCCCGCATCCCAAGGCGCTCAGGAAGAGCCAGGAGAGCCCTGGCACCTTCACCGACGAGGTCGCGGTGATGATCGATACCCGGCGCAGCCTGCGTGCCACCGCCGCGGTCGAGCGCGTGGAAAATCCCGACTACGTCAATTCCTGGCGTTCGCCAGGTAGCGTCGATTAACGATTCAAGAAGGAGCAACCGATGAAACTGGCCTCTTTACAGCAGGGCCGAGATGGCAAGCTGGTGGTGGTTTCCCGCGACCTGACCCGTGCGGTGGTGGCGGGCGATATCGCCGCGACGCTACAGGCGGCGCTCGACGACTGGGCATTGCTAGCACCCGGGCTCGAGAGGCGCTATCGCGAGTTGAACGAGGGCCAGTGCGCCGACGCCTTCGATTTCCGCCCCGAGGCCTGTGCCAGCCCGCTGCCGCGCGCCTACCACTGGGCCGACGGCAGCGCCTATGTCAATCATGTCGAACTGGTGCGCAAGGCGCGCGGCGCCGAGATGCCCGAGAGCTTCTGGCACGATCCGCTGATGTACCAGGGCGGCTCCGATGCGTTCCTCGCGCCGAACGAGCCGATCCGCCTGGCCGACGAAGCCTGGGGCATCGACCTCGAGGCCGAGTTGGCGGTGATCACCGACGACGTGGCGATGGGCACCGATGCCGGGAAAGCCGGTTCGCACATCCAACTGCTGATGCTGGTCAACGACGTCTCGCTGCGCAACCTGATACCCGGTGAACTGGCCAAGGGCTTCGGCTTCTATCAGGCCAAGCCTTCTTCGGCGTTCTCGCCGGTAGCGGTGACCCCCGACGAGCTGGGCGACGACTGGCGCGACGGCAAGGTGCATCGGGACATGGTCAGCCACATCAACGGCGAGCTGTTCGGCCGGCCCAATGCCGGTATCGACATGACCTTCGATTTCCCCACCCTGGTGGCCCACGCGGCGAAGACGCGCCCACTGTGCGCCGGCACCATCATCGGCTCGGGCACGGTGTCCAATTACGACCGCAGCCGCGGCTCTGCCTGCCTGGCCGAGAAGCGCATGCTCGAGAAGATCGAGCACGGCGAGGCCAGGACGCCGTTTCTCAAGTTCGGCGACCGGGTGCGCATCGAGATGTTCGATCGCGATGGCCAGTCGCTGTTCGGCGCCATCGACCAGAGCGTGGAGCGTTACGCGCCCGGCGAATGACGGAGGATGGCATGCCAGCCGAACGACCGATTCTCTACGGTTACTGGCGTTCCAGCGCAGCCTACCGGGTGCGTATCGCGCTGAATCTCAAGGGCATCGAGGTCGAGCATCGCAGCGTGCACCTGGTGCGCGACGGCGGCGAGCAGCACCGACCCGAATACCGTGAGTTGAATCCGCAGGGGCTGGTGCCGCTATTCATCGACACGGATGGCACGCGGCTGGCCCAGTCGCTGGCGATTCTCGAGTACCTCGACGAAACCCGACCGCAGCGGTCGCTGCTGCCAAACGATCCGGCGGCACGGGCCAGGGCGAGATCGTTCGCGCAGCATATCGCCAGCGAGATTCATCCGCTGGATAACCTGCGCGTGCTCAAGTATCTGGTTGGCGATCTGGGTATCGATGACGAGGCCAAGCTGGCCTGGTATCGCCACTGGGTAGCGCTGGGGCTGGCGGCGCTGGAGCCGCAGGCCGCCGAACTCGATGGCGCCTTCTCGCTGGGCGATCGGCCGGGACTCATCGAGGCGTGCCTGGTACCGCAGCTATACAACGCCCGGCGTTTCGATTGCGATCTTTCGGCCTACCCGGCGCTGGTTGCGCTGGATACCCGCGCTCGCGAACTCGACGCGTTCCGGCGGGCCGCACCCGAGGCCCAGGCCGATGCCAACTCCTAAGTCTTAAAAACAGGTGTTTACGCTGCAAAACTCTCATCGTTCAGTGTAACGGGCCGACACATTCGCGAATCGCAGCGGGATAACGCTACAATCGCCGCCCGCAGTGCCGCGATAGCTTCCTTTTCGACACAGGCACAACAACAAGACCCCAAAGGTGTTTCATGACAGCAAGAGAGAAACCCAAGAATCTATGGATGGGTCGCTGGGGCTTCGTCCTGGCGGCGACCGGCTCCTCGGTGGGGCTGGGCAATATCTGGAAATTTCCCTACATGACCGGCGAGTACGGCGGCGGCGCCTTCGTACTGGTCTATCTGGCCTGTATCGCGGCTATCGGCATCCCGATCATGATCGCCGAGATCGGCTACGGTCGGCGCGGTCGCGGCAGCCCCATCGACGCGATACGCCGCGTGGCGCGTGAGTCCGGGCGTAGCTCGGGCTGGTCGATTCTCGGCTGGATGGCAATGCTGTGCGGCTTCATGATCCTGTCGTTCTACGTGGTCGTGGCCGGCTGGGCGGTTTCCTATCTATGGAAGGCGATCAGCGGCGGGCTGAATGCCGATAGCGTCGATGCCATGGCGGCGATCTTCGCGGCCAACAATGCCAGCCCGTGGAATCTGGGCTTCTGGAGCACGCTGGTGACGCTGGCGACCATGTTCATCGTCGGCAAAGGCGTGCAGGAGGGTATCGAGCGCAGCGTGAGCTGGATGATGCCGGGCCTGGTGATCATGCTGCTGATCATGATCGGCTACGCGATGTTCTCCGGCGGCTTCGGCGCGGCAGTGGATTTCCTGTTCGCCTTCGAAATCGGCAAGCTGTCCAGCGAGGGCCTGCTCGCGGCGATGGGCCACTGTTTCTTCACGCTGTCGCTGGCCTCCGGGGCGATCATGACCTACGGCGCCTACCTGCCCGACGGCAAATCGATCGCGCGCACCACCTTCGTGGTCGCGATCTGCGATACCACCGTCGCGCTGATGGCCGGCCTGGCGATCTTCCCGGTCATCTTCGCCAATGGCATGGACCCGTCCTCCGGCCCCGGACTGATCTTCATGAGCCTGCCGCTGGCCTTCCAGCAGATGCCGTTCGGCACGCTGCTCGAGGTCATCTTCTTCATCATGCTGACGATTGCCGCACTGACCTCGGCGATCTCGATGGTCGAGGCGACCATCGCCTGGCTGAACGAGAGCAAGGGTATTTCGCGGGTCAAGGCATCCTGGGGCGTCGGCATCCTGTTGTGGATCGTCAGTACGCTGGCGATGCTGTCGTTCAACGTCGGTGCCGACTGGACGCTGGCGGGCAAGCACTTCTTCGGCTGGCTGGATTACCTGACCTCGCGTTTCATGATGCCGCTCGGCGGCCTGGGCATGGCGGTCCTGGCCGGGTTCGTGCTGCGCAGCGAGATCTTCCGCTCCGAGCTTGGCCTGTCCAACGCCCAGCACGCGCTGTGGCTGTTCATGATCCGTTATGTCAGCCCACTGGGTATCGTATTGATCTTCATCGATGCGCTGGGCGTGATGAATCTCGAGATGGGCAGCCAATGGCCCTGGTTGCTGGTGCTGCTGGTCGCTTTCACGCTAATCGGCGAACTGCTGAGCCCACGCTTGAAGCGCCAATTCGCAGGCTGATCGAGCCGTTGCCGAGCCTGACGACGCCTCCGCATTGCGGAGGCGTTTTTCGTTGCGCACGAGACGTTATAAGCTGGCAACCAGACGTTACTGGCAATTGCCGGCGAATGACCTTATTTTTGTGCATAACGAATTTGGTATTTCTGTCTTTTCGCTATATAGGCTTTTCAATGCCCCTTGCTTCGTCCAGCCCCGATGCACTGACCGACCGCACCCGCCTGGGTGCGCTGCGCGATTTCCCGCGTGGGCAGGTGTGTCTGGTCGGCGCAGGGCCGGGCGATCCCGAGTTGTTGACGCTAAAGGCCTTGAAGCGGCTGCAGGTGGCCGAAGTCATCCTGCACGACCGGCTGGTCAGTGCCGAGATCCTTGCGTTGGCCAATCCTCGCGCGCGGCGATTTTATGTCGGCAAGGCACGCTCGCAGCACAGCCTACCCCAGGAGGGCATCAACCAGGCGTTGGTCGATTGGGCGCGCCAGGGCAAGCGGGTAGTGCGCCTCAAGGGCGGCGATCCGTTCATCTTCGGGCGCGGCGGCGAGGAGCTCGAGACGCTGGCCCAGGCCAGCGTCGATTTCGAAGTGGTTCCGGGGGTGACCGCCGCCGCCGGCTGCGGCGCCTACGCTGGCATTCCACTGACCCACCGCGACCACGCCCAGTCGGTGCGCTTCGTCACCGGGCATCTCAAGAACGGCAGTTGCGATCTCGACTGGCCGACTCTGGCGCGCGCGGGGCAGACGCTGGTGTTCTACATGGGATTGGGCAGCCTCGATACGATTCGTCATGAATTGCAGGCTCATGGCCTACCCGGCGAAACGCCGTTGGCGCTGATCGAGCAGGGCACCACGGCACGCCAGCGGGTGCATATGGGTACGCTCGAGACTTTGCCGGAGAGCCTCGAGCGTGACAGCGTACAGCCGCCGACATTGATCATCATCGGCAGTGTGGTTTCGTTGCATGCACGACTGGCCTGGTTCGACGGTGCGCAAGCGGGCAGCCTGGGCTGGGAACACGGCAAGCACCCGACGCCGCTGGATAACGCCAACAGCGCGTGATAATCCGCATTCGTTGCATAGCCAATCGTGCGCCTCCTGCGGGAGGCGCTGTCGTTCATATCTTAGGCTTGGATTCATCTAAGCCTAATGGGTGATGACGGCGAGGGCCGGCCTGGTCTAACATTCAATCAAGCGTTTGAATTGTTCTTGAGGAGTGACTTCCATGGCCAGCTATCAGGCACCGCTGCGCGATATGCGCTTCGTACTCAACGAGGTGTTGAAGGCCGGCGATGAGTGGGCGGCAATGCCCGGCACCGCCGAGATGACGTTCGATCTGGCCGAGGCCATTCTCGAGGAGGGCGCTCGTCTCACCCAGGCCGAGTTGTTCCCGCTCAACCAGAGCGGCGATGCCGAGGGTTGCCGCTTCGAGGCGGGCACGGTGACCACGCCCAAGGGTTTCAAGGAAGCGCTGCGCACTCTGGCCGATGGCGGCTGGTTCGGCCTGGGCGGCAATCCCGAATTCGATGGCCAGGGCATGCCCAAGCTGCTCACCGTGGCCTTCGAGGAGATGCTTTACGCCACCAATGCCAGTTTCGCACTCTATCCGGCGCTGAATACCGGCGCGGCGTTATTGCTCGATCATCACGCCCCCGAAGCCATCAAGCGCACCTATTTGCCGAGGATGTACGCCGGCGAGTGGCTGGGCAGCATGTGCCTGACCGAACCGCACTGCGGCACCGATCTGGGCCTGATCAGGACCCGTGCGGTACCCAATGACGACGGCGAGACTTACGCCATCAGCGGCAGCAAGATCTGGATCACCGGCGGCGAGCACGACATGGTCGACAACATCGTGCATCTGGTGCTGGCCAAGCTGCCCGATGCGCCGCCGGGCACGCGCGGCATCTCGCTGTTCCTGGTGCCCAAGCGCAAAGTCGGCGCCGATGGCGAGCTGGGCGAGGGCAATGGCGTGGTTTGCGGCGGACTGGAGCACAAGATGGGCATCAAGGGCAGTGCGACCTGCGTGATGCACTTCGAGGCGGCCCAGGGTGTGCTGATCGGCGAGCCGCATCAGGGCCTGGCAACCATGTTCACCATGATGAACTACGAGCGGTTGTCGATCGGCATTCAGGGGCTCGGGCTCGGCGAAGTGGCTTACCAGAGCGCCATGGACTTCGCCCGGGAGCGCCTGCAGAGCCGCGCGCCGAGTGGCGCCGCTGCCCCCGACAAGCCCGCCGACCCGATTCTGGTGCATCCCGACGTGCGGCGCATGGCGCTCAACGTACGGGCCTGGAACGAGGGTGGCCGCGCCTTCGCCGCCTACGTTGCCAGCCAGCTCGATCGCGCGAAATTCCATCCCGACGCCGAGAAGCGTGCCGATGCCGAGGCGCTGGTGGCTCTGCTCACGCCCGTCGCCAAGGCCTTTCTCACCGATCGCGGCTTCGCTGCCACGGTCGAAGCCCAGCAGCTCTATGGCGGCAATGGCTACTGCGTGGAGTGGGGGGCCGAGCAGTACGTGCGCGATGCGCGCATTGCGATGATCTACGAGGGCACCAACGGCATCCAGGCGATGGATCTGGTAGGGCGCAAGCTCTTCAAGAATGGCGGAGCCCATGTCGCGCGCTTCGCCGCGACCATGCTCGCGGACCTGGGCAGTCAAGCGCCCGAGGGGCTCGAAGCCTTTCACGAAGCCTGCCGGCACGAGCTCGCGCGCCTCGAGGACGTCACGGCCTGGCTGCTTGATCGCGCCCGGCACGATGCCGAGGAGCTCGGCGCCGCTGCCGTGGATTATCTCGACCTGCTCGGTCACGTGGCGTACGCCTGGATGTGGTGGAAAATGGCATGCGCGGCGCAGGCGGGTCTAGAGCGTGACGGTGCGTCGGGAAGGGATTTCTACCGTGCCAAGCTGGCGGTGGGAAGGCATTACCTGGCGCGTATGTTGCCACGCAGCGAGGCGCTGGCGCGCCAGATCAAGGCCGGCGCCGGGCCACTGATGGCATTGCCGGAAGCGGCGTTCTACCCCCAGGGCTGACAGGATTCGCTGACTGGCCGAAGGCGCCACTCGTTCTTAGGCTCGGGCGGCGTCCTCGGCGACCATGCGCTTGTGTATGGCCAGCGGCTGAAGGCGATCGAGAACTTCGAGATAATCCAGCAGGCTGTCGGCGACGAGGATGAAGAACTGGGCCTTGGGGTCGATATCGACCTGAACCAGATAGCGGATCCCCTCGAAGGCTTCCCTGAATGGACTGGCGAGCGTGGACCCTGGAACCGGCGCATAAATGGTATAGGCATCGGCAATCGTTTCGTAGGGTGCGTAGCCGGCATTGGTGAGAAAGTCGTCGAGCGCTGGCGTCGATGAATAGAACCGACCATGAAGCAATTCACCGAGAGTGTTGCACTGTTTGACCAGCTTACCGTCGGCATGGCGATAAACACCGCAACCGGGTACATCATCTCTGAACATGAGCGGTACTCCTGTCGAGGTATCTTTTCGATACCGCTAATACAGAGTGTAAAAGCGAGTCGCGGAAGTCACAAACGCCATCTTCAACGAATCGAGACTGGCCCGCCGATCCCCTAATTTTCATGAGAAAAATGGTATTTCCTCTTGGCTGGAAACCTTCCATGCTGTTTGTGTACTTTTGTAAAAGCGGAGGTTGTCATGGCCAGGCGAAGTTTCAAGATCACACCCGCCACCACCAGGCCCGGCGCTCAGCTGAAACAGCCGGATTACTGGGTCCTGATGGAAACCACGGGCGGTAAAGCAAAAGAAATCAGGCGCTTTCCGACTTATCCAGAAGCGGTACAGGCCAACTGGGCGATTTGTAGCGGCCAACCGTTGTAGCCTGAACAGGGTAGCTGACATGGGCGTTTTTTACGTGGCCGGGGTTACGTTCCGGTCACGTTTCGATATTTTGGCGATGGCTGATTATTAGCTGCCGCTTAACTTAGATTAATACGAATGAAATTTGTGAGTGCTATGTTCGAAGTTCATTCACATCAGGCAGGATGCCCAATGTTCAATCGCTCAAGGAAGATCGCGTGCCCTGATTGCGGCCGACCCAACGTCTGGAAGGGAGTGAAGGATCCTGCCCCCAGCGCCGAGCTTCATTGCCGATACTGTGGTTCGTTCATCACCACCCATGAAGATTATCTGCGTGGCATGGTGAGGCAGGAGGTGGCCAGCATCATGGCGCGATACGCCGATCCCGATTCGTCGTACCAGCTCGCCCTGCTGAAAACGGCGCTCTCCAAGCGGGAACAAGTCGGGGTTCGCTACTGAAGCTTACAGGTTTCAAAACCTAGGCTGACAAAGGGGGTGAAGGCAGAAAGCAGGTAACAGATGCTGAGTCGATTGTTGCTGAAAGCCAGGGTGGCGCCAGCGATGTGCAGAATGCGATCGATGAAATTGGCCGGTGATGCTGTCGTGACGCTGCCCCAGGAGGGCGACGTCACGACGGACTCGGCTTTTACAGTTCTTGGGCGGTGGGCCGCAAGATAATCTCGTTAATATCGACATCGGCCGGTTGCTCGATGGCATAAACGATGGCTCGCGCCACGGCATCGGAATCAATCGCAACACTGTACAGATCTTCTGCCGCTTTCTTGGCATTCGGATCGGTAATGGTGCTGGTGAGCTCGGTCGCTACGGCACCCGGTGAGATGTTGGTGCTACGAATCTCATCACCGGCTTCCATCCGCAAGCCTTCCGAGAGGGCTTTGACTGCGAATTTAGTTGCGCAGTAAACAGCGGCACCGGGGAAGAGCTTGTGACCGGCGACGGAGGACAGGTTTATCACGTGGCCGCTGTGCTGTTCCCGCATTGTGGGCAACACCGCCGCAATGCCGTACATCACACCTTTGATGTTTACATCCACCATCTGGTCCCACTCGTCTACCTTGAGCGCATCCAGCGGTGCCAATGGCATCAAGCCGGCATTATTGACCAGGACATCGATCCTGCCAAAAGTTTCTTTTGCCGAGGCGGCGAGAGCTTCCACCTGTTTGCGGTCGGTTACATCGGTGACCTGCCAGATGACTTCGGCGCCCTTGGCACTCAGGTCCTCAGACAGGGCTTTCAGGCGGTCTTCACGGCGTGCTGCTAGCACCAGTTTTGCGCCGCGGTCGGCCAGGCGGCGGGCCGTGGCTTCACCGAGGCCACTGCTGGCGCCGGTGATAATCACAACTTTGCTATTGATCAGATCGTTGGTGTTGCTCATGCTTTGTTTCCTTTTGGTGATAAAAGTTTTCTTCAGGCGCTGATTTCGAGTTCTTTCAGCGTTGGGTAATCGGTATAGCCCCGCTCATCGCCACCATAAAATGTGCTGTCGTCCCACTTGTTCAACTCGGCGTGCTGGCGGAAACGCTCCGGCAGGTCCGGATTGGCAATAAACGGACGGCCAAAGGTGACCAGGTCGCAACGGCCAGCGTTGATGCGCTTGCGCGCCTCCTCTGCGGTATAGGCACCGTTGGCAATATAAGTACCCTTGAATCCAGCCTGAATAGCGTCGATCACTTCTTCCGGGCGGCCATTGGCATGGTTGCCCTGGAAGGAATCTTCAACCACTTCTAGATAGGCAATGCCCAGATCGTTGAGGCGACAGGCAAAAGCACTGAAAGTTTCCACTGGATCTTCGTCATACATGGCGTTGAAGCTGCCGGTCGGGCTGATACGCACACCGACGTTTTCTTTGCCCCAGACGTCGATGACGGCTTCCACCACCATCAGCGGCAGGCGCATGCGGTTTTCCACCGCACCGCCAAATTCGTCGGTGCGCTGATTGCTGCCGCTTTTGAGGAACTGGTCCAGCAGGTAGCCATTGGCGGCGTGTACCTCAACACCGTCGAACCCTGCGGACTTGGCGTTGATGGCTCCCTGACGAAACTGCTCTACGATGTCGGACATCTCACCTGCCTCCAGAGCTTTTGGTTCCGGCACATCCACCATTCCTGAATCGGCACTGATGAAGGTTTTCGCACCTTCAGGCTGGATGGCAGACGGAGCCACTGGCTTATTGCCATCTGGCTGCAGGGCGGTGTGGGAAATCCGGCCTACGTGCCATAGCTGAGCGTGCATGCGCCCACCGGCCATGTGCACGGCAGTTGTTACCTTCTTCCAGCCCACAACCTGTTCCGGGGAATGAATGCCGGGGGTAAACGCATAGCCCTTGCCCTGGGGCGATACCTGAGTGGCCTCGCTGAAGATCAGGCCTGCACCGGCGCGCTGCTGGTAGTACCGGGCATTCATCTCATTCGGGATATCGCCGGGCTGAGTGGCGCGGGCCCGGGTCAGGGGCGACAACAGAACCCGGTTGGGAAGGGCAAGATCGCCCAGAGAATATGGCTGAAATAGTGGATCGTTTGGATTGTTCATTAAGTATCCTTCCTGCGAATGAGATGGTTGTAAATAGACCGGTCTACTAGTCAAATGACGAAAAAAAAGGAAATGTCAGGCCGCGCCAAGACATTGCCGGAAAAAGACGGAAACAAATCGCTCCATCGGCTCAGTGCTCTTCAGGACCTTGGCTCTCAGAATGGCGCCCTCCCAGCCTGAAAGCAAGAAGCTGGCTACATCGGCGGGATCGATGGATTCATCCACTTCTCCAGCCAGTCTGGCTTCTTCGATGCAGCGCTCGAAACGCTTTTCCCAGCCCTTAAATACGGTATCCAGACGTTTGCGGAAAACTTCATCTTGGCCGGCCAGTTCCTGGCCAAGATTGCCAATAAGGCAGCCGCGGGTGAACTCGCAACTGGTCATGGTTTCCTGACCGGTGTCGAAGTAGGCGCGAAGACGATCAAGGCAGGAACGGCTGGTATCGTTGAGAATTCTATCCAGCTTTTTGTCGTATTCCTCGGCAAAGGAGTCAATGATGGCGAGTCCGAAATCGTTCTTGCTTCTGAAATAATGGTAGAACGACCCTTTCGGCACACCGGCCGATGTCAGTACGCCGCTGATGCCTGTCGCGCCAAACCCTTTCTGGCCGATCAGGTCGGCACCGGTCTGGATGATGTGATTGCGCGTGTCGGTCGATGTCATGTTTCCGATAATAGACCGGTCGTCTACAATAAGTCAAATTCGTAAAACCTGAGACATGCTGTCCCGAATAGCCGAATTACCCCTGAACTTTATTGAAGGAGTCTGCCAGTGATCAAATCCCGTGCCGCCGTGGCGTTTTAGCCGAACAAGCCGCTGGAAAAGTCTGCTTGCTGGGCTTTGGCGTCACCACCGGTATCGGTGCCGTGCTCAATACTGCCAAGGTGGAAGAAGGCGCCACTGTGGCCATCTTCGGCCTGGGCGGTATCGGCCTGGCGGCGAATATTGGCGCCAAAATGGCCAAGGCCAGCCGCATCATCGCCGTTGACATCAACCCGGGTAAATTCGACATCGCCAAGGAGCTGGGCGCCAGCGATGTGGTCAACCCCAAGGATTACGACAAGCCGATCCAGGAAGTCATTGTGGAAATGACCGACGGCGGGGTGGATTATTCCTTCGAGTGCGTCGGCAACGTCCAGCTGATGCGCTCAGCCCTGGAGTGCTGTCACAAGGGCTGGGGGGAATCCATCATTATCGGGGTGGCCGGTGCCGGTGAGGAAATCAGCACCCGTCCGTTCCAGCTGGTCACCGGCCGGGTCTGGAAAGGCTCTGCGTTCGGCGGGGTGAAAGGCCGCACCGAGCTGCCGGGCTGCGTGGAAAAGGCCAAGACCGGAGAGATTCCGCTGGATGTCTTTATCACTCATGACATGAAGCTTGAACAGATCAATGACGCCTTTGACCTGATGCACGAAGGCAAACGCATCCGTTCGGTGATTCACTTCTGATGTTCCGCTTTCGCTTCCCATTTGAAACCGATTACACCTTTATCTTTTTCGCAACGGCGTCACTCAATGCTTCCGCCAGAGCACGCACGCGCCGTGACTGTGATCGCCCCGGAGGAAACATCATCTGAAGAGGGATCGGCGGCGGGCTGTACTCCTGCAACAGAGGCACCAGCCTCCCGGATTCAATGTCGGGTCCAACCTCCAGTTCTGACTTGAGGGCAATGCCAAGGCCATCAAGCGCCCATCGTCGCACTAAAGAGCCATCGTTCGCTGTCTTGTTGCCACGCACCGTCACACTCATTGGGCTTTTCTCGGTACCAAAGCGCCACACATTGTCAGGGATCGTTCCGAATCGCATGACCAAGCAGTTATGTCGAATCAGATCGGCAGGCTCTTGCGGTGCGCCATGTGCAGCAATGTATGAAGGAGATGCGCAGACGATCCGGCGATGGTTTCCAAGGTTTCGGGCCCTCAAGGTGCTGTCTGTCAACGTGCCAAAGCGCAACGCAAGATCAAAACCTTGGCCAACGATGTCCACATATCCGTCGGACAGATGCAAGTCGACTGAGATCGCGGGATGCTCAGTTGTGAAGGTCGAGATCACATCCGAAACGACACTGCGGCCCAGACCGATCGGTGCACTGATGCGGATCGGCCCCGACAGTGTCTCGGCCCCGTGGCGGATTCGAGTGTCGAGGTCATCGATCTCGGCTAGTACCTCTTTTGCACCACTGAGCAACGTCCGGCCTTCTTCGGTCAGGCTTAGCGAACGTGTGGTGCGGTTGAATAGAACAACGCCGTAATGTGCTTCCAGAGCGGCAAGCCGCTCGGAGACCGTGGTTGCGGAAAGGCCCACCTCACGGCCGGCAGCGACAAGACTGCCTTTCTCGGCGATGGTTAGAAAAAGGCGGATGTTATCAATCAACATTAAAAGGAAGTTCCGAATTATCTCTTGTGATCTTATCCATTTATCCGACCATGGCAAACAGTTAAATGACTCGGCCTCTGTCACGAAATTCCAGAAACTGAAAGCGATCGGGTTACTGGAACAGGGTATCTCCGTAAAAAATAATGTCCGGATTTTCCGGATTATTATTTCGTGTTTCGATCATTTATCCGGCAATGGAAGGCTTGTACATTTGATCTATCGAAACCGTCGTCACAAACAGTGGCGTGCCGTGCATCCCAAGCCACTTCTGGAGAACGAAAATGAAAGCTATCGGCTACACCGTTAACGGCGCAATTGACCGCGCCGACGCCCTGATCGACCTTGAGGTCGAAAAACCCACCGCGACTGGCCATGACATCCTCGTCAAGGTCGAGGCCGTGTCGGTTAACCCGATTGACACGAAAATCCGCCAAAGCCGCGCTGCCGAGGGTGGTACGCCGGTGATCCTCGGTTGGGACGCCGTGGGCGAGGTTGTGGAAATTGGCGACAAGG
Source organism: uncultured Halomonas sp. (assembly GCF_946887195.1). The sequence continues at coordinate 254,362 of NZ_CAMPKE010000003.1, forward strand.
TCAGCCAGTTCAAAACCGGCGACAAGGTCTGGTATGCGGGTGCGATCAACCGCCCCGGCACCAATGCCGAATACCACCTCGTTGATGCCCGCATCGTCGGCCACGCGCCGAAAAGCATCGAAACGTCCGCCGCTGCCGCCTTGCCCCTGACGACCCTGACAGCCCAGGAGATGATCTTTGACCGCCTGAAAGTCACCGATTCCGTGCCGGGTGCCGCGAACACCATCGTGATCATAGGCGGCGCGGGCGGCGTTGGCTCTATTGCGATACAGCTTTTGCGCGAGCAGACCGATTTGACCATCATTGCAACGGCCTCGCGCCCCGAAACGCAGGAATGGGTCAAGGAGCTGGGCGCGCATTATGTCGTGGACCATTCCAAACCCTTGTCGGAACAGATTGCAGCCCTGAACATCGGCGCGCCAGGGTTCGTATTTTCGACCAACTATTCCGAAACCTACGTGCCGCAGATCGTCGAATTCATTGCCCCTCAGGGTCGGTTTGGCCTGATTGACGATCCTGAAGTGTTTGACATCATGCCATTCAAGGCCAAGGCCGTGTCGATTCATTGGGAGCTGATGTTCACGCGTTCGCTGTTTACCACCGACGACATCGCGCGTCAGGGTGAAATCCTCAATGCCGTTGCTGCTTTGATCGACGCCGCGAAGATCCGTTCGACCGCGACCGAGAGTTTCGGGACGATCAATGCCGAAAACCTCAAGCGCGCCCATGCCCTGATTGAAAGCGGAAAAGCGAAAGGCAAGATCGTTTTAGAGGGTTTCTGAAAGGCAGGCGCGCAGGCTTGATCACGTCCTAAAATCACCTGCGAAAAGCTCAACGGATAGCTTGCTGACCAAAGTGGTGAGAGATCAGGGCGCTTGCAGCGTTTGCGTTTTTGGGGTTGCCAGTGACGGCATTGATACTTGCCGCCACGGCAATGCAAAACAGGATTAGCGTATGGCACTGAACAATCTTCTCTGGCGGCGACCGCGCCATTACATGGATGTGGATGATGCTCATGATCATGTTCACTGGGTCGAACTGTTCTTTGATCTGATCCATGTTGTCACGATCTTCATTCTGGGGAACTACTTCTCCCATCATCTGGACTGGCCGGGCTTCTGGATTTTCACCGGTCTGTTCCTGGCGATTTTCTACGCCTGGGCAGACAGTTCGGTCTACAACTCGCTGTATATCTCCACGGACATGCCGCATCGCGTGGCGATGGCGCTGCAAATTGTAACCATGATGATCATCGCGGCGTCGATTCCAGACGTGGGCGGTAAAGGCTGGGTGTATTTCGCGCTGGGCTACGCGCTGAATCGTGCGCTGACGGCCTATCTGTATTGGCGGGCGCGCTGTACCGACAACGCGGCCAATACGCTGGCGCAGGAACAGGGGCGGAATTTTTTCGTGTTGGCCGGGTTGTTCGCGCTGTCGGCTTTTTTGCCCACACCGGTCGCCTACTGGGTCTTTGCCGCCGGCGTGGCAGCAATCCAGCTGCAGTACATGCTGCCGCGCGTGGGCACGCTCCGCTTCGAGCGCTTTGTGCCTCGACTCGGACATATCTCGGAGCGCTTCGGCCTTCTGATGTTGATCTTGCTGGGTGAAGGCTTCTTTAAGCTGGTGGTCACGCTGGCCGACAAGGGCGTCTACAAAGTCAGCGCGGGTACGCTGTTCAATGTGACCATGGGCGGCTTGTCCCTCTTCGCGCTGGCCTGGGTTTATTTCGACTGCGCCGGCAATGCAAAACCGAAGAGCCGCACCAGTGCCGTGCTGCTGCGATACTGGCTTGCTCACATCGCGATTTGTGGAGCGCGGTGACGATTGGCGTTGCGCTGGCCGGAGAAGTCTACGTCAGCCTGTGGGAGCCTTATCCGGCCGGCTACGGCGCGCTTGGCTCGGTCGGCCTTGCGGTTTTTTTAGCTTCGCTATGGGCGCTGCATCGAACCGTGGCTGATGTCGATGCCAGCCGCACCTACCACAGCGCCGGTCTGAGGCTGTTCGGCATTGTTATGGCGCTGGTTGTGCTAGCCGTTCATCCCTTCGTGCCGTCGATTGTCGGCAACGCGCTTTGGGTCCTGGCGCTGTTCTCGCAGATTGGTGTCCCGATTTTTCAGGCTGTAAGAGATGCGCGCCGGTCTAATAAAATGCTGTGATGGAACATGGCTACGCCCATGCAATTTGACAGACAGCCGTCAGGGATTTGATGCGTCCTTCTTATGCTCATGCGCTGGCGCTCCGCAAAGCCATGACGTTGTCAGGACAATCTTACTTTTATTGACATGTGTTAGGTGACAAATTTCGTTTTGAAGATGGCCCCCTTTGTCAGCCTAGTTGTCCAGTTGGCAGTTTCGCCTGAATTTAACCAAT
>NZ_CAMPKE010000004.1 GCF_946887195.1 uncultured Halomonas sp.
ACTCGGCTAGCGGCGCAGGCATCCGCCTACTCGCACCAACATCAGTACGAAAAGCTCAAGACATCGTTTCGTACATTGCGCGCCGATTAAGCCATGGATACCCAAAACATGCTTTATTTGGACGATAACCTGCTTATTGGTCGTGGCACCGAGCGATATTGCTACCGGCACCCACACGACCCCACGCGATGCATAAAAGTAACGCATAACTTTCAAAATACTCGGCATCAAAATACCAAAGACTATAAGTATTTCAAGAAGCTGGAAGAACGGCATATCGATTGGTCGCACCTACCGCGCTGCCATGGCTGGGTAGTTACCGATAAAGGCGAAGGATTGGTATTCGATCTGATTCAGGACGAGAACCACCGACCACTCAATAGCCTGAAACAGTTATTGGAAAGTGGCGAGTTAAAGATCGAGTGCTTAACGGCGTCGCTGCGAAATCTGCACGATTATTTACTACGGTATCGCATTTTCACCAGCGATTTGAGAGAAAGCAATATTATCTGCGAAGCTAATGGGCTTCAGCCACCCCATCTTTACATTATCGACGGTATCGGGGACCGTGATTTTATCAAGCTGGCAGCGCATTGCTCGCCGCTGGGGCGGGCCAAGGTCAATCGGCAGTGGGCGAAGTTCATGAAACGCTTGGAAGGCCGTAAATAGGCTATTCGAGAAAACGTTCAACCACTTTACTCGGCAAAAAATCCTGCAGCCAGGCATCGTCTACAGCGGGCTTGGGCCCAGCCAATGCCAGCTGGATTTTCTCGGCCAGCCCCCTTTCGGAGTGCTCGGCAATCGCGTTTTCGAGTTCACCCTTGAGCACTTCACGAATGCCACCGGGGCAATCGACGGAAATCACTGGCGTGCCACAGGCCAACGATTCGGTCAGCACGATACCCATTCCTTCAACGCGGGAGCTAAGCACGAAAAGCCGCGCATGATGCATCCAAGGGTACGGATTATCCTGGTGACCGACGAAGCGCACCTTCTCGGCGATACCCAACTCGCTTGCTTGCTGTTCCAACGTTTCACGAAGCGGCCCCTCACCTACGATTACCAATAGCTCGCGGGGGTTGGCCGCTGCATACGCACGCAGCAACAGAGCGTGGTCCTTCTGCGGTACCAAGCGTGCCACATTGACGATATATGGCACATCCGGCAAATCCGGTTCGGCTTCCAGCATGCGCTGGCGAATTCTCGTTACCGGGCAAGGATTGACGATCACCGACAGCGAAGCCGGTTCAACGTGCCAGCGCTTCTCCCCTTCGCGCACCGTATCGGCCACGCCCTGGGAGACGGCAACGAGATGCTTACCCGGATACAAGCATTTGGCAAAAAGCTGGTATCTCCAGGCACGATTCTTACTCGGCAGGATATTCTCGAGAACGAAACGCGCCCGCTCGTCGCGATAACTCCAGACCAGTTCGAACGTCCCTACGCCACGGAAGATAATACGATCAAGGCGACCGTAGCGGCGCTCAAAACGCCATATCCAAACCCGCAATAAATAGCCGCCCAGCCATCCAACCCAGACGAAATGAGAACGGCGAATCAACGGATTCAGCAATAGGCGCGACAATAGCTCGAATACCAGCCCGATACCGGTCAGACGCTGCCACCATCGCAACGGAAACACATGCATCTTGACCGCGGGATGCTCCGGGGCCAAAACCTTTGCACGCTTGCGATACACCATCAGGTGGCTCTCGTGCCCCGCCTCGGCGAAGGCATCGGCCAAGTTGACCGCGACCCGCTCCATTCCGCCCATCTTGAGGCTTCTAACCACTACCAGCGTGCGCAAATCGGCCTTCCCGTCTGTTATCGCAACCAGGATACAGCGCGCTACCTTAACTCCTTTTTGCGCAGTCGTCAGCGGCTAAAACTACCGGAAGGCCGACTGAGACTCGTATCATGTCTCGGTGGGAGTTGGATTATCTGAATCAGCGGAAGTACCCATGAGGATTCAATGACTGCCAGCGCCACGTGTCAGCCATCATCTCTTCCAAACCCTTTCTAGCGCACCAACCCAATTCCTTTTCGGCTTTCGTGGCATCTGCCCAGAAGGAAGCCAAATCACCCTTACGGCGCGGCACAAAGCGAAAAGGCACGTTTTGCCCTGTTACCCGCTCGAAGCATCCAACCATTTGCAGCACCGAATAGCCCTGCCCGGTGCCCAGGTTATAGATGTGCACGCCAGGTTCATCGAGCTTCTTGAGCGCCTTGGTATGGCCTACGGCAAGATCGACGACATGAAGATAGTCGCGGACACAGGTACCGTCCGCAGTAGGGTAATCGTTACCGTAGATGGAAAGCTCCGGCAAGCGACCCACCGCCACCTGGCTAATGTACGGCATCAGGTTATTGGGAATGCCCTGGGGGCTTTCGCCAATCAGCCCCGAAGGATGCGCACCGATAGGATTGAAATAGCGCAACAGCACGACCGACCAGCGCGCATCTGCCGTGCATAGATCCTCCAGAACCTTTTCGACCATTGCCTTGGAGGTACCGTACGGGTTGGAAGTGGTGCCGCGTGGTGTGCTCTCGAGATAAGGGAACGCGGCCTCCGAGCCGTATACCGTCGCCGAAGAGCTGAACACGATACGGTGGATACCGGCCTTCGCCATTGCTTGGCATAGCACCAAAGTGCCTAGTACGTTGTTCTCATAGTAAGCGAGAGGCTTGCTGGTGCTCTCTCCTACCGCTTTGAGACCGGCGAAGTGAATGACCGCATGGATTTCGTGCTGTGAAAAGATTTCGTCAAGCAGCGCGCGATCGCGAACATCGCCTTTTACGAAGTCGAGATCCTTTTCAGTAATTCGCTCGACACGCCGCAAAGCTTCTTCAGAGCCATTACAAAGGTTGTCCAGCACAACAACCTCATGGCCATGGGCTAAAAGCTCTACCACCGTATGCGATCCAATATAGCCGGCACCGCCAGTTACCAGAATCGCCATTGCCTTTCCTCGGTCGTTGTACTGGTAATCCACACCACTCGATCAGCGATCGATTGATTCATTACCGACCGCTGCTCAGCAACCTAGCGGACACGGCTTCCCTGCTCCAGCTTCCAGCGCCAGTAGTGTGTAATCAGCCCACCAAGCACGAGATTCTGCACATAAACACCCGTCCAGAATGAATTGTAGGACTCAAACTGATTGACGATCAGCCAATAGATGAAAAAACCGACCGAGAATAGCGCCATGTCTCCGGGTAGCACGCCGCCACGCCAAGCTAGCCAGGTAGCGCGCCCAACCCAGGCTGCCAGCGCCCCAATGACGGCCAGGCCCAGCAATCCATAGGCGACCAGTATTTCCAAAAAGAAGTTGTGTAGGTGCCCGAAATGATCCTTCACCCAATCGGATAGCCACTCGGTTTCATCGATTGCCAAGCTACGCCCCTTGGCTCCCCACCCTACTACTGGCCGCTCAGCGATCCATTGCGTTGCCGCATACCATGTTTGAATACGAATACCCGCACCAGTCAAGGGTAATTCTTCAAACTGCCCCTCCAGAACCTTATCGATAACCGGGCCTTGAATATCCATGCGCCGGCCTATGGTTTCGTGAAACAGGCCGCTGGCGGCCACCGCCACGATCCCCAGCAACACAACCCCCACCAACAAACGCCGACGCAAGCGCCTCGCACCATGCTTGCGCAGTGCAAAGCGTAGCCAAAGCACAGCCATTATCGGCAGGGAAATGGCCAAGGCCAGCCAGATTGCACGAGTCTGTGTTACGAACAGACCAGCAATACACACTATTAAGGCCAGCAGCCAGATCGCCAGACGCCACACGACCAGCCGGCCAGCGCTGGAATGCACACAGCGATAGGCGAAAGCCACCAGCCCCAGTAGACCGGTAGCGAAAAACATAGCCGTGTGCTGCGCATTGCGGATATTGAAGTCGACTCGATAACCTTGTAGCCCCAGTTGCCATTCGGCCAACCCACCGCCCCGGAAGAACAGGGCGATGAAAAATGCCAATAATGCCAGCGACCAGACAATGAGCGTATTGCGTGTACTACCACCCAGCCACCACGCCACAGCAATAAAAATGAAGAGCTTGGCCAAGCGATCGATTTGCGGGTTATCCGCGACCCATTGGGGATGGTGGAGGTAACCCAACGACCAAGAGAGAATCTGAACGGCAATCGCCGCCAGCAACAACCACAGGGCAGCGCTTTTGCGTAAGCCATTGCCCCAAACCAATAGCGATATCAGCCCCAGCAACGCCATGGTGGTTTCCGCCGGGCTCCCAACGGCAGGCCATAGCACGAGAAAGGCCGCATAAAACCACAGGCAACAGCCACCTACCCACCATAGTGCCCTTGGGCAATGCCAGGCGGCAGCCGGCTGCCATACGTTCCATCCATTAGCTTTCATTGAATCGTCTCGAAGCTCTACCCCCGTGGAGCGCGCACCTTACCAGATTCATAGCCAAGATTCCGCCTACCCTAGGCATCTATTATCAGTGAAAAAGAAGTGAGTGCTTCGTTCACAACGCATAACGAAATAGCCCCCGGGCTTTATGCCGAGGGCTATATAAATAGATCTGATAACGTTCATCAGAATGTTAATTCTTATTTAATGATATTAGTGCAATGGCTTTTCCATCTTCGCCGGCTTGGGGCAAGTGCCCAGCGGCAGAAGTAAATCCGCCACCGGCGAGCTGTGCTGAAAGCCGCTAACGGCTTGACGCAGAATATCGCAGACCCGATGGCAATCCAGCTCGCTCTCAGCTTGGGCCAACTCACCCAAAAGGCGACCGATCTCCGCATCGGGTAGCGTTTCTTCATTGGCGCGCATGATTTTAGGATGTGGAGTGCCGACCACGTTATCGCCGATTAACAGTTCTTCATAAAGCTTTTCACCAGGTCGCAGGCCACTATAGTGAATCTCTATATCGCCATCGGGATTTTTTTCATCCTTCACTTCCAGGCCCGTAAGCTGGATCATCCGCTTGGCCAAATCGACGATCTTTACCGAATCGCCCATGTCCAGCACAAAGACATCGCCCCCTTCAGCCATTGAGCCAGCCTGGATGACCAACAGTGCTGCCTCGGGGATCGTCATGAAATAACGCGTGATTTCCGGGTGGGTTACAGTGACTGGGCCACCTTCGGCGATCTGGCGTCGAAAGAGCGGCACGACGGACCCTGACGACCCCAGCACATTGCCAAACCGAACCATGGAAAATACCGTGCTGGTACTCTTTTTCGCCAGGTTCTGCAGTATCAACTCGGCAAAACGCTTTGAAGCCCCCATAACATTGGTGGGTCGCACCGCTTTATCAGTGGATACCAGGATACAACGCTCGACCCCCAGCCTGCCTGCACTTTCGGCAACGATCTGAGTGCCAATGACGTTGTTATGCGCGCCCTCCAATACGTTCAACTCAACGATAGGCACATGCTTGTAAGCCGCCGCATGGTAAATCGTCTGAACGCCATAGTGTTGAATAATCGCTTCGATCCGCTGGCGATTACATACCGAGCCCAATAAAGGATAAACAGGAAAGCGCTCGCCCATGTCCTTCTTTTGGCCCTCTAGCTCTTTCTCGATGGCATACAGACTATATTCGCCTCGCTCAAAGAGAACGATTGCCTCAGGAGCCCCACGAGCAATTTGCCGACATAACTCCGAGCCGATCGATCCCCCTGCCCCCGTCACCATGACAACCTTGCCACGAATGCTAGCGTTCAATAACGTCTCGAGCGGCGGAACGGGATCACGCCCCAGCAAGTCTTCCAGCTCGACCTCCCTTAGCTGGTCCACGTTAGCCTCGCCCGAGACGATTTCAGGCATCGATGGCACGGTCTGTACATGTACGGGTGTTTCGGCCAACTGATCCAGCGCATGCTTGCGCTGCCTTTTCGTTGCCGATGGCATGGCAAGCAGTACTCGGGAAATACCCAGCTTTTCGGTCACCGACGTGAACTCAGCAGGGCTATAAACCCGGATGCCCTTGATGGTGCTGTTCCAAAGCGCCTTGTCATCATCCAGGAACGCAGCCACGAAGAACTCGCGGCTGTTCGACAACGCCAGCGCCAGTTGTGCCCCCGCGCCACCGGCCCCATAAATGGCAACCGGCTCTTTCTGAGCATAATGCTTGATCAGCCATTGGTAATAACTGCGCACCAGAAAACGCGTGCCACCTACATAGAAGAACCCGACCAGAGCAAAGTTGACCGGTACCGAGCGCGGGAAGTTCTGAAATTGATAAAAATAGGCGGAAGCCCACATCAACAGGGCCAGAAGCACAACCCCCTTGACCACCGCCATAAGCGCCTGTGGCCCCATGAAACGCACCACCGCACGGTATAACCCCAGCCGAGCGAATATAAATATGCCGACCGGCGGCACGGCGATAAACAGCCACCAATAAGGCTCGAGATAATAACTCGGCCACCATTCGGATAAGCGCAGCGCATAGGCGGACCACAGCGCCAATGGCAATGCCACCAAATCGGCGGCCACCATGATCATTCGCTTTTTGGTGCGGCTCATCGTCGCAAAGCGATGGTGAAACTTGTCGGGTCGGTTCATTTCGACATCCTGTCTACTTACTCAGCGGCCTTTTCCATGACCTGAAGCAACACAGCGCAGGTCTCGTCCATTTCAGCCTCAGTCAGAGTTGGGTGCACCAGAAACATCAAGCTAGTCTCACCCAGCTCCCTGGCAACAGGCAATGGCCGCTCTGGCCGCCAGCCGGTACCATCGAAGGCCTTTTCAAGATAGACCTCGGAGCAGGAACCAGAAAAGCACGGCACGCCCTGCCCAGCGATCTCACTCATGATACGGTCGCGATTCCAACCTTGCTTCAGTCTATCGGGTTCCACGAACACATAGCACTTATAAGCGCCATGCTCGATATGGCCAGGAATGAGAGGCACGCGCAAACCAACGCACTCATTTGCCGCTGCCCAAATATGCCGTGCATTGGCCTGGCGAGCATTCTTCCATGCCGGCATACGCTCAAGTTGAATGCGCCCAATGGCGGACTGCATTTCGGTCAGTCGCCAATTGGTACCAAAACTCTCATGCAACCAACGGAAGCCTGGCGGATGCTCGCGTTCGTAAACCGCATCCCAACTCTTGCCGTGGTCCTTATAGGCCCACATGCGCTTGTAAAGAGCAGGATCGCTGGTGGTGACCATGCCGCCCTCACCGCCAGTAGTCATGATCTTATCCTGGCAAAACGACCAACACCCCACATGGCCGATGGAGCCGACACTCTTGCCCTTGTACATCGCGCCATGCGCCTGGGCGCAATCTTCGATGACATAAAGTCCGTGCTGTCCAGCCAAAGCCATTAGATCATTCATCTCGCAAGGCCAACCCGACAGATGCACGGCAATAATCGCCTTGGTGCGTGGCGTAACATGCTCCGCTACGGTTTTCGCGGTGATGTTCTGTGAATCGCGATCCACATCTGCGAATATGGGTATCGCCCCGGCAGTAACAATACTGGAAACCGATGCTAAAAAAGTCCTCGACGTGACGATCACCTCATCGCCTGGGCCAACACCTAACCCATTGAGCGCCAGGTCCAACGCCACGGTGCCGTTCGCCAGTGCAATGGCATATTCGGTACCAGAAAAGTTTGCAAATTCACGTTCGAATTCACGGCCTTCCTGGCCAGTCCAATAGTTTACCTTGTTGGAAAGCAGCACCTGCTGTACCGCATCCACCTCTTCTTGCGTGAAGGAAGGCCAAGGGCTAAAAGGGCCATTCAACATTGGCTTTCCTCTCAATTAGCCGGCAACGGTTTGCCAGATATATTTAATATCATCCATAACACACCAATGACGGATGTACTCAAGATTAACGTTAACTTTGTCAGGGTAAATTACATCTCGGTTGTAAGCTTCAGGATCATCCTGAGCCGCCAGGAGTTCTTCTTCGTTGCGATACTTGAGAGTCGCCGGGCCAGTAATACCAGGACGGATGCTCAGAAGCAGGCGCTCATCACCTTCCAGCTTATCGGCGAAACCCGGTACATCCGGCCGGGGTCCAACAAAGCTCATATCTCCAAGCAATACATTCCATAACTGGGGCAACTCATCAATCTTGGTCTTGCGGAAAAAACGCCCCAAAGATGTGATGCGCGGATCCCCCGATTGAGTCACCGTGGTGGTCAGTTCGCGACTGGGCCGCATGGTCTTGATCTTCACAACGGTGAACACCTTGCCATCCTTACCCACTCGCGGCTGGGTGAAGAAGCCGTTGCCACGAGTATCCGCACTGGCCGCCAGCCAGGCGATCAGGATCAACCACCAGCTCAGCAACAGCCCCACGGCGGCAAGAAGAAAATCGAAGGTACGCTTCTGCACTGCCTGGGCGGCGCTCAAGCCCCCCGACTCAACCGCGATAGCCATATCGGTCCAGTGTCTCTCCTACCAGCGTAGCCAGCCGAGTCACCTCTTCGTCACTCAGCGACGCACGCCCCTTACCAATGCTCTTGCTCGAAACACCGGCAACGGCACTCGCCATCTGCTCATCGCTGGCCTGCACGCCAATGAAATCCAAAACGTTTCGCAATTGCTGACTGGGATCTCTCACGAAGTCTTCGTAACGAATACGACATACCTTGTCTTCCGGCATCTCTGCAAATGCAGCTTCAGCGTTCTCCACACAGCGCTGCCACTGCAAAGCGCACACCTCGTTCAAGGAATGACGTTCAAGGATGTCATCCATACCATCCAGCGCAGGTCCCCAGAACGCCAATCGCTTCTCGCGGGAAAACAACCGGTATATCCGGCTCCACAAGTAGCGAGTGCCGTAATAGGGCAGATCATTCAGTGGCACGAAGCGCACCTTCTCCAAGATATAGGGAATATCCAGCTTGGCTGTCCAGCGCAGCTTGGCCGAGCCGGTGGTATCAATCCCATCGCGATGAATGTAGAGATACCTAGCATCAGGTATGGCCTGCTCCACAAAGGGCACGCGCAAACTATTGGCACAGGTCTTTTCCACTACGACACTGGCTTGATAATGTTTGGCTACCCAATCAAACTGTTTTTTCACATAAGCCTGTACAGTGTGTGTCGCCCGCTCGACAGGGATCTCGTCGGACGGATAGCGGATATTACCATGGCGCCAAATGTAATTGATCTCATCACAGGGCCAAGTCGCGACACTTTCAAACTCACACAGCACATCTCGCAGCATATTGGTGCCCGAGCGAGGAGCACCAATAATCAAAATAGGTTGGTAGCTCAAAGTAATTTACTCTCCGGTACAGAAATATCAATACCCAAGTCACAATATATAGAAAAGAAAGCAGTCTGAATATTGCGAACATCAAATTCACTCTCAGCCAATTGTCGAGCCTGACGCCCCATTCTCTCAAGTAGTTTGACATTCTCAAGCAAACTGACAACGCTCTCTGTCATAGCATCAACATCACACTTCGGAACCAAGTAACCTGTTTCCCCATCACGTACCGCCTCCCGCACACCAGGTACGTCGAAGCCCACAGTTGGCAAACCAGTGGCTGCAGCCTCCATCACTGCACGGGGTACACCCTCACGGTATGAGGGGAACAACAAGATATCAGCCGAATTCAGCAGTGGAAGTATGTCGGAAAGCCTCCCCACATACTCTATATCTATTTGGCTCATAATCCATTTTTTTGTTACTGCATCCGGATGCACAGAATCTACTTCCCCAGCCCATATAAAGCGAGCCGTTGGCCAATCTTTACGTACTCGTTTAGCCACCTCAATAAATTCAAGGATACCCTTTTGTTTTAGCAAACGACCAAGCATAATGATGACAGGAGGAGATCGCTCATGTTCGCGAACTTGCAAAGAGAATTTTTTAATATCAACACCAGAACCGACAATCAAGCGTTGATAATCAGACCGAACCCAGCCACGACAAATAAACAATGATTGGTCATCCCGATTTTGGAATATTGTCATATCCGACTTAGGCAGAGAGAGGCGGTAACCCGCCCCCGCAAGATATGCTATCCATCCCCCAGAAACAAATGCATGCCCAAGCCCAGTGATTGAGTTAACTATAGTCACATCATCACCTAAAATTCGCCGAGCAGTGACTGTTCCTAAAATAACTGGCTTAGCATGGAAATGATGAACCAGTGCTGGGCGATAAGTTCGATAAATCTCTTTTAACCGTTGATAAGCTTGGATATCAGTTCTTGGAGAGAAGCCACCACGACCAAAGGTCACAGATTCCAGAACCGCGCCTGAAATGCATAAATCACGACTCTCGATATCATCAGAGGTAGCAATAACAACTTGCCAACCCTGGCTTATAAAGTGCTGAATAATTTTTTCTCGCGAGCTTTTCAATGCATAGCCGCGATTAGCAGCGAAAACAACAGTTTTACTAAGATTATTAGGCAACAACAACACCTCAGAGAAAGGCTATTTTAAAACGCACGAGCAACGCTTATTTAATCGCAGCGCCATGTACAAAGAAGCAAAAGATAGCTCTTTACAATCTAATATAACATTACATATAAAGAACGCTTTTGTAACAAAAACGAGCATAAACATCAAAGTATTTCACAAACAACAACACAACCTTACTCATCATTGCCATTTAAATCGATCATGAAATTAGTATAATGATACAAACAAACTATTAAGCTTTAATTTTCCAAGCAATTCGATAAGACTCAACCATTGTTTCAATATTAAAGAGATCCACTATTCTTTGACGTGCAGCGCTCTGTCGTGTAGACCATTCAACACCAGCTTGTTTTTCACCAAGTGCCTTGATTACAGCGTTAGCCAAAGCAGTTGAATCTCTTGGTGGAACCACCCACCCAGTCTCTCCAACGATCAAAGCAGCATCACCCACGTCAGTGGTCACACAAGGAGTACCACAAGCCATTGCCTCCGCCAATACGTTGGGAAATGCCTCTCCAAGGCTGGATAGGACATGTAGATCAAGCGTACTCATCACTGCGGGTATATCAGACCGCCTACCCAGCAGATGGACACGAGCCCAGCAGCCTGCCTCTGTAAGCCATTGAACCAGTTGATGGTTCTCTTTATCCATGCCCGTACCAACCAGCACACACTGCACATCTACCTTTAACTCGATGAGGCAAGCAAGTGCATTGAATAGATTACGATGATCTTTTTGTGGATCAAAGCGAGCGACCATGCCAACCAGAAACTGGTTCGCATTAATACCTAGTTCCCTCCTAATTTTCTCACCTGATGCTCTATGGGGTTGAAAGTTTGCAAGGTCATAACCATTAGGGATGACTAAAAATTTCTGTTCTGCATAGCCAATACCAACATGAACGGGAACAGCTTGTTTAGAGCAACTGATGATGTGCGTAGGAATAAAATGTGAAAGCTTGGCACACAGTTTCGCTACCCAAATTGTGCTGCGCTTGACAGTTCCGGGGGCGAGGTTGCTATGGTGAATCCCCCAAAAAACTCGGGGAACCCCTGCCAGCTTAGCTCCTAACCCACCAATCAAATTAGCATGATACATCCAAGTTTGTACAATCGGCGGTCTAATATTACGAAGTTTCTTCCATAATTTATAAAAACCCATTAGAGTAACTTTCCCCGCCGGCATCCCTAAGCAAATGACACGAACACCCGCTTGGTCTAGCAATGGACCATACTTACCTGCATCCATCATAGATATTACGATGTGAACAACATGAGCATCGCTAACACACAGGCGATACAGAATATTCTCTGCACCACCATCATTCAATCCAGTAATAATATGGACTACAATCTTTTTAGCTTGTTCCATTTTAAAATGGCCATAATTGGTGCATTTTATAGCTAAAAACTATCACTAAGCCGACCAAAGAAACCTAGTTTTTGGATAGAAAAACTGGCTATTTTGACTTTTCGATAATTATCACAATTATTTGGTAAAAGCATGCTTGTCGGATTCAATTACCAATAGCAAACGATGCTAAAGTCGCAAGCATCATTATAAAATTCTATTATTAATTATCGACTAATTTAAAAATTCAATGTACCATGGCATGGCCTTTTCGATCCCGTCTTGTATCTCAAATTGTGGCGAATAACTCAATGTTTGTTTAGCCTTGTCGATGGCCGCTTGGGAGTGGCGCACATCCCCTGCTCTAAACTCTCGATACACTGGATCTTTCACATATTCTAGGCCGTTATTTTTTAGACTCTGCTTAATAGCATTAAACAATTGATTAAGGCTAGTGCGCCCACCCACTGCGACATTATATACTTGATTTAAAGCCTCATTAGAGACTGTGGTTGCCGCCAATAAATTCGCCTGCACAGTATTTTCGATAAAGCAGAAGTCCCGGGTGGTTTCGCCATCTCCATTGATGAATACATCCTCACCTTTGATCATAGCAGAGGTCCACTTAGGAATCACGGCGGCGTAGGCACCGTCTGGATCCTGGCGCTTACCAAATACATTAAAATAGCGTAGGCCAATAGTATTAAAGCCATAAGCCTTGGAGAATACATCAGCATAGAGTTCGTTGACGTATTTAGTAACCGCGTAAGGTGATAGAGGTTTTCCAATCACGTCTTCCACTTTGGGCAGGCCTGGACTATCTCCATAGGTAGAGCTACTGGCAGCATAGGTGAAGCTTTTTACCCTAGCCTCACGGGCGGCAACCAACATGTTCAGAAAGCCATCGATATTGATGCTATTGGTAATCAAGGGCTCTTCAATACTACGGGGGACTGAACCAAGTGCGGCTTGATGGAGGACATAGTCGGTGCCTTTGCAGGCTCTTTGGCACTCTTCCAAGTTTCTTATGTCGCCGTTGATGAATTCAAACCGTTGCCATTGTTCCGGGGTGACGGCGCCCCGTACTTCATTGAGGTTGCGTTGGTGGCCAGTAGCGAAGTTATCCAAGCCGACAACATGTTGATCGAGCTTTAAAAGCGTTTCAAGTAGATTGGAGCCGATAAAGCCGGCAATGCCAGTGATCAGCCACGTTTTCGGGTTACTAGGCAGGTCGGAAATCAGTTTTTGATAGTGTGCCATGGTATGTTCCGCTATTAGATACGTTGCAAGTCCGCCTTCAAAGGCGAAGATCCGTGTCCGATTTGGGTAATAGGTACTTAAGGTCATATAACACATGCAATGGTTTGCCCAACGCCCTAATAGCCCCGCCCCCCATGGCTCTGAATTCATTATGCCCAACTGCTAGCAACACGCCGTCGTACTGGCCCTTAGCAAGTTCGTCGAGGGGCAGGATTCCGTATTCCTTTTGAGCTTCTTCTTTACTGACCCAAGGATCGAATACGTCTACTTCGATATTATATTCAGCCAATTCTCTTACAATGTCTATGGTTCGGGTATTACGCAAGTCTGGGCAGTTCTCTTTAAAGCTCAGGCCCATCACTAGCACCTTCGCACCTTCTACGTGTATGCGCTTTTTTAGCATAGCTTTAACCAGTTGGGAGACTACATAAGCGCCCATGCTATCATTCAGACGGCGCCCTGCCAAAATGATTTCGGGGTGGTAACCGATGGATTGTGCTTTGTGGGTAAGGTAGTAAGGATCCACCCCAATACAGTGGCCACCCACCAAGCCCGGTCGAAAAGGCAAGAAGTTCCATTTGGTGCCAGCAGCCTCTAATACCGCCTGTGTATCAATACCCATCTTGTTAAAAATAACTGCCAGTTCATTGATCAGGGCGATGTTTAAGTCGCGCTGAGTATTTTCGATTACTTTGGCGGCTTCGGCTACCCGTATCGATTCCGCTTTATGAGTGCCAGCGACGATGATTTCACGGTACAAAGAATCAACAATTTCGGCAACTCCGAGTGTTGATCCAGAGGTTATCTTTTTTATAGTAGTAACACGGTGCTCTTTATCGCCAGGATTGATACGCTCAGGGCTATAACCTACAAAAAAATCTTTATTATATC
Organism: uncultured Halomonas sp.; assembly: GCF_946887195.1. The sequence continues at coordinate 13,889 of NZ_CAMPKE010000004.1, forward strand.
TCAGGCCCGACACACGCTCTAAAACTGGCACGCAGTCATCTTCGGTTGCACCAGGATATACCGTGGACTCGTAAATAACGATATCGCCCTTCATCAAGGTTCTACCGATGGTTTCCGAAGCTTTGATTAGGGAGGTGATATCTGGTCGTTTGTGTTCATCAATGGGCGTTGGTACTGTCACGATGTAAAAATTGCAGTCCTCTAGTGACTGTACCTTATAGGAAAAGCACAGCTTCCTAGCTTGGCTGAGTTCCTCGTCTGATACTTCGAGAGTCGTATCATGACCGGCTTGAAGAGCTTGAATGCGCTGTGCATTAATATCGAAACCTATGACTGGGCGATGTTTACCAAATTCTACGGCTAATGGCAGGCCTACGTAGCCGAGACCTACTACAGCTATTTTTTTCGTGGTCATTGTTTACCTTTCTCGGTGTGCTGGCGATCCTAACAAAACAGCATACTTTGCGATTGTCTCAGGCACAGCGTCCGCTGTATCAAGCAGAGAGTTAACTTCGTCAGCCTTGTATGAAATAATTTTATTTACTCGGTGCCTTTAAATCTCTTATTGCCACAGAAAATATATACAGCCCCACAGCCGGATATAGCATATTTCTTGTATATGCCAAGCTTGTCGAAAATGAATTTCTATGCACCCAAAATGCTAGGACAATCCCTATAATCAAGAAAATTGCGCCAGCAGGCGTACTATCATGCGAAAAGATTTTTTTAATGCAGAAAAGAAATGCAGGAATTGATAGCGAATATAAAACGACGCCAAAAAAACCCAGCCAGCTATATGCTTCAGCCCATGGGTTATATGCCATACCATACTCAATATCCGGGAATAACTTTGGTTGGAATAAGTCATTAAATAACGAAGAGCTAAGCCCAAACCAATCAAGTGGCATCGGCAAAATACTTAAAACTCCGACAGGGACACTCCAATAAGGTATATTAAAATTTTCCTTTACAACTGTGTTGAGTATGCCATTTGTCCTTAAAAACTCTGCACCTATAACTATTTTGTCAAAGGTTAAACCAGACAACCAATCTCCAACGCCGCCTCCCCTTATAAGCACACCATAGAAGGACTTTCCTAATATCACTAGCAAAAGTGCCACAAACAGGCAAAAAATCAATTTATATTGTTTAATTAATATAGTTTTCTTTCCGCGTGATATTAAAACTGCCCACGCCAGAGCACAAAAAACTATCGGTGACCTAGTACCAAAAAAAAATATTGTTACAGCCATAATAGCAAATATGCTCACGTACTTTTTTTCTTTACTTATCACTGCGTAGGAGAAACCAATGGGAACTAACGAACTCATAAGCATCATCTCCATCCCCCCAGTTTCTAATGCTTGCTGTTTACTATCCGCAAGGATTAGGCTTGGTAGAATAGACAAAAACATTATCAGGCAAATAATAAAAATCACGAAAAGGAATGATTTATTATTTCTTCCAAAATGAATGCCATTTGCTTTTCTAATAATTGTTATTCTTGAAAAAGAATACTGGTCCAATGCCGAGAAAATATATGCGAAAAGAAAAGCAATGCCATAGATTATATAGGTCCCTCTTTCTGGGACTACATAATCTCCAGAGATTGGATTATATGCCTTCATAAAAAATAGTGGCAGGCAAAAAAGAATTAATGAAATCATATATACAGAAAAAAGATCGAATTCTTTTTTTCGTAAAAAAATTTCATATAAACATAACGAAGAACAAAAATAAAAGAATAAAATGTACATCATATTTATTTGTTCACTCACGCATAGCTATTTGCGACTGAATAAAAATATCATATTTTAACTTTGAATGAATGCATTGCTTAATTATAAATAACATACGCACCAATACCATCTTTTAAAGATTAGTATTTAAAAACATCGAAATCAATCTCATAAATTTTTTTTATCTTATCTACAGAATCTTTTTTGAACAAATCTAGATAACTACTATTTTTACCTTGATTTAAATGCTTAAGCTCTTTAGAAACACCCAACAATTTGCACACCTCAGAAAAATCATTATTAATATTCTCTAGCTTTCCGATAAAATCAAGAGAAATCTCTCCATTTACTGATAAGTAACTCACCTGCGGCTCAAAAAAATAATTTTTATTCTCTATGAATCTATCCAAACCAAATAAAACAAAATCATTTATGTCAGAATACTTTCCGACCTCATTAAATGGGTGTTTTTTATCTATATAAATGCCAGGACGTTTTTTTAAATAAAAGAAAGTTGAGGCGACTCTATCAACAGGATTCCTAACAAATGAGAACTTAAAATAGCTGGAAAATTTCTTTTGATCTCTTGCCATATAATTTTTTAATTTTATATGGCCAGGGTCAGTGCCATAAATAGCCTTTGCAATGCTTGTACCACCAGCCTTCGGGATGTGTATAAAAATAGAACGAGTTTCTCTAAACCTTTTATTATATAGATTTATTTTTTGCAAGTCGTTCTTTATGACATTCATTCCGCTTCTATAAATTCTTCTAAGCCATAGCTCCGAAAAACTAGTTATAAACATATAACACCTTAATATTAAAATAATATTAAATTAGCCATGATGCCTAATTAAGTTTTCTCTCTACAGAAAAGTCATGTTTTATTATAAACTCAGTGCCTTCGTTAATTTCATGAATAATTCCATTAACTATCCCGAGTGTAACGCCGCAGAGGCGTACTGCTGATCCGCTTATGCTCATGAGCTGTTATATTGTTCATCCTAGTTAGGGCTGAATGTTGCCTCAGGTACGCTTGGACAACTTTTTCGACGCTGCTGTAATTCTGCCTTTGCTCACGCAGATCCCCGTCAGCACCGGGTACCACAAATCTTTCCTAAACTCTCGTTCGGACGCAGTTAAATACTAAGTATGTAGGGGATATGCATATCCTGAATGGCATCAACACGAAGTCTTAGGCTCCATACATTGAAGGCATTGTACTAGTATTTCACCTTCCTGCGTAGAAAACTCATTGACAATTAGGCTGGCAGTACAGCAGGTTGGTTTTATTTAAATAGCTCCGTATCTGCACGGCTGGAAAGCTGAGAAAATCGTCAAGAAGTCTCCGAATAAGGCTTAATACCAGCCAGATGAAACAGATTAGGCACTGGCAATGTCCAGATACCAAGCACTCTCCAGGAAAAATACAGCGCAGTAATATTTTGTATCACTAGCACGCCGGCTAAGGCCAAGGCCGCACCTGTCGCGCCCAATGGCGGGATCAGTATGAAGAAGAGTATCATCCCTAAGCCACTGCAAATCAGAGCTATATTACGTATGAGCCGCTCATGGCCGGACATCGTTAATAAATGGCCCACCGAGCCAGTCGCTACATTAACCAACTGTGCGATAGCTAGGATGCGTAACAGATAGGCCCCTTGAGAAAACTCAGAGCCAAATAGACTAAGCACCCATTGCGGCATCGCTAGGCACAGAGCTAATAATGGCGATGCCAAGATCACACCCATTAATGCCCCTTGGCGTGCGAGTCGGCCTAGTGCAAGCATTTCACCCCGATAAAAGAGCGCAGCAAAGCGTGGCGGGAAAACAGCATTGATAACCATTATAACAAAGCTTATCAGCAACGCTGCGCGCTCTGCCGATCTAAATAACCCAAGCTCTGTTGTGTCAAGCAGCAACCCCGCAATCATCACACTCACTACGGATCGCATAAACCCTGCCAAGCCTAACAAAAAAAAAGCGCGGGAAGATGTACTAAATTCTTTATATGATATTAAGGCTTCATCATTTTTTACTATTTTAGTGTCGATTTGCCGGTGCCAGCGCCATACTTGAAAAATACCTTGCATGAGAACAAGCCAGCCCGCCAGACAAAAAGCCCAGCCCGTTTGTTCAATTCCAGCTTGCGGATTTATCCAAACAGAAAATAGGATAGCCACACTGGCTATAAGTGAAACTATGCCATTTTCCAATAGACATGCCGTGGCGGACTTACGAATCCCTCTTAATAGCCCAGCCAGCACAAAGGCAAGCGTAAAGGCGGGAATTGCAAGCGAGATCCCAACCAATACTACTGCCAGTTCCGGCGCAGAAAACAGCTTTGCGATCAGTTCTCGCGCATGAAACACAGCTGCAGCGATTACCAAACTAAGTAATAACGTACGAGTTACAGCCCAACGCAGGTACAGCCAAACCGCTGGAGATGTATGGTCCCGGCCGGCAAAACGCATCAAGGCATCATCCATGCCGAAGCGGGCCAAAATTGCAGCACCCAAGATGATACTTTGTGCCAAGGCAAATGTTCCAACCCCTACCGGCCCATAGAGGCGGCCGAGCACCACGCCTAGAAAGAAAACACCCAACGTAGCGATAGCACGGGCAATAAAAGTACGCGCCAGCGCTAGCGCTAGTTCTCCTTTCAAGCGAGCACCAATGCGGGTTTTCCAGTTAGCCAAAGCATTCATCGCTCGGATCTCCTCAAAACCCCGGCCACACATGAGCCATGCAAGTAACACATGTGTGCCGATTTCGATCGCCTGTCTGCTTCACAAACAAGACTTGACCAACTGGCTGACGAGTTCTTGCAGGCTATGATCGGCAGTATTAACGGTGACTTCGGCGGCTTTGGGCACTTCGTAGGGGCTGTTGATACCAGTGAAGTCTTTGATCTCGCCTCGCCTCGCCTTTTGATATAGGCCCTTGGGGTCGCGCTGCTCACAGACATCCAGCGGCGTATCGACATGCACTTCGATGAACTCGCCATCGCAAAATAATTTGCGGGCGTTATCACGGTCGGCCCGAAACGGTGAGATAAAAGCGGTAATCACGACGATGCCGGCATCGACGAACAGCTTGGCGATTTCGCCTACACGGCGAATGTTCTCGTTGCGGTCCGTCTCGACCATGCCTAGATCTTTGCACAGGCCATGGCGAAGATTGTCGCCATCCAACAGCATGGTGTGATAACCGCGCCGGTTGAGTTCGGCTTCCAAGGCATTGGCGAGTGATGATTTCCCCGAACCGGAGAGCCCGGTGAACCACACGCACTTGCCGCTATGGCCCTTGATTTGGGCGCGCATCGCCGGCGTTACGCTGGTGCGGTTCCAGACCACCTCGGCTTTGCTGTCATGCTCGCGGTATTCGAAAGGCTGCCCGGCATCCACGGTTTTATGCACCATCCCCGCGCCGACCGTGACGTTGCTCAGCCGGTCGATGACGATGAAGCTGCCGGTGCCGGGGCTCACGCGGTAGTCGTCGACGGGTACTTGCGCGGTGAGCTCGACCCGGCAACGGCCGATGGCGTTGAGATCGAGATGATCGGCAGGCTTGTGTTCCAGCGTGTTGACGTCGATCTGGTAGTCGATGCGACTGATCTGCCCGGCCAGGTCACGGGTGGCCAGCTTGATGTCGTAGAGCTTGCCGGTTTCCAGTGCGGTGTCGTGCATCCACACGATATCGGCTTCGAACGTGTTGGATAGCGGCACCTCGGCGGCGGCGTCGACCAGCCAGTCGCCGCGCGAGATGTCGATCGCCTCATCCAGCGTGACGGTGATCGCCTGGCCGGGATAGGCGGCCTCGAGATCGCCGTCGAAGGTGACGAGGCGCTCGACCGTGGCGGTCTTGTTCGAGGGCAAGGCCTTGATGCGTTGCCCGGGGCGCAGGATGCCGGCGGCCAGCGTGCCGCAGTAGCCGCGAAAATCCAGGTTCGGCCGGTTGACGTACTGCACCGGCAGGCGCAGATCGCTGAGGTTCTGGTCGAAGGCGATCTCGACGCCCTCGAGCAACTCGAGCAGGGCTACCCCCTCGTAGCCGCCGTCGAAATACCAGGGCGTCTTGTCGCTGCGATTGACGACGTTGTCGCCATCCAGCGCGGAGAGCGGCACGAAGCGGATATCGCGGGCGCCCAGCTTTTCGGCGAAGGTGCGGTACTCGGCGACGATCTCATCGAAACGCGCCTGGGAGAAGTCGACCAGGTCCATCTTGTTGACGGCGATCACCAGGTGCTGGATGCCCAGCAGGTCGGCGATGAAGCTGTGCCGGCGGGTCTGGGTCTGCACGCCGTACCGCGCGTCGATCAGGATCACCGCGAGGCTCGCGGTGGAGGCACCGGTGGCCATGTTGCGGGTGTACTGCTCGTGGCCGGGGGTGTCGGCGATGATGAACTTGCGCTTGTCGGTGGAGAAGAAGCGGTAGGCGACATCGATGGTGATGCCCTGCTCGCGCTCGGACTGCAGGCCGTCGACGAGCAGCGCGAGATCGACCTTATCGCCGGTGGTGCCGCTTTTCTTCGAATCGCGGGTGATCGCGGCGAGCTGGTCCTCGTAGATCATCTTGGAGTCGTGCAGCAGCCGACCGATCAGGGTCGATTTGCCGTCGTCGACGCTGCCGCAGGTGATAAAGCGCAGCAGGTCCTTTTGCTCGTGCTCCTTTAGATACGCTTCGATATCGTCAGCGATCAAGTCGGATTGGTGTGCCATTAGAAATACCCCTCGCGCTTCTTGCGCTCCATGCTGCCGGCCTGGTCATGATCGATGGCGCGTCCGCTACGCTCCGAGGTGCGCGTCAGCAGCATCTCCTGGATGATCTCGGGCAGCGTGGCGGCCCTGGATTCCACCGCGCCGGTCAGCGGGTAGCAGCCGAGCGTGCGAAAGCGTACCCATTTCTGCTCGGGCACCTCGCCCGGTTCGAGCGGCAGGCGCTCGTCGTCGACCATGATCTGCATGCCGTCGCGCTCGACCACCGGGCGCGGTGCGGCGTAGTACAGCGGCACGATGGGGATCGACTCAAGGTAGATGTACTGCCAGATGTCCAGTTCGGTCCAGTTGGAGAGCGGGAACACGCGGATCGATTCGCCCTTGTCGACCTTGGCGTTGTAGACGTTCCACAGCTCGGGGCGCTGGTTCTTGGGGTCCCAGCGGTGGTAGCGGTCACGAAACGAGTAGACGCGCTCCTTGGCGCGCGAGGCTTCCTCGTCGCGTCGCGCGCCACCGAAGGCGGCGTCGAAGCCGTGCTGGTCGAGCGCCTGCTTGAGCGCCTGGGTCTTCATGATGTCGGTGTACTTGGCGCTGCCGTGATCGAACGGGTTGATGCCCGCCGCACGGCCCTCCTGGTTGATGTGCTCGATCAACTGCATGCCGGACTCGGCCGCCATCTTGTCGCGAAATTCGATCATCTCGCGAAACTTCCAGGTGGTGTTGACGTGCAGCAGCGGGAACGGCGGCGTGCCGGGGTAGAAGGCCTTGCGCGCCAGGTGCAGCATCACCGAGGAGTCCTTGCCGATGGAGTACATCATCACCGGATTGCGGAACTCGGCGGCCACTTCGCGGATGATGTGGATCGATTCCGCTTCGAGCTGCTTGAGGTGGGTCTGGCGTTCGGGGGTTAACTCAGACATGACGTTTCCAGAAGTTCGGGGGAAACAGAAACCAAGCTATAAGCTATAAGCTAGAAGCTCGAAAAATAGACTGAAAAATCGTAAGAAAAGTATTGACCAAAATTAATGGCATTATCGGATTGGAACGTCATTCCAAGTCTCGTCATCGTCACTGGTCCATATATTTTTCATACTCGTCTCTTGGGCATGGGACAAACTTTCGAGCTCACTTCTTTTAACTTTCTGAATAAGAAAATCTATAAAATCCAGCACTTCTCTCTGAAGTGGCTCTGGAAGCTGGCTAACTTCGTAGGCGATTTGCTCTGCAGTGTTCATAGTCGCCTCCAAGAGGTTGAAGTCTAAGCAACGTTCTTAAGGTTCTGTGGCTCGTGAAGGCGTGCAGGAGATAATTCAAGCCCATTTGGCCAGCAAAGCGCTCCGGCATCGATGAAACAGCGTTTAGCGTACTTTTCATCTTTCAATGGCTCGAGTAATGGTCCCTTATGATTTGCCATGTACTCGGTTAGATTGAATGCGCCTTGAACGCCATCTGAAAACTCAAGAAGAAAACTAAAGTTACCCTGATACTCGACACTTAATAGTTTAATCATGGACGGCTCCTATTCGGCAAGCGCCGTGCTTAAGGCTTCGATCCAGCGCTCATCACGCTGGCCACAGACGATGAAAAACGGGTTGAGGACACTATCCTGCTGGTTGCAACGCAGCGGTTGTAGCGTGTGGGCATCGAGTACCTCGCCACCGGCGGCGGTGACAACGGCCTGGGCGGCGGCGGTGTCCCATTCGCTAGTCGGCGCCAGACGCGGGTAAAGGTCCGCGCTGCCTTCTGCGACCAGGCATAATTTGAGCGAGCTACCCATGGTCACGCATTCGTGCTGGGGAAGGCCCTTGCAAAACGCTTCGAATGCGGCGGCGCCATGCGAGCGGCTGCCGACCACTTTCCATATCGCCTGTTCGGGGTTGGGTAGCGCACGTACAGCGATCGCTTGCGCCGGCTCGCTGCCCTGCCGCTTCCACGCGCCCTTGCCTTGCTGGCCCCACCAGGTCCTGCCCTGCTCTCCCAGCGCCGGCGCATGGACGATGCCGAAGACCGGCACACCATTTTCGATCAGCGCGACGTTCAGGGTGAACTCATCGTTACGCTTGATGAATTCCTTGGTGCCGTCCAATGGATCGATCAGCCAATAGCGATCCCAGGTTTTGCGCGTTTCGAAGGGAATTTCGCCGGACTCCTCGGACAGAATCGGAACGTTGGGCGTCAATGCCTCAAGCAGCGCTATCAGCGCATGGTGCGAGGCCATGTCGGCCTCGGTCAGCGGGCTATCGTCGCTTTTGATTTCGATATCGAAACCGCGCCGGTAAATGGCCAACACCGTCTCACCAGCCATATGTATACCGTCGATGAGGCGTTTGCATGTGTCATTGGTTATGAAATCGGTCAAGGAGACTCCTAAAAAGCCATGATTTCTACAGCCTATCCAAGCAGATTCCTCTGCTCGGCATCAGTGAGCATGGCATGGGCAAACGCCATGAGCGTTTCCTGATAGCCGTAGGCCGTGTTGAGCGCATCGGCCAGAACCTGGGGCGACTCGATATATTCATGGATCATCTGATTGCGCATCTGGCGGATCTCGAGCCACTTATCGGCAGAATCGAGTATGCCAAGCTTCTCGGCGCGGTCCAGGTTGTCGGCCACGGCCCCTGTCCTCTCGCCCAAGGCTCGTAGCCAAAGAGAAAGCAGCTTGTCGCCGGTCGTATCCTGAAGCCGGCAAAAGCGACTGGTGTAAGCTTCCACCTTCTCTGCCAGCGCTTCATCTTCACCCAGCTTGGCGGCACGCTCCTCGGTGAACGGCGAGGCAAATACGCTATCCGAGGAGTAGCGAAGGTGATGTATCTCGCGCTCGACCACTCGCTTGAAGAAGCGCAGGCGCTCCGAAAGATTGTCGTTCATAGGCGAACTCCTTGCTCCCGAGCCAGCCTATGTATCGCCTGCTCGCTAAGATTCGGCGCACTCAATATCACGTCTACCTTGCGCCCATGTATGGCTCGCATGATGCGTACGCTGAGCCGGGCAGAAAGTTGTGCGGGGTGCTCCACTGGCACATCGAGTTCAACGAACAAGTCGATATCGCCGCCACGGGCGGCGCCATCCAGCCGTGAGCCGAATAGTCTTACGGTGGCGCCAGGGCCAAGCTCGTTAGAGACGATATGCTGGATGATCTGTCGTTGATTATCTGTCAAGCGCATGGGGTTTGGTTCGCGGCTCATGGCTAAAATTCCCAGACCAGCGGTATCAGCGTGATGCTGGTAATGGCGACGGCCAGGCTCAGCGGTGCGCCCAGCCGGAAGTAATCGCTCATACGGTAGCCACCCGGCCCCAGCACCATCAGGTTGGTCTGGTAGCCCAGCGGAGTCATGAAGCTGGCCGAGGCGGCAAACATGATCGCGAGGGCGAAAGGCATGAAGTTCACCCCAAGCTGCTCGGCGACTGCCATGGCGATGGGAAACATCAATACCGCTGCTGCGTTGTTGGTGATCAACTCGGTGAAGAAAACGGTCATCAGATACACCAACGCCAGCGCCAGCCACGGCGACATGTCGTCGGCGAACATCAACCAGGCGGCGATCTGCCCCGCCGCGCCGGTCTTGGTCATCGCCGCCCCCAGTGAGAACGAGGCGGCGATAACGATGAGTACACTCAGGTCGACATAGCGGCGAGCCTTACTGGCAGTCAGGCAGCGCGTGACCAACATGGCACCGGCGGCAAGCAGGGCCGCTTCCAGGATCGATAACAGCCCCAACGCGCTTACCGCGACCATGCTGGCGAGAATGCCCAAGGCAAGCGGAGCCTTGCGAAAATCGGGCGGTGTGGAGTCGTTCAGGGCGCTGACCAACAGGAAATCCTTGCGGTAGCGGTACTGCTCGACGAACTCCTGGGCAGTTTCCAGCAGCAGGGTATCGCCCATCTGCAGGCGGATATCGCCGACCTTGCCGGGTAAGCGCCGGCCCGCTCGCGAAATCGATAGGATCACCGCTTGGAAACGCGAGCGAAAACGCGACTCCCTCACCGTTTGATGCAGGCCCGCGAAATCGGGTCCGACGACGGCTTCGACCAGGCAGCGTCGATGATGGGCGATATCCAGCTTCTGCACATCGCCATTGGCGGGTTTCAGGCCATGAATGCGGCGAAGCTCGCGCGCGCACTCCGGCGCGCCGATAAAGATGAGAATGTCCTCTGGCTTGAGCGTGGTATCCGGCGGCACGACGGTCATCAACCGCCCTTCGCGCTCTATCTCGGCCAGATAGCCATGCGCCAGGCTACGCAGCCCCGCTTCGGCGATGGTCTTGCCGGGCAATGGCCCCTTGGGCTCGACACTGACTTCAACGCAGTATTCGCGAGCTTGCTCCAGCTGCTCGAGCACCCCTTGCCGGTCGGGTAGCAGCCTATCGGCCAGAAGCCATAAAAGGCCGCAGCCGACGAACAATAGAGGAACCCCCACCCAAGCCAGTTCGAACATGCCGAGCGAGACGCCCTTCTCGCTTTGCAGCAAGCCATCGACCACCAGATTGGTGCTGGTGCCGATCAACGTACAGGTGCCACCGAGAATGGCCGCGTAGCTCAACGGCAGGAGCAGCTTGGAAGGCGGTAGCTTCAGCCGTTGCGCCCACTCCTGAATGGCCGGGATGAACATCGCCACCACGGTGGTGTTGTTCATGAAGGCACTCAGACCGGAAACCGGCACCAGCACGCGAAGCTGCGCCTGCTTTATATCGCCCGGCTGGCCCAGCAAGCGATGCGCAATCCAACGTATGGCACCGGTCTCCTTCAGGCCCGCCGCGACCACGTAGAGCGTGGCAATGGTCATCACGCCGGTATTGGCGAAACCGGCCAAGGCTTCCTCGGGCGTGAGAATGCCCGAGATAACCAGAAACGTCAGCGCCGTCATCAAAATGACATCGGCGGCGATACGCGTCAGCGCCAGCGTCGCAAGAACCGCGACGATGACCGCAAGTGTCAATAAGGCGAAGAGTTCCACTCAGAGCTCATGCATTGTCAGGCTGAAACCAGTACCGGCTTGGTTATGCATCGTTTTTGAGGCTGTTACTGACCAGCCCGGCAAACTGCATGAAGAACGCTCCCAACACGGCCAACATGCCGCCCAACACGATGCCCAGTGCCAGCACCAGTACCCGGCTGATTCCCGTTGGCTCCAGACTCTGTACCGCCGTTTGTGAAATCTCGCCCTCCTGGAGCTCGAGCAGGCTGGCCTCGAGCCCGGCAATGCGGCCCATGATGCCAGCGACGACCTCGGCCGCGCCCAGGCTTTCTGATTGCCTGGCGGCTTCGAGCGCGTCCTTTGCGCTCTGCAGTTGGCGCTCCAAAGCCTCCTCGCGGCGCTTCACCATGGCCTGCTGACTCTCTTTCAGGCGCGCCAGCACACCTTCATGAAGCTGAGTCACCATTTCGATATTGGCTTCGCTGGCCTGTGATGTCAGCGAAACCAGCAACGTTTCTTCGGGGTTTTCGATCTTGGTATCAAACGGCAGATTCTCGATTTTCAGGCTATCGAGCAATTCACGCGTTTCGGGGCCGATATACAGGCTTTTTGCCTTGGCGACCAAAGCCGCGGGATCTTCCAATGGATTGTTGGGGCCTTGCTCGGCCACGCCATAAAGAGAGGTGTAATGGTAGGTGCGCGGTGTCAACAAGGCATAAGCCAGTGCTGCCAATACCACGACGATGAAAATGATCGCCATGGTTTTCCAACGCCTGATCAGGATCTTGGCGAGATCGACCAGTGAAATTTCGTCATCGTAGTGCGTGTACTGCGGTGAGGGTTCATTCATGAATGGCCAGTCCGTGGTTGCTTGTTCGCATGGCTTCTCACTGCCCATGCACGAGCGCTGGGCACGCTACCGCCCGAGGATTGTTCCGGGCATCTTCCCAAGGCCCTGTGGTCTTGTACTTACCACGAAAGAGGGAATGGAAGATGGCTCAAGATGGGGCGAGGCCCGCAGCCTCGGCGTGTCGCGGTTACCATCCTTAGCACATCCATCCACGCCTCTTGGCATGGTGGCATTTTTGCAGTTACCGGATTTCTTAATCACTGCTATGCCAAACGCTATTCTAAAGAACCACTTAGCTTAGCTCTACACTAGCCGCGTATGAATTTTGTGACCTACGCGTCGCAGGCATGCGACATGAAAAACGCTCAATCCGGACCAGCCATGCCACTCAGTGAGCCAGTTAGCGGCACCAATTTAGGTGCAATGCAATTACCAACCTAAGCAATCTCGCTTTGAGTGCGAAGACTACCCTTGGCTACATCAGCCTTTGTGATCTGCATATCGCCGCGCTTGTGCGGCAAATCAAACGCAAGGCTCCCGCGAACCAGCGTGGTGAAATGAGCCACAAATGCGCCTATCACGGCCAGCATCAATGCCAGTACCAATCCCAAGGCCACTATCAAACCGGTACCAATGCCTTGAGGTCGTAGGCTACGTACAGCGATTTGTTCGATTCTGCCCGCCTGGAGTGCGCCCAGTTCGCTCTCGATTTTCCCGGCCGATTCGACAAGCCCTTCTTTGGCAGCACCCGCACTGCTCATGATTTGTCGGATGCTCGACAAGCGTCGCTCCAGGCTTTCTCGCTTACGCGTATACAGCGCCTCTTGATCCTCGACCAAGGCTTCGATGACGCGCCGGTGCAGCGTCTCGACGTTGCCCGCCTGGGTGCTATCGGCTTCGGTCGTCAGCGCAATCAACCGGGTATCGCCGAGTCGCTGAGCATCGACGTTGAATGGCAGGCTGTGCCAGCCTTTCTCATCCAGATAAGCACTGATTTGAGCGGGTAGCGTCGAGAGAGTCAGCTTGGCTTTCACGGCGCCCGGTGTCTCCAGCCCCGAAAGCTCACCCTCCTCATCGAGAGTTTCGGCAATTGCATAAAGGGAAGTATAGGTATAGCTGGTAGGACGCAGCAGCGCGAAAGCGAGTGTAGCCAGTGCTATCAGCGAGAAAATGGCGAGTAGCAGCTTCCAACGCTTGACGAGGAGTACGGCAAGATCGACCAACGAGATTTCATCGCTGGCTGAAGCATCACGGGTTGGCATGGCTAATCCCTACGGTCTTATAGCGCCGCATCAAGGGCGGCGCATTTTTAATAGTTTTTTCATCATAAGAAAAGCGCAGTAAGTCACTGCGCGAATAGGGATTAGTGTAAGCGAAACGGGGACGAGCGACTAGCGTCTTGACTTGGAGTCGAGGACACTGGCAATACGAACCCATGGCTAGTGAGCCATGAGCAACGCGGCGGGGCTAGCGTCTATGGAGTGAGCGTGTCACCCCACCTGGCAACAAGGGCCGTCTAACCGCTTACGCGCTCGATATGCTCGCGGTAGAAAGCATGGCAATTGGCTAAGGACCGATTGAGCAATTCGTAGAGATCGCAAGCATCATTGATGTTGTCGGCAATGGCGGCATTATCGGTCAGGTACTCATGAGCGAAGGCATTGCGCAGCATGCGAGCTTTTAGCCAACACTCCAACTCATCGACCACACCGAATTTTTCCATGCGATTTAGGGTATCGAGTAGCGAAACGTCTTGACTCGTATCTTCCAGGCTCGCACGCGCCAAGGCACGAAACAACTTGCCGACCATGTAGTCCTTAAGCTTACCGAAGCGACTGAGATAAAGGTCTAGCCGATCGATCGTGTCATCATCGAGCTGCGGCACTTGCTCTGCCTGCAGTGGGATATGGGGTTGTACCTGATGATGCGAGCGCGCCAGGTGTGCGTGCATACGTTCCGCAATCGCCAACGCTTCTTGCAAAAGGGCCTCGGGCGCTTTCACAACAACACTCCGTGATCCAGGGCATCCCGATGAATGGGCGCCAAAGGTTGCTGCTCCATGCGCACCAATAGATCGATGCGCCGGGGGCCCAGTCGTTGCCATAATCGCGATAGCAGGCTTGTCTTCAAGTTCAGCAACGAGGCTTCCACCTCCCCCGTTGCTTCTATGTAAAGATCGATATCACCTCCTCTCGCCTGATCATCGACTCTTGAGCCAAACAGCCGAACGCACGAACCGGGCCCGAAAACCGCTACCGTCTCCTGCTTGATGATATTCGCTTGTTCGTGGGTAAGCCGCATGATAGCTCGCTGCTTTGCGAAAGGATGTACTTTCAGTTTAGGCGTAAGGTGATTGGAAGACTAGATGTCCAAGCCCAACATGGAACTGCCCATCAGAAAATCCTGATGGGCAGTCGTTCAGCCGGGCTGGCACTCAATACGGCCTTCTACGCGACGCTAACGATCGCGATCATCTATTGGCATTCAGGCCTTGGCGTTGTTCTTCGGTGGGCGACCGCGGCGGCGCTTGGGCTGCTCACCGACCAGATCGTCGACCGATAGGCCGGCTTCGTTGATCGCTTCGCGGATTTCCGCCAGCTTGCGGGCCTTGAGTTCATCGCCCTGCTTGCGGCGATGCTCTTCTTCCTGCTTCTGTTCGATTACTTCGCCAATCACTTCCGCCAATTTATGCAGCTGCTCCATACTCAATTGACGCGCGGCCGCACGGGCAACGTTCTTGTTACGGGCGATTCTTTCGAGAGATTCGGTGGACATTGGCCTCCTCCATTTTGAGGGTCGAGTGACCGCACTAAAGGTTATTATTGTGAAAAGTATATGCTTACGATGGTATTTGGCAAGCAAAGCCTGCAATAAATTACTAGCAGTGATTTGCCGATTGGCGAATAAAAGAGTTTGCGAAGTTAAATACCGTGGCTGGCAATGGCAAACAATGCGGCCCGGAATCAGCCGCCGGTCATGTTCATGAAGCGCACCACCTGAACGTCGCCATCGGTGGTGAAATGATGACGCTCGGGCTTGAGCGACATGGCCTCGACGATACGTGTCTTGAGCGCATCGATATCGCCAGGATGACGACGCAACACCTCACGCAGGTCCACGGAGTGCTCATTGCCCAGACATAAAAGCAGCCGCCCTTCCACGGTCACGCGCACTCGATTGCACGTGGCGCAGAAGTTATGGCTATGCGGAGAAATGAAGCCAACGCGCGAAATGCTATCGGGCATACGGAAATAGCGCGACGGCCCCAGCGTGGTTTCGGCGGTGGGCAGCAAATCGTATCGCGCTTCGATGCTTGCCTGAACATCGTCGCTCGAGCAGTAAGTTTCCTCGCGTGAATGATCCGACACATCGCCAAGCGGCATCTCTTCGATGAAGCTGATATCGATTTTTTCCTGACGAGCGAAGTCGACCAGATCGAGTACTTCGTCATCGTTGCGCCCCTTGAGAATGACCGCATTGAGCTTGATTCGCTCGAAGCCGGCGTCCTGGGCGGCATGCAGTCCATCGATGACCTTGCGTAGATCGCCGGTGCGCGTCAGGCGCTTGAAGCGCCCTTCATCCAGTGAATCGAGGCTGATATTGAGCCGTTGCAGGCCGCCTTGGCGCAGCGCCTTGGCATGTTTGACCAGGCCGGCGCCATTGGTGGTCATGGCGAAATCGCTGAGCCCATCGAGCCGCCCGATATTCGTGACCAGTTCTTCGATGCCACGCCGAACCAGCGGCTCGCCACCGGTCAGGCGAATCTTCTCCACGCCCAGTTCGGTAAAGGCCTGGGCCACCGTGGTCAGCTCTTCGAGCGTCAGAACCTGAGCACGAGGCAGAAACGTCATCTCTTCGCTCATGCAGTAAACGCAGCGAAAATCGCAGCGGTCGGTCACCGAGATCCTCACATAGCGGACGACACGCTCGAAGTCGTCGATCAATTGCGTCATGAGGCCTCCCAGCGTTTTGCAGCGTGCTTGTCGGTGTCGCGTTCGGCCACCCAGTAATGGCCGCTTGCGGTGTGCTCCTTCTTCCAGAAAGGCGCACGGGTCTTGAGATAATCCATGATGAAATCGCAGGCCTCGAAAGCGGCCCGGCGGTGCGCACTGGCGACCGCTACCAATACGATAGAATCGCCAGGCGCCAGTCTGCCAATGCGGTGAATCAAACGCACATCCTGCAACGGCCAGCGCTCGCTGGCTTCGAGCACGATGCGCTCGAGGGCTTGCTCGGTCATGCCAGGGTAGTGCTCCAGGGTCAGTGCCGCGACATCCGGACGCTCGTTGAAATCGCGCACCAGTCCGGTAAAGCAGACCACTGCGCCGATATCGGTACGTTCGCCGATCAGCGCGCGTTGCTCGTCGCCGGCATCGAAGGCATCGGCCTGCACACGGATCATGCTCATCCTCCAGTCACCGGGGGGAAGAAAGCCACTTCATCGCCATCGGTCAACGGTGTGTTTTCGGCACTCATCACCTGATTGACGGCGCACAGCACGCGGCGTTCGCCAAGCAGTGAAAAGCGCGCATCCTGCACTTTCAGCGCCGCCTTGAGGCCGGCAACGTTCGGCGTGTCGAGTGCTTCGAAGGGAATCTCGAGATCGCTGATGCCCAGCCGTTCGCGAAGCTCGGCCAGGCATTTCACGTAAATGCATGGCCGCTCGGCACGCGGCGTCACGCCGATACAGCCGTCCTGGCATTCGCCGGTGACGATCGGCATTTCGCTGGCCTGAATGGCAGCTGGTAAAGCGTTCTCCCCTATCGTACCGCTCGCCTGGCGACGGTAATCCCCCGATTTGCCGCCGGTCTTCGAGAGCAAAGCGATGTCGCCGATCCACATGTCCTTGTCGACCGCCTTGCACATGTCGTACAGCGTCAGGCAAGCCACCGAGACCGCGGTCAACGCCTCCATTTCGACACCGGTGCGGCCATTGAGCCGGCACGTGGCCTGCACATCGACACAGGCATTGGCTTCGTCGAGCGTGAATTCGACAGCCACCTTGGATAGCGCCAGGGCATGGCATAGCGGAATCAATTCATGCGTGCGCTTGGCGGCCTGGATGCCGGCGATGCGTGCGGTTGCCAGCACATCGCCTTTGGGCAGCCCGCCTTCGGCCAGCAGTGCCAGGGTTTGCGGTTGCATGCGGATTCGCCCGCCGGCCACCGCCTCGCGGCGGGTTTCCGCCTTGTCGCCGACGTCGACCATATGGGCCTCGCCGCGCGCATTGAGATGAGTCAGGCTCATGTCAGCTCCCCGAAGGGTTGTAGGGTCACGGTCTCGCCCGGGGCGACATCGCCGCGCGCGTCTCCGATCTCGATCAAACAGTTGGCCGCCACCATCGATGACAGGATACCCGAACCCTGGCGCCCGGTGCTGCGCACGTGCAGGCGGCCTTCGTCATCGCAATGGTAGTAGCCCCGATGATAGTCCACTCGGCCCGTGCGGCTTCTGAGCGGTTCGTCGGCAATCGCCGTCAGGCGACGCGGTTGCCAGTGAATCTCGCCTTGCAGCGTGCGCAGTAGCGGCTGCACGAATTGCAGAAACGTCACCATGACGGCCACCGGGTTGCCCGGCAGGCCGAAAAACGGCACCTCGCGCTCACCGAGCACACCGAACGCCAATGGCCGCCCCGGGCGCATGGCGATGCGCCAGAAACCCAGCCGCCCGCTCTGCGCCAGCGCCGCCTTTATCCAATCGGCCTGGCCCACCGATACGCCACCGCTGGTCAACACCATATCGGCCATGCTCGCCGCTTCATCGAGGGCCGTGCGTATTCGATTCCGGTCGTCATCGAGAATGCCGAGATCGACGATCTCGCAGCCCAGCGCGCGCAATAAGCCACGCAGCGAGTAGCGATTGGCATCGAAGATGCCCGCCGCCGGCAGCGGCTCGCCAGGGGCGGTGACTTCATCGCCGGTCGAGAATATCGCCACCCGTGGGCGACGATAAACGCGCGCACTGGCGACACCCAGCGAGGCCAGCAATCCCAAATGCTGGGCACGTAGCCGCGTGCCCGCGCCCAGCGCCATCTGGCCGCGCTGAATATCCTCACCGGCGCGGCGCACGTTCTGGCCGCGGCGAATCGTCTCGGCGCGCTGTATCTCGACCCAGTGCCGAGGCCCATCGCAGCCGAACACGAGCTGCTCACGCATGATCACGGTATCGGCGCCTTCGGGTACCGGTGCCCCGGTGGTAATCGTTACTGCCTCGCCATCGGCCAGGCGGTTTGCGTAATGCGAGCCGGCCAGCACGCCGCCAACGATGCTCAAGCGCGGCGCTGGCGCTTCCGGCCCGTTCCTCTCAGCCCAAGCGAGAGCAATGCCGTCCATCGCCGCATTGGTGTTCTGCGGCACGTCGATGGGCGATATCGCATCTTCGGCTAGCACGCGATTGGCCAGCGATTCCAACTCGACCGCCTCGGTCGCGAGCGAATGGGGCGCAAGTTCGCGCAGGGCCGCAAGTGCCTCATCGACACTCAACATGCGTTCGCCAAGATCGAAGCAGGACAGGCTCATGGCTGCGCCGCCTCCCCGCGCGGCCGACGTCGCGACAGCCACTGGCCGGGCCAGGCGGCGATATACGACGCCAGCGCACCGAGATCGTTGAGATCGAGCAGCGCCACCGCGTCGGGCAGCGCCAGCGCTTCGTCGCTGGCCACCGCATGAATCCATGGATCCTGCGTAGCCAACAAGGGCTTGTCGAGCGCCGGGCGGTGCAGTTCCAATTTGGGCAGCGGCCAGGCCTTGAAGCCTTCGATCAATACGATATCGGGCTTGAGCGGCCTGACCTGATCGATCAACATCGCCAAGTCCGCCTCTTGCTGACCCGGCGTTTCCATCATCAGCGCGAAACGCGATTTCGAGGCGATCAGCATCGGCACGGCCCCGGCTTCGCGCAGGCGATGGCTATCTTTTCCCGGCTGGTCGATATCGAAGCTGTGATGGGCATGCTTGATGACCGCCACGCGCAGGTCGTGCTCGGCCAGGCGCGGCAGCAGCGCTTCGAGCAGTGTGGTCTTGCCCGTGCCGCTCCAGGCGGCGATGCCCAGTAGCGGCAGCGGTTCATTGGCTAAATCGAGAATCATGACATCCTTGTACGACTGGCGGTTGATGAGCGCTTGCCTGATCGTTACGCAAGCGGCGTACCGATGCCAGCGACCGTATGGCAGAAAAAGCCGAAATAAGCTCCCGATATTTCCGATCCGGTACCGCCTATCGCTCCACCCTGGGTCAGGATGACCCGGTGACGCCAAAATGTGTAGCAAGCGCGGCGCTGTCCTCGGGGCTATTGAGATTGGCAAAGGCCTCCGGCTGGTCGCTGAAATCCACGTAGTGCCAATCATGGCGAGCATACCAGCGGTCGATCTTGCGCTCACCGGTGGCCAGGGCGTCGCCCAGGTCGTCGACCAGCGCCCGCCGAATCAGCGCGACGACCGGGTGAGCGCGCTCACCGTCATGGGCCACGGCGATGTCGCCATCACCAATCCCCTTTTGCAAGCGCGCCACGAGATCGAGCGGCAATGCCGGCGTATCGCAGGGCACCACCAGCACCCACGGCGTCGAGGCCGCCGACAGGCCGCTCCAGATACCCATCAGCGGACCCTGGAAACCGCCTTCGCGATCCTCGATCACACGCGCGCCGAGTTCACGGTAAGCCTCCAGCGAGCGATTGGCATTGATCAGTACCGGCCCGGCCTGCTGCTGAATGCGCGATAGCACATGCATTATCAATGGCCGCCCGACGAAGTTCGTCCAACCCTTGTCGACGCCGCCCATGCGCCGCCCCTGCCCGCCGGCGAGGACCAGCACGGTGATGTCGTCGATGCGGGTTCCATCCAAGGCGGCTTTATCCACGCCAGTTTCGTCCGATGGCGGTCTCATGAAGTTGTCCATTTGGTCAGATTAGCATCTGCAACGATCGTCGCCCAGCGTGGAACACCGGCGTTGTCTTGCAGTGCTTTCAGACTAACGCAAGGCGGGATCGGACTCACGCCGCTCGGCGACATCGTCGAACAATTTACCGTCGTCCAAACGCCAGCGCCGGTGACAGCGTGCGGTCAGCGAACTGGGATGATGGGCACTCAGCAGAATGGCGCAGCCGGCCAGGGTCAAGTCGTCGATCAGGGCATCGACATCGGCGATGGCGCGGGCATCGAGATTGGCGGTGGGTTCATCGAGCAGCAGAACGCGCGGATTCAGAAGCCAGGCGCGGGCCAAGGCCAGGCGCAAGCGCTCGCCGCCGGATAACGAACGTGCCGACTGGCGGGCGCGCGCCTCGAGACCGCACCAGGCCAGCATGCCGAGTGCGCGCTCGCGGGCCTGGGCACGCTGGAGCCCATGCCAGCGTGCGGCGAGCAGCAGATTCTGCAATACACTGGTATCGAACATATAAGGCTGCTGATGCAGATAGACCACTTGCCCAGGGCACGGCGGCGGCAGGGATTGCGCATCCAGCGACCAGCGAACCCGCCCCCGGCGCGGCGGTTCGAGACCCGCCAGCACCCTCAGCAACGTGGTCTTGCCGCTGCCGTTGTCGCCCTGCAGATGTACCATCTCATGGCCCGACCAGTGCAAGCGGTCGATGGTCCATAGGGTATTCCCGGCAAAGCCATGGTCCAGTTCTTCGATATCGAGCATTCAAGCCGCCCTCAGGAACTGAGTATTTGCCGGCCACGGCCGCGCAGCATACCCAGCAGCAGGTTCAGGATCAGCGCCAACAGCAATAGCACCATCCCGAGTGCGATCCCCTGGGCATATTCGCCCTTGAGCGTTTCGAGCGCGATTGCGGTGGTGATGTTGCGGGTGAAATGTTCGATATTGCCGCCCACCATGATCGCGCTGCCGACTTCGGCGATGATTCGCCCGAACGATGCGACTATCGCCGCCATGACGCCGAAACGCGCCTCGCCGAGCAACCGCCACAATGCCGCCCACCATCCCGCGCCATGTAGCCGCGCGGTCTCCCAGGCGCGCTGATCGATTCCCTGCAAGGCGCTGTGCAGCATCGCGACCAGCAGCGGCATGGCCAGCAGCCATTGGCCGATGATCATCGCCGGCTGGGTGAACAGCAATCGCCATTCGCCCAGCGGCCCGCTGCGCGACAGCAGCATGAACAGCAGCAACCCGACCACCACGGTCGGTACCGCCATCAGCGTGTTGGCCAGCGAGATCAGCAGCCAGCGCCCCGGAAACGTCAGCCGCGCCAGCAGTATCGCAATCAGCAATGCCGGTGGAACGGCAAACAGCATGGCGGTGAGCGAGACGCTGAACGAGACGCCGATGATTTCCCATAGATCGGGATCGAACGACAGCAACAACACCAGCGCATCGCCTGTCGTCTCCAGTAGCTCCCCCATCGGACTCCTTGGATTATCAAGGACGCACTACTGCGCCGCTGCCTCGTTGACGGCCTGCTCGGCGGAGACCGTTTCGCCGGCGCTGGCATGAAAAAGCACCTGGCCATCGAGGCGAAACGCATCGATCAGCGCCTGGCCTTTCTCGGAAACCAGCCACTGTGCCAGGGCACGAGCGCCCTCGGTATTCAGATCATCATAGCGCTCGGGGTTGACCAGAATCACCTGGTAAGGGTTGAACAGGCGCGTGTCGCCCTCGACCAGCAGGGCCAGATCGAGCTTATCGCGCATGGCGAGCCAGGTGCCGCGATCGGTTAGCGTGTAGCCCTGCAACTCATTGGCCATTTGCAGCACCTTGCCCATGCCCTGGCCGACGGCGCGGTAACCCTCGAAATCCACCGCCAGGCCGGCGGCATCCCATAGCTTGAGCTCTTTCTTGTACGTTCCCGAATCGTCCCCACGCGATATGAACAGTGCATCGCTCTCGGCAATCTCGGCCATCGCCATGGCGACGTTTTCGCTGCCTTCGATATCGGCAGGATCGCTCGCCGGGCCGACGATCACGAAGTCGTTATACATCACGCCCTGCGGATTGACACCGTAACCGGCCTCGACGAACTCACGCTCGGCATCCGGCGCGTGGGTCATCACCAGATCGACATCGCCATCCTGACCCATGCGCAGTGCTTTGCCGGTCCCCACCGGTATGACCTGGATTTGATACGGGTGCTCGGCTTCGAACTCGGGCAGCAGATAATCGAGCAATCCCGAATTGTAGGTGCTGGTAGTGGTCGCCAGGCGCACGATGTCATCGCTGGCGACCGCGGGAGTGGCCAGTAGCGCGCTCATCGCCAATACCCCAGCAACTTCTCTCAATGCGCGTGCTTTCATGGTCATTGCCATTCCCCTCATTGCTATCTCCTCGATGTGTTGGCATTGCAGTGTCGATAGCGTCTGGTAACGCCACTACCCATTGATTAGCAAAGGGCGTGCCGCCTTGGTGTAATCGCTGCCATAGGGCGTGACAATTGCCGTATTCGATCGCGATCTTTACTATGAAAAAACTGACAAGCGCACATGAGATGCGCCAAACCGACCCAGCGTCGGGACAAGCTGACCCGCCTGAACAGGGACAAGCCACGCCATGACCATGCCCACCGAACTGCCCACCGCCTCGGTATTGATCGTCGATGACGAGCCGGGCATGCGCAGCTATTTGCAGAAGGCGTTGGGTTCGCGCTTTGCGCTGATCGAAACCGCCGATACGCTCGATGCCGCCGAGGCCTTGCGCCAACGTTTGCACTTCGATCTATTGCTGGTCGACGTTCGTCTGCCCGATCGCAGCGGCATCGAATGGCACGAGGCATTAGGCACCGAGAAGCGCAGCGACATCATATTCATGACCGCCTATGCCGATCTCGATACCGCCATTCGCGCGCTTCGGGCCGGCGCCAGCGATTTCATCATGAAGCCGTTTCGGCTCGAGCAATTGCTGGGTGCCGTGGATCGTTGCCTGGAACGACGCCGGCTGGCGCGTGAGAATTTCGTACTCAGACGCGATTCCGAGCGCCTGCATCGGCCGCATGAAAGCATGCTTGGCGATAGCGTCGTCATTCGTGAAGTGCAGGCGATCATCGAGCGCGTTGCACCGACGCCATCGGCGGTGATGATCACCGGCGAATCGGGTACCGGCAAGGAGCTTGCCGCGCGCGATCTGCATCGTCTTTCGGGGCGATTGGGCGCCTTCGTGCCGATCAATTGCGGCGCCATTTCCAGCGAATTGCTCGAGTCCGAGCTGTTCGGTCACGTCAAGGGCGCATTCACCGGTGCGGTCAAGGCGCGCGAAGGGCTATTCACCTTCGCCGATGGCGGCACGCTGTTTCTCGATGAAATCGCCGAAATGCCCCTCGCCATGCAGGCCAAGCTGCTGCGTGTGATCGAAACCAAGCGCATTCGCCCCGTGGGCGGCGAGCAGGAGCAGCCGGTGGACGTGCGCATCGTCACCGCCACCCACCGCGATCTCGAAGAGGAAGCCGCCGCCGGCCGCTTTCGCGAGGATCTGCTCTATCGTCTCAATGTGCTGACCCTGCGCCTGCCGGCGTTGCGCGAGCGCGCCGAGGACATTCCGCTGTTGGCTCACCATTTCTCACGCGAGTTGTCACGCGAGCTGGGCCTGCCCGCCCTGCCCTGGCAGCACGCCGATCTCGAGCTACTGGCGCAGTTGCCATGGCCGGGCAATATTCGCGAACTCAAGAACTTCGTCGAACGTTGCATTCTGCTTGGCAGGCTACCCAATGATGCCTTGGCTGCGTCGGATCGCGGCGAAGCTGCCAATGCCGGTACCGAGGGCTTCCCGCTCGACTGGCCGCTCGATGCCGTGGAGCGCCACCATCTGCTTGCCGTGTTGAGCGCCCACGACGGCAATAAATCCAGCGCCGCGCGCAGCCTTGGCGTGTCGCGCAAGACGCTCGATCGTAAGCTGACGGCCTGGCGAGAGCAGGCGTGAGAGGCGCCTTGCGGCGCTGGCTGGGTGTTTCGATCCGGCGCCGCCTGTTCTGGCTGGCTTGCGCGCCGCTACTGCTGATGCTGGTGGCGCTGGTCGGATTGACCGCTTACTGGACCAGCGCCTACAGCGACCGCCAATTATACATGAAAGTGCGCTCCGACCTGGCCGTGGCGCAACGCGTGCTCGATGGCCTGGTGGCCCAGCAGCATGCGCGCTTGGCCGAGCTGGCGCGTAGCCAAGCGCTATCGGCTTCCCTGAACGGCACGGGAAGTCTTACCCCCGATGCGCTGCTCGAAGAGACGCGCAATGCCAACCGGCTCGATTGGTTACGCGCCATCGACCCCGCCGCGCTCGACGCTCAGTTGGGCCAGTCGCTGGCACAACGCTTGCGCGGCGGTGAGACCCTACAAGGTCTCGCTGTGTTATCGCCCGAGCAGCTCGGAGCCATCGACCCCACGCTGCCCAATCGCGCTCGCCTGGCACTGCGCCCGACGCCGCACGCCGCGCCTACCGGTCGCCAGGTGGAGCGGCGCGGCCTGGCGCTACGCGCGCTCTATCCATTGTTCGGCGACCAGGGCGAGCTGCGCCTGGTGCTCGACGCCGGGCGCCTGCTCAATGGCGACCCACGCCCGGTCGACGAGATTCGCGATCTGATCTACGGGCCCGGCACCCTGCCCGAAAACAGCGTAGGCACCGTCACGCTGTTTCTCGGCGATGTTCGAATTTCCACCAATGTGCCGCTGCCCAATGGTGAACGGGCGCTGGGTACGCGCGTTTCGGAGCAAGTCAGCCGCCAGGTGCTCGAGCGTGGCGAGCCCTATTTCGATCTCGCCTTCGTGGTCAGCGACTGGTATATCGCCGCCTACGGCCCGCTCGAGAATATCGAGGGTGAGCGCATCGGGATGATCTACGCCGGCTTTCCCGAGGCACCTTTCAGCCGGCTGTATCGCGATATCCTGTTGCAGATCGTCGTCATGCTGGTGCTGGTGACGCTGCTCTCGGGGCTGCTGCTGTTGCGTGGCGTCGATCGCCTGGCCGCGCCGATTCGCCGCATGCATGGCGTTATCGATGGGGTTCGCGGGGGCGCGCGGCTGCGTATCGGCGAGCTTGGCAGCGAAGACGAAGTCGCCGAGCTGGCGCGCGAGTTCGACGCCATGCTCGACCGGCTCGAAGCCCATCAGGACGAGTTGGAGCGTGGCGCCGAACAGCTCGAGCGCCGCGTCGATGAGCGCACTCATTCGCTGACCGAGAAGACCCGAGCATTGCAGGAGCACGTCGCGCTGCTCAGGCAAGCGCGGACGCGGCTGCTGACTCAGGAGAAGCTCGCCACGCTCGGCGAACTGACCGCCGGTATCGCACATGAGATCAACAACCCGGCGGCGGTGATTCTCGGCCATATCGAACTCATCGAGCAGCAGCTCGGCAAGGATGGCGCGCCGGTCCGCGAAGAGATCGATACCATCATCGCCCAGGTCGAACGCATCCGCGCGCTGATCGGCAATCTGTTGCAATACTCGCGACCAGGGCATCCTCAACCCGAATGGCAGAGCGAGGATATCAACGAGGTGGTCACCAGCACCCAGGTACTGGTGCGCCACGCGCTCGACAAACACGGCCAACGCCTGATGACCCAGCTCGCTGCCGGGCAGCGTGTGGATTGCCATCGCTCGCAACTGCAACAGGTGTTGGTCAATCTGATTCTCAATGCCGCCCAGGCCGGCAGCCGGGGGCAGACCATCGCGATCGCGACGCGCGACGTCGCTCACCACGGCGAGAACGGCGTAGAGATCGACGTCATCGACCAGGGGCCGGGCATACCCGATGCGATGCGCGAACGCATCTTCGATCCGTTCTTCACCACGCGCGAGGCCGGCTCGGGGCTGGGCCTGGCCATCAGCGCCGGCATCGTGCGTCGCAGCGGTGGGGAGATCAGCGTCGTTTCCGCCCTTGGCGAAGGCGCGACATTCCGTGTCTGGTTGCCCTGCCATGCGCGCCCCAGCGGGGCCGACGAAGATACCACGCGCAAACTGCTGGCCAAGCTGAGCGATGTCGCGCAAACCAGCAACCGCCACACGCCTGAATGAGTTCGCTACTGACTGGCAGGCAGTGAAGGCGGTATCATGCTGTCAAGGATGTTCAACAAGGAGACCCGATGAGCGGATTCGATGTGGGCGCGCGCCTGAAGCAGTTGCGTCTCAAGCGCGGCCTGTCGCAGCGCGAATTGGCGAAGCGTGCCGGCGTTACCAACAGTACGATTTCATTGGTCGAGCAGAACAGCGTCAGCCCGTCGGTCAGCTCACTGAAGAAGATTCTGGACGCATTGCCGGTGTCGATCAGCGAGTTCTTCGCCGGTGACGAGATCGCTCAGGAACATATCTTCTATCGCGCCGACGACCTTACCGAGATCGGCGATGGCAAGCTGTCCTGGCGCCTGGTCGGTGCGCGCCGGCCCAATCGCAGCATGTCGATCATTCATGAGCACTACCCACCCGGCGCCGATACCGGTGAGGACATGCTCGAACACGACGGCGAAGAAGGCGGCGTGGTCGTCTCCGGCACCATCGAGCTTTCGGTCAATGGCGACAGCCAATTATTGACGGCGGGCGACGCCTACTATTTCGACTCGCGGCTGCCCCACCGCTTCCGCAATGTCAGCGATGGGGATTGCGTGATCGTCAGTGCCAATAACCCGCCCAGCTTCGCCGATGGCGGCACGGATACCCATCACGGTTAACCACGTCAAAATGATGCGAAACTGACTGCGAAACGATGTATTCTGTCAGCAACGATGCGTTCTGGAGTCAATGCCATGTCCCTCGCAGAAATCCAAGACCCCGTGGGCGAGATGCTACCGCCCACAATCTTTCACGATAAGGCCGTGTTTATCCGCACCGTGCGCCAAGGCGTGCCCGGCTCCGTTATCCGAGAAGCGATCGATGCCATGGGCGACAGCCGCGATTTGCGTGAGCTGTTCGTCATTTTGCTAGAAACGACACCGGGCAACCTTCATCGCTACTACAAACGCGCAGCGTTGGGGCGCACTGAAAGCGAAGAAGTGCTGGATACCCTGCGCGTCATTCATCATGCCCGCACGGTATTCGGTGACAACGACGTGGCCCAGGATTGGCTGGCCAGCCCTGTCCCGGCCTTGGCCGGCGAGAAGCCACTCACGATGTGCGATACATTCCTGGGGCGCCAACTTGTGAGAGAAGCACTGCGCAAGATCGAGCTCGGGGAATTCAGCTAGTGAAGCTTTACCGAATCGCCCCCGAGCAATATCTCGAGGCGTATACCGGCACCGGGGCAAGCTACCAGGACGGGGCAAGATGGAACGAACCGGGTGTGCCGGTGCTTTACTTCGCCACCTCGCCAGGTGTGGCCATGCTGGAAATGAGTCACTATCTGCCCTCGCCCCGTCACATGCCTAGAAATTACCGACTGGGCATTTACGAGCTACCCGATGGCAGTATTGAGCAATGGGACATCGACGACTTACCGGCAGACTGGGAATCCTTCCCCTATCCTCTCGCCACCCAAGCGCTGGGAACCGCCTGGCTACGGCTGCGCGAAGTCCTGATCTTGCTGGTACCCAGTTGCGCGGTACCGGGCGGCCTGGAGAATATCGCCGTCGTGAACCCACTTCACACGGGTATAGAGCAACTCAAGTTGATCGACAGCCGTGAGGCAATCTACAACCCTCGTGCCTTCGCAGTTCGGTGAAAAGCGGCCCTTGTGAGTGAGCGAACGACGCTGTGATTAATCAGGGAACCCGATAATGCGATTCGGGGAGCCGAGCCCTTCCCGCTTCAGTCCTCCTTGGCCGGCGGCAACACCAGGTTCAGCACGATCCCGGCGACTGCCGCCAGGCTGACGCCCTGCAAGGCGAACTGACCGCCGCCGATCTGCATGCCACCGATACCGAACACCAGGACCAGCGATACCACCACCAAGTTGCGTGGTGCGGTCAGTGGTTGTCCGGCGCGTACCAGAATGTTCATGCCGACCACCGCGATCGAGCCGAACAACAACGTCATGATGCCGCCCATGACCGGGCCGGGAATGGTCTGCAACAGCGTGCCGAGCTTGGCGACGAAGGCCAGGGTAATCGCTACCAGCGCCGCGACGGTCATCACCTTGGGATTGAAGTTGCGGGTCAGCATCACCGCCCCGGTCACCTCGGAGTAGGTGGTGTTCGGCGGGCCACCGAACAGTGCCGCCACCGAGGTCGCCAGGCCATCGCCGAGCAGGGTGCGATGCAGGCCGGGCTTTTTCAGGTAGTTCTTGCCCGTGACCGAGCCGATCGCGATCATGTCGCCGATGTGCTCCACCGCCGGTGCGATGGCGACAGGGATCATGAACAGAATCGCCGATAGATGAAACGTCGGCGCGACGAAGTTCGGCAACTCCAGCCAGGCCGCCTGGCGCACCGGCTCGAGATCGACCACACCCATCGCCAAACCCAGCGAGTAGCCGACCAGAATGCCGCCGACGATCGGCACCAAGCGCAACAGACCACGCCCGAATACGGCCAGTATCAGCGTTACCAGCAGGCTGATCATCGATAGCGTGATCGCCTGGCCGTAACCGATCGTTTCACTGGTTTCGCCAGTGGCCATATCGACCGCGATCGGCGCCAGCGCCAGCCCGATCACCATGATAACCGGCCCCACCACGACCGGCGGCAATAACCGATGCAGCCAGCCGGTGCCTTTGAGGCGCACGAACTGCGAGATCACCACATACACCAGCCCGGCAGCGAACAACCCACCCAGCGTGGCGGGAATGCCGAAGCTGGCCACCGAGCCCTGGATGGGCGCGATGAAGGCGAACGACGAGGCCAGGAATACCGGCACGCTACGCCGCGTCGTCGCCTGGAACACCAGCGTGCCGATACCGGCGGTGAACAGGGCCACGCTGGGGTCGAGCCCGGTCAACAAAGGCACCAGCACCAGCGCGCCGAAGGCGACGAACAGCATCTGCGCCCCGGTCAGCAGCGTGCGTGGCAAGGAATCGGCACTAGCCGCCGAAGTAGCTGCTTCAGTCATTCGTTATTGCTCCAAAAAAATGCCCCTGACGTCAATAACGCAAAGGGGCAGATAGAGATAGACGCCGTACGAGACACCAGCGAGCGATGGCCAGGCAAGGCGGAAATCGGCGCAAGAGCGCAGTTTACAAATTGTAAATGAGCATCTTAAGCCGATTTCCAACACCGCATGGGCGAGCGCAGCCAGTCTCGTCCGGTGTCTTAGCGGGTACCAAAAATCTTGTCTCCCGCATCGCCCAGTCCAGGCACGATATAGCCGTTTTCATCGAGACGCTCATCGATCGCGGCGGTGTATATCTCCACCTCCGGGTGAGCCTGCTGCACGCGACGAATGCCCTCGGGCGCGGCAACCAGTACGATCACTTTCATCAGCGGGCAGCCACGCTCCTTGAGCATGTTCAGCGTGGCGAGCATCGACCCGCCGGTCGCCAGCATCGGGTCGATGACGATCGCCAGACGCTCGTCGAGATCGTTGGTGAACTTCTCGAAATACGGTACCGGCTCGAGGGTTTCCTCGTTGCGATACAACCCGACGACGCTGATTCGCGCACTGGGAATCAGGTCGGTCACGCCGTCGAGCATGCCAAGGCCCGCTCTCAGAATCGGCACGATCGTGACCTTCTTGCCCTTGAGGTGTTCGACCTGGATGGGCTCGTCGTTCCAGCCGACGACGGTGGTCGGCTCCACCTCGAGATCCTGGGTGGCTTCGTAGGTCAATAGTTTGGCGACTTCGCCGGCCAACTCACGAAAGCTCTTGGTGCTGATATCGGCGGCGCGCATCAGCCCCAGCTTATGCTTGACCAGTGGGTGATCGATAGCGTGGACGCTCATGTCGGGAAGTCCCTTGCAGAGAGTAAATGGTTGGACGTCGCTTCAACCCACGGTAGCCGGCAGTTGCCAATCGATCGCTCCCCGACCGCGCGCCTCGAGAAAGGCGTTGGCCTGGGAGAAATGCCGCTGGCCGAAGAAGCCGCGATGCGCCGAGAGCGGTGAGGGATGCGGTGCATGCAGCACCAGATGCTTCTGCCGGTCGACGAAATCGGCCTTCTTCTGGGCGTAGCTGCCCCAGAGCAGAAAGACCACGCCATCGCACTGTTCGTTGACCGTTTGTATGGCCCGGTCGGTAAAGGTCTCCCAGCCCCGGTTACGATGCGCGCCCGCATTGCCCTGCTCCACGGTCAGCACGCTGTTGAGCAGCAGCACGCCCTGGCGCGCCCAGCTCTCGAGAAAGCCGTGATTGACCGGCGTGAAGGCCACGTCCTGGGCGAGCTCCTTGTAGATGTTCTGTAGCGAGGGTGGCGTGGGTACGCCCGGCCGTACCGAGAAGCACAAGCCGTGGGCCTGGTTGGGGCCGTGGTAAGGATCCTGGCCCAGGATCACCACGCGCACCTGATCCAGCGGCGTTAGCTCGAAAGCGCGAAACCAGTGCGATGAATGCGGATAGATCACCTTGCGCGCACGCTTTTCGGCGGCCAGAAAATCGCGCAGCGCCTGCATGTAGGACGCATCGAACTCAGCGCCCAGGTAGCGGTTCCAGCTTGGTGGCAGCACGGCGCTCATGATCTTTCTCCCTGCTCAATCGTCGCGCGAGCGAATTTGATCCACCAGCGGCTCGACATAGGCGATGCCCATGTCCCAGGGGAATTGAATCCAGCAATCCTGGGCGACTTCGGTGAGGCACTGATCGACCAGTGGCCGCCCTTCCGGCTTGGCATACACGGTAACGAAGTGCGCCTTGGGCAGCATGTCGCGTACCGCGCGGGCGGTACGACCGGTATCGACCAGATCGTCGACCAGCAGCCAGCCCTCACCGTCGTGATCGACACCCTTGATCACATCCAGACCGCCCTGGTCCATGTGATCGTAGCTCTTGATGCACACGGTATCGATCAGGCGCACGTTGAGTTCGCGGGCGACCAGCGCCGCCGGAATCAGCCCGCCGCGGGTGATGGCGACGATGCCCTTGAAATCGCGCTCGACGAGTTGATGGCACAGGGCGCGCACGTCGCGGTGCAGTTGGTCCCATGAAACGGTGAAGTGCTGCTGGTAACGGTTGGCGGTCATGATCGGGTCACTTTGCAAATCGACGTTGGCGCAATTTTCGGGCGCTATTGGGTCAGTCGCTTTCGGAGAACGAACACACCGCGAACACGCCATGCCCTGCGTCACGAATCTTGTCCGAGCCGCCCAGCTCGGGCAGGTCGATGATGGTCGCGGTCTCGACCACCTGGCCGCCGCTACGCTGAATCAACTTGGCGGCTGCCAGCATGGTGCCGCCGGTGGCGATCAGGTCGTCCATCAGCAGGATGCGGTCATTGGCGCGAAAGGCATCGGAGTGCAGTTCGACGCTGGCCTCGCCGTACTCCAGTGTGTAGGTTTCGCTGATCGTCTTGAACGGCAACTTGCCCTTCTTGCGCACCGGCACGAAGCTGCAGCCCAGCTCGTAGGCCACCGGCGCGCCGATGATGAAGCCACGCGCGTCGATGGCGGCGATCGCATCCAGGTGCATGTCCTGATAGCGATGCACGAAGCTGTCGATCAGCTTGCGAAACGCCGAGCTGTTCTGCAGCACCGGGGTGATGTCGCGGAAATTGACGCCCGGCTGGGGCCAATCGGGCACGGTGCGAATCACGGACTTGATGTAGTCACCGTAAATGCTACTCATCAATGGCCTCCTAATCGAGGAACAGGAACTTGAGGGCGAACAGAATGGACAACACCACGACGGCCGCATTGAGGTCTTCGCGGCGGCCCGACAACACCTTGATGGCGGTGTAGCTGATAAAACCGAGCGCGATGCCGTTGGCGATCGAGTAGGTCAGCGGCATCGCAAGCGCCGCGATCAGCACCGGCGCCGCGTCGGTGACGTCATCCCAGTTGGCGTAAGCCAGACTACCGCACATCAGCACCGCGACATACAGAAGCGCGCCGGATGTCGCGAAGACCGGAATCGAACCGGCCAGCGGCGCAAAGAACAGGCTGATCAAGAACAGGATGGAAACGATCACGGCGGTCAGGCCGGTACGACCGCCGGCGGCGATGCCCGACGCGCTCTCGATGTAACTGGTGGTGGATGACGTACCCAGCAGCGAGCCACTGATGGTCGCTCCGCTATCGGCCATCAGCGCCCTGTTGAGCCGTGGCAACTTGCCGTTCGCGTCGAGCAGGCCACCACGCTGGGCCACGCCGACCAGCGTGCCGGCGGTATCGAACAGATCGACGAACAGGAAAGCGAAAATCACGCTGATCATGCTCACTTCCAGCGCGCCGGCAATGTCGAGGTTGAGAAAGACCGGCGCCATGGAGGGCGGCGCGGAGACGACACCGCCGAACTCGCTATGCCCCAGTATGATGGCGACGATGGTCACGCCGAGAATGCCGATCATCACCGCGCCGGTCACGCGCAAATAAGACAACGCGGTGATCGTGAAAAAGCCAGCCAGGGTGTACAGCGCAGCAGGTTGGGAAAGATCGCCGATGGTCAGCAGCGTCGCCGGGTGGCCGACCACGATGCCGGCATTCTGCAAGGCGATGATCGCCAGGAACAGACCGATGCCCGCGGCGATGCCCAACCGCAACGACATGGGAATCGAGTTGATGATCCATTCGCGGATGCGAAAGATGCTGAGCAGGAAGAAGGTAACGCCCGACAGGAACACCGCCCCTAGCGCTACCTCCCATGTCTTGCCCATGCCCAACACCACGGTGTAGGTAAAGAAGGCGTTGAGACCCATGCCCGGCGCCAGCGCGACGGGGTAGTTGGCCCAGGCACCCATGATCAGCGTGCCGATCGCCGCCGCCAAGCAGGTGGCGACGAATACCGCGCCCTGATCCATGCCGGCCTGCGCGAGTACGTTGGGGTTGACGAAAATGATATAGGCCATCGTCAGGAACGTGGTGATCCCGGCGATGATTTCGGTGCGAACCGTGGTCTTGTGTTCGTCCAGCTTGAAATAGTTGTTCAGATGGCGTTTCAGCATGGGATCGGCCTGCGGCTTGGGGCACGAGAAAGCCGCATAGAGTACCCAAAGACATCGCATTAGGCGAGTCGGGACTCTGTGCGGCACGGTGTTCCGGGAAATCCGGAATCATTTTGTGTGGCTTCTCTTTATAAGCAAGGACCGGCGAAGACGCCACTCAGGCTACCAACGCACTCTTGACGAAGTGGTCAACTCAACTCGCGCGCCGCCAATACCCGCTCCACCGTCTCGACGATCGCCTGGGTCTGCGGGTCGATCTCGATATTCACGCGATCACCCGGCGAGCGCTCGCCAAGCACGGTACGCGCCAACGTCTCGGGTATCAGATTGACGCTGAAGCGGCTGCCCTGCACATCGCCGATGGTCAGGCTGATGCCGTCGACTCCGATGTAGCCCTTCTCGAACAGAAAGCGCGCATACTGGCTTGGCACGTCGAACCACAGGCGGCGATTGTTGGGTGCCTCCTCGATCTCGACGAGTTGCGCCATGCCGATTACATGTCCGGACATGGCATGGCCACCGATCTCATCGCCGAAGCGCGCCGCGCGTTCGACATTGACACGATCGCCGACCTCGAGCGCACCCAGGTTGGTGAGCCTGAGCGTTTCGCGCATCAGATCGAAGCTGACCCGCTCGCCAGCGATGGCCGTGACGCTCAGACAGCAGCCGTTGTGCGCCACCGATGCGCCCAGTTCCAACCCCTGGCGTAGCGGCTCGGGCAGCGCCAGCACATGGCTGCGAAACTCGGTTTTCTCCTCGATGGCCACCAGTTCGGCGGTGCCTTGTACGATTCCCGTGAACATCGCGCTCTCCTCATTGCGGCCCACTAGTTTATCAGCACTGACCTGATCCGATGTTTTTCCTGTTAAAATCGGCGACCGTCGCCGCTCCGCGACAGAGTAGCTTTTCTCATTTTCGATGCCGCGACCCGAACAGGACCATGATTACACTCGAAAACGTTTCCAAGACTTACGGCAGCGGCTCCCAGGCGATTCATGCGCTGAAGCCGATCGAATTGCATGTGCCACAGGGCGCCATCCATGGCGTGATCGGCCTCTCCGGTGCCGGCAAGTCGACGCTGATTCGCTGCGTCAACCTGCTCGAGCGCCCCACTACCGGTCGCGTCTTCGTCGATGGCCAGGAGCTGACCGCACTCGATACCAAGGCGCTCAACCAGGCGCGCCACCGGATCGGCATGATCTTTCAGCATTTCAATCTGCTCTCCTCACGCACGGTATTCGACAATGTCGCCCTGCCGCTGGAGCTGATGGGCGTCGCCAAGCATGAAATTCGCGAACGCGTGCAGCCGTTGCTGGATCTCACCGGTCTCAGCGACAAGGTCGACAAGTACCCGGCCGAGCTTTCCGGTGGTCAGAAGCAGCGTGTCGCCATCGCCCGCGCTCTGGCCAGCCGCCCCAAGGTGCTGCTGTGCGACGAGGCCACCTCGGCGCTGGACCCACAGACCACCGCCTCGATTCTCGAATTGCTGCAGGACATCAACCGCAAGCTGGGATTGACCATCCTGCTGATCACCCACGAGATGGAAGTGGTCAAGACGATTTGTCACAAGGTCGGGCTGATATCCGCCGGTGAGCTGGTCGAGGAAGCCGACGTCGGTGATTTCTTCACCGCACCGAGCACCCGCCTGGGTCGCGACTTCCTCAATGCCTTCCTCGAGCTCGAACCGCCCCAGGCGCTGACCGATCGCCTGGAGGCCCAGGCCGGCCCGGACACGCATCCGGTGGTGCGCCTGACCTTCGCCGGCGATGCCGTTGCCACGCCGCTGGTTTCGCGTCTGGCGCGCGACTGCAACGTCGATGTCAGCATTCTCGAAGCCAAGGTCGAGTCGATTCAGGATCGCACGCTGGGCTTGATGATCGCCGAGTTGATCGGCTCATCCGAGAAGACCCGCGAGGCGCTGGACTACTTGAAATCCCATGACCTGCAAGTGGAGGTGCTCGGCCATGTCCAGCGCGATGCTTGAACTGATTCTCGAGGCCACGCTCGACACCCTGTACATGGTCGGTATTTCCGGGACGATCGCGGCGCTCCTTGGGCTGCCACTCGGTGTGCTGCTCTACGTGACCCGCCCCGGTCAGATCCTTGCCCAGCCGAGCACCCATCGCATTCTGGGCATGGTGACCAATATCGGTCGCTCGGTTCCCTTCATCATCCTGCTGGTGGCGTTGATTCCGCTGACGCGCGTGCTGGTGGGAACGTCGATCGGCACCAGCGCCGCCTCGGTACCGTTGACCATCGCCGCGATCCCGTTCGTCGCGCGGCTGGTGGAGGGCGCGCTCAACGAAGTGCCGCCAGGGCTGGTCGAGGCCGCTCAGTCGATGGGCGCCACGCCCTATCAGATCATTACCAAGGTGCTGTTACCCGAGGCACGCGGCGGCATCATCACCGGCTTGACGATCACCGTGGTGACCCTGGTCGGCTATTCGGCGATGGCCGGCGCGGTAGGCGGTGGCGGCCTGGGCGATCTGGGCATTCGCTACGGCTACCATCGCTACAACCCGACCATCATGCTGATCACCGTGGTGATCCTGGTGGTCATGGTGCAGGGGTTCCAGAGCCTGGGCGATACGCTGGTACGCAAGAGCGACCATAAGTGAGCCGATCGCATCGATAACAAAAAAGCATTATGAATTTGCTGTTTATACCTTTAAATTAGTTAGCAGGCATAAACGACGCTCCGACGGAAACCGGGGCAATCACCATATGGAGGGTATCGATCATGAAGAAGACGCTTGCCAAAACCCTGGGCGCCGCCGCCCTACTCGGCCTCGGCGTGCTGGCCTTCCAGGCCGGCGCCGATGACAGTGACGCCGACAATCACATCAAGGTGGGCACCGTGGCCGGCCCCGAGACCGATGTGATGCGCGTCGCCAAGCAGATCGCCGCGGACAAGTACGGCCTGGAAGTCGAAATCATCGAATTCACCGATTACGTCACGCCCAATGCCGCGCTCGCCGATGGCAGCCTGGATGCCAACGCCTACCAGCACGAGCCGTACATGCAGAGCATGATCGAAGATCGCGGCTACGAGTTCGCCATCGCCGGGCGCACCTTCGTCTACCCGATCGGCGCCTACTCCGCGCAGTACGATAGCATCGAGGAACTACCCGATGGCGCGGTCATCGCCCTGCCCAACGACCCGACCAACGAAGGCCGCTCGCTGATTCTGATGCACAACAAGGGCCTGATCGAACTCGACGATCCGAGCAATCTCGAAGCTACGCCGCTCAACATCGCCGAGAACCCGCACGATTTCGAGTTCCGTGAAATCGAGGCCCCGCAATTGCCGCGCGTGCTGCCCGACGTCGACATGGCCTTCATCAACAATACCTTCGCCCAGCCCGCCGGCCTGTCGCTGGACGATGCACTGATTCGCGAAGGACCGGAGTCGCCCTACGTCAACCTGATCGTGGTGCGCGAAGGCGATGAGGACCGCAAGGCCATTCAGCAACTGGTCAAGTCCTATCAGACCCAAGCCGTCATCGACAAGGCCGAGGAGCTGTTCAAGGGTGCCGCCGTACCCGGCTGGAAGTAATATTCTGGCTTGAATGACACTCATGGGGCCAGCGCATGCGCTGGCCTTTTTGCATGCATGGCGAGGAGCGAAAGACGATGACCGATTACACCCTGCTCGCGCGCCAGCTCGAGGCGCTACTCGATACTCGCGATTGGCTGACCAATGCCGCCCAGACCTGCGCTCTCATCATGCAGGAGGTTGGCGATCTGAACTGGGTCGGTTTCTATCTCCAACGCCAGCCCGAAACGCTGGTGCTGGGGCCTTTTCAGGGCAAGCCGGCCTGCAACCCCATCCCATTCAGCAAGGGCGTGTGCGGCGCGGCGGCGCGTTCGCGGCAGACACAGCGTATCGACGACGTGCATGGCGTCGCCGACCATATCGCCTGCGATGCCGACTCGCGCGCCGAGTTGGTGGTGCCGATCGTCATCGGTGAACGTATCTGGGGCGTGCTGGATATCGACAGCCCCAGCGCGTCGCGCTTCAGCGTGGACGATCAGACCGGCATCGAGCGGCTAGTACAAGTATTCATCAGCGCCACCGACTTCGGTCATGAGCGGTAATTGAGAAAGCAAAACGCCCCGAAGGCGAAAACTTCGGGGCGTTCTGGCGAATCTGGTAGGACCAAGCGGATTTGAACCGCTGACCTCCACGATGTCAACGTGGCGCTCTAACCAACTGAGCTATGGTCCTAAATAGGAGTGCCTGCCCTGGTAGGACCGAGCGGATTCGAACCGCTGACCTCCACGATGTCAACGTGGCGCTCTAACCAACTGAGCTACGGTCCTTCAGGCAGTGTCGCCGCCAACACTCGCGGCAACGGATGCGTATTTTACGCATAGCATGGTCGAATGCAAGCCCGGCGAAATTTTTCCCTGCGATCAGGCGTTTGGCGCCGAACCGCTCGGTACGTCACGGCATTTGACCCGTGCCACGGCATCCAGCCAGCCCTGGTACAACCGCTCACGCTCGGGCTCCTGCATGTGCGGCTCGAAGGACCGCTCGCAATGCCAGAGCCGGGCGATGTCGTCGAGGCTTTCATACCAGCCGATGCGTAGCCCCGCGAGGTAGGCCGCACCCAATGCGGTGGTTTCGAGCACGGTCGGGCGATCCACCGGCACGCCGAGCATATCCGACAGGAACTGCATGACCCAGTTGTTGATGACCATGCCGCCGTCGACACGCAGCGTACCGGTGGAAACGGCGATGTCGTCGTTCATGCACTCCTGCAGATCGCGGGTCTGATAGCACACCGATTGCAGCCCGGCGGCAACGATCTCGGCGATGCCGGTGTCGCGAGTCAAGCCGAGAATCGCCCCGCGCGCCAGCGGATCCCAATGCGGCGCCCCCAGCCCGGTGAACGCCGGCACCAGGTAGACCCCATGACCGCTGCGGGTACCGCGAGCCAATTGCTCGGTTTCCGATGCGTTGGCGAATAGCTTCAAGCCATCACGCAGCCACTGCACGGTCGCCCCGGCGACGAAGATGCTGCCTTCCATGGCATAGGTCACCTTACCATCGAGCCGATAGGCCACCGTCGTCAGCAATCGATTGCGCGAAACCTCGGCCTTGTCACCGGTATTGAGAATCATGAAGCAGCCGGTGCCATAGGTGCTTTTCGCCATGCCCGGCTGGAAGCAGGCCTGGCCGACCAGCGCCGCCTGTTGATCCCCCGCGACGCCGGCGATCGGTACCGCGCCACCCAATAGCTCGGGCTCGGTGTTGCCGAAATCGTCGCTGGAATCGCGCACCTCGGGCAGCAGGCTGGCGGGAATGCCGAACAGCGCCAGCAGCTCATCGTCCCATTGCTGGCTATGAATATTGAACAGCGCCGTGCGCGAGGCGTTGGTGGCATCGGTGGCATGCACCTTGCCACCGGTCATCCGCCACATCAGGAAAGTATCGACGGTGCCGAAGGCCAGTTCGCCGTGCTCGGCACGCTCGCGTGCGCCCTCGACGTTGTCGAGCAGCCACTTGAGTTTGGTCGCCGAGAAGTACGGGTCGATCAGCAATCCGGTGCGTTCGCGAATGAAATCGGTATGGCCCGCCTCGTCCAGTTCACGGCACACCTCGCTGGTGCGGCGGTCCTGCCAGACGATGGCATTGTAGATCGGCACGCCGCTGCGACGATCCCATACCAGCGTCGTTTCGCGCTGGTTGGTGATGCCGATCGCCGCAACGTCCTGCACACTGGCCCCGGCATTGACGAGTGCCTGGCGGCAGGTACGCTGCACCGATTGCCAGATATCCTCGGGGTGGTGCTCGACCCAGCCATCGTGCGGAAAGTGCTGGGGGAACTCTTCCTGGGCGATACCCGCACTGCGTCCCTCGCGATCGAAGAGAATGGCGCGAGAACTCGTGGTGCCCTGATCGATGGAGAGTATATAAGAGGCCATGGACGGGTATCCTTGTTCGAATTGGAATCGGCTACTCTGTTCATTAAAGAACATAAATGTTCGTTATTGGCAAAAAATGCTACCTGTATTTTCATATAACAACAAACGATAGGCGGCGCCGACGCTTTATACCATCGTCTAACATCCGCCGACCCGAGGGACGCGGCATCGATACAGACCTGCTAAGATAGCGCTTTCGCGATGGTTTTATCGAGAACGACGTCGCGCCATACCGTTGCCGCACACCGATAGACACGCTCATGACCCAACAAAAACGCCACGATGCCATCATCGCCCTCGTCAAGCGCCAGGGCTATGCCTCTATCGAGCAGCTCGCTCAGAGCTTCAATGTCACCCCGCAAACCGTGCGCCGGGATCTCAATCAGCTTTCCGAAGAGGGCTATATCAAGCGCGTGCACGGTGGCGCCGGTATCGAGTCGAGCACCGTCAACACCGCCTACCATACTCGCAAGACGCTCAATCTCGATGCCAAGCGGCGTATCGCCTATCAATTGGCCGCGCAGATTCCCGACCATGCATCGCTGTTCATCAATATCGGCACCAGTAACGAGATCGTCGCCGAGGCGCTGCGCGACCATCACGGCCTCGAGGTGATCACCAACAACCTCAACGTCGCGGCAATCCTGCAACATCAGGAAGACTTCAACGTAATCGTCGCCGGCGGGCAGGTGCGCTCGCGCGATGGTGGTATCATCGGCGAGGCGGCCATCGATTTCATCAACCAGTTCAAGGTCGATTTCGGCATCATCGGCATCAGCGGCATCGACGAGGATGGCTCCCTGCTCGAGTTCGATTATCAGGAAGTTCGCGTCGCTCAAGCCATTATCAACAATTCACGGCAAGTGTTCCTGAATGCCGACCACTCCAAGTTTCATCGCAACGCCGTAGTGCGGCAGGGCAATATTTCCCAGATCGATGCCCTGTTCACCGACCGGCGCCCCCCCGAAAACATCATGCGGCTGATCGAAGCCAACGATGTCGCCCTGCATATTGCCGATGCGCAATTAGCGACCATCGCCTAGGCCATATCTGAAAGTGCCTGCGCTTTGCCCATACTGCGTTAAAATAGGCTCAAGGTGCTCATTTACAATACGTAAACTCCGCTCTTTCACCAATTTTGCCTTGTCTGGGCTTTGCTCGTTGACTTTCAAGATACGGCCTAGTTAACGCGGTAAAGCCCTCTTCACGCTCTAGACTCGGATAAGTTCGCTTACGCCAACGAGATTCGTCGTTAACGAGCCCTTGCGCTCTTGATGTTCGTTTTCGATTAGGCTACTTTCATAATCGAACATCATCCAAGCGGAGCGAATCATGGCAACAGCGCAGCAACCGGAGCTTCTCGATCTGTTCGTCGTCGGCGGTGGTATCAATGGCGTCGGTATCGCCGCGGACGCCAGCGGGCGCGGTTTGAAGGTCGGGCTGTGCGAGCAGGCCGACCTGGCCCAGGCGACCTCTTCGGCGAGCAGCAAGCTGGTGCATGGCGGGCTGCGCTATCTCGAACATTATGAGTTCCGCCTGGTTCGCGAGGCGCTGCGCGAGCGCGAGGTGCTATTGAAAAAGGCCCCGCATATCGTCTGGCCACTGCGCTTCATCCTGCCGCACCAGGCCCATTTACGCCCGGCCTGGATGATTCGTGCCGGCCTGTTCCTGTACGACAACCTGGGCAAGCGCGACAGCCTGGCCGGCTCGCGAGGCTTACGCTTCGATGCCGCGAGCCCACTCAAACCCGAGTTCAAGCGCGGTTTCGAATATTCGGATTGCTGGGTCGACGATGCCCGGCTAGTCGTGCTCAATGCCTTGCAGGCCCGCGACAAGGGCGCTGAAATTCTGGTCCGCACACGCTGTGTCGAGGCGCGTGACGAAAACGGCGAATGGCGGCTGACGCTCGAGGACGTTATCAGCGGCGAGCGATTCGAGCGCCGGGCCCGCGCGCTGGTCAATGCCGCCGGCCCTTGGGTGGAGAGTTTCATCAGCGGTAGCACGACACGCAAGTCGCGCTACGGCATCCGCATGATTCAGGGCAGCCACGTCATCGTGCCGCGCATCAATACCGACGAACGCGCCTATATCCTGCAGAACCGCGATGGGCGGATCGTCTTCGTGTTGCCCTTCGATCAGGACTTCAGCCTGATCGGCACCACCGATGTGCGTTACCAGGGCGACCCGGCCAAGGTCAGCGCCAGCGATAGCGAAATCGACTACGTGCTCGATGTGACCAATGCATACTTCAAGGCGCAGCTCGATCGCAGCGACGTCATCACGACGTTCTCCGGCGTGCGGCCGCTATGCGACGACGAGTCGGCCGACCCGTCGGCGATGACTCGCGACTACACACTGGATCTCGACCGGCGCGGTGCGCCGCTGCTATCGGTATTCGGCGGCAAGATCACCACCTATCGCAAGCTGGCCGAGGCCGCCCTGCGTGAACTCGAACCATTGCTGCCTCACATGGGCGAGCCCTGGACCGCCGAGGCGCCGCTGCCCGGTGGCGATATCGGCTCGCAAGCTAGCTTTTGTGCGCAACTCATGCGCGATTATCCGTTCCTTGGCGAGGCGCGAGCGCGCCGCTATGCAACCAGTTATGGCAGCCTGTGCCTCGGCTTTCTCGATGGTTGCCAACGAGTCGAGGACATGGGAGAGGACTTCGGTAGTGGCCTGACTCGCCGAGAGGTCGACTATCTCATCGCCAATGAGTGGGCGCGCGATATCGATGACGTATTGTGGCGGCGCACCAAGATGACGCTGCGTCTCGACGACTCCCAGCGTCACCGCCTGGCCAATTATCTCGAAGGCAAGCGCTGTCACCAGGCTGCATGACACCTACTCCCGAGGCGCCGTTCATGTTATTCAGTTAAAACACGAACGATACGCTCAGGGAGATTTCGATGCTCGATATCGGCCTCGCCATTGTCGCCGCGGCATTGGTGCTCGCCACGTTGGTTCCCTTTCTGCATCTGCGCTACTGGTGGGTGCGTGGCTTCGATTTTCCCCGTCTGCAATTCGCCGTGCTGGCAGTCATCGTCGCACTGGCTCAGGGGCTGCTCGGAGACGCCGGCTGGCGCTGGTGGGATATCGCGGCCCTACTGTTGGTCGCCATCATCCAGGGCGCGCATATTCTGCCTTGGACACGGCTGTGGCCGAAGCCGGTCAGATCGTCCACTGCCAGCGACGACAGACGCAGCCTGACCGTGATGATCGCCAACGTGCTGACGCCCAATCGCAATGCCGAAGGCCTGCTGCGCCAGGTTCACGAACGCCAGCCGCATGTGCTGCTGACGCTGGAATCCGACGACTGGTGGGGCGAGCAACTCGAGCGTTCGCTACAGGCCGAGTGGCCCTACAGCGTCAAGGTGCCGCTCGATAACCTCTATGGCATGCATCTGTTCTCGCGGATTCCTCTCGAGGAACCCGAGGTGAAATGGCTGATTCAGAGCGACATTCCCTCGATCCATACCTGGCTGCGCATGGAGTGCGGGGCACGCATTCGTCTGCATGCGATGCATCCGCGCCCGCCGGCGCCCAGCGAAAGCGAGGAGTCGCTCTGGCGCGATGCCGAGTTGCTGCTGGTCGGCAAGCACATTCACCAGCACGAACAACCCACTTTGCTGGCCGGCGATCTCAACGACGTGGCCTGGTCGCGTACCACCCGGCGCTTCTGCCGTGTCAGCGGCATGCTCGACCCGCGCCGCGGTCGCGGCATGTTCAGCACCTTCCATGCCAGCTATCCATTCCTGCGCTGGCCGCTCGATCATATCTTCATCAGCGAGCATTTCACGCTGGCGACGATGTGCCGGCTGGATGCCTTCGGCTCCGATCATTTTCCGATCCTCGCCACGCTCTGTTATCGCCCGGCCCGCGCCGACGAGAACGACGCCCCGGAGGCCGATGCCGAGGAGCGACGCGAAGCCGAGGAGACTATTGAGGAAGCCAAGCGGCGCGGCGACGGCGAAGCTTGTTAGATGTTTTTCGTCATTCCGGCACACCGCCGCGAGTCAGCTGAGCCGGGTCGAGCAGGCGCTCGAGTTCATCGCGGCCCAGCTCGGTCTCTTCCTCGGCGACATCGAGGATCGGTCGCCCGGCCTGATACGCCTTCTTGGCGATCGCCGCGGCGGCGTCATAGCCGATGACCGAGTTGAGCGCGGTGACCAGAATCGGATTGCGCGACAGCGGGCTTTCGATGTTGTCGCGGCGTACCTTAAAGGTCGCGATGGCACGATCGCCCAGTAGCCGGCTGACATTGCTCATCAGCGTGATCGACATCAGCAGATTGTTGGCGATCAGCGGCAGCATCACGTTCAACTGGAAGTTGCCGCTCTGGCCCGCCACGGTGATCGCGCTGTCCAGGCCGATCACCTGGGCGGCGGCCTGTGTCGCCGCCTCGGGAATCACCGGATTGACCTTGCCCGGCATGATCGAGCTGCCCGGCTGCAGCGCTTCGAGCTCGATTTCGCCCAGCCCGGCGAGCGGCCCGGAGTTCATCCAGCGCAGATCGTTAGCGATCTTCATGATCGCGCAGGCATAGGTGCGCAAGTGGCCGGAAAGCTCCACCGCCGCGTCCTGCGAAGCCAGGCTGGCGAAGAAGCTGTCGTTGGGCCGTAATTCGAGCCCGCTCTGCTCGCTGAGCGCCTCGGCCATGCGGCTGGCGAATTCCGGATGCGCATTGATCCCCGTGCCCACCGCGGTGCCACCCAGCGCCAGCCGAGACAGGCGGGTCTGCCCGCTCTCGAAACGCTCGATCGCCTGACCGATCTGGCTGGCCCAACCGCCAAGTTCCTGGCTCATGCGCACCGGCATGGCATCCATCAAATGGGTGCGACCGGTCTTGACCACATCATCGAGCTCATTGGCCTTGTCTTCGATGGCGGCCCTGAGATGCGCTAGCGCCGGCAGCAGGTGCTCCTTGACCGCAAGCGCCGCCGCCAGGTGAATCGCGGTGGGAATCACGTCGTTGCTCGATTGGCCCATATTGACGTGATCGTTGGGACCGACCGTCAGATCGCCCTTTGAGGCGAGATGTGAAATCACTTCGTTGACGTTCATGTTGGTCGAGGTACCGGAACCGGTCTGGAAGACATCGATAGGAAACTGATCGGCATGTTCGCCATCGATGAGCTGCTGAGCGGCGGCGATGATCGCCTGGGCACGCGGTTCGTCGAGCAGTTCGAGATCGCGATTGACCGTTGCCGCCGCCAGCTTGATGCGCGCCACAGCACGAATGAAGGCCGCCGGCATCGGTTGGCCACTGATCGGAAAGTTGTTGACCGCACGCTGGGTCTGGGCGCCGTACAGCGCACTGCTCGGCACGTCCAGTTCGCCCATGCTATCGCGCTCGATACGGGTGTCGCTCATGACATCCTCCTTGTCGCTGAATCGTTCGTCATATCTTATGGCTCAATGAGAGTAGACCATCGAATCCCGGCATATTTCCTGATGCTACAGGTCGTGATGCCTGGGCTCGCCAATAAGCGTTCCGCTGACTTTGAGCCAGAGCACGGAAATGGGTCCCGCGAAGAAATTCACCGTGATGATACGCACCGTTTGGAAGGCGACGATCTCGGCGACACTCAACCCGAGGGTCGCGGCGGTAATCATCATTTCGGCAATACCGCCCGGCGCGCCCGCCAGCGTCATCACCGGCATCGGAATCGCCAAGGGGCCGGCAATCAGTATGGCAGTGGTAATGATGATGACCGAGGTCAAAAGCGAAACGAGCAGCCCAATGGCCAGAATACGCGGCATTCGGGCGATTTCTTCGCGATCGAATCGTGAA
This sequence comes from uncultured Halomonas sp., assembly GCF_946887195.1. Next base: position 58,718 of record NZ_CAMPKE010000004.1, read on the forward strand.
CCGAGGGCCAGACCGATGGCGACCTGGGCTCCGATGAACAACCAATTGGGTACACCGGCGTCAATCGTTCCCGTCAGCGTATCCACGACGGAGACCAGCAGCGCACCGACGATGAACGCATTCTGAATGCCGAAGCGATCCATCCCCCAGCCAACGCCATAGCCCACGGCTAACAGCACTAGCGTGCCGATGCCGAAGGTTCCGCCGCCTAGCGACAAACCGGTCGCGCCTCCCGTCTTGTCCAGAATCAGCGCCAGCAGAAAAGGCAGCAGGATAACCAGCGATGTCACTCTCATCGCCTGGATCAGCGATATCGCCGTGCTCGCGCCCTTGGTATCGCCACCCAGAAAGGCCATTTCGGCGACCCCGCCCGGTAGATTCGCCAGCAGCGCCGTTCGCCGGTCCAGGCGCGCCCAGCGCTCCAGGAGTAGCGAACACACAGCGGCGACCAGCAGCGACCAGAGCGCAAATAGCACCATCCAGGGCAGTCGCCATAGCAAGGAAACCAGCACCCCGGCGGTGACGCCATGGCCGACGGCGGTTCCTACGATCACCTGTGCGCCCTGGCGCATCAGCCTGGATTCCGCAAGCCCCGCCCCGCTAAGCGCGGCAATCGCGCTCACCAGCATGGGCCCGAGTATCCAGGCCAGAGGAATGCCTACCAGCGTGGCGGCATAACCGGCCAGCAACGCGCAGGCGACGATGATCGAGCGTGAGAGGATGCGCGACGTGCTCACGGCATGAACCGGCCACCATTGACATGCAGAGTCTGGCCGGTGACGTAGATATCGCGCGGATCGGCCAGCGCCAATACGGCGCGCGCCACGTCTTCGGACGTGCCCACGGCGCGTGCGGGGCCTTTCTCCTCCAGATGCGGAATCGACTGCCCCGGCTTGCGGCTCGTGTCGATGGCACCGGGAACCACGCAGTTGACCCGGATGCGGCCCAGGCCCTCTTCCGCCAATGCCTTGGTCAGGCCTACCAGACCGGCCTTTGCGGCAATCACATGCGGACGCCCGGTCTTGGGCTGGTGCGCGCTCAGCCCACCGAGATTGACGATTGCACCTTTGCGATCCTCGGGCAGGCGGCGAAACAGTTGCTGCGAGGCCATGAAGGCGCCGGTGAGAACGACATCGACGACCCCTTCCCACTCCTGCCGGGTAATCTCGAGAAGCGGCGTGTGAGGGCGATTGGCGGCGCCATTCACCAGCAGGGAAACGGGCTGCCCCAGGCGTGCTTCGGCGTGATCGTAAATCGTATCGATGGCAGCGTCGTCCGCCAGATCGACAAGCAAGCCCGTGACGTTCTCGCTCTCGCCACCAAGTAACGCCAATGCCGCATCGAGCGCCTCACGGTCCGCGCCGCCGACGATGCAGACTTTCGCGCCGCAGTGACGGAAGGCCTGGGCGGTCGCCAGGCCGATATTACGCGAACCGCCCGTGACAATGGCGCAATGGCCGCTTAAATCGTTCGTCCAGTTCATCGACATATCTCATCCATAGAGAACGCTGTAAGGAAGCGATGCGGGACAATCGCAGAGGAATTCCGGCAGCCTAACCAGTCCAGCGGCAGGTCTTCGCGAGGGCGCTGTAAACCCATCCCTGGGCGCTACTTTTGCCATCCATGGCAAAAGACCCTCGCTTCGGCCTGCCCCTGGCCTCCCGCATACTGCAATAGCCCGCCCTGTGCCGAGACGCTTTCGCCTCGGCACCGCACGGCCTAGGCGCTGAGTAACTTGGTAAGTTCGCGAACGGAACCCAGATTCTCCAGGTTGCGCACGGTATCGATCAATGCCTCGGTGCGATTCTTGTCCCAGCCGGCGAACTCGGCGCAGCCACGGAACTTGTCGGCCACCTCGTCGTAGCTCATCGGATTGGCGGGGCTACCCTTGCCGAAATCGGCGCGTCCGGAAATCGTCCGCCCATCCTTGAGATGGATGTCGATGATGGTCGTCATCTTATCGTAGCCGGCGGCCTCGGCTTCGGGGTGCACGCCGAAATGGACCCGCTCGATCATCGCCTGGACATCGTCGCGATTGACGACCTCATCGGTGAACTCGGGCAGGCTGCCGCGCCGCTCGAGCAGCAGGATCGCCATGCAGAACTCCATGGAGAACTTGGCCTGGAGTTCGTTGCTGGGGCGATGGTGAATCAGCGCGTTGGGCATGTTGTGGTTGGTGCCGACATCCACCCGCTCGACCTGCTCGGGCTTGATGTCGTTCTCGAGGATCAACTCCAGCATCCGAGTCATGCCGGGATGCGTCAGGGAGCCCGATGGGTTCGGCTTGATCGACACACCCGGCTCCAGGAACGTCCAGGGATCGCCCAACTTGCCGGAGATCGCTTCCAGCAGGTAGCCGCCGCCATGCGCCTGGAAGAAGCCGCGTGGGGATTCGAGGATCTTGTCCGTGGCGGTCCAGCCTGCGCGGGCGAAATCCGCGGCGACCACACCGGACTCCGAGGAGCGGCCGGCATGAAACGGCTTGGTCATGGTGCCGAAGTTTTCGCGCAGGCCGGCGGATTGGCTGGCCGCGATGGCCAGGGCGCGTAGCGTGGTCGGCTCGTCGAGATCGTACAGCTTCGAGGCGGCCGAGGCGGCGGCCAGCGTGCCGCAAGTGGCGGTGGCATGAAAGCCGTGCTGGTAGTGGCGGGGCGAGATCGCCTCGGCCACCTTGGTCTCGACTTCCACGCCGAGATGATAGGCCAGCATGAATTCCCGACCGCTCATGTCCTGGGTTTCGGCAATCGCCAGCGCCGCCGGCAGGCAAGGCGCCGTCGGATGCGTCAATAGGCCGTAGACGCGATCCGGCCCCACCGCGAGCTGGGTATCGTCGTAGTCGTCGGCATGAATGCCGACACCGTTGGCAAAGGCGGCGAAGCGCTCGGATACCCGCATGTCGGTGCCGATGACGGTGGCTCCACCGCTCAGCCTCTGCTGCTTCAGGTAGTCCTGAACGATGCGCCCGGATTGCGCCACGGAGCCGGACAGTGCGAGCCCCAGGCCATCGAGGATCGATTTCTTGCCGATGGCGATCAACTCCTCCGAGAGCGCCTGATAATCGGTGCCATGAATGAATCGCACCACCTCGCGGGTCAGGCCCTCACCATGGGTCGAGTCGATATCGGGCGTGAATTTCTCGATGGATGGTTTCTGGCTATCGGTCATGCTCTCTCCTCAGCGTCGAATGACGCACTGTCGTTAGGGAACCAGGTATCGAACGATGACTCGCTCAAGCCGATACCCGCGTGTCCTTCAAGCCTTCCCGATCGACCGTCAGGCCAAGGCCGGGGGCATCGGGGATAGCGATCATGCCGTTCTCGGGGCGCGGCGGGTCGACGAAGATGGTTTCGCCGACCGACACCATGCCCAGGTGCCACTCCACCAGCCAGCCGTTCATCAGCCCCGCCATGGTGTGCATATTGAACAGTGGCCAGCCGCCGCCATTGGCAATCGGCAGGTTATAGATCTGCGCCAGATGGGCCGCCTTGCGCGCTTCGGTATAGCCGCCGCAGTAAGTGCAATTGGGTTGCAGGATATCCACCGCCTGATGCTCGACCAGTTCCCTGAGACGCCAGCGGTGGCCCTCCATCTGCCCGGCGGCCAGCGGTATGCGTGTCGAGCGGCGCAGATCGGCCAGTGCCCGGGCGTCGTTCTGGTATAGGGGCTCCTCGAACCAGGTGATGTTGCACTCCTCCACCGCCCGGCACAGCAGCTTGGCTTCCACCGGGCTGAACAGGTAGTTGGCATCCATCATGATGTCGATGTCGTCCCCGACCGCCTCGCGAATCGTGCGCACGCGGGCGGCATCTTCACGCCAGCCGCCCTTGTCCACGCCGACCACGGTCTTCAGCGCACGGAAACCGTTCTCGACATGCAGCCTGGCTGCCTGCGCCAACAGATCGCGATCGTATTGCGGAAAGCCGAAGGTGACATAGGCCGGCGCGCTGGCCTGGTTACCGCCGAGAAGCTGAGCGACCGAGCGATTGGCCTGCTTGCCCTGGATATCCCAGAGCGCGATGTCCAGGCAGGACAGCGCCATGGATACGGTGCCGGTCATCGCGCGTGGATTGAGCTTGCTGAACACCCGCTGGTGAATGGCCTCGGTGTCGCGCGGGTCCATGTCCCTGACCACCGGCAGAAAGTGTTTTTCCAGGGCAACGACGACCGACTCGGCCAGAAAGTGCCCCGTCAGGCCGCAGCCGACGATACCGTCATCGGTCTCCACCTCACAGAAGACGAAAAGCTTCTGCTCCTCGCGGCCATACCCCGCCACCTTTCCTTCCAGCAGGGGAATCTCAATGGACGTGGTATGCAGGCTTGCCCGGATATCCTTGATTTTCATTGTTTTCCTCGATATCGGCTGGGTGCGGGCCGCGCTAGCGGCCTTCGTACAGTCGTTCCGTTTGGCGCCTCTACGCCATGAATCCTAGCGTCATTTCAATATTGCTAACAGTTGACTATAGTATCAAATGTGGCCTGTTTACGCCGAATAGGTCGTTTATGTCACCGGCGCGATAGCCATCAGGCTGAGATTTACTGGCCGCGAGCGCTCAGTAGCTCCGCCAGGACAAGGTTTCAATCGACATCCGCCGTCAGATAGCCTAACGTTGGTTGATAATATTTTGTTGACAGTTTGCAAATAAAAAACAGAGGCTAAACTGAAGGAGCTACCAAAGCCGGGAAGCAACAACAAGAACAACGCGCCAAGCATGACTCGTACAACAAGACAAAGAGGGAGATCTCAATGAGAAATATGCTGAACTTCTTGCAAATCGAGAAGCGCCAACGTTCGTGCGGTATCGGGGCGGCAAGCCTATTGCTGGCCATGGCGCCCTTGAGCGCTGTCGCACAGGATGCGGAAAACTGCAATCCCGAGACGTGGCCCACCCAGACCATCGAGCTCGTTTCGCACTCCTCGGCCGGGGGCGGTACGGACATGACCATGCGCATGTGGATGGAGGCCGCCGCACAACAGGTCGACGAAGATGTCGTCATCATTTACAAGCAGGGTGGCGGCGCACGTGCGGCGCAGGAGTATTTCCAGCAGCAGGGTGCCGACTGCCATACCATCATGGCACTCACCCAAACCCACCTTTACACCATCGCGCGTGGCAACTCGCCGATCGGCATCGATGACATACAAGGCGTCGCTCGCGCCATGGACGACCCCTCGGTGATCGTCGTGCGTGCCGATAGTCCCTATGAGACTTATGAGGAATTGGTCGCCGCGTCGCAGGAACAGGCCCTTACCTGGGGTGTGGCACAGGTCGGCGGTACCGAGCACATCGGGATCGAGCGTTGGGCCGATGCCGCCGATGCCGATGTACGCGTCGTGCCGTTCGGCGGCGGCGGCGACATGGTCACCGCGCTACGTTCGGGCGCCGTCGACGCTTCGCTCGCCAACGTCAGCGAATCGCTGAGTCAGATCCAGGAAGGCGATTTGCGTGCACTCGCCGTGCTCGCCGAGGAACCCGTCGAAGACCTGCCCGATGTACCCACGACCGCTGAATTCGGCCACGACGTTCAGGTTTCGACCACGCGCGGCTATTACGTACATGCGGATACGCCGCCCGAGATGGTCGACCGGATCGAAGAGTGGATTCTCACCGCGATGGAGAGCGAGCGGTTCCAGAACTACGTGAAGAACGCTGGGCTGGATCCGGAAACCAGCATCGCCGGCAGCGATGTGTGGGACAAGCAGATCAAGGAAGAGTACCAGGTCTCGCTCGAAGCCATGCGCAAGCTAGGCCTGACCAAGAAATAGTCATCAGCCTTTCATGAGAGGAAGTGAAGCCGATGAGCCATAAGCCAGCACAGCGTGCCGGCGAGGATGCGGGGCATCGCCCCGCTACTTCGCGTTTTCATCGCGTGGACACGATCGTCGCGCTGATCGTGCTAGCCATCTGCGCGATTCTTTTCTGGAGGACATTGCTTTTCGATACCGTCCCGGCATCCCTGGCCCAGAACGTTCAGCCGGCGATGTTCCCGCAAATGCTACTGCTGCTGATTGCGGTACTGGCGCTATTCCTGCCATTCGAGCATCTGCAGAAGCGCAAGCAGGGTATCGATCTCGATGAGGATCGCCGCCAGCGGTCGAAACCGATCGTGTTTATCACGGCACTGGTAATGCTCGCTCTCATTATCATCATGCCCTGGCTCGGCACTTATATCGGGTTGATCATTGCGGCGGCCGGCCTGCCGTTACTTTGGGGCGAGCGTCGCTACAAGATTCTGGTGCCCTATGCGTTGCTGTTTCCCACGGCACTGATCTGGCTGTTTGCCGGGGCGCTTCAGGTGTCGTTCCTGCCCGGCATCACCGGTTATCTATTTCGCTAGCGAGGATGGCAACGACACGCTCGGTCACTGCTTCGCCGTCCGGACCATTAAAGAAGAAAGCCCATGGACCGATCGTTATTCCGGGGGCTTTTCCATAGCTTGATTTGGGGGTGCTTTTGAATACTGATGCGATCCTGTTAGGCCTCGGGATAATCCTGACACCGATGAGCATTCTGCTGATCCTGCTCTCGGTGTTGATCGGGGTAATCATCGGGGCGTTACCCGGTCTGAGTTCGACCATGGCGGTCGCCCTTCTGCTCCCGTTCACACTAGGGCTCGACCCGGTTCTGGCTATCTCCATGATGGCCGCGCTGTACTGCGCCGGCACCTTCGGCGGGTCGATCACGGCAATCCTGATCAATGCGCCCGGCGCTCCGCCCGCGGTTGCGACGGCACTCGACGGCTACCCGCTCGCGCAACGCGGCGAAGCCGGACGTGCACTCGGCGTCGCCGCGATCTCCAGCGTCGCCGGCGGCATCCTGAGCCTGTTCATCTTCATTCTCGCCGCGCCGCTACTGGCTTCGGTCGCACTGAGCTTTCGTCCGCAGGAGTATTTCGCACTGACACTGTTCGGTCTCTCGATGCTGGCCGCGATCAGCGGTAAATCATCGCTGCGCAATCTTATCGCCGGCTTCTTTGGGGTATTGGTGAGCACCGTCGGCATCCACCTCGTCACCGGTATCGAACGCTTCACCTTCGGCACCAACGTGCTTTACGGGGGTATCGATTTCGTGCCGGTGCTGATCGGTATCTTCGCGATCGCGGAGATGCTCAAGCAGGCCCAAGCCACCGATATCATCATGGAGCGGATTCGCTCGGTCGCGGTCAAGCTGCCGGGGCGCGATGACCTGCGTAAGATTTGGGTGACCATCCTGCGTTCGACCGGTATCGGTACGATCGTCGGGATATTGCCGGCGGAAGGCACCACCGTTGCGGCCATCATGGGTTACAACGAGGCCAAGCGCTGGTCGAAGCACCCGGAAGAGTTCGGCAAGGGCTCGATCGAGGGCATTGCCGGACCGGAGGCGGCGAACAATGCCGGCACCAGTGGCGCCATGGTACCCACTCTCGCGCTCGGCATTCCCGGCAGCGGTACCACGGCGGTCATTCTCGCCGCGCTGGTCATGCACGGCTTTCGCCCAGGGCCCTTTCTGATGCGCGAAACGCCGGAGATTCTCTATGCCGTCTTCACCGCCATGTTCATCGCCAATCTCGGTTTTCTGGTGATTGGCCTGGCCGGTGCCAAGCTGTTCTCGCTGATCACGCTGATTCCCCGAACGTTCCTGTGGCCATCGGTGTTCTGTTTCTCGGTGGTCGGCGCCTATGCCTATCAGCAGCAGATGTTCGATGTCTGGGTCATGCTGATTTCAGGGCTGATCGGTTTCTTCGCCCTGCGTCATGGCTTCGGCCCCGCGCCATTCGTGATGGGTCTCGTACTGGGTAGCCTGCTCGAGAAAAACTTCTCCCAGTCGATGATCATCTTCGACAGCGATTGGACGCGGTTCTTTGACAGCCCGATCACGCTCTTCTTCTTCTTCCTGACGGCGCTCAGCCTAGCGAGCCCGTTCATCAAGCCAGCGATCAGCCGGCTCAGAGGGAAGCGATCGTCGACAACCTAGGGAAGTGGAACGGAAATGGCCGAGACTGACCGGGCGTTACGGCAGTCTCGGCATCATTTGGCCTCGAGCCGCTCATGGGCGCTCATGGCGCGATCCCGGCCCGCTATGACATGCGCATGCATGGTATCGAAGGCGCGCTGGGGGTCGCGGGCCGCAAGGGCATCGACAATGGCGCGGTGCTCGCTGTTGGACGCTTTCATGCCATCGCCGGATACCAGACCGCGTGTACGGAACAGGTGAAGCTGGCGCACGAGATCGTGATACGCACGGACCAATCGCTCGTTTCTCGTCGCGCTGACCAGATAGTCATGGAACGTCAGATTGGGTGGATAGTAGCGATCGAAATCATTCGCGGTCGCGGCCGCATCCATCTGTTCGACCAACAGGTTCAGATAATCCAACTGCTCTTTGGTGATGCGCTCCGCCAGGAGCATGCCCGAATAGCCGAACAAGCCCGCCCGCAATTCATAGACCGATTTGGCGTCTTCCTCGGTAATGACCCTGATGAAAATTCCCCGATTGGGAATGAGCTGAACCAGTTCCAGCGCAGCCAAGGCTCGGCAGGCCTCTCTGATGGGACCACGACTGATGCCGAGCTTTGCAGCCAGCGCGTTTTCGTTGATTCGCTCGCCTGGGGAGAACTCGCCCGCGGTAATCATGCGCTCGATTTCGCGCTGCGCCAGGCTGGTGAGTGACTGGGCCTTTAAAAAACCACTGGGGTTCGATGCGTCGTCTTTCATCGCCATTCGTCTTTGTATTGGGTTCCAACCAAGGCATGGACTAGCCGCTTCATCCCGGGCCTTTTGGGCACGGCGGCATCGAGCGGCATAACTTCGAAATCTGTCAACATTCTGCAAATCCGCTTGGCTTGCACTATAGCTCATTTACATCCCGGTTTATAGGCTTCTCGTGGCGCCTCGCCATCACTCACTATTGATTACTGTTGACAATTTACTATATGGCAGTACTCTCTTGCTCATAGAGTGACATTGCCGCGGTTCGCCGCCGTCGATGGCATCAGACGATATATCTCGCGGTAGACAGGAGAAGAAAAGATGACCGAACGTTCCGATGTGACGCGCGCACTCGCCGAGTGGGTGGTGAGTTGCGATCTGTCCGCGATTCCTGAAGACATCCGCAAGGAAGGCGTACGCACCTTCGTCAATTGGATGGGCTGTGCCGTCGGCGGCGCACGCCATGAAACGGTCGAGCGAGCGCTGGCTGCGGTAGCGCCCTTTTCCGGCCCGCGCGAGGCAACGGTACTCGGCCGCACGGAACGACTCGATCCGCTACATGCGGCGCTGCTGAACGGCATCTCCTCGCACGTGCTCGATTACGACGATACCCACCTGAAAACCATCATTCATCCGGCCGGCCCGGTCGCCTCGGCGCTACTCGGTATCGCCGAGATGCGCCCGATGTCCGGCAATGATTTCCTCAATGCGCTGATCGTCGGCATCGAAACCGAGTGCCGTATCGGCAATGCCGTCTACCCGGATCATTACGATCGCGGCTGGCATATTACCGGTACGGCAGGCGTCTTCGGGGCCACGGCGGCGGTCGGTCGCGTGCTCGGCCTCGATGTCCAGCGTATGGCCTGGGCATTCGGCATCGCCGCCACCCAATCGTCCGGTTTTCGGGAGATGTTCGGCACGATGTGCAAGAGCTTCCATCCCGGTCGCGCAGCGCAGAACGGCGCCATGGCCGCTTTCCTGGCCGATGCAGGTTTCGATTCATCGGAGCGCGCCATCGAGGCGCCACGCGGTTTCGCCAATGTCATGTCGACCAAGCAGGACTATTCGGAAATCCTCGATGGGTTGGGGCAAACCTGGGAAAGCGCGCTGAATTCCTACAAGCCGTTCGCCTGCGGCATCGTCATTCACCCCACCATCGACGGCTGCATCCAACTCAGAGACGAACTGGGCGGCGACGTTGCGCGTATCGACAAGGTCGAACTGCTGGCCCATCCGCTGGTTCTCGAACTGACCGGCAAGACCGAACCACGTACCGGGCTCGAGGGTAAGTTCAGCGTGTTTCATGCGGCGGCAACCGCGCTTTTGCGTGGCGATGGCTCACCGAGCGCCTTTACCGACGAGGCCGTGACCAATCCCGAACTCGCGGCACTGCGCCGCAAGGTGCACGTCACGACGGACAAACGTTGCCATGAAGCTTCCGTGAGCATCGCCGTCACGCTTGCCGATGGACGACGCGTGGAGAAGCACATCGAGCGTGCCATCGGCTCCCTGGAGCGCCCATTGAGCGATGAGCAAATCGATGCCAAGTTCCGTGGCCAGGCCACCGCCGTGATCGGCGAGCCGGCCTGCGAGGCGCTTATCGCAGCAAGCTGGCGGCTCGAGAAAACCGCCGACGTCGCAACGATCGCGAAAGCGAGCGTGCCCGGCGCCTGATCCGTCAACACATAACGACAAACGACACGGGAGAGCAAGATGACCCAGCCCCACCTCACCATTGGCGTGCTGAACGGTGACGATATCGGTCATGAGATCGTACCGGCGGCCGTCGATGTGGCTCAGGCCGCCGCCGCACGTACCGGACTCGCCATCGACTGGCGGCCCATGCCGCTGGGCCGCAAGGCGCTCGACGAACTCGGCACCACCATGCCCGAGGGCACCCTCGAGACGCTATCCACTTTCGATGGTTTCATTCTCGGGCCGATAGGTCATCGCGAGTATCCCAAGGTGGAAGGGGCGATCAATCCGCATCCGATTCTGCGCAAGCACTTCGACCTGTTCGCCAATGTGCGCCCCACGCTCTCGTATCCCGACATCGGTTGTATCTACGATGACATCGATCTCGTCATCGTGCGTGAGAACAACGAGGGCTTCCAGCCGGATCGCAACGTGGTGGCCGGTTCGGGCGAATTCCGACCCACCCACGACACCACCGTCTCGGTGCGGGTGATCACCCGCGAAGGCAGCCGCAAGGTCGCCGAGGCGGCACTCGAACTGGCCCGCGCACGACGCAGGAAGCTGACCGTGGTGCACAAGAACACCGTCTTCAAGCTCGGCTGCGGCATGTTCGTCGAGGAGTGCTACAAGGCCGGCGAAGCGTATCCGGACGTCGAGATCGACGAGGCGATCGTCGATACCTTCGCCATGCATCTCATACGCAATCCGCAGCAGTACGATGTCGTGGTGACCACCAATATGTTCGGTGACATTCTCACCGATGAGGCGGCCGGGCTCGTCGGTGGCCTGGGCATGGCGCCCGGGTTATGCATCGGGCGCGGCAACATCGCCATGGCTCAGGCGACGCATGGCTCCGCGCCGGATATTACCGGCAAAGGAATCGCCAACCCCTACGCGATGATCGAATCCACGCGCATGCTGATCGAGTGGCTCGGCCGGCGCCACGACATCCCCCAGGCCCAGCCAACGGCGACGCTAATGGCCAAGGGCATCCATGCCGCACTCGCCGATCCGGCGACGCGCACGCCCGACATTCGCGGTAATGGTGACCAGACGGCAATGGTCGCGGCCATGATCGATGCCATCGGTAGCGCAGCCGAATACGCCTAAGCATGCCGGGGCTGGCCTATCGGCCCGCCCCATTCAAAACCGATTCGCAGGCTTTCCCGTTGTTGGCCGCTCTAGCCGCGCCTCTGTAGACTGTTCCGAGGAGAAGCAAAGCCCGGCAAGCATAGGAGACGTATCATGAGGAAAGGGATAGCCATCGCCGTTCTGGGTCTGGTTCTGGCTGGCTGCCAGGCCATCGGGCCAAGTGACTCGGGGCCACCACCGGTAGAAGATTTAGGGACCACAACGGGCCAGCAACGCGTCGACAGGAAAGTGCCCTTCCCGGCCCAAGAGTACGCCAGACTCGACAAGACCGGCAGCGCGACGGTCACCGGGAGGCTGTTTCTCGAGACGAGCAGCGGCGTGGTCCCTGGCGCCGGCGAGACCGTCTCGATCGCACCGGCAACCCAATATTCCGCCGAAGCGGCGGAAGTCGCGCTGACGGGCCGGGCCATCGAGCCAGCCGACCCTCGTGCCCGCGAATACACCCACTACGTCACCACCGATGCGCGGGGCTATTTCCAGGCTACCGGCCTGCCCGCCGGTGTTTTCTATATCGCCGGTAGCGTCAAGCCGCCCGGGGGTGAGCGCCGCATCATCATCAACCAGATTTCGCTTGGCGAAGGGCAGACGCTCGAAGTCTCGCTTTCACGCTAGCATCGGCCAGCGGATTCACCAGCCCAGCGCCTGCTTGACGAAGGGAATGGTCAATTTGCGCTGAGCCGAAAGCGAGGCGCGATCGAGGCGCTCGAGTGATTCGAACAGCTCGGCGAGCCGGCGTGGGCCGCGATGCAGAATGTAGCGGGTAACATCGTCGGGAAGCTGCATGCCGCGCATTCGAGCGCGCAGTTGCAGGGCTTCGAAGCGGCCTTGGTCATCGAGGCGCTCGATGTGGAACGTCATGCCCCAAGTCAGCCGTGAGGCCAGATCGGCCAGTTCGATCTCGAGTTGCCTAGGGGGCGCGTCGGCCGCGATGACCAGGCGCTTGCCGGCATCGCGCAGGCGATTGAAAGCGTGAAACAGGGCTTCTTCCCAGCGCTTGCGACCGACCACGGCAGTAAGGTCGTCGATCGCTACCAGGTCCAGCCGCTCGATGTCCTCGAGCATATGGGGTGGAAAGTGCCCAAGCTCGTTCAGCGGCAGATAGAGCGCACGCGCATCGCGATCGCTGGCTTCGTGACACGCGGCCTGAAGCAGATGACTGCGCCCCGAGCTCTCGCCGCCCCATAGGTAGATGAAGGCCTCACCGTCATCGTCGAGCTGGCGTTGTAACGCCGCCACCAGCGCGGCGTTGCCACCCGGCAGAAAGTTGCCGAACGTCGTGTCGTCGCGTAACCCGACACCCAGCGGAAGCTGCGCGGGTCCAGTGCTCATCGGCTCTCCTCGTCACCGTCACGCAGTGCGGCGGGGTCGTACAGCGCGCTGTTCTTATAACGATCGTGAAGGTAACGCAACAGCACCATGACGATCGCCGCAATCGGCAAGGCAAGCAGGATACCGACGAAACCGAACAGCTGGCCACCGGCCAGTACCGCGAAGATCACCGCCACCGGATGCAGGCCGATCTTGTCGCCCAGCAGCAGCGGCTGCAGCACCGTCCCTTCCAGCAGTTGCCCTATCGCAAAGACCGCGCCAACCCCGACCAGGTGCAAGACATCGCCGAACTGGAAGAACGCGACGACGGCGGCAATCGCCAGCCCCACGATCACCCCAAGATAGGGCACGATGCTCGCCAGGCCGGCGACCAGCCCGATCAGTACGCCGAACTGCACGCCGAGCAGTGTCAGCCCCACGGCGTAGACGATCCCCAGGCTGAGCATGACCAGTAGCTGGCCGCGCAGAAACGCGGATAGCACCTCATCGCACTGCGTGGCCAAATGGGTCACGGTAGGCTCATAGCGCCTCGGCAACAGATTGCGAATGCGCCGCTTCATGCGATCCCAGTCGAGCAGCAGATAGAAGGTCACCACGGGGATCAGCGCCAGATTGGCGATCCACAGCACGAACGCCAATCCCGAACGGGAAACCTGCGCCAGCACTAGCGCGGCGTAGGTGCCGGTCTCTCTCCAGTTGGCCATCAGCGCGTCGCGCAATTGATCGAAATCGGTGGAAAAATCGAGCCCCGTCACCGAGCGCACCCAGGGCAGCACCGTAATTTGCACCCAGTTGAAAATGCCCGGCAAGGCCTCGATCAACTGCACCAACTGGCGCCAGAGCAGAGGGATCAATACCAGGATGGCCACCGTCAGAATCAGCGACAACACCAGGAAGACCACACTTACCGCCAGACGCCGCGACAAGCCCCGCGACTCCAGCCAATCGGTCAGCGGATCGCCGAGGTAGGCGAAGATCATGCCGACCACGAACGGCATCATGATCGGGCCCAGTTGCATCAGCAGCCATACCAGCGCGGCCAGGCAAAGCAGGGTCCAGACTTGTACTCGCGTCATGCTCGGTTCCCTAGTACGTAGAGTTAACGCTGAGAGCTCATGATGAGCGAATCCGGCGCATCAACGCGACCGGTGCGTCATCGGTGCATCCTCAACGGCGGCAATGATACAATGCGCGCCCTATTCTTTCGGCCCTTCTCGCAGGCTGTCTACGACAGCATCGACAACAGGACATGCCATGACTCGCAGCGCCTCCGACACTCCCCGGGGCTCCCATTGTGCCTCGCCTTCGCTGAGCTATAAGGACGCCGGTGTCGATATCGATGCCGGCAACGCCCTGGTGGAACGCATCAAGGGTGTCGCCAAGCGTACCACCCGCCCCGAGGTCATGGGTGGCCTGGGCGGTTTCGGCGCGCTATGCGAGCTACCCAGCGGCTATCGCGAGCCGGTACTGGTCACCGGCACCGATGGCGTTGGCACCAAACTGCGCCTGGCCATGGAGCTTGGCCGCCACGACACCATCGGTATCGATCTGGTGGCGATGTGCGTCAACGATCTGGTGGTCGCCGGTGCCGAGCCGCTGCAATTTCTCGACTACTATGCCACGGGCAAGCTCGATGTGGACATCGCCGCCGATGTCGTGACCGGTATCGGCGAGGGCTGCCTGCAAGCCGGCTGCGCGCTGGTCGGTGGCGAAACCGCCGAGATGCCCGGCATGTACGAAGGCAGCGATTACGACCTGGCCGGCTTCTGTGTCGGCGTGGTCGAAAAATCGCGAATCCTCGATGGCAGCAAAGTCGCCGAAGGCGATGTGCTGCTCGGCCTGGCCTCTTCCGGCCCGCACTCCAACGGCTATTCGCTGATTCGCAAGATTCTCGACGTCAGCGGCGCCGACCTCGGCACTGATTTCAGTATCGATCTCGACGGCCAAACGCTCGGCGACGCCCTGCTTGCGCCGACCCGCATCTATGTCAAGCCGCTGCTATCGCTGATCAAGGATAGCGGCGTCGATGTGCATGCGCTGTCGCACATCACCGGCGGCGGGCTGCTCGAAAACGTGCCGCGCGTGCTTCCGGCTCATCTGACCGCGCGCATCGATGCCAGCGCCTGGCAGCGCCCGGCGGTATTCGATTGGCTGCAACGCCAGGGCAACGTCAGCGAGCGCGAAATGCACCGCGTGCTCAACTGCGGCATCGGCATGGTCGTGGTGGTATCCGCCGCTCAGGCCGAGGACGCCAAGTGCCACCTGGAAACCGCCGGCGAGCGCGTCGTCACGCTTGGCGAGATCGTCGCGCGCCAAGGCGATGAAGAGCAGGTGCGCCTGGAGAATATCAAGGGATGAGCGACGCGACTCACCGGAGCCCAGCCAGCGATACCCTCAATGATTTCGAGGCCGAGCAGGCCGATACACCTCGCGTGGTGGTGTTGATCTCGGGCAACGGCAGTAATTTACAGGCGCTGATCGACGCCCAGTCTTACGGCGAGTTGGGTGGCGAGATCGTCGCGGTGGTTTCCAACAAGGTCGATGCCTACGGCTTGAAACGCGCCCGCGATGCCGGCATCGATGCCGTGGCCCTGCCACACAACGAATACGATAGCCGTGAAGCGTTCGACGGCGCGCTGATCAAGGTCATCGAACGCCACGAGCCCGACCTGATCGTGCTAGCCGGCTTCATGCGCATTCTCACACCGCTGTTCGTGCATCGCTTCCATGGGCGCCTGCTGAACATCCATCCCTCGCTGCTGCCGGCCTATCAGGGCTTGAATACGCATGCTCGAGTGTTGGCGGATGGTTGCGAGGAGCATGGCGTCAGCGTGCACTTCGTCACCGAGGAGCTCGATGGCGGCCCGGTGGCGATGCAGGCGGCCCTCAGGATCTGCGAAGGCGATACCGAAGAGGTCATCGTCGAAAAGATCCACGCCCGCGAGCACCTCATCTACCCCATCGCTGTGCGCTGGTTCCTCGAAGGGCGCCTGCAACTCGGCCCCAACGGCGCGACCCTGGACGGCATGGCGCTACCGCCGCAGGGCATGCGGCTTTCTCATGAGGATGCCGCCGAGGAGTTGGATGAAGACCTAGGCGACTAGCCTGCACGCTTGGACGTACACGGCCTCGCAACAGCGGGGCCGCGTGCGCTTTACGGCAAGCGTTTAGAACGTAAAACCGGCGCCCACCTGAAAGTGTGGCGCCAGCTCGTCCCAGCCCTGCACGCCCGCGCCGGCATGCAGCATGGCAGCGCCGAGCTTTACACGCACGCCGGCATCGAAACGCAGGTAGTTATCGTCTTCGCGCTCGGCGGTTTCACCCGACCAGCTATTGGTCGGCAGCGATGCCAGCCTCACCTCGGCGCCGCCGCGTTCGTCTTCCAGATATTTGCCCCAGGCAAATTCGCCGAAAAGACCGAAGCCGTCCTCGACCGAGCGATCCATCATCAGGCCCAGCTCCACGCTGCGCTGCTCGAACTCCTGATCCGATACGATCAGCGCATTGGCCGCCGAACCCTGCTCGCGGTAGCCGTCGATTTCGCCCTCGATGTGCCGATAGGCGACGAAAGGCGCGGTATACCAGGGTGAATCGCTCGCCGTCAGCCGGTAATCGACACGCAACTCGGCGGCCCAGCCATCGGCAGTGGATTGACCCCGCAATGTGCGCTCGGCCATTCCCAGCGTTACCTGACGATCCAGGTCGAGATCGAAATCGCCCCGGCTGACGATCGCCTGCACGCCGACCCGGCCCAGGTGCTGGCGGGCAAACAGGCTGAACGCCTGGCCTTCCAGATCGAACTGCGCAGGGTCATCGTCCATATCGGCCTCGCGCTGGGTTACCGCCGCGCCCAGCCAGCCCTGCCCGAGCGGCACCACCACGCCGACACCGGCACCGCTCTGTGTCGCCTCCGGCGTGCCATCCTCGCTGAAACCGTTGGCTTGATCGCTGCGATGATCGCCATGCACGAACAGACGCAGGCCATCGCTCTGCATGCCGGGCCGCAGCTCGCTGACGATCGATTGCTGTTGGGCGTTCAAGGCACCGCCGGTCAACTCTCCGGCCAGCGACAATACATAAGGCGCCCGGACCAAGGAGAACGCGTAGTCGGCGAGGATCTCCTGGCCCGCCGTGGTCGGGTGTACCGTGTCGTTGAACAACAGCTTGCTGGGGTCGGGATTACCCGCGGCCAAGCCGAACGGCGTGACATCACAGGCCGGGTCACTGAAACAGACATCGGTGAGCGGCACATTGGTAGCCAGGCCGAAATCCGCCGGCGCGGCGAGCACTTCGTCGAACAGTGCGGGTATATTCAAGCGGATGATATCCACCTGGCCGTCGTAAACCGCCAGGCGCTCGCCGAGTGTCTGATTGAACACGTTCACCAGTGCCGAGGCTGCAGCACGGTTACCCTCAATAGAGCCCTCCGGCGTGGCGCCCACATCCGGCAGATTCGAAACCACGAGGGTTTGCGCACCCGCGGCGACAAGTGCATCGACACCAGCAGCCAAATTATTCGCACTAGCAGTCACCGATACGGGACCGATCGTGCCCGCTTCGATCCCTTCAAGAAAATCGTTGCCACCGCCGTTGATGTAATACAGCGCTTCGGGGTCGGCCGCGCCCACGCTGATCAGATAACCGTCGCGGGTGCGCAGCGTTATGCCGGCCTGGCTCACTTCCGACCCATCCGGCTGGGTGATCGATGCCAGGATATCGTCGGTGGTATAGCCACCGGTGGCATAGTTGGTGCCGTCCGGCAGGCCTGCCAGCTCTCGCACGACCGAGGTGGAAGGCAACAGCGGTCCCAGGCCCAGCGCATCGGCCAGGCGCTGGGTACTGACCTCACCATAGGGCGACGGCGCCAGATAGCTCGGCCCCTCCCGGTTGGTAAACCGCAGGCTGCCGATCTCACCAATGGCGATACTTTCCACATCGGGGAACTGACCGGAATCACTTAGACTGTCGCCGAATACGATCAGTTGCGAGTAGGCCGATGCCCCACTGGGGAGCATCAGCAGGCCTATCAGCGCAGCCAACGATTGGCGGCGCAAGCGTAGGGAAAAGCCAGTGGATTCGGCTCGTCGGGAAATACGAGATAGCAACATGCGCGGCGTCCTATGGTTACGGAGTCATCCATGGCCGCCGCCCAACGCGACAGGGCGAACGTCGGCAGTCTACCGGGCCACCTTTCCAGCGTAGAAGATCAAACGTTTATTTGAATAAAAAAAAGCCTACGACATACGTCGTAGGCTAGCTCAGGATGCAGAACGTGGTAAATCAGGTACGTGGCAGCGTCACCCCACGCTGGCCCATGTATTTGCCACCGCGGTCCTTGTAGGAGGTATCGCAGATCTCGTCGGATTCGAGGAACAGCATTTGCGCCACGCCCTCGTTGGCGTAGATGCGCGCCGGCAGGTTGGTGGTGTTGGAGAACTCCAGCGTTACGTGCCCTTCCCACTCCGGCTCCAGCGGCGTGACATTGACGATGATGCCGCAGCGCGCATAGGTCGATTTGCCCAGGCAAATGGTCAATACGCTACGCGGAATCCGAAAATACTCGACGGTGCGCGCCAAGGCGAACGAGTTGGGTGGAATCACGCAGGCATCGCCCTTGATATCGACGAAGCTCTTCTCGTCGAAGTTTTTGGGATCGACGATCGCCGAGTGGATGTTGGTGAAGACCTTGAATTCATCGGCGCAGCGTACATCGTAGCCGTAACTGGATGTCCCGTAGGAGATCACCCGCTGACCGCTGACGTGACGGACCTGATCGGCCTCGAAGGGCTCGATCATGCCTTCGCTCTCAGCCATGCGGCGAATCCACTTATCGGATTTGATGCTCATCGGGCGTCCTTGGTTTATCGCCAAAAAGGTTGGCACAGACAAAAATTGGGGCCGTCATGATAACGGCCCCCGGGGCGTTTAATAAAGCTGGCGCGAGCGCAGCAAGTTTTCGCACAAAATTCAGTCGCCGAAGGAAATACTCGGCCCCTCATCGCTCTGGCTCTCTACCCCCTTGGCCACCGCGCGGGCGATATCGCGGAAGATAGCGCTGATCCCGCCATCCGGCTCGGCGACCACGGTCGGCTTGCCGCCATCGGCCTGCTCGCGGATCGAGAGCTGCAACGGCAATTGGCCCAATAACTGCGTATCGTACTGATCGGCGATGCGCTCACCGCCGCCCTGGCCGAAGATCGGCTCGCTGTGACCGCAGTTGGAGCAGATGTGCAGGCTCATGTTCTCGACGATACCGAGCACCGGCACGTTGACCTTGCGGAACATCTCGATGCCCTTGCGCGCGTCGAGCAGAGCGATGTCCTGTGGCGTGGTAACGATCACCGCGCCCGAAACCGGCACCTTCTGCGCCAGCGTCAACTGGATGTCGCCGGTGCCCGGCGGCATGTCGATGAACAGATAATCGAGGTTGTCCCAGGCGGTCTGGTTCAAGAGCTGCTGAAAGGCCCCGGCGACCATCGGGCCACGCCAAACCATCGGCTCGTTGATATCGACCATGAAGGCCATCGACATCGCCTGGATGCCGTGCGCCTCAAGCGGCTTGAAGCTGTTCTCGCCGGCCATCTGCGGACGCACACCTTCACCGATTCCCAGCATCTGCGCCTGGCTGGGACCATAGATATCGGCATCCAACAGGCCGACGCGATATCCCTCGGCAGCCATCGCCAGTGCCAGATTGGCGGTCACGGTGGATTTGCCCACGCCGCCCTTGCCCGACGCCACGGCAACGATATGCTTCACACCCTCGATCACGGCTCACTCCTTGTCTGTATCAATGCGACCGACCGAACGTCGCCGGCGCCTTCATGCGTGCAGTATAACGCGCATGGGTCGGGCATAACCAAGCGTCGCGGTCGGCTTTTCGGTTTCAATCGCTGGCCCCCAGCCTCCATGGGTTGGCCGTAAGCGGCACGCCGCCGGATTCGGTGACGCGCACGGTATCGCTACAACCGATGCCCCACTCACCCGGAATGCGCAGGCACAACGGAAGGTGAAAGACCATATCCGGCGCGAAACGACGCTTTTGACCGCGCGCAATGAACCCGCTGCCTTCGATCCAGGATGGCGGAAACTGCGCACCGACCGCGTAGCCGAACACTCCGGAGAAGAACGCCTCCACCGCCATCGGTTCCAAAGCCCGTTCGGCGGCGCGCGCCGCCTCATCGAAGCTGACGCCGGGGCGCATGGCATCGAGCAGCGCGTCAAAAATGCGCCGGCAGGTATCGAAGGTCTTTTGCATGTGCGGCGTTGGCGGGCCGGCGATTATCGTGCGCATCATCGGCGCGGTATAACGCTGCCAGGCCGAGCCGAACTCGAGGAATACCGGCTCGCCCCGCTCGATTTTCCGGCGCTGGTGGTTGAGGTGAATCACGCTGCTGCGCCGCCCGGTGGTAACGATCGGCTGCATGCTCATGAACTCGCTGCCAGCGCCATGCAGCGCGCTCGCGCCGATGGCCGCGATCTCGCTGTCCAGCATACCGGGGCGCACGGCGTTGGCGGCGGCCTCGATCCCCACGCCGGTAATCCGCGCGCTCTCGGCCAGGCAATCGAGCTCGGCCGGCGATTTGACGATGCGTACGCCATGCAGGATATCGGCGGCATCGATGAAGCGGCGATCTGGCAAACGCGCTTGCAGACCCTGCATGACGCCATGACGCAGCGAACCATGCCAGGCATCGATGCCGATGCGCGAGCCGGCATCCACCATCGACTCCACCAGCGGGTCGAGAATCTCATCGATGTTTTCCCAGCGATAACCACGGATGTCGTCGACGCGCGTACAGGCTACCGCCGGGCCCGTCTCGATCGACGGCACTTGCAGCATCATATGCCGCGGCGTAAACAGCAGCGCCGTATGCACCGAGACTTCGAAAGTGCTGTAGCCGGTCAGGTAGAAAATGTCGGCGGGCGAGGTAAGCAGCAAAGCATCCAGTTCAGCCGCACGCATGGCCTCGCCCGCCGCCATACGACGGCGCTCCAGCTCGGTTTCGGGAAAAGGGCATTCACTGCCGGCCATGGGCTGCCGAAGGCGCTGTCGATACGCGTTATGATCCACGCTTTCTCACTCCGATATCGCTGCGATGCTGATTCAGCAGCCGGCCACACACTGGCCATCGGCGTCGAAGCTCATCGTCCGGCCACTCAACGGCAAGTGCATCGGCATTCGCACTGCCTCCTTGAAGGTCGCGGTGCGCGTACCGGGCAGTAGCTTGCCATCGCGGGTCGCCTCTTCATTGGCGTGCGAGACGATCACGGCGTTGGGTTTGACCATCTCGTTCATTACATAGGCCGCCTCGGTGGGGCCGGTCGTGAAGGTACCGCCAATGTTGATCACCGCAAGCTCGGCGCCATAGAACTGGCGCACCACCAGATCCTGCTCGGCGGTAAGGCCGGTATCGCCGGAAAGATAGACCACCAGACCGTTGGAAAAACTCAGCACATAGCCGCCCGGCGGACCGACGTAGGCGGTCAGGCCGCTGGCCTCGAGCGCATCGGCGTGGGTGCCTTCGAGAAAGGCCGGACTCAAGCCGTTGCTGTGTACCGCCGGTACGCTGGCGACGCTGACACCGCCCACGTCGGCCTGACCGCCGAAACGCACCAGTTGAACCAGCCCCGGATCGCCACCGGCGGCCTCGACCTTCTTCGTGAAGAACGCCGGCATCTCGCCGCCCAGCAATAACTTCGCCTGCTTGCCGACGGCGATATTGACGGTATTGGAGTTGGGCGTGGCCGACACCGAGAATGCCGGCAAGGCGCAGGTACCGGCATTGGCCTCGGCCTGATGCACATCGCCCAGATGATCGCCGTGAACGTGGCTCAGCAGTACGGCGTCGATAGTCCCGAGGCGCGGATCGTCGGCACCGCGCACCGTGCGCCCGGCATCGTAGAGAATTCGCGTGCCGTCCGGGTCTTCGAGTATCAGCGCGCGGTCGTAGGCGCAGAATTCACCGTCATGGCTACCCAGCGGCGTGATCTTTACCGGCGCTTCGGCCCCTTGGGCGGCCATGCTGGCTAGCCCCAGCATGGCCGTTGCGATCAATAAGGATGTTTTCATCGCTACCTCGCTTGATCTTCGCCGGCCCCTTGTTCGCCCGATGAATCACTACTGCCCTGCCCATCGCTCGCCTGGCCCGCGGACGCTTGATTGGC
The DNA here is from genome assembly GCF_946887195.1 of uncultured Halomonas sp. The sequence continues at coordinate 80,751 of NZ_CAMPKE010000004.1, forward strand.
CGATGGGCCACTGCCGCCCTGCCGTTCGCTCGCTTGATCGCTCGCTTCTTGTCGATTGGTCGATTGACTGGCCGTCGGGCTGTCCGCGTTCTGTTGCCCGCCGCTCTGGCCAGCGGCCTGCTGCCGATCGCTGCCATCCTGGGCATTGGCTTGCGATGCATCGCCAGGCTGGCTCCCGCTGCTCTGTCCGCTCGAATCTTGCCCACTCGAATCCTGTTCGCCCGATGCTTGCTCGCCACCGGTGTCGATACTCGCATCGATATCGGATAGCGTCTCACGCATTTCGGCGATCTTGGCCAGGCCCTGCTGAACGCTGGCAATCTGGCTCTTCAGGGCATTCAGCCGTTCGACACGCGCCTGGACCTGCGATTCGATCTCGCTCAAGCGCTGCTCAGCCGACTGCACCTGCGATTGGAGCGCTTCGTGGCGTTGCTGGACCTCGCCGAGCGATTGCTCGGTTTGCTGCAGGGTTTCCTCGGCCGTCGCGACTTGCCCCTTGAGTTCGGCGATTCGCGATTCCCGATCGGCGATCTGGCTCTCCAGCGTCTCCAATTGCTCGTTGCTGGCCTGGATCTGTTTTTCCAACTCGGCATGCCGGCCCTCTGCATCGGCAGTCTTCGCTTGAACCTCTTCGAATTGTGCCTGGGCGCCGCTCAATTTCTCCTGAGCTGCGGCGGCCTCGCTATTGAGCGATTCGAGCCTCGCCTCGCTCTGCTCGACCTGACCTTTTAGCGCCTGCAAACGCTGGTTGCTGGCCTCGACCTGGCTTTCCTGCTCGGCCAGTTGGCCTTCGGCATCGGCGATGCTCGATTGCAGTTGCCCCAGTTTTTGCTCGGCATCGGAGATGCTGCCCTGGAGCGAATCGTACTTGGCCTGTGCGTCTTCCACGCTCGCGTAGGTGTTCTCGAGCTCGGTGTTTCTCGCGCTCAGGGCGTCGTTATCGCTCTCGAGACTGGCGATACGCTCTTCCAGGCCAGTGCGCGCCTGTTCCCACTGCGCCTGCTCGGAATCGGCGTTGGCACTGATGATGATCGCAATCAGTATCGCGATCACGGCAATGGCCGCGAGTCCACGTACCCGGTTGTCCTTGGATAATTCGTTCAGCGACATGTCCGCCATCACTTGTCTCCCTGGTTTTTGTCAAGGCAGCGCTGCATGGAAAGACGTCGAATCTTCCAGCGCTTCGCTTGTCGTTATTCTTCACAGGGTAGTGGGGTGTGCGGAGGGTTCAAGCCAAGCGGCTCAATAGTCGATCTTGCCACGCAACGTCTTGCGCTGGCCTTTTCTTGCCTTGTTCTCCAAACGGCGCCGCTTCGCGCCTTTGGTCGGCTTTGTCGGGATGCGTTTTTTGGGTGCGTAAATCACACTTTTTATTAGGCTGCGTAATCGCTGCAATGCATCGAACCGGTTCTGCTCCTGGGTGCGATATTGCTGTGCCTTGATGACGATCACGCCATCCTTGGTGACACGGCTATCCTTGAGCGCCAGCAACTCCTCCTTGACGCCTTCGGGTAGCGACGAGGCCCGAACCGCGAAGCGCAGGTGAATCGCCGAAGAGACCTTGTTGACGTTCTGGCCACCGGCGCCCTGGGCGCGCATGGCCTGCATCTCTATTTCATCGTCGGGAATGGCGATGTGTTGCGATATCTGAAGCATGCGAGAGCCTCCTAGAAACGCGCGTTCGCGGGCAGATAACGCCACTCGCCCGGGGCCAGTTTCGCCAGTGGTACGCGACCGAGGCGCAAGCGCTTCATCGCTAGCATCCGCAATCCCACGCTCCGGCACATCGCTTCGATCTGGCCGGGGCACAGGCCCTTGAGCGCGAAGCGCAGGCGCGCTTCGCTCTGCCAACTGACCTTGGCCGGCGGCAACAGGCGCCCTTCGAAACGCACACCCCGGGCAAGGCGCTCGAGCCCGCCTTCGCTTAACGTCCCGCTCACTTCGACGACGATCTCCTGCTCGATGCGCGAAATATCGTCTTTCAACTTGCGGATCACGCGATGATCCTGGGTGAATACCGCCAGGCCACTAGCGCCGCTTTCGAGTGGTGCGGCCATCGTCAGCCGTGAGAAATGCGCCTTCAACGGGCGAATGCCGGAGGCGTCATTCGCTGCCCGGCTCGCCGGGGTAATCAGCCGCTTGGCGAGGCTATCGCCGTCCTCGCTGCCATGGCCGGGCGGCAGGTGTAGCAGAATCGTCGCCGGCACGATGGGATCGAGCCGCGCACCCAGTGCCAAGCTCACCGTCTGTGTATCGACCTTGAACTGCGGCTCCTCCACCACCTTGCCATCGACCAGCACCCAACCACCGGCGATATACTGCTCCGCCTCGCGACGAGAGCATGGCAACTGCGCGGCGAGATACTTGGAAAGGCGTATGGGATCGGACATTCTAGTTTCGAACCTATGAAGTAACTGAGCTATGAACCGCTATAGAATCGCTGAATAAATCGCCGAACGGAATGAAGAGCAAGGCGCACGGAACACAGAAAACGAGACATAACATAAAGTTAGGAGAGTGTTCGAGTACCGCGCAACGCAGCTATTCGTTCGTGTAGGCATTTATTCAGTGATTCTTACTGGGCCAGCCAGATGACATGCTTGGCCCCCTTGCCTGGGCGATGAGCACGCACCGTTCGCTCTTCGACCAGGAAGCCGACCCGCCGCAAACGCTCGGTGAATGCCGGATCGCGTCCCGCCGACCAGATCGCCAATATGCCATCCGGGCGCAGCGCCTGTTGTGCCGCTTCCAGCCCCTGGGGCGAGTAGATCCAGTCGTTCTCCTTGCGGGTCAGCCCCTCGGGGCCGTTATCGACATCGAGCATGATCGCGTCGAAGGCCTGCCTTTCGGTGCGCAGCAGCTTGCCGACATCGCCCACTTTCACCGCGGTGCGTGCATCGTTCAGAGGATAGCCGGCCACCATGCCCATCGGCCCGCGATTCCAGGTCACCACATCGGGCACCAGTTCCGCGACAACGACTTCGGCATCGGCGCCGAGCGATTTCAGTGCCGCAGCGAGGGTGAACCCCATGCCCAGCCCGCCGATCAACACCCGCACGCCGGGACGCGACGCCAGCGGTTGGCAGGCCAGTTCCGCCAACGCATCCTCCGAGCCATGCAGCCGGCTGTTCATCAACTCACCGGTCTTGCCGGCAATCTTGATGGAAAATTCGCTATCGCGACGCAGCAGGCGCAGCTCGCTGCCTTGGCCAGGAATGGTCGCGATGCCGATCAGTTCGAATTTCGCCATGGGGCCTCGGCAAGGGGAGGAAAGCCATACAAGGGAAGGCCGGCATGTTACGCGTTGGCGGGCCAGGCGGCCAGCATCGAAGATTGCCGCTAACGTTGAAAGCGAAAGCAAAGTTGATTTTGACCTTGTCTCGAGTCGGTAACAAGCTAACGCTAATGTGCCGTTGGGATTGGCGGCGCCTACCATAAGAAGAAATGACGTGCCCTACGGTTCCCGTTTCATCCGCATGCCGCTCTGGCGATGTGCTCTTTTCTGCTTTCTGGCATCGTTTACGATGTCGGCACAGGCCAGCACGGATACGGTCGGGACCATCGAGATCACACAGCTCGAGCACCGCTTGCTCCGGGCACCGGCGGCGTTCCTGATTACCGAGACCCGCACCGAGCTGGCCGATGTCATTTCGCGCCGCTTTACGCCGCTGACCGATCGGCACATCAATCAAGGCATCAGCGCCAGGACCTACTGGCTGCGGGTACGCCTTGCCAATAACAGTGCGGTGCACGAGCGTGCCTGGGTACTGAACCACGAGAGCAGTTACCTGGATAATCTGACGATCTATTACGCCGATGCCGGCAAGCCCATGCACAAGGTCGCGCTGTCGGATCGCCAGCCCTTCCACAGCCGCCCCATCGATTATCGCAAGCTCGCTTTCGCTCACGTGACGCCGCCCGGCGAGTGGACCGATGTCTATCTTCGCCTCGATTACGACAAGGCCGATTCGGTCAGCCTCAACGTTCATCTTTGGGAACGCGCCGCGTTCGCACGGCATGTCCGCCAAGAGAACCTGCTGCATGGCGGTTACTTCGGCATCGTGCTCGCATTGGTGTGCATCGCCCTGCTGTTTGCCCTCGCCATGCGCGAGCTCACCTACCTCTACTATGCCGCGTTCCTCGTCACCAGCGGATCGATGTGGGCGCTGATCAACGGCCTGGCCTATCAATACCTGTGGCCCGACGCGGTGTTCTGGCACAACGAAGGCTTTCACATCGTTTATCTGCTGTTCTCGATCACCGCGCTTCAGTTTTCGCGGGCGTTTCTCCGTACCGCCAGGCATTTCCCGCGCATCGACCGGCTCATGTATGGGCTCCAACTCGTCATGGCTTGCGCCATTGCGCTGCGCTTTTGGGGAAATTATTCGCTGGTGCTGTATATGGCGTCCGCCGCACTGGCGTTGCCGCTGTTCTTGCTACCGGCACTAGGCTGGCTCGCCTATCGCAAGGGCCTGGTCTATGCACGCTGGTTTTCCATCGCCTGGCTGGTCTACTCGCTGGGGCTGGCCGTCAGTCTGGTCAGTGCCTATACAGCACTCTTCAATTGGGGCATGGAGCCACTGCTTTACGCGCAGATCGGCGGGTTGTTCGAATCGCTGCTGCTGCTGGTCGCCTTGGCCGAGCGGCTGATGATTCGCGAGTCGGACCGACGCCACGCCATCCGGCTCGCCAATCGGGACCCACTCACCCAACTCGGCAACCGGCGGCTGATGACGCAACAGTACGAGGCCGCCAGGCAACGCTTCGCGCAAACGCGAATGCCGGTCTTTCTGATCATGCTCGATCTGGATCATTTCAAGACCATCAACGACACCTACGGGCATAACGCCGGCGACCATATCCTGCAACGCCTGGCCGATGTGCTGCGCAGCCATTGCCGCCACGAGGATACCTGCATTCGCCTCGGCGGTGAGGAGTTCGCCATGCTGCTGCAAGTCGCCGATGAATCGACCGCGCTCGGCATCGCCGAACGCATTCGCCAGGAGTTCTCCGGCATACCGACGCTCTATCAGGGCCAGGCAATCCATCACACGCTGAGCATCGGTTTGAGCCCCGCCCTGACGTGCGATGAACAACTGACACTGGCCGAAGCGATGATTCGTGCCGACGAGGCGCTTTACCGAGCCAAGGCCGGCAGCCGCAACTGCACGGCGGTATATGCGATTTGAACGGCGGCCGATTCAGGACGGCAATTGCCAGGCGACTCGAGCAACTCCCTCTTCGCGGTAAATTGCGGGTCGTCGTCCATGGTCGCTCTCCTTGCAATCAGGCACTGGCCGAGACGCGGGCGGACAGGAACGCTTCGAACTCGTCCGGCGGCAAGGCTCGGCTGCATAGGTACCCTTGGTACTGATGCCCTTTCAAATGACGGATGAAAGCCAACTGCTCCTGGGTTTCGACGCCCTCGGCCACGATATCCAGATTCAGACTGTGCGCCAAGGCGATGACCGCCTTGACGATGGCGGCATCCTGAGCGCTGGACACCACTCCCGAGGTGAAGGAGCGATCGATCTTGAGGCGGTTGATCGGGAAGCGCTTGAGCTGGGATAGATTCGAATAGCCAGTACCGAAATCATCGATCGACAGTGTGATGCCCAGCTTGCGCAACTCCCTCAGAATCAGCAATGCGCGATCGGGATTTTGCATGATGGCGCTTTCGGTAAGCTCCAACTCGAGGAGTTCGGGAGGAAAGCGCGTTTCCTCCAGTACGTTCTTGACGACGGTAACGAAGTTGCGGTTGTTGAGCTGGATAGCCGACAGATTGACGGCCATGGGCAGTAGCGGAAGACCTTGGTTATGCCAAGACTTGGACTGACCGCAGGCATTGCGCAGCACCCATTCGCCGATCGGCAGAATCAGCCCCGTATCCTCGGCGATGGGGATGATCTCGTCCGGCGGCACATAGCCCAGCTCCATGTCGTACCAGCGCAGCAGCGCTTCGACCCCGGTGATATCGCCGGTAATTACATTCACCTTGGGCTGGTAGGCCAGTGTTAACTGATTGTTCTCGATGGCAAGACGAAGCCTGCTCTCCAGCCGGAGGCGCTTTTCGGCGATTGAGGTCATGCCAGGCTCGAAAAACTGGTAATTGTTGCGGCCAGCATCCTTGGCGTAATACATAGCCGCATCGGCATGAACCATTAGTTCATGCTTATCGCGACCATGCTCGGGGTAGAGGCTGACACCGACGCTGGAAGTGACGCGTGCGACGTTGTCGCCGATCTGGAAGGCCATGCCCAGCGAGCTCACGATGCGCTCAGCGACCCCTGCGCTCACCTCGCGGTCGGTTCCCTCGCGGGTAATAACCATGAACTCGTCACCGCCGACGCGCGCGACCGTGTCGGATTCGCGTACCGCCGCCTGCAGACGCATGGCCGCCTGCTTGATCAGTTCGTCACCGACATGGTGTCCCAGCGAATCATTGATGCTCTTGAAACGATCCAGATCGACGAAGAAGACCGAGAATTCGCTGTTGCCGCCGCGGGCGCGTTGCAGCGTGCCATCCAGGCGCTCCTCCATCAGCAACCGATTGGGCAGCTTGGTCAACTGATCCTGGAGGACCATGGCCTTGAGTTCACGATTGGCTGTTTGAAGCGACTCCGCGAGACGCGACGTCTTCGAGGAGAGATGGGCATCATAGACCGACATCATCAGCGCGGCGAACATGATACAGATCGAAACCAGCGCGATGATGCCTGCCAGCTGGACCGACGCGATGCCGCTGGCCTGGGTCGACATGTCATGTGCCGGCATCCGTGCCGCTTCCATGCCGGTGTAGTGCATTCCCGTGATTGCCAGGCCCATCACCAGCGCGCCAAGGCCCCGCTGCCAGAATGACACATGCATGCCTGCCTGCCGTGGGTTGAGCCGGAACACCAACCACAAGGCACCGAGAGAAGCGAAAACGGCGATGACCACGGACAGGCCAAATAACCAAGGATCGTAAGAAATGACTCCATCCACTTGCATGGCTTCCATGCCGATATAGTGCATGAGACAAATACCGATCCCCATGGTCAGGCTACCGAAGCCCAGCTTGGCATTGCTGAGCCGGCCGGCCTGGACGATGGCCAGCGCCAGCGCCGAGGAAAGAATTGCCGATACCAGAGAAATGAGCGTCGAGGGAATGTCGTAACCGATTTCTACCGGCATATTGAGCGCCAACATACCGATGAAATGCATGGCCCAGATCCCGGTGCCCATCGAAAAGGCCCCGCCCCACAACCAGAGATGGCTGGCAAGCCCTTGGCTCGCACGCACGCGCCCCGCCAGATCCAGCGCCGTCAGTGAGGCTATCGTTGCGACAACGTATGACAGGATAACTAACGTCAAATTATAGTTAACATGGACTTCGGTCATGCGAGGGTACCCGGTGAATAAAGGCAAGGCTCCGGCTCGATCGAGGGTGCGGTCGAGCCGGCCCGAGCCCGTTCACGCCGTGAGTCCTAACGAAACTTAACGGCCGATCGGTGAAAAACTTTAGCGTTCGTCACCTTGCAATCGCCGTCGGCACCTCGGTTGCCGAGTACCTTTCTGCCCCATCAGGGTTTCGCATACGCCAAGCGCTATGCCAACCGATACGACACATGAGGCCATACGTTGAGCATCGGTATACTAAGGGTTGTTCCAGTAGTTATGCTCACGTTATCGCGCAAGGCGGCGCGAACTGCCTGCCAATTGGCGCCGCTTCAGAAGGGATTCGCATGAGCAAGAACGCAAAACGCCTGGCCGCCATCGAGCTCACATCCCATCTCTTTCGGTTCTCGCTGCGAGTACTGAGCAGCTTCTTCAAGAACCGCGGCATGCTTCTCGCTGGCGGTGTCGGTTTCAACGTGCTGCTCTCGACGATTCCATTGCTCACGCTATTCTGCGTTCTACTGACGCATGTCGTCGATGAGCAGCGCCTGTTGAGTATCATGGCGTTCCAGGCCCGTCACCTGGCCCCAGGGCATGCCGATCTGCTGCTGGATGCCGTGCGCTCACTGGTGGCCTCGCGCGATGTGATCGGTGCCGTTGGCATATTGGTGCTGCTGTTCTTCAGTTCCTTCGCGTTTCGCATGCTGGAAGATTCGATCGCCATCATCTTTCATCAGCCCGATGCGCCCAAGAAGCGCCGCTTCTGGGTATCCGCCCTGCTGCCTTATGGTTTCATGCTGGTACTCGGCGCCGGGCTGCTCGCGCTGACCCTGCTCGTGGTGATCGCCAATGCCTTCAACGAGCTCATCATCTTCAGCTTCGGAATCACCCTGCCATCGGCCAGCGTTGCGAAAGTCGCCCTCAATGTACTCAGTTTCATCGGCATGTTCGGGCTGTTCAGCGCCATCTACAAGGTGCTACCGGTGGTGCGTATCGCCCCGCGCCGCGCACTGGTGGGTGGTTTTGCCGCGGCATTGATGTGGGAAGCGGCAAGGCTGGTACTGGGTTATTACTTCACCAATATCTCTTTCGTGAACATGATCTACGGCTCGCTCGCGACGATCATCGTGCTGTTGCTGAGCCTGGAAATCGGCGCCGTCATCCTGCTGCTGGGCGCACAGGTCATCGCCGAGCTGGAGCGCAGTGCACGCGTCGGCCTGCCCTGGTATGGCGTGCCGAAGAGAGATTCCAAGGTATCTTCGGAAAAAGAGCCGCCGCCTGAATAAGCCCCCGCTCAGCGCTTGAGTGCTTCCTGCACCCGCAGCTTGGTACGAATGAAATCGCTATGGCGGACGAACAGCAGATCCGCCAGCTTGCGAATACGGTGCTCTTCGTAAGGGTCCAGCGCGCTGTCGACATAAGCCAGACGCCACATCAACTCGACCAGTGCGACCTTGTCGTCGTAATCGTAGTGATCGTTGACCAGGCGTACGAACTGGAAATGATCCACCGATTGCTCGGCTTCCTGCTCGGCAAGGCGCATCAACTCATCGACCGCCGCTCGATCCAGCGAGAAACGCGTTTGCAGCATTTCACGCAGCGCCTCCAGCTCGCTCGCATCGGTCAGGTAATCGGCGCGCACGATCTCGCAGAGTAGCGCCGCGGTCGCCAACTCCAGTGTCAGGGGGCGGTCTTTCGCAGCATTGGGCGCGGCCAGGGTGCGATCGAAGAACTGCTGAATGGCATCGAGCATCGATAGGCCTTGAAAGAGCATGCCGCGCCGGAATGACCGGTCGCGGCATGTGCGTTGGATCAGACCAAACCCAGGAAGCTGAGAATGATCAAGACGATGACGATCAAACCGACGAGATAGATGATGTTTCTCATTAGACTCTCCTTGTGCCAGTGAGCAGGCATCACACAACGTCGTGCGTAACCTGTATCAGTTATAGACCTTTTTTGCATAAAAGGCTCATATACCGCACAGCCGCCACTAAGGCACACCCACATCGCCGATTCGCTAGAGCGCCTGCTTGGCGGGACGAATGATCAATTCGTTGACATCCACGTCACTGGGTTGCTCGATGGCGAACACCACGGCACGGGCGATGGCATCGGCATCGATGGCATCCGCGTAAAGCTCATTGACGCCCTTGGCCGTTTCATCGTCGGTAATGGTCGAGGTCAGTTCAGTGGCCACCGCGCCGGGTGAAACGTTGGTCGAGCGAATCTCACCGCCGGACTCCTGGCGCAGACCCTCCGAAAGCGCCCTGACGGCGAACTTGGTAGCGCAGTAGATCGCCGAGCCGGGAAACACCACATGGCCGGCAACGGACGATAGATTGATCACGTGGCCCGATTTCTGCTCGCGCATCGTCGGCAGCACCGCGGCAATGCCGTAGAGCACGCCCTTGATATTGACGTCGACCATCGTTTCCCACTCGTCGACCTTGAGCTGATCCAGCGGCGATAGCGGCATCAAGCCGGCGTTGTTGACCAATACGTCGATACGCCCGTAGGTGTCGCGCGTGGCAGCGGCCAGCGCCTCCATCTGCGCTCTGTCGGTCACATCGACCACCCGGTAGGCAGCGGTGCCGCCGTCTTTCTCGATCTCCGAGACCAGTGCCTCGAGGCGTTCCTCGCGTCGCGCGGCGAGCATCAACTTGGCGCCACTTGCGGCGAGACGACGAGCGGTTGCTTCGCCCAGCCCGCTGCTGGCGCCGGTGATAATGACGACCTTGTCCTGAATTCCGTTAGCCATGCTGACTCCTTTCGCTGCTCCGTTTAGCGTTGCAGTGTCTTCGATGGCTATACGACGAATCGGTTCCAGAGCGTGGCGACCGCCTATCAGAACCGCTCGTTGTCGGGGAGCGCCAGATTGTTGATCCGGCGTTTGCCGAGCAGTCTGAGTAACCCATTGCGGCAGGCTCGCAACAGGGGATAAAGCACGGCGGACAATCGCCTGGATCGGAAGATCGCGGCATTGAGGCGATTGAAGACGCCCGAGCGGCTACCGATCAGCGCCAGCGCATGAATGGCGTCGGCACCGTAGTAGAGTTGCTCATCCAGCTTCAGCACCATGCCTTGGTCGATATCCCATCCCAGCGCGGTGATCTCATCCAGCACCGCGCTGGGCTCGCGCGCGTCGACGATGCGCAGGGTGCCGACCGTTTCGCGGATTCGTACCATGCGCACGTAGTGTTCACAGAATGGGCATTCGCGGTCGTAGACCAGCACAATATCGGTCATGGTTTCCTTGGAATGTCGAGAGCCGCCGGTCTTCATGGATCGGCAGATTCACAGCGCCGGCTTTGCGGCTTGGGTGGTGCTACGGCCCATCAGCAGGTAATAAAACAGCGCACCGAGGAAAGCACCGAGCAGCCACGCATATCCCGACAGGGCGACCAGCGCCGGCACCCAGACCGCGGCGATCGAGAAAATGGCGGCGACACCGAAGGCGATGATCGCCTTGTGGTTCCAACCCTTGCGGTAGTAGTAAGCACCGTGCGGATCGCTGGAAAACAGCGCCTGTATGTCGATATTGCACCGCTTGACCAAGTAGTAATCGGTCATCATCACGCCATAGACCGGCGCGAGAATCGCGCCCAGCGTATTGACGAAACCGGCGATGCCGATCTGGCTGATAACCGCCACCCACAGGCCGCCGATGAAGAACGCGACGATAGCGGTGATCAGGCCACCCAAGCGAAAATCGATCCTGCTGGGCATCAGATTGGCCAAATCGTAAGCCGGCGGCACGAAGTTGGCGACCAGGTTGATACCGACGGTGGCCGCGAAGAAGGTGATCGCTGCGACAATGGTCAGCGGCAGATAATCGACCCGATCGACGATATCGGTCGGGTTGACGAGTTGCTCGCCGAACAGCACCACCGTACCGGCGGTCACGACCAGGGCGATCAGCGAGAAAAACGCCACATTGAGCGGCAGACCGAGGAAATTGCCGATTTTCATCTCCTTCTCGCTGCGCACGAAACGCGAGAAATCGCCGTAATTGATCACCACGGCAGCGAAGTAGGCGATCATCGTCCCGGTAATCGCGATGAAGGCGGCGACCGAGCCACCCGGATAGGAGCCCAGACCACTGAAAATGGTATCGATAGCGGGCAACAGCGCGTCGCCGGCTTGAATCCAGATGATGATGGCCAGCACGATCATCACCGCATAGACGAATGGGCCGGCCCAGTTGAGAAAGCGCCGAATCTGCTCGATGCCATGCCAGAACAGTGCGATCTGAAAGGCCCATACGATGATGAAAGATAGCCAGCCGACGAAGGTCAGCCCCAGAAACTGGCCCCCGCCACTGATGCCGAATAGCGAATTGATCAACAGCGCCAGCGCCGTCGAGGCGAAATAGGTCTGCACGCCGTACCAGAAGATCGCGACGATGGCGCGAATCATGGCCGGGAAATTGGCGCCGAATATGCCCATGCTGAGGCGCGCCATGACCGGAAAGGGAATGCCGTACCTGACGCTTGGCGCGCCGGAAAGATTGACCAGCACCATCACCACGAAGCCGGCCAGAATGATGGCGGCCATTACTGCCCAACCATTCAGGCCATAATTGAGAAACAGCGACGCCGCCAGGGTATAGCCAAACAGGCTCTGGATGTCGTTGGACCAGACATTGAAGATTTCGAACCATCCCCAGCTACGCTTATCGCGTTTGATGGGCGCCAGGTCGTCGTTGTACAGACGCGGGTCGATCCGCTGGATTTCGAGATTCTGGTCCGGCATGGCCTGCTCCCCCTGACTCTCTACGTCATCGTTATTCTTGTTACAGACAGTTATCGGGAGTATAGGACAAACTTATTTATTCGACGCATCTCGTTTAAGCTCGAAACCCTTGACGATGACATATGCAATCAACGCGAAGACGAACACCAGAAGATACATCCAGGCAATGCTCTGCAACGTCTCGATGACGGTTCGATAGATTTCCAGCGTCCAGCGCTCGGCATTGAGTACCAACAACTCGGTATCTTTTTGTGGCGCGCTGATATAGCGCTCCAGATCGTAGATTCGCACACCGCCTGAAATGCCGACGACGAAGCCGGCGAAGGTAATATAACGATGCCAGGCACTACTGATATCGTCCTTGATGATACGCCTGAGTATGTTACCGACCGGTTTGTCGAACAGTTTCACCACACCAGCCGACACCGCCGCTGCGATCACGAATGTCGCCAACAGTAACGTGAAGAACATAAGCGATTCCTATTAGAACTGTATCGCATCGATACCACGACGGCGTGCTTTTCGCGAGCTTTGCCTGCATGGGCGCTGCTCTTCTGCCAGAAATGCAAGAAGCCGCGACGGGGATTCCCATCGCGGCTTCTCCATGCGGCGGTCAGTCAATGCATTACGACCGGCTGGTAATTTCCAGCAGGTGATAGCCGAATTGCGTCTTCACCGGGCCATGTACGGTATTCAAGTCGCCGCTGAACACGACCCTATCGAACTCCGGCACCATCTGGCCGGGGCCGAACGTGCCCAAATCGCCACCGCTACGACCCGAGGGGCAGGATGAGTGCTGCTTCGCCACCTCGGCGAAATCCTTGCCACCTTCGATCTCGGCCTTGAGTTGTTCACACTTCGCTTCGCTATCCACCAGAATATGACGTGCGCTTGCCTGGGTCATCGTGTGGCTTCCTGTGTTCGTGAAAGAGACTGCGAATCCTGACGGCGCGGTGACGTTCTGGCAAGTGTTCTCTGCGCTCACACTTAGGCAATGCCGCAGTGTCGGTCCTGCTAGCAATCTGGCACGATTGATCTCCCACGTAGCGGAGACCGACCGATATGCTCGACCTGACCCAAACGCCGATTACCCTGGCGCTGCTCATCGTCAATGTCGTTGTCAGTCTCTATGTTCTGTTTCGCCGGCCCCAGCTACTCGGCCGTCTGGCCTTTCGCCCCGAGCGGATTCTGCGTCACGGTGAGATTTATCGCCTGATCACAGCCGGGTTCGTGCATGTCGACGGCACGCATCTGTTGCTCAACATGCTCACGCTGTACTTCTTCGGTCCGCTAATGGAGTACGTGCTCGGCCCGATCGGCTACTTGATTCTGTATTTCGGCTCCGAACTCGCCGCGCATGCGCTATCGCTCGCCATCCAGCGCGGCAATGCCCGCTACTCGGCAGTTGGCGCCTCCGGCGCGATCACCGGCGTGCTGTTCGCCTTCTGTCTTTATGCACCCTTCGAAATGCTCTATCTGTTCTTCGCGATTCCCATCCCGGCGATCGTCTTCGCCATCGGCTTCGTGGCGATTTCGATGGTCGCGATGAAGAATCGCGGAGCGAATAAGGTCGGCGGACTGGCGCACGAGGCGCACCTGGGTGGAGCGATTGGCGGGGTGGTGATTACGATACTGCTCGATCCGGCGGCATTGACGAGGTTCTTGAGCCAGCTCGGGGCATGACGAGACGAGTCGGACGCAGCTCGTTCAAGCCAATCGAAAAAAAACATTTTTTTACGAAACAGCCTATTGAAGCCGTTGCCGTCGACCCCATTTTCTGAATCGCCACAAGGCAACGCCTTCGGAGCAGGATGCCGCCAAGCGGATCTCGCAGAAGAAGGCAATAACTTCGCTAACCATTAGGGAGTACAGACAATGAACACCGCATTCTCACTGGAACCGCTCTTCCGTCATTCGATCGGCTTCGATCGCTTCAATGATCTGTTCGAGCGTGCTTTCGAAGGTAATGCCACCACCACCTTCCCGCCGTACAACGTCGAGAAGCACGGTGAAAATGAGTACCGGATCGTGCTGGCCGTGGCCGGCTTCGCCGAGCAGGATCTCAATCTTCAGCTCGAAGGCGGCGTGTTGATCGTCTCCGGTGCCAAGCCTGAGGCTAGCCAGGATGCCAAGGTACGCTATATGCACCAGGGCATTGCCCAGCGCTCATTCAAGCTGACCTATCGGCTCGAGGACCATATCGAGGTTCAGGGGGCTCGCTTGGAAAGCGGCCTGCTGATCGTAGACCTGTTGCGCGTCATTCCCGAGGCGGAAAAACCGCGTCAGATCGCAATTACCTCGTCCGCGCAGAAAGATACGCAGGTAAGGCAGCTCGAAGCCTCGAAAGCGGCATCGATGAATGAGCCGGCGCAGACGAAAACGTCTGTCTAAGCTTCCAGTAGACCATAGGCCCCGCTTCGGCGGGGCCTCGCTTTTTGCGCTCGATGTCGACTAGAACAGCCCCAGTTGGCGGTCGATCAATGTCTCGAAATCGTCCCCGACGAACGGAAGGATCGCATCGGCCACCGGCTGTAGCTGACGGGTCAGGTAGTGGTCGTAATCGATGGCCGAACGGCGCGTTTCCAGCGGCTCCGGCCCCGCCAGCGTAATCACGTAGCTTATCCAGCCGCCGTTCTGATACTGGCGTGGCCGTCCCAGTTGGGTATTGTACTCATCGGCGAGACGCGCGGCACGCACGTGAGGCGGCACATTGCGCTGGTAATCATTGAGCTTGCGGCGTAGCCGCTTGCGGTAGATCAACCGGTCATCAAACTCTCCGGCAAGCGTACGCTGCACATAATCGCGCACGAAGTCGCGGTGAGGTTCATTCAGGAAGATGCGCCGGTAGAGTTCTTGCTGAAAGACCTTGGCCAGCGGCGACCAGTCGGCACGCACCGTTTCCAAGCCCTTGAACACCAGCCGCTCGCTGCCGTCGGCATCGATCACCAGCCCGGCATAGCGCTTCTTGCTGCCCTCTTCCGCGCCACGGATGGTGGGCATCAGAAAGCGCCGGAAGTGAGTCTCGAATTGCAACTCCAGTGCGCTCTCCAGGCGGTATTCCCGCTCGAGGCGTTCATGCCACCAGGCATTGACGTGCGCCACCAGCCGCCGACCGATCGCTGCGGCCTCGCCCTCATCATGCGCCCGCCCCAACCAGACGAAGGTGGAGTCGGTATCACCGTAGATAACGGTATAACCTTCGGCCTCTATCAACTCGCGGGTGCGGCGCATGATCTCGTGGCCGCGCAGGGTGATCGAAGACGACAGGCGCGGATCGAAGAAGCGGCAACCCCGCGCACCCAGCACACCGTAGAAGGAGTTCATGATGATCTTCAACGCCTGGGAGAGCGGCGCGTTGCCCTCGCGCTTGGCAGCCTCGCGGCCCTGCCACACCCGCGCCACCATATCGGGCAACGCATGACATGTGCGCGAAAAGCGCGCCCCACGGAAGCCGGGCACCGTATCGTCCTCGGGCTCGCCCAATCCTTGTGCCAGCCCTACCGGATCGATCAGGAAAGTGCGGATGATCGAGGGATAAAGACTCTTGAAGTCCAGCACCAGCACCGAATCGTAGAGACCAGGGCGTGAATCCATCACGAAGCCGCCGGGGCTGTTCTCGCCACGCTGCTCGCCCAGGCTGGGGGCAACGAAGCCGAGCCGGTGCATGCGGGGCAGGTAGAGATGCGAGAACGCCGCCACCGAACCGCCGCTGCGGTCGGCGGGCAGGCCGGTGACGGTGGCGCGCTCGAGCAGGAAGTCGATCAACTCGGTGTGGGCGAAGATCCGCGTGACCAGCTCGCAGTCCTTGAGGTTGTAGCGAGCCAGGGCCGGCTTGTCCTCGGCGAACATGCGGTTGATGTCGTCCATGCGCTGGTAGGGATTATCGATCGCCTTGCCCTCGCCCAGCAGCGTCTGGGCGACGTTCTCCAGGCTGAACGAGGGGAAACTCCAGGTCGCCGAGCGCAGCGACTCGATACCGTCGATGATCAACCGCCCGGGTGCGGAGGCGAAGAAGTGGTTGGGATTGCTGCCGTGGGCGCGCCAGTCCATCGGCTCGCCACCGCGCCCCAGCCGTAGCGGCACGCCCAATCGCTCGGCGTGGCGCTGCAACACGCGCAGATCGAACTGCACCAGGTTCCAGCCGATGATGGCGTCCGGATCGTGCCGCGCGATCCACTCGTTGAGGGATGCCAGCAGCGCCTCGCGACTATCGCGATACTCAAGGGAAAAATCGAGGGGAGGATCGGCCTCGCCATCCTCATCACTGGCCGGCCCCAGCATATAGACCTGGCGCCCGCCGCAGCCTTCCAAGGCGATGGAGTATAAATCGCCGCGCTCGCTGGTCTCGATATCCAGCGAGACCAGCCTGAGCCGTGGGCGATAGTCCGGCGCGGGTCTTAGCTGCGCATCGACCCGCGTGCCATCCGCCGTCTCCCGCCCGGTGAAGGCCACCGGCGCGGTGATGAAACGCTCCATCAGGTAGCGCTCCGCCGGACGCACATCGGCTTCATAAACATCGACGCCCGCATCGATCAGGCGCCGTGTCAGGTTGACCAACTGGCGATACTGCCGGCAATAGAGCCCCGTTACCGGGCGATGGTGGAAATCGCAGAGATCAAGCTCACGCAGTTCGATATCGCGCTCGTCTTTCAGCACCGCTTCGGCGGATTCGCGTTGCACTGCGGGGATGAACGCCACCGATGGCTGCACCGGCAGGCGCACGTAGCGTGGGCCGGCGTCGGTCGCCAGCCAGAACGACACATCAATGCCTGCGGGCGTATCGCGCCAGTGGCGGGTCAGGACGAAGCCTTGCTGATACACGGTAGTCTTCGATTGGAGGAACTGGCAAAACAATGATACCGGGTATGAAAGAGCTTGTCGTAAAAAGGAACCCAGGCAACGGAATTTCACGGCCGCTCACGGCTGGCGGCGTCACATCATGGCCATGCGACGACACGTCTTTGCATCGATAGCGAAAAAGACTTGAGCCTTGTTCCCGTCTTGGCCATTATCGCGCCCTCTTGCCGGGTTCCTGGGCCGGGCGAGACCAGAATCAGTGGCATCGGGCTTGGGATGATTCCGTTGCTCACTACCGATAGACTCGACCATTGAGAATTACCGATCTGGAGGCGAACGCATGAGCAAGGCCTTGATTATTGGTGCCGGCGGCGTCGGCGGTGTCGTGACTCACAAGTGTGCGCAGCACCCCGAGGTGTTCCACGAAATCTGCCTGGCCAGTCGCAACGAAGCGAAGTGCAAGGCGATCGCCGATCAACTGGATCGCCCCATCCAGACCGCGCAGGTCGACGCCGACGACGTCGAGGCGCTGGTGGCGCTGATCGAGTCGTTCAAGCCGGATGTGCTGATCCACGTGGCCCTACCCTATCAGGACCTGACCATCATGGAAGCCTGTCTGCGTACCGGCGTGCCCTACCTGGACACCGCCAACTACGAGCATCCGGACGAGGCCAAGTTCGAGTACAAGGAGCAGTGGGCGTTCCAGGAGCGCTTCGCCAAGGCGGGCAACATGGCCACGCTGGGCTGCGGCTTCGATCCCGGCATGACCAACATCTACTGCGCCTATGGCCAGAAGAACCTGTTCGACGAGATCCATCGCATCGACATCCTGGATGCCAACGGCGGCGATCACGGCTATCCGTTCGCCACCAACTTCAACCCGGAGATCAACATTCGCGAGATCACCGCGAACGGCCGCTACTGGGAAAAAGGCGAGTGGAAGGAGACCGCGCCGCTGGCCGAGAAGCGCAAATTCGACTTCGACGGCATCGGCGAGAAGGACATCTACCTGCTCTACCACGAGGAGCTCGAATCGCTGACCCGGAACATCAAGGGACTTGAGCGCATCCGCTTCTGGATGACCTTCTCCGAGAAGTACATCACCCACCTGAAGGTGTTGGAAAACGTCGGCATGACCCGCATCGAGCCGATCGAGGTCGAGGGCTGCAAGATTTCTCCGCTGCAGTTCCTCAAGTCGGTACTGCCCGACCCGGCCTCGCTCGGCCCACGCACCAAAGGCAAGACCAACATCGGCGCGATTCTCGATGGCATCAAGGACGGCAAGCGGCGCAAGGTGCACATCTACAACATCTGCGATCACGAGGCGAGCTATCGGGAGGTCCAGTCCCAGGCGATCTCCTACACTACCGGCGTGCCCGCCGTGACCGGCGCCATGCTGATGCTCCAGGGTATCTGGAAGGGTGACGGCGTGTTCAATGTCGAGCAGCTCGACCCCAATCCGTTCATGGAGCGCATCGGCGACATGGGCCTGCCGTGGCAGGTGGTCGAGCTCGACCCCGACGACGACCCGCTGGCGTGATCCACGATGGCTGATACGACCTATCCATTCGACATCCACGCCTGCCCATCGCCGGCGTTTGTGGTCGACGACGCCCTGATGCGCCGCAACCTGGAGCGGCTGGGTCAGGTCCAGGCGGAGAGCGGCGCCAGGATCCTGCTGGCGCTGAAGGGCTTCGCCATGTGGGACACCTTCCCGCTGGTGCGCGAGTACCTGGTGGGTACGACCGCCAGCGGGCAGGACGAGGCCCGTCTCGGCTTCGATGCCTTCGGCGGCGAGGTCCACGTCTATTCACCGGCCTTCACCGCGCCGGAGATGGACGTGGTGCTGCGCTACGCGGATCACCTGAGTTTCAACTCGCCGGGCCAGTGGCGGCGCTTTCGCGACACGGTCGCGGCGGCGCCGCGCCGAGTCTCCTGCGGGCTGCGGGTCAACCCCGAACACTCGACGGGCGAGGTCGCGCTCTACGACCCCTGCGCGCCGGGTTCCCGGCTCGGCACGCGGGCGGCGAACCTGAAGCCCGGGGACCTCGACGGGCTGGAGGGGCTGCATTTTCATACGCTGTGCGAGCAGAACAGCGACGCGCTCGAGGAAACGCTGGCCGCCTTCGAGGACAAGTTCGGCCAGTATCTTGCGGACATGCGCTGGGTGAACTTCGGCGGCGGCCATCACATCACCCGGGCCGATTACGACGTGGCGCGGCTGGTGCGGGTGATCCGCGACTTCAAGGCGCGTTATCCGCATCTGGACGTCTATCTGGAACCGGGTGAGGCAATCGCTTTGAATACCGGCTTTCTGGTGTGCAGCGTGCTGGACATCATCGACGATGACGTGCCCAACGTCATACTCGACACCTCCGCCACCGCGCACATGCCGGACGTACTGGAAATGCCCTACCGGCCCGAGATCATCGGCACCGGCAAGCCGAATGATAAGGCCCACACCTATCGCCTCGGCGGCGGCACCTGCCTGGCCGGCGACGTGATCGGCGACTATTCGTTCGATGACCCGCTCGCCATCGGCGACCGGCTGGTATTTACCGACATGGCCCACTACACCATGGTCAAGACCACCACTTTCAATGGCATTCGCCTGCCGGCGATCTGCCGGGTCGACGAAACGACCCGCGAGGTGCGCACGGTCAAGACTTTTGGTTACGAGGACTATATGCAGCGCTTGAGTTGAGTCGGGAGCAGAGGATCCGCTGTGCTAAAGCAGAGATTTTGGCATCCGGTCAGGCTTGATTATGCAGCGTGCAACGGCTTGATTCGGGCAACCTCGTCTTTAACCGACTGGGCTGCCGTCCAAAGATCGACTGCACGCTGCGCGTTTAGCCAGAACTCTGGAGAATTACCAAATAGACGGCCAAGCCGAAGTGCCATTTCCGGGCTGACTGCACGTCGCTCACGCAGCAGTTCATTCACGGATTGACGAGAAACGCCTATCGCCTCAGCTAGCCCCGCCACGGTCAATCCATAGTCAGAGATAAAATCTTCTCGCAGCATTTCACCGGGATGCGTCGGCTTGCGTTGCATGCCGGCAGTGTTGGGAATAGCCATGCTCGTTACCTCATTAGTGGTAGTCGCACACTTCGACGTCGTATGCGTCGCCGTCTTCAAAACGAAAGCAGATACGCCATTGGGTATTGACTGAAATGGCATGCTGCCCCTTCCGATCGCCGGAAAGCGCGTGGAGCCGATTACCCGGTGGAACTTTCAAATCGTCCAGTTGCTCAGCCAAATGAACATACTCAAGTTTACGGGCAGCCCTTGGAGCAATATCAGAAGAAAACTTCTTTGACCTCCCCTTGGAATAGAGCTCTTGGGTACGCTTGTCCGCGAAGGTTTTGATCATGCCATAAAATGTAGCCTGTCACGTGACAAACGTCAACCCAAACCACCCCCATCACGCCTCATGCCCCACCTTCACGGGTGCAGTCGGACCTCATCAGGGCTACAATCGGGGGTCTGATTTTCTTGGGAATTCCAGAGCCACCATGTCGAATAGCGAAAGCGCCAAGCGCAAGATCCTGGTCACCAGTGCCCTGCCCTACGCCAATGGCTCGATCCACCTGGGTCACCTTCTGGAGTACATCCAGACCGATATCTGGGTGCGCTTTCAGAAGAGCCGTGGCAACGAGTGCCATTACGTGTGTGCCGACGATGCCCACGGCACCGCGATCATGCTGCGCGCCGAGATGGAGGGCGTCACCTCCGAGCAGCTGATCGAGCGCGTCTCCAAGGAGCACCAGGCGGATTTTGCACGCTTCGGCGTGGCGTTCGACAACTACCACTCCACGCATTCGGAAGAGAACCGCATCCACAGCGAGCGCATCTACACCGCGCTGCGCGATGCCGGGCACATCGCGACTCGCGATATCGAGCAGATGTACGACCCGGTAAAGGGGCTGTTTCTCGCCGATCGCTTCATCAAGGGCACTTGCCCCAAGTGCAAGACGCCGGATCAGTACGGTGACAACTGCGAGGCGTGTGGCGCGACCTATACCCCCGCGGAGCTGATCGATCCGGTTTCGGCGATTTCCGGCGCCACGCCGGAAGTGCGCAGTTCCACCCACTATTTCTTCAAGCTGCCCGATTTTGCCGAGTTCCTGAAAGGCTGGATTCATCCCGGCCACGTCCAGCCGCAAATCGCCAACAAGCTGCAGGAGTGGTTCGAGTCGGGACTGAACGAGTGGGACATCTCCCGTGACGCGCCCTACTTCGGCTTCGAGATCCCCGATGCGCCGGGCAAGTATTTCTACGTGTGGCTGGATGCGCCGATCGGCTACCTGGCCAGCTTCCAGAACCTGTGCGACCGCGAAGGCATCGATTTCGACAGCTACTGGAAGAGGGATTCCGAGGCCGAGGTCTATCACTTTATCGGCAAGGATATCGTCTATTTCCACGCGCTGTTCTGGCCGGCGATGCTCGAAGGCGCGGGCCTGCGCACGCCAACCGGGGTCAATTGTCACGGCTTCGTCACCGTCAATGGCGCGAAGATGTCCAAGTCGCGCGGCACCTTCATCAAGGCCGAGACCTACGCCGAATACCTGAACCCGGAGTACCTGCGCTACTACTTTGCCGCCAAGCTGACTTCCGGTGTCGACGATCTCGATCTCAACCTCGAAGACTTCGCCTACCGCGTGAACTCCGACCTGGTCGGCAAGGTGGTCAACATCGCCAGCCGCTGCGCCGGATTCGTCAAGAAACTCGGCGATGGCACGCTCGCCGAGTCATGCGCCGAGCCTGAGCTGATGACCCGCTTCATTGCCGCTGGCGACGAAATCGCCGAGCACTTCGAGTCGCGCGAATTCGGCCGCGCGATGCGCAGGATCATGGAGCTCGCCGACGAGGCCAACACCTACATCGCCGACAAGGAGCCGTGGGTGTTGGCCAAGCAGGAAGGTCGCGAGCAGGAGGTGCTGGACATCTGCTCGGTGGGCATCAACCTGTTCCGCCAATTGATGGTCTACCTCGCCCCGGTGGTACCGAAGATGGCTCACGACGCTCAGGCTTTCCTCAATCTCGATAGCCTCGATTGGCAGTCCCGATGTGAGGTACTGGAAGGCCACGTCATCGGCAAGTTCAAGCCGCTGATGACCCGCATCGAGCGTGACAAGATCGATGCGATGATCGACGCTTCCAAGGAGGTCCTGGCGGAGGAGAAGAAACTGAAAGAAACCGCAAAAGGCCCGCTGGCGGACAATCCCATCGCCGATGAAATCGGCTTCGATGACTTCGCCAAGATCGATTTGCGCATCGTGCGCATCGCCAAGGCGGAGTACGTCGAGGGCGCCGACAAGTTGCTCAAACTGACGCTCGATCTCGGCGGCGAAACGCGCACGGTGTTCTCCGGCATCCGCTCGGCCTACGCCCCCGAAGCGCTGGAAGGTCACCTGACGGTGATGGTCGCCAACCTGGCGCCACGCAAGATGCGCTTCGGCGTCTCGGAGGGCATGGTGCTGGCCGCCGGCGACGGCGATGGCATCTACCTGCTCGAGCCGCATAGCGGTGCCGAGCCGGGCCAGCGCGTGACTTGATACCCCGATGAGTCGTCATGAGCACGGGGCTTGCCCCGCGCTCATGGCCATACCCCACCGCCGGCTTCCTCCGCCGCCGTTTTCGCACCCACCTTGTGAAAATTCGATTCAACTTTAGCGCACCGCCGCCGATAAACAGGTATCGATGTGCTGAGTTGCCCACTCCTGCACGTCATTCACCGTGACAGCGATTTCCAATGACTCGAATTCTGACCTCACTGCGTTACCGCTTCTTCCTGGCACTGGGCGTGGTATTGCTGCTGGCCCTCGCGGCGCTGGGAGTCATCGCGCAGCAGTTGGTCATTCCCGTGTTGCTCGCCAAGGAGAACGACTTCGCCAGCGCCGAACTCGATCGGGCACGCCGCGCCATCGACAACGAAATGCATCATTTGAGCCTACTCAACAAGGACTGGGCGACCTGGGACGACAGCTACGCCTTCCTGCAGGGCCAGGGGGAGGATTACCTGGAAGCCAACCTGGTCGACGGGTTGGTCTTCGAAGATGCCAATCTCGGCATGATGATATTTCTCGAGGCCGACGGCACGCCATACCGGGTCGCGGGGCTCGCGCCCGAGACCGATGCCTATACTTCCTGCCCCGGGCTGGATGGCGATTGCTTCTGGGCGGAGCCGATCGTGGCGTCACTGCAAAAGCATATCGCCGAAGGGATCGACCAGGACACCCAAGCCTGGTTGAATGCCGAACCGCAGCGCTCGATGGTCAGTGTCTGGCCTGTCGTCAAGAGTGACGGCAGCGGGCCGGCAATCGGTTGGCTTGCCATGGTGCGCGCCATCGATGGCGACTGGCTCACACGACTCAAGGAAAGCACCGGGATCGAACTCGCGCTGAATGTCGTCAAGACTACCGGCTCGCGATTGCCAACGACATCCATTGAGCGCGTCGACTCCGAGACCATGATCGCGACCCGCGCCATCGAAGCCGCCCCGCGAGGGTACCATCTGGAAATGCGCGCCACGCTGCCCCGGCAAAGTTTCAAGGCCAGTATCGAGACGTTTCGTTTTGCGCTGTATTGGACCGTTGGCCTGCTCGTCGTGGTGGTCGTCGTGGTGCTGATTCTATTGGAGCGCATGGTTCTTGCGCCGCTGCGCCAGTTCGCCGCCTTCACCCAGCATCTGCAATGTCATGGTGGCAGTGCGAATGGCACGCCACCCGCCTTGCTGGCACGCCGCGATGAAATCGGCATGCTGGCCAGGGAGTTCCAGCACCTCATCGATTACCAGCAGCGCAGGACATCGACCCTCGTCGAGCTATCGCAGCGCGACCCGCTCACCGGCCTGGCGAACCGGCGCCTGTTCGATGAATATCTGGGCAATATGCTCGATGCCACCAATAGTGGAAGCCAACCGGTGGCGCTGCTGATGGTCGATATCGATAATTTCAAGGCCTACAACGACCATTACGGTCACCCGGCCGGTGATGCCTGCCTGCGCACCATCGCCGAGGCGATGCGTCAGCAGTTCCACCAGCATCAGCAATTGGTGGCGCGCACCGGCGGTGAGGAATTCAGCATCATCTTGCCGATAGACACCATCGAATCGAGTATCGATCAGGCCGAGAATTTGCGTAGCGCCATAGAGCGGTTGGCGCTGCCTCACGCCGCCTCGCCATCGGGCTCGGTGGTCACGATCAGTATCGGGCTGGCATTCACTACAGCCGATCACCCGCTCGGCGCGGAACGTCTGATTCGCGCCGCCGACAACGCCTTGTACCGCGCCAAGCAGACCGGGCGCAATCGCGTCAGCCAGGACTCTCTCGATACCCTGCCCGAGTGACCCCACCGGGCGGGCAGCGGTATGACAGTCTGAGTCGACGGCGTATAATGCCGGCCTGATCTCCGCTCTTGTCGCGGCTCTGGCAAGCGCAGCGCCGGCGCCGACTCTGATTGGCTGACAATGACCCACTATCTCCTGATCCTGGTTAGCACCGTTCTGGTCAACAATTTCGTGCTGGTGCAGTTTCTCGGGCTGTGCCCGTTCATGGGCGTGTCCAACAAGCTCGAGTCGGCGATGGGCATGTCGCTGGCCACCACCTTCGTGCTGACGCTGTCGTCGATCGCCAGCTACCTGACGTTTCATTACCTGCTCGCCCCGCTGGGTCTCGAGTACCTGCGCACCATCGCCTTTATCATGGTCATCGCGGTCGTGGTGCAGTTCACCGAGATGATGGTCAGAAAGACCAGCCCGCTGCTTTATCAGGTGCTGGGTATCTTTCTGCCGCTGATCACCACCAACTGCGCGGTGCTGGGCGTGGCGCTGCTATCGCTGAACCGCCAGTCGAGCTTCATGGAAGCCACGCTGTTCGGCTTCGGCGCCGCGCTGGGTTTCTCGCTGGTGCTGATACTGTTCGCGGCGATGCGCGAGCGGCTGGCCGTCGCCGACGTGCCCCGGCCCTTTCGTGGCGCGGCGATCGCCATGATCACCGCCAGCCTGATGTCGCTGGCTTTCATGGGCTTCACCGGCCTGGTGCAGGTGTAGGCATGCTCGAGTTGCTCAGCGATAACGGCATCGTCGTCGCCATCGCCGCCCTGTTGGGCCTGGCGGTGGCATTCGGTGCGCTACTCGGTTTCGCCGGCCAGTATTTCAAGGTCGAGGGCGACCCGGTGGCCGAGCGAGTCGATGCCCTGCTGCCGCAGACCCAGTGCGGCCAGTGCGGCTACCCTGGCTGCAAGCCCTATGCCGAGGCTATCGTCCAGGGCGACGAGATCAACAAGTGCCCACCGGGTGGCGAAGCCACCATCATCGCGCTGGCCGACCTGTTGGGTCGTGAAATCAAACCGCTGGATGGCGACGCGCAGGCCGAGCCTCTGGTCGCTTATATCCGTGAGGATGAGTGTATCGGCTGCACCAAGTGCATTCAGGCCTGCCCGGTGGATGCCATTCTCGGCGCCGCCAGGTTCATGCATACCGTGATCGTCGATGAATGCACCGGCTGCGATCTTTGTGTCGAGCCCTGCCCGATCGATTGCATTGATATGCTGCCGCGCCCCAGCGAGGTACACATGCATGGCTGAGGCGAGCTTCCCCGGTGGCATTCATCCGCCCGAGCGCAAGGCGCGCTCCACCCGCACGCCGCTGGCTACGGCGCCGCTGCCGCGCCGCGTGACGATACCCTTGGTGCAGCATATCGGCATGCCTGCCGAGCCGCTCGTCAGCATCGGCCAGCGAGTACGCACCGGCGAGGTGATCGCCCGCGCCCAAGGCATGGTCTCCGCCCATGTGCATGCCAGCATCACCGGGATCGTCAGCGCCATCGAGGAGTACCCCGTGCCGCATCCCTCGGCGGCGGTGGGCGAATCCCGCGCGCTGTGTATCGTCATCGACGGTGAATCCGGTAACGCCGACGAGGGCTTCGGCGAGTTAAAGCAGAAGGAGGATTGGCTGCGCATGCCGCCGCTGAACTGGCGCGAAAATGATGACGACACCCTAATCGCGCGATTGCGCGAATCCGGTGTGGTCGGCCTGGGTGGCGCGGGTTTCCCCACCGCCGTGAAAGCGCAGGTGCGCCAGCGTCACGCGATCGATACGCTGATCGTCAATGCCGCCGAGTGCGAGCCCTATATCACCGCCGACGACATGGCGCTGCGCACGTATACTGCGGACATTCTCGAAGGTGCACGATTACTGGCAAGGCTCTGTGGTGCCGAGCGCATCCTGATCGGCATCGAAGACAACAAGTCCGATGCCATCGATGCGTTGCGCCAAGCACTCGGCAACCCATCCGACGACGACACGGCATCCATCGCTGTGAAGGTAATCGCGACCCACTATCCCAGCGGCGGCGAAAAGCAGTTGGTGCAGTTGCTGACCGGTCGCGAAGTGCCTTCACGTGGGCTGCCGGCGGATGTCGGCGTGTTGTGCCATAACCCCGGCACCCTGCTCGCCGCGCTACGTGCCGTGCGCGATGGCGAGCCGCTGATCTCGCGGATCATCACCCTGACCGGCGAAGCGCTGGAACGCCCCGGTAACGTCGTGGCGCGAATCGGCACGCCGATACACGAATTGCTGGCCTTCGCCGGCCTGCAATCCGAGCGCCTTTCCCGGCTGATCATGGGCGGGCCGATGATGGGCGTGGCACTGGACAGCGACGCCCTGCCTCTGGTCAAGACCGGCAACTGCCTGATCGCCGCCACGACCGAAGAGCTCCCCCCGGCGCCGCCCGAGCAACCCTGCATTCGCTGCGGTGCCTGCGAGACGGCCTGCCCGGCCTCGCTGCTGCCTCAACAACTCTACTGGTTCAGCAAGGGCCGCGAGTACGACAAGGCCGAACTCTTCAACCTGTTCGACTGCATCGAATGCGGCGCTTGCGCCTATGTTTGCCCCAGCCATATTCCGCTGGTGAACTACTACCGTGCCAGCAAGCGTGAGATTCGCGCCCGTGAGCAGGATGCCCGCAGGGCCGAGCACGCGCGCCATCGCTTCGAATTTCGCCAGGCCCGCCTCGCCCGCGAGGAGGCCGAGAGAGAAGCCAGGCGGCAGGCGCGCGCTCGCCAGCTAAAGCAAGTGGCCTCTGCTGAGCCGCCGGCATCGAGCGCTGGGGATCATCAGGCCCGGATCAAGAAGCTGAGAATCGCCCAGGCCGCCGCCAGGGCCGCGGTCAAGAAAGCCGAGAAGAGCCTGGCCCGCGCCAGCGAGGCCAACCAGAGCGGGGCAGTCGAGCTGGAGGACCTGGAAACCCAGCTCGCCACCGCCAGGGAAAATCTGCATGCCACCGAGACGCGGCTGACGGCGCTGCAAGTTCAGGCCAGTGACGAGGTATCGCCGCAATGAGCTTGATGCACGCCAGCTCACCGCATTCTCACGCGGCGACCTCTACCGGCCAGATCATGCGTTGGGTGCTGATCGCCACCCTGCCAGGCATTGCGGCACAGGCCCGGTTCTTCGGCTGGGGCATTGTCCTCAATGTGCTGTTCGCCGCCGGGCTCGGCGTTCTTCTGGAAGCGCTGATACTGCGTCTGCGCTCGCGCCCATCGAGCCTGACGCTGCGCGACAATAGCGCGCTGGTGACTGGCGTATTGCTGGGAGTATCGCTGCCGCCCTTCGTGCCGTGGTGGCTGATTGCGGTCGGCATGGTCGCAGCCATCGTCGTCGCCAAGCAGCTCTTCGGCGGGCTGGGTCAGAACCCGTTCAATCCGGCGATGGTCGGCTACGCGCTGCTGCTGATCGCCTTTCCGCTACCGATGACGCAGTGGGCCGCCCCGCACGGGCTGCTCGGCCCCGAAGCTATTTCGATGGGTGAATCGCTGGGCTATTTCCTTGGCCTGGCAAGCCCCGCCGATGCGATGACCGGCGCCACACCGCTCGATGCCTTCAAGCACAAACCCGAGGCGATTCTCGCCAGCGAGTTCTGGGCCGGAAAGCCACTGCCGCCCGGCACACTGAATGCCTGGCACAGTGTCGCCTTGGCCTGGCTGGCCGGCGGTGCGCTGCTGTTATTCAAACGCATCGTCAGCTGGCACATTCCGCTGAGCATGCTCGGCGCCATCGCGCTGATTGCTACGCTCATGTTTGCCGGCGACCCCAGCCATCACGGCAGCCCGCTGTTTCATCTGCTTGGCGGCGCGGCGATCTTCGGCGCCTTTTTCATCGCCACCGATCCGGTCAGCGCCGCCACCAGCCGCAAGGGCAAGCTCTACTACGGTGCCGGAATCGGCATCCTGGTCATGGTGATTCGCACCTTCGGTGCCTACCCGGATGCCGTGGCCTTCGCCGTGCTATTGATGAATTTCGCCGTGCCGTTCATCGATTACTACACCCAACCGCGCACCTACGGCCATAACCGGCCCAATCGTGGCATCAAGGTCAGGCAGATCGACGATGACGAGAGCGCGCAATGAGTGAGCTCTCACACAGCATCCTACGAGGCGCCACCGGGCTTGGGCTGTTTGCCGCCATCACTGTCGGGGTGGTGGCGGTAACGCACTCACTCACTGCCGAACGCATCGAAGAGAACCGCCTGGCTAGTCAGCATCGGGCGCTCGGCCAAGTTGTACCCGAAGCCCTGCAAGATGGCGATCCGCTCGATGCCATTACGTTGCCTGCCTCTGGAGCACTGGGCCAATCCAGCGAATTCATCGCCTGGCGGGTAGAGGCTAACGGCCAGGCCCGGGCGGTTATCCTTCCGGCGATCGCGCACGATGGCTACAGTGGCGACATCTCGCTGCTGGTGGGAATCGCCGCCAATGGCGAGCTGACCGGCGTGCGTGTATTGTCGCATCGGGAAACGCCAGGGCTGGGCGACAAGATCGACGTGCGCAAGAGCGACTGGATCACCCAATTTAGCGGATTGTCACTGGGCAACCCACCCCTCGATCAATGGGCCGTGAAAAAAGATGGCGGCGTATTCGATGCCTTCACCGGCGCGACCATCACGCCGCGCGCGGTCGTCGGCGCGATCAGGCGCAGCCTGGAATACTTCGCCGCCAATCGGGCCACATTGCTGGGCAAGCCGCAGGGAGACGAGCCGTGAGTCAATTCAACGAACTCACTAGAAACGGGTTGTGGGCCAATAACCCGGCATTGGTGCAATTGTTGGGTTTGTGCCCATTGCTGGCCGTCACCAGCACGGTGGTCAATGCACTCGGTTTGGGCCTGGCCACGCTATTGGTGATGGTCGGCGCCAACGTCTCGGTCTCGCTGATTCGCCATCACGTACCCGCCAGCGTGCGCCTGCCGGCTTTCGTAATGATCATTGCCGCCTTCGTGACCTGCGCCGAGCTATTGATGCGGGCGTATACCTTCCAGCTTTATCAAATTCTCGGCATCTTCATTCCGCTGATCGTCACCAACTGTGCGATTCTCGGCCGTGTCGATGCCTTCGCCGCCAGGAACCCGGTACTGCCCGCCGCCACCGATGGGCTGATGATGGGGATGGGCTTCGCGGTCGTACTGGTGGTGCTGGGGGCGATTCGCGAGCTGTTCGGCCAGGGCACGCTGTTCGCCGACATGAACTTGCTACTCGGCCCCATCGCCGCCGACTGGCAGATTACGGTATTCGACGATTACAGCTTTCTGTTTCTGGTGCTGCCGCCCGGCGCCTTCTTCGCCACCGGGCTGCTGATCGCCGCCAAGAACGTCATCGACGAGCGCATGGAGCGCCGCCGCCAGGCAGATCCGGTCGATCAACCGAAGGGAAGCCGGCGAGTCAGAATCACAGGCACCATTCGCTGACAGGATAAACAAGGCAAGGGCAATGAACGCCAAAAAACGTTTCGAAATTTTCGCGCGGCTGCGAGAACACAATCCCGAGCCGACCACCGAGCTCAACTGGACCAGCCCGTTCGAGTTGCTCACCGCGGTGCTGCTCTCGGCCCAGGCCACCGATGTCGGGGTCAACAAGGCCATGGCTCGGCTGTTTCCGGTCGCCAATACCCCCGAAGCGATCATCGAGCTGGGCATCGATGGTCTCAAGGAGCACATCAAGACCATCGGCCTTTACAACACCAAGGCGGAAAACCTGATGAAGACCTGCCACCTGCTGCTCGAGCGGCACGGCGGCGAGGTGCCACAAACCCGCGCCGAACTGGAAGCGCTACCCGGCGTGGGCCGCAAGACCGCCAACGTGATTCTCAATACCGCCTTCGGGCAGGCCACCATGGCGGTGGATACGCATATCTTCCGCGTCTCCAACCGCACCCGCATCGCGCCGGGCAAGAATGTCGTCGAGGTCGAGAACAAGCTGATGCGTCACGTGCCCAAGGAGTTCCTCAAGGACGCACACCACTGGCTGATCCTGCATGGCCGTTATACCTGCGTGGCTCGCAAGCCACGTTGCGGTAGCTGTGTGATCGAGGATTTGTGCGAGTATCCTGACAAGACCGAGCCGTCTTGACGGTTCGTGCCTAGAACCCCAGCACTTCCAGATGGCTTGCCAGTTCATCGAGAATCTCGATGCCCTGCACATCGCTGGGCAATAGCGGCAGGCGTGGGCGCGGCAGGTGCGTCAGTTCGGAGTCGATACGCGCCAGATACACCGCCTCCTGCTCGCGGCGACGGCGCAGGAAATCGCCATCGGCATCGGCCGGTATCACCCGATTGACCAGGGCACCGGCCACCGGAACATCCGCCGCCTCCAGCGCCGCCACGGCGCGTGCCGTCTCGAGTATCGGCAGGCGCTCGGGCGTCATCACGAACAGGAACACGCTCTCGTCGCGGTTCTCGATCCGCCGCCGCGCACGATGAAAAAGCCGCCGGCGATCGAGCAGCGTCTGAGCGACATCGCGCGTGCGCGAATCCAGCTCATCGAGGCCATCGCGCTCGGGATCGTCGAACGGCGTGTCGACACCGCGGCCACGCTTGGGCGTCAAATGCTTCAATACCTTGCCGAGTTCCTCGGATTTACGATTGTGCGCCAACAATCCATCGGTCCAGGCGGCCATGGCTTCGGGCAGCGTCAACAACCGTAGCGTGTGCCCGGTAGGCGCGGTGTCGAAGACGATCAGATCGTAGCGATCGTCGTCTTCGGTCATCAGCCGGGCCAGGCGCTCGAGCAGCGCCGCCTCCTGGGTGCCCGGCGCTTGGCGCGTCAGGCGCATCTGCCGCTCTAGCTCGGTCATCATCTCCGGCGCGGCATAACGGCGCATTTGCTGAGTGACACGCTTCAAATGGGCATCGACCTCGGCATCGGGATCGATCTCCATGGCATCCAGCCCCGGCAGCAACCGACGCGGCGCATCGCCCAGCTCGCGCTCGAAGACATCGCCCAGGCTGTGCGCCGGGTCGGTGGAAACCACCAGCACTCGCCGCCCACGGCGCGCCGCCAGCACGGCCAATGCAGCCGCCACCGTAGTCTTGCCCACGCCACCTTTACCGCCAACCCAGAGCAGTCGATGTTGCAATAGCTCTTTCATGCCCGACTCTTTTCCAAGCAATATTGTGCCGTCACTAGGTTCCCCAGAGCCTTTTCATGATCGTCATGAACGAAGGTGAGGCAAGGCGAAAACCGACGAAGAAGCGGAGTTTACTATTGTAAATGAGCATTCTAAGGAGGGTTTCAACACAGCATCACCGAGTGCAGTAGATCATGGACAGGTTCTTAACAGCAGCCGAAATGATCCAAAGGCGACCGCTCCATGCCCATCCGCAAGTGCCAGTCGTGAAATCGCTCCAGCATCAACGGCTGCAATTCCAGCGTGTAATAGGCCGCCGGATTGGGCATGCCCATCATTTCGGAAAACACCAGCAGCATGAACAAATCGTCCTCGTCGCGCCGCGCGCGGGCGATGGCGCTGCGATAACGTACCGAATAGGCCTCCTCGGCGAAATAGCGGGCCTGGCCAAGCCAGGCTCGTATTCTTTCTCGCCGTGAATCGTGGCGGTCGTCATGCGCCATCGTCATGCCTCGCTCATGATGGGTTGGTGACTTCGCCGCGCAAGCGCTTGAGCGTCGAGGCACATTCGAGCGCGACCAGAATCGAAGCGACCAGCACCACGATATCGAGTACCAGCAGGAAGATATTGCCCTGCTCGTAGAAGCTGCGCAGTTGCGCCAACAGGGCCCATAGCGTCATCACCACGACGAAAATCAGCGGCACCAGCGTGTACAGAATGGGGCGTTTGCGGCGGACCAGCATCACGGTGATTACCAGCAGGGTCAGACCGGCCAGCAATTGATTGGTGGTCCCGAACAGCGGCCAGATGATCATCCCGCCAGAGCCATCGGCCCCGCCGGCACCAAACGCAAGAACCAGACAGGAGCCTACCGCCAGCAGGGTCGCGATGGCCGGGTTCTTCAGCCATTCCTGGTGATAGATCTCGCCCCACTCCTGGAAGATATAGCGCTGCAGGCGCAAGCCGGTATCCATGGTGGTGCCGGCGAACAGCGCCGCCATCACCGTCAGTAGCGTCGCCGCGGTGGTCTCGGGCAAGCCGATACCGTTATTGATGATATAGGCGCCGCCTTCGACGAAGGCGTTGACACCGCCCTGCCCAAAGGCGCTATACATGGCTTGCCAATCGGCGAAACTGGCGAAACCCGCCGTTGCGGTGAGAATCGCCGCCAACGCCAGCATGCCTTCACCCACGGCGCCGAAGTAACCGACGAAACGCACGTCGGTTTCCTTGTTCAATTGCTTGGATGACGTGCCCGACGACACCAGGCCATGGAATCCGGAAATCGCGCCACAGGCAATGGTCACGAACAGTAGAGGGACCATCGATGGCGTACCCGCCGGCACATTGGTATTGAACATGGGAGCCAGTATCGTCGGATTGGAAAACAGCACCGCAACGTACAAAATGATCAAGCCGATGAACAACTGCAGGCCGTTGATGTAATCGCGCGGCTGCAGCAGCATCCATACCGGCAGCAGCGAAGCGGCCGCCGCATAACCGAATAGAATCAGAATCCACAGTGCGTTGCCGGACACCCCCATGACCTCATCGGGCATTTGCAAGGGAATCGACGGCCCGATACCAATCAGCGCATACAGCGCAATCACGCCCACCACCGACACCAGCATCAGGCTGGCCTTGCGCCGGTAGATCAACTGACCGATGACCAGGGCGACGGCAATCGCTCCCCACACGGGCACCACGGAACTCGGGAAATCCATCATCAGACCGGCGATGACCACGGCGAAGACAGCGTTGACCATCAACAGCAGCAGGAAAATGACGATCATGAAGATGCTACGGGCACGCTTGCCGACCACATCCCCGGTCAGCGCACCAACCGAGCGCGCCTTGTTGCGCACACTGGCCCAGATTGCCCCGGCATCGTGAATGCCAGCGAAGAATACCGTGCCCAGAATCACCCAAAGAAATGCCGGCAGCCAACCCCAGATGACTGCGATCGCCGGGCCGACGATCGGCGCCGCACCGGCGACCGAGGTGAAGTGGTGACCCCATAGCACATAACGATTGGTCGGCACGAAATCGGTGCCATCCTCGAATTCATGGGCGGGGGTACGAAAATCGGGATCGAGGCGAAAGATCTTTTCAGCGATGAATTTGGAATAGAACGCATAGCCCAACGCCAGCCCAGCCAAACCCAGCAGCATTACGACGATGGCATTCATGAAGGCCTCTCCTTGCAGTCGCTTCTTATCGTTACTCTGTGTCATTCTCCCCTGTATGTTATTGTTCTTTTTGAAGGTTCTAATCGACCCCGTTTCAAGATAGCCAAAGGTGAAGAATCGCGACAGGTTCGTCGGCTAATCAATTGTGTTGAGAGGCCATTATCGATACGAGCGCGTATCAGGTTGGAAACGACGAATGACCGTTCACCTGCTGAAATATCTGGCATTGCCGCCACTGATCAACGTGCTGCTGATCGTGGCCGGCCTGCTGCTGCTCAAGCGCTGGCGCTGGTTGGGTAGCAGCCTGGTGGCCCTGGGGCTGATTGCATTACTGGCATTATCCACGCCGCTGGCCAGCTATTGGCTACGTGTCGGCCTCGAGACCTATTCACCGCCTACGGCGGCGGAGCTGTCGCGTGCCGAGGCGATCGTGATCCTGGGAGGCGGGCGGGATTATGTTGCGCCGGAATTCGGCTGGGGCGATGCGCCCAATAACGCGACCTGGCGCCGGCTGGCTTACGGTGCCTGGCTCGCTGATCGCAGCGATTTGCCGATTCTGGTGACCGGCGGCCGAATGCATGGCGAGATGCTTGCCGAAGCGACCTTGATGGCGAAGGCGCTGCGCCAGGTATTCGGACTCGAGGCGCACTGGATCGAAACCCGCAGCCGCACCACCGCCGAGAACGCACGCTACAGCGCGCCGCTACTGAAGGCCGATGGCATACGAAGCGTACTGCTGGTATCCCAAGCCTGGCATTTGCCCCGCGCGGTACCCGAATTCACGCGTATGGGTCTCGAGGTCATCCCCGCGCCGACCGACTTCGCCAGCCCACCACCGGCGAGCCTGCTTGCCTGGATACCGCAGGCTTATCACCTTCGCCACAGCGCACAAGCGTTACATGAATGGCTGGGGCGTGCGTTCTATGCACTGCGCGCCTGGCTTGTCACGGATGAAACCGTCAACCCCGCCGATAGATGATCTTGTAACGCCCGGCAGCGCAACTGCCGACGATTTCGCCAGCATTATGGCGCTCTCCGTCCAGGGCGACACGGCTTTCGGCCTCCACGGTGGGGAGTACATCCACGCTGAAACGAGGCACGCCATTGGCGCGAATCTTGCGCTCGATCTCGTCCCGTAGCTTGGTGCAGGACGAAGGTATCGGCCCCGAATCAGGCTGAGTCTTGCTCGTCTCATCCGGCTGCTGTGCTTGTATCGGCTCCGAATCAGGCTGAGTCTTGCTCGTCTCATCCGGCTGCTGCGCTTGGATTCGCTCGGCTTGCTGTGGATCGCTTTCGGTTGATGGCTCGGATGCCGGCGACGCCATGGGCTCCACCGTTGTCGCAGCCTTCAATATCCTCAGCACTCGCTCGTCAATATTCGAAGCCGATTGTGTGTTCTCCGCCATGGCAGGCGATGCCATCACGGCCAGCGACAATATCCCCATGATTCGTTTCATGATACGCACTCCTATTGCAGCATGGCTCGAACGCTACGGGCAGATCAGCAGACTTCAACGCGCTCATCCCGGCAGCTTGAATTCGCCGCCCTTTTCCATCGCACGCTGATATGCCGGCCGCTCACGCATGCGCGCCAGGCAAGCCTTGACGTGAGGTCGATCGCCAAAACCGCCACGCGCTTCCAGCGCCAGTAGCGGGAAACTCATTTGAATATCGGCGGCGGTGAACCGCTCACCGGCGAACCAGGCAGACGCGGCAAGCTCGCTCTCCCAGAAGTCGAGATGCTGGCGAATCTGCGGATCGAGGAATTTCGTTCTCACCCCCTCGCCGAGCATGCGGCCGATCGGACGAATCAGCGCCGGCACCGGCGGTTTGCCGAGCCGCGAGAATATCAATTTCATGACCAGCGGCGGCATCGCCGAGCCTTCGGCATAGTGCAACCAGTAGCGATAACGGCGGTATTCGGTGCTACCGTGCGGTGGAATCAGCCGCTGCTGCGTATCGTAGGCATCGATCAGATAATCGATGATCGCGCCGGATTCCGCCACGGTGATTTCGCCATCGGTGATTACCGGCGACTTGCCCAGTGGATGTATCTTCTTGAGTTCAGCCGGCGCCAACATGGTCTTTGGATCGCGACGATATTCGATAACTTCGTAGTCGATGCCGAGCTCTTCGAGCAGCCATAACACACGCTGCGAGCGAGAGTTCTCCAGATGATGCACCTTGATCATGAAGCTCTCCCTTTTACGGATACACGCTGCAAATACTTGATCGTTCTCATGAATCTGGCCAAACGAGCGTAGCAGGTTTCCCATCGATCGTCCGCCTGCCGCCAGGATGAAAAACGGCACCCCGAAGGGTGCCGTGTGAAGCCATGCCGTTTCGATACGAGGGCTCAGCGCGCGAACATCTCGTCGCCGATATCGTCGATGAACTGCTGGGCTTTCTTTATCGTCAACTCGACGCAGTCCTCGCGATTGCTGATCACGTCCGAGCGCTCGAAGCGATGTTCGAGCGTTTCGCCGCCCTCGATCGGCTTACGAATCCAGCCGCTGACCCGGTACTGGCCGCCCGCATCCTGCGGGTCCGGCGTGATCAGAAATCCCCGGTAATCCGTCGCGGGCATCTCTTCGTCGTTGACGTTGCCGGCCCGGAACAGGCCATCGATCAGTTTCTTGAGCATGAGACCTCCTTTAGCTCGCGCTACGACCCTTGCCCGCGGCTATCCGCAACCGCAACGCATTGAGCTTGATGAAACCTTCGGCATCCTTCTGATTGTAGGCGCCGGCATCGTCCTCGAACGTCGCGATGGATTCATCGAACAGCGATTGTTCGGATTTACGCCCGACCACGCTGGCACTGCCTTTATAGAGCTTCATGCGCACCACGCCATTGACGAACGTCTGCGTCTCGTCGATGGCGGCCTGCAACATCTTGCGCTCGGGACTCCACCAGTAGCCGTTGTAGATCACTTCGGCATACTTGGGCATCAACTCATCTTTCAAATGCGCCGCTTCGCGGTCGAGGGTGATCGACTCGATGGCACGATGAGCGCGCAGCATGATGGTGCCGCCCGGCGTTTCGTAGCAACCCCGCGATTTCATGCCCACGTAGCGGTTCTCGACGATATCGAGACGACCGATGCCGTTATCGCCACCCAGCTTATTGAGCTTGCTCAGCACCTCGTGCGGCTTGAGCGGCTCATCATCGATGGCGACGATATCGCCCTTCTCGAAGGTCAGTTCGATATAGGTGGGTTGATCCGGGGCGGCTTCGGGCGAAACGCTCCAGCGCCACATGTCCTCTTCGGCCTCGGCCCACGGATCCTCGAGAATGCCGCCCTCGTAGGAGATATGCAGCAGGTTGGCGTCCATCGAGTATGGCGATTTCTTCTTGCTCTTGGAGAAATCGACCGGAATCTCGTGCTGCTCGCAGTAATTCATCAGCTTTTCGCGCGAGGTCAGATCCCACTCGCGCCACGGCGCGATGACCTTGACGCCGGGCTTGAGCGCATAGGCGCCAAGCTCGAAGCGCACCTGATCGTTGCCCTTGCCGGTGGCGCCATGAGAAATCGCATCGGCGCCGGTCCGGTTGGCGATCTCGATCAGGCGCTTGGCGATCAGCGGGCGCGCAATGGAGGTGCCCAGCAGGTACTCGCCTTCGTAAATGGTGTTGGCGCGGAACATCGGGTACACGTAATCGCGCACGAACTCCTCGCGCAGATCCTCGATGTAGATCTCCTTGACCCCCAACGCCTCGGCCTTGGCCCGGGCCGGCTCGACCTCTTCGCCCTGCCCGATGTCAGCCGTGAAGGTCACGACCTCGCAGTGGTAGGTCTGTTGCAACCACTTGACGATCACGGAGGTGTCCAGGCCACCTGAATAGGCGAGGACGACCTTTTTCACATCGGACATGCAAAGCTCCTTCAATGGGTAGAATCAGCACCGACAATGTTCAATCCGCCGATTATAGCGCCCGCTGCTGGTGGCGAACACCGCTAGCCAGGACGGCCTTACGGCAAGCTGCTAAACTCTCGGCCTGTGACGCGGGGCGACCGCAGCGAATCCACAGCTATTACGACATGGGATGGAGAGGTGCATGACCGAGGCGAACGCCCACGAATTGATGGCCCAGCGTTTTCGTAGCTTCCTGCCGGTGGTGGTAGACCTGGAAACCGGCGGTTTCAATGCCGAACGCGACGCCATTCTGGAAATCGCCGCGGTCACGCTGACCATGGATCCACAGGGCAACCTGATGCCCGATGCCACCTTCGCCTTTCATGTCGAGCCTTTCGAAGGGGCCAATATCGACCAGGCGGCGCTCGACTTCACCGGCATCGATCTCGATAACCCACTACGCAAGCGGGTGTCGCTGTCAGAGGCCGATGCACTCGGCGAAATCTTCCGCCCGGTGCGCAAGGCCACCAAGTCCAGCAATTGCACACGGGCGATTCTGGTCGGTCATAACTCGGCGTTCGATCATGGCTTCTTGAACGCCGCGGTCAATCGCTGCGGTATCAAGCGCAACCCGTTTCACCCCTTCTCGAGCTTCGATACCGCGACGCTTTCCGGGCTGGTCTATGGCCAGACGGTACTCGCCAGGGCGTGTCGCGCCGCGGGAATCGAATTCGACAATTCCGCCGCGCACTCGGCGCGTTACGACACCGAGCGAACCGCCGAACTGTTCTGCGCCATCGTCAATCGCTTCAAGGATCTGGGCGGCTGGAACCTGGCTCAACGCGAGCAGGGCATGGAGGAGGGCTAGCTTCGAGCTTCGGTCACAGCAAGTCCAGCGACCACCAAACCCTGCCAGTCGTCTCGGCAGGGATTCGCTTTTCGTGGCTCGAAGCTCGAAGCCCGGGCTGATCTCAGCTATCGCTTTGCTCGGTGTTGGCCCTGGCGGCCGCGTCCTTGATCAGCTTTTCCAGTTCGCCATTCTGGTACATCTCGACGACGATATCGCAACCGCCGACCAGCTCGCCGTCGACCCATAGCTGCGGGAACGTCGGCCAGTTGGCGTATTTGGGCAATTCGGCACGAATATCGGGATTGTCCAGCACATTGACGAAGGCGAAACGTTCGCCACAGGCCATCAACGCCTGCACGGTCTGAGCGGAGAACCCACACTGAGGCAGCTGCGGTGTGCCTTTCATATAGATGAGGATGGGGTTTTCACTGACTTGCTGCTTGATGTTCTCGAGAGTGGTGCTCATGGGTAATTCCTTGCGGGGCGCCAGGGCAAATAAACCTGCTGCCGCGCTAACCGGTGTGTGATGTCGTGATCACCATTCTACTGGTGCATGGCGCCGAAAACAGCCCCATCGACGACGGATGACGCCAGTGCGTTGCGCTGCAACCGCGGGATGGCTAGGATGGAAGCTTTCCGCACGACCGGGCGCAGCAATGGCGTCGTGGTCGGGGCGCCGATGGCGCGGTCGATACCCGCACCATCGGCGCCCTTTTCGTTCGCGGCTGCCAATGACATGGAGCTTGCCATGGCGACACGCCATTTTCTGACGCTGCTGGATCTGACATCCGATGAACTCGCCTATCTGATTCGGCGGGCGATCACCA
The DNA here is from genome assembly GCF_946887195.1 of uncultured Halomonas sp. The sequence continues at coordinate 119,807 of NZ_CAMPKE010000004.1, forward strand.
TCAAGAACGCGCTCAAGACCGAGGGGCCGACTTACACGCCTTTCGCCAACCGCACCCTGGCGATGGTTTTCGAGAAATCCTCGACGCGTACCCGGGTATCGTTCGAGACGGCGATGGCCCAGTTTGGCGGCCATGCCCTGTTTCTGTCGCCGCGCGATACCCAGCTTGGTCGCGGCGAGCCGATCGGCGATACCGCCCGGGTGCTCTCGCAGATGGTCGATGCGGTGATGATCCGCACCTTCTCGCATGCCGGCATCGAGGAATTCGCCGCCGCCAGCTCAGTACCCGTGATCAATGCGCTGAGCGACGACTATCATCCCTGCCAGTTGCTGGCCGATATCATGACCTGGGTCGAATGTCGCGGTTCGATCGAGGGCAAGACGGCGGTCTGGGTCGGCGACGGCAATAACATGTGTCACTCCTGGATCAATGCCGCGCGGCAGTTCGATTTCAAGCTGCGCGTCTGCTGCCCGCAGGGCTACGATCCGGATGCGTCGATTCTTGATGCCGCCGGCGATCGGGTCACGCTGGTTCGCGACCCACGCGAGGCGATCATCGGCGCCGACCTGATCACTACCGATGTGTGGGCCTCGATGGGCCAGGAGAAAGAGCAGGCCGAGCGCGAGCGCGCCTTCGCCGGCTTTCAGGTCAACGAGACGATGCTCGACTCGGCGGCCGACGATGTGCTGTTCCTGCATTGTCTGCCGGCGCACCGCGGCGAGGAGATCAGCGAAACCCTGCTCGATGACCCACGCGCCGTGGTCTGGCAGGAAGCCGGCAATCGGCTGCATGCCCAGAAAGCGCTACTGGAATTTCTCATGCTGGGCCGCGTGGGTTGAGCGCCGTCAGCCCGCATCGCAGCAGCAAATCCATGCCCGCACATTAGCCAATATCCGACAATGCAACGGCACGTCCGGCTTACCCTTGAAGAGACGAGGGAGGCTTTCTATGCACCGGATTGGCTGGCTGGTCGATGTCAGGGAAAACCATATCGTGACGTGCTCCTGCGGCAACGCCGAAATCACCGCCGATGCGCCACGCCACTGGTCGGTTTTCCTCGCCCGTGAGCTCGATAGCCGAAGCCAGGCGCACTTCATCACCTGCACGCGCTGCGGTAATGGGCAACGAAGCGTGCCCAGCCGTCAGCGGCTGCTACGCAGCGTGAGTTAGCCGCCCAGTTGCCTTATCGGCGTCACCGCCCTTCTTTCTCCATACCGTTCGATCGTTCCGCGTTCTGCCGCATCCATAGAATAGAAAAGCCGCCTGAGCATGCGCTCAGGCGGCTTTTCCGAATTTCGAATCGATGATGGTGGAGCCTATCGGGATCGAACTGATGACCTCGACGCTGCCAGCGTCGCGCTCTCCCAGCTGAGCTAAGGCCCCACTTGATATCCCATTCCCGCACTCAACGAGCACGGTTGAATATCGTCAAGATGCGAGGATGGACCTCAACGGCGAAACCTAATACTTTCGTAGTTCGCCCGCTGCAATCCGACACCGTCATCGAGGCGTTGAAATGCTACGGATAGCCGGCCCAGGCGTCAAGAGGTTAGAGCCGATTACCGCGCCCTAGCCTCGAGGAATTACTTAATATTAAACTGATGTAATGCTTCAGCTAATGCTGGCGCAATTTCCTGATACTGTTCTTCACCGAGATCCTACGAGGAGCGAATTTGATCAGGGTTCTTGTCGCAGACGATCATCATCTCGTGCGCACCAGCATTGCCCGCATGCTGGACGCCGAAAAAGGCTTGCGTGTCATCGGCGAAGCCGCCGATGGCGAAGATGCCATTAGTCAGGCACGACGCAAGCGGCCCGATATCGTATTGATGGATATCCGCATGCCGGGCATCGGCGGCCATGAGGCCACCCGTAAAATCGTGCGTGGCATGTCGGATATCAAAGTAGTCGTACTGACGGCCTATCTCGAGGAAAAATTCGCTCAGCGGCTACTCGATGCCGGTGCCAGCGGCTTCATTACCAAGGGCAGCGAATTGGAGGAAATGGTCAGAGCGATTCGTGCCGTGCATGCCGGGCAGCGCTATATCAGTCCGGAAATCGCCCAACGCCTGGTGCTTGCCAAGCTCGATGCCGAGGAGAATCCCTTCGACGATCTATCGAGCCGCGAGTTGCAGATCGCGCTGATGCTCATCAACTGTCAGCGCGTCAGCGATATTGCCGACCACCTCTATCTGAGTCCCAAGACCGTCAATACCTACCGCTATCGCATCTTCGAGAAACTCGGGGTGCTTTCCGATGTCGAAATGACTCACCTCGGGCTACGCCATGGCCTGGTCGATGGCTATCGCAACGAGGAGTGAGGCCGGCAACGTCACATCGCCGGCGATCTGATATTCTGTCGTTTTCCATCCTGTAGATCGATCGGCATGAGTTTCGACGCCAAACATTTTCTCAAGACCGTCAGTGAGTCGCCGGGCGTCTATCGCATGCTCGACGATCAGGGCAATGTGCTTTATGTCGGTAAGGCAAAGCGTCTCAAGGCGCGCCTGGCAAGCTATTTTCGTGGCGCGCTGAATGCCAAGACGCAAGCCCTGGTGGGACGCATCGCCGACGTGCAAGTAGCGATTACCCGCAGCGAGACCGAAGCACTGCTGCTCGAGCAGACGCTGATCAAGGAGTTGCGACCGCCGTACAATATCCTGCTGCGCGACGATAAGTCCTACCCCTATGTCTTCGCCAGCGATCGTCACCCCTACCCGGCGCTGGAGTTCAAGCGCACTCGCCATAAGCGCAACGATGGCCGCTATCTGGGCCCGTATCCCAGTTCGCATGCCGTTCGCGAGAGCCTGGCGCTGGTGCAGAAGATATTCCGCATCCGCAATTGCGAGGACAGCGTATTCGCCCATCGCACGCGGCCCTGCCTGCAATACCAGATTCAGCGTTGCAGCGCCCCCTGCGTGGATTATATCAGCGAAGCCGATTACCGCCTCGATCTCGAGCATGCGCTCATGTGCCTCGAAGGCAAGAGCGAACAAGTCACCGAGCAGTTGAGCGCGGCGATGGAGACTGCCAGCGCAGCACTGGATTTCGAGGAAGCGGCGCGGCTGCGGGATCAGATTCAGCAGTTGCGCCGATTGCAGGAGCGCCAGATCGTCGACACCGAAGCCGGCGATGCCGATATCTTTGCCTTCGCCGAGCGACCGGGGGGGCTGTGCATCAGTGTCTTGACGATCCGCCAGGGCCGCATGCTCGGTGCGCGGCACCATTCACCCGACAATGGCCTGGATTTGCCCGCCGACGAACTGCTCGGCGAGTTCATCAGCCAGTTCTATCTCGGCCAGGGCCGCGAACTCCCACAAGAAGTGATTACCAGCCACGCGCTGCCAGATAGCGATCTACTGCAAGCGGCGCTGGCCGAGCAAGCCGGCAAGCGCGTTCGGCTGGCGCATCAGGTACGTGGCCACCGTGCCCAATGGCTGCAACTGGCACGCACCAATGCCGAACAGCATCTGGCCACGCAGATGGCCAACCGCACGCAGTTATCCAAACGCTTCGAGACGCTTCGAGACGCGCTCGACATGCAGAGCGTCCCGACACGCCTGGAATGTTTCGATATCAGCCATAGCCATGGCGAGGCCACGGTGGCATCGTGTGTGGTGTTCGACCAGGACGGCCCGGTGAAGTCCGACTATCGGCGATTCAATATCGAAGGGGTGGCGGCCGGCGATGATTACGCCGCCATGCGCCAGGCGCTGATTCGGCGCTTCAAGCGCCTGCAGCAAGGCGAAGGCAAATGCCCGGACATTCTACTGGTCGATGGCGGCAAGGGGCAGCTCAACATGGCCCGCGAGGTCTTCGAGGAGCTCGAAGTGGTCGGCGTCCGCTTGGTCGGCGTGGCCAAGGGCACCACCCGCAAGCCGGGGCTCGAAACGCTGTTCATCGAGACCGTCGATAACACGCTCAGCCTGGATGGAGGCTCACCGGCCTTGCACCTGATTCAACACATTCGCGACGAAGCGCACCGTTTCGCGATCACCGGGCATCGTCAGCGCCGCGACAAGGCACGCCGCACCTCGACCCTGCAGGAGATACCCGGCATCGGCCCCAAGCGCCGCCGCGAACTGCTGCGCTTCTTCGGTGGCTTGCAAGGCGTCAACCACGCTACCCGCGACGAGCTCGCCCGGGTGCCCGGCATCAGCGCCAGCCTCGCCGCCTCCATTCATCAGGCGCTGCATGGATGAAGTGCCCGGCTACCGGTAGAATGAACGCTCTCCGATCACCGGCAAGGACCGACATGTTCCGATGAACATCCCCAATATTCTGACACTCGCTCGTATCGTGTTCATCCCGCTGCTGGTGATCCTATTCTATCTGCCGTACGCATGGAGCATGCCGCTCACCGCGGCGCTGTTCGGCCTGGCCGCCCTGACCGATTGGCTGGATGGCTACCTGGCCCGCCTGTGGGATCAGAGCACGCCCTTCGGCGCCTTTCTCGATCCCGTGGCCGACAAGGTCATGGTCGCGGTCGCCCTGGCACTGCTCATCGAGCGTTTCGATAGCGCCTGGCTGACCCTGCCGGCGCTGGTCATCATCGGTCGTGAAATCGTCATCTCGGCGCTGCGTGAGTGGATGGCCGAGATGGGCAAGCGCGGTAATGTCGCGGTGTCGTGGGTCGGCAAGGTCAAGACCACACTGCAGATGATCGCGCTGCTGTTACTGCTCGGTTCCATGCCGGGTAGCTGGATCGCTCAGATCGGTGTGGTGACGCTTTATGCCGCCGTGGTTCTGACCCTGTGGTCGATGATTCAGTACCTGCGCATGGCCTGGCCGGAGTTGTCCAAATCGATGTGACCGAGTGCGATAAGCAATTGACAGTCGCGCACTTCTCTGTAGAATGCGTCCCCGAGTCGAGCGGGAATAGCTCAGTGGTAGAGCACAACCTTGCCAAGGTTGGGGTCGCGAGTTCGAATCTCGTTTCCCGCTCCAATGTTTCGTATCACGACTCTTGAGGCTGGATGGCAGAGTGGTTATGCAGCGGACTGCAACTCCGTGTACGCCGGTTCGATTCCGACTCCAGCCTCCATATTCCTCTCTGGCCTGACCGGCTGACCGAATTCCCGCCCGGATGGCGAAATTGGTAGACGCAAGGGACTTAAAATCCCTCGGTGGCAACACCGTGCCGGTTCGATTCCGGCTCCGGGCACCATCGTCGCCAGGCGGCGTATATTACAGATCAAGGCCCATCGCCGATGTCACTGTTGCGTCTGCGCGATCCTTACTTCAATTATCACCATCGCCACCGCCTCCATGTGCTGCGCACCAGTCTCGCGCTGGCCGTCACGTTCGCCATCATTCAGCTATTTCAGATCCCTCACAGTAGCTGGGCGCTGGTCAGCACGCTGATCGTCATGGGCAATCTGCCGCACATCGGCGGCGTGCTGGACAAGGGCAGTCAGCGCCTGCTGGGTACGGTGCTTGGCGCGACCTGGGGAATCATACTGATGCTGATTCCCGACCCGCCGGCCGGCATCATCCCCGCCTGGGTGCTGATCAGCATCGCCATCGCCACCTACGCGACCTTCGCCACCCGGCATGGCTACAGCGCGTTGATGTTCGGCATTTCGCTGCTACTCGTCGTCGGCAGCGGCGATCACGATCTGACCATCGCCCTATGGCGCGCCTTCAACGTATTGCTCGGCACGCTGGTGGGCATGCTGGTGACGATTGCGGTATTGCCCCAGAAAGCCACCGATCTGTTGCGTTTTCTGCTTGCCGACAATCTCGACAAGCTCGCCCGCCTCTATCACGCCCATACCCGAGCCAGCGCCGCTAGCGACATCGACACCCGGGAACTGCTCAAGACCACCACGCAGCAACTCGTCAAGCAGCGCGGGCTGGTCGATGCCATTCACAGCGAGCGGCGGCTGCGCCGCAACGAACTCGACGACTTGATCTCGCTACAGCGACGCATGCTCTCCACCGTCGAATTGCTGCTTGAGACACACTGGGCGACCCGCGCCGGCCATGATCGTATCGAAGCCATGCAGGGACTGCGCGATGAGCAGCATCATCTGGCGCGCGTGCTGGGAACACTGGCCTTCCAGGTACGCACCGGGCAGCCTATCGATGTGAAGGTGGGTCGTTTCGATCTACAGAGCTATGCCGACCAGGCCACCACTGCACGCGCCGAAGACGGGCGTGCGCTATTCAGCCCCAGCGGTTATTTGTGGCTCAATCGTGAGTTGGCACGCCAGGCCAGCGAGCTCAGCGTTCGCCTGGGCAGCCTGCGCCGACTACCCAGCAAGCGGCTGAGGCGTCGCGCCAGTCGCCATACGCTGATCAGTGACGCACGCCGCCTGGTCACCGGCAATCCTGAGCATGGAAAACAAGGGCGGAACAATCAAACGGAAAGCGATAACGATGATTCGCAGCGATCATGACGTTCTGATCATTGGCGGCGGTGTCGCCGGGCTGGCGCTTGCGCTGGAACTCGCCGGGCATCGCTCGGTGACGTTGCTGCGCCCGGCGCAGGACGCTATCGGCGCCAGCCGTTGGGCCCAGGGCGGCATCGCCGCGGTATTGGCACCCCACGACGCCATCGAGGACCATGTCCAGGACACGCTGATTGCCGGCGATGGCCTATGCGACGAGGCCGCGGTGCGTTTCACCGTCGAAAACGGCCGCGATGCCATCGATTGGCTGATCGCCCTCGGCGTGCCGTTCACGCCGGATGCCACGCCCGACGCGCCCTTCCCGTTTCATCTGACCCGCGAAGGCGGCCACGGCGCACGCCGCATCATCCATGCGGCGGATGCCACCGGCCAGGCGCTGATCGACACGCTGATCGGGCACGCGAAGCGCCATCCCGGCATCCAGTTGATCGGCGATCTACAGGCCATCGAGTTGCTACGCGATGAAAACGGCCATTGTCGCGGCGCACTGTGCCTCGATGCCGACGACCGACCGCGCATGCTCGTGGCACACGACACCGTCCTGGCCACCGGCGGCGCCAGTGGCCTCTATCGGCATACCACCAGTCCGGCACCGGCCTGCGGCGAAGGCATGGCGATGGCCGCCGCGCTCGGCGCCACGCTCAAGAATCTGGAGTTTCAGCAGTTTCATCCCACCTGCCTCTATGATCCCACCGGCACCCCGTTTCTGATCAGCGAGGCGGTACGCGGCGAAGGTGGCATCCTCCGCGATACTCAGGGGCGGCGCTTCATGCCCGATTACGATGCGCGCGCCGAACTGGCGCCTCGCGATATCGTCGCGCGCGCGATCCATGCCGAAATGCTGCGTGCAGGCAGCCCCAGCGTCCTGCTCGACGTTACCCATCTCGAAGCGTCATCGATACGTGAGCATTTTCCGACCATCCATGCCCACTGCCTATCGCGCGGCCTGGATATCACCCGCCAGCCGATCCCAGTGGTGCCCGCCGCTCACTATAGTTGCGGTGGTGTCGCGACCGATCATCATGGTGCCAGCGATGTGCCGCATCTCTATGCGATAGGCGAGGTCGCCTATACCGGCCTGCATGGCGCCAATCGCATGGCCAGCAATTCATTGCTCGAGTGTCTGGTGTATGCGCGCGCCGCCGCTCAGGCGCTACGCCTCCCGCTGGATGAGAGTCATGCCGAATTGCTTGTTCCCGAGCTTGCCTCGAACTCGGCGAATCAGGCGCAAGCGACGGCTGGCGATGTCGATCGGGCATTGATGGCATTGCGCCAAATCATGAGCGATAGCGCGGGAATCGTGCGTAGCGATGCGGGGCTCGCCGCTGGAAGGCAGGCATTGAGCCGTTTGCGAGTCGAGAATGCATCGCTATGGCTCGATCCTGTACCGACACCGGCGCTGATCAGGCTGCGCCACTCGCTACGACTCGCCGAGTTGGTGATCGCCGCCGCCGCCGAGCGTCGCGAATCGCGGGGTTTGCATTTCAACCAGGACTGCCCCAGTCATGCCGATATAGCGCCACAACCGTCCTGCGTATCACTGCGTCGGTGACGACCATAGCAGCACGCGCCGAAGCGCCCGGCGCTCGTCCCGGCTCGCGCTATCCGGCCACAGCCAGTGCCGCCGGCCGGCGACATGCAGGCCAATCAACCAGGGGCCGAGATAATCGCAGCGCAGCATCACGGGGCGCCATTCGCCGCCGTACGATTGCTGCCAACCACCCTCGATGCCAGGCACCCAACGCAGTTGCCACGAGCCGGCCAAGCGCCGCCCCCGCCATTCATACGACAATACGCCGCCCGACACGAGAACCGCCACGGCGGTAAGCCATGGCGGTCCGTAACACGCCAGCGTCACACCGGTGGCCAGCCCAAGCGACATAGCCAGCATCAGCGCCAGCCTAGAGGGTGCGATACTGATCGTTACCGGTTGTTTCAGCATATTCGACGATCATCTTGACGATACGGCGCAGCGCCGCATCGTGCGGCCATTCGCGGCGCATCAACCACGCGAAAAGATCCTGATCCTCTTCTTCGATCAATGTGCGATAGGCCATCTGGTCGCCCTCGTCGAGTGCGCCGTAACGATGCTCGAGAAACGGGATCAATAGCAGGTCGAGTTCCCACATGCCGCGGCGGGAGTGCCAGTACAGGCGCTTGAGAGTGGTGTCTTCGCTCACCATGGGCCTCGAAAGTCACTGAATGAAAGATCGCGGCAGTATACCCGAGGCTTATCCCCCACGACATGCATGGCATGAATCGCACAAAACCGCTGCCTTTTGCATGGTAAGCTAGTGCGTTGTTTTCTCACGGTTTGGGCAGTATGCTGAACAAAACAACAAGACCTTGGCGCCTGCCGTCCGCAGGCCATGCCGCACGGAGATATCCGATGACCAAATCCGAGTTGATCGAACAGATCGCCATGCGCCAGCCGGAGCTGTCGATCAAGGAAGTCGAGGCCGCGGTACGTATCATTCTCGACGACATCACCGATGCCCTGGCCGACGGCGGTCGTGTCGAGATACGCGGTTTCGGCAGTTTCTCGCTGCATTACCGCGAGCCACGCCTGGGCCGCAATCCGAAAACCGGCGATCCGGTCGATCTGAATGGCAAGTTCGTGCCACACTTCAAGCCGGGCAAGGAATTGCGCGAGCAGGTCAATGCCAGCCGAGCGCTGGGTTACTGACCGCTCGCCACTGAATTCGAAAAGGAAACCGTTACTATGCGTTGGCTCAAAGGTCTGCTGCTGGCCATCATCCTGTTGGTGGTACTGTTGCTCGGCATTCTCTTCGCCGTCAACAATCAGCAGGCACTGCCATTGAACCTGATCTGGGTGGAATTGCCGCCGGCGTCGTTGTCGCTCTGGTTGCTCATCGCCCTGGCTTGCGGCGTGATCCTGGGCATGCTGGCGATGACCGGCGTCTACCTGCGCCTGCGCACACTGCTGACTCGAGCCCAGCGGCACAATCAACAACAGCGCAAGGAACTGGATCGTCTACGCATTCAGGAGTTCAAGGAAAGCCCCTAGATGCCCGATCTGCTGCTGCTGGCCCTGTTGTTGGCGGCAATCGCCATCGGTTGGTGGCTGGGCCGTCGTGAACAGGAGCGCGCTCGCGACCGCTCTCGGCACTCCACTCTCTCGCGCGATTATTTCGTCGGCCTCAATTACCTGCTCAACGAGCAGCCGGATCGTGCTATCGAGACCTTCGTGCAGGCCATCGAGGTCAATAGCGATACCATCGAGACCCACATCGCGCTCGGCAATCTGTTTCGCTCACGCGGTGAAGCCGATCGCGCGGTAAAGATTCATCAGAATCTTCTCGCCCGCCCGACCCTGTCGACCGGCCAGAGCGATCAGGTCCAGCTCGAGCTGTCGCGAGACTTCCTGCACCTTGGCCTGCTCGATCGCGCTGAACGGCTGCTGCAGCAATTGATGCGCGACACCGCCGACGATGGCATGCGCCAATCGGCCAAGCGCCTGCTGGTCGATCTGTTCGAGCGTGAGCGGGAATGGCAATCCGCGCTCGATGTCGCGCTCCCGCAACTGATCCGCCAGGACGAAAGCGTACGCCGTGCCGCCACTCACTGGTTATGCGAGTTGGCTAGCCTGGAGCTGCGATCCGCCAGCCCTTCGCTGGCGCGCAAGCGCTTACGCCAGGCGCTGACCACCGATGAGCATTGCGTACGAGCCAACTGGCTGCTCGCCGAAATCGAGCGTGAGGCCGGAAACTACAAGGCCGAGATTCGCCTGCTGCGACGCATTCCCGAACAGGACCGAGCCTTTACACCGATCATCCTCGAACCGCTGCGGGCCGCCTTCCTCAAGCTCGAAGACGAGAATGGCCTGGAGCGCTGCCTGCACCAGTTGATCGATGCCACGCCCCACATCAGCGCCGTGATCATGCTGGCACAGCTATTGGAGCGCCGCGAAGGAAGCGCGGCAGCCGCCGCTTTCGTGGGCAAGCAGTTGGCAACCACACCTAGCCTGCGCGGCATCGACTACCTGATCAACCTCTACCTGGACGATGCCGAGCCGGATCAGCACGAGCGCATCGCCCTGCTCAAGCAACATAGCGGCACGCTATTGGAAGCCCAGCCACGCTTTCGCTGCCAGCGCTGTGGGTTCTCCGGTGCCCAATTGCACTGGCAATGCCCGCGTTGCCGTAGCTGGGGTGCCACCAAGCCGATCACCGGCTTGGAGGGCGAGTAACCTAGTAGCCAGCCAATTCGCGCTCGATAGCCTCCAGCGCGATCATCGGCTCGTCGGCCTGGGTTATCGGCCGACCAATCACCAGATGCGTACTGCCGGCGGCCATGGCAGCCGCCGGTGTCAGCACGCGGCGCTGATCGCCATCGGCGGCGAACGCCGGGCGGATTCCCGGTGTGACCTTGAGAAAGCTCTCGCCGTACAGATCGCGCAAGCGCGCCGACTCGTGCGCCGAACAGACCACCCCGGCCATGCCACTCGCCTGGGCCAGGCGCGCCAATCGCTCGACCTGCTCCCGCGGCTCGACATCCAGGCCGATCTCGGCCAGATCCGCCCTTTCCATGCTGGTCAGCACCGTCACGGCGATCAAATGGGTATGCAGATCATGCTGCTTGAGGCGCTCGCTCGCGGCTTCCATCATGCGCCGCCCGCCCCCCGCGTGCACATTGACCATCCATACGCCCTGCTCGGCTGCCGCCTGAACCGCACCCGCCACGGTGTTGGGAATATCGTGGAACTTGAGATCCAGGAACACCTCGAAACCGCGACCGTGCAAGGCGTCGAGCACATCCGGTCCGCTGCGGGTGAATAGCTCCTTACCTACCTTGACTCGGCATCGACGGGGATCGAGGCGATCGGCCATGCACAAGGCCGCATCCAGCGACGGATAATCGAGAGCGATGATAAGTGGCGATTCAGGCGAGGACATGGCAGCTCCCGTGGCTGATTTTTCGTCAGTATATCAGCCCACCTTCATACCTGAATCCCTTCATGCCGCAATGAGACGCCAGCGTGTAAGCGATATCCACGGCCACAATGCGTCAATTTCCTACACGATCTATCGGCAATCTCGCTACCCGGCGGCCGCTTTTTTGCTCTAGGGTGAAACGGTCTGTAACAGAACCACCTCTAAACAGTAAGGAATCGTGATGAGAACACTCTTGAAGACGCTGGCACTCAGCCTGTTGCTCGGCATCGCTTCATTGGCAATGGCTCAGGAAGCGAGCAGCGTGAATATCAACACTGCCGATGTGCAGACGCTCGCCCAACTCCCCGGAATCGGCAATACCAAGGCCGAGGCCATCGTTGCCGATCGCGCTGCCAACGGCCCCTTTGACAGCGCCGACGATCTCGACCGGGTCAACGGTATCGGCGCCGCCACCATCGACGGGCTACGGGATCGCATCGAGTTCTAGGCATGTCGACGAAGGCGTGTCACGGCACGCCTTCGAAACGCTCAAATACGCAGCCCTCCATCGCACTCGATCACCCGGCCGCTGAAGTAATCGTTCTCGAAAATGAAACGTACGCTATCGGCGATATTGTCCGGCTGGCCGAGATGTCCCAGCGGAATGCCTTTGACGAGCTTTTCGAGGATTTCGGGACGCATCGAAGCGGTCATTTCCGTTTCGATGAAACCCGGGGCCACGGCCCCGACACGGATGTTTTGGCGCGCCAGTTCCTTCGCCCAGGTAACGGTGAGCGCGACCACCCCGGCCTTGGCCGCCGCATAATTGCTCTGCCCCATGTTGCCGGCCCGCGAAATGCTGGAGATGTTGACGATCACGCCCGCGTTTCCCGCCTCGATCATCTGGCTGGCTGCCTCGCGGCCACACAGGAACACCCCGGTCAGATTGACATTCATCACCTGCTGCCAATCGGCAAGCGGCATGACTTTCTCTATTTTGCGGTCCTTGGCCTTGATCAATAATGCATCACGCGTGATACCGGCATTGTTGACCAAGCCACCGACCGGACCCATCCGCTTGAGGATCTCGGCGAAGGCATCGATGACCGATGCCTCGTCGGCCACATCGGCGACGAAAGCCTGAGCGTCGGACCCAGCCGCGACCAGCGCACTGACCGCTCGATCCAGCGTATCGCCCTCCAGATCGATGAGTGCCAAACGCGCGCCTCGTTCGCCCAGCTTGCGAGCCATCGCCAGCCCTAGGCCACGAGCACCGCCCGTGATCGCAACGATCGAACCCTGCAATTGCATACGTATCTCCCCCAATGGCATTGTGCAGTGCAATATAACGAACATAGCATCTCGGTCGATACTGGACCATCGATGCATGAGAGCAGCATGCAAACGCCGTGCAAACCTTGCATTTTCCGCCTACAGCCACCATCTCGTGCAGGTAACGTCGCGATCCGGAGTCATCATGCCAATCCTCGTTTTCATCACCCTGTTCGCCCTGCTCGATTTCATCGTTCTGTTCGCCGTCGGCTCCGAAATCGGCCTGCTGACCACGCTGCTGTTGATCATCGCGACCGGCGCCGTGGGCCTGCATCTGATCCGTCGCGAGGGTGTCGCGACGCTTCAGCGCGCCCAGCAGCGCCTGGCCCAGGGCGAGATTCCCTCGAGCGAGCTGATGACCGGTGCGGCATTGATCGCCGGCGGCGCGCTCTTGATAGCGCCCGGCTTTCTCTCCGATAGCCTGGGCCTGCTGTGTCTGATGCCCAGCTCGCGGCGCCTGTTGGGCAAATTCCTCGCTCGGCTGCCTTTCCAGATTCGCGGATTGGGTGCTGGCGCGCATTACCGTCCCGGTGCCGAAGTCTGGGATCAGGCCCATCGGGAGGCGGGCAAAAACCGACGTGACGATACCTCACGGCAAGGGCGAGAAACCGATACACCGATCGAAGGTGACTTCATCGCCAAGGACGAGCCGCGACACTAAAAATTTTTCGCATAAAGCCCTTGAAAGGGCTATGCACGGCCCCATCAAGGGTTCAGTGAACGAGCTTCGGTCAACTGGCACGACGTCAGTTGACCATTGACCATGAAAAGCTTCGGCTTTTCTATCTTGGAGCCCTGCTCAACAGGGATCATGCGTTTAGTCATGTAACCATCAGGAGAACGTGAGCAATGAACATCCGTCCCTTGCACGATCGCGTCGTCGTCCGTCGCGTGGAAGAAGAACAGAAAACCGCTGGCGGCATCGTGCTCCCGGGCAATGCCCAGGAAAAACCGACTCGTGGCGAAGTCCTCGCCGTCGGTAACGGCCGGATTCTCGACAACGGCGAAGTGCGTCCGCTGGATGTAAAAGTCGGCGAAAACGTCATTTTCAAGGAAGGTTTTGGCGTCGAGAAGCAAAAGATCGACGGCGAAGAAGTCTTGATCATGAGCGAAACCGACATTCTTGCCGTGGTGGAAGGCTGATTAGCGGTAGGCCTCGCCCCGCTTTTTACTCCAAACTTCGTTTTAAGCACTGATTCAGGAAGCAATGACAATGGCAGCGAAACAGATCAAGTTCTCAGACGACGCTCGTAAGCGCATGGCGCGTGGTGTCAACGTTCTTGCCGACGCCGTCAAAGCGACGTTGGGTCCGAAAGGCCGTAACGTGGTGCTGGAAAAGTCCTTCGGCGCACCGACCGTGACCAAGGATGGCGTTTCCGTCGCCAAGGAGATCGAACTCAAGGACAAGTTCGAGAACATGGGCGCGCAGATGGTCAAGGAAGTCGCCTCCAAGACATCCGATGTGGCGGGCGACGGCACCACCACCGCGACCGTACTGGCACAGTCCATCGTCAATGAAGGGCTCAAGGGCGTTACCGCCGGCATGAACCCGATGGATCTCAAGCGCGGTATCGACCAGGCAGTCATCGCCGCGGTCAAGGAGATCGAGACGCTGGCCGTACCCTGCACCGACACCAAGGCCATCGCCCAGGTCGGTACCATCTCGGCCAATGGCGACGCGCGTATCGGTCAGATCATCGCTGAAGCCATGGAAAAAGTCGGCAAGGAAGGCGTCATCACCGTCGATGAAGGCCGTGGCTTCGAAGACGAACTGGAAGTCGTCGAAGGCATGCAGTTCGACCGCGGTTACCTGTCGCCCTACTTCGTAACCAACCAGGACACCATGGCGGTCGAGCTGGAAGACCCGCTGCTGCTGCTGGTCGACAAGAAGATCTCCAATATCCGCGAACTGCTGCCGGTGCTGGAAAGCGTCGCCAAGGCTGGCAAGCCGCTGGTGATCATTTCCGAAGACATCGAAGGCGAAGCGCTGGCCACGCTGGTGGTCAACAACATGCGCGGCATCGTCAAGGTCGCTGCCGCCAAGGCGCCCGGTTTTGGTGACCGCCGCAAGGCCATGCTCCAGGATATCGCCATCCTCACCGGCGGTACCGTGATCTCCGAGGAAGTGGGTCTGACACTCGAGCAGGCCAACCTGGATCACCTGGGCAGCGCCAAGCGCATCACCATGTCCAAGGAAAACACCACCATCATCGATGGTGCCGGTGTCGAAGGCGACATCGAAGCTCGCGTCAGCCAGATCCGCGCTCAGATCGAGGATACCTCCTCCGATTACGATCGCGAGAAGCTCCAGGAGCGTGTTGCCAAGCTGGCTGGCGGCGTTGCCGTCATTCGCGTGGGTGCCGCGACCGAAGTCGAGATGAAAGAGAAGAAGGCCCGCGTCGAAGATGCCCTGCACTCAACCCGTGCAGCCGTCGAAGAGGGTGTGGTACCTGGCGGCGGCACCGCGCTGATTCGCGTCCTGACCAAGCTCAAGGAACTCAAGGGCGACAACGACGACCAGACCCACGGCATCAGCATCGCGCTTCGCGCCATGGAATCGCCGCTGCGTCAGATCGTCACCAATGCCGGTGAAGAAGCGTCCGTCATCGTCAACCGCATCAAGGATGGCGAAGGCAACTACGGCTACAATGCCCAGACTGGCGAGTACGGCGATCTGTTCGAGATGGGTGTTCTCGACCCGGCCAAGGTAACGCGTACCGCGCTGCAGTCAGCCGGTTCCGTGGCAGGCTTGATGATCACCACCGAAGCCATGATCGCCGAAGATCCGGAAGAGAAGGAAGCCGCTCCGGACATGGGTGGCATGGGTGGCATGGGCGGCATGATGTAAGCCGAGCTTTACTACCTTTCAGGCTCAGCCTGTTCCAAGCCCCGCTTCGGCGGGGCTTTCTCGTTCAGGGATGCCCCATTGAAGCCGAAAGACGAATCGATGCATAACGGCTCTCTCGGAATCTCCGCACGACCTATTGAGTCGCCAGGAATCGATAAAGAGCGCTCGCCACATTGCCAGCACTATCCAGAGCGTAAAAAAACGCTCAATTCCGAGCGAATAGAAAACGGCAAGCCGAACTAAGCGTGCCGGCCAGATAGGAAAGGCATATTACGTGTGGCTCAGTTCAAGCGATTCGGCCCAACTCGAGTAGCGTACGCAATAGCGTATCGACACTGGTATCGTTCTGCCGATAGTCGCTCATCAAGGCACGTAGGCGCTGCTCGAACTCCTTTCGTTCGTCGCGCTGCTGGCGCTTGCTGTCGCCCTCCATACCGCGCAGCGCTTGCGCGAAGGCGTCATCGAGTTCGCGAAATTTGCGAAGCTTTTCTCGTTCATCCATTTGGCGTGGCTTTCGGGAGTTTGAATATTTCATGAAGCGGTTAATAACATCATAAGTAGTATCGTTAGCCGTAGGCGCTAAAACATAGCATCTAAAAATCGATTCTTGCAGCAAGGCACTGCATGGCAACAAGCTGAGAATTCGGGGTTCAGAGTATTGGCGATGCAAGATAGTTCAATCGATATCGGGATATCATAGCATGAACCAGGCGATGAGAGGCCTTTTGCCATTGTGCCGCAAAATAGGCAGCGCGTGTCGTTTTTTTCACCTCAATGCCACTCGATCGCTCGATCACGTCGCGCCTGGCGACGCATGAGCCCCACACCGGCAACGTCGTATCGTGAAATACCTATCAATAACCGGCTGTGGCTCGGGACTCTTGTATCGCATGACGCTCAGTAAGCGTATGGGATTTCCCTCTTGGGACCGCTGCGGCGGTCTTTTCGTGTCTGACGTGCATAAAAAAAGAGCCCGGCAAGGCCGGGCATGAAAGCAGGGAATATCACGACCAATGTGTAGGCCAGGACATCGAATACATTGTAGCTTACATTTCATAACATTTCATTTCTTTTTTACGAAAAATTACCTTCAAGGTACCGCAAATATAGTGATCCTTTGATTCATTTTTCTGTCACTCGGTAGACGCCCCTACAGTGTCTGAATCAGACAGGCTGTGACGACAAACGTTGACCAAGCCTGAAGGTTCTATGCAGAAAGCGTCATTTGATCCTTAACAAGCTTGCCTTGTGACAAAGCATTGCGTAAAAGTACAAGAATGAAATAAGATTTGTACAATATAAAATATACCTTCTGCGCCGCAATTCGCCTTCCCCGGCTCAATGTGCGGAACCCTGCTGTTTCGATGAGCATGAAATTCCCGAAACGCGGGAGGCGGAATGAACGACGACGATATGACGCGGGCCGAAATATGGCTTCACGACCGCCTCAAGCAACACCCGAACATCGAATCGCTTGCGATGCGCCTAGGTTACTCGGTCTCCCAGGTACGCCGTAACTTCAAAAACCGCTTCGGCTTGACGCCTGGTGCTTACCGAGATCGTTTGAAATTGGAGCGTGCCGCGCTACTACTCGGCACCACTGAGTATCATGTTTCCTGGATTGCCAAGGAGTGCGGTTACTATAACCATTCGGCCTTCTCCCGAGCGTTCCAGCATCTGTTTCACTGTAATCCTCGCGTCTATCGAGAATCGTTTCGCCGCCGACAGTTCGAACGCTATAACCTCAACCCATTTCCATTTCGCTTCACGATAAAACACCTCGCTCCCCGCTACGCTCTACTTGCTCGGCGCTATGGTTATCAGGATGAATCATTAGCGATTATCGATTGGCAGCACTATGCAAGATTACTCCTATTGGAGCAACGCGGATTAGCTGGAAAACCGTTCTGGGTCATTCAGGATCATCCCGACATTACCGCGAAACACAGAATTCGCGTGGACTACGGTCTATTGATCGATGCCACCACGGCTGATGAACTGGCTCCACCCTTGCCTTTTCGTATTGTCAAATTACCCGCTTGCCGTAATGTCTGCCTGAAAATCGGCAGTTTGTGTGAGCTAGATAGCGCTTATCTGTTTCTACAGGCGCAGGGCTTGCCGATTGCGGGGGAAAGCCCTGATGGCAGTCCCGGTACACTCACATGGCTCGAAGGCGAGCCGGGCGAAAACACTAAGGGCCGCATCGAGGTGAGCCTGCCAGTGGCCGGCTCTTCGGCATGAGTGAGGTAACCTCACCTTGCTCGAAACCCAGAAAAAAACCGGCGATATCATATCGCCGGTTTTCATATCGAGACCGTAATAGTCTCGCTATTAGTCTTCGGTGCGAACCAGCCAGGACTCGACCGTATCGTTGCCGTGCTCGTCTTTCCAGGCCTTGAGGGTCTTTTGATTACCGCCGCGGGTTTCCACCACTTCGCCGGTTTTCGGATTCTTATAAATCTTCAGCTTGCGCTTACGGCGAGCGCCGGCAGGCGCGGCCTGAGGCTTGTTGCCAGGTGACTGCGGCTTGGGGTCGAGAAGTTCGATAACATCCGAAGCACTCTTATCGAACTCTTTCATCAGCTTTTCCAGACGCTCCTTGAAATCGAGCTCCGACTTCAAACGCTGATCGCCTTCGAGCTGCTTCAGCTCCTCACTGAGTTGCTTGAGCTGTTGCTCTTTCCTCATGTATTCACTAAGCAGTGACATACTTGGCTAACCTTTCGTTAAGAATAATGGAAACGCGCGTTAATTATTAACGTTAAAAAGCCTTATGCCAAGGGCATACTCGGTTTTTTTCGAATCGACAACAAAAACGAGACTAACTAAATACCGTCATAAGCGTAAAAACGGCGTATCGAGGAAGTTCTCGACCCCTCATGAATGCCAGCCTGCAGATCTTTTGTCAACCTGATACTATCGCAATAGTTTACAACTCGGAGTTGATGATGTCTCACTACGCACAGCCTTGCCGTTCCCTATGGCATCCCTATGCCCAGATGCAGACACAATCGCCCGCCCCCAAGGTGGTTGGCGGAAAAGGGGCCTGGTTGCTGCTGGAGAATAACGAAAGCCTGCTCGATGCCACCTGTTCCTGGTGGTGCATGATCCATGGCTACGGGCACCCGCGCCTGAT
Organism: uncultured Halomonas sp.; assembly: GCF_946887195.1. Next base: position 138,431 of record NZ_CAMPKE010000004.1, read on the forward strand.
CGCCGCGCTCAAGGAGCAGGCGGACACGCTGTGCCACGTCATGCTTGGCGGTCTGACCCATGACCCGGCCCAGCGCCTTGCCGATGCCTTGGTGCGTGTTACCCCCGAAGGGCTTAATCACGTGTTCTATTCCGACAGTGGCTCTGTCGGCATGGAAGTCGCCATGAAGATGGCCGTGCAATACCAGGTACAACGCGGCCGACCAGGCAAGCATCGCATGCTCTCGCTGATGCGCGCCTACCATGGCGACACGACGGGCTGCATGGCGGTCTGCGATCCCGAGGAAGGCATGCATTCGCTATTCTCGGGCCTGCTGCCGCGTCAGATCTTCGCACCGGCGCCTACGGCTCCCTTCAATGCCTCGCCGCAAACGGTCGAGGCGGATATCGCCGCGCTTCGCCATGTACTAGAACGCCATCATCATGAGATTGCGGCACTGTTGATGGAGCCCCTGCTGCAGGCCGCCGGTGGCCTCAACATGGCCTCGCCGCACTATGTACGCGCGGCACGTGAACTCTGCGACGAGTTCGACGTGCTGCTGGTGTTCGATGAGGTCGCGACCGGTTTCGGACGCACCGGCAAACTGTTCGCCGCCGAACACGCCAATGTGACGCCGGATATCATGGTGCTCTCGAAGGGATTGACCGGCGGCTATCTCGGCCATGCGGCAACGCTCGCCACGACCCGCGTCTTCGAGGCCTTCCTCAGCAACGATGCCAACCACGCCTTCATGCATGGCCCGACCTTCATGGGCAACCCACTGGCCTGCCGGGTCGCGCTGGAGAGTCTGGCGATATTCGAGCAGGAGAACTACCTGGGCAAGATCGCCGCCCTGAACGGCATCCTGCGCAGCGAACTGCTCGGCGACGTTGCCCTGCGCGACGACCCACGCATCGAGGATGTCCGTGTGCTTGGCGCCACCGCGGCAATCGAAGTCGCCGATGCCGCATCGCTCAACGGCGTGCAGAGCTTCGCTCGCCAGCGCGGCGTATGGCTACGACCGTTCGGGCGCTGGCTATATACCATGCCCGCCTATGTCACCGCACCGGAGGAAATGCGCCAGATCACCGCGGTGATGAAAGAGTGGTTTCGACGCTGAGTCAGCGGCGTCATCGACTCTTCACCGAACGGTCATGGCATCGCCACTATCGATCGGCATGGTAGGACATGGGATAACGCTGGCGATGGCAGGCAATCGCTGACCCACCCTCCAGACAACGGATAATGTCGTTCAGCGCACAGGGCAGGAGTACGTGAGAAAAGAGGGCAAGCGCAGGCGCGAGGAGCGCCATGGGAGCGGTCGAGCGACCGAGGCGGCAGGAGGCTGCCCAGGGAGAGAGGAACGTTCACGCCACGAGAGTACGTTTTCTCGTGGCGTCTTTGTGTCCCATCGTTCAGCCGAAGCGTGCGGGCCGGAATGGCGTCAGATCCAGCGCCGGCTCCTCATCGTCGATTACCTGGGCGATCAACTCGGCGCTGGCCGCGGAAAGCGTCCAGCCGAAAGTGCCATGGCCGGTGTTGAGGTAGAGGTTGTCGCGCCGGCTCTGGCCGATGACCGGTGGGCCATCGGGTGTCATCGGCCGAAAGCCGGTCCAGGATTCGGCGCTGTCGAGATCGGCGGCCCCCGGAAAGCGCGACTCGACTGCGCGACGAATGGTATCCAAACGAGATAACGGTATATTGCGATCGAAATCGGCTAACTCGACGAAACCGGTGGCACGCAGCCGGTCACCGAGACGGGTCGCCACCACCTTGTAGCGATCGTCGATCACCGTGGAGCGTGGCGCGCGCTCGCTATCCAGCAGCGGCGCGGTGAGCGAATAGCCCTTGACCGGATAGATCGGCAGCTCGATGCCCAGCGCCTCGCCCAACCGCCGCGATTGGCAACCGGCGCATAAGACAAACGCATCGGCGCCCACGTCTTCGCCATCGGCGAGTCGCAATCTATCGATGCGGCCCTTGTTGCGGGATATGTCGACGACCTCGGCATCAAAGCGGAACGACACACCCAGCGCCTCGCACTGCTTCGCCAGGGACTCGGTGAATTGCTGGCAATCGCCGGTCCCGTCATCGGGCATGCGTAGGCCACCGACCAGCGGGGCGTTATCGCTCAGGGCCGGCTCGTATTCACGCAACTGCGCGGGCGACAGCCATTGCGCGGCGATACCCAGCTCGCTGAGCAACGCAAGTGTCGTCTTGAGACCTTTGGCCGTGGTTTCGTCGCTGGCCAGATCGATCAGCCCGGCATGATCGCCATCGAAGTTCAGCGGCAGGTTTTCTTCCAGCGCCTGGAAGCATTGCCGGCTATACGCGCCCAAGCGCAACATGGCCCGTTTGTTGGCCGCGAATGTGCCCGGGGCATTGGCGAAGCGCCAGGTCGCGATCAGAAAGCGCAGCGTGCGCGCCGATGGCGGCAGATGTATCTTCAGCGGCCCCGAGGATTTGACCAGCCACGGCAGGGCTTTCTTGATCATCGCCGGCGAGGCCCATGGATAGACGTAGCCATACGAGCGTTGGCCGGCATTGCCACGGCTGGTCTCCAAACCCGCCGCCGCCAGCCGTTCGATGACACTCACCCGGTGGCCGCGCCGCGCCAGGGCATGGGCCGTGGTTACACCCACCACGCCCGCACCGATGATGACTATCTGCATTCCGCGCCTCCTGCCCCATTGGTGGAGAGCCGCTCCCACACCTCAATGGCGGCGGCCAGATCCTCCAGCGAGGCGCCCACCGACTTGAAAACGGTGATCGCCTCATCGCTCGAGCGCCCAGCGTGCTCGCCACGCAGCAACTCGGCAAGCTCGGCGCGAATGTCGTCGAAACCAAACGCGCCTTCGTCGATGGCTTGATGAATGTCGCCGGCCTCGCCGCGGGCACCGGCATAGGTATCGACGAACACCTCGCCACGCCTCAGGCAGTCGGCATCGCTTTCGCGCATCGACGGACGAAACGCGCCGACCAGATCCAGATGCGTGCCGGGGCGCAGCCACTCACCGTGTATCAGCGGTTCGCGCGAGAGCGTCGCGCAACTGACGATATCGGCCTCTTGCAAAGCATGCTCCAGATTTTCGACCGCCGCGCAATCGAAGCGTCCCGCGTAGTCGGCTGCCAGCCGCGCCGCCTTGGCCGGGTTGCGCCCCCAGATACGCACCCGGCGGATCGGGCGAACGGCGGCGTGCGCCTCGATCAGCATCGGCGCCAGCTTGCCGGTGCCCACGATCAGCAGCGTCCCGGCGTCCTCGCGGGCCAACGTGCGAGCCGCCAGCGCCGAGGCCGCCGCCGTGCGTCGCCGGGTCAGTTCGCTGCCATCGATGCACGCCAGCGGTTGGCCGTGCTCGCCCTCGCAGAGCAGATAGACCCCGGAAATCGCCGGCAAGCCATGCTCGGCGTTCTGCGGAAAGACGTTGACCATCTTCATGCCGATGTAACCGCGCGCCTCCCAGGCCGGCATCAGCAACATGGTCGCCTCGCCATCGTGACGATACAGGGCATGATGATGGCGCGGCGGTGCCTCGACGCCATCGCGAAAACAGCGACCGATACGATCGACCAGTGCCACCCAGGGCAGCGAGCGGGCGACCTCCTCGGCTGAAACAATGCGCACGATCGAATTCCTTATCGAATGAAGCCACGCAGGAACGCGGCGAGATTGTTGCCCAGGCTCTCGGTGGGATAGCCACCCTCCTGAATCAATACGCAGGGCAGATCGAGCCGCGCCAGGCGCGCGCCGATACGCTCGAAATCGGCGGTTTCGAGCGCCAGGCCGGCCAACGGGTCGTCCTTGTGCGCATCGAGCCCCAGCGCAACGACCACCGCTTGCGGATCGAACCCGGCCAGCGCCGTCAGCAAGCGCTCGAGTCCATCCATGAAGCGTAGGCCATCGCTGCCCAGCGCCAGCGGCACATTGACGTTGGCGCCCCGCCCCGCGCCGACGCCGATTTCGTCCGCGCCACCCCAGAAGAAGGGGTAGAAATCGGCGGGGTCGGCATGCACCGAGCCGGTCCAGACATCGCCTCTGACGTAAAAGATGTCCTGAGTGCCGTTGCCGTGATGCAGATCGACATCGACGATCGCCACGCGCGCGAAGCGCTCGCGCAGCACGCTGGCGGCCAATGCCGAGTTGTTGAGAAAGCAGAACCCGCCGGCGCGCTCTGGCCCGGCATGATGCCCCGGTGGCCGGCACAGCGCGTAGGCCGAGCGCTCGCCGGTAATGACCGCCTCGGCGGCGGCCTCGGCGCTCGCCGCGCTGGCCAGAATGCCGGCAAAGCTATCGGCGCCGATCGGGCACGCCATGTCGTGCAGGTGCCAACCCGCCTGACCGATGGGATGGTGTGGGTAGTGATGCCCACCGCCGGTGGGATGCACATTGGGCGCAACCAGCTCGGCGGCACCCGGCATCGCCTGCCAACGCGCATGGATGGTTTCGAGAAACGCCAGATAGCGTGGCGTATGAATGCGCGCCAGGCGTTCTCGCAGCATGGGGCTGTCGATGGATGCCGGCGCATCGAGATGCAAACCCATGGCGCTCAATGCCGCGGCAAGGCGCTCGGCACGTTCGGGGCGCTCCGGCGATGGCGCCGGCGCCCCGCGCAGCAGAAAGCTCGCCGGCGCATGGCGCGCCTGCCCAGGATGATAGAACAGCTTCATGGCGCTGCCCGCTCCAGCGCGGCATCGCCGGGCGGCAGCAGGATCACGTCATCGGCCGGCATCCATACCCGCACCCGGGTGCCGACCTGCAGCGGCTGATGATGCACGCCATGGATCAGTTCGAGCGACTCGCCCCGCTCCTGGCGGAGGATGTAACGCGCCGACATGCCCAGATAGTCCACCGTCTCGATGCAAGCCTCCAGAGCATTGCCCGCCTCGCCATCCACGCAAGAAACATCCAGTTGGAAGTGCTCGGCACGCACGATCACCGCCACACCATCGCCTTGTCGCCAGGTGCTCCGGGATGCGCTCAACCATAGGCGGCCACCGGCATCGACGCGCCATGCGCCCGGCTCGCCGCCGACCACCCGACCGCTCATGACATTGGCATTGCCGAGGAAGTTGGCGCAGAACCGCGAGGTCGGGCGGTTATAGACGACCTGCGGCGTATCGAGCTGCTCGACGAGCCCGTTACTCATCACCGCGATACGGTCCGACATGGCCAGCGCCTCGGACTGATCGTGAGTAATGAACAGCGTAGTGATACCGGTTTCGCGCTGGATGCGCTTCAACTCCAGGCGCATGTCCTCGCGCAGGTTGGCGTCCAGCGCCGAAAGCGGCTCGTCGAGCAGTAGCAGATCGGGATTGATGACGATCGCCCGCGCCAATGCCACGCGCTGCTGCTGACCACCGGACAGCGCCGCCGGGAAACGCTCCTCCATCGCCTCGAGCTGCACCAGGCGTAGCGCATCGCGCACCCGGGTACGAATCTCGTCCTTGCTGCATTTGCGATAACGCAGCCCGAAAGCCACGTTGTCGTAGACGCTACGATGCGGAAACAGGGCATAGTTCTGGAACACGATACCCAGGTTGCGCTTGTGGATCGGCACGTCGTTGACCCGCCGCCCCTTGATCAGAATGTCGCCGGCGCTGGGGTTCTCGAGCCCGGCGATCATTCGCAGCGTGGTGGTCTTGCCGCAGCCCGACGGCCCCAGAAAGGACAGGAACTCGCCGGACTGCACGGCCATGTCCATGGCTTCGACCGCCACCACGTCACCGTAGCGCTTGTGAATGCCGCGCAACTCGACCGCCGCTTCACTCATCGCCTAGAACCCCCGCTCGATACGGCTGAACATCTCGCTCCACTTCGGCTGGACGCCGTTCCAGTAGCGCGGGTCGGCGAAGGTACGCCCGGCCAGATCGCCATTCGGATCGAAGGCCGGCAACGACGTCACGCTCTCGGGCAGATCGACCTTGGTCGGGTCGAGCGACGGCGGGTAGCCCTGGGCCTCGGATACGGCGATGGCGACTTCGGGCTCGAGCATGAAGTTGAGTAGCTCCTGCACCTCCTCCATCGGGCTGCCGCGCAGCACGAACATCGCCTCCTGCCAGGCGAAGGTATTGGGTGGATCGTAGTAGCCGATCGGGAAGCCCTCTTTTTGCAACGTGGCGATCCGCCCCGACCAGCCTTGCGTGGCGACGATTTCACCGCTCGACAGCAGGCTCATCAGCTCGGCGCCGGAACTCCAATACTTGCGCAGCAGCTTGCGGTGCTCGCGCAGCGCGTTCCACATGGCGTCGAGATCCTCGACGTTGTTGGGATCCTGATCGGTCATCAGCGCGCCATACCAGCACTGGGTGCGCCAGTCGCTGATGCCGCCGAGCCGGCCCTCGTAGGTCTTGTCGAGCAGGATCCCGGCGCCCTTCTCACGAATTTCGTCCTCGCTGATGACCTCGGTGTTATAGGCCAGCCCCGTGGTGCCGTAATCGTAGGGCACCGCCGAAAGCCCGCCGTCGGAGAGCTTGCGAAACGGCTCCATCAGGCCCGGCAGTACGAACTTCAGGTTGGGAATCTTCGCCTCGTCCAGCGTCACGTCGAGTTCGGCATCCACGTAGCGCACGTAATCGAACACGCCGCTGGAGTGGAAGACGTTGAAGGTGCCGGGCGCACTGGTGCGTACGCGTGTAAAGAACTCATCGACCCCGGCGAAGGTGCCATCGACGACCTTGACGCCGGTGGCCTGGGTGTACGGGTCAAAGGCATGCTCGCGCAGCGCTTCGGAGACGCTGCCGCCCCAGCCATCGAAACGCACCTGCTCGACGGCGGCCAAGGCACGCCCGGAGCGCAACGCCAGCGGGCCGGCCAGGCCGAGCGCCGCACCGCCGACACCCAGCAGTTGCATGAAGCGCCGGCGCGAAAGCCGCCCCCCGCGGTAATCGTCGAGCCACTGTTGATAGCGGTTATCGTTCATCGCTCTTCCCCTGTTGTCGTTGTTGATGCCGCCTTGGTGATGCGGTGATGCGCTAGTGCGGGCCCACCCTCATCGACCCCGCGCGAAGCGCCTCGCCAGCGCCCCGGCGATCAATGGCAGGCTGATGGTGATGACGATCATCAGGCTGCCGAGGGCGTTGATTTCCGGACTGATGGAATTTCGCAGCATGGCGAAAATCTGTGTCGGCACCGTCTCGGTGCCCGCCGATTTCCAGAACAGCGTCGCAGTGATGTCATCGAACGAGATGGTGAAGGCGAAGACCATGCCCGCCAGCACCGCCGGCATGATCAGCGGCAGCGTGACGCTGAAGAACGTCTGCACCGGATTGGCCCCCAGGCTGCGTGCGGCCTCCTCGTAATCGCGACGCAGGCCGGCCAAACGCGCCTGCACCACCAGCACCACGAAGGGCAGCGTGATCATCACGTGGCCGAGCAGCAGCAAGGCATAGGAGCGTGGTACCGACAGCCAGCGCAGAAATAGCAGCAACGCCACACCCAGCACCACCTCGGGAATCAGAATCGGCGACACCAGCAGCGTGCTGATCCACTGCTTGCCGCGAAAATGGAAACGCATCAGCGCCAGGCTGGCCAGCACACCGATGATCGACGAAATGATCGCGGTCTGGACGCCGAGCCACAGCGAAGTGGCGAACGCCGAGCGAATCGCCTGGTTCTCGGCCAGTTCGCGGTACCAGCGCAAACTGACGCCTTCCATGGGAAAACCGCCGAATTGCTGCGGGTTGAACGACAGCACCACCACCGCGACGATCGGCAGGAACATGAAGAGATAAACGCCGACGGTCGATAGCCGAATCAGCTTCCAACCCACCCCATCGTTCATTGTTTTTCTCCTTCAACCGTCGATTCAGCCAGCGAGGGATTTATAGATCTGCCCGAGGCCGAGAAAGCGGTTGTAAAGCATCACGATGCCGCCCAGCAGCGCCAGTAGCAGCATCGACATGGCCGCGCCCATCGGCCAGTCGAGCTGAATGATGATGGTGTCGTAAATCAGCGTGGCGAACATCGCGTTCTGCGGGCCGCCGAGAATCATCGGCGTCACGTAGGTGCCCGCCCCGAGCACGAAACACAGAAGCGAGCCCGCCGCCAGCCCAGGCATCGACAGCGGCAGTGTGACTTCGAGAAAGACCCGAAAAGGCGGCGCGCCGAGCGATGCCGCCGAGGCCTCGATGTTGCGGTCGAGTCCTTCCAGCACCACGTAGATGTTCAGGATCATGAATGGCAGCAAGTAGTGGATCAGACCCAGCACCACGGTGACTTCGTTGTAGAGCATCTGCAGCGGCATATCGATCGCGCCGAGTGCTTCCAGCAGCGTGTTGATCAACCCATTGGCGCCGAGAATGTTGATCCACGATAGCGTGCGGATGATGTAGCTGATCCAGAAAGGCAGCAGGAGCAGCAGTACCAGAAAGGACTTGTTGCGCACCCGGCAACGCGCCAGGAAATAGGCCACCGGATAGCCCATCAACGCACAGCCCAGCGTCGCCTCCAGGGCGATGCGCAGGGTCTGCCAGAGAATCGCCCAGTAGAACGGGTCGGCGAGCATCGAGGACCAGTTGCTCAGTGTCCATTCGCGGGTGGCAAGCCCGGTCGCGCTACTCAGCCACAGCGAATACACCGCGACGAATGCGGTGGGGATGATCAGCAGGAACGTGAGCGCCGTTAACGCGGGGCTCAATAACAGCCAGGGTTTGGCGCCGCCTCGGGGCGTGGCTTGCATGGGCAGTCCTGGTTTAGCGACCGGATCAATGAGTGACTGCTTTCAGACTAGGTGGGTAGCGAGCGTTCGACTTGGCCGGGCCTACGGTGTTTTTGCCCTAGAATCAGGAAAACCGCTTGATGGCCCGAAATCAAACGGCTCCCCGGCGATGTGTCGATGGCGTAATGGCGTAGGCACGCCGGTAGGCGCGCGAGAAACTGCCCTGATCGCTGAAGCCGATATGCGCGGCGATATGGCCCAGCGGTTGCGAGGTGTTTTCGATCAGGAATCGGGCATGGGCGAGACGGCGCTCCAGAACGTAGGCCTGCGGCGTGACGCCCAGTACCTGCCGGAAACAGGCGTGGAAATGGCCAGGACTCAAGGCGCACAGCGCTGCCAGATCGTCGATGCGAATCGGCTCGCCCAGGTGGGCATCGATATAGCGGTCGAGACGCTCGCGATCGATACGTTCGCGATGACGCCCGCGAGCATCGTCGATGACCCGCGACATCGGCAAGCGCAAATCCTCGTCGTGAAGACTGAGATAGATGGCGCGCAGAATCAGCGTGGCGATCTCGCCATGCAATGTAGGATGGCATTCGACCTGGGGTAGCAGCCCCTGTGTCAATTGGTGGAGTTCGGAGGGAACCGCGAAGAAGCTCGGCCGTTCGAATAGCCGGCTCACCTCGTCGGCACAACTCATCAGTGCCAGGTTGATCAGCGGCACATCGAGCACCAGCGTTCGATTGCGCCCATCGCCGGTGTAATCGTGATGGTACGTCGAAGGGATCAGGCAACCGCGCTCGCGCGTGATGCGCTCGCCGCGCCCTTCGATGCTCAACTCGGTGACGCCGGATGTCGCCAGAATCAACTGATGATAGGAGTGCTCGTGGGCGACAGGGTGCCGGGTGAGCGTGCAGGCACGCAGATTGAAGAACGACATGGCATTATTGTTATCCGCTCGGGTCGACCAGACCAGAATACCTCAACCATACGCTCTTGTGGGTGATAGGCAAAAGCCTGCGCGCCGGACTGGCATGCAGGCCTTTTTCATGCCTCGCTCAGCAGCGTCCTTTCTTGGCCTGGCCGGGCGGGCAGAAATCGCCGTGCCCGTGCCGATGATCGCCGTCGCCAATTTCGATGATCGGCTCCGGATCGATACGCGCCGGCGTGTAGCTACAGCCCGCCATGAATAACGCCACCATCAAAAGCAGACAACGTGGCAGTAGTGAGTTGGACATAGAAGACTCCTTCTTCCTATATGAGATAACTCAGCCAGCTTAAAGAAAAACGAGACGTTACGTAAGTTGCATGACCCGAGCGATAATCGGCCTTGACAAGTGACGCCACAATCGGCAATTTTAGTATACAACAATAGTACACAAAACCATCTCCAGCAGGATGAACAGGTACCTGAACCGCGTAGACCTGATGGTCGCGCGGGTAACCCTTCTTTTATCAGTGAAGGGATGGTCGTTCACACCGCTGAGGAGAAACGACATGACCGAGACGAGCCATACGCTATGGATTCGCGACCCACTGGCCTGCGCCGACGATCAGGCTAAGGGAGGCGTGGTGATCGCCGGGTCGCGCATCGTCGAGAAAATTCCCGCCGGCGGCCAGCCCAGCCAGCCGGTGAGCGAAACCTTCGATGCCTCCAGGCATGTACTGCTGCCCGGGCTGGTCAATACCCATCATCATTTCTACCAGACCTTGACGCGTGCCTACTCGCCCGCGCTCAACAAGGAACTGTTTCCCTGGCTGACCACGCTGTACGACGTTTGGGCGAACCTCGATGAAGCGCAACTGGCGCTGGCCAGCGAACTGGCGATGGTCGAATTGCTGATGTCGGGCTGCACCACCGTGGCCGATCACCACTATGTGTTTTCCGGTGCATTGCGCCATGCCATCGATTGCCAGGTCGAGACCGCCCAGCGGCTCGGCGTTCGCGCCGCGCTGACGCGAGGCTCGATGAGCGTGGGCCGCGACGAGGGCGGCTTGCCGCCGCAATCGGTGGTGCAGGACGAACGGACCATCGTCGACGACAGCCAGCGACTGATCGAGCGCTACCATCAGCGCGAGGACGGCGCCATGACCACCATCGCACTCGCCCCCTGCTCGCCGTTTTCGGTCAGCCGCGAACTGATGCGAGAGAGTGCGCGGCTCGCCGAGGTCCACGATGTCCGCCTGCATACCCACCTGGCCGAGACCGAGGACGAGACCGCCTACTGCCAGAGGCTGTTCGGCATGCGCCCGCTGGATTACCTCGAAGAGAGCGGCTGGCTCGGCGATCGCACCTGGCTGGCGCATGGCATCCACTTCAACGATGACGAGATCGCCCGCCTCGGCCGCGCCGGTACCGGCATTGCCCACTGCCCGTCGTCGAACATGGTGCTCGGCTCGGGGCTGTGCCGCACGCTGGAACTCGAAGCCGCCGGTTCCCCGGTCGGCCTCGCCGTCGATGGCTCGGCCTCCAACGATCATTCCAATCTCGCCGAAGAGATGCGCCAGGCGCTGCTACTCGGTCGCCTGCGCTATTCGCCCCACGAGGTGACTCACCAGGCGGTCATTCGCTGGGCCACGCGTGGCTCCGCACGCTGCCTGGGGCGCAACGACATCGGCGGGCTGGAACCCGGCCAGCAGGCGGATATCGCGCTGTTCAAGCTCGACGAGCCGCGTTTCTCGGGTGCCGAGAATCCGTTGGCCGCGCTGCTGCTGTGCGGCGCTCACCGCGCCGATCGAGTCATGGTCGCCGGGCGCTGGCGAGTCACCGACGGCCAGCCGTGCGACATCGATCTGCCATCGCTGATGGCGCGCCACGACGATGCGGCCAAGCGATTGCGAAACATGCTGTAAACATAACGATAACCCGCGGTATTTCGACAACAACAACCAGGAGAGAGCCTCGATGCCGAGCACTTCCGAACAGCTGCACAGCGGCCCAGCGCGAGTCCGCAGCACCCACGACGTCAATGCCATGCCGCCCTTGGGGCGGGCGATACCACTGGGCATTCAGCACGTACTGGCGATGTTCGTCAGCAACGTCACGGTCCCCATCATCATCGCCGGTGCCGCCGGCCTCTCGGCGGAACAGACCACACTGATGATCCAGGCGGCGATGTTCGTCGCCGGGGTCGCCACCCTTGTGCAATCGCTGGGTCTCGGGCCGATCGGCGCGCGCCTGCCGATCGTGATGGGCACCAGCTTCGGTTTCGTGCCGGTGCTGATTCCCATCGCCGTGGGCATGGGCGTTCCCACCGCGCTGGGGGCCGCGCTCTGCGGCGGCGTGGCGATGGCGCTGGTGGGGCTATTTCTACCCTACGTGCGCTTTCTGTTCCCGCCGGTGGTCACCGGCACCTTCGTGATCATGATCGGCACCCTACTCATGCCGGTGGGCTTCGCCTATATCGGCGGCGGCTTCGGCGCGGCGGACTTCGGCTCGCTGCATCATCTGCTGCTGGCCGGCCTGGTACTCGTGGTCACCGTAGGCCTACACCAGTTCGGGCGCGGCATCTGGTCGGAGATGTCGCCACTGGCGGGGCTAGTGGCTGGTTTCATCGCCGCCATGGCCTTTGGCTACGTGGATTTCTCCACCGTCGCCAGTGCCGATTGGTTCTCGCTGCCGGTGCCTTTCGCCATCGGTCTGGAGTTCCATCTGGCCGCCATCCTGCCGGTGGTGCTGCTCGCCGTGGTGACCTGTGCCGAATCGATCGGCGACATCGTCGGCACCACCGTCGGCGGCGCCAATCGCGAGCCCACCGAAAAGGAACTTTCCGGCGGCGTGATGGCCGATGGCCTGTCCAGCGTGTTCGCGGCGATTTTCAATGCCTACCCACAGATCAGCTTCAGCCAGAACGTCGGTATCGTCGCCCTGACCGGCGTGGTCAGCCGCTACGTGGTCGCCATTGGCGGTATATTCCTGGTCATCGCGGGGCTGCTGCCGAAGCTCGGCGCGGTGGTTTCGGGCATTCCCAATGCCGTACTCGGCGGCGCGGTACTGATCATGTTCGGCATGATCGCCAGCGCCGGCATCAAGATGCTCAGCGGCATCGAATTCAACAAGCGCAACATGCTGATCGTTGCCTTGTCGCTGGCGACCGCTATCGGCCTGCCGGCCCAGGAAGGCCTCTATTCCGTCTACTCGGAAAACGTCCAGGCGATCATCGAGTCGGGCCTGATTCCGGGTGCGATCATCGCGATCGTTCTCAACCTGATCCTGCCCCGGAACGAGGAGCCGATGCGCAGCGACGTTTGAATCGCGGCTCTCGATGACGGGCCCCGACCGCGCAGGCGGCCGGGGCCCATTTCGTTGGATGACACAAGCGTGAAATGGCCTGATTGAGCGCGTTTTTCATCGCTATTCGAGCGATGAGGAACCACCGGCTGGCTCACAATGGGCCTATTGCGGCCATAAGGCCAGCGGTCCCGGGTGGCTGATCGTCGGCCTCCGCATGACGATGCCTGATAGGCACGGTTGCTCTCCATGAACAAGTTCCTTGCCCTACTGACGCTACCCTTCGCGCTGCAAGCCTGCAGCAGCATGGATTACCGGCCCAAGGTCAGTGTCGCCGATCAGGATGCCGTCATCGAAGCGATCAGGAAGGACAACGCGGAAATGGCCATGTATCTGGAGACGCTCCAGGCACAACATGCGCAAGACTCGGGGCTGTTCGAGTCCGTCTTCAATCTGGCCGTCGCCGGGGCCGCATTTGCCAACCCCGCCTCGGGAGTGACCTCGGGTGTGAGCGTACTGCTTGCGCTGAGTGGCATGCAGAGCCTGAATGCCAACCCGGAACGCCCCATCACCATCGTCTATCAGGGCAGGGAAACACCGGAAGAGCGCTCGCCGATTGCCGCTCTCATGGCTTATCGACAGGCCATTGACGAACTATCGGAGTTTGACGGCGACCTGGCCCAGATCCTGCTGGCGCACTATGCCAGCGAATCGGGCATGCCCGGGCCACATGCCGTATTGGCCGAAGGCCCGGCATCACCCGCCGACCCGCAAGGCATGTGCATGGGACTGGCCACGCTGGGCGGCCAGACGGAAACCGTCTACGCCAGCGTGAAGGTGCCCGAGCGCTCGACAAGGACCATCTATGACAGCTTGAAAGTGCCAACGAGCCTGGCAAATACCGCACCGCTACAGGACTTGGACCCCACCGACGCCAAGCCACTGCAGGCCTCTTTATGATTCGACGGTCGCTACGCGGCCTTTCGCTGCCGGCTCGAATTCAAGAGGAAATGACCGTTACCAGGATGGCCGTGCCCCAGATCATCAGCCCGACTCCCGCGCCCCGCCCTAGCCAATGGCCTGCGGGAGCGAGCTTTTCCACCAGCACGAAAATAGCCAGCCCGGCGATCCAGGCGAGATTCATGACACCGACGACGAATAGCAGCAGCATCAGTACCCAGCAGCAGCCGACGCAGTAAATCCCATGCCGCAGCCCCATTTCGAAGGCGCCACGCGTGCCTTCGCGCCAATGCGTCAACACGAAATCCAGCGGCGAACGACAGTGCCTGAGACAGGCGCGCTTGAGCGGCGTCCATTGATAAACGCTGGCGGCGATCAGCAACGCCCCGGCCAGCGCGGCATGAGTCGTGTGCAGCATTGGCGACAGCAGGGCCGCGTTCTCCAACGCAAGCTGCAAGGTGACAGCGGCCAGGCTGAAGGCCGCCCAGGTCACGACATAGCCTAGCGCGAAGACGCCCGAGGCGAGCGCGCACCGCTTCCCGGTTCGTCGCCGCGAGGTGATGGTCGTAAAGAGCAGGAGCATCGGTGCCGCGCCAGGCAGCATCATCGCCGCCATCATCACGATCCACATCAGCAGCATCGGCAGCGCATGGCCCGGCGTCCAGGGGTCCGGGGGCATGGCCATCGAGGCATCGCCCATCTCGCCCATGAGACCAGCGCCAAGGAGCAGATAAGTCCAGCTAAGTGCGACGACAACCAGCAGCCCGCCAATCACCAGCGCGCGATCATGTCGCAAGATCCTCTCGGTCGCCGAGGTACTCATCGTCTCGCCCTATCGGCGTGCGACGCCGACTCTCACACTACGCCGCCACGCCTTCGGGGGTCTGCACGACATACGCAAGCGTGCTGTGCGATTCTTGCGTTGCGAATGCAATCGCGCCGCTACTATGGATATTCGCCGAAGCGACTTCGCCCTCGAGGTGCTCGAACCCCTCCGGCATGACGACCCGTATACGGTGAGGCTTGCCGGTGACAGGGTTCTTGATCGGCGCCACGTCGCTCTCGAGTGCCCCGGGGATGGACAGGCGCGCGGTTCGGCCCGGCTCATCGAACTCGAATGTCACGGGAGCGAAGATCGGATCGTGCATCCGGGTCACGATCAGGCTGAAGATATGGAAAAGCGTGCCTTCCGCCGAGTGCTTCCCGGACATGATCTCGAATAGCGCCTCACGCTGCTCGGGGCTGGCTCGCTCATCGATGATCGGCTGGGCTTGTCCGTTTCCTTCGTGTAGCGGCCCTGGAAAATGCACGACGACAAAGAAACTCAGGCCATCAAGCCGAGTATCCTCGTAATGGCCCTTGACGATGCGCATACCCAGAAAACCCTTGCATTCACCGTGGGTGGGCCGGGCATTGAAATCGCACGGACAACCGAACGCGCAGTTGCAGTTCTTGATCCAGTCGCCCTCCAAACGCCAGTTTGCATAGGCCATGTTCGAAGCCCCCTCGCGCCGTGCGGCCAGGCTGCGCGCCTACTCAGATATGGACGCCGCGCATTTCGTGAAGTTGTCAGGACACCCCATCTATCAAGATCAGTGTAGTTCAGCTTCTTCGGGCTGAACGACTGGCGCATCTCGATTCTGGCCCCTACCAAGCCAAGAGCCTAGTCGTCTGCGACCAATGCTCTACTTTACGTAAACGTCAACTTTGCCTATTCTGCCATTATTCGTTTACCGGCATGCCGAACCCTTCGGTAAGAGCTCAACAATGGACACTTAGGAGCCGCGTCATGTATTCCGCCTACACGCCCCTGGACTTCGGTCTCGACGAGACGCTGGTCATGCTGCGCGACCAGGTCAACGCCTTCGCTCGCGACGAGATCGCTCCACGCGCGGCGCAGATCGATCATGACAACGTCTTTCCCAACGACCTGTGGCAAAAATTCGGCGACATGGGTCTGCTCGGAATTACCGTGCCCGACGAGGATGGCGGCAGCGGCATGGGTTATCTCGCCCATTGCATCGCCATGGAGGAGATCTCGCGGGCCAGCGCCTCGGTAGGGTTATCTTACGGCGCCCATTCCAACCTGTGCGTCAATCAGCTGAAGCTCAACGGGAGCGCCGAGCAGAAAGCCAAATACCTACCCAAGCTGATCAGCGGCGAGCATGTCGGGGCGCTGGCGATGTCCGAGCCCGGTGCCGGCTCCGACGTGGTTTCGATGAAGCTGCGCGCCGAGAAACGCGGCGACAAGTACGTACTCAACGGCAACAAGATGTGGATCACCAACGGCCCGGATGCCCAGGTGCTGGTGGTCTACGCCAAGACCGATCCGGCGGCCGGCTCCAAGGGCATCACCGCATTCATCATCGAAAAGGATTTTGCCGGTTTCTCCACCGCGCAGAAGCTCGACAAGCTGGGCATGCGCGGCTCCAACACCTGCGAGCTGGTCTTCGCGGATTGCGAGGTACCGGTCGAGAACGTGCTCGGCGAGGAAGGCCGTGGCGCCAAGGTGCTGATGAGCGGGCTGGATTACGAACGCACCGTGCTCGCCGCCGGGCCCATCGGCATCATGCAGGCGGCCATGGACGTGGTGCTGCCTTACATCCACGAGCGCGAGCAGTTCGACCGGCCGATCGGCGAATTTCAACTGGTGCAGGGTAAGGTTGCCGATATGTACACCACGCTCAATGCGTGCCGCGCCTATCTTTACGCCGTGGCAGCGGCCTGCGATCGCGGCCAGGCATCGAGGAAAGACGCCGCCGGCGTAATCCTCTACTGCGCCGAAAAGGCCACCCAGGTGGCGCTCGATGCCATCCAGTTGCTTGGCGGCAATGGTTATATCAACGAGTACCCCACCGGGCGCTTGCTGCGCGACGCCAAGCTCTACGAGATCGGCGCCGGGACCAGCGAGATTCGCCGCATGCTGATCGGGCGCGAGCTCTTCAATGAATCGGCTTAAGAATGGCTGCGCTCACTCATACGGCGTTACAAATTAGCTCAGGCTGCTCATTTACATTAGTAAACTCCGCTCCTTCGCTAATTTTTGCCTTGTCTGAGTATCGCTCGCTCATTCTATGAATTCTTAAATGAAGCACCGTAGGAGCCGTAAATGGCCATTCTGCAAACCCAAATCAACCCACGCAGCGAGGCGTTCCAGGCCAACGCCGAGGCCCTGCGCGCCGAGGTCGACAAGCTGCACACACTGACCGCGGCGATCCGTCGGGGCGGCGGCGACAAGGCCCGTAATCGTCATGAATCGCGCGGCAAGCTGTTCGTGCGCGATCGCATCGACCACCTGCTCGACGAGGGCTCGCCGTTTCTCGAGCTCTCCGCCCTCGCCGCCCATGAAGTCTACGATTCCAGCGTACCCGCCGCCGGCGTGGTGACCGGCATCGGCCGGGTTTCCGGCGTGGAGTGCGTGATCGTCGCCAACGACGCCACCGTCAAGGGCGGCACCTACTACCCGCTAACGGTGAAGAAGCATCTGCGCGCCCAGGAAGTCGCCCGCAAGCATCGCCTGCCATGCATCTATCTGGTCGACTCCGGCGGCGCCTACCTGCCCCACCAGGATGAGGTATTCCCCGACCGCGATCACTTTGGGCGCATCTTCTACAACCAGGCGACGCTCTCCGCCGAGGGCATCCCACAGATCGCCGTGGTGATGGGTTCGTGCACCGCCGGTGGCGCCTACGTGCCGGCGATGGCCGACGAGTCGATCATCGTGCGCAATCAGGGCACCATCTTCCTCGGCGGCCCGCCGCTGGTGAAGGCCGCCACCGGCGAGACGATCAGCGCCGAGGATTTGGGCGGCGCCGACGTGCATGCCAAGATCAGCGGCGTGGCCGATCACTACGCCGATAACGACGCCCACGCCCTGCAACTGGCGCGGCGTGCGGTGTCGCGACTCAACTGGCAGAAGTGCGGCCAGTTGGCGATGAAGGAATCGCGACCGCCGCGCCTCGACCCCGAGGAGATTTACGGCATCGTCGGTACCGACCTGCGCAAACCGTTTGACGTGCGCGAGGTGATCGGTCGCCTGGTCGACGACTCCGACTTCGACGAATTCAAGCGTTACTACGGCGATACCCTGGTCACCGGCTTCGCCCATCTGCATGGCCACCCGGTGGGTATCGTCGCCAACAACGGCGTGCTGTTCTCGGAATCGGCGCAGAAAGGCGCGCACTTCATCGAACTGTGCGCCCAGCGCAAGATCCCGCTGCTGTTCCTGCAGAACATCACCGGCTTCATGGTCGGCTCCAAGTACGAGCAGGAAGGCATCGCCAAGCACGGCGCCAAGCTGGTCACCGCGGTGGCCTGCGCCAAAGTGCCCAAGTTCACCGTGCTCATCGGCGGCAGCTTCGGCGCCGGCAACTACGGCATGTGCGGGCGCGCCTACGAGCCCAATCTGTTGTTCATGTGGCCCAACGCACGCATCTCGGTGATGGGCGGCGAGCAGGCCGCCAACGTGCTGGCCCAGGTCAAGCGCGACCAGTTCGAACGCGACGGCACGGACTGGAGCGCTGATGACGAGGCCGCGTTCAAGGCCCCGATCCGCGAGCAGTACGAACATCAGGGCCACCCCTACTACGCCAGCGCGCGGCTATGGGACGACGGCGTGATCGACCCGCTGCAGACCCGTGACGTGCTGGGGCTGGCGCTCTCCGCCGCAATGAATGCCGAAATCGAAGAGACGCGCTTCGGCGTATTCCGGATGTAATGGTATACCGCCGGGCCGCACTAGGCCGGAGGGCAGGGCAAAGCAAGGGTTATTTGCCAGGGATGGCAAATGTAGCGCCCATGGATGGGTTCACAGCGCCCTTGCGGTGCCCTGCCCCCCCGGCCTGAGCTCGATAGTGAAACGCTTTCAGGGGATGAACAATATTTATGACCCAAGAGACACATTACTCCCGGCTAGACATCGGCTCCCGCAGCGTCGCCCGGCTGACGCTGGATCGCCCCGATATTCATAACGCCTTCGATGACGCCTTGATCCGCGAGATCAACAATCATCTCGATACGATTGCCGAGGCCATCGAACGCGGCGAGGTGCGTGTCGTGGTGCTGGCCTCCGAAGGCAAGCATTTCTCGGCCGGGGCCGATCTCGGCTGGATGAAGCGTATGGCCCACTACGATTTCAAATACAACATCGACGACTCGCGCGAGCTATCCCGCCTGATGCACCGGCTCGACACGCTGCCCTGCCCCACGCTGTGCCGGGTGCAGGGTGCAGCTTATGGCGGTGCCGTGGGGCTAGCCGCCTGCTGCGATGTCGTCGTGGCCTCCGAAGCGGCGCGCTTTTGCCTCTCCGAGGTGAAAATCGGCCTTTCACCGGCAATTATCAGCCCCTATGTGCAGCGCGCCATCGGCGTGCGACAAATGCGCCGCTACGCGCTCACCGCCGAAGTCATCGACGCCAATACCGCACAGCGATTAGGACTCGTGCATGACGTCGTTAGCGCCGATGCGTTGGACTGCGCCATCGAAGCAATGACCGACACCCTGCTCGCGCCTTCGCCCCAATCGCAGCGAGCCACCAAGACGCTGCTGGCCAATGTCGCTCGCGACCCCGATTCGGCCGAGAACCGCGAGCGTTGCTGCCAGACCATCAGCAAACTGCGCGTCAGCGACGAGGGTCAGGAGGGCCTGGCGGCCTTCTTCGAAAAACGCAAACCCGCATGGCAATGGCCAACCGAACAGCAGCCCGACGATCAGGAGCCACGCCGATGAGTCTTGCCAACGCGCCGACAACACTAACTACGCTGCTGATCGCCAATCGCGGCGAGATCGCCTGCCGGGTGATCCGCACCGCGCGCCGCCTGGGGCTGAAAAGCGTCGCCGTTTATTCCGACGCCGACGCCAACGCCCGCCACGTGCGCGAGGCCGACGAAGCCGTGCGCATCGGCCCCGCCGCCGCGCGGGAAAGCTACCTGAACGTCGCGGCGGTGATCGAGGCCGCCCAGCGCACCGGTGCCTCGGCGATCCACCCCGGCTACGGCTTTCTCTCCGAGAATGCCGAATTCGTTGCCGCCTGCGAGCGGGCCGGCATCGTCTTCGTCGGCCCACCGGCCAGCGCCATCGCCGCGATGGGCGACAAGTCCGCTGCCAAGGCGCGCATGGACGCCGCCGGCGTGCCGCTGGTGCCCGGCTATCACGGCGACGATCAGGCCGACGACCTGCTGAAGACCGAGGCCGAGCGCATCGGTTACCCGGTGCTGCTCAAGGCCAGCGCCGGCGGCGGCGGCAAGGGCATGCGCGTGGTCGAGCGCGGCGCGGAGTTCCAGGCCGCACTGGACGGCTGCCGCCGTGAATCCCGGGCCGCCTTCAATGACGACCGCATGCTGATCGAGAAGTACCTGACCCAGCCGCGCCACGTCGAGGTCCAGGTGTTCTGTGACGGCCAGGGCAACGGCGTTTATCTGTTCGAGCGCGACTGCTCAGTGCAGCGCCGCCATCAGAAAGTGCTGGAGGAAGCCCCGGCGCCGGGCATGAGCGAAGCTCTGCGCCGCGAGATGGGCGAGGCCGCGGTGCGCGCCGCCCAGGAGATCGGCTATGTCGGCGCGGGTACGGTCGAATTCCTGTTGGATGCGGACAGTTCTTTCTATTTCATGGAGATGAACACCCGCCTGCAGGTGGAGCACCCGGTCACCGAAATGATCACCGGTGAGGACCTAGTCGAATGGCAGCTACGCGTGGCCGCCGGCCTGCCGCTACCCAAATCGCAAGATGAATTGACTATTACCGGCCACGCCTTCGAGGCGCGGCTCTATGCCGAGGACCCGGAGCAGGATTTCCTGCCCGCCACCGGTCGTCTTGAACGTTTCAATCTGGACCTGGCCGGCGCCGGGCTCGATGGTTCACGCGTGCGGCTGGATAGCGGCGTCGAGGCCGGCGACGAAGTCTCGATGCACTACGACCCGATGCTCGCCAAGCTGATCACCCACAGCGACGATCGCGACCAGGCCCTGGCCACGCTCAATCGCGCCCTGGCCGCGCTGGACGTCAGCGGCGTCACTACCAATAGCGCCTTTCTCCAGCGTCTCGCCGGCCACCCGGCGTTCCAGAGGGCCGAGTTGGATACCCGCTTCATCGAGCATCATCATGACGAGCTATTCGCCCCGCCAGCGCTCGATGATACCGCCTATGCCAGCGCCGCTCTGGTCGCCCTCGAGACACTGCGGAATGAAGCCGACGGCGGCTCAACCTGGGAGCGCCGCGACGGCTGGCGTCTCAACGGCGCGGCACAGGTGCGCATCGCCCTGACCGACCCGAGCCATGCCAATGACGAATCGAGCAGTGACGCCATCGTCACCGTGCTGGCCGAGCGCCATGCCGGCGAGGCCTGGCGGCTCCACGTCGGCGACGTCACGCTGGAGGGCCAGTTGCAGCGCCTGGAAGGCGATGCGGTCGCCGTCACCCTCGACGGCCATCGGCGCCGGCTGTTGGCCCGCCTCGACCATGCTGCGCACGGTGACGTACTGGTGCTGAGCGACGCCCACGGCGAAACGCGCCTGCTCTGGCGCCGGCTCGACGGCGTCGACCACGGCCAGCACGAGGTCGACGCCACCCTCACCGCACCCATGCACGGCACCGTGGTGGCACTGCTGGTCGAACCCGGCCAGCGCGTCGAGAAAGGTACGCCGCTGATGGTCATGGAAGCGATGAAGATGGAGCACACCCTCAACGCCCCCGCCGATGGCCAGGTGGAGAGCTTCCACTTCCAGGCCGGGGATACCGTGGGACAGGGCGACGTACTTTTGGAATTTACGGTAGCAGAATAACCGCGACACCAAGCGGCGCCGGGTACTGCCGCGAGCGAAGCTCATTCTTCAGGGATGAAGAATGGAGCGCCCAGGGAAGGGTTCACAGCGTTTTCGCGAGAGGCAGCACCCGGGTTAGCCGTAGACAAAGCCACCGGTCGCGTGCCGTGAACAGGAAGGAGCGTAGAGAATGGCATTTCCTAAACGGGTCCGCCTGGTCGAAGTCGGCCCTCGCGACGGGCTGCAGAACGAGCCCGAACCGATCGACACCGCCACCAAGCTCGAACTGATCGACCGCCTCGGCGCGGCGGGCATCCGGCATATCGAGGTCGCCAGCTTCGTCTCGCCCAAGTGGGTGCCGCAGATGGCCGACCACCGCGAAGTGATGGCCGGCCTCACCCGCCGCCCGGGCGTGACCTACTCGGTGCTGACCCCCAACCTCAAGGGGCTGGACGCCGCGCTGGAATGCGGCGTCGAGGAAGTCGCGGTGTTCGGTGCTGCCAGCGAGTCCTTCTCGCAGAAGAACATCAACTGCTCGATTGCCGAATCGCTGCAACGCTTCGAACCGGTACTGGAGCGCGCCAAGGCCGCCAACGTCCGTGTACGCGGCTACGTCTCCTGCGTGCTCGGCTGCCCCTACGAAGGTGACATCGCCCCAGCCAAGGTCGCCGAAGTTTCGAAGGCGCTCTTTGACATGGGCTGCTACGAGGTGTCGCTGGGCGATACCATCGGCACCGGCACCCCGCTCAAGGCCAAACGAATGATCGAGGCCGTGAGCCGCGACATCCCCATGGACAGGCTCGCCGCCCATTTCCACGACACCTACGGCCAGGCACTCGCTAATCTCTACGCCGTGCTCGAGGAAGGCATCGCGGTCATCGACAGCTCAGTTGCCGGTCTCGGCGGCTGCCCCTACGCCAAGGGGGCTTCCGGTAACGTGGCGAGTGAGGACGTGGTGTATTTACTGGATGGGTTGGGTATCGAGACGGGTATCGATCTGAACGAGCTGGCGGGAACCGGCACGTGGATCACCCAGGCCATTGGGCGGCCGAACCGGTCTAAGGTGGGCGTGGCGATGGCTAGCAAGTAGTTGATGGCAGAAACGCCCCCAAGTCGTTAACTGACTCGAGGGCAATGTAAATGTTACGGCAAACTGCCATGCATTATTTAACGCTTAGCTCAACGTCCGGGCTATAGCGAGTCCGATGCAGCTAATTTTTAAGCGGCTCTTGGAGCTACTTCAGATCCCACATGAGGCTAAAATAGGCATTGAAAATTATATCATTAGGTTATTAACACTATTGCTACCTATGATTCGTGGGCTGCAGCAACTTAGTTGGCAACCTTATTAGATGGTAATTTATATCTCCTACGCACTCTCGAAAGATATCATCTCTCTGATCGAATGAGGCTGCAACAATAGTTTGAAGATTAGCTTCTTTAGATACACTGGTCAGCAATGCGTTGACATGCTCAACGGCCATAGAGTGTTGAGCAGGCTCATCAAGCACGAGAAGACCAAGGTGATTCCCGCCTTTGGCCTGTGAAGTTCGGTACAGCGAAAGAAGGTAGGACCAAATCAGCCTGACAAAATCGCTTGCAGATGAGTCTGATTTGATATCGGCTTTAACCTCTTCCTCTTTGCTTGACTGAACTTCGCGTAACTCTATACCAGAGAGATAAGGAAACAAGGTTCCTTTGTTAATTTCGATGTCCTCCGTTGCAGCGCTTCTGTACCCAAAAATTTTTGCTAGACTTCTGAATTCCTTTTCAAAAAATTGGATTTTATCGAAGTCTGACTGCGACAAGCTTCTTGGTATAGACCTAAGTCTTGCCTGCCGATTTTTAAGCTCTTCTTTGAGCTGTACTAGAACATTTAAGGACTGATCAATTCTTTCGCTGGCTTCCCTTGATTTGACTAGTGCTTCTTCAGCTTGAATCTTCAATCTTATATCGCTTTCTTGGATTGAGTCAGAAGAACGAAGGTCCCGCTTAATACTAAAAAGCATGGATTTTTGATCTACTACCTCACGTTCAGTTGAATTCAACTGGGTGGAAAGCTCCTGAATCTGATGCTCCAGCCCAACAATATATCTACTTACCATCTTCTTTTGCTTTTCTAGGTAAGAAATATTCTCTTCAATAGTCATCGGGTAAAATAAAGTGTCCGGCAAGAGCAAGGAGTCATCAATCGGTTGATGACATGATGGACATTGGTCTTTAGCTATATCTAAGGCTTTCTCAGCCCCAAAATTTTTTAGCTTTAGCGCAATCTTATTCTTTTCAAGATCCTCAGCAATTACACTGAGATTCTCCTTATGCTCAGCAAGTCTTGAAGTGCAGAGCCTTAATTCTGACGAGACCCTATCAGACATAGCTATTGTGTCTAAAAGCTTCGACTTTGATTCTTTATATCGCTGTAGCTGCTCATCCGATTGTGGCTCTTGGCTCGTGGATTTTCGGTCCAGTTCATCTAATAGTGAAATGAGAGATGAATGGTAACCAGCTAATTTTACATCTTCTCCCTTATAGTGTTTAAATATTGTAGTGAGCTTTTTGTCAAAAGACGAATCCGGTTTTGACGGAACCCCTTTTACAATTAACTCCTCTGATTCGCTCACGAGCTTGAGAAGTGAGAATTCCTCAGTCCACTTTTTTGAGATATCTGCAATTTCTGATAGAAGAATATCCCTCCTTCTTTCGTTATCAAACACATCCATGTTTAAAATAAACTGGATTACTTTAAGCTTAGACTCTCTTATCGCAAAGTAGGGAATATTTGCAAGGTAGTCAGTCCAGCCTCTTTTTTGCTCAATGATTAGCGCAGAAAAAATGCACTGCAAGTATAGCTTCGTCTCCCCACCCGTGGAGGAAGACACAATGGGCAGATGAACATTGATGAATTCTTCCATATAACGAAAGAATCCACTAGTAGCGTTTTGCGCTGAACCTTTGTCGTGGATATAGGTTGGCTCTACGCTGTATGAGTCATTAGGCTCTGACAAATATGGACCTTGGATTACTTCGATCAGCTTCGGGTTCTTCGCTTCGGACTTGACAGAACGCTTAAGAACTATGCTTTCCCCCTCAAAGTTCGTGATTTCCAAATAAACAAATGAACTTACAATCGAAATTTTTTCTCCAGAGGGAGAAACAACATGATCCTTTAGGGTGTAAGGCAAAGATTTTGTGCCTTGCCCTCCAATAAGCTCCTCCATTCCAATGGAATAAATTATTGAGTTAATTAGGGTGCTTTTACCTGATGAGTTATCACCCCTTATAACGTTAAGACCACCTTCGAACTTACAACAAAACGAGTACTCTGATTCAGTTGTTTGCAATTCAATCTTGAATTTATTTAACCTAATTTTCCCTAATTCCATTTTTCCACGATCTCTTTAATTTTTTTCTCAGTTATTCGCTTACCGATGCCTACCAAGTAGTTGGCTTCTTTTATTTCACAACCCTTAGATTTGGCATCAAGAAGTAAACTTTTTCCCTCAGGAGTTATTGAATAGGTGTCTGATTTTTGATCCAAAAGATTTTGTGCAACCCCATATTGCAATGCAATATTTAAAGCCGGATCGATCCCCCAAACCTTGAAAGGAATTTTTGTGTCATCATTTATGGCATCTAGATACTTCTTTCTATGTTCTGATTTCAGAACCCAATTGACCAAATGAAGTCTTATCAAGCTAGATCTTCCACCTCTGGAGGCATAATGAAGTATTGCAAGAATTTGAAATATTTTATAAAGGGGGCGATACTCTGCAATTAGCGGCATTGGCTTTCTGCGAAAGCTAATCTTACTCATGACTCAAACTCCAGCGGGCAAATAGCGATCCATCTAGAGACCATGCTATTTGCCAAGCTGTATCTATCAGCGGAACTAAGTTCAGGAACTGCTTCCGCTATCCTTACACTGAGCTCAGATTTAACCTTCTCAAAAAGTTCGTTGGCTGTACCCTGCCATGTAATACATAACTCCTCGACTTCGATTTCAAACTGAGAGAAGCAACGCTCTAGCTTGTAATAAACTTCTGCTGCATCTTGCTCAATTTTTTTCAGCATCGTGTCACCGTTGAGCCAATTGCTACCGGTACGTTCATTTAGCTTTTCGTGCTTTCGGCTATTTACAGCACCGTTTCCATCAATACAACGGAATGTGTTTTTTCTACTTATATTAGCTTCGTAGTCAGTGAGCTGCTGAGGATCAGTGGGCTGCATCACTGTAAAATCAGGAGGTATGAAACTGATTTGGTTTCCTTTCAACACCTCTAAATCCCGAAGTTCTGATGCGTAAAATCCTGCATCCTGCACAAGAACTTGAACATTGTCGTCCAATATCTCCAACCCCCAAGACTGGATTTCTTTTGCCTTAATGGTCGCATGTCGAAGAAGATCGTTGCTGTTAATCTCAGGAGTTAAAAAAATCCACTTGGCAATTTTTTGATCGCCTAAGCGCTCTTTAATATGCGTCTCGTATTCTTTGAGCTTATTTAAATCAGTCGTGATCTTGTTACGTTGTTTTTCGTAGAGCTCTTTTTTGGTGTAATTTTTATCAGGGCAATAGCATTGAATAGCTACCCCAGTGTCTCTAATAATCCCCTCAATCCCAAAATCGCCAGGAGATGCAGGCATTTCTTGATAGTTGTCCTTGCCGTATTTGCGTTTGAATATAAGCTGGCACGCACTCTCCCAAGAGTCGCCATCAAATGTCCCATATTCAGTAACTAACATTTATTCATCCACACCTGGTGATGTTAATTAATCCAACCTTTTTGAAACCAAGGGGCCAAAGAGGCTTAGGCTAAGTGGCCGTACTTAAACGCGCAGACTTAACAATATATCCACCCTTTTCTATCTAGTTTGTTGATTTGGGCAACCACAGCATAGCTCAATTATGCTAACAAAATTCGTGTGCTTGTTGGTTTTTTAATAATAAAAATTTATCCTTCTTAGATGAGCCGCGAAGGGGTGTGTACAGCAGAATACCAAAGCTGATGGACCAAGAAGAACACCTTCCTACAGGACTCCACCCGTTTCATGGAGTGCAAGCCCTTGTGATTGAACGCCATGTAGCGGTGGCCACGTAGAACCGGACTTAACGTTTAACAACGACTTAACGGCAATGTGGAGCCATAGATTGAGCGTTTATACACTCACTCAGGACACGCTACCGCCCCTGCTGGCAGAATGGATGGTAATTGCACCATCCCTAGTGCGGCAGTCCCTGCGTACTTCTTGGTCACTAAGCCATCTTCTGTGGCTTTCTGCTTACCGTAACCAACCGTTACGCTGAGAGCAACGCCAACGAAAGCATGAGGTGGGAAGTGCCGCTTCTCTTGATCGGGGCCTGCAGCACGGAAAAACCCCGAAGGTTGGATGCCCAACCTTCGGGGTTCATTTCACCAGCGGGGGCCCGCGTTACCGCCACGTACCTGGAACTCAGCGGTGCAGGTCGAAGCGGTCATTCTCCATGACCTTGACCCATCCCTTGACGAAGCGGTCGATCATCTTCTCCTCGCCACCGTTTGCGGCGTACTCCTCCGCGATGGCGCGCAGCTGTGAGTTGGAGCCGTAGATGAGATCGACGCGAGTCGCGGTCCACTTCTTCTCGCCCGTGGCACGCTTCCGGCCTTCGAAACGTTCCTCGCTCTCGTCGACCGGCTCCCAGACGGTGCCCATGTCGACGAGATTGACGAAGAAGTCGTTGGTCAGTTGTCCGGGGCGATCGGTGAGGATTCCCTCATTGCTGTCACCGACGTTAATGCCCATGACCCGCATGCCGCCGAGCAGCGCCGTCATCTGCGGTACGCTGAGGTTGAGCATGAAGGCGCGGTCGATCATCAGGTGCTCGGTCGGGATGGATGTGGTCTGCGTTTGCATGTAATTGCGGAATGCATCGTGCTTCGGCTCGAGGTGGGCTTGCGTGTCTACCTCGGTCATCTCCTGGGTCGCGTCGGTGCGGCCTGGGGTGAACGGCACTGTGACGTTGTGCCCGGCGGCCTTCGCCGCCATTTCGACCCCGACGCCGCCGCCCACCACGATCATGTCCGCAAGCGAAATGTTTGCCTCGGAGGCGTTCTTGATCTGCTCGAGCCGGTCGATTACCGCCGCCACACCGGAGCGTACGTTGATGTCCCAGCCGACCTGCGGTTCCAGGCGAATGCGCGCGCCGTTGGCGCCGCCACGATGGTCGGTCTGGCGGTAGGTGCAGGCCGAGGCCCAGGCAGTGCCCACCAGTTGCTTGGCGGTAAGGCCGGAGTCGGCGATCTGCTGCTTGAGCGTGGCGATCTGCCCATCGCTGACCAGCGGCCCCTGGTGCTCGGGCACCGGATCCTGCCAGACGAGAACCTCGCCGGGCACCTGCGGGCCGAGGTAGCGGGCGCGTGGGCCCATGTCGCGATGCAACAGCTTGTACCACGCACGGGCGAACTCGTCGGCGAGCACGTCCGGGTTCTCATGGAACTCCTTGGCGATTCTGAGGTAAGCGGGGTCGGTGATCATCGCCATGTCGGCGGCGGTCATCACTGGTGGGTTCTTCTTGCCTTCGACGTGGGCGTCGGGCACCCAGAACCCTTCCTTGACCTCGACCGGCTCCCATTGATTGGCGCCCGCCGGCGACTTCTTGACCTCCCACTGGTGGGCAAAGATGGTATTGAGGTAGGAGTTGTCCCATTGGGTCGGCGTCGGGGTCCAGGCACCCTCGAGCCCCGAAGTCACCGTGTACTCACCGAGGCCGGTCTCGTGCTTGTTGGCCCAGCCGATCCCCTGCTCGTGAATCTTCGCGCCTTCGGGCGCCTCGCCGACAGCGTCCGCTGGCCCGTTGCCGTGCATCTTGCCGAAGGTGTGGCCGCCAACGGTCAGGGCGGCGGTCTCGCGATCGTTCATCCCCATGCGCGCGAAGGTTTCGCGTACATCCTGCGCGGATTTCATCGCATCGGGAACGCCGTTGGGGCCTTCGGGGTTGACGTAGATCAGCCCCATCTGCACGGCGGCGAGCGGATTGTCCAGTACGCGGTTGCTGTCCTCGAAGCTGCCGGTATAACGCTCGTCCTGGGTCGCGAGCCACTCGGTCTCGGGGCCCCAGTAGATGTCATCTTCGGGCGCCCAGATATCGGCGCGGCCGAACCCGAAACCGAAGGTGCGAAACCCCATCGTTTCGAGCGCACGGTTGCCGGCGAAGACCAGCAGGTCGGCCCAGGAGATCTTCTCGCCGTACTTCTTCTTGATCGGCCAGAGCAGCCGGCGCGCCTTGTCCAGGTTGCCGTTGTCGGGCCAGCTGTTGAGCGGCGCGAAGCGCTGCGCGCCAGTACCGCCGCCACCACGGCCGTCGACCGCGCGGTAGGTCCCGGCCGCGTGCCACGACATGCGGATGAAGAACGGCCCGTAGTGGCCCCAATCGGCGGGCCACCACTCCTGCGAGTCGGTCATCAACGCGTCGACATCGGCGCTCAGCTCATCGACATCGAGCTGAGAGAACGCCTCGGCATAGCTGAAATCGGCACCGAACGGGCTGGCGTCGGGGTGCTTCTGGTGCAGAATGTGGAGGGTGAGCTGGTCGGGCCACCAGTGCTCGTTGCCCTGCAGACGGGACGTGGTACGTGCGGCCCACTCCGGGCGTGCAGACTTTTGATCGGACATTGTATTTATCTCCTCGACAAGATTGTGGCCTACAGGGCATTCGAGCCAACAACTCCGGACCGCCTAGGTTTCTCGAATTCTTCAATATGAAAGAAGGATCAAGTGATCCCATAAACCCTCAGCATTCATTGAAGAATTCAACCGCTAAACCGTCAAGAAAGGAGAAGCTTTAGTCGCGATAGGGACAGCCTATAGAAGCGGTCGGCCAGCGCGCTGACCGTCAGCAAGGTGAGGGATATTGAAAAGACCGGCAGCGGGAAACGACCTACATCGGTAACGAGCGCGGCTGGATCGCCTGAAGTATCCAGTGGCCTTTTAATCCGCCGCCTGAGGCGCACTGAGGCTCTTACTGTAGTAGCCCGACTGATCGAAGCAGCAGACACGCCGCTTGCCCGAGGCGAGCATGTCGCAGGCATTATCCACGCGACGTTGGCGGGTCTTGGTCTGCTTCGCGGATTCGATCCAGTGGATCCAGTCCAGACGTGCGATGGTCGTTGTGTCCACCCAAACGGCTTTAGCCGCTGGAGTTGCAGCGAGGGCCTGCTGTAAATCATCCGGCAACTGCGGTTCCGGTTCTGGCTCCGTTGAAGAAATTTGAACGGTAACGATATCGCCAATAACCGCACCGGCAGCTTTACGCAGCTCTTCATTCACCTTGAGCCAATGGCTAAGCTGGCCATCCGGTTCAAGCGTGGCCTGGAAAGGATAACCGTTGAGAGTGCCCGTCACCGTGGTTCTGCCACGCCTGGGCAACTGGTCACTTGCCGTTTTGGGCAGAACGAGAAAAGCCCAGGAATCATCGTCACCGGACTTCGCCGGGCGCAACAGCCTCGTTTCGAAGGTAGACGCCATGCCCGCTCTTGCCTCCCGAATTCGATACCCAAGGAATCGCCGATTACATCCCCGCCCTCGCCGCCCGCGCGGCATGCAGCTTCTTGTAGCTCTCGATCAGCCGCTGGTGCCTGTCGATGCCCTCCAGCTTCATGCTGGTTGGCGTCAGGCCGTGGAAACGCACCTCGCCGGTCACCGAGCCGACCACGGCGTCCATGGTCGCCTCATTGAACATGCGCTTCAGATTGTAAAGGTAGTCGTCCAGCGCCAGTTCGTCATCGAGGGTGATTTCCAGCACCGCCTGCATCGCCTGATAAAACAACCCGCGCGCGACGGTGTTGTCGTTGAACTGCAGGAACGTCTCGACCCGCTCCAGCGCTTCTTCGTGCTGCCCAAGTGCCAGGTCGATCAGCAGCTTCAACTCGAGGATAGTGAGCTCGGACCACACGGTGTTATCGTCGAATTCGATACCGATCAGCGTGACGATCTTCATCTGCTCGTCGAGTTCGCTCTGCTCCAGGCGCTCAAGTAGGTCGGCCAGTTGCGCAGCGTCCAGGGAATGTAGGTTGAGGATGTCCTCGCGGAAGGCCAGCGCCATGTTGGTGTTGTCCCAGACCAGGTCCTCGACGGGATACACCTCGGAATAGCCAGGCACCAGGATGCGACACACCGGCGCGCCCAGGTCTTCATGGATGGCCATGTAGGCTTCCAGCCCCTCGTCCGCGAGGATCTGGAACAGGCGGGCCGCTTCTTCCTCGTTGGTGCCCGAGAAATCCCACTCGCAGAAGTCGATATCGGAACGGGAACTGAAGAAGCGCCAGGAAATCACCCCGGACGAATCGATGAAGTGCTCGACGTAGTTGTTCGGCTCGGCCACCGCCTGGGAGTTGAAGGTGGGCGGCGGCAGGTCGTGCAGGCCTTCGAAGCTGCGCCCTTGCAGCAGTTCGGTGAGGCTGCGCTCCAGCGCCACCTCGAAGCTGGGGTGCGCGCCGAACGATGCGAACACGCCGCCGGTTTTCGGGTTCATCAACGTGACGCACATGACCGGGAACTGCCCGCCGAGGGAGGCGTCCTTGACCAGCACCGGGAAGCCCTGCGCCTCCAGCGCCTCGATGCCTTCGAGAATACTGGGGTATTTCGCCAGCACCGCCTCGGGCACGTCGGGCAGCGCGATCTCTTCCTCGATGATCTGCTTCTTCACCGCCCGCTCGAATATCTCCGACAGGCATTGCACCTGCGCCTCGGCCAGGGTGTTGCCGGCGCTCATGCCGTTGCTGAGGTAGAGGTTCTCGATCAGATTGGAGGGGAAGTAGACCGTCTCGCCGTCCGACTGACGCACGAAAGGCAAGGCAACGATGCCGCGCTCCACCTTGCCGGAGTTGGTGTCGATCAGGTGCGAGCCGCGCAGTTCACCGTCCGGATTAAAAATCGCCCGGCAATGGTCATCCAGAATGCCTTTCGGCAGTTCGTCGTTCGGCCCCGGCTGGAACCATTCTTCGTTCGGGTAGTGAACGAAGGCGCTGCCCGCGATCTCCTCGCCGAAGAACTGATCGTTGTAGAAGAAGTTGCAGCTCAGGCGCTCGATGAACTCGCCCAGCGCCGAACACAGCGCGGCTTCCTTGGTGGCGCCCTTGCCGTTGGTGAAGCACATGTTCGATGCAGCATCGCGAATGTGCAGCGACCACACGTGCGGCACGATGTTGCGCCACGAGGCGATCTCGATCTTCATGCCGAGGGCCTCGAGGATGCCGGTCATATTGGCGATGGTCCGCTCCAGCGGTAGATCCTTGCCCTCGATCCAGGTGTTCTCGCCTTCAACGGTGCCGCCCATCAACAGCGCCTGGGCATCCTCATCGATGTTATCGACCACCTCGATCTGGAATTCCGGATTGTTCTGGATCACCCGCTTGACCGAGCAGCGCTCGATGGAGCGCAGGATGCCGGTGCGATCCTTGTCGGACAGATCGTTCGGCAGCTCGATCTGAATGCGGAATATCTGGTTGTAGCGGTTCTCCGGGTCGACGATATTGTTCTGCGACAACCGGATGTTCTCGGTGGGGATGTCCCGCGCGTTGCAGTACACCCGCACGAAGTAGGCGGCACACAGCGCCGACGAGGCCAGGAAGTAGTCGAACGGCCCCGGCGCAGAGCCATCGCCTTTGTAGCGGATCGGCTGATCGGTAACGACGGTGAAATCGTCGAATTTCGCTTCCTGACGCAGATTTTCGAGGTAATTGACCTTGATTTCCATGGAGACGGGCCGGGTTGGTGGCTTTCGGCTGGCTATGACGCGCCATTATCCCGATTTTGGTGGGCTGCGTCTTGGGTGGGGGCGAGAAATCGCCAGTTGGGCCAAGCATGTGAGAACCAGGCCAAGAACTCACAAGCTCATGGTAATGAAAGGGTATCGAGGTAGCGCCTGGTTTAGCTGTTCTCCAGCATGTATGCACGAAGCTTCCGCTCCACCCTCATAACATAGAGAATAAGTACGCGGCTCTCCTCTTCACGGTAAAATATGCGGCAAGGTGGCACTACCACTTCCCTGTAGATGGAATGAGGTAGTTCGGGTGGAATCCGTCCCGACTGCGGAAAATCTTCCAAGCGCTCGGTTTTGTTGAAAACTTCCTCCACCAGATGGCCTGCCGCCGCAGGATTATCTAGAGCAATGTATTCAGCGATAGCGTCCAATTCCTGAAGGGCTGGCTCCGTCCAGATTACTTCAGCCATTTACTCATTTTCTCCCTGGCCTCACTTTGGCTGTACGTTCTTCCTTCAAGTACAGCACGCTCTCCCCGTGAGAGCCCCTCAAGCAGCTCAAGTCGGCGCCGCATAAACTCGTAATCCCCTACATCGACAAGGTATGCGGATGGCTGACCATGTTCCGTGATCAGCACCGGTTCCTTTGACACATGCAGGTCCGCCAAAATCTTCGTAGCTTGGCGCTTGAGGTTGGTAACAAGCTCGACTTTCATAGGCTCACCCTGAGTCAGTCCAACAGTGATACTATAGTATCACTTCTCGGGGAGGCAATCGCAGTTAACGGCTAAGCTAATGGGCCTTAGCCCATCCCAGCGAACATGGACGCCAACGGAGTACAGCGTCGTTGGCGTCCCGTTGACCGCCCTGTTAGGGCCTCGAGCCGGGATAGGTCTACTGGGCAATTTGTGCTTCAGCCGACGTCAACGTCCAGGTTCGGGTGCAGTTACGCCCTGCCGTTTTAGCCGCGTAAAGCGCCTCATCAGCACGGGCAATCAGACAGTCGAGACTGGTGTCGGTATCCAGGTTGATACTGATGCCGATGCTAACGCTGCACTCAGGTGGCAGAGAAGCAATGGTTTCGGGCAGCCGATCATGGATGGTATCGGCCAAGAGTCGCGCGCCTTTCTGAGTCGTGTCCGGTACCAGCATAAGGAACTCTTCTCCGCCGAGTCGGGCGCAGATGCCATGCTCCGGTGCCATCTCCAGGAGCAGCTTGGCGAACAAGGTCAGCACTTCGTCGCCCATACGATGACCGTAGCGATCATTGATGCTCTTGAACCAGTCGAGATCGAGCATAAGGGCGGCAAGGGGACGCCCCGTGTTCATGGCCTGGGCATGCAACACGGAGCCACGCTCGAAGAGTGCCCGTCTGTTGTATAGCCCCGTTAAATCGTCATGCTGCGAGGCGTACTGGTAGTAGCGCTCGGTACGGGCACGAACCATGAGCAGCATGCTGAACGACAGGCCGAGAATGAACAGGATGTGCTCGAATACGGTCACCCCCATGTCCGCTCTCGCAGGCCACATGCTCCCGGTCGCGGGGAGTGGCATCATGCGATAGGTGTAAACAGCGAATGGAAGACGAGAAAAAACATGGTCGGCAAAATGCCTAGAACGTCTTGCCGCCAGCTAGGCCACAGGTCACGAACACTCGCCAGCATATAGCCGAGCATCACTACCGAGAAGGCGGCCACACGCAGATTGAGCGAATCTATGAATGAGGGCCACAAGCAAAGCCCCATCCAGACGACCGATCCAGCGGGAACGAGTAACCACGGTACCCTCTTACCGGTAAAGGTACGCAACCCGGCCCAGATGAATCCGTAGGCCAGTAGCATCGCAACATTCGTTACCCAGATAGTCACTGTTTGTGCGTAAGGGAGTGAATGCGCGCTGTTGAGAATTAGCCCGACACCGCCTTCAATGAACCATCCGATTGATGCATAGAGCAACGTCTTACTTCTATTGCCGTAGAGGGCGGCCATCAGCGTTAATGCCGCCGTAATGGCACTAATGGAAAATGCCAGGATGAGCAGAGTGTCTGCGTCGAGATTAAACATTACTATCAATGTGGCCAGCATTACCTCGTTCAGTGCATTGTTTTCAATCACCGGCCTATTTCCGAAAGACTTAAGTAATAAAATGCTGCATAACTGAGCGCCAAAATATCAAACCTGATATCAATGAGGTCTGTATTATCATCGGCAGCCACCTCGGAAACCTTAGGGTGCTCCAATCCATAGGGAAACAACGCATTTACAGGCAAGAAAAAGTTGCGCGAACCCATAGGTTTGCGCCTGGCTGAGCAGGTGAATATGTTTTGCGAACCCCCTAAAGCATCTCGCGCATGACCGCTTCGAAGGCCGCGGCATCCTTGTCGCTGAAGAAGCATAGGGTCACGTCCAGCTCGTGGTGCGGCAACGCCTCAATCAGCACGTCTAGCACCACCCGCGCCGCGTCATCGAACGGGTAGCCGTAAATGCCGGTGGAGATCGCCGGGAAGGCGATGCTGCGGCAGCCGTGCTCGTCGGCCAGCGCCAAGGCGTTGCGGTAGCAGTTGGCGAGCAGGTGCGATTTGTCCTTGGTTTTGGCGTAGACCGGGCCCACGGTGTGGATCACGTAGCGCGCCGGCAACTTGAAGCCGTCGGTCAGGGCGACCTCGCCGTCCGGCAGACCGTCGGGCCAGTCGGTATCGCGCAGGTGCTGGCAGGCCTGCTTAAGCTCGGGGCCGGCGGCGCGGTGAATGGCGCCGTCCACGCCCCCGCCGCCCATCAGCGAGTGGTTGGCGGCGTTGACGATGGCGTCCACCTCGAGCCGGGTGATGTCGCCGGTGATCACGCTGACCTGGCGTGCGAACAGGTCCTTGTCCATCGCTCCTCCTAGCGTTGCCTGTAAGTAGCTGAACTCGTCATGAGCGTAGCAGTTGCGACGTGTCAGGGGCGCGATGCCCGCAGCAGCAGATTGCGAGGCGTCAGTTCACGCTCGCAGAAGGTACCGAGCGTGACCCGGTATCCAGCCTCTTCCAGCAGCATCAGCCGGTCCAGCGCCAGCCAGATCTCCAGCGGGCGCCGGAATAAATGGCGCACCAGTTCCAGGCGCTGTACTTCGGCTAGCCGTCGCCAGCCCGTGGCCTCCCAATATTCCCAATCGATGTGTTCAGGCAATGTGAGCCCCTTCTCCCGCGCCGCCCAGCGGCAGAAGTCGGCGAAGCCTGCCGGCATGCGGCCATAGGCCAGGCTGGGAACCGGCAGGTAACGGTCGCAGTCGTGCACGTCACGTTGCAGCAGGTCGAAGCCCAGGCGCCAGGCATTGGCGCGCTCGCGCTGCCGGCTCACCGCCGCCGGTGCGGTCACGGTCTCCTGCACGGCCAGGGCCAGGTCGTCGCGCCGGAGTTGCAGGTCGTACGCTTCGGCAAGCTGCCGGCCTCGCTGCGAAAGCGGCCGGTAGCGGTCGGCCGCGGTGCGCTGATAGCAACACGGCGCCAGAGTCACGTCGCAGCCTGTGTTCGCCGCGAGTTGCAGCAGTTGCGCATGCAGGTCGCCGCAGGCGTGAAGGGCGACTACGTGCCCTTGCGGGTCGAGCCAGCGCTCCACGCTCGGGGCCATTACGTCCTGCTGGATCAACGTCAGCGCGACATCCTGACGCTCGGCCAGTTGCCTGCCCTGCTCGCAGAGTTCGGCCTGCCACTCCAACGCCGTCACCTCATTGCCATGTAGCCGGCTCAGAGTGCGTGCCAGGTGACCCTTGCCAGCACACCACTCCAGCATGGCCTGGCGAGACTTCGCCTTTACCTGCCGAACGAAGGCCTCCAACTGCTGCCACTTGCGGCCGCCAATGTGATCGCCCCAGCGGTTCGGCAGTGTCGCTTCGTCAGCGGAGAACCGAGGCAGCCGAACGAGCGCCGCCAACTCGGCCACCGGCAACCAGGTTTCGAGCTCGCTGGCGGCGAAGGGGTTCGCTTCCAGCCGAATCGCCGTTTTCTCGTCGAGCGCGATCAGAGAGCGATGCAATTCGGCATATTGCGATGCCCAGGGCATCTGCCGATGCTGGAAGGGCAATGGCCGCCACAACGCCTGCCACTCGGCCAGCAGTTCGGTGAGTCGGTGAAGGCGCTCAGCGTGAGTCATGAGGCGCGGGAGTGACGCGAGGAGCCGGCCGATCGATGAAGCCTCCACTTGCATCGGAGCGCGTAGTGAAGCAGATTCAATGCCAAGGAACCTCTGAAAAACTACCTGCGTTGCCACAGCGACGTTAAAAACAGGCTCAAAATACTCATTTATTGTACATAAACTCCTCTTTTCGCCCTGTTTTTGCCTTGCTGAGACGGCCTCGCCTACGTTTTTCAGAGATCCCTAACGTCAGATGGGCGAGGTTCGCATCATGATCGCACGCTACGCTTATTCTCATCGCCTGCTGCATTGGCTGGTTGCCGGCCTGGTGATATGTTCGCTGACCAGCGGCATGACGCTGGGTTGGCTGGGCTTCGAAAATCTCGTCGAACGCTTCGGCAAGGCCGCTACCGACCTTCTCTATCAGTATCACAAGACATTCGGTTTACTGATCCTCGGCCTGATGACGCTGCGCCTGATCATCCGGCTGGTCAAGGGCAAGCCAGCCTACGCCGAGCCCCTGCCCACCTTCAACCGCATCGCCAGTCGCATCGTACATACCCTACTTTATCTGTTGCTGTTCACCATGCCCATACTGGGCTGGCTGGCCACCGACATCGGCAACTTTCCGGTCGAGTTTTTCGACGCCAACCTGCCGGGATTCATCCCCAAGGACCAGGCTCTATCCGACACTCTGTATGCATGGCATGGCTGGGTCGGCTGGGCGATTCTGGTGCTGGCGCTGATTCACATTTCCGCTGCGCTTTACCACTGGCGCATTCGCCGCGATGGCGTCATGCAGCGGATGAGTCTGTTCCAGCGCAGAGACTCATGACAGGGGCGGTCAGAATAGCATTCCGCCACCGAGCCATGATATGACCCAAACCCGTCAGGATCCGCGCATCCTGCTGCGCTTGCTATCGCTGCTGAAACCCTATCGCGGGCGACTGATCGGTGCCGGTATCTCCCTACTGGTGGCCTCGGGCAGCGTGCTGTTGATGGGTCAGGGGCTGCGTCTGGTCATCGATCGGGGCTTCAATGCCAGCGACACGGCAAGCCTCGACCAGGCGCTGATCGCCTTGCTGGGCCTGGTCGGCGTCCTCGCCATCGCCTCGGCGCTGCGTTATTACCTGGTGACCTGGATCGGCGAGCGGCTGGCCGCCGATCTGCGTCGTCAGGTATTCGATCACCTACTGACGCTGGAGCCCGGTTTCTTCGAAAACAGCGCTCATCGAAACGGCGGCGCCGGCGAGATCCAGTCGCGGCTGACCGCCGATACCAGCGTGCTGCAGAGCCTGTTCGGCTCGTCATTGTCGGTGGCGCTGCGCAATCTGCTGATGCTGATCGGCGCGGTGTTCCTGATGTTGATCACCCAGCCCTGGCTCAGCGCTTTGGTGCTACTCGGCATTCCCGCTACGGTGCTGCCGATCCTGTGGTTCGGGCGCCGTGTGCGACGGCTCTCGCGGCATAGCCAGGACCGGGTTGCCGAGTTGGGGCGTTACGCCGGCGAGGCGCTCGCCGGTATCCGCACGCTACAGGCCTTCGGTCATGAGGATGCCGACCGTGTCGGTTACGCTCGGCATGTGGAATCCGCCTTTGCGGTTGCCGTGTCGCGTACCCGCCAGCGTGCCTGGCTGACCGGCATTGCCATGCTGGCGGTATTCGCGGCGGTCGGCATCATGCTCTGGCAGGGCGGGCATGCCGTGCTGGCGGGCGAGATGAGTGCCGGCGAGCTGTCGGCGTTCGTGTTCTACGCCGTGCTGGCCGCCGGTGCCGTCGCCGCGCTGGCCGAGGTCGCCGGCGACGTGCAGCGCGCCGCGGGTGCCGCCGAGCGCCTGCTCGAACTGCTCGATGCGCGTCCGCGCATTCATGCCCCCGCCTCGCCCCGCCCGTTGCCGCAACCGCCGCGCGGCGAGATCGTCATCGAGGGGCTGCGTTTCGCCTACCCCAGCCGCCCGAAGTCGCCGGCATTGATGGATATCGATGTGCATATCCGCCCCGGCGAGCGCATCGCGCTGGTTGGCCCTTCCGGCGCGGGCAAGAGCACGCTGCTGCAGTTGCTGCTGCGCTTCTACGACCCTGACGCTGGCCGGCTATGTCTCGATGGCATCGACCTGCGCGAACTCGACCCGCGCGAGCTGCGCGCGGCAATGGGCATGGTCGCCCAGGAGCCGGTGCTGTTCAGCGGCAGCGCCGCCGACAACATCCGCTACGGCGACCCCAGCGCCGATGACGCCGCCGTGTGCGCTGCGGCGCGTGACGCCAATGCGCTGGAGTTCATCGAGGCGCTGCCCAACGGTTTCGAGAGCTACCTCGGGCCGGGCGGTGTGCAACTCTCGGGTGGCCAGCGCCAGCGCCTGGCGATCGCTCGCGCCCTGCTACGCAATCCCGCCGTGCTGTTGCTCGATGAAGCCACCAGTGCGCTGGATGCCGAAAGCGAGCGATTGGTGCAGGAAGCGCTAAACCGACTGATGATCGATCGCACCAGTCTGGTGGTCGCGCACCGCCTGGCGACGGTCATTTCCGCCGATCGCCTGCTGGTCTTCGATCATGGGCGATTGGTCGGCGCCGGCACGCATCGTGCCTTGCTTGAAAGTAGCGCCCTGTATCGTCACCTGGCCAGCCTGCAATTCGATCTCGAAGCGCCGGATCTAGCCGGCTAGCCCACACGCCCTTCACCAGTCTGCAAACGACCGCCGCCGTTCAAGCTCCGATCGCGACTGCCGATAACTAAACTTAGGAATCGCTGTCAATCGGAACCTGCGAATTTGTCATACCGACGCTTTCTTCTCGCCTTTGCCAGCCTGTTACTGGCCGCCGGCGCCCTGCTCTGGTTCATCGCCAGACCCGCGTCTTCAGCGTTCTTCGGCCTGCTCGCCGAGCTCAGCCTGGGCGCCCGCCTGAGCCTGGCCGGGGGATTGCTACTGGCGACGTTGACGATGTCGGTGGCGCTGGTACAACGCCAGGTCGCGCGGCCACTGGATCAACTCGTCGATTATGTCAGGCGCCAACAGAATGGGGATCAGGGCGAGCCGCCAAGAGCCCTGATGGGGCGTCAGGATCAAATCGCACTGCTCACCGGCGAGATCCAGCGCCTGCTGGACACCTTGCGAGAACAGAACGACAAGCTGCTCGAACAGACGCTCAACGATCCATTGACCGGGCTGGGCAATCGCCGCCTGCTGGAACAGCGCCTGGACACCGCGCTTCCACTGAGTCGCCGGCGCATGGCGCCGCTTTCGGCATTGATGATCGATGTCGATCACTTCAAGGCCTATAACGACCACTATGGCCACCCCGCGGGCGACGATTGCCTGCTCGAGATCGCCAACGTGCTACGCGATATCTTCCGGCGCGACACGGATATCGTGGTGCGCCTGGGTGGCGAGGAATTCATCGTGGTGTTGCTCGATATCGATCTCGATGAAGCCGTACAACTCGCCGAAGCCATGCGCGGCATGCTTCAGGCGGTGGGCATTCCCCATGAAACGTCTCCGACCGCGCCGGTCGTCACCGTCAGCATCGGCGTGGCCACGGCACAGCCCGGCACGCCGATCGATGTCGAGAATCTGATCGCCTGCGCCGATACCGCGCTTTATCAATGCAAGGCCATGGGCCGTAACTGCATCACCAGTTGCATCGTCAATATCGACATGACGGTCGCTTCGGTTTCCGTACTCAGTTGATGCAACGGCGTGTGCCTCCACAAGGCGCGAGGCAAGGCAATTGTGGTCGCCGGATGGCTTTCGTACACTCGTTTGAGTTCATCAACGAGGCAAGTACATGGCATTCGAGGGAACCTCCACCTACGTCGTCACGGATGCGCTGCGGCTAGCGGTCGATGCCGCGGTTACGCTGCAACGTCCGCTGCTGATCAAGGGCGAGCCCGGCACCGGCAAGACGCTGCTGGCCGAGGAGCTGGCGCGCTCGCTGGATACGCGGCTGATTACCTGGCACATCAAATCCACCACCAAGGCGCATCAGGGGCTCTACGAATACGATGCCGTCAGCCGGTTGCGCGACTCGCAGTTGGGTGTCGAGGGCGTGCATGACGTGCGCAACTACATCAATAAAGGCAAGCTGTGGGAGGCCTTCGAGGCCGACGAACGCGTGGTGCTGCTGATCGACGAGATCGACAAGGCGGATATCGAGTTTCCCAACGATCTGCTTCAGGAACTCGACCGCATGGAGTTCTACGTCTACGAAACCGACCAGACCGTACGTGCACGCCACCGGCCGATCATCGTCATCACTTCCAACAACGAGAAGGAGTTGCCCGACGCCTTCCTGCGCCGCTGCTTTTTTCACTACATCGACTTTCCCGATCGCGCAACGATGCAGCAGATCGTCGATGTGCACTTCCCGGCGATCGCCCCAACGCTGGTTTCCCAGGCGCTGGAAGTGTTCTTCGATCTGCGCCAGGCACCCGGGTTGAGAAAAAAACCCTCCACCTCGGAGCTCATCGATTGGCTCAAGCTGCTGATGGCCGATGAACTGGCCCAGGAAGCGCTCTACCAGCGCGACCCGAGCAAGGCCATCCCGCCGCTGGCCGGGGCGCTGGTCAAGAACGAACAGGATACCGCCCTGCTCGAACGCCTCGCCTTCATGGTGCGCCGCCAGAACAATGGGCAGAGGCGCTGACGCATGTTTCTCGGCCTTTTCGATACCGTGAAGCGTGCCGGTGTGCCGGTATCGCTGCGCGAACTGCTCGATCTGCATGCCGCGGTAGAGCGTGGCGTGACATTCGCCGACAGCGACGAGTTCTATCGCCTGGCGCGGCTGGTGATGGTCAAGGACGAGCGTTACTACGACC
This sequence comes from uncultured Halomonas sp., assembly GCF_946887195.1. The sequence goes on from NZ_CAMPKE010000004.1 coordinate 179,677, forward strand.
GCTTCGATCGCGCCTTCGCTGCCTGGTTCGATGGCATCGAAAACCTGGATGCCGCTATCGAGGCGCTGATTCCCGACGACTGGCTGCGCCGTGAGTTCGAACGCTCGCTTTCCGATGAGGAGAAGGCGCGGATCGAATCGCTGGGCGGGCTCGAGCAATTGATCGAGACGTTCAAGAAGCGCCTGGAGGAGCAGCGCGAACGCCATGCCGGCGGCAACAAGTGGATCGGCACCGGCGGCACCAGTCCGTTCGGCGCCTACGGTTACAACCCCGAAGGCATACGCATCGGCCAGGATGGCTCGCGGCATCGCCGCGCGGTCAAGGTCTGGGATGAGCGCCACTATCGCGACTACGACGATTCGCTGGAGCTCGGCACGCGCAACATCAAGATGGCGCTGCGTCGGCTGCGCCGTTTCGCGCGCTCCGGCGCCGGAGAAGAGTTCGATATCGATAGCACCATCGACGCCACCGCACGCGATGGTGGTCTGCTCAACGTCCGCATGCGCCCCGAGCGCCACAATGCCGTCAAGGTGTTGTTATTGCTCGATGTCGGCGGCTCGATGGACGATCACATCCACACCTGCGATGAGCTGTTCTCGGCGTGCCGCAGCGAGTTCAAGCATCTCGAAACCTTCTACTTTCACAACTTCATCTACGAAGGGCTGTGGCGCGACAATCGCCGTCGCCACGAGCGTGTCGGCACCCTGGAGGTGTTGCGTACCTTTGGCGCCGATTACAAGGCGATCGTCGTCGGCGATGCTGCCATGTCGCCTTATGAAGTCGCCCATCCCGGCGGTAGCGTCGAGCATTTTAACGATGAGGCCGGCGCGGTCTGGCTCCAGCGACTTACCGAAAAATTCGATAAGTTGGCCTGGCTCAATCCTATGCCTCCTCGCGCCTGGGAGTTCACCCAATCCACTCGACTGATTCGTGAATTGATCGAGGAAAGGATGTATCCGATGACGTTGCAGGGCTTGGAAGAGGCCATGCGTGAATTGGTTCGTTGAGACCGTCCGGGCGACAAAACGTTACCAGGCGAGCTTGGGTCGCGCCCGATTACTGTATATAATTACAGTATCTGTATTAGCTTTATCGCTATTTTTGACTATTATGGGAAAGAATAGTGATATTCGGCTATCGCGTTGGCACAAATATAATAGCTCTATTTAGCTATAAAACCGATTAATAGCCATAATAAGCTATTAACGGAAGGGTGCAGTGATGCATAACATCGGCGTATTGACCGGCGACGTGGTCGGCTCACAGCGAATCCAGGATAGGGAACGGCTCAGCCGCACTCTCGAAGATACCTTGGCACTGCTCGAATCGCGCTTTGGCGCACGTGGCGACCGCTATCGTGGCGATGGCTTTCAGATCGCCGTGCCCAAGTCCGGCGATGCGATAGTGGCCGCCGTGCTGATGCGTGCCGCGCTGATCCAGCAGTCGCCGTCCCGCCAGCTGATGTGGGATGCCCGCATCGCCATCGCCATCGGTCCTGGGGAGATACCTGCAGCCAAACGCTTCGCCGAGGCCGATGGCACCGCCTTCATTCTTTCCGGTCGTCGGCTCGATGCATTAGGCGATGGACCGGATCGGCTGGCCATCGTGACGCCTTCGCCAGCCTTGAACGGTGAGTTGGCGCTACTGACGCGCTTTGCAGACGACATACTCAGCCATTGGTCGCGTTTCTCCGCCGAAGTGGTGTATTGGAGCTTGCTGCACGATGAGTCCCAGCAGGCCTTGGCCAAGCGTTTGGCGCGCACGCAGCCGACGATCAATCGCCGGCTGGTCGCCGCCCGCTGGCCATTGATTCGCGACTATCTCGACCATGTCGGCACGCGGCTCACGGAGGGCCTGGCATGACGTATCCTTTTCCCTCGTTGCTACTGGCGCTGCTGTTGGCGCACCTGGTCGGCGATTTCCTGTTGCAGTGCAGGGCCTGGGTGCGTAGCAAGCAGTGCCATGGCTATCGCTCGCCGGCGTTGTATCTGCACGCCGCCGTCCATACGGCGTTGGCGCTGGCCGTGCTATTGGTGACTCGCCAACCCATCGATACCGCCATATTGGCTGCACTGTTCATCGGTGGCACCCATCTGCTGATCGATATCTTCAAATGCTACGCTCCCGAGAAAGTTCGCTACTTTCTGCTCGATCAGGCACTGCATCTGCTCGTTCTGCTCGCGGTCTGGATCTGGCTGGTCAGGCCCTGGACATTACTTGCCGCCACGGGAAATTGGCTGCTGGACCCGCAAGTGCTGCTGGTGGCACTGGTCTATCTAGCGATCACGCGACCGCTATCGATTCTGATCGCCCTGGTGATGCATCGCTGGAGCGTGCAGATCGACAATCGCGGCACGCTGGCCGATGCCGGTGCGCGGATCGGCATTCTGGAGCGCTTCCTGGTGCTGACGTTCGTGCTGGCCGGCGACTTGACCCCGATCGGCTTTTTGCTGGCCGCCAAATCGGTGCTGCGCTTCGGTGACCTGCGTGAAGATCGCGACCGCAAGCTGACCGAGTACGTGCTGCTCGGCACCATGCTCAGCTTCGCCCTGACATTGATGCTGGGGCTGGCACTACGCCAGGCATTGCAAACGTTATGAAGTGGAGCATTGGGGTGAGAGCCATGGCCCTGTTGGCCGCAGCGCTGCTGGCAGGTTGCAGCGGCCCGGCCACGCTCGAACGGCGCAACGGCTATGTGGCCGATCATCAGTACACGGCGCCCTCTCACTCCAGCCGCGTGCATCACTTGGTGCTGCACTATACCGATGGCGGCGAAGCTCGCTCGCTGGCGACGCTCACCGGCCCCGACGTCAGCGTGCACTACGTGGTACCGCTGCCCGCCCGCTGGGTTCATGGCCAGCCGCGCATCTATCAACTGGTCGATGAATCCCGTCGCGCCTGGCATGCCGGAGTCAGCGCCTGGCAGCATCGGCATAACCTCAACGACACCTCGATCGGCATCGAAATCGTCAATCGCGGACCGACCGATACCACCCATGGTCGCGTCTGGGCGCCCTATCCGACCCAACAGATCGACGCTGTGATCGCCCTGGCACGCGATATCATCATCCGCCATGGGATCGACCCGGCCAACGTGGTGGGCCATTCGGACATCGCGCCGGCGCGCAAGATCGATCCCGGCCCGCGCTTTCCCTGGCGCCGGTTGCATGCCGCCGGTATCGGTGCCTGGCCCGACGACGCCACCGTTGCCCGCTATCTAGCGCGCTTTCGCCACGATCCGCCTACATTGATCCAACTCCAGCGCGCCCTCGACGCTTACGGTTATTCCCTTGAAATCACCGGCCAACTCGATGACCGGACCCACGACGTACTGCGTGCCTTTCAGATGCATTTTCGCCCGGCCCACTACGATGGCCAGCCGGATGCCGAAACCGCGGCCATTCTCTGGGCCTTGCTGGAAAAGTATCGAGCCTGGTTATTGCCGATCGCAGCGTAATGCAATTCGCTATCTAACCGTGCGCTCGGCCAGGATCCAGCTTGCCGCCTTCTCGGCGATCATCAGGGTCGGCGAATTGGTATTGCCACTGGTGATGGTCGGCATCACGCTGGCATCCACGACTCTGAGCCCGTCCACCCCGCATACTCGCAGATGCGAATCGACCACCGCCATGGGATCGCCCGGCCGGCCCATCCGCGCCGTACCGACCGGATGGAAGATGGTCGTGCCGATGTCGCCGGCCAGGCGCGTGAGGTCGTCGTCGCTCTGGTACTGCACGCCGGGTTTGACCTCCTCTGGCCGGTATTTGGCGAAAGCCGGCTGCGCGACGATGCGCCGGGTCACCCGCAACGAATCCGCCGCCACGCGGCAGTCTTCCTCGCTATTCAAATAATTGGGCGCTATTTTCGGGGGCTTGCGGGCATCGCGGCTACCGATGCGCACCGAGCCACGGCTGGTGGGGTTCAGATTGCAGACGCTGGCGGTGATCGCCGGAAAGGTATGCAGCGGCTGACCGAAGGCATCCAGGCTTAGCGGCTGAACGTGATACTCGAGGTTAGGATGCGGCTGCGCCGGTGAGCTGCGGGTAAAGGCCCCGAGCTGCGAAGGCGCCATACTCATCGGCCCACCGCGCTTGATGAGATACTCCAGGCCGATAAGCGCCTTGCCGAATAGCGAGCCGGCCATGGTGTTGAGCGTCTTCGCCCCGGCAACCTTATAAATGGCGCGAATCTGGAGATGATCCTGAAGGTTCTCGCCCACGCCGGGCAGATCCTGAACCACCGGGATGGCATGCTGGCGCAGCAGCGCTTGAGGACCCAGGCCAGAGAGCTGCAGCAACTGCGGTGAGCCAATCGCTCCAGCCGCCAGGATGACTTCGCCGCGCGCTTTTACCGTCAAGGTCTCGCCGCCCTTCGCGACCTCCACGCCCGTACAGCGCGGCCGCCCGCTTTCGCCATGCCCGAAGATAAGGCGCAGTACCTGCGTGCCATGCCACAAGCGAAAATTGTCACGCTTCATGCAGATGGGGCGCAAAAAGGCCTTGGCGGTATTCCAGCGCCAGCCCCGGCGCTGATTGACCTCGAAGTAATCGACGCCTTCGTTGCAGCCACGATTGAAGTCGTCGGTGGCGGGTATCCCGGCCTGCTGGGCGGCCTGGGCGAAATCATCGAGCACCTGCCATTTCAGGCGCTGGCGTTCCACCCGCCATTCGCCGCCATGGCCGTGGTAGCGTTCATGCTCTTCATCGCGGCCATGGGTGGCATCCAACCGGTAGTGGTTCTCGTGGCGCATGAAGTCCGGCAGGCAGTTTTCCCAGCGCCAGGCATCATCGCCGGCCACCTCGGCCCAGTGGTCGTAATCGCGAGCCTGGCCGCGCATGTAGATCATGCCATTGATGCTGGAGCAGCCACCCAGGGTCTTGCCACGCGGATAGATCAGTTGACGGCCGTTGAGTCCGACATCCGGCTCGGTGCGAAAACACCAGTCGGTGCGCGGATTGTCGATGCAGTAGAGATAACCCACCGGGATATGGATCCAGTGATAGTTATCCTTGCCGCCGGCCTCGATCAGCAGCACCCGATTGGCGGGATCGGCGCTCAGGCGATTGGCCAGCAGACAACCTGCCGTGCCGGCGCCGATGACGATATAGTCGTAATCCTGTTCTGGCATATATAAGGGTCGCAGGTAGCGGTGGCTTCGTGCCTAGCCTACCGTGGCCAGCCCAGCAATCAATTAGCCATCGGGATAGTCCCGTCTTTTGCCGCCACGAGAGCTTGGTCGTACAATGCGGCAAATGCCGCAACGCCAAGTGATGCGCGGCTGCCTATGAACTCGAAGGAAACGCCTCGCCCATGCGCGCCAGTCAGTTATTGATCGCCACCCTCAAGGAAACGCCCGCCGACGCCGAGATCGTCAGCCATCAGTTGATGCTGCGTGCCGGCATGATCCGCCGTCTCACCTCCGGCCTTTATACCTGGTTGCCGCTCGGCCTGCGCACCTTGCGCAAGGTCGAGCGTATCGTGCGCGAAGAGATGGACCGCGCCGGCGCCCAGGAAGTATTGATGCCAGCGGTGCAGCCCGCCGAACTGTGGCAGGAATCCGGCCGCTGGGAGCAGTACGGCCCCGAGTTGCTGCGAGTGATCGACCGCCATCAACGCGATTACTGTGTCGGCCCGACGCATGAAGAGGTGATCACCGATCTGGTGCGCCGCGAAATATCGAGCTACAAGCAGTTGCCGACCAACTTCTATCAGGTCCAGACCAAGTTTCGCGACGAGATCCGCCCGCGCTTCGGGGTGATGCGCTCGCGCGAATTCATCATGAAGGATGCCTACTCCTTCGATGTCGATCAGGCCGGCCTGCAACGCTCCTACCAGATCATGTACGACGCCTATGTGCGCATCTTCGATCGTCTGGGCCTGGATTATCGCCCGGTGCTGGCCGACAACGGCTCGATCGGCGGCACCGGCTCGCATGAGTTTCATGTGCTGGCGGATTCCGGTGAGGACGATATCGCCTTCTCGAGCGATTCCGACTATGCCGCCAATATCGAAAAGGCCGAGGCATTGCCCGCGCCGCTGGGTGAAGAGATCGCCCGCAAGGCACCCAGCGAGGAGTTGCGCCTGGTCGACACGCCCAACGCCAAGACCATCGCCACGCTGGTCGAGCAGCACGGTTTGCCCATCGAAAAGACCATCAAGACGCTGATGGTGCATGCCAGCGAGGGCGGCCTGATCGCCCTGTTGGTGCGCGGCGATCATGCGCTCAACGAAATCAAGGCCGAAAACCTGGCCGAGATCAAGGCCCCGCTGACAATGGCCACGGAAGACGAGATTCGCGCCGTGGTCGGCGCCGGGCCCGGCTCGCTGGGTCCGGTCAATCTGGATATGCCGATCATCGTCGATCGTAGCGTGGCCTTGATGAGCGACTTCGGCGCCGGCGCCAATATCGATGGCAAGCACTATTTCGGCATCAACTGGGAGCGCGATGTCGCCCTGCCCCGGGTCGCCGATATTCGTAACGTGGTCGAGGGCGACCCGTCACCCGACGGCAAGGGCAAGCTTTCGATCAAGCGCGGTATCGAGGTCGGCCACGTCTTCCAGCTCGGCACCAAATACAGCGATGCGATGAACGCCACGGTACTCGACGAGAACGGTCGCGCGGCGACGCTATGGATGGGCTGCTACGGTATCGGCGTGACTCGCGTGGTCGCCGCCGCCATCGAGCAGAATCACGATGCGAGCGGTATCATCTGGCCCAATGCCATCGCCCCGTTCGAGGTGGTACTGGTACCGATGAACGCGCATAAGTCAGAGCGTGTGCGTGAAACCGCCGAGCGGCTCTATGGTGAGCTCGGCGCGCTCGGCATCGACGTACTGCTCGACGATCGCGATACCCGCCCGGGCGTCAAGTTCGCCGACCAGGAACTGATCGGCATTCCCCATCGCGTGGTGATCGGCGATCGCAGCCTGGATAACGGCGAACTGGAATACAAGGGACGCTGCGATACCGATAACCGCATGATTCCCGCCGATGAGCTGATCGACTTCCTGCGTGAGCGCCTGCAACACTAACTGGCGGGCCGCCGCCTGGCTGGCAGCGGCCCTGTTTACTTCATCGGCGCATGGCGCGGCGCGTGTGCCCGAGGAGGTGCCCGAAGCACTGGTCGATACCCTGTCGGCCATGGCACGACGCACCGGCCTCACGAGCCAAACGGGGCAATCCGGCGCTTGGCTCGACGCCATGCAGCCACGCCTTGCCTCGTTTCTGGACGAGCCGGAAACTCGCCAGGCCCTGCTCCAACGCATCCGCCAGGAGGCCAGATTGGCCGGACTATCGCCACAGATCGTGCTGGCGGTGATTCAGGTCGAGAGCGCATTCAAGGCTGATGCGGTGTCATCCGCCGGCGCCCTGGGGCTGATGCAGATAATGCCCTTCTGGAAGAAGGTCATCGGCCGCCCCGAAGACGATCTGCTCGATCCCGGCCTCAACCTGCGCTACGGCTGCACCATCCTCGCCTACTACCTGCAACGCGAAAACGGCGATCTGACCCGTGCGTTGGCCCGCTATAACGGCAGCCTGGGCAAGACCTGGTACCCCGAGCGGGTGATGCGCGCCTGGATCGATCGTTGGTGGGTGCCGCCGGCCTGACCCGCGGCGTGATCGCTCAGCGCCTTGTTCCGACGTTATTGTTAAGTTTTTTATCTGCGGGCCGATATTCGGTATTGCGGATGGAAGTCACCAACGATACTTCATGAGCAAGGCTGACCTGATGAATAGTGGATATCTTCGATGGCAGGCGCCGGCGTTATCGTTATTCGCTGTCATATCGTTAACAACGCCTGCATTTGCCGCCAGCCTATCGATCAACGTCGTGGATGCCAGCAACGGCGCGCCGTTAAAGGATGCGGTCGTCGAGTTGTATGCACCGAACGTCGCACCGCTACCCATGATGCCCCATCAAATCAGCCAGCGCGGGCGCATGTTCGACCCGCATGTGCTGGCGATACCGGTGGGTAGCGCGGTCACGTTTCCCAACCTCGACGACACCCGCCATCATGTCTACTCCTTCTCGCCAGCCAAGACCTTCGAGCTCGCGCTGTATCTGAACGAGCCCACGGCGCCGGTGATTTTCGACAAGCCTGGCGTGGTGGTGCTCGGCTGCAATATCCACGATCGCATGCAGGCTTTCGTGGTGGTCAGCGAGGCAGAGCGAATCGCCGTGACGGATAGCGACGGCAGGGTCACGTTCGACGGTCTTCCCGAGCAGCCGATGCGCTTCACGCTATGGCATCCTCGCCTAGCCAACGATCATCAACGGCGCGAGGAGAGGCAGGCCGCTGCCCGCGGGCAGTCGATTCGCGTACCGCTTACGCTGAATGTGCCGTCAAGGCCCGAGCAGCCCAGTTCCTCGCTGCAGCGGCTGTTCGATCGGGCAACGCAGTGATGCATCGCTTCGTTGCCATGACGATCATTAGCGCATGAAGTCGCCCAGCTTTCGCGTTCGACTCGTACTGGTGATGACCGGGCTGCTAGTGTTGGCCCAGTTTGCCACCGGGATTGCCATGCTACGCACCACCAGCAGCGCCATCCTCGATCGAGGCAGTGAACAGCTACGCGTCGGGGCCGATGTGCTCGAGCGCATGCTGACGCTACGCAGCGACCAACTGCGCGATAACGTCGAATTGCTGGCGGCGGATTTCGGCTTCAAATCGGCGGTGGCGACCTCGGATCACGACACGCTCGCATCGGTATTGGCCAATCACGGGCGGCGCGTTCATGCCGATCTGGTCATGCTGGCCAACCTGGACGGTCGCTTGCTGGCCAGTAGCCATCGTGACGTCAGCGACTCTCCCCCTTTTCCCTTCGAGCCACTGTGGCAACGTGCCCAGGCCAACGATGGCGCCATCGGCATCGTTATCTTCGCTGGCGCCCCTTATCAATTCGTCCTTAGCCCGGTTTATGCCCCCAACCTGATTGCCTGGGTCGGCATGGGCTTTCTGATCGATGCATCGCTTGCCCAGTCGCTGAGTGAACTGACACACCAGGAGGTATCCTTCATTACCTATGGCAGCGATGCCGATGAGCATGGGCGAATCGATACCACCATGGGCAACGATTATCGTCAATCCTTGCAATCTATCGGCGAATCGATAAAGGGCACGATCCCCGCCAATTCGCCGACGTTCAGCCCCGACAACGCTACCCTGACGCTGACCCGGGAACTGACACGACAGAATACCGGCGAGGTGTTCGCCGTGCTGCAAATGCCGCGCGACACGCTCATGGCTCCCTTTCACGAACTCAAATACCAATTGATCGCTATTTTCGCACTGGTATTGGCGATCGGTCTGGCGGTAACGCTAATCAGTGCCAGAGCCATCAGCCGACCGATCCAACGCTTGGCCGATATGGCGCAGCGCATTGGCCAAGGGCAGCGCGCCACCGATATTCGCCCCAGCGTCAGCGGCGAATTCGCGCTACTCGCCAATACGTTATCGACCATGCAAAGCGATCTTGAGCGGCGCGAGAACGAACTGCTCTATCAGTCTCGCCACGATACGCTCACCGGGCTACCCAATCGCACCTCGGCGGAACACGACATAGCGAACCTCGTCGCGCGGCGTAAGGCCTTCACGCTGTTACGGCTGTGCATCAACGATTTCAAGCAGATCAACGATAGCCTCGGTTACGCGATGGGCGACGAAGTGTTGATTGCCGTGGCAAGACGACTCGAGACTCACGCTGGCGCGAGGACCTATCGGTTCGGCGGCGATGAGTTCGTGCTGGTGGCGGTTGGCGAGCACGCCCCCAACCGGTTGATGGGGGACGCGAAACGGCGTGTCGGTGAACCGATCATGGTTGCCAATACGCAATTGCTCTTCAAGGTGTCGATCGGCGAGACGGCTTACCCCGAGCATGGCGACTCGGCTTCGCATCTGCTGCGCCGCTCGGATATCGCACTCAACCTGGCGCGCGAGACACCGTCGATGACGCTGCGTTACCCACCGGGAAGCGACGAGCGCCATCAGCGCCGGCTACGGATCATTCGCGATCTGCCACATGCCTTGAGAAGCGGCCAGTTGCACTTGACCTACCAGCCCCAGATCGACCTTGCCAGCGGGCGGATTCGCCAGTACGAGGCGCTGGCCCGCTGGCAGCATCCGGAGCTTGGCTCGATCGCACCTGACGAGTTCATCGCCCTTGCCGAGCAATCCGGATCCATTCAGTCATTGACGACGTGGCTGCTGGATACCGCAGTGCGCCAACTCGCCGATTGGCGCAGCCGCGGCGTCATCGTTCACGTGGCGCTCAACCTGTCGGTCGAGGATCTCGGCAATCGCGACCTGCCGTCCCAGCTGTGCGAATTGATCGCGCGACACGGCCTGGACACCGGGCAGGTGCGCCTGGAAATCACCGAGAGCGCCGTGATGCGCGATCCACCCCAAGCCATCGTTCTGCTTAAACGGCTACGCGACATCGGCCATGAACTGGCGATCGACGACTACGGCACCGGTTACTCGTCGCTGGCGCAACTCAAGCGCATGCCCGTCCACGAACTCAAGATCGATAAATCGTTCGTCATGCATCTCGATCGGCAGCCGGACGATGAAGTGATCCTGCGCTCGACCGTGGAACTGGGGCATCGCCTTGGGCTGTGCGTGGTCGCCGAAGGCGTCGAAAATGCCGCCACCCTGCACCGGCTCCGCTCCTTCGGCTGCGATTATGCGCAGGGTTACTGGATCGCCAAGCCGATGGCCGCCGACGCGGTGCTCGATTGGCAGCGCGATTATCCCTTGCGCCATGTGCGCGAGCACGCTCACTACGATCCCACACCCTGAGCCGGGAGCGCCGATGCATAACAATCGAGGCCGACGCATTCTTTTTCTGGCGCTGCTCTGTGGCGCCTTCGCCCAGGCGCATGCCGGCGATCGTCTGCTGGCGACCGGCGGAGTCACGCAGATCGAGGGCGCCGCCGGGGGTGGGTTGGTGCCCTGGGGCGTGCTGACCGGCACCGCCAGCGACAATGGCGTCGGCGCCAGTGCCGCTATCAGCCGTGTCGGCGTCGACGATTACACCCTCGATGTGAAAGGCGTCGCCATCAATGCCTATAACCGCCTCGAGCTATCCTTCGCTCGCCAACGGCTCGTGCTGGATGCCTTGGGTGGCGAGCTCGAACAGGATATTGTCGGCGCCAAGGTCCGTCTGTTCGGCGATGTGCTCTATCACCCTTGGGGACAGTGGAGCCTGGGCATCCAGTACAAGCGGCTCGACGATTTCTCGTTGCCACGCGCCGTCGGTGCCAGGGACGATAGCGGCATCGATGTCTACCTGGCCGGCAGCAAGCTGTTCTTCGCCGCTCTAGCGGGACGCAATGTCCTGCTCAATGCCACGCTACGCTCCACCCGCGCCAACCAGGGTGGGCTATTGGGTTTCGGCGGCGATCGCGATGCTTCGCGCGAGCTGGTCGCCGAAGCGTCGCTGGGCATCTTCATCACCCCACATTGGCTGGCAGGCATCGAATATCGCCAGAAGCCCGATGCCCTGTCGTTCGCCGAGGAGGACGACTGGAAGGATATCTTCGTGGCCTTCGTGCCCAGCAAGCATGTATCGCTGACGGCTGCCTGGGTCGATCTCGGTAGTATCGCCGGGCTCGATGACCAGCAGGGCGTGTATCTTTCCCTGCAAGCCGCCTATTGAGAATCATTCATGGAGAGCCCGATGTCGAACGCCCTACCTTATTGGCTCATGGCCATACTGTTCAGTGCATGGGTCAGCGTCGCCCAGGCCGATAGCGACACCTGGCGGACCGCCGATGCCTCGCTCTACCATGCTCTCGGAGAAAAACCGGGCATCGCTGCCATCGTCACGGACATGCTGATCAACATCGCCAATGACGAGCGCATCGTCGAACACTTCGCCGATACCGACATCGATCGCCTGCAGCGCCTGCTCAACGAGCAGTTCTGCGTACTGAGTGGCGGCCCTTGCCGTTATACCGGCGGCAGCATGCGCGAAGCCCACCACGGCAAGAACATCGGTGAGGCCGAGTTCAACGCACTGGTCGAGAATCTGATCGATGCCATGGAAAGCAACGGCGTACCGCTCGCGGCGCAAAACCGCCTGCTCGGTGTATTGGCTCCTCTGCATGGCGATGTCATCGGCCGTTGATTCGCACGCCATCTCGCTAGCGGGCAACTTTTTGCGGCGTCGAGTATCTTACTCCTGCGTAACGACGCTCGGATTTCCCACGTCACTTCATCTACAGGTATCACCCGCGTGATTTTCGCCACTTTGCGTCGCTGCCTGGGTCTTTCGTTGCTGTGTCTGGCACTCGGCACGAGTCGCCTCGCCAGTCGCCTGCTGCGCCCATCCCGGCGGCGTCTCAAGCGCCTTTCAGGACACCAGCAAACGCGTTTGAGCGGGCTTCAGGCGCGCCTGCTCAATTGGCAGACGCAACTGCAGCCCCAGGATATCGATAAGCTGACCGGGGTTGGCACCCGTCAAAGCGCGCTGCGCGAGCTCGAGCGGCTGATCGCGCATAACCAGCCGTTCACGCTGATACGGTTGAGTATCAATAATATCAAGCAGATCAACGACACCCTGGGCCGCGCCATCGGCGATCAGCTATTGGTGGCGCTGGCACGGCGTTTGATGCGCCTGGAGTTTCACCGTGGCCGCCTATACCGGCTCGGCGGCGATGAGTTCGTGATGCTGGTGATGCCGCCGATCGCACGAGAGCATCTCGCCGATCGGCTACGAGGGCGCCTATGCCAACCGCTGGAATTGCAGGGAACGACGCTGATTCCCTCGATTTCGATATCCGATCTGCATTATCCGGAGCACGGCCAGGAACCGCTGCGCCTGTTGCGGCGTTCGGGCATCGCGCTGACCCTGGCACGCAGGACCGGCGATGGCTATCACGGCTACCAGAGCGGCCTCGATCAGCGCTACGATCGCGAACGAATCATGTTACGCGACCTGGTGACCGCCGTTCGCGGGCAGCAGTTGCAGGTCGTCTATCAACCCAAGATTCGCATTGCCGATGGCCGCGTCGAGGGCTTCGAGGCGCTACTGCAGTGGCAGCATCCTTCCCTGGGCCTGCTGCAACCGGACGAGTTTCTGCCCCTGGCCACCCAATCCGGCCACATGCCGCTGCTCGGCGACTGGATGCTCGAACACGTCATCCTGCAAATGGCCAAGTGGCAAAACCTGGGCAGGCCGCAGCATGTGGCGGTCAATCTCTCCGCCACCGATCTCGAGGACGTACATCTGGCCCGGCGACTCATCGGCTGGCTGCATGAATACGATGTCGATCAGCGCCTATTGATGCTGGAAGTCACCGAGCAGACCGTAATGCGCGACCCGGCACTGGCCGCTCACCAGCTCGGCGAATTGCGCGAGCAGGGCTGCCAGGTGGCCATCGACGATTTCGGCACCGGCTATTCGTCGCTGGCCCAGCTGCGTTGCCTGCCGCTGGATGTGCTGAAGATCGACAAGTCGTTCGTCATCGATTTGCCCCACCAGCCCGAGGATGCCCTGATCGTCGACGCCAGCATCGATCTGGCGCACAAATTCGGCCTCGAGGTGATTGCCGAAGGGGTCGAGACGCCACGCCACCTGACACTGCTGGCCGAGGCCGGCTGCGATCAGGCCCAAGGCTTCCTGATTTCCCGGGCGCTATGCGCCGAGCGTGTGATCGCCTGGCTCGATGACTATCACGCTCATCCGCTGGCAGCGTCCGACCGCCCGACCGGCACGCTGGGCGGCTGATCTCGGGGCCGATGCCATCATGGCTCCCGAATGGGTCACTCGTTGCGCCGTAGATGCTCGATCGGCATTTCCAGACGCTGCTGACCCTGCAGCATGTTGAGCAGCACGATCGCGCGCTCCTCGCCTTTCTGGCTATCGAAGACCGCTTGCAGGGCACGAAATGGCCCCTCGGTGATTTCGACGATTTCGCCGGCGCGAAAATACACGTTCGCCCGCTGCGTCGAGGTTTCGCGGCTCGCGCTGTCGCGCAGCACCTCGATCAGATCGTCTGCCACCGGCAAGGGCTCGTCGCCGAACCCGACCAGCCTGAGCACTCCGCGAGTCGAGCGGATCGGACGCCAGTTGCTGTCCAGCCGGTCGAGGCGAATGAACAGGTAATAGGGAAACAGCGGCTCGTCGAGCCAGCACAATTTGCCGCGACGCTTCTTCTGTACCTGAAGCACGGGATGGAAGACCTGATAACCCTGGTTGTCCAGGTGTTCGGCGGCACGAAAGGACTCGCCCCCTTTGCATTGAATGAGATACCAGCGCGGCGTCGCATCGCCATCGACAGGGACATCGTCATCGATTCGTTCATTCATAGCGTTCTGCCGTCCATTGCTGATAGCGTTCTCCTCGCAGCGGCATTGGCAACCGCCTATGGCGTGATGCACGACACGAGCCATGCAAGGCATTGATCCGTCTGGCATGAAGAACGTAAGTTAGCGCCTAGTCTATCATCGATGCTCGAAACGTTTCGCCGATGCGCATCGAACACCCTTTCCGTCGCCAGGAGAACGGCCTTTTCATGACTTCTTCCCCCGCGCGTCGCTCATGGCGCGACGCCCTGGTCGTTTACCGTCAGGCACCGGTGATCGCCATGCTGTTTCTCGGCTTCTCCGCCGGGCTGCCTTTCTTGCTGGTGTTCTCGACGCTGACCGCCTGGCTGCGCGACGTCAATGTCGAGATCGCCGCCATCGGCTTCTTCTCCTGGGTCGGCATTCTCTACTCGATCAAGTTCTTCTGGGCGCCGGTGGTCGACCGGCTGCCGTTACCGCTAATGACCCGCCTGCTCGGCCAGCGACGCGGCTGGATGCTGCTCGCCCAGGCGACCATCGCCACCGGCCTGGTCGGGCTGGCCCATACCGACCCGCTCGATGGCCTGGCGGCGGTCGCCGGCTTCGCCCTGCTGGTGGCGTTCGGCTCGGCGACCCAGGATATCGTCATCGACGCCTTTCGCATCGAATCCGCCGCCGAGGAGGTCCAAGCGGCCATGGCCTCGACCTATATCATCGGCTATCGCGGTGGCCTGCTGGCCGCTGGTGCCGGCGCGCTGTACATCGCTGCACTGGCGTCCTGGTACTGGGCCTACCTGGCCATGGCGGCGCTGGTCGGCGTGGGCATGCTGACCGTGCTCGCTCGCCCCGAGCCGCCGCGCTCCTCGCTCGGCGTACAGTTGGCCCACGAGCCTCGGGTGCGCGCTTTTCTTCGCTCGAGCCGCGGCCAACCGCGCGCCTGGCGACATTCGGCGGCCTGGGTCATCGGCGCGGTGGTCTGCCCGTTCACCGATTTCTTTTCCCGGCATGGCCGCAAGGCGCTGTGGCTGCTGCTTTTCGTGGGTATCTACCGGATCAGCGATCTGGCGATGGCGGCAATGGCCAACCCGCTGTACATCGATCTGGGCTTCACGCTGGCCGAGATCGCCAACGTGACCAAACTGTTCGGCATCGCCATGAGCATTGCCGGCGGTGTACTCGGCGGGGTATTGGTGGTGCGTTACGGCATCGGCCCCATGCTGGTGGTGGGCGCCGTGATCGTCGCGCTGACCAACCTGCTGTTCGCCGCGCTGGCAGTGGTGGGCGATCAGATCCCCATGCTGGTGGTGACGATCATCGGCGACAATCTGGCCAATGGCCTGGCCAGCACGGTGTTCATCGCGTTTCTCTCGAGCCTGACCTCGCGCGCCTATACCGCCACGCAATACGCGCTGTTCTCGTCGTTGATGACCCTACCCGGCAAGTTCATCGGCGGCTTCTCGGGGCTGGTGGTAGCCAGTCAGGGCTACATGGCGTTCTTCGTGGTGGCGTCCCTGCTCGGCCTACCCGCGATATGGCTGGCCTGGCGCATCAGCCGCGACCGCACGCTGGTACCGGCAAGCAAGGCCACAGCAAGCCAGGCAAAAGGCTAGCCACGCCTTTCCAGCGTACGGCGCTGCTCGGCCAGCCATGCCAACGCCCCTTGCGTCGTGGCCCACTGATCGCGCATCAGCGCCCGATACTGCCAGGCCTCGGCCTTGGTGCCCGGTTCCGGCACCTCGAGCGCGAGCGGTACCGGACGCGGGTTGTCGGCGCACATCATGGCGATGGCCTGGGCATTGAGCGCATGTACCGCTTGCAATGCGTCCTGAGCCTCGTCCAACCGCGCCAGGCGGTACAATGCCAGCGCCCGCCCCATCAGCACACCCAGCAGCGGTCCCTCATCGTTCGGCTCGCGCTGATAGCTCAAGCTCACCGCCTCTTCGTCGCGGCCCTCGCGCAGCAACTGATCGAGCACCAATTCGCGCAGGCCGAGGCTGTCCTGATCGTCGAGTACCAATAGCCGCTGTGCGAGTTGCCGCGAGCGCTGGCGAGCGCCGCGCTCCATACCGACGACCAGCGCCAGGCCGGTGCGCAGCAGCAAGGCATTGTCGGCCTCGTCCCAGGCGAAACGGCCACCCTCCTGTTCGACTTGGGTAAGCCAGCGCTCGAAGCGGATCGCCAACGGCTCGAAGAACGATTCGGCCATCCACGGCAGGCTGCCGAAACGGCTGGCCAGCGCCATGGTCAACGCCTGCACCACCTCGGGGGAATCCAGCCATTCGGGGTGCGCGCAGATTTCGCCCAGCCAGTCGCCGGCCTGTGGCCAGGGGTCGTCCTTGAAGCCCAGCGCGGCGTCTTCATCCACGTCGGTCTTGAAGGCCGCTTGCCAGGCGGCGAACAGCGTGTCCTCACGCGCACTGGTGTGATATTCCAGGCTGCCGTTCCCGGCGTGTCGAAACGTCAGGCGCGGTGCGCCGGTCAAGGCCTCGAGCAGTGCCTGAAGGTTGATCAGCGGCTCTGCCAGGGCCTCCTCGGAGTTGATCATCTGTTCGGCGAGCGTGGCGCCGGGGTTGTCGGCCAGATCGGCGAGAAACTGCAACTGATCGGCATCGAGATCGCCCTGGCGCGCCAGCCGGCGGAACCAGAAACGCGCCCGTTCGCTGGCCTCTTCCGGGTGCCCTTCGTGAAGCAGCAGCATGGCCTCGATGTAGGCCAGCGTCGGCGAATCGGGCAGCGTCTGCTGGGCGCGCACGAACGCCTCGCGCGCGCTGGCCAGATCGTCGCTATCGAGATGCATCAGACACAATCGTTCCAGCGCCACGCCGCGCAGAAACAGCGGTCCCTGGTCGAGAATCGCATCGAGCAGCGCCGCTTTCTTGCGATGAAAGCCACGCTCCTGGTAGATATCGATCAGCAACTCGAAGGCCGGCTCGGCCTGCTCCGGCAACTCGCTCCAGTCGGCGGCGTCGAACAGGGTTTCGAGAATCTGTTGAGCGCGACCGCGCTGGGCGCTTTCGGCGGCGATCAAGCCGGCCTCGAGTAGCGCCTGAGCCGGCGCCTGGCCGCTATCCAGCGCGGCTTTCAGGGCTTCGCCCTTCCACTCTCGCAGCGACAGCATCCACATCAGATGCGATGGCACCGGTCCCGGCAGGCTGACCTCGCCACAGCACTGCTTGGTCTTGCGCCCCGAGTCGCACCAGCAGGGCTCGTTACGCCCTGGCCGCGCCAGCGGCTCACAGGCGAAATCCAGGCGCTCGAGCGGCGTCTGGTTCCATAATTCCGGCGCCAGGGCCTGAGCCAGCGCCAGGTTGCCCCCCAACCGCCTGGCGCCCTCGTCGCGCGCCCAGGCCATCAGTGATGGGTAATACTCCTCGTCGCGGATCGCCACCAGCGCGCCGCCAGCATAGCTCAGCAGCTGTTCCACCCACATCGCCAGCATCGCCACCTCCCGCGTGAAAATCGCCACAGTCTAGCATGCCGCTCCCATCGCGCTCATCACATCCGACGGCGCATGCATGGCGACGTAACTCCGGCAGTGCTAGGGTAACGGCCTCACCGGATGCTCTAGTCCCGTCGTGTAAGGATCAACGACTTGCGATTGCCCTTTCGCCGCCGCTCCCGCGCTGTGACCGAAACGCCCCAGGTTCGCCTGGAACGCGAAGGACGCGACGAAATTCGCCGCATCACCTCCGCGGTGGAAAAGGTGCCCTGGTCGGTCAACCTGCTGCAGATTCTATGGACTGCCGGCCCGGTCACACTGCTCGGCGCCTGGGGCGGTTACCTGCTCGGTTACGGCAAGGCGCCCACCGCCGAAAATTACGTCTTTTTCATCTCTTATACGGTAATCACCGGTGCGGCAGGGATCATCGCCAATATCGCGCACAACCTCACCGGCGGGCGGCGAGCGGAAAAGACCGCCGCCAAGATCGAGCGGGTGATCAAGAGCCTGCCCGAGTTGCTGCTGGTGACCCGCAACCTGATCGTCGAGAGCCTGGAGGGCGACGCCCGGCGCCGCGAGGCCGCCGCCATGCTG
This sequence comes from uncultured Halomonas sp., assembly GCF_946887195.1. Next base: position 197,999 of record NZ_CAMPKE010000004.1, read on the forward strand.
CTGCGCAAGCAGGATCTGTCGCCGGAAGGGGTCGAACTGGCCGCCATCGAATTGCTCGACGACCGCGACAGCGCACGGATCATCGCCCAGATCGATATCTATCGACGCGTCGGCCTGCATGCGCGTATCCGCGATCTCATCGCCCGGTATGGCGAAACCTTCGAGCCACGCTTCGCCGAGTTGGCCGAGTTGGCACCGGATGCCACGATGCTGCTGCGCGAACGCTTCGAAGGTCAGGCGCCGAATTTACGCCACGGCGTGGCCCGCGACGATAACTTCATCGAGCGCGTGCTGGCCGCCATCGGTCAGCACGACGAACTGTTGATGACACTGCAGGATGTCGAGGAGATGCTGATCCTCGCCTTCGAGTTGATCAGCGGGCGCCAGATCCCGATGCTGACGTTCGAGTACAAGGGCCGCTGGCGACTGGCGCGAGCCTTCGATAGTCTCGAAGAAGCGCGCGCCCGCCATCGGATCGCCCAGGCCACGGGGCTGTCGCGACTCAAGGCGCTGACCGCCTACCTCGCCGAGCAATCCGGCACGCTGGTCGAGGATGCCGCCGCCGGGCTGCGCGCCGAGATACTGCTCGAGCGCTCGCAGCAGGCCATGGATGCGCTGGCCGAGCAGACCCAACACCTTGCCCAGGCGGTTAGCGCCGGCCAGAGCGAGCGTCGCGGCGCGCTGCGCCACAAGGCCGATCTGCTGACCAACGCCATCCGCCTCTACCGAACGGCCTACAGCGCCTACGAGCAGGTCGGGCGCAGTCACGCCCAGCTGATCAAGATGTCGCAGCGCTGGGATGCCATCAGTGACGAGCCAGGCGATGATACCACGCGTCTGCGCCTTGGCCCTGGCCGTCGCGGCCTGCGCATCCGCGAGCATGTGATCGCGCTCGACGACGCCGCCAAGGCCGAAGTCTGCAAGCACCTGGCCAAACACCTCTCGATCGACGGTAGCGAAGAGCAGCATCGCCAACGCCACCGGCAGCTCGAGCGCGATACCCTGTTGACCGTTGGCGTCGATGCCGCCAAGCGCCTGGCGATCGAGATCGCACTCGCGCTGGAGCCGCATATCCAGCTCTCACGGCCCGAGGTTCAACGCGCCATCAACAGCTCGAATGCCGCCGATTTCGGTCAGATCGAACCCAACCTGTCGGCGGCGGCCAAGGCCGCGCTCGGTGCTGCGATGGTCAAGGAGATCGATGTCGATTTGTCGCGCACCGCCGAGTCGCTGGCCCTGACGCTGGTCCGTCACTATCGCGTCGAACTCGACCCCGCCGCCAAGGATTTTCTCATCGATCAGTACGCGGCACGCGAGGCCACGCTCAACATGCTCTCCAATTACCTGGCGAGCCATGCTCGCGGCGAAACGCGCAACGTCAGCTATTTGAGCCAGCGCCCACCCGCCGTGAGCGCGCCGCCGCGCGATTGGTATCGGGCCTTGGTCCAGGCGCGCCGCGCACTCAATTGATTGGCATCGGCGGGCAATGCTGTAAAAATATCCATACCCAAGCCGAGAAGTCCGCCATGCGTCTGATCATCGCCGAGAAACCCAGCCTGGCCCGAGCGATTGCCGATGCGCTGCCCGGCGCGGTGAGCCGTGAAGAGGGTGCGCTACGCGTCGGCGACACGCGAGTGAGCTGGTGTCTTGGGCATTTGCTGGAGCAGGCCGCCCCCGATGCCTACGACCCGCGCTACAAACAGTGGCGCCTCGATCATCTACCCATCGTCCCCGAGCGCTGGCGACTCGCGCCACGACCCAAGGCGCGCGGTCAGCTCAAGGTACTGCGCGCCCTGCTCAAGCAGGCGAGCTCGGTCGTGCATGCCGGCGACCCGGATCGCGAAGGGCAACTACTGGTGCAGGAGGTCATCGAGCATCTGGGCTGGCGCGGCCCGGTATCGCGATTGCTGATCAGCGATCTCAACCGTCCGGCGGTTCACAAGGCACTGGCGCAGATGCAGGACAATGCCGTTTATCAGACGCTGTATCATGCCGCCGAGGCACGTGCCCGCGCCGATTGGCTGTACGGCATCAACCTGTCGCGGGCATGGACGCTGACCGGTCGCCAGGCCGGCCACGATGGCGTGCTCTCGGTGGGGCGCGTGCAAACGCCGGTGCTGGGGCTGGTGGCGCGTCGCGATCAGGAGATCGCCCGCTTCGTGCCGCGCCCCTTTTATGTGCTGTGGGTGGACTTCCAGGTCGCACACGGTGTCGTACGCGGCTGGTGGCAGCCGGGCGAGACGCATCCGCTGGATGACCAGGGGCGCTTGATGACGCGCCAGCCTGCCGACGACCTGGCCGCGCAGCTACCCGGCGCCGAGGGCCGGCTGACACGTTGTGATGCACAGAACAAACGCCAGGCCTCCCCGCTGCCGTATTCGCTGTCAGCGCTACAGGTCGATGCATCCCGGCGCTACAAGCTATCCGCCAAGGTGGTACTCGATATCTGCCAGTCGCTGTACGAGCGACACCGCCTGATCACCTATCCGCGCTCCGATTGTCGCTACTTGCCCGAAGCGCATCTGGCCGAGGCGCGCACGACGCTGCGCAGCGCCTGCGCGAATGATGCGACGCTCAAAGAGTGGCTGGCCAATGCGGATTTCTCACTGCGCTCCAAGGCCTGGAACGACAAGCAGGTCGGCGCTCACCACGCCCTGGCGCCCACCGGCGAGACGCCCGATTACGGCAGGTTATCGGCCAACGAGGCGAACGTGTTCCGGTTGATTGCCCGCAATGTGCTGGCCCAGTTCTATCCGCCGCTGCAAACGCGTGAGGTCAAGGCGCAGTTCAGCGTGCTCGACGAGCGCTTTCACGCCCAGGGCCGCGAGATTCTCGTCGCCGGCTGGAAACCGCTGTTCGTCAGCCGCGACGACGCGCCGCCCTTGCCGCCACTGAGCGAGGGCGAAACCGCCCGGGTCATCGATCAGGCAGTGGAAGATAAGCAGACACGCCCGCCGGAACCTTTTACCGATGCCAGCCTGATCAAGGCGATGATGAACGTCGCCCGCTACGTCGACGACCCGGCGGTCAAGCGCACCCTACGCGATACCGACGGCCTGGGTACCGAGGCCACCCGCGCCAACATCATCGAAACGTTGATCGATCGCCGCTATCTGGTGCGCCAGGCAAGCGCCCTGCGCGCCACCCGCACCGGTCAGGCGCTGATCTCGGCACTGCCTGAGGCGGCCACCCGCCCCGAACGCACGGCACTCTGGGAGCAGCGGCTGCGCGCTATTGCCGAAGGCAGCGATCAGGCCGCGCCGTTTCTCGACGCCTTGATCATCGATCTACGCACACTGCTGGCCGCCGCCGATGCCGAACGTATGCGCCAGGCGCTGGGCAGTGCCGAAGGCTTCGAAGCCGCACCCAAACGCCGCGCCGACAAGGGCAGAACGAATACTGGAAGCAAGCGCAAGACGACACGCCGCCGCTCATCGACATCGACCGCCAAGCGCGGTAGTTCGAGATCGTAATGGCGGGCGGAGACTGGCTGGTTCTCGGCTCCGGCGCGCTGGGCCGCTTACTGGCTACGCGGTTAAGCGGGCACGTGCCACTCGTACTGATTGGACGACGGGCGAGCGCCCAGTCACTCTCGCTGACGACACCCGAGGGTGAAGCCCTGACGTACAACGTGACACGGAACACTGTAAATCAAGCGCCAGCACGTCCCGAGGCGGTTCACCTGACCACCAAGGCCTATGCCGCCGAGGCGGCGCTCGCTGAACTCGCCGTCTATATCGCTCATGAGACACCACTCGTGCTGTGGCAGAACGGCTACCAAGTGCAGGAACCACTGACCCGGCGCTGGCCAGGCCCGGTGCTGTGCGCCACCACCACCGAAGGCGCCTACACCCAAGGCGATGACGGCGTGGTGCATGCCGGTCATGGACATACGTATATCGGTCATCTCGATGGCCTGCATACAGATCTCGCCAAGCAGGTTAGCGGCGTATTCACGACCGCCGGCCTGAGCGCCGAGCCATGCGCCGACATTCACCAAAGGCTATGGCACAAACTCGCGGTCAACGCCGCGATCAACCCGCTGGTCGCACGTTTTCGCATTCGCAACGGTCAACTCCGCGACCGCCCGTTTCGGCCCATGGTCGAGACCATCGTCACGGAAATCGCCACGATCATGGCGGCCGAGAACATTACCACCCCAGCAGATGGCTGGGCAGCGCTGGTCTGGAACGTGATCGAAGGCACCGCCAACAACCGCGCCTCGATGCTGCAGGATGTGCTCGCCAATCGCCCCACCGAACGCGACGCCATTCTCGGCCCACTACTCGATGCTGCCACGCGCCACGGGATCGACGTACCGGTCCTGATAGCGCTCTACCGGGATACGCCGGGTAACCAACACAGCCTGGCCGACACGCAGCCCGTGATGCGCCAGCGCGCTGGTAGAGATTGCCAAGACGCGGCGAGCTAGAGCCAGACAAGGCGGAAGCGGGTAAAAAACGCACTGGGCTCGCACGCGAGTTTACATAAAGTAAATGAGCATTTTCTTACCCGCTTCCAACACAGTCTGGCCGACGCGCAGCCCGTCTTAGCCCGTGTTGCGCAGGCCGGCGGCTATCCCCGCCATAGTCACCATCAACGCTCGAGACAACGCCGGGCTGATCGCCCCATCGGCATCGCGGTTACGCTGCAACAGCTCCGCTTGCAGCCCATGCAGCGGATCGATATAGGGGTTGCGCACATCGATCGCCTGGCGAATCAGCGGCGTGCCCTCGAGCAGTTCGCGTTGGTCGAGAATTTCCAGCAGGCCGCTTTCCAGGCGCTGCAGCCGTTCGCGCAGTTGCTTGCCCAGCGCTTTGAGCGATGGCTCGTCGACCAGGCGATGTTCGTAGTAGGCGGCGATATCGACATCGGCCTTGGCCAGCAGCATTTCGAGCATATCGAGATAGGTACCGAAGAACGGCCATTTATCACGCATGACGCGCAGCCGCTCGAGGCCGCCCTCCTCTTCCATGCGGGTGATGAACGCTTCGCCGCTGCCCAGCCAGGCCGGCAGCATCAGGCGGGTCTGCGTCCAGGCGAATATCCAGGGAATGGCACGCAGCGATTCGACGCCACCCTCCTGGCGACGCTTGGCGGGTCGCGAGCCCAGCGGCAGGCGCCCTAACGCGCCTTCCGGCGTCACCGCACGAAAGTAGGGCACGAAATCCGGCGTCTCACGCACGACCGCAACGTAAGCGCTGTGCGCGATAGCGGCCAGGCGGTCCATCTCCTCGCGCCACTCGGGTTCCGGCGTGGGTGGCGGCAGCAGCGTGGCTTCGAGCACCGCGCAGGCATAGATTTCCATCGAGCGCAGCGCGATATCGGGCTGGCCGAACTTGAAGCGGATCATCTCGCCCTGCTCGGTGACACGCAGGCTACCGTTCACCGAGCCCGGCGGCTGCGACAGGATGGCCGCGTGGGCCGGGCCGCCGCCACGCCCGACGGTGCCGCCACGGCCATGGAACAGCGTCAGGTTGACGCCATGACGCTCACAGACCTCGACCAGCGTTTCCTGCGCGCGATACTGCGCCCAGGCGGCGGCCAGTTGGCCGGCATCCTTGGCCGAATCGGAGTAGCCGATCATCACTTCCTGGCGATCGCCCGCCAGGCGGCGGTAACCCGGCAGCGACAGCAAGCGGTCGATCGCTTCACCGGAGCGATTGAGATCGTCGAGGGTCTCGAACAGCGGCGCGATCGGCAGACGAACGTCGCCGCCGACCTCCTTCATCAGCAGCGCCACCACCAGTACGTCGGAGGGCTGCCCGGCCATGGAGATGATGTAGGTGCCGAGCGCCTCGCGATGCTCGCTGGCGATGATGCGAAACGTATCGATGACTTCGCGGGTCTCGGTGGAGCACTCCCAGCGGCGGGGAATCAACGGACGCTGGGACGCCAATTCCTCTAAAAGAAATTCCTGACGCTGCGCTTCGTCCCACTCATGGTAATGCCCTAACCCCAGGTAGGCGGTGAGCTCATCGAACACCTGGCTGTGCCGGCTGGATTCCTGGCGGATATCGAGCTTGGTCAGCGTCACGCCGAATACCGCCACACGGCGCAGCGTATCGAGCAGCACGCCGTTGGCGATGCCGTCGAGGCCGACATCGCACAGCGAGCGATAGCATGCCAGCAACGGTGCATAGAGCTGATCACGGGTCTCGACGATCGGCCCGCCATCGTAGGATTTGCCATCCAGGCAGGCCTTGGCCCAGTCCCGTGTAGCTTCGACTCGTGTCACCAGCCGCTTGAGCAGTGCGCGATAGGGCTCGGCTTCATCGCCGACATCGGCTTTCAAGGCGCTGTTGGCCTTCCACATCGATAGCTCGACCTTGAGCTGCTCGAGATCGCGCAGGTAGAGATCGGCGGCCATCCAGCGCCCCAGCAGCAGTACCTCGCGGGTGACCTTGGCGGTCACGTTGGGGTTGCCGTCACGATCGCCGCCCATCCACGAGGCGAAACGCAGCGGCGCGGCATCCAGCGGCAGGCGCTCGCCGGCGGCATCGAGCAATAGATTGTCGAGATCGCGATGAAAATCGGGCACCGCCTGCCATAGCGAGTTCTCGATCACCGCGAAGCCCCATTTGGCTTCATCGACCGGCGTCGGCCGCTCGTGACGAATCTCATCGGTATGCCAGGCCTGGCTGATCAACTCCTGCAAGCGCCCGTGTGCACGCGCGGCCTTTTCGGGATAATCGACGGCGCCTTCCATGGCGGTCAGGCAGTCGTCGATGGCATCGTATTTCTGAATCAGCGTGCGGCGGATGACCTCGGTCGGGTGCGCGGTGAGTACCAGCTCGACGCGCATGTTGGCCAGCGTTTCAACCAGTTGACGCGCGTTATGGCCGGTATTGTGGATGCGCTCGAACAGCTCACCGAGCGCCGGCTGCGAGCCGGGCCGGTAATCTTCCACACGGCGAAAGCGCGCGCGGTAGTGCTGCTCGGCGATATTCGCCAGGTTGAGAAACTGATTGAAGGCGCGGGTCACCGGCAGCAGGTCCTGATCCGGCAGGCCACGCAGGTAGTTGATCAACTCACGCTGCGACGCGCTGCCACCCTGTCGCCCGGCCTTGGCGAAACCGCGAATGGTCTCGATCTTGTCGACGAAGCCATCGCCCAGATCGTCGGCGATGGTGCGCCCCAGGCTATCGCCCAGTACCCGCACGTTGTCGCGCAGCGATTCGTGTAGGTCATCGCTCATTCAAATCTCTCCTTGGGCTCTGACTGAAAAGTGTCTGCGCTTGGCCATACGGCGTTAAAAACCAACTCAAGATACTCATTTACTTAATGTAAACTCCGTTCTTTCGTCGATTTTTGCCTTGTCTGGCCTTCGCTCGTCGACTTTTCAATTCAGAGCCGTTATTTCAGTTATTAGCTGCGTTCAAGGTGCTTGGCGTCGTTCCAATGGCCATCCATCTCTTCCAGGCTGGCCTCGCCCGGTGATCGTCCCGATTGCGCCAGCGCGCGCTCGACATGACCGAAGCGCCGTTCGAACTTGGCGTTGGTGGCGCGCAGCATCTGTTCGGGGTCGGCCTTGAGCCGCCTGGCCAGATTGACCACCGCGAACAGTAGATCGCCGACTTCCTCCCGAGCGTGCTCGATCTCGTCGGCATCCAGCGCCTCTTCGACCTCGTCGAGCTCTTCGCGAATCTTGGCCATCACGCCGCGCGTGTCGGGCCAATCGAAGCCCACTCGGGCCGCGCGTTTGGTCAACTTCGCCGCACGTGCCAGCGCCGGCAGTGTGCGCGGTATGTCGGCGAGTACCGATGTCGCGTCGCGCGCACTGCGCTCCTCGGCCTTGAGCGCTTCCCAGCGCGAGTTGACACGGCCAGTCTCGACGTGGGCAGCACTGATACCCTGGCGGCGCGAGGCCAGCGTACCGTCGGGGAAGACATGCGGATGGCGGCTCAGCATCTTGCGGGTCAGCGCATCCACCACATCGTGGAAATCGAAGCGCCCCTCCTCGCGGCCAAACTGGCTGTAGTAGACGACTTGGAACAGCAGATCGCCAAGCTCGCCGGGCAATTCATCGAAGGCACGCCGTTCGATGGCATCGGCCACCTCAAACGCTTCTTCGATGGTATGCGGCACGATGGTGTCCCAGTCCTGCTTGACGTCCCAGGGGCAACCCTGCTCGGGGTCGCGCAGCACCGCCATCAGTGTCAAAAGATCGTCGAGCGTGTGGCGTGTCGCCTGATTCATCCCTGCGCTCCGCTTCTTGTATCGCTGCCGTGCTTATGGCCCGTGTGTCTGGCGCCGCCGCGCAGGCGCTTGATATCGATGACATTGGGCAATTGCTGAATGCGCGAGAAGATGCGCCCCAGCGATTCCAGACCGTCGACTTCGAGCGTGATTCTGAGGCGCGCGACATTGTCGTTTCGGTCGGTGGCGGTATTCACCGACAACACATTGACCCGGTCGTTGCTCAGTACGTGGGTCACGTCGCGCAGCAGGCCCGAACGATCCCAGGCTTCGATCTCGACATCCACCGGGTATTGGATACGCGCCTGGCTGCCCCACTCCACATCGACGATGCGCCCGGGCTCCTCGGCGCGCAACTGCAGGACATTGGGGCAGTCCTGGCGGTGGATGGTCACGCCGCGCCCTTGGGTGATGTAACCGATGATCTGCTCACCGGGCACCGGGTGGCAGCAATTGGCCATGCTGGTCTTGAGATTGCCGACCCCGAGTACGGTAATGCCCGCGCCCGGCGTCTTGGCCGCATTGCGCTTCGGCTTGGTCAGCAGGCGATCGAGCTGTTCTTCGTCATCGGTGTCGCCGAACAGCTGCTGGGCCTGATGCAGCACCTGGCCGATGCGCAGGTCATTGGCGCCGATCGCCGCGTACATGTCATCGGGACTCTGGTAGTTGACCGCCTTGGCCAACGTCTGCAGATCGAAACCTTCGAGATCCAGGCGCCGAAACTCTTTCTCGAACAGCGCACGGCCCTCTTCGAGATTCTGATCGCGCGCCTGGTACTTGAACCAGGCCTGGATCTTGGAACGCGCACGCGAGGTCTTGACGAAGCCCAGGTTGGGATTGAGCCAATCCCGGCTCGGCCCGCCCTTGGTGGCCGAGAGAATCTCGACCTGCTGGCCGGTCTCGAGATGATAGGTCAGCGGCACGATGCGCCCATTGACCTTGGCGCCGCGGCAACGATGGCCGATCTCGGTATGCACGCGATAGGCGAAATCGATCGGCGTGGCGATACGCGGCAGATCGATGACGTGGCCATCCGGGGTGAATACGTAGATGCGATCCGGCGCGACATCGTTGGATAGTCCTTCGGTGAGATCGCCGATGTCACCGACCTCGTCCTGCCATTCGAGTACCTGGCGCAGCCAGGCGATCTTCTCTTCGTAGCCGCGACTCTTGCCATTGACGTCGTGGCCCTTGTAGCGCCAGTGAGCGCAGACGCCAAGCTCGGCCTCCTCGTGCATGGCGAAGGTGCGAATCTGGATTTCCAGCACCTTGTTCTCGGGGCCGACCAGCGCCGTATGCAGCGATTGGTAGCCGTTCTTCTTGGGGTTGGCGATGTAGTCGTCGAATTCATTGGGCACGTGATGCCAGCGCGAATGAACGACGCCGAGCGCGGTATAGCAATCGGCTACCGTGGGTACCAGGATACGTACCGCGCGCACGTCGTAGACCTGCGAGAAGTCGATATGCTTGCGCTTCATCTTGCGCCAGATCGAGTAGATATGCTTGGCGCGGCCATCGACATCGTAGCGAGTGATGCCCTGCTGCTCGAGCAGACTCTCCAGGGTCGAGACCACGTCCTTGATATAGTGGTCGCGGTCGACGCGCTTTTCGGCGAGCAGCTTGGCGATGGCCTTGTAGTCGTCCTCGTGCAGGTAGCGAAACGACAGGTCCTCGAGTTCCCACTTCAGGTGGCCGACACCGAGCCGGTGGGCCAGCGGCGCGTAGATATCGAAGACTTCACGGGCCACGCGCAGACGCTTGTCGCGCGGAGCGTCCTTGACCTGACGCAGTGCGCAGGTACGCTCGGCGATCTTGATCAGCGCCACCCGCACGTCGTCGATCATGGTGACCAGCATCTTGCGCAGATTGTCCTGCTGATTGTGCTGCGACATGCCATGGCTGGGCGCCTGCTGACGACTGATCGCCGCCATGTTGAGCACGCCGTCGATCAGCCGCGCCACGCCGGGGCCGAAGCGTTTCTCGACCCCTTCGACACTGATTCGTCCTTCGCGCACCGCACGATAAAGTATCGCCGCTTCAAGCGTTTCCTGATCGAGCCTGAGTTCGCCGAGAATATCGGCCATCTCCAGACCGGTGCGAAAACTCGAGCCATCTTCCAACCAGGCCTTGTGCGGTTTTTCAGCCTCGCGCGCCAGGCGGTCGGCCAGTTCGCAGACCGCACGCATATCATCCACGTCACGCAGAGCGACATCGTCCTGCAATCGCGCGAGCCATTGCTCGATGTCGATACCACCTGTCTCGGTTATCGGTTGTTCTTCACGAACCTTGACCATGTCCCTGGGTACCTCCTGTCCTCGTCGGCTGGCCGCCTTCGCGCTCGAGCAGCAGCATGGATTCGAGATGCGCGGTCTGCACGAACATGTCGGCGACGGCGGCACGCGCAATGCGATAACCCCCTTGCACGAGATGGGCCACATCGCGCGCCAGGGTCGCCGCATCGCAGGAGACGTAAAGCAGCCGCGCCACCTGGCTCTCGGCCAGTGCACGGCATAGCGCCTCGGCACCATCGCGGGGCGGGTCCAGCACCGCCAGATCGAAAGCACGCTCGAGTGCCGGCGCGCGATTCAGATCGGCCTGACGCGCCTCGACATTGTACAGCGCGTTGCGCCGGGCATTGGCGGCGATACGCTCGACCATTGCCGGGCTGCCCTCCATGGCGGTCACCTGGGCCACGTGCGGCGCCAGCGTCAACGCAAAATTGCCCACCCCGGCGAACAGATCCAGCACTCGCTCGCTACCGCTGGGCCGCAGCCAGTCGAGGGCGGTCGATACCAGCGCCTGGTTGACTTCGGCGTTGACCTGCAGGAAATCGCCGGGAGCGAATCCGAGCCTCAAAAGTCGCTCCCCGCTCAACAGGGTATAGCGCAGCTCGGGCGCTTTGACACAGCGCGATTCGGACGCTGATGAACAGCGCGGTTCGGGCGCTGATGAGCAGCCGAGCCATCTCAGCGTGGGATTCTCGCGCCCCTCGAGTAGTGCCAATCTGACGCCGTGCCGATCGCTCCAGGTGTGCCAGGCACGCTCATCGCCAGGGTTGTCACGCAGTTGGCGGATCACCACGGCGACATCGTCGTCGCTATCGATGAGTTCGATGTGACCGACCTGGCGCGGCGCGGCCAGCTCACCAAGCCGCTGGCGCAGCGGCGCTAGCAACCCGGCGAGGCGCGGCGTCAGAATCGGGCAGCGTTCGATATCGACCAGATGGTGACTGCCACGTGCGCGGAAACCCAGGCGCACTCGCCCCTGGGCATCGACCTTCACGCCGAGCCGCGCCCGGCGTCGATAGCCCAGCGCCGAACCGGCCAGTATCGACGGCAGCGATGCCAGCGTCAGCCCCTGACGCGCCAGTTGGTCGACGAGGACATCGCGCTTGTAGTGACGCTGCGCCGCAAGCGTCAGATGCTGCAGATCGCAGCCGCCACACTGCGTATAGTGGCCGCAGGCCGGCGCGGCGCGCTCGGGCGAGGTTTGCAGCCACTCGCGTACGTGGGCTTCATCGAAGCGCTTGCGGCTGCGATGCACGGCGACACGGACGCGCTCGCCGGGCAGCGCCTGATCGACGAACAGCATCTTGCCGGCAGCGTCGCGAGCCACGCCACGACCGTCATGTGCCAGACGCAGAATATCCACGCCCGCGTCGGCTTCCGGCGACACATCGGCTCTAGCGTTGGCCGAGACGGAACGCCGCGACGGCGCCCGCGCGGGACGCCGCTTGCCCAGCATGGCCATGGTTATACTCCGGGGGCGAACAGGCCCGTGGACAGGTAACGGTCGCCTCGATCGCAGACGATGAACGCGATCACCGCGTTCTCGACGTTTTCAGCGACGCGCAACGCCCCCGCCAGCGCTCCACCCGACGATACACCGGCCAGAATGCCCTCTTCGCGGGCCAACCGACGCATATGCTCTTCGGCTTCGTGCTGGCCGATATCGAGTACGCTATCGACCCGCGATGGCTCGAAGATGCGCGGCAGGTAGGCCTCGGGCCAGCGGCGGATGCCGGCGATGCTGGCGCCGTCCTCGGGCTGCAAGCCGACGATCTGCACCGCGGGATTGCGCTCCTTGAGATAGCGCGACACACCCATGATGGTACCGGTGGTGCCCATCGAGCTGACGAAATGAGTGATCGTGCCATCGGTCTGACGCCAAAGCTCGGGGCCGGTGGTGCGATAATGCGACAATGGGTTGTCGGGATTGGCGAACTGATCGAGCGGCTTGCCCTCGCCGCGCTCGATCATCGTCTGAGCAAGATCGCGGGCGCCTTCCATGCCCTGCTGTTTGGTCACCGTGATCAATTCGGCGCCATAAGCGGCCATGGCGTGCTTGCGCTCGCTGGAAGCGGTATCGGGCATGATCAGCACCATCTTGTAGCCCTTGATCGCCGCCGCCATGGCGAGTGCGATACCGGTGTTGCCCGAGGTCGCCTCGATCAGCGTATCGCCCGGGGTGATTTCACCGCGCGCCTCGGCTTCGCCGATCATCGACAGCGCCGGGCGGTCCTTGACCGATCCGGCCGGGTTGTTGCCTTCCAGCTTGGCCAACAGCGTGTTGTTGCGCCCGGCGCCGATGCGCTGCAGGCGAACCAGTGGCGTATTGCCAATCATCTCTTCGAGAGTGGGAAATTGCATGAGACCTTCCTTGCTGGCCCGGTGACCACGCGCAGCCGCCGGATGAAACGACCGGTACGCCGGTCGACAACTCAAACCTGCATTATATCCCTGCCGACCCCCTACTGGACAGGCAAGCCCATCCGCTGTGGCATACTCCGATTACCGATCATCGTCGCTGGATGTCGCCATGTCGTTGAAATTTCATCTTTATGCCTTGCTGCTGGGTTCGCTATTCCTATTGCTGCCGATCGGTGCCTTCTTCCTGCTGGCACAGGGTAGCCAACTGGCGAACCCAGCCCTGGTGTGGCTGGCCATCGTGTCATCGCTAGCGGCATTGGCACTGGCATACGCCGCGCAGCGGCGCTTGCTCGGTGCACTGGAAGCCCAGCAGGAGGCTCTTCGCCGGCTCGCCAGCGGCGATTATGGCTATCGATTGGGCGATCGAGCGCCCCGCGAGCTCATACCGCTCTTCCAGGCCATCGATGCCCTCGGCGAGCACCTGCAGCGCTCCCGCGAGCATACCCGCCGACAAATCGAACGAGCCACGCGAGACCTGCAGGAATCGATGGAAACCATCGCGATAACGAACATCGAGCTGGATATGGCTCGCCGCCGGGCACTGCAGGCCAATCAGACCAAGTCGGAGTTTCTGGCCAACATGAGCCACGAAATACGCACGCCGCTGAATGGCATCATCGGTTTTTGCCGCCTGCTGAGCCGCAGCCGCATGGATGGCCGCCAGCACGAATGGCTCGAGCATATCGAAACGGCGTCGAGCAACTTGCTGACGCTGATCAACGGCATTCTCGATGTTTCCAAGATCGAGGCCGGCAAGCTCGAGCTGGAGTCGGTCACGCTCGACATGGCGACCTTGATCGATGAAGTGCTGGTACTGCTGGCGCCGACTTCGCAGCAAAAAGGGCTTCAATTGCTGGGACTGGTCCACGATGACGTTCCCCATGAACTGATCGGCGACCCGCTACGCATCAAGCAGGTGCTGACCAACCTCGTGCATAACGCGATCAAGTTCACGGAGCGCGGCGACGTCATCGTCAAGCTGCTCGTCGAGCGCGCCCAGGGTGACGAGGCGATGCTACGGGTCGAGGTCAGCGATTCCGGGATCGGCCTCTCGCCCGATGTCCAAAAGCAGCTGTTTCTTCCCTTCAGCCAGGGCGCTGCCAATCGCTCGCGGCAATACGGGGGAACGGGACTGGGGCTCACGATCTGCAAACAGCTGGTGGAGCAGATGGGCGGCGAGATCGGTGTCATCAGTCAGGCAGGCCAGGGTGCCACATTCAGCTTTACCTTGCCGCTGCGCGGCCCCGCCCCGCTCGGCGAACGCCTTCCGGAGCTTCGACTGGACGATCCGAGCATTGCGCTCTACGAACGCCACGAGCCGACACGCCAGGCCCTGTGCCATCTGCTCGGCGCCTGGGGCGCACGTGTGCGAATCATCGATGAGGCGCAGATCGATGAGCGGCTCGGCCCGCCCCTCGAACTGCTGATCGTCGCCCTCGACCGCGATGACCTGCACCCAGCCGCACTGGCCCGCTGGAGCGTTCTCCTGGCGAGTCGGGACTGCCCGGTTCTCGCGCTGGTCAATAGCAATGCCCATGATCTTACTGGCCTGCGATTGCCCAAGGGCAGCGGCATTCTCTATAAGCCAGTCACGCGTGCTCGGCTGGCGCAAACCATCGGGCAGCTATTCGAGGCGATAAGCGAACCCGCAGCGGTTCGAGGAGCCTCTCTGCCACCTCGCAATCCTCGGCCCCGCGTTCTGGTCGTCGACGATGTCGCCTCCAACCGTCTTCTGGTGGGTGAATTGCTGACTCAGCGAGGGGTAACGCCGTTGCTCGTCGAGAGCGGTGAGGAAGCGCTCGCCCTGGCCCACGACAGAACCGTCGATCTAGTCATGATGGACATACGCATGCCCGGCATGAGCGGTGTCGATGCCATGCGCGAACTACACCGCCTGGGTGGCGCATGGGCGCGCTGCCCTATCGTGGCGCTCACCGCCCATGCACTGGAGGAAGAGATACGTATGCTGCTCGACGCGGGCATGCAGGAGGTTCTCACCAAGCCCATTGATGAACGGGCATTGACACGGGTATTGCAGAGCTATCTTGGCCTGATGCCGGAGGAGAGTGCACGAGGGGATGAAATGCCGGTGGTCGACATGGAACTCGGACGCACCATGGCGGGCGGCTCACAGGAGGTGGCGCGCGATGTACTCGAATTGCTGCTGGATAGCCTCGATGCCAACGAGGCCGCGATTCGCCGGGCTTATGCCAGCGGCGAGCACGACGCCTTGCTCGATGCGGTGCACTATCTCAACGGCGCGTGCCGCTACTGCGGCGTGCCGCAATTGGCGCTGCTCGTCGAGACGCTGGAGACTCGCCTGCGAACCCAGGGAATCGGCGCCGTCGATGACATGCTCGAGGCGGTCTTCGAGGCCATCGGGCGCCTACGCGATTGGGCGAGCGAGAACCGGGCGACACCCGCATCGAATCAATCGCAACAACCACCGGCCCCGTCATGATCATGATCGTGTCCATCGCCGTGCTCGTCGAGTGATGCCACGAAACCGGCCTCCTGCCCCGCGATGATCAACCGCTTCATCTCGGCCACGGCTTCCTTCAGACCCACGAACAGCGCACGGGCGATGATTGCATGACCGATGTTGAGTTCATTCAGGCCGGGGATCGCGGCAATGGCCTCGACATTGTGATAGCTCAGGCCGTGGCCGGCATTGACGATCAGCCCAAGCTCACTGGCCAGCTCGGCGGCGGCGGCGATTCTGGCATGTTCGATGCACGCCGCTTCGCCGCGCGCCTCGGCATAAGCGCCGGTGTGCAGTTCTATGGCGGGCGCTCCGGTCTCGAGGGCAGCGCGAATCTGCTCGGGATCGGGATCGACGAATAACGATACCTGGCAGCCGGCGGCGGCCAGGCGCCGGCAAGCGCTGGCGATACTCTCGCCCCCGGCCAACACATCCAGGCCGCCCTCGGTGGTCAACTCCTCACGCTTCTCGGGAACCAGGCAAACGTGCGCCGGGCGCAGCGTCTCGGCGAGCGCGATCATCTCCTCGGTCACCGCCATCTCGAAATTCATACGCGTATTGAGCACATCGGCCAGCAGGCGCACGTCGCGATCCTGGATATGCCGACGATCCTCGCGTAGATGCACGGTAATGCCATCGGCCCCGGCTTCCTCGGCGAGCAGCGCTGCCTGGACCGGATCGGGATAGCGGGTGCCACGCACCTGACGCAGCGTGGCGATGTGATCGATATTGACGCCGAGCAGAATACGAGGAGGATTCATGAGGGTTCCTGAAGAGTAACGAAGCAGTCATGCCGGCGCCTGCTGCCCGGCCGTGAATATCAAGAAGGCCGCCGGCGGGCCGCCAATTGCTGCATCAATTGGCGCGAGCGCAGCGGGGCCGAACCCAGCAGTGGCGCCAGTGCGGCCCGCGACAGCGATTTGGCGACCCCGGCCAGTCCCGGTTGCGTCCAATCGCCCTGAGCCAGCAAGCGCAGGGTGCGGCCATCCACGCCTTGCCCCATCGGCGCCAGCGAAAAGCGCCGGCTCTCGGCACGATAGACATAGCGACCCTGGGGGTCCAGCTCACGCTCGTCGATGTCGAGAAATACCGGCTCGGCATCCAGCGCCTCGAGTACCGCCAGTTCCAGACGACGCAGTGCCGAAGCGCGGCGCTCGGGATTGGGCAAGGCATCGAACAACGCCGCGTAGTAGGCGAAAACCTCACTGACCGGCAACAGTGGTGGCAGTGTCCGGATCAGCAGCTCGTTGGCATACAATCCGCACAGCAACCCTTCCCCGGCCAGCAGGGCCGCCGAGCCATTCGACTCCATCAACCGCAGGCGCTTGAGCTCACCCGCGCCGATCCAGGTCACATGCAGCGGTGCAAAGGGCTGCAAGCGTGTGCGCGACTTACTGCCGGCGCGCTGAACTCCTTGCGCCACGGCACTTACCCGGCCATGGTCCAGCGTGATCAGCTCGACCAGCGCACTGGTCTCGCGATAAGGGCGTTTATGCAGAAGATAAGCCGGCTGGGGCTGCATCGATAGTTACTCTAGATCGTAACCGAGGCTCTTCAATGCCCGCTCGTCATCGGACCAGCCGCGCTTGACCTTGACCCATAAGTTGAGCATGACCTTGGCACCAAACGCTTTCTCCATATCGAGCCGCGCTTCGCGACCGATATTCTTGATGCGCTCGCCGTTTTCGCCGATCAGGATCTTCTTCTGCCCCTGACGCTCGACCAGCATCAGCGCGCTGATATGCACGATGCGGCCTTCGTCGCGGAACTCCTCGATCTCGACGGTCAACTGGTAGGGCAATTCATCGCCCAGTTGCCGGGTCACCTTTTCGCGGACCAGTTCGGCGGCCAGAAAGCGCTGGCTACGATCGGTGATCTGATCGTCGGGGAAGTAATGGATGCTTTCCGGCAGGTGCTTGGCGACCTCGGCTTCGAGTTCCGCCACGTTGGTGCCATTCTTGGCCGAGATCGGCAGGATGGCGGCAAATTCGCGCTTTTCCTGTAACGCGGCCAACCACGGCAGCAGCCCGGCCTTGTCCTCGATGCGATCGACCTTGTTCACCGCCAGGATGATCGGCGCCTGGACATGGGTCAGCTTCTCCAGCACCACGTCGTCTTCCTCGGTCCAGCGGCTACGGTCGACCAGAAACACCACGCAATCGACATCGCGCAGCGCCTGGCTGGCGGCCTGGTTCATGAAGCGGTTGATCGCCTTATTGCGGTCCCTGCCCATGATATGCATGCCGGGCGTATCGACATACACGAACTGCGCTTCACCCTCGGTCTTGATGCCCTGCACTTGATGCCGGGTGGTCTGCGGGCGCCGCGAGGTGATCGAAATCTTCTGGCCGAGGATACGGTTCATCAGCGTCGACTTACCGACATTGGGCCGCCCGACGATGGCGACGAAACCACAGGTTTGATTCATCAGCGCTTTCCCCGCTCGATCGACGCCAGCGCCTTTTCGGCGGCCTGCTGCTCGGCATGACGACGGCTGGCGCCTACGCCGGTGGAGTGTTGGTCGAGCATTTCCACGAAGCACTCCACGGTAAAGGTCTGGTCGTGAGCTTCGCCCTCGACGGCAACCACCGTATAACGCGGCAACGGTGCCTGACGAGACTGCAGGAACTCCTGCAATCGGGTCTTGGGATCCTTCTGAGTGTCCTGAAGATTGATCGCTTCCAGGCGAGTGCCGTACCAGGACAACACACGTGCCTTGACGACACTCATTCCGGCATCCAGATATATGGCGCCGATGACCGCTTCGACCCCATCGGCGAGAATCGAGTCGCGCCGGTAGCCGCCACTCTTCATTTCCCCCGACCCCAGACGCAGATGCTCGCCGAGCGAAAATTCGCGGGCCAGCTCGGCCAGGGTCTGGCCCTTGACCAGCCGTGCGCGTAGCCGTGAGAGCTGACCCTCACGCGCCTGCGGAAAGCGCTGAAAGAGCGCCTCGCCGATCACGAAATTGACGATGGAATCGCCGAGAAACTCCAGGCGCTCGTTGTTGTCACCGCCGTAGCTGCGGTGGGTCAGTGCCAGTTCCAGCAGGCCGGGATCACGGAACGAATGGCCAATCCGTCGGCTGAAGGCGGTTTGCGTGGTGCTCACGAATCTCTTGCTCTTGAAAAGGTTCTGGGCGGTTGAAGCCCGAATTGATCAGTCGATCAGACGCACCGAACTGAAGCTCGGCAATCCGCTTTCCCAGTGCATCCATACCGCGAAGGCCTGGCCGACGATGTTCTCCTTCGGCACGAACCCCCAGTAACGACTGTCGTTGGAGTGATCGCGGTTGTCGCCCATCATGAAATAGTGCCCTTCCGGCACCACCACCTCGCGCATGTAGGGGCCAGGGTCGTGTGGGCTGTTGTAAATGGTATGGGCCTTGCCATCGAGGAACTCCCGAAACTCCGCCTCACCCGGCGCCGTTTCCGGATTGGCATCGATCAGCTCCTTGGGTACCGGTTCGCCATTGACGTAAAGCTGCTTGCCTTCATAGCGAATATGATCGCCCGGCAGGCCGATGACCCGCTTGATGAAATTGATCGAAGGGTCCTGAGGGAAACGGAAGACCATCACATCGCCGCGCTCGGGTTCACCGAAATCGACGATCTCGGTGTTGACCACCGGTAAGCGCAGGCCATAGGTGAACTTATTGACCAGGATGAAATCGCCGACTTCCAGCGTCGGGCGCATCGAACCCGAAGGAATCTGGAACGGCTCGACCAAAAAGCTGCGCAGCAGCAGAACCACCAGCAGTACCGGGAAGAACGAGCGCGCGTAATCGACCGGCCAGGGTTCCTTGGCCAGTTTGTATCGCGCATCGTGATCCAGCGTGGAGCCGGCGCCGGCCTCGGCCGTTGCGACTCGCGTCCGTCGGCCACGTCGCCACCAGATGACGTCGAGCAGCCAGACCAGTCCCGTGACAGCGACGGCCATTACCAGCAGAAGCGAAAAATCCATGCGTAGGGTTCCTAATCGTTCACCTTGAGTACGGCGAGGAAGGCATCCTGGGGTATCTCTACCCGGCCCACCTGCTTCATGCGCTTTTTACCGGCCTTCTGCTTTTCGAGCAGCTTCTTCTTGCGCGACACATCGCCGCCGTAACACTTGGCGGTCACGTTCTTGCGCAGCGCCTTGACCGTGGAGCGAGCAACCACCTGGCCGCCGATCGCCGCCTGAATGGCGACATCGAACATCTGGCGCGGAATCAGCTCCTTCATCTTCTCGACCAGCGAACGGCCGCGGCCATGCGCATGGTCGCGATGAATGATCGCCGCCAGCGCATCGACCTTGTCACCGTTGATCAGTACATCCAGGCGCACCAGCTTGGCGGCCTGGAAGCGCTCGAAGCTGTAATCCAGCGAGGCATAGCCGCGCGAGATCGATTTCAGGCGATCGAAGAAATCCATCACCACTTCGCTCATCGGCAGCTCGTAGGCCAACTGAATCTGATTGCCGAGGAATTGCATGTCGAGCTGCGTGCCGCGACGCAGTTCACACTCGGAGATCACGTTGCCGACGAACTCCTGGGGCACCAGGATACTGGCCCTGACGATGGGTTCGCGCATTTCATCGACATTGGCCATGTCGGGCAACTTGGATGGATTGGCCACATAGCGAATCTCGCCATTGTTCATCGCCAGTTCGTAGACCACCGTCGGCGCCGTGGTCAGCAGGTCCAGGCCGTACTCCCGCTCGAGCCGCTCCTGGACGATCTCCATGTGCAGCGTACCGAGGAAGCCGACCCGAAACCCGAAACCCAGTGCATCGGAGTTTTCGGGCTCGTAGTCCAGCGAGGCATCGTTGAGCGCGAGTTTCTCCAGCGCATCGCGGAAATCCTCGTAATCGTCGGCGCTGATCGTGAACATGCCGGCGTAGACCTGCGGCTTGATCTTCTGGAAACCGGGCAGCCGCGGCACGTCGGGGGTCTTGGCGTGGGTGATGGTATCGCCGACCGGGGCGCCGTGAATGTCCTTGATACCGGCGACCACGAAGCCCACTTCGCCGGCACGCAGAATGCCGGTTTGCTGGCGCTTGGGCGTGAAGATGCCCACTTCGGTCGCTTCCCAGTCGCGGCCGGTGGACTTCATGCGGATCTTGTCGCCTTTCTTCAGCGTACCGTCGAACAACCTGACCAGCGACACCACGCCCAGATAGTTATCGAACCAGGAGTCGACGATCAGCGCCTGCAGCGGCTTGTCGACATCGCCACTGGGCGGGGGAATGTCGCGCACCAGACGCTCCAGCAGACCTTCCATGCCGAGTCCGGTCTTGGCCGATACCTGGCAGGCATCGACGGCGTCGAGGCCGATGATCTCTTCGATTTCCTGGGCCACGCGATCGGGATCGGCCTGGGGCAGATCGATCTTGTTGAGCACCGGCAATACTTCGAGATCCTGGGCGATCGCGGTGTAGCAGTTGGCCACCGACTGCGCTTCGACGCCCTGTGCGGCATCGACCACCAGCAACGCCCCTTCGCAGGCATACAGCGAGCGTGACACTTCGTAGGAGAAGTCGACGTGGCCCGGTGTATCGATGAAGTTGAGCTGATAGGTTTCGCCGTCGTCGGCCTGGTAATCCAGCGTCACCGATTGGGCCTTGATGGTGATGCCGCGCTCACGCTCGATATCCATCGAATCGAGCACCTGCTCCTTGAGTTCGCGCTCGCTCAGGCCACCGCAGAGCTGAATGATGCGATCGGCCAGGGTGGATTTGCCGTGATCGATATGAGCGATGATCGAGAAATTGCGAATGTGCTTGAGTCGACCGGGACTCGCGTTGTCTTTCATTAAGCTAAGACCGCCATGCTAATTGCGCGCGCCCATGCTATAGCAGGCACACCGAAGGGAAATTTGCGGCCATTGTACCGGCAAGCCCACGCCAAGGACAGCGAGCACCGCGATGCGATCGACCAAGCATCATACAGCACGACGGGGCCACTAGGGCCCCGTCGTTGACGCATGAGGCACGTTGTCGCGGCGAGCCGGGAATTGGCTAACCGCCTGCCCCGCTACGGATCACTCATTGGACTCCTGATGGGACTCCTGAGCGTCGTCTTCGAAGCGCAGCGCCACGAACAATGAGCGTCCATCGCGGTTGATACGCATCGGCACCGCGCTTCCCTCATCGACCTGGCCAAGCACCTCGACGAGTTGCTCGGGCGAATCGATGGTTTGCTGATCCAGCGACACGATGATATCGCCCGGGCGCAACCCGGCCTCGGCAGCGGCACCCGTCGGGGCGACTTGCTGCACACGCACCCCGCCTTCGATCCCCAGACGCTCGAGCTCGGCCGATGAAATGGGGCTGACCGCCACACCCAGGCGAGTCTGTGAATCATCCTGGCCCGGCATACCAGCCAGCATGCCACTCTCCGGCCAATCGCCCACGGTCACCGATTGAGTGATCCGTTCACCGCTGCGCAGTATTTTCAGCTCGATGTCATCGCCCGGCGCAAGGCGACCGATCAGGCGCGGCAGCGTGCTGGATTGATCGACCTTTTCGCCATCGACGGCAAGGATGATGTCACCCGCCTGCAAGCCGGCGCCGGCTGCCGGAGAATCCGGTGCGACCTCGGCGATCAACGAGCCGCGCGGTTCATCGAGGCCGAACGACTCGGCCAGGTCGCTCGATACCGGCTGGATGACGACGCCCAGCCAGCCACGATCGACGCTACCGTCTTCACGCAGTTGATCGGCGACGTTCATGGCGACATCGATCGGGATGGCGAAGGATAGCCCCATGAACCCACCGCTGCGGGTGAATATCTGCGAATTGATGCCGACCACTTCACCGTCCAGATTGAACAGCGGCCCACCGGAGTTGCCCGGGTTGATCGCTACGTCGGTCTGGATGAACGGGACATAGGAATCGCTCGGCAGCGTGCGGTTGATGGCGCTGACGATGCCCGCGGTCACGGAGTGATCGAAGCCGAACGGTGAACCGATGGCAGCGACCCACTCACCGACTTCGAGTTCCTTGGAGTGGCCAATGTTCAGCGTGGGCAGGTTATCGGCGTCCACCTTGAGCAACGCGACGTCGGTCTTGATGTCGGAACCGACCAGCTCGGCCTCGAGCTCGCGATGGTCGTTGAAGCGCACCACGATCTCATCGGCTCCATCGACGACGTGCGCATTGGTCAGGATGTAGCCGTCTTCGCTGATGATGAAACCGGAGCCCAGCGAGTGGCGCTCCTCACTGCCTCCACCCGGGCCGCCAGGTCCAGGACCGAAAGGAATTTGATCGCCGAAGAAATGACGAAAGATATCGGGGATCTGTTGCCCTTGCGGCCCCCGGAGCTGGCCACGTTCCACCTCGCGT
Organism: uncultured Halomonas sp.; assembly: GCF_946887195.1. Next base: position 220,712 of record NZ_CAMPKE010000004.1, read on the forward strand.
GTGGTGGCGATATTGACCACGCCCGGCGCCGCCTGCTTCACCAAGCTGGTGAAATCAGGCAGTCCCTGTATCTGTTGTTCCTGCTGCGCCTGAGCGGTCTGCAGCCCGACAACGGCCGCTAACACTATTAGCCACAGGGAGAATTGTCGTTTGATGCGTTGCATTGAGAACTCCTGCTTCAGTGCCCTTTAGACTCAGCATGGCGAGTCACAAGAGGCGACTCGCATACCCGGAATCCTTGGATGACGGCGGCCGGCGAGAGTTCAGCGTGTGCGAAAAAACGCCACACCCCGATCGGCCTGGGCCATCGACTCTCCTCTTTCGGTTCCCCGTTGCGTGACCGAAACGCGCTCGATACCCAATAAATAGGGGCGATAACGGCGCTGATGGGAACGTAACTGCAAGCGACTGACGAGGAGACCCGCCAGCAGGCCAGCGAAGAACGACAGCGGCACGCTGAAATGACCCAACGATGTCAGACTTTCCGCCAAGCCGCCGGCGACAATTGCCAGCGACAGCGGCCAGCCATAAACGATCAATGCGCCCTGCAGGAATCGCCCTGCGGGCAATCCGATAATGACGCTGTCGCCGACATGCAGCTTTTCGTCAGTCGAAAGCGCAAGGCGTGGCGTGCGGCGCCAGCGCGTCAGCAGCCCGCTGGCGCAACCTCGACGAGACGCGCAGCCATTGCAACCCGTCTTCGGCACGGTTTCGACCCAGGCGCCGTCGGTAGAGAGCGCCACGACACGAGCGCGCTCCTCCAACCAGCCGGCGGCGCCAGGCGTCGCGACCCGCTCACTCATTGCGTCAATCCCGAAATGGTGCGGCTCTCAGGGCGATACTCCAGCCGTACGGCGATACGCTTTAGCACCTGCGGAGGCACTTCGCCCATGACCACCACCTGCATGACTCGCTCGCCAAGGCGCAGATGACGAACCGCTGCATGGGAAATACCCAATCGGTGAATGCCGGGACGCAACAGGCGTTCATCGGATAACAGCGGCTCGATGAACACACTGAAACTCGATAGGCCGTCACTGTACAAACGGTGGCTCAGCGGTATGTTCGTAACGCTTTGCGAAACGGGTAACGGCAAGGGTTCATAGCCGGCTGGCAGCCAGCCCGGCTGCCAAGGGTCCGGCGGGATGGCGTGGGATGGCCCAAAGGCGACCGAATCCTCGTAGAGCTCCGGCGGCGCCAGCTCGGTCATCTGGAAGGTTTCCAGAATGTGGCCATCGATATCGACCAGCACTTGCTTGAGCGGCAGAGCCGTCTCGCGATCGAGCCACAACCGATGACCGTAGCGCATGTTATCCAGAGGGATGACATCGAGGCGCACGCTGGGTCGACCGGCAATGCGCTCCCGCCCTTCGACGGATAGCCGATAATGCTGATCGAGGCGCGACATGACCGAAGGCGGCGACGTGCGCTTCGTGCCGATGGTATCGACACCCGGCCCATCGGAGGCGACACCACGAGCGATACGGCCGTGACGCTCGTAAATCACCGCCGGGCCATCCAGATAACTGGCGACTTCACGCTCGACGCCGTTCTCGATATCGTGCGATAGCGCCAGTGTGCGCACCCCTTCACTGGTGATGCGCACGGCCCGTGCCTGAAAGATATAGCAATGCCCGGCCCAGAGGCTGCGCTCGAGCCACTCGGTCGGTGTGTCGGGCTGCTCGCGCTTGGCCAGTTGCTGGCAGTCGAATCCTGCCGTTTCGGCCGACGATGCGAGCCCCGGAGGACTCACCAGCAACAAGCACGCAGCCGCGGTGAACGCGGCAAATGGCGGTCGAATCATTAGCGCTGGCTCAGCGGTTCCTGCGCCGAGACACGCAACAGTGGCATCCAGGATTCACCCGAACGATAGGCGGAGCCTTCGGCATGGCGCTCGAGGTAGGTCTGCAGCAGCCGAGCCTGCTCGAGGTCCGCGCGCTGCGATTGGCGTTGGCCCGGCGCCATGAACAGCGGTTCGTTGCTGCCCATGCTCACCGCCATCAAGCCATCGCCGACCGGGGTCTGGAATAGCGGCAAGTTGGCGGCAGGACGCGTTATCTCGGGGATATCGGCGACCGCTGTCGATACGGGCTGGATATCCGAGGACGCCAACTCACCGGAAGTACCGGTCGTCGCGATACCGCTGGCGATATCGGGAACCGCACTCGAGCCGGTGTTGCTGTTGTAGAACTGCACCCCGGTTATCACCATCAGCGACACCGCGGCGGCGATGGCGGCGCCGCCGCTGAACGGCAGCGAAGCGTGCCGGCGCGACGCCGTATCCACGGCCAGTTGCGGCGCGGGCTCGGCCTCGATGCGCGCCATGATGCCCGCGCATAGATCGGTGGATACATCGATTCCACGGTCGCGGTGCATGAGGCTGCGCGCCAAGTGATAACGACGCCACGCCTCGGCGTCATCGGGCGACCCGTCGAGCGCCTTCAAGGCACGACGCAGTTCGAGTTCGTCACCCTCGTTATCCATCAGCGCGGATAACGATTCGCGCAGATCATCCTTCATTCTCACACCCCCAATCTCGACAAGGCGAAAGGCCGATTGCCAATCGGCCTGTTGCTCTCGACTCGGTTCGATTCCGCTCTCGAGTCAAAAAGGGCCCGGGCGCATACCAACAGCGCCAGTGCCGTCTTCCCCACGCACCCGGGCGGTGCGAACACTGAATATGACGCCACAAGCGGCAGACAGTTCAGTGCCATGCCACAAATTTATTACCGACTCACTCATGAATCATGTCCTGCGTGCGCGCGCTACTCATCAACGGCTGGATATGCCGGTCGACCGCCTCGCGAGCGCGGAAAATCCGCGAGCGTACCGTTCCCACCGGGCACTGCATGATATTGGCGATGTCTTCATAGGACAGACCGTCGAGCTCGCGCAGGGTGATCGCGGTACGCAGATCTTCGGGCAGGCTTTCGATCGCCTCGAACACCGCCGCTTCCAACTGGTCGCGGGCGATGGCCGCCTCGGGGGTTTCGATATCCGACAACCGACCGCTGTGATCGACGATTTCGGCATCGGCGATATCCAGGTCGCTGCCTGGCGGTCGGCGGCCCTTGGAGACCAGATAATTCTTCGCCGTATTGATCGCGATGCGATACATCCACGTATAGAAAGCACTCTCGGCACGGAACTTGCCCAGCGCACGGTAGGCTTTGATGAACGCTTCCTGGGCCACATCCTGAACCTCGGCGTGATCGTGCACATAACGACCGATCAGACCGATGATCTTGTGCTGGTACTTCTTCACCAGCAGATCGAAGGCGCGGTTGTCGCCTTTTTGGGCTCGCTCGACGAGCTGTTGGTCGGTTTCTCGGGTACCCATTCATCCCCTCCCGGTATGGGAAAGGCAGAACGGACAAACGCAGGAACCACTGCACCGCTCAGGCGGCATAAGTCGCTTGGGGATCATGAAATCGACCTGAGGCCCTGTTGGCTGACGAAAGTTGCTGGCATAAGTGTTCCTGTTTATTGGCATTCCATCAAGGCGGGGTCAGGCATCGCCAGCGCGCTATTGACCGCCGATGACGTCGGCAGTTCCTTTACGTCATTGATTTTTCCACGGTCGACGGGCGATAGTAGACGTATTCCTTCCAGCATGAAATTGTCACAGGTAGCTGAATGTCCGAACAGCAGGTTAACAATCTCAACGTCCTGGCGCAGGACGTCCTGATCACTCCCGAAGCCTTGAAGCGCGAAATTCCGCTGACCGAGGCTGCCGAGAGGACGGTGATCGACGGGCGTCGCACCATTCAGAAAATTCTCGATGGCGAGGATCCGCGCTTGCTGGTCGTCGTCGGCCCCTGTTCGATCCACGACATCGATGCGGCTCGCGATTATGCCCGCCACCTGAAACGTCTGGCCGATGCAGTCAGCGATACCCTGTATATCGTGATGCGCGTCTATTTCGAGAAACCGCGCACCACCGTCGGCTGGAAGGGGCTGATCAACGACCCGCACATCAACGACTCCTTCGAGATCGAAGAGGGCCTGCACATCGCCCGCAACCTGCTGGTGGAGCTCGCCGAGATGGGCCTGCCGCTGGCCACCGAGGCCCTCGACCCGATCTCGCCGCAGTACCTGCAGGATTGCATCAGCTGGTCGGCCATCGGCGCGCGCACCACCGAATCGCAGACGCACCGGGAGATGGCCTCCGGCCTCTCCTGTCCGGTCGGTTTCAAGAACGGCACCGACGGCAGCCTGGATGTCGCGGTCAATGCCCTCAAATCGGTGGCGCATCCGCACAATTTCCTGGGCATCGACCAGGCCGGCCAGGTGGCGATCATCCGTACGCGCGGCAACGCCTACGGCCATGTCGTGCTGCGTGGCGGCAACGGCAAGCCCAATTACGACAGCGTCAGCGTGGCACTCGCCGAGCAGGAGCTGCACAAGGCCGGCGTCGACGCCAACATCATGATCGACTGCTCGCATGCCAATTCCAACAAGGATCCGGCGTTACAGCCGCTGGTGCTGGAAAACGTCACCAATCAGTTGCTCGAAGGCAATCGCTCGATCATCGGCCTGATGGTCGAATCCAACCTCGGCTGGGGCAGTCAGAAAATCCCCGATGACCGTAGCCAGCTTCAATATGGCGTGTCGATCACCGACGCCTGTATCGACTGGGCCACCACCGAAGAGGCCTTCCATCGCATGGACGACAAACTCAAGCCCGTGCTGGGTGGGCGGCGCGGCGCCGCCTGATCGCGATGAGTGAAGCATCAATGCCGATGAAGAACCCGCCGCGGCGGGTTCTTCGCATTAACAAGCCGCGCTATTTTCAGGCCTGAGGCCGGCCGTCGATCTCGCGCCGAAACGGCGGTAGCGAATCCAGCAGTGCGCGTCCGTAGCGCCGGGTCAGCACACGCCGATCGAGCAAGGTGATGCGCCCTTGATCGTCCTCCTTGCGAATCAGCCTGCCGCAGGCCTGAACCAGTTTGACCGAGGCATCCGGCACCGAAATATGCATGAACGGATTGCCGCCACGGCTCTCGATCCACTCGGCCAGCGTCGCTCCCACCGGGTCGTCGGGCACGGCGAACGGCAACCGCGTGATTACCACATGGGTCAGATAATCGCCGGGCAGGTCGATGCCCTCGGCGAAGCTGGCCAGCCCGAAGATGATACTGCACTCACCGGCATCGACGCGCTTGCGATGACGCTCGATCAGTTCGCGCTTGGGCAGGCGATCCTGGGCCAGCACGCGCTCGCGGTGCGCTTTCGGCAAGGCTTTTTCCACGGCGCGAAGTTGCGCCCGCGAGGAGAACAGCATCAGTACCGCCTCCTTCTCGCCCAGCGCCTCGACAAACGCAACGATGGCCCGCTCATGCCCTTCACGATCGGCAGGATCGACGGCCTCCAGCGGCACGCTGAGCACCGCCTTGGAATAATCGAAAGGGCTTGGCAGGCGCTGGTAACGGTAACGATTGGCCAGCCCGGCACGCTCCTGCAGGCGTTCGAAACGCCCCAGCGCGGTCAATGTCGCCGACGTCACCACCGCCCCATAGCAACTGCCCCATAGATAACGCGCCAGGGTCTGGGCCGCCGACACCGGGCTTGCCGAGAAGGTCAGCTCTGCTTCGCCGCCCTGATTGTCGAAGGTCAGCCAGCGCGCCTGTGGCGGCTCGCCCTCGGTATCGTCGGCAGCCATCGCCTGCCACAACGCATGCGCTTCCAGGGCTCGACCGTGCAGCAGCGAAACCAAAGGCAGCCAAGGCTCGGCCTGCTCACGATCCAGGCCGGTGGCCTTATCGGGGTCGAGGCTCTCGCGCAGAATGTCCGCCATGGTCTCGAGATTGCGCGCCAGTTCGGCAAAAGGCACCACCAGTGCCGTGGCCAACTCACGTAGCGCCTCGGGCGCACGCCCCATGGCGAAGCGATGATGGCGCGCCTCGGCGTCATTGCTCTTGGGCAATCCATTGGGTAAATCGGCAAGCTGATGCCCCAGCCCGTAAGCTTCGCCCAGGCGCGGCTCCAGCGCGGCGATCAGTTCGGGAAAGCCGCCGAGCAACCGTGCCAGCGTCGGCTGGCTCGCCAATGCCGTATTCAGCTCGGTCAGCGATTTCTTGAGGGTGCGCAGCCAACGTAACGTGGCGTTGACGCCGAAGCGGTGATAGAAGTGCTCGAGCGCCTTGTCGGGCAGATGGTGGCCTTCATCGAAGATATAGATGCAGTCCTTGGGCGATGGCAATACCACCCCACCACCCAACGACAGATCGGCGAGCACCAAGTCATGATTGGCGACGATCACATCGGCCTGATCGAGATGGCGCCGGGCCCGAAAGAAGGCGCAGGCGCTGAAATGGCCGCAACGGCGATTGGTGCATTGACGGTGATCGGTGGTCAGGCGCCGCCAGTTGGTATCCTCGATGGCCACCGGCCAACTGTCGCGATCGCCCTCCCAGCGCCCGTTGCCGTAGGCTTCGGCAAACTCCTTGATCAGAGCGTGGAAATCGTCGCCATCGCGCGACTCCAGGGCCTGTTCGAATAGCGAGTAGGTGGGGTTGTCCTCGACGCCATCCAGCGCCTGGTCGAGCTTGGCCACGCACAGATAGCGCCCACGCCCCTTGGCCAGGGCGAAATCGAAACTCAGGCCGCTGTGCTTTTGCAATGACGGCAGGTCCTGATGCAGCACCTGCTCCTGCAACGCCACCGTCGCGGTGGAGACGATCAGCCGCTTGCCACGCGCCTTGGCGACCGGCAGCGCCGCCAGCAGGTAGGCCAGCGTCTTGCCCGTGCCGGTGCCGGCCTCGAGCACGCAGACGTGTTCGTTGGACAACCGGCGGCCGCTGTCATCGGCCTCGATGCCGGCCAGCGTGCGGGCGATCTCGGCGATCATCAGCCGCTGCCCATAGCGCGGGGTCAGCTCGAGGCTTTCGAGTACCTGGCGGTAGGCGGCCTGGATTTCGTCCTTCAGGGCCTCGTCGAGCATCAAACTTCCTTACAACAGCCCTTCGGGCGGATGCTCGCAGGGCAACTTGTCGTTGATATAACTCTCGATCTCGGGCAACGAGAAGGCATCCTCCTCGCCGACGAAGCTGATCGATACGCCCTTGGCGCCGGCACGCCCGGTACGCCCGATACGGTGCACGTAATCTTCCGGATCTTCCGGCAGCGTGTAGTTGATCACGTGGCTGACGTCGTCGATATGAATGCCACGCCCGGCCACGTCGGTCGCCACCAGCACGCCAATCTCGCCCTCGCGGAAACGCTCGAGCGTCTTGATGCGCTGGTTCTGCGGCACGTCGCCGGAGAGCATCGCCACGTTGATGTCGGCCTTGCGCAGCAAGCTATCGAGCTTGCGCACCAGATCGCGGCGATTGCCGAAGACCATCACCCGTTCGAAATGCTCCTGCCTGAGCAGATTGATCAGCAGGCGCTGCTTGTCGTCGTCGCTGACCAGGTAGACGCGCTGATCGATATCGGCGGCGTTCTCCACGGTCATCGCGATCTCGACATGCGCCGGCTTGAGCGTCCATTGGCTGGCCAGGTTGAGGATGTCATCGGTGAATGTCGCCGAGAACAGGAACGTCTGGCGCTCCTCGACCTTCGGCGTGTGGCGGATGATCCGCTTGACGTCGGGAATGAAGCCCATCGACAGCATGCGATCGGCCTCATCGAGCACCAGCACCTCCACCTGGGTCAGGTCGACATCGCGCTTCTCGTGAAAGTCGAGCAGCCGACCCGGCGTCGCAACCAGCACATCGAGCGTCTTGCCCAGATTGTCGCGCTGCTTCTGATAATCCATGCCGCCGACCACGCTCGCCACGTTCAACGACGTGAAACGGGCCAGTGCCTTGGCGTCCTTCTCGATCTGCAGCGCCAACTCACGGGTCGGCGCGACGATCAGTGCGCGCGGTGCGCCGGGCTTCTGACCCTCGGGCGCCTTCTCCTCGAGAAAGTAGGTCAGTATCGAGATCAGAAAAGCGGCGGTCTTGCCGGTGCCGGTCTGGGCCTTGCCGACGATATCGCCACCGAGCAGCGTTTGACTCAGCGCCTCGGCCTGGATCGGCGTGCAATACTCGAAGCCGAGTGCATGAATCGCGCGCATCAGCGGTAGCGGCAGATCGAAGTCGTGAAAACGCTGCTTGCCTGCCACCGCCGGCACCTGAAACTGGCGCAGATCCCAACTGGATTGCGGCTTGCGCGGCTTGCGGCGACGGCGTTTCGGCTTACGGTTCTGTGCGGGTGCCGAGGTGTTATCCGACTCACTCATAGGCTTGAATTCTGTCCAGTATCAATAAATGGTTGGCGAAAACATAAGCCCCCATTGTACCAGCCCTTGCCGACGAGGGCGCGCCGATCACCCGACGACCGGCAGCGCTGTCGGCGAGCCCCGCATGACTGGTAGAATGCCCGCCTGTCCGAACCAGGAACTTGGCACTCATGACGCGCGTAAAAAAGACCCGATCACTGGCCGACAAGGTGACCATTCGCACCGGTCGGCGTAAGGATTATCGCAAGTGGCGCCACGAAAACCCCGATGAAGTGGCCTCATCCCGGCGTTATACCAGCAAGAAGCGCCAGCAACGCAAACTCCAGGCCGAGCGCAAACTGGCCCGTGAGCGAAACGCGCCCAAGATCGACGTGCACGGCAAGCGGGATGACGCGAACGATAACGACAATGGGGCGTCTTGATGCGATTGGTTTCGTTCAATATCAATGGACTGCGCGCCCGTTTACACCAGCTTGAGGCGCTGATCGAGACGCACCGGCCGGATGTCATCGGTCTTCAGGAGACCAAGGTTCACGACGACGAATTCCCGCTCGAGACCGTTCAGGCGATGGGTTATCACGTCTATTATCATGGCCAGAAAGGCCACTATGGCGTCGCCCTGCTCTGCCGCCGGCAACCCGAGGAGGTCTTTTATGGCTTTCCCGACGATGGTGAAGACGCCCAGCGGCGCTTGATCGGCGCGCGCCTGGTCGCCGCCGACGGTGAGCCGATCACGCTATGGAACGGCTATTTCCCGCAGGGCGAAAATATCGCGCACCCGACCAAGTTTCCCTACAAGCAGCGCTTTTATGCCCAGTTATCGCGCTTGCTCGAAGAGGATCATCATCCTGAGCAGCGTGTCGCGGTCATGGGCGATTTCAATATTTCTCCCGAAGATATCGATATCGGCATTGGCGAACCCAGCCGCAAGCGCTGGCTTCGCGAAGGCAAGACCAGCTTTCAGCCCATCGAGCGCGAGTGGCTTGGGCGCATCAAGAACTGGGGCATGCAGGACTGCTACCGCCTCTGCTACCCAGAGGCGTGCGAGCATTTCAGCTGGTTCGATTATCGCTCGCGCGCATTCGAGCGTGAGCCCAAGCGCGGCCTGCGCATCGATTACATCCTGGTAAGTTCGCCATTGGTACCAAAGGTGCGCCAATCCGGTATCGATTACGCGCTGCGCGCCATGCCCAAGCCATCGGATCATGCGCCGGTATGGGCCGATTTGGAGGTATAGCGTTGGTATCGCGGCGATCGACTAGCCTTGCGTTGTATCTTCGGTCGACGCAACGTCCTCGAGCGTGGCCAGCCAGGCATCCGCCTGTTTCGAGCCAGCCTGACGCGCGGTCTCGAAGGCGCGCCGCGCCGCGCGCCGATCGCCCAGTTCGATATACGCCACGCCCTGAAGCAGCGCATTACGTGCATCATCATCGCCCGCCTGGCGGGCGCGGCCCAGTGCCTCGATAGCCATCCGCCAGCGCCCCCAGCCATAGGCCAGTTCACCCAACCGCTGCCAATCCTTGGCACTCTCGCTGCGGCGCGCCACCGTTTGCCAGGCGGCAAGCGACTTGTCGCGCTGTCGCGCCGCACTCCAGGCCTTGGCCAATAGCCGGGCATTCTCCAAGCTATCGTCCAGCCGCCCGGTTTCCAAGGCTTCGGCGAGATACTCCCCGGCACGCGCCGGCGTGCCGCCGGCAATGTGCAGACGAATCAACTGCAGCAAATCATCATTTGACGTCAATACGCCACGACGCCAGGCGGCCTCCCAGATTGCCGCCGCTCGCCCAGGGAAGCCCAGCTGCTGAGCCAGCCCGGCAGCGCGACGCCAGGTAGCGGGATCGTCGCCATCGGCACCGAGCAGTGTATCGAGCATATCGAGCGCGGCATCTTCGCGTCCCGCGCGCTGATATACGCTGGCCGCCAGCTGACGTTGCCGTGCATTCGGCGAAGCGCTTGCCTGACGCGCCCGATCGACCCAGTCGGCGGCCTCATCCCAGCGCTGCAACGTCGCCAGGGCCTGGGCCTGCAACCAGAAATCCTCGACATCGCCCTGGCCAAGCTCCAGCCAGCGTGCAAGCAATTCCACGCCGGCCTGTGTCTGGCCAGCCCGCAGGCGCAACCGCGCCTCCTGATTGAGCCATTGATGTCGGCTCGCTGCCTCGATGCCTTCGATGCTTCTTGCCATGGCGAACAGATCGGCGGCGCGATCATCGTTGCCTTGCTGCGCCTGGGCGGTTGCCGCGATTTTCAGGAACAGCGCCCGTGCCCAGCGATCGGCGGCATTGCCACCCTGCAGCCGCTCGGCGGCACTTTCGGCATCGCTTGCCACCGACAGATCGCCGCTGGCAAGACGCTGCTGCATGCCCTCGAGACTCTGAATCATGTCCGGTCGCAGAGCCGGCGCGGCGCTGGCCTGGATCGGCATCAAAGCCGACACGCTCAGGCTGGCGGCGATGACCGCCGCCATCAGCCAATGTTGCGTACTCCGATCGCGTATCACTCGCTACCCCTTCAGCCTGAATTCCAGCCGCTGACGCGCTTCGCGCTTACCGGCGGCTTCGGGAAACTGCCAACCAGAGATCGCCTGCATGGCAGCACGCTCGAAGGTATGACGAGGTTGCGCATCGATCACGCGCAGCGAATCCGCATCGACACTGCCATCGGGCAGTATCGTGAAACGCACTTCGACATAGCCCTCGATCCCGCGCCGCTGGGCACGCGACGGATATTCCGGCGGCACGCGTCGTGTCGGCTGCGGCGAGCCGACCTCGGCGGCTGGTTGTGCCGCTGGCGCCGCGCTGGCCTGCTCACCGGGCTGCTGACTGGGGTTTTCACTAGATCGGTCACTCGTGCGGGCCACCGACTCATTGGGTGACGGCTCGGGCGCCGGTGTTGGGGCTGGCTCTGGCTCCGGTTCGGGTTCGGGTTCCGGCTCGATCGCCGTCAGTTCGGGCAAGTCGCTGTCCAGCGGCACCTTGGAGACATCGAGCGGTGGCGTTTCGGGCGTGGGCATGGCGATGGCGCTATCCAGCTCGGGCGCGGGCATCGGTGCTGGCGCTGGGGGCGGCGGTGTCGCCGTAGGGGGTGTCGGCGCGGCCTGGGCCGGTGCCGCCGATTCGGCGGGAGCCTGACGCGTTGGCGCCTCGACCATCGCTACCGAAACGGGCGGGTCGATCACCGGTCGGCTGTCCTCCGGCGGCGCAACCAGCAGCGCCAGCAAGGTAAACAGCAATAGCGCCAGTAGCACCCCACCCAGCGCACCGAGCAGTAGCCGCATCAATCGCTTCCCCGCGTCGCCGCCACGGCGACCTTGTCGACACCGGCGTCGCGAATCCGATCCATGACGTCGATCAGCAAGCCCGTGGTGGCGCCACGATCAGCCTGCACAACAACACTGCCCTCGGCGCTGACCAACTCGGCGACATCGGAACCGACGCGGTGAATGTCCACCGGCTGGCCATCGACCCACACCGCGCCTTCGGCGGTGATCGCCACCATCACTTGCGCATCGGGGCGCGGCGATGCCGCGGATGACTCGGGCCGTTCGATCTCGACCCCGCTCTCCTTGACGAAACTGGTGGTGACAATGAAGAAGATCAGCATGATGAAGACCACATCGAGCATCGGGGTCAGGTCGATGTCGGTGGTTTCGTTCGCGGCCTGCAGCCGGCGTCTACGCATGAGGGTCCTCCACGGCGCGCGCCATGCGGTCGTGTAGCCGCTGGTCCTCGCGCCGAATCACATATTCGAGACGAGTGATGAACATGAGCCCCGCCACAGCGACGGCCATACCGGCCATGGTCGGCAACGTTGCCCGCGCCACGCCATCGGCCATGGCCCTTGCCTGACCCACATCGCTCAGCGCCAGGCTATCGAAGACATGGATCATGCCGGTCACGGTGCCCAGCAGGCCCAGCAAGGGGCATAGTGCCACCAGCAGTTTGAGCCAGGGCATTGGCCGGCGCAGGCGCGCGATCAACTCACGGGTCCATACTTCACGCAGCGTCAGTGCGCTCCAGCTGACATGCTCGCGACGCGCGATCCAGCGCTCGATCACCTCACGTCGTGCACGGCGATGCGTGAAATGCCAGTACAGGCCGCGCTCCAGCACCAGGGCGAATAGCCCGCTGGAGACCGCCACGATGATCACCAGCACCACACCGCCGGCATCGATCAGCCAGTTCAGCGGCTCAAGCAGGAGCGGCATGGCGATGGCTCTCCGGCGCTGATTGCCGGGATTCCAGGTGATCAGCCAGTACCGCGCTGGTGCGCCCTTCGAGCACACCGATGAGTTCGCGGCTGCGGCTGGACAGCGCGGTATGCGCGAACAGCAGCGGCACGGCGGTAATCAAGCCAAGCACCGTGGTGACCAGCGCCTGGCTAATCCCGCCGGCCATCAGCTTGGGATCGCCGGTGCCGAACGTGGTGATCGACTGGAACGTGACGATCATCCCGGTCACGGTACCCAACAGCCCCAGTAGCGGCGCTATCGCGGCGATCAGCTTGACGATCGGCTGGCCACGCTCGATGCGCGGCTGTTCGGCGAGAATGGCCTCGTCGAGACGCGCTTCCAAGGCCTCCGGGGCATGGCCTTCGCCCAGCGCAGCGAAGCGAGCCAACACGCGGCCCAGCGGGTTGTCGTCGCGCAGCGCATCGGGTTCGCGAAGCTGCCGGCGCAAGCGCAGCGTCACGACCAACAGGTAGGCATACTGCGCCAGCGCCACCAGCAGTCCGGCCACTCCAAGGGCCACGATCACATAGCCGACGGCGCCACCTTGCTGGAAGCGCTGCCAAAGGCTGGGCTGCTGAGCCAGCGCGGCGAGGATATCGCCCTGCGTGGGATCCAGCGCTATGACGTCGCCCTCGCCCCGCTGAAAGGCCAGCAGGTTCTCGCTAACCGAGGCTGGCGTACGCTCGGCCACAGCCAGCGGTCTTTCGCCATCGGGCTGACGCAGCAGTTGCCCCTCACTGAAGGCAGTGAGCGCACCCAGGCGAATGACCTCACGTGGCGCCACCTTGCCTTCACTACCGGCGACCGGGGCGGTGAAACTCACGCCACGCCCGCTTTCCACGGCCAGCGCCATCAGGCTTTCGCTCACCGCTTCCAGTGTCGCCACATCGAGCAGGCCGCGCTGATCCAGGCGCTGCGGCAATTCGGCACGGCCACCGACGGTCAGCCAGCTTTCACCCAGCGCGTCGCGCAACTCACCGACATGGCGACGCACGACGTCATAGACGCCATCGAGATCGCCGACCTCGTTATCGCGACGCTGACCGAGTTCCGCCAAGCGCTGTTGCTGTTCGGCTTGGCGAGCTTCCAGGGCTTCCCGGCGCTCACGAGCCGCCGCCAGCGATGCCTGGGCCTCGGCCAGCGCGGCATCGAGCGCTTCGCGGTCGCTGACCAGTGCCGCCAGTCGCTCGCTATCGCGGGCGCTGGCCGCTTCGCTATCGTCAAGCAAGGTTTGCAATACAGACTCCATGGGGTCTGCCTGCCCGCTGGAAGCCGCAGGCTGCTCGGGTGCCGCCTGAGCGATCGGCAGCCATGCCAAGGCTGCCGATAACGCCAAACCCCCAAGCGTCATTCGCCTTCTCATGAGCGCGCCTCCCCATTCGGGTCGCGAGCCAGCTTCTGGCCCTGGGTCACCTCCACCGAAACCGGCAATGCCAGCAATTCGGGGGCGCGTTGCTCGCGAGCGATGCTTAGCCCCTTGCGCACTTCGGCAAGCTGGGCGCCATTCAACGGCTGCCATTCGCCAGCCGACGCCTTCCAGACGCCGCCCTGTTCGCCATCCGGCGTCAGGTAATAAAAGCCGATACGACCGAGGCGCAGATATTCGACCTGGCGGTCGGCACTACCCACCAGCGTGCCACGCCAGGCATCGATTTCGCGCCCGTATTCGAGTTCGACGCGCCAGGCACTCAGTACGCGATCGAGCTTTTCGGCGGAGGACAGCGCTGGGTCGACGAGCATTGCCTCGAGGCTTTCGACGCGCGCCAGGCGCTCTTCGCGCAGAAACGGCAAATCGGCCTTTATCCATTGGCGCAGTCGCTCGACTCTGTCGCGCATGAGTACCGGCAGTGTCTCGCGCGTTACCGCAAGCTGATCCAGCGCGTTTCCGCGCTGCTCGATGGTAGCGGCCTGACGCTCGACCAACGGCGCCAATTCGGCGTTATAGGCCTGCAAGCGACGCGCTTCACGCTCGGTCGCGCGCAATTCACGCAGCGCCTCACGTGTGGCATCGTCGGCGGCATCGATCTTTTCCTGCAACTCGGCCTGGGCCTGCTGAGCGGCAATGCTTCGCTCGCGCAATTCATCCTGCGCCATGGCCGAGGCGCTGAAACCCAGCAATACCATCGCCGCCAGCTGCCAAGGCCGGCACATCCGCTTACGCGGCTCGTTTTCAGCGATCATCGACTCCTCGCTAGCGCCGCGCATCCCTGAAAGTCACGTTGCGGCGCATTGAAAAAAGAGCGCCCACGCTAATACAAACAAGAACAATTATCAATAATGCCCCAAGCCCACACAATGAAAAAAACCGGCTTCGTAAGGAAGCCGGTTGATGGTCAAGCCCGACACGACGAGGCTTACAGCTTCTGCTCGAGCTCGGGCAGGATCTGGAACAGATCGCCGACTAACCCGT